>UBQX01000011.1 GCA_900467685.1 Hyphomicrobiales bacterium
GGGGGGGGGGGGGCGGCACCCGAAGAGGGTGCGGAATTTCACTCCGCAGACAATCGCGCAATCCGCCCGATCATGAAGGCCTCTGCCACCGCCAGCTTCTCGCGGTCTATCCCCGTCTCCAAACCCCTGGCGTGCAGCATATCGACCAGCGGACCAGTCGCAACATTCCCCTTCGCGCCCGGCGCATAGGGACACCCGCCGAGCCCGCCGACCGCGCTGTCAAAGGTCCGCAGCCCCAAATCCAGGCTCGCCTCGACATTCGAAAGCGCCCGGTTGCCGGTGTCATGATAATGGCCGGCCAGTCGCTCTGCTGGCACCGCCCGCAGCACCTCTTGCAGCATCGCAGAAATCGTCTTGGGCGTGCCTGCGCCAATGGTATCCCCGAGCGAAACCTCGTAGCAGCCCTGAGCCATCAGCCGCTCCGCAACGGCACGGACAGAAGACGGCGCAATCGGCCCCTCATAGGGACAGGCGACGACACAGGAAACATACCCCCGCACCGGAAGACCCGCCGCTTGCGCCGCATCGAGAACCGGCGCGAAACGCGCAAAACTCTCTTCAATCGAGCAATTGATGTTCTTCTGGCTGAACGTCTCGGACGCCGAGGCGAAGATCGCCACCTCATCCGCACCCGCCGCCAGAGCTGCCTCAAAACCCTTCATGTTCGGCGTCAGCACGCCATAGGTCACGCCCGGCCGTCGCCGAATTCCGGCCATGACCTGACCCGCATCCGCCATCTGCGGCACCCATTTCGGCGACACGAAGCTTGTCGCTTCGATCTTGGAGAATCCGGCTTCGGACAGGAGATCGATCAGCGCGATCTTGTCGACGGTCGGCACGATCTCCTTCTCGTTCTGCAAGCCGTCGCGCGGGCCGACTTCGTAGATCGTGACGAACTCAGCCATCGGCGGCGTCCTTGAGCTTCACGAGCACCGCGCCGCCTTCCGCCTGACCGCCCTCGCTCGCATAAACGGCCTCGACCACCCCGTCACGCGGCGCTTTCAGCGTATGCTCCATCTTCATCGCCTCCATGACGAGAAGCCGGTCTCCCGCCTTCACGGTATCGCCAGCCTTCACTTCGACGAGACGCACGACCCCGGTCATCGGGGCGAGAACGTCGCCGGAGGAGCCATGCGCGGCATCCGCACCGACAAGCGGGTCGGGATGCAGGAAGACGAAAGTTTCGCCGTCGAGAAGGACGGAGATGGACTTGCCGGCGCGGGTCGGGTTGACGACGACGCGGGCGGCGAGGTTGGCGGAGGCACCGTTGCGTTCGGAGCGGGCGGAGATGGTAAGCGCAGCGGGCTTGGCACCCCCCTCTGCCCTGCCGGGCATCTCCCCCTCAAGGGGGGAGATTGGCCGTGCGGCAGCCACTTGCTCCCACTCTCCCCCCTTGAGGGGGAGATGTCGCGAAGCGACAGAGGGGGGTGCCGCGCACTCCATGTTCACCTGAGAAAACGTCGCCTCCTCCGCACCGCCCACGAGGCGATACTCCTTGCCATCCGAGACAAGTCGCCGCTCCAGCCGCTCCCCGTCATGCAAGAAGACCACCCGCTGCGCCGCCTCGCCCCAATGCCGGAAACCGGCATGGGGAGCCGCGGGGTTGATCTCCAGCGCCGCGAACACCGCCGCGAAAATGGCTTCTTGAGAAAGCTCCGACTTACGCAAAAGCAAATCCAGATGCCGCTCGATCAGTCCCGTATCCATCCGTCCGGCGCGGAAAATCTCATCCTTCGACAACGCCCGCAGGAAATCACGATTGGTCGCAAGCCCGGCGATATGCGTTCCGCCCAGCGCAGCGCCCAGCCGGTCCAGCGCCGCATCGCGCGTCTCGCCATGCGCGATCACCTTGGCGATCATCGGATCATAGAAGGGTGACACGGTATCACCACCGACCACGCCGCCGTCAATGCGCACGCCCTCGCCGGACCCGAACGCCAGATGATCGATCCGCCCCGCCTGCGGCAGGAAACCGCCCGCCGGGTCTTCCGCATAGAGCCGCGCCTCGACGGCGTGACCATGGATTCGGATATCTTCCTGCGTGACCGGCAGCGGCTCGCCGCTTGCGACGCGCATTTGCCATTCGACGAGATCGAAGCCGGTGATCGCCTCAGTCACCGGATGCTCGACCTGAAGCCGGGTGTTCATTTCCATGAACCAGAACCCATCCGGCCGCAGCGGCCCCGAACCATCGGCAATGAACTCGATCGTGCCGGCGCCCTTGTAGTTCACCGCCGCAGCCGCCTTGACGGCAGCGCCCGTCATCGCCGCGCGCACATCCTCGCTCATGCCGGGCGCGGGTGCTTCCTCGATCACCTTCTGATGCCGTCGCTGCAACGAGCAATCGCGCTCGAAGAGATGGACGATATGGCCGTGGCTGTCGCCGAAGACCTGCACCTCGATATGGCGCGGCGAGGAAATGTATTTCTCGATCAGCACCTTGTCGTCGCCGAAGGAGGACTTGGCCTCGCGCCGGCAGCTCTCCAGCGCCGCCGAGAAATCTTCCGCCCGCTCGACCCGCCGCATGCCCTTGCCGCCACCGCCGGCAGACGCCTTGATCAACACCGGATAGCCGATGCGATCTGCCTCGCCCTCAAGAAACGCCGCATCCTGCGTGTCACCATGATAGCCTGGCACGACGGGGACGCCCGCCTCTTCCATCAGACGCTTAGCCGCGTCCTTCAGCCCCATCGCCCGGATGGAGGAAGCCGACGGGCCGACGAAAACAAGACCGGCCTTCTCCACCGCATCAACGAAATCCGGGTTTTCCGAAAGAAACCCGTAGCCCGGATGAATGGCTTCCGCGCCCGTCGCTATTGCGGCGGCGATGATCTTTTCGCCGGATAAGTAACTTTCGCGCGCCGGTGAGGGTCCGATATGCACGGACTCATCGGCTTGACGCACATGCTGCGCATGGGTGTCCGCGTCCGAATAGACGGCAACGGCCCGGATACCGAGCTGCCTTGCAGTACGAATGATCCGGCAGGCGATTTCGCCGCGATTGGCGATCAGGATCTTGGAAAACATGTCTTCACCTCACATCCTGAACAGGCCGAATTTCGTGTCTTCGACGGGCGCATTGAGCGCGGTGCGCAGCGACAAGGCCACCACCTCGCGGGTCTTCTCCGGATCGATGATCCCGTCGTCCCACAGCCGCGCCGAGGCATAGAGCGGGGCCGATTGCCGCTCGAACTGTTCCAGCGTCGGGCGCTTGAACTCCGCCTCGTCCTCCGCCGACCATGTCCCACCCTTGGCCTCGATCCCGGCGCGGCGAACGCTCGCGAGAACGCCTGCCGCCTGCGGCCCGCCCATGACGGAAATGCGGGCATTGGGCCACATCCAGAGAAAGCGCGGCCCGTAAGCGCGCCCGCACATTCCGTAATTGCCGGCGCCATAGGAGCCGCCGATGATGACCGTGACTTTCGGAACCGCAGCGGTGGAGACCGCCGTCACCAGCTTCGCCCCGTCCTTGGCGATCCCGCCGGCCTCATATTTCGAACCGACCATGAAGCCGGTGATGTTCTGCAGGAAGAGCAGCGGAATTTTCCGCTGGCAGCAGAGTTCGATGAAATGCGCGCCCTTCTGCGAACTCTCGGAAAAGAGCACGCCATTGTTGGCGATGATCCCGACCGGCACGCCATCGACATGGGCAAAGCCGGCCACAATCGTGGTGCCATAGCGCGGCTTGAACTCGTCGAAATCCGAACCGTCGACGATGCGGGCGATGACCTCGCGGACATCGTAAGGCGTCTTCGCATCCGCCGGCACAAGGCCCATGATGTCGGAAGCCGGGTGAAGCGGCGCTTGGGGCCGCTGGAGCGCGATATTCGGCTGCGGCGCGGGGCCGAGATGCTTGACGATCTGGCGGGCCAGCGCCAGCGCATGATCGTCATTGTCGGCGAGATAGTCGGCAACGCCGGAGAGCCGCGTATGCGTATCGCCCCCGCCAAGCGTTTCGGCGTCAATCACTTCGCCCGTCGCCTCCTTCACCAGCGGCGGGCCGGCGAGGAAGATCGTGCCCTGGTTCTTCACGATGATGGTCTGGTCGCACATGGCCGGCACATAGGCCCCGCCGGCCGTGCAGGAGCCCATGACGACCGCGATCTGCGCGATGCCGGCAGCACTCATGCGCGCCTGATTGTAGAAGATGCGCCCAAAATGCTCCTTGTCTGGAAACACCTCGTCCTGGTTCGGCAGGTTCGCGCCGCCCGAATCCACGAGGTAGAGGCAAGGCAGCCGGTTTTCGGAGGCGATTTCCTGCGCCCGCAGATGCTTCTTGACCGTTAGCGGATAGTAAGTCCCACCTTTCACAGTAGCGTCGTTGCAGACGATCATGCAATCGCGGCCCATGACCTTGCCGATCCCGGCAATGACCCCTGCCGACGGGATATCATCGTCGTAGACGCCGCTCGCGGCAAAGAGGCCGACTTCCAGAAAGGGCGAGCCCGGATCGAGAAGCCCAGCCACGCGGTCGCGCGGCAGAAGCTTGCCGCGCTTGACATGTCGCGCCCGCGCCGCCTCCGGCCCGCCGGCCATAATCCGCCGCGCCTCGGTTTCGATGGCGGCACGATGAACCTGCATCGCAGCGCGGTTGGTCTCTGCTTCCGGGGGAAGCGGCGTTCCGATGATCGTCATGGCTTCACTCCCGGCTTCAGCGCATTGCGCTCATCAATTCGCGACCGATCAGCATCCGCCGGATTTCCGACGTGCCTGCGCCAATCTCCATCAGCTTGGCATCGCGGAAGATGCGGCTCACCGCGCTGTCATTGAGGAAGCCCGCGCCGCCCATGGCCTGAACGGCCTGATGCGCGACCTCCATGCCCTTCTCCGACGCATAAAGCACGCAGGCCGCAGCGTCCTGCCGGGTGATCTCGCCGCGATCACAGGCAGCAGCGGCCGCATAAACATAGGCGCGGGAAGAGTTCATCGCGGTGTACATGTCGGCGATCTTGCCCTGCATGAGCTGGAAATCGCCGATGGACTGGCCGAACTGCTTGCGCTCGACCATGTAAGGCATGATTTCGTCCAGGCAAGCCGCCATGATGCCGAGCCCGATGCCGGAGAGCACCACGCGCTCGAAATCCAGGCCGGACATGAGAACACGCGCGCCCCTGCCCTCTTCGCCGAGCACGTTCTCGAACGGCACTTCGACATTCTCGAAGATCAGCTCGCCGGTATTGGAACCGCGCATGCCGAGCTTGTCGAAATGCGGCGAGGTGGAGAAACCCTTCATCGTCTTCTCGATGATAAAGGCCGTCACGCCCTTGGAGCCGCCGTCCGGATCGGTCTTGGCATAGACCACCAGCGTATCGGCATCCGGGCCGTTGGTGATCCAGTATTTCGAGCCATTGAGGACATAGCGATCATTGCGCTTGTCGGCCCGCAGTTTCATCGAGATCACGTCGGAGCCGGCACTCGTCTCGGACATGGCGAGCGCGCCTATATGCTCGCCGGAAACGAGCTTCGGCAGATATTTCCGCTTCTGCTCGGCGTTGCCGTTCAGCTTGATCTGGTTGACGCACAGATTGGAATGCGCGCCATAGGACAGCGACACGGAAGCAGAGGCGCGCGCAATCTCCTCGACCACGATGGTGTGCGCCAGATAGCCCATATCGACGCCGCCGAACTCTTCCGGGACGGTGACGCCCAGGAAGCCCATCGCGCCCATTTCGGGCCAGAGCTCGTTGGGGAAGGCATTGCAACGGTCGATCTCGGCGGCGTGCGGCTTCAGCTTCTCCTGCGCCCAGCGATGCGCGGCCTCCTGCAGGGCCTCGATCTCTTCGCTGTGCCCAAACCGCATCGTATGATGAAACATGTCTTCCTCCCGTTGCTGCATGTCGCTGAGGCCCAAGCCGGGGTAAACGTCAGCGACACGCGAATTCCCGTTTCAGGTAACGCTCTTCAGCACCATCTCGACATAGAGTTCTTCGATCTTCTCACGGCTGAGACGTCCCCCGGTGCGATACCAGGTGTTGACACCCGTCAGCATGGCGAGAATGGCCATGGCGGCGACATGCGGCTCCTCCAGCCGGAATTCGCCCGCCTCGGCTCCCTTGGCCAGGATAGATTTGAGTTCGCCTTCGTAGGTCTTGCGCAGGGTTTCCACGGCCGCGAAGCCATCCGGCTCCAGAGCCCGCAGCTCCATATAGGAGATGAAGACCGCGTCGGCCCTGCTGATATGATGGCGGATATGGAAGCGGGCAAAGCGCGTCAGCGCCGCGCGGGGCGTCTCGCCGTCCTGCCGCTCGTCAGCATAAGCGGCCAGCAACTCCTCCATATGCTCCTTCATGAGGGTCACGAGGATCTGCTGCTTGGTCGGGAAATACTGGTAGAGCGCGCTCGCCTGCACGCCGACGGCGGAGGCAATCTGGCGCATCGAGACGGCGTCATAGCCGTGCCGCGCGAACAGCTTCAGGCTCTCCTGCCTGATCGCCCGCGCCGTCGTCTCGCCATTCGCTCCCGCCTGCCGCGCCATCTTTTCTCCAGAAAGAAATGAACATTCGTTAAATTAATGGAACAGATCCCGCTTCGAGTCAAGATGGTGAGTCTGAACGCCGCCAAACGAAAAAACCGCCGGGCTCATCACCCGGCGGTTCCCGATGTTCAGCCGATCAACCGGCTCTTATTCGAAGAATTCCTTCATCTTCGCGAAGAAGCCGGAAGATTCCGGATTGTTCTCCTTCGAGGAAATCTGGTCGAATTCCTGCAGCAGTTCACGCTGGCGCTTGGTCAGCTTCTGCGGTGTTTCGATCATGATCTGGATGTAGAGATCGCCGGTCTGGTTGGACCGCATGATCGGCATGCCCTTGCCCTTGAGGCGGAACTGCTTGCCGGTCTGCGTGCCTTCCGGGATCGTCACCCGCGATTTCGTGCCATCCAGCGTCGTCACGTCGAATTTGCCGCCGAGCGCCGCCGTCGTCATCGAGACAGGAACGGAGCAGTAAAGATCAGCCCCTTCCCGCTGGAAGAACTGGTGCGGCTTCACCGACATGAAGATATAGAGATCGCCCGACGGCCCGCCACGAAGCCCGGCCTCGCCCTCGCCCGTCAGGCGAATGCGCGTACCGTCCTCGATGCCCGCCGGGATGTTGACCGACAGCGACCGCTCTTCCTGAATCCGGCCATGACCATGGCACTTGGTGCAGGGATCGGTGATCGTCTGGCCACGGCCCTGGCAGGTCGGGCAGGTGCGTTCGATCGAGAAGAAGCCTTGCGCCGCGCGCACGCGCCCCGCACCCTGGCAGGTCGGGCAGGTCGTGGGCTTCGTTCCGGGCTTGGCACCCGAACCGCTGCAGACGTCGCAAGAGATCGTGGTCGGAACCCGGATTTGCGCCGTCTTGCCGGCGTAAGCTTCCTCGAGCGAAATCTCCATGTTGTAGCGAAGGTCGGCGCCGCGTTCGCGACCGCCGGATGAACGACGACCACGGCCGCCACCCATCATTTCGCCAAAGATATCCTCGAAGATATCCGAGAAGCCGCCCTGGCCGAAGCCCTGGCCACCGCCCCCGAAAGGACCGCCGCCGCCCATGCCGCCCTGTTCGAAGGCCGCATGGCCGAAACGGTCATAGGCCGCCCGCTTCTGCGGGTCCTTGAGCGTTTCATAGGCCTCGTTGATTTCCTTGAACTTCTTCTCGGCTTCCTTGTCATCCGGATTCTTGTCCGGATGATATTTCATCGCCATCTTGCGAAAGGCGCTTTTCAGCTCCTTTTCGTCGGCCGTCTTGGAGACGCCGAGCAATTCGTAAAAGTCCGCCTTTGCCATCGTCAGTCAGCTCCGCTTCCCGAGTGTCCGGCCGGATCAGGTCCTTGTCAGACCCGATCCGGCCGGTTTGGCATCAGGCCGACTTTTTCTTGTCGTCGTCGACTTCTTCATATTCGGCATCGACAACCTTGTCGTCGGCCGAAGCGCCGTGGGCCTCTTCCGAAGCCTGGCTCTGTTCATACATGGCCTGACCCAGCTTCATGGAAACCTCCATGAGCGTCTGCGTGCGGGCCTGCAGTTCTGCCAGATCCGGCTCTGCCTTTTCGACGGCTTCCTTCAGGCTGGCGATGGCATCCGCGATCGCGGTGCGATCGGCTTCGGAGACCTTGTCGCCGTAGTCCTTGAGAGACTTTTCCGAGGAGTGAATCAGGCTTTCGGCCTGGTTCTTGGCCTCCACGGTTTCGCGGCGCTTCTTGTCGGCGTCGGCATTGGCCTCGGCGTCCTTGACCATCTTCTCGATCTCGGCATCAGACAGACCGCCCGAAGCCTGGATACGGATCTGGTGCTCCTTGCCGGTACCCTTGTCCTTGGCCGAAACCTGCACGATGCCGTTGGCGTCGATGTCGAACGTGACTTCGATCTGCGGCACGCCGCGCGGTGCCGGCGGGATGCCGACAAGGTCGAACTGGCCGAGCAGCTTGTTGTCTGCGGCCATTTCACGCTCGCCCTGCGAGACGCGAATGGTCACTGCGTTCTGGTTGTCTTCGGCCGTCGAGAAAGTCTGCGACTTCTTCGTCGGGATCGTCGTGTTGCGATCGATCAGACGGGTGAAGACGCCACCGAGCGTTTCGATGCCGAGCGACAGCGGGGTCACGTCGAGCAGCAGAACGTCCTTGACGTCGCCCTGCAGAACACCGGCCTGGATGGCGGCGCCCATGGCAACCACTTCATCCGGGTTCACGCCCTTGTGCGGCTCCTTGCCGAACAGCTGCTTGACGACTTCCTGCACCTTCGGCATGCGGCTCATGCCACCGACGAGAACGACTTCATCGATCTCGGCAGCCGTGACGCCGGCATCCTTGAGAGCTGCCTTGCACGGCGCGACGGTGCGCTGGACGAGATCGTCGACCAGGGCTTCGAACTTGGCGCGCGTCAGCTTCAGCGTCAGGTGCTTCGGGCCGGAAGCATCCGCCGTGATGAACGGCAGGTTGATTTCGGTCTGCTGCGAGGACGACAGTTCGATCTTGGCCTTTTCGGCAGCTTCCTTGAGGCGCTGCAGAGCCAGCTTGTCCTTCTTCAGGTCGATGCCGTTGTCCTTCTTGAACTCGTCGGCAAGATATTCGACGAGACGCATGTCGAAATCTTCACCGCCGAGGAAGGTGTCGCCGTTGGTCGACTTCACTTCGAAGACGCCGTCGCCGATTTCGAGAACCGAGATATCGAACGTACCGCCGCCAAGGTCGTAAACGGCAATCGTCTTGCCTTCGCGCTTGTCGAGGCCATAGGCCAGAGCAGCCGCAGTCGGCTCGTTGATGATGCGGAGCACTTCGAGACCGGCGATCTTGCCGGCATCCTTGGTGGCCTGACGCTGGGCGTCGTTGAAGTAGGCCGGAACGGTGATGACGGCCTTTTCGACCTTTTCACCAAGGTAGGCTTCCGCCGTTTCCTTCATTTTCTGGAGAACCATGGCGGAGATCTGCGACGGAGAATAATCCGTGCCGCCGGCCTTTACCCAGGCATCGCCATTGCCGCCGCGAACGATTTCGTAGGGAACGAGACCCTTGTCCTTTTCAACCAGCTTGTCGTCGAAACGGCGGCCGATGAGGCGCTTGACGGCAAAAAGCGTGTTTTCAGGGTTGGTGACGGCCTGGCGCTTGGCCGGCTGGCCGACAAGACGCTCGCCATCGTCGTTGAAGGCGACCATCGAAGGCGTCGTACGCGCACCTTCGGCATTCTCGATGACCCGGGCGTCCTTGCCATCCATGACGGAGACGCAGGAGTTGGTCGTTCCAAGGTCGATACCAATTACTTTAGCCATGTTCATTCTCTCCTTGAAGCAAGCTGCCGGGACCCGGTCAGGCATTCCTTGGCAGCCCCTAACGGGATTACACTTGTCTATCGCAGCCTAAACTGCGGCGATGCGGGGTATATAAGGAGCGATTTTTCGCTCTGCAAGGCGGATTTGCCCTGCAAACCATGAGATTTACGGTGATTTTGCATGCGAGCCTTGCGCAGGGATGATCCGAGCAAAGCCCTGCGTCAGTTGCCGTTGATGATGTCGAGCAGGGTCTTCTGGCGCCCGCCCTGCGGACGCGTATTCTGCGCGCCGACATCGCCTGGCGGAACGGGTCCTTCCAGCGTGCCGCCGGGTATGTCGCCGGGCGGTACCGGGCCTTCCAGCACCGACCCATCGGGACGCGGCCGGACATTGGGTTGCGACCTGTCAATCGGCGCAGGGGGAACGGGCGCAGGCTGCGAATTGACGACCGGTGGGGGCTGGTTGGCGGCCGGCGGAGGCACGCGGCGCTCGGGCTTGGACGGCGTGCCGTTCAGGAAATCGGAAATGATATCGGTCAGCGTCCTGCCACGTTCGGGCACGTCGCGCGCGGCCATCGGTGCGTTCCTCGGCGGCTGTGATGCCACAACCGGCCCGCCGGACATGCCGAAGAGCGGCGCGGGCGTCTTGCCCTTTTCCGCCAATACCATGAATTGATGCCAGCTTTCCGATGGCAACCCACCCCCGGTCACCTTTTTCATCGGCGTCCCGTCGTCATTGCCGAACCAGACCCCGGTCGTCATGTCGGAGGTAAACCCGACGAAGAGCGCATCGCGCGAGGACTGCGTCGTCCCCGTCTTGCCGGCAACCTGCCAGCCGGAAAGTCTGGCTGCACGGCCCGTACCTTCGTTGACGACACGCATCATCATGCCGTTCATCATCGCGACGATATTCGGCTCAAGCACGCGCGGCGGCGCGTCATAGGTATTCTCGTAAAGCACCTTGCCTTTTGCGGTCGTGATCCGGCGCACGACATGCGGCGTCGCCTTGTAGCCGCCGTTCATGAAGGGCGCGTAGGAGGCCGTCAGGTCCATCAGGGTCACTTCCGACGTGCCGAGCGCAATGGAGGCATTCGGCTGCAGATCGGCCTCGATGCCCATGCGGTGGGCAACCTTGATCACCTGCTGCGGGCCGGCTTCCATGACAAGCTGGGCCGCAATCGTGTTCAGCGAATGCGCCAGCGCATAGGAGAGCGTGACGGGGCCGTTATACTTCTTCTCGTAGTTCTCCGGCGTCCAGTCACCGATGCGCACGGGCGCGTCATTGCGAACGGAATCCGGTGTCGCGCCCTGTTCGAGTGCAGCGGCATAGACGAAGGGTTTGAAGGCGGAGCCCGGCTGGCGCAGGGCCTTGTAGGCGCGGTCATACTGGCTCTCGGCATAATCCTTGCCGCCGACAAGCGCCCGGATTGCGCCCGTACCGTCGATGGCGACCAGTGCGCCCTGCGTCACATTCAGCCGCTTGCCTTCCTTGTTGATGGCATTGCGGATCACATCGCCGGCTTCGGTTTCGAGCACGGGATCGATGGTCGTATCGACGATCAGGTCTTCCTTCACGTCACCGACCATATCGTGCAATCTGTCCATCACCATATCGGCGACATACTGCCCGGCGCTGGAGAGATAGGGCCGCGCTGGGTCAGGCGTCTGGGCGAGCGCGCTCTGCACCTGCTTTTCGTTGATATAGCCGGCGTCGCGCATGGCCCCGAGAACGACTTCGGCGCGGGCCTTGGCGGCCGCCGGATCCTTGGCAGGCGAAAGTCGCGAGGGCGCCTTGAGAAGACCGGCAATGGTGGCTGCTTCCATCAGGTTCAGGTCACGAGCCGACTTGTTGTAATAGCGCCGCGCCGCCGCCTCGACGCCATAGGCATTCGCGCCGAAATAGACGCGATTGAGATACATGGCGAGGATTTCGTCCTTGGTGAACTTGTGCTCGAGCCAGATGGCAAGCAGCACTTCCTGCACCTTGCGCTCCATGGTGCGCTCTGGCGTCAAGAAGAGGTTCTTCGCAAGCTGCTGCGTCAGCGTCGACCCGCCCTGCACGGTATGGCCGCTGACGATATTGGTGACGACGGCGCGCGCCAAGCCGATCGGGTCGAAGCCGAAATGGTAATAGAAGCGCCGGTCCTCGATCGAGATCACGGCCTGCGGCAGATAGGGCGACATGCTGTCGAGGCTCAGCGCCTCGCCGCCGGTCGCGCCGCGATTGGCGATGATCGAGCCGTCACTCGCGACAATCTTGATATTGGGCGGCCTGTCCGGGATGGCCCAGGACGTCGCATTCGGCATCTGCGCGCCGAAATAGAGGAAGATACCGGCAATTCCGATCGCGCCCCAGATGGCGAGCACGATACCCCAGTAAATGAGCGAGCGGATCAGTCCGAAGAACCCTCCGCTGGAGCGTTTGCGCGACCGCTTGGAGGATGCTTTGGACTCACGCCGCGAGCCGCCGCCCCGCGAACCTCCCCGGGAACTTTCACGCGAACCACGCGACGGGCCGCCAACGCGATCGCTTTCGCTCGCGTTCAATCCACCATCGAACGAGGGCTCGATGCGCCTGTCACTGTCGTCGTGTCTTGCCATTCCGCCGGGTTTTGTCCTTGAGGGCTTCTTGGGCCTATCGAGCCTGTGTCGCCCTGAACTTTAAATGTGGCGGTTTAAGGGGGCGTTAAACATTCCGGCAGGCCGGGCAGATCCGGAAAGAAAAGGGCCAGCGCAACGCCGGCCCCGCCTCAAACGCTGGAAATCCGGGGATTTCAGGCGGCAAGCGCATCCATGATGCGGATCCAGGAGCGGATGCCTTTCCGGTAGGATTCCAGATTGTACTTTTCGTTCGGCGAATGGATGCGGTCGTCCGCCAACGCAAAGCCTGCCAGAAGCGACTGCATGCCGAGCATCGACTGGAAATCGCCCACGATCGGGATCGAGCCGCCCATGCCGATCATCAGCGCGGGCTTCGGCCATTCCTGCGAAAGCGCCTCGCGCGCCTTGTTGAGAAGCGGCGAATCGTAAGGCAGCTGGATCGCCGGCGAACCGCCATGCTCGTGGAACTCGACCGAGCAGTCGGCCGGAATACGCGACTTGACGTAGGCTCGGAAGCTTTCGCGGATCTTCGAAGGCACCTGCTTGCCGACAAGGCGGAATGAGATCTTCGCAGACGCCTGCGCTGCAATCACCGTCTTGAAACCACCGCCGGTATAGCCGCCGATAATCCCGTTGACCTCGGCGGTCGGACGCGCCCAGGTCAGTTCGAGAATGGAACGACCCTTTTCGCCTGAGGGGATCGAGAGACCGATGGACCCGAGGAAATCGTCGCCGGTGCGGCCAAGCTCTTCCCACTTCGCCTTGATATCGGCCGGCGTTTCCTCCACGCCGTCATAAAAGCCCGGCAGCGTGACGGCGCCGTTTTCGTCATGAAGACCGGCGAGAATGTCGGACAGAATATGGATCGGGTTGGCAGCAGCGCCGCCATAATAGCCGGAATGGAGGTCGCGGCTGGCGGCCTTCACCACGATTTCCTCGCCGACGAGACCGCGAAGACCGGCAGAGATCGCCGGCGTTTCGGCGTCCCACATGGACGTATCGCAGACGAGCGCGAAGTCGGCCTTCAACTCTTGCTTGTTGGCTTCCAGGAACGGTTTGAGCGACGGCGAGCCCGATTCTTCCTCACCTTCGAAGAGAATGGTCACACGCACCGGCAGCGAACCCATGACGTCCTTGTAGGCTCGAACGGCTTCGACAAAGGTCAGCAACTGCCCCTTGTCGTCCGACGTGCCGCGACCGGTGATGATTTTGCGGCCGGAGGCCTCCTCCTTGATCGAAGGCTCGAAGGGGTCGGTCTCCCAAAGTTCGATCGGATCGACCGGCTGGACGTCGTAATGGCCGTAAAACAGCACATGCGGGCTGTCGGCCTTCTCGCCGGCGTGATGCGCCACCACCATTGGATGGCCGGCCGTGTCGCGCACCGAGGCCTCAAACCCGAGGCCGGTCAGCACGGTGACGAGATATTCGGCTGCCTTGCGGCAGTCTGCCTTGAAGGCGGGATCGGTCGAGATCGACTTGATGCGGACGAGTTCGAAAAGCCGCTCCAGGCTTGAGGGCAGGTTTTCGTCCGCGCGGGACAGCACGTTGTCGATTTGAGCCATGACAGGATATCCGAAGTTGTTGTGCGGGAGGTTTGGCGCGACCATAGCCGACAATGGCTCAGACCGGAATCCGTTTTCTTTCCAAAATCGGTCCGGGGAGTGCATGCGGGTCGTCTTCCAGCTTGCGGGCATTCTCGACCAGCCAGCGCATGTATTCGAGAACCAGCTCGCGCTCGAAGCGCCGGAAGCCGGAAAACATCGCATCTTCGGCGGCACGGGCCGCCTGCTCGGCATCCGCCTGCAGGGCCTTTGCCCGTTCGGTGAGGAAAAGCAGTTGCGCCCGCTTGTCGCTGGGATGCGGTCGGCGTTCGACCAGACCGTCGCGCTCCATGCGGGTCAGCGTGTTGGCCATCGTTGCCTGTTCTATATCGAGCCGGTCAACGAGCTGGCGCTGCGTGAGGCCATCTTCGGCCCAGAGCGCCACGAGGATCGGATACTGGCCGGGAGAAAAACCGAGACTGGCCGCCCGCTCCTGAAACGACCGGGCAAAGCCGCGCGCCAGCAGGCTGGATAGGTAGGTCGCGGAACTGGTGAGGTCGAAAGCCATGGCTGACTTGATAGACGAGGCAGCGATTCGCAGCAATGCGAACGACAGCAGGCTATGCAACTTGCACCGCGATCAAACTGGGAGAGAAGGCAAGAAACGCAAAAGCCGCCATGGCCTGGAGGGGGACGCCATGGCGGCTTGCGATTTGGGGACAAAGACCCGGAGAGGGGGGATGAGGTCTTTGTCCACGTCTGACATAGGCGGGGGACAGGCCGTTTGTCAGACAGCGGCGTGATCAATCGCCGACGGGTTCAAAATGGCCGTCGGAATGTGGCTTTTCAAGGTCACGGGGATTACAAATTGGTAATCCGAAGGTGACCTGGCGCGCGTCGCGGAGAAGGGCACGCGAACTACCAAACTATTGATTTGGAAAAGAAATGGCCGCAACGGAGGGGGCATTTTCCGTTGCGGCCGGGGATGTGCGCGGCATCATGGGGCGATGACACCGCAAGACGGCGCGATTCTTTCAGGGGACGGTCTCGCGCCGGTCGGGCCGCAGGCGGCGGCCTCTGGAAACAAAGGTGCTCACCGAAAATGGCGATTTGATGATCCGGTTTCAGTTCGGGCAGGTTCTCAGCTGCGCCGCATATCGATAGGCGATCTTGGTGAAGCGCTGCGCCCCGTTCAACGCATCCGCATTGCCCACATAGCTCTGCCGCGCATAGCCCTGCTGACCGGAATGATAGGCAAGATAGAGATTGTACGGATCGTTGAGCGCGATGCGGTTGGTGTCGTAGCTCTTGCGGTGGAACCAGCCGGCGAAATCGACTGCATCGGCGAACCGTGTCCGGCTTGCGGTGAAGCGCCCCGTTTCAGCCATGTAATGCGACCAGGTGCCGTCCAGCGCCTGCGAGTAGCCATAGGCCGTCGACGGTCGCGACCAGGGAATGAAACCGAGAAGCTTCTTGCGCGGCGGTCGCGCGTTCGAGCGGAAGCCGGATTCGGTATAGATCGTGGCCAGCAGGATCGGCGCCGGGACACCCCAACGGGCTTCAGCCTTCTTCGTTGCATCGCGCCAGTTGTTGAAGAAGCCGTCGTTCTCGTCGAAGAGCGCGCAGGCATTCGTCGTGTGGCGCGGAACTGTGGCGCAGCCGGCCAGGACCAGCACACATGCCAGAAATACCCAACGCATCGTCACTACTCCATACAACATGCCGCAAACGCTGAGGGCGGCAGGCCCTCACGGCATGGACTGAAAGCGTTGGCACACCATGCAAACTGTCATGGCGGCGAACGGAACTCAGACCCTTTATAAATCGTGAAGCTTAACGTTCGGTTTTTATGCAATCGGCACATATCGCCATACCGTCCCGAGCCTCCGGCAAGTTTCGCTTTGACAGGCGGCGGCAACATGAGTAAGGGACCGGCTTGATTTTATTTCGTCTCAACCACCAGTCCGGCCCGCCCGGACGCCAGATGACGACACACGAGGTTTCACCGTGGCGAAAGCAGAACTTGGCACGAAGCGTGTCGACCCGGATACGGGCCGCAAATTCTATGACCTGAACCGCGATCCGATCGTCTCGCCCTACACGGGCAAGTCCTATCCCCTCTCCTTCTTCGAAGAAACGAAGGTCAGCGCGCTGATGGAGAAGGAAGAAGAGGAAGACGTCGCAGAGGTCGATACCGAAAACACGGAAATCGAACTCGTCTCTCTCGAGGATGCCGACGACGAAGCAGCCGGCGGTTCGGAAGACTTGCCCGATCTCGGCGATGACGATGTCGAACTCGACGACGATGACGACGATACCTTCCTCGAAGCCGACGAAGATGACGAGGACGACGACATGTCGGGCATCATCAGCGTCAACAGCGACGAAGACGAAGTCTGATTCTGAAAAGATTTCGCCCCGCAGGACGATTGCGTTCGCGGGGCGGAGACAGGGCCGGAATAAAAATTTCCGACTTTCGAATTTGGGGCTTGCCAACGCGATTAAGCAGCGTTATCAAGCCGCCACCTTCCGGGGCCCAATCCCGGACACGCCAGCGAAAAGCCTGGCAAGAATGGGGCTATAGCTCAGCTGGGAGAGCGCTTGCATGGCATGCAAGAGGTCAGCGGTTCGATCCCGCTTAGCTCCACCAAACCTTCCCAGAACAGTTACTTCATAGACGCGACAAGCATATTACGCATGTGAAATGAGCGCGTTTGACACGCTCACTCGACTGCCACGACCGACAGAAGATCGACGGCCACCATCGATGCCGCCACAAGCGCCAGGATGCCGTAGGTCGTCCATTTCACGAAACTCTTGTTCACGCCGTCTCTCCATGAGGGTTTCTCGATGGAGGTAAACTGGTGGCGAGATATGCGGAAATCAAGGCGGACTGCGCCTTCAATCGATGCTCACATCAATTCGTCATGCGTGTCGTCTGATTCGCGACCTTGCCGCCGATTTCCGCGAAGGCCTTGTTCAGGCTCTTCACGTCCGTGGCCTTGTAGTAATTGGAGATATCGCCGGCGCAGGACTTCAACAGCGCTTCCCCATTTGATGGGGCCATGTAGGCGACCGTGAAGATGGTTACGCCCGCAGCACGTGCCTTCGCGCAGGTGCTCAGTGTCTCGGCGTCCAGTGCAGGCTTCCATTGGCTGCTGGCGCCCGTGTTTTCCCCGTCCGTCATGAGGACGATGAACTTCTTGAACGAGGTGTTTCCTTTTGCCGACTGCGCTTTCGCTTCATCCGTCGAGTTCAGGCTGGTGTTGGAATTGTCCATGGCGTCGGTCATGTCCGTCCCGCCCATGGGCTTCGTCGGCAGGTCGACGATATATTTTCGCGCAGCGCTTGTACCCCAGGAGAGTGCTGAACCCGTCTGAACCTTGTCATTGAACGAGTTAACTCCGGTTCGCACCAACAAGTTGGACGAGTCCGCGGCCTCGATTGCATCCATTTGATCGAACAGACCGGCGGCCGCGCTCTTCAGCGAGGCGATTTTGCTGATGTAGCAAGGCGTTGAATAGACCCTGTCGTCCCACCTGTCCTTCGGATACTGGTAGCAGCCGTAAGGTCTCGTCTTGTCCTCTGTTTCAGTCGGCCACGACATCGAACCCGATTCATCGACGACCAGATAAAGCGAGATCGCCGTCGCGGTCTGAGCCTGGCTTGTCGCCGTGCTGCTTCCGCCCACCGTGCGGTTGCCCGCAGAGTGAAACGCGGAGAAGGCCAGGAGCTGCGACGTGAATTTACCGTTGACCTTGACCGTGTAGTCCTTCTTGCTGCCGCTTCCCTGGCTGGTCACCGTGGCGACCAACGAAGCCTTGAGTTCCTTGACCTGCGCCTCCGAAAGCGTCGACGAGATCTGGCCCGAAGCAATGCGCACCGCGAAATCCTGCGCTTCCGACGCCGTAATATCGCCGTTGGTCAGCGCCGAGGCCGTGGCAAGCGAAGCGGCATCAAGCGCCGAAGACAGCTTGGATTTGTCGGACAGAAGCTTTGAAATATCCATGCTGGTCGCGACCGCAGCCAGGATGACGGGGATGAGAACCGCGGCCAGGATTCCGAAATTGCCGTGCTTGTTGCCCACCAACCGGCGAGCCATCGACTTCAGGGAGCTGGGAATATGCATGACGAGTTCAACTTCCGCGCTGACAGACGCCATTTTATATCCGCGGGGGAATTAACATCCCCCTTCCGAGATGCGAAAAATTGTAATGACGAACCGATTTTCGACAAAGCGCGGTTTTCGCTTAAGCCTTTGTCAATGATCCCTCGAAGCAGTTTCAGCGAAAGTGAAAATCGAATTCGCGTGAAGAATTGCGCAAAAGGAAACAGATGGACCGTTTCGCCGTTTCGAAAGGTTGAAACGGCCTGATGCGAGGCCTCAAGCCTCGAGGAAGCCCGATCAGCTAGGCTTGCACAAAGAAGACAGAGCCTGGGAGAGCCTGATGGGTTTCGCCGACATCCTGAATTATGCGGGGATTGCCGTTTTCGCGGCGACCGGCGCGCTCTCGGCATCGCGAAAGCAGATGGATATTATCGGCTTCCTGTTCCTGGCAGTCGTCACGGCCGTCGGCGGCGGAACGTTCAGAGATCTGATCCTTGGCAATGTTCCGGTCTTCTGGGTCGTCAATCCGATCTACATCATGGTCTGCGCAGGCGTAGCCGTTCTCCTCTTCTTCACCGCGCACCTTCTTGAGTCGCGTTATGTATGGCTATTGTGGCTCGATGCCATCGGGCTGGCGGCCTATTGCGTGATCGGAGCCCAGAAGGGCCTCGATGTCTCCGGCTCACCGACTGTCGCAATCGTCACGGGCGTTCTGACTGCGGCTTTCGGAGGCATCCTTCGGGATATTCTGACGGGCGAGCCTTCAGTCCTGCTCAGGCCCGAGATTTACGTGACGGCCGCCCTCTCTGGCGCCGGCGCCTATACCGCGCTCGTCCAGTTGGATGTTTCGCACGCGATTGCAGCCGCCATCGCGGCACTCGTTGCCTTCATCGTTCGCGGCGGCGCGTTGAAATTCGGCTGGCGGCTGAGCGGCTATCGCCAGCGGCCCGGCCGTCATCCGGACGAAATTCCCTCGATCCGGCGCTGACCAGAGCCCATCTGGGCCCGCCAATGCGCCGCGGGACAATATTCGAAAAAGGAAAAGTCAGGCCGACGAAACCGGTTCCGTCAGCCCTGCAGGCTCAACGTGCCTTGCGGCGCAAGCGGATGACCACGTCAACATGCGCGATTTCCATACCTTCCGGCGGTTCGGGCAGGTTGCTGATCTCGAGATTGCTGACAGGAATATCCACCACATCGCTGTCACCCTCGACATAGAAATGATGGTGGTCCGAGACATTCGTGTCGAAATAGGTCTTGGCGCTCTCGATGGCGAGAACGCGCAGCAGGCCTGCTTCGGTAAACTGGTGCAGGGTGTTGTAGACCGTGGCCAAAGACACTGGGACGCCAGCGATGGTCGCCTCTTCGTGCAACTCCTCGGCCGTCAGGTGACGGTCGCCCTTGGCGAACAGAAGATCGGCGAGCGCGATGCGCTGGCGCGTCGGGCGCAAGCCGGAATCGCGCAGCCTGTTCTCGGTATCGGGAAGCATTCTTTGGTCCATGCGCCTCAAGCCGTCTCTTGATCCGGCGTAAAAGTGGATGAATTCACTATTGTTTATCATATATCGCGGGGATGAAGCCGTTGCAACCGCTTCATGACCGCAGATGTCTGCAAAAACCTGTCGTTAAGGGGCACAAGACGAAAACAGGACTGGCTGGAGGCTTGCAACTCGACTAAGAAACCGCACAATAATGGTCGGCTTGGGCCGGCAGAGGGCGAAAGCCCGATTGGGGGAATTGCAAGGTCCAACGCAGAGCGCCATATGAGGCAGGGCGCGCCGCATCCAGACTTTGGGAGTTTCCCCCGCGTTGATTTTTTTGCTAGAGGCTTTTGGAGCGACATTCTCCTGAGCCTTTTGCAAGGTAGGCAATGTCGCGGCTGAACCAGCAAAACGGTTCGCAGACGGAATTAGGGACCTGCATTTGATGACCTCCAGGAAGTCCAGCTTTACATATGAAGAGATTTTGACCTGCTCGCATGGGCAGATGTTCGGCCCCGGCAATGCGCAATTGCCGCTGCCGCCGATGCTCATGCTGCACCGGATCACCGAAATCTCCGAAACCGGCGGCCCCAACGACAAGGGCTTTGCGCGGGCCGAATTCGACATCACGCCGGACCTCTGGTTCTTCCCGTGCCATTTCGAAGGCGATCCGGTCATGCCGGGCTGCCTCGGCCTCGATGCGCTGTGGCAGCTGACGGGCTTCTATCTCGGCTGGCTGGGCGAGCCTGGCAAGGGCCGTGCCCTCTCCACAGGTGAAGTGAAGTTCACCGGCCAGATCACGCCCGAAACGAAACTCGTCGAGTTTGGCATCGACTTCAAGCGCGTCATGCGCGGCCGCCTCGTTCTCGGAACGGCGGATGGCTGGGTCAAGGCAGACGGCGAAGAAGTGTTCAAGGCAACCGACCTGCGCGTCGGGCTTTTCAAGGAAAAGGCAGCCTGAGCCATCCTCAGGTGCTGAATTAGCCGCATTTCAGCGGCAGTCAATCTCGCGCGCGACGATGCGTTGTGCGGAAGACACGAGGGAGGAAAGGCCTGGACACGGCCTTTCATGCTTCCGGTTAGAAGAAGGTAGGATACATGAGACGGGTCGTCATCACGGGTCTCGGAATTGTTTCGTCCATCGGCAACAATGCCGACGAGGTCACGCAGTCGCTGAAAGCTGCCCGCTCGGGCATCACGGCATCGCCGGACTTCGCTGAGAACGGCTTCCGTTGCCAGGTCTGGGGCCGTCCGACGCTGGGCGCCGAGCAGCTGGCCGAGATGGTCGATCGCCGCGCCATGCGCTTCCTGAGCCAAGGCGGCGCGTGGAACCACGTCGCCATGAAGCAGGCAGTCGCCGATGCCGGCCTGGCCGAAACCGATTACGCAGAGAACGAGCGCGTCGGCATCATCATGGGCTCCGGCGGCCCCTCCACCCGTCAGGTCGTGGAAGCTGCCGACATCACCCGCGCCAACAAGAGCCCGAAGCGCATCGGCCCGTTTGCCGTGCCGAAGGCCATGTCGTCGACGGCATCGGCCACGCTGGCCACATGGTTCAAGATCCACGGCGTCAACTATTCGATCTCGTCCGCCTGCTCGACCTCGGCCCATTGCATCGGCAATGCTGCCGAGATGATCCAGTGGGGCAAGCAGGACATGATGTTCGCTGGCGGCCACGAAGACCTCGACTGGACCATGTCGAACCTCTTCGACGCCATGGGCGCCATGTCCTCGAAGTATAACGACACGCCCGCAACCGCCTCGCGCGCCTATGACGTCTCGCGTGACGGCTTCGTCATCGCGGGCGGCGCCGGCGTTCTGGTTCTCGAAGAGCTGGAACACGCCAAGGCACGCGGCGCCAAGATCTATGCCGAAATCACCGGCTATGGCGCCACCTCCGACGGCTACGACATGGTGGCCCCCTCGGGCGAAGGCGCCATCCGTTGCATGCGCCAGGCGCTGAAGACGGTTCAGGGCGAAGTCGATTACATCAACACGCACGGCACCTCGACGCCGGTCGGCGACAGCAAGGAAATCGGTGCGATCCGCGAAGTCTTCGGCGACCACATTCCGCATATCCAGTCGACCAAGTCGCTGACGGGCCATTCGCTCGGTGCTGCCGGCGTGCAGGAATCCATCTACGGCCTCCTGATGATGCAGAACCGCTTCATCGGCGAAAGCGCCCATATCACAGAGCTCGACCCCGAATTCGACGGCGTTCCGATCGTGCGCAAGCGCATCGACGACGCCAAGATCGACACCGTCCTGTCCAACTCCTTCGGCTTCGGCGGCACGAATGCCACGCTGGTCTTCCAGCGGTATAACGGGTAACTTTCCATGACGGGTTTCATGCAGGGTAAACGCGGCCTCATCATGGGGGTCGCCAACAATCATTCCATCGCCTGGGGCATCTCCAAGGCGCTTCATGCGCAAGGTGCCGAGCTTGCCTTCACCTTCCAGGGCGAGGCGCTGGGCAAGCGCGTGAAACCGCTCGCAGCCGAAGTCAATTCCGACATCGTGCTTCCCTGCGACGTCGAAGACATCGCTTCGGTAGATGCCATCTTTGCCGCCCTGAAGGAACGCTGGGGCACGATCGATTTCGTCGTGCATGCCATCGGCTTCTCCGACAAGAACGAGCTGAAGGGGCTTTACGCCGACACGACGCGCGAGAATTTCGTGCGCACCATGGTCATCTCCTGCTTCTCCTTCACGGAAATCGCCAAGCGCGCGGCCGCGATGATGAACCCCGGCGGCTCGATCCTGACGCTGACCTATAACGGCTCGCAGCGCGTCATCCCCAATTACAACGTGATGGGCGTCGCCAAGGCGGCATTGGAAGCCTCCATGCGCTACCTCGCCGCCGACTACGGCCCGCGCGATATCCGCGTCAACGCGATCTCCGCAGGCCCGGTCCGCACCCTGGCAGGCGCAGGCATTTCCGATGCCCGCGCCATGTATTCCTGGAACCAGAAGAACGCGCCGCTCCGCCGCACGGCCTCGATCGAAGATATCGGCGGCTCCGCTCTCTATCTGCTGAGCGACCTGTCGCGCGGTGTCACCGGCGAAGTGCATTATGTCGACGCCGGCTACAACATCACGTCCATGCCGGTGCTCGACCAGCTGATGAAGTCTGATCAGGACTGATTGCAGCGACGTATTGCGAAATGACAAGGCCCGGTCGTTGGGAGCGACCGAGCCTTTTCCGTAGGATGGGTCCGCCATTGGCGCGATGGCAATCAGATCAACGCAAGACTGGCGTCAAGATCGATAGCCGATACGCAGAAACTGGAAATGCGCCAGTCATCATCCCCGGATTAATCGTTGCACTCGATCACGTTCATCGACGCAGCAACACAGACCGCATGCATGCGGTTTTGAGCGCCGAGCTTGCGCTCCGCGCAGAACAGCAGTGTCTCGACCTCATGCGTCGCCAGAGCAAGCTTGCGTGCAATGGATTCCACGCCGTGACCGACCGCGGTCAGGGTAAGACACTTCAGTTCAGAACGGGTCAAGGTTTCGACAAGCGAAACGCTCTCGCCGACCATGCGCGAAGGAATGGTCACGTCAGTCTCCAAAACTCGGTATCAAAGCGCTTTAAATCGCGCGAAAAAAATTATGCGCCCGATCCGGAAGGATCCGCGCATCACATGAGCGAATATATAAACCGGATTTAGCAATCTGTCTTTGACAGACCATGCCAATCGCTTGACACTGGAACACAATCTTACGAACGGGAAAGGCTGTCTTTGACCTTTGTCAAATTTTGCGCCCGACTGAGGCTGCGATATTCTCGCGGGGTAATTCCGAACCAACGATGGAAAGACCGGGTGAAGACGCTCGGAGCGGAATAACCGAGCCTGTAGGACACTTCCGTGGCGCTGAGCGCGGTCTGAGCCATGAGCTGTTCCGCCAGCCGCCGCCGCAAGCCGTCGCGCAGTTCGTTGAGTGTCGTATCGAGTTCGGACAGGCGGCGCTGCAATGTCCGTTCGGACACGCCGAAAAAGTTGGCCGCCGAGGCAAGCGTGATTTCATCTTCCGACATGCGCGAAAGGACGAAACGCTCCATCTCCTCTCGGAAATCTGCTTCATCCGAGAGCTCGGGCCGAAGTTGCCGGCATTGCAGGTCCATCAACTCGAAAAGCTTGGGGTCGCCATGCGCATTGGGCAGCGATAGAAGCGACGTTGGAATCCACAAGCTGTTGATCCGGCAATCGAATGAAGTGTGCCGCGCCACATATTCCCGAAAGGGCCGGGGATCGGATGGTGGCTTTCGCTCCAGCTCCACCTCGATCTCGGCGGTCTTCGCCCCGAACAGGCTACGAATGTGTCGCATCACCAGGGCTACGCCCAGGTCGACGAACTGCTCGCGTTTCAGGATCACCGGGGCGAATGTCCAGCGATAGACGAGATAGTCCCCTTCCGTCTCCAGCCGGCCATAGCTGGTCTGGGCGCTGTATTGCATGTGTTCTGTCTGGAAACGAAGGAAATGTTCCAGCGTCGGCGCAGCCATCAGTCCGTATCCGAAAGGTCCGGTGGAACCGGCCTTGTATTGCAGCGCGAACTTGAGCCCGAAGGCCTCGTCCTTCGCCGCTTCGGCGCAATATTCGAGTAGGGCACAGAACCTGCCGAGGCTTATCCGATCCACCATGGAGCTGAAAAGCGCAGGGTCGATCCCGATCCGCCTGCATTCCGGGCGAATATCCAGACCCTGCGCTTGCGCAAACTCCACCAGCCCCGCGCCCATTCCGGACACGATGCTATAGCGATCTGAAAATGCCTCCTCCAGCATGGTGGTCCAGATGTCAAATAAGTGGCGCCTAAAGTCAAAACGCACATATATCTAAAGAAGTCTAGATGTCACACTTTCCAAAGCGCTTGCGCTGCCACTGCAGGCTTTCACTCAGCAGAAGGAGACGGTGCCAGACCCGCCTATTTGCGGGCCCAGAGCACCTTGTAGCGGGCGTTGCGGCAGGTCTCGCCATGGGCCTTGAACAAGGTCGCCAGCGTGTCCTCGTAAGGCAGGCCGCGATTGGCGACCATGAGCAGATTTCCGCCGATCTTGAGGATGTCCGCCGCCCGCTTCACGAAGGCGCGGCCGAGCGCCGGATCGGCGGCATGGCCTTCATGGAAGGGCGGATTCATGATGACGAAATCATATTTCGCCTTGATCTCCTCGCCCGCCACGTCATGCCAGTTGGCATGCGAAGCCAGGCCCGGATGCGCAGCCGCCAGATTGCCCTTCGCCATCTGCAGCGCGGCATAATCAGCCTCGTAGAGATCGATGGACTTCAGCCGCGGCGAAGCATCGGCCAGCATGACCGAGAGATAGCCCCAGCCGGCACCGAGATCGGCAGCCGCGCCATCGAGATCGTTCGGCAAACGGCCGGCCAGCAGTTCCGAGCCGGCATCGACCTCTCCATAGGAGAACATGCCCGGCGCCGTGCGGAAGCGGTCTTCCACCATCGCAGGTTCCGGCGCCAGCGTTGCGGCAAGCGCATCGGCATTGTCCGGGCGGACGAACCACACGGCCTGACCGTGATATTTCGGCATATGCTCGACGGAAACCCCAAGCTTGGCGATCCGCTTGCGCAGCGCCTCGATCCCGTCTTCCTTGGCACCCGCAAGAACGATCATCGCGCCGGGCTTCGTGCGCTTCAGCGCTTGAGAGACCCGAGCTTCATTGCCGCCCTTGAACTTGTCGCAGAGCACCAGCGCCAGATCGTAGTCAGCGCCCTCCGCCGACGGCGTTGCAACCGCACCAGAGGCGGCGAGCCGGTTGAAGACCGGGCGGAAGCCCTGCACGCAGGCGATCTCCGCCGCAAACCCCTCGGGCAGCCGGAACCCGGCCTCAGCGCCGAGGAACAGGACGTTCTGCTCGGCGCCGGGCGCATCGAGTGTGCCGGTGTCGAAGGGATGGAAGAGGGTTTTCAGCGCGTCGCGAGCCATGGCGGTCAATCCGTGTTCAAACAAAAAAGGCGCGGGACATGATCCCGCGCCCGATCATAAAGAGCCTACGCTTATTCAGCGTCGCCTTCATCCTTGGACTTCT
This sequence comes from Hyphomicrobiales bacterium, assembly GCA_900467685.1. Taxonomy (GTDB): domain Bacteria; phylum Pseudomonadota; class Alphaproteobacteria; order Rhizobiales; family Rhizobiaceae; genus Ensifer_A. The sequence goes on from UBQX01000011.1 coordinate 25,520, forward strand.
TTTCAGCCGCCGGGATTTCCTTGCCGGTTGCCTGGTCGACAACCTTCATGGAAAGGCGAACCTTGCCGCGCTCATCAAAGCCCATGAGCTTGACCCAGACCTTCTGGCCTTCCTTGACGACGTCGGTCGTCTTGGCAACGCGGTCGCCGGCGAGCTGCGAGATGTGGACGAGACCGTCGCGTGCGCCGAAGAAGTTGACGAATGCGCCGAAGTCGGCGGTCTTGACGACCGTGCCTTCGTAGATCGCGCCAACTTCCGGCTCTGCAACGATGGAGTGGATCCACTTGCGGGCCGCTTCGATTTCCTTGCCCGAGGCAGAGGCGATCTTGACGGTGCCGTCGTCTTCGATGTTGATCTTGGCGCCCGTCTTTTCGACGATTTCGCGGATGACCTTGCCGCCCGAGCCGATGACTTCACGGATCTTGTCGACCGGGATGTTCATGACTTCGATGCGCGGAGCGAATTCGCCGAGCTGGCCACGGCTTTCGGAAATGGCCTTCGCCATTTCGCCGAGGATGTGCTGGCGACCGCCCTGGGCCTGGCCGAGAGCGACCTTCATGATCTCTTCGGTGATGCCGGCGATCTTGATGTCCATCTGCAGCGAGGTGATGCCGTCGGCCGTACCTGCTACCTTGAAGTCCATGTCGCCGAGGTGGTCTTCATCACCCAGGATGTCGGAGAGAACCGCAAAGCGGTCGCCTTCGAGGATGAGGCCCATGGCGATACCGGCGACCGGCTTGGCCAGCGGAACGCCCGCATCCATCAGCGCCAGCGAGGTGCCGCAGACGGTTGCCATCGAGGAAGAACCGTTGGATTCGGTGATTTCCGAGACGACGCGCAGCGTGTAGGGGAACTGCTCAGCCGACGGAAGCATCGGGCGAATAGCCCGCCAGGCAAGCTTGCCATGACCGATTTCGCGGCGGCCCGGGGAACCCATGCGGCCCGTCTCACCGACCGAATAGGGCGGGAAGTTGTAGTGCAGCAGGAAGCGTTCCTTGTACATGCCGGTCAGGCTGTCGACATACTGTTCGTCTTCGCCGGTGCCGAGCGTGGCGACAACGATCGCCTGCGTTTCGCCACGGGTAAAGAGCGCCGAACCGTGCGTGCGCGGCAGCAGGCCGACTTCCGAGACGATCGGACGAACGGTGACGAGGTCACGGCCATCGATGCGGCTCTTGGTGTCGAGGATGTTCCAGCGAACGATCTTGGCCTGCAGGTGCTTGAACGTCGCGCCGATTTCTTCAGCCGTGTACTTGGCTTCGCCGCCCTCGGGCAGGAAGTGCGCCTTCACCTTCGCCTTGACGGCGTCGACGGCAGCGTAACGGGCAGCCTTCTCGGTGATCTTGTAGGCAGCGCGCAGTTCGGTTTCGGCAAGGCCCAGCATTTCGTTTTCGAGCGCGGAATAGTCTTCCGGTTCGAATTCGCGCGGCTCCTTGGCAGCAACTTCAGCCAGCTTGATGATCGCGTCGATCACCGGCTGGAAGCCCTTGTGGCCGAACATGACGGCGCCGAGCATGGTATCTTCGTTGAGTTCCTTGGCTTCCGATTCCACCATCAGAACGGCGTCGGACGTGCCGGCAACAACGAGGTCGAGCGTCGACTCGTCCATCTCGTCGATATGCGGGTTCAGAACGTATTCGCCGTTGATATAGCCGACGCGCGCGCCGCCGACCGGGCCCATGAAGGGAACGCCGGAAAGCGTCAGAGCGGCAGACGTGGCAACCATGGACAGGATGTCAGGGTTGTTTTCGAGGTCATGCTGGATGACGGTGACGACGACCTGGGTGTCGTTCTTGTAACCTTCCGGGAAGAGCGGGCGGATCGGACGGTCGATCAGGCGCGAAACCAGCGTTTCGTTTTCCGACGGACGGCCTTCGCGCTTGAAATAGCCACCCGGGATCTTGCCGGCGGCATAGGTCTTTTCCTGGTAGTTGACGGTCAGCGGGAAGAAGTCCTGGCCGGGCTTCGGCGCCTTGGCCGAAACGACGGTCGCCAGAACGACGGTTTCGCCGTAGGTGGCGAGAACTGCGCCGTCAGCCTGACGGGCGATCTTGCCGGTTTCGAGGATGAGCGGGCGGCCTGCCCACTCGATTTCGACCTTGTGAGTCTCGAACATGTCTAGTCCTTCAATAGAAGGCGGATCGGCCGGATGCCCCTTCGGACAACGCGCGCTTTCGCCTTTTGATGCAGGCAGATCACGGGCAAGACAACAGGAAGCTTTGGTCCCACTGGTGAGGCATTCCCACCAAAAGCATCCGGCAATCCTGCCCCATGACAGGCCAACGGTTAAGTTGCGGCATTCCGGCCCATCCGGACTGCCAGCGCCCCACCCCGGTTGGAACGGGACGGAGGAATTTCATCACCGCGTTCTTTGTTTTGAGCAATTCCGGTGGCGAAACCGGTTTCCGCTTTCGCTGGAATTGCCCGAAGCGGTGCAACAAGGCCGGCGGAACCGCTTGGCTCGCCGGCCTTGAAACATATTAGCGGCGGATGCCCAGAGCACCAATCAGCTTGGTGTAACGGGATTCGTCCTTCTTCTTGAGGTAATCAAGAAGCGAGCGGCGGCTGGAAACCATCGTCAGGAGGCCACGGCGGGAATGGTTATCCTTCTTGTGGTCCTTGAAGTGTTCCGTCAGGTTGTTGATGCGCTCCGTCAGGATGGCAACCTGGACTTCCGGAGAGCCGGTGTCGCCTTCGAACGTTGCATATTCCTTGATGAGGGCCGTCTTGCGCTCAGCAGTGATCGACATCGTGTGTTCCTTTCATTTTAAGGAGTAATCGGACGCCACAAGCCGGGATGTCGTCCAGCTTCGGCCATGAGGCTTTCGGGCAAACTGCCCAAAGCTGGGGCCGCTATACAGGAAAGCGTCACGAAAGGGAAGAGGCGGCGTTTTCACGCAACCTGAGGGACTCTCGAACCCTCAATCAGCCACGCTTCGCGCCGCGCCCGACAAGCGCAAACCCGATCATGCCAAGCGCCCCAAGCGCGGCATTCAGCAGGAGCGAGACAGGAATGCCCAGCCGCTCCATGCCAAAGGCAAAGACGGCCGGGGCCGCAGCGCTCGCCACCAGCCGCGCCGCTGTCATTTGCCCGGTAATGGCGCCATAGCCCTCGGAACCGAAGAGATGCAGCGGCACGGAGCCCTGCGCGATGCTGCCAATGCCCGACCCCATGCCGACACAGAGCGCAAAGACGACCGCACCGGCGAAATTGCCGTCCGTGATCGCGAGAAGCACACCGCCCAGCGCAATGAGCGCCGTCGAAACCATGGCAAGTCCCGTTGGCGGCAGGCGCTGGCCGAAGATCATGTTGACGAGGCGGCTCGCCACCTGCGAAGGGCCGAACAGCGCGCTGACCGTGACGGCCGCAGCCCCGAGACCCAGAGCACCCAGCATCGGCACCATGTGAACGAGCAGCGAGGAGAGTGCGAAGCCCGACAATGCAAAGGCAAGCGAAACCAGGATCATCGCCCGGCGCCGATCTTCGGGCGAAATCACACCCGCAACCGGCGGCCGCGGCGCCTCCTCATTGGAGACAAGCGCCGCCCGCCGCGCCCGGCCGCCCATCAGCGCCAGATGCACGGGCAGGCAAACGGCAAGGTTCAGCCCGGCAAAGATCAGATAGATCGAGCGCCAGTCGAAATGCGCGGCAAGCGTCGTGGTGATCGGCCAGAAGATGCTGGAGGCAAAGCCGGCCATCAGCGTGAGATAGGTGATATTGCGCGTCGCGTTGTGCGGCGCATGTTCGACCAGCGCGGCAAAGGCCGCCTGATAGGTCACCAGACCTGTCGCCACCTGGGCAAGGATCACCGCACCGACGAAAAACCAGAGGCTCGGCGCCCACGCGCACAAGGTCAGCAGCAAGGCGCATAAGACGGACCCGAGCGCCATCATCCGCGCAGCGCCATAACGGTCCATCCAGCCGCCCGTGAACGGTGCCGCGAGACCGCCGGCCAGAAGCGCAGCGGAGAATGTCCCGAACACCGCTTCGCGGCTCGCGCCGAGATCAACTGCCATGCCGGGCGCCAGAATGCTGAAGCTGTAGTAAAGCGTGCCGTAGCCGATGATCTGCGTGACCCCGAGCGCGACGACGACGGCGAGGGAATGGCGGTTGGGGCGGTGGGACAAATCAGGCTCTAAGCACGCGACAGGATAGCTGCCAGAAGCGATAGCCGAGCCCGCAATCACTGTCACGCATATTGTTCGGCTCGCGAACAATATGCGTTTCCCGTCAGCGCCGGAGAATGCGAAGCGTGCGTTCGTCTGCCTGGCCGGCACAAAAGTGGTCCAGTGCCGTGCGGAATGGCGAGGCATCCTCGGCGGCTTCGGCAAAGAGCGTCATGGACGAACGAAACTTCAGGTCGTCCGGAGTGCCGAAGATGTCCAGCGCCGACGTGTCGGCGATGGCATTGACGAGACGGGTGCACGCATCAAGGCGTTTGCCGAGCACCGGATGGCGAAGATAGGCCTTCGCCTCCGCAAGCGATTCGATCGCATAGGTCCGCGCCGTCGGGCTTGAACCAAGCCCGACGATCTGCGGAAAGATGAACCACATCCAGTGCGACTGCTTTCGGCCTTGCCGAAGCTCGCGGAGCACGTCTGCGTAGACACGCGCCTGCGCATCGAGGAAGCGTTGCAGGTCAAAATTCTCTGGCACCGACCGGGTCATGCCCCAGAATAGGCCGCTTCGAAGCCAATGGGAACCGCCGATCAGCCGAAGACGCGCTTGGGACGGAACTCGCCCTCTTCCACCGCGCCGATCGCGACCAGCTCGCCCGAAATCGAGGTCGCATAGGCTTCCGGCACCGGCAGCGGCGCATCGCGGCCGCGCAGGATCACAGGGTTGCCGGCACGCAGACGACGCACCTGATCGTCGCTGACGCGCACATGCGGCAGGCTGGTCAACGCCTCGACCGGCGGGATCAGGAACGCGTCGAGCGCTGCCAGCCGCTCATCCGCATCTTCGATCTCTTCCAACGCGACAAGCTTTTCGAGCGGCACAAGACGCTCTTCACCAAACGGCGCAACCAGCGTGCGGCGAAGGCCGGCGATATGACCGAAGCAGCCAAGATCGCGGCCCATGTCGCGGGCAAGCGACCGGACATAAGTGCCCTTGCCGCATTCGACCTCGAAATGTGCCTGATCCTTCTCGGCCTTCAGCAGCGTCAGGCGATGGATTTCGACCTCGCGGGCGGGAATCTCGACCGCCTCCCCCTCGCGCGCCATGTCATAGGCACGCTCGCCGGCAATCTTGATCGCCGAAAACTGCGGCGGCACCTGCTCGATCACGCCGGTATATTTCGGCAACAGCGCGCGGATCTCTTCCTCTGTCGGGCGCTTGTCGGAGGTCTGTGTCGGCTCGCCTTCCAGATCGTCCGTGTTGCGCTCCTCGCCCCAGGCGACGGTGAATTCATAAATCTTGCGGCCATCCATGACGTAAGGGACGGTCTTGGTGGCGTCGCCCAGCGCAATCGGCAGCATGCCGGAGGCGAGCGGATCGAGCGTGCCGGCGTGGCCCGCCTTCTGCGCCTTGAAGAGCCACTTCACCTTGGAAACGGCTTCCGTGGAGCCAAAATCGAACGGCTTGTCGAGGACGAGCCAGCCCGAGACCGGGCGGCCTTTCGGTTTACGCGGTTTGGACATGTCTTTGCTTATTCTTCCGTGTCTGCGTCGAGATCGCGGGCAACTTCCGGCGAGCGGAGAAGCTCGTCGATCTTCTGGTAATTGTCGAAGCTGGTGTCGTCGCGGAAACGCAGCTCCGGCATGTATTTCATTTGCCGGAGCGCATTGCCCAGCCGGCCGCGGATGAACTTGGCATTGCGGTTCAGCGCTGCAACGGTCTCGTCGTGATCGGTCGCGCCAAGCGGTGTCACGAAGGCGGTGGCGATCTTGAGATCGGGCGACATGCGCACTTCCGAGATCGAGATCACGGTCTTTTCGATCAGCGGATCGCGGACATCGCCGCGCTGGAGCACCTGGGTAATGGCGGCGCGAACCTGCTCGCCGACACGCAGCATGCGCTGCGAGGGAGCCGATGAAGTCGGTTTTTTCATCTGTCTTTCTGTCTGTCTGGGCAACCGCTCAACGCGGCAAATACGGGGTTCGAACCCGGGAAATTTCAAAGAGGCGCCTCAATGCCTCGTTTCGCCCCGAAGGTCAAGTGGCGGGGCGGCGCTGGCAGCGGGCGCCTCGCGTCTGCCACTCTTCGCCAGCTTCCACAGATCGACGACCTCGCGCGCCTGGGCTTCGAACTCCTTGCGATCCTTGAAGGCGCGCGCCGGAATAGAAAACAGGGCATCGTCGCGGAAGAAGGTTATGGCATTCTTCTCAAGCTTCACATCGTGGAACGCCTGCCAGCTGCAATACGTGAACACGCCCCCGATGCTGGTCTCCATGCCCCTCTCATAGATATCGACATCAATCATGACATACTCGGCCAGCGCGGCGATCAGGCGCTTGCGCCGCCCGCGCCGCACGATCTCGCGCTGGATGACGGCACCGGCGCCGATCGCCAGCATCACCGGCAGCATCTCGAATGCCACGACCTGGATCGTAGGCAGAGCATTGATCCCGAAATAGGGCGCCAGCACGAATTGCCGAAACGCCTCGATGCCGACACCGCAGACGATGCCGAAAATGACTGCGCCAATGAGATAGGGCACCGGCCTGCGGCGCGACCGCGATTGCAGAAAGAGCTTGCCCGCGCGCAGCATGACATCCGCATGCTCCTCCGGCAGCCGCTTGAAGCTCAATTGCGTGACGCGTGCACCAAACGGGTTCATGTCTTCCTTCCGGTCTTTCGCGAACCGTTATAGCGCGCTCAGTCAAAACGCAGAATCACCATTCCGCGTTAGACACAAAACAAAAATGGCGGCCGAAGCCGCCATTTTCGAGATCAATTGCACGACCCAATCAGAGCGAGCGGGTGATGTGCTCGACGCGGAAGCATTCGATGACGTCGCCGGCACGGATGTCTTCGTAGTTTTCGAAGGCCATACCGCATTCCTGACCCATCGGCACCTCGGCCACTTCGTCCTTGAAGCGCTTGAGCGTCTTGAGCTTGCCCTCGTGGATGACGACGTTGTCGCGCAGCAGGCGCACGCCTGCCCCACGCTCGACCTTGCCCTCGACCACACGGCAACCGGCAACCTTGCCGACCTTCGTGATGTTGAAGACTTCGAGGATCTCGGCATTGCCCAGGAAGGTCTCGCGACGTTCCGGCGACAGAAGGCCGGACATTGCCGCCTTCACGTCATCCGTCAGATCGTAGATGATGTTGTAGTAGCGGATCTCGATACCGGCCCGTTCGGCCGCATCGCGGGCCTGCGGGTTGGCACGAACGTTGAAGCCGATGATGGCGGCATTCGAAGCCTCTGCCAGCGAGATATCCGATTCCGTGATGGCACCGGCACCCGAATGAACGATGCGCGCGCGCACTTCGTCGGTTCCGAGCTTTTCGAGCGCGCCGGCAATGGCTTCGATCGAGCCCTGCACGTCGCCCTTGATGACCAGCGGGAACTCCTTGAGACCGGAGGTCTGGAGCTGGCTCATCATCTGCTCGAGCGAACCGCGCGAACCGGCATGACGTGCCACGGCCTTGTCGCGAGCCAGACGCTGGCGATATTCGGAGATTTCGCGGGCACGGCTTTCGTTCTCGACGACCGCGAAACGGTCACCGGCCTGCGGCGTGCCCTGAAGGCCGAGGATTTCCACCGGCATGGCGGGACCCGCTTCCTTCACATGTTCACCGCGATCGTTGACGAGCGCGCGGACGCGGCCCCACTGATCGCCGGCAACGATGATCTGGCCTGGCTTGAGCGTGCCCTTCTGGACGAGAACGGTCGCAACCGAACCACGACCACGGTCGAGCTGCGCTTCGATGACGCTACCTTCAGCAGTGCGTTCCGGATCGGCCTTGAGGTCGAGGATTTCGGCCTGCAGCAGGATCGCCTCGAGCAGCTTGTCGAGGTTGATCTTGTTCTTGGCCGACACTTCGACGTCGAGCACTTCACCGCCGAGCGATTCCACGAAGACTTCGTGCTGCAGCAGCTGCTGGCGAACCTTTTCGGGCTTTGCCTCGTGCTTGTCGATCTTGTTGATCGCCACGATGATCGGAACACCGGCCGCCTTGGCGTGATTGATCGATTCGATCGTCTGCGGCATGACGCTGTCGTCAGCGGCCACCACGAGGATCGCGATATCGGTGGCCTGCGCACCACGGGCACGCATGGCCGTGAAGGCGGCGTGGCCGGGGGTGTCGATGAAGGTGATCTTCTGGCCGTTATGCTCGACCTGATAGGCACCGATATGCTGCGTGATGCCGCCGGCTTCGCCGCTGACCACGTTGGCATTGCGGATGGCGTCGAGCAGCGAGGTCTTGCCGTGGTCGACGTGACCCATGATGGTCACGACCGGCGGACGCGGCATCATCGCGGCTTCGTTGTCCTCGACATTGAAGATGCCGGTTTCAACGTCCGATTCCGAGACGCGCTTGACGGTATGGCCGAATTCCGACGCGATGAGTTCCGCAAGGTCGGCGTCGATGACGTCGCCCGGCTTCATCATCTGGCCTTCCTTCATCAGGTACTTGATGACGTCGACGGCGCGTTCTGACATGCGCTGCGACAGTTCCTGAATGGTGATGGTTTCCGGCAGGATGACTTCGCGCATGACCTTTTCGCGCGTTTCCTGCATCTGGCTGCGGCGGAACTTCTCCTGACGGCGGCGCATGGCGGCCATCGAGCGGCCACGCTGCGAACCGTCTTCGTCGAGCGCCGTGTTCAGCGACAGCTTGCCCTGGCGGCGACCGTCGTCGGCCTTCGGACGGGCCGGAACCTTGGCAGGAGCGGGACCCGCGACCTTGCCGCGCGGCGCGCCGGGGCGCGCTGCACCACGGTTTTCTTCTTCTTCCTCGTCAGCACCACGGCGACCGCGCGGCGCACCGGCTGCCGGCACGGGTGCGCGGGCATCCGCACGGGGCGCAACAGCATCAGGCTGCGCCGGACGGCGCGTCTGAACGCCACCTGCCGGACGCGGCGTTGCTGCGACGGGCGCAGGCGCTTCTTCGGCCTCGACAACAGGCTCTTCGACCTTGGGCTTCAAGGCTTCTTCGCGAGCACGGGCTTCCGCCTCGATGCGTTCGCGCTCAAGACGCTCGGCTTCCTCGACCTTGCGGCGGGCTTCCAGTTCGGCGCGCTGCTTGGCTTCTTCCGCATCGCGGATCTGCGCTTCGGCAAGAGCGCGGCGACGCGCTTCCATCTCGCCGGCGGAGAGATCGTTGAGCACGGTGACGGGACGCGGGCGAGCCTGCGGCGGCGGAGCCACCGGCTGCTGGGTGCGCGTCTGCGATTCCGGCTGGCGCGGAGCGGCTGCGGCCGGCTGCGTCTGCTGTACGGGCGTGATTACTTTTTCGTCTTCGGGGCGGTTGATGCGACGCTTGCGCGTTTCGACCACGACCGCCTTGGTGCGACCCCGACCCATGTCCTGGCGGACGGTTCCCTGGCTGAAGCCGGAGGGCTTCAGGGTAAGCGTCTTCTTGCCAGCCATGCCGGTCTTGTCGTCGTTGTTGTCTGTCATTCCGTTCCAGTTCCTCAGGGACCGGATACGGAATCGTCTCTACCGATCCGGTCGTTCAATCGTTCAATAATGAGATTTGCAAACCGGCGAGAGCCGGGACTTTCAACACTTGTTCATCAGGGCACCTGAACCCTTCTCCCTTGCATTGCCGAGGCTTTGGAAGCGCTCAAGCAGTCTTGCGCGCTTCACTACACCCTCTCCGGCCTTTCCTGCAAGCACGCATGCATGAATAAAGCCATTCTCGCCCATCAGAGTGACCATTTCTTCGGCAGAAAACGGCCGGTAGGCGGGAATCTCCTCATCCGTCTCGGCAAGCATATGAAATGCCTTACGTGCCTGGCCCACCTTGCGGACGCCATCGTCGGCGGCGTCCTGGGCATGCAGCACGGCAATCGCCTTGCCGGAGCGCACGGCGCTATCGACCTTGGCGAAGCCCGAAACGAACTCGCCGGCCTTGCGCGCCATGTTGATCATGCCGGCAAGATCGGCAGCCAGAAGGTGGTCAACCTGATCGGCAAGGCCTTCCGGCACCGTCACCTTGTTCTTCAGCGCGCGGGCGAAGAGGTTCTTGGCGATCGCCTTTTCCAGGACCGCCCGCTCCGCCTTCACCCAGCAGCCGCGGCCGGGAAGCTTGCGCTTGATATCCGGCACGACGGTCCCGTCGGGGGCAGCCACGAAGCGGATCAGGTCATCGACCGATCCACTTTCGCGCGTCACGATGCATTGGCGACCGTTCACGTCAGAAATGTCCTCATCTTCCGTCATGAACGGTCCCTATTCTCCAAGACGCCTTTAAATCAGGCGTCCTGCTCCTCGTCGCCGGCAACTTCCTCGGCCTCGGCAGCGAGATCGTCTTCCGTGATCCAGCCGGCCGCGAGGCGCGCCTGAACGATCATGGCCTCGGCTTCGGTGCGCGAGATTTCAACGTCGGAGAAGATGCCCGGGAACTTCTTCGTCTCGCCGTTCTTGCGTTCCGACCAGCCAATGAGGTCGTCTGCCGCGCAGCCAGCGAAGTCTTCCATCGACTTGATGCCGTCCTTGCCGAGCGCGACCAGCATCTTGCGGGTCATGCCGTCGATCGAGAGTAGCTCGTCGGAAACGCCGAGCTTCTTGCGCTCTTCGTCGAGTTCGGCATCGAGGCGTTCCAGATAGTCGCGGGCGCGGTTCTGGATTTCCTGGGCCGTTTCTTCGTCGAAGCCGTCGATGGAGGCGATTTCGTCGAGATCGACGTAAGCCACTTCCTCGATCTGGGCGAAGCCTTCGGAGGCGAGAACCTGACCGACCATTTCGTCGACGTCGAGGGCATCCATGAACAGCTTGGAGCGTTCGTTGAATTCCTTCTGGCGGCGCTCGGACTCTTCCTGCTCCGTCATGATGTCGATGTCCCAGCCCGTCAGCTGCGAAGCCAGACGCACGTTCTGACCACGACGGCCGATGGCGAGCGACAGGTGCTCGTCCGGAACCACGACTTCGATGCGCTCCGCATCCTCGTCAAGCACGACCTTGGCGACTTCCGCCGGCTGCAGCGCATTGACGATGAAGGAAGCCGGATCCGGCGACCACGGAATGATGTCGATCTTTTCGCCCTGAAGTTCGCCGACTACGGCCTGAACGCGCGAGCCGCGCATACCGACGCAGGCGCCGACCGGATCGATCGACGAGTCGTTCGAGATGACGGCGATCTTGGCGCGCGAGCCCGGATCGCGGGCAACCGACTTGATCTGGATGATGCCGTCGTAGATTTCCGGCACTTCCATGGTGAAGAGCTTGACCATGAACTGCGGATGCGTGCGCGACAGGAAAATCTGCGGACCGCGCTGTTCGCGGCGCACGTCATAAACATAGGCGCGGACGCGGTCGCCATAGCGCATGGTTTCGCGCGGGATCATCTCGTCGCGACGGATGATGCCTTCGCCACGGCCGAGATCGACGATGACGTTGCCATATTCGACGCGCTTGACCGTGCCGTTGACGATCTCGCCGATGCGATCCTTGAACTCGTCGAACTGACGGTCACGCTCGGCTTCGCGCACCTTCTGCACGATGACCTGCTTGGCCGACTGGGCAGCAATGCGGCCGAAATCCATCGGCGGCAGCGGGTCGGCGATATAGTCGCCGAGCTTGGCATCGACATTGCGGTCGCGGGCGAGTTCCAGAGCGATCTGGGTCGAATAGTCCTCGACCTTCTCGACCACTTCGAGAAGACGCTGCAGGCGGATTTCGCCGGTCTTGGGGTTGATGTCGGCCTGGATGTTCGATTCCGTGCCGTAGCGGGAGCGGGCCGCCTTCTGGATCGCATCGGCCATGGCGGCCAGAACGATCTCGCGGTCGATGACCTTTTCGCGCGCAACAGCATCCGCAATCTGCAGAAGCTCAAGCCGGTTCGCACTCACTGCCATTTCATTCGTCTCCATTTGAGGACCGGGGCATTAAAGATGGGCCCGGCGGTCAATCGTCTTGGGGTTCTTCATTCTCGTTGGCGGCCTCGCGGGCGGCAGCCTTTGCGTCCTTGTCGGCCTTCAGCGCATCGCGGATCAGGTCGTCGGTCAGGATCAGCCGCGCTTCGGACAGCGCCGAATAGGGGATCTCGACCGTCAGCTCCTCGCCGTAACCCGGCTGGTCGCGCTCGACGATGAAACCCGTCTCGTTTGCCGACACCAGCTTGCCGCGGAAGCGCTTGCGGTTGTCGACGAGAACCGAGGTCTCGCACTTCAGCAGGTGCCCGACCCACTTCTCGAAATCGGACTTGCGCACCAGCGGCCGGTCGATACCGGGCGATGACACTTCCAGATGATACGCCTTGTCGATCGGATCTTCCACATCGAGAACCGGCGAAACGGCCATGGAGACCTGTTCGCAATCCTCGACGGTCATCGTGCCGTCGAAACGCTCGGCCATGATCTGCAGCGTCAGGCCGTTCTGCCCGGACAGACGAACGCGCACCAGATTGTAGCCCATGGATTGAAGAAGCGGCTCGATCATCTGCGCGACGCGCAGGTCAAGACCCGTTTCGGTGATCAGACGCGCTTCCGGCGCGAATTCGGTATCGGACAAGGCCGTTTTCCCAAGGCTTGAAGAATGTGCCTCCCGTCGGCAGGTAACAAAAAAGAGCGGGACCTCGCGGACCCACTCTTCATCTACCGATCAAGAATTTGAGGCTCATATAGGCCGATTTCGGCTAAAAGGCAAGCGAATTGCGAGGCACGCACTTTTCGCGCGCTCCGCCCGTTTCTGCCATAGGTCAGCCACGTGTTCTTGCCTATAGTCAACGAAGCAGCAGACGAATCCCCCGCCAGAAAAGCAATCCGCAGCCATGCCCGACAGAAAACCGCTCTTCGCGCCGCTTTCCAACACCACCTATAGGGATCTGTGGATCGCCAACAACATCTCCAATCTCGGCGGGCTGATTCAGGGCGTGGGCGCGGCCTGGATGATGACGTCGATTTCGGCGTCGGAAAACATGGTGGCGCTAGTGCAGGCCTCCACCACGCTGCCGATCATGCTCTTCTCGATCCTGTCCGGCGCGCTTGCCGACAATTTCCAGCGGCGGCAGGTCATCCTCTGGGCGCAGACCTTCATGTTCATCGTGTCGGTCCTGCTGGCGGCATTCGCCTATCTCGGCTGGATAACGCCTTGGACGCTGCTTGCCTTCACCTTCCTCATCGGGTGCGGGACGGCGCTGAACAATCCGGCCTGGCAGGCCTCTGTCGGCGACATGGTGCCACGGCAGGACGTGGCAGGCGCGGTCTCGCTCAATTCCGTGGGCTTCAACATGACCCGCAGCGTCGGCCCGGCACTGGGCGGCGCCATCGTCGCCTTCGGCGGTGGCGCTGCCGCCTTCGCGGCCAATGCAGCGAGCTATCTGGCGCTCATCTATGCGCTCTTCCGCTGGAAGAATTCGGAAAAGGCCCGCACCCTTCCGCGCGAGGACATCGGCCCCGCCGTCGCCGCCGGCCTGCGATATGTCGCCATGTCGCCCAAGCTGCTCAAGGTCTTCTTCCGCAGCTTCGTCTTCGGCCTCTCCTCCATCGCGATACTCGCCCTCATGCCCATCGTGGCGCGCGACCTGATCCAGGGCGGGCCGCTGACCTATGGTCTGCTGCTGGGCGCCTTCGGCATCGGCGCGATCGGCGGAGCCTTCGCCAATGGCTGGCTGCGCGAGAAGCTGACCAGTGAAAACATCGTGCGCCTCTCCTTCGCCGGCTTCGCGCTGTCGGAAGCCGCCATGGGCGCGACCGGCAACGGCATCATTTCCGGCGTCGCCGCCGTGGTGGCCGGCGGATGCTGGGTGATTGCGCTGTCGCTCTTCAACACCATCGTGCAGCTTTCGACGCCGCGCTGGGTGGTCGGCCGCGCCGTCTCCTTCTACCAGACCGCCTCCTTCGGCGGCATGGCGGCCGGCAGCTGGCTCTGGGGCGCGGTGGCCGAAAGCGCGGATGCGGGCATGGCGCTTTCCATCGCCGCAATCGTCACCGCTGTGGGTGTGGTCATCGGCTTCTTCCTGCCCATGCCCGTCTTCGAGGAACTGGATCTCGACCCGCTCGACCGCTTCCGCGAACCGGACCTCAACCTCGAAATCCTGCCCCGCAGCGGTCCGATCGCCATCAATATCGATTATGAAATAGCAGACGGTGACGTCAGCGAATTCCTCAAGCTGATGGTCGAGCGCCGGAGGATCAGAATCAGGGACGGCGCGAAGGCCTGGGCGCTGATGCGCGATCTGGAAAACCCGCATATCTGGACCGAGACCTATCACACCCCAACCTGGGTCGATTATGTCCGCCACAACCACCGCCGCACCAAGGCGGATGCGATGAACTTCGACCAGATCCGCGCGCTCCATCGCGGCGAAGGTCCGCCCAAGGTCCATCGCATGATCGAACGGCAGGTCATCCCGCCGTCCGACGATGTCTTCCACAAGTCGCATATCGTGCCGCACTGAGCAGTGGCACGACGGTCACTCTCCCTCCCCCTTGTGGGGAGGATTGGGGAGGGGTCTTCTATCCGCTTGTTGCAGACCTCACGCCTTCTCGGCAATCACCACGGCCGTATCGAGCATGAAGCTACCATCAGCCTCGAAGGCAAAATGCTTCGCGACTTCCGCCGGAGCCTGAGCCTGTAACGCCCGGATCGCCGCCGCATTCACCTCCGGCGTCCGGATACGCTTGATCCAGGAGGCAAACTCCAGCCGGATGCGCAGGCGCCTGACCTCGCGAACCCTGAACCCGGCCGCGGTCACCATGGCCTCCCACTCGCTGACCTTGAAATCACGCACATGCGACGGATCGCGCAGCAATTCGATAGATTGCAGCCAAGTATCAATCAGCGGATCCTCGTGCGCCACCGCATCGGCAAACAGCGCCAGCCCACCGGGCTTCGCCGCGCGATACATCTGCGCAATCCCCGCAGGCACATCGCGCCAGTGGTGTGCGCTGAAACGCGTCGCCACGACGTCGAAAGAGTTATCCGGACAGGGCAGCTGTTCTGCGGCACCGTTCTTGGTCACGACATTGGCGAGCCCCCGCTTTGCCGCCTCGCCCGCCACGGTCTCCAGCATATCGGTCGACAGGTCGTAAGCGACGATCTTCTGCACATGCGGCGCAAGGCGGAAGGTGACATGACCACCCCCACAGCCCATGTCGAGCGCTATGGCCTCCGGGCGCTCGCCAACCGCGCGCTCCATGATGTCGAGATCTTCGCCGGCGCTGTGAACGGCGCTTTCGAGATAGGCGCGGGCCTGCTGGCCGAACTGTTCGGTGACGAAACTGGCATGGGATTTCTGGGCGTTATCGGAGCTCGCCGACATGGGTCGTTTCCTTGTGCTTTTTTGCATTGACTGCGACACTTTGCCGGGATTTTGTACTGGTACAAGATGAGCATTTATCCTGGTATAAAATCCACCATGAACGACGCCTCCACCAACAAGCGCCTCGGCGATTTCATCCGTGCCCATCGCGAACGGCAGGCCCCGCCGCCCAGTGCCGCAAGCCGCAGGCGCACCCCCGGCCTGCGCCGCGAGGAGCTGGCGGACGCCGCCGGCATCAGCGCGACATGGCTGACCTGGCTTGAACAGGGGCGCGAGGTAAAGGCCTCCGTCCAGGCTCTGGTTCGACTGTCCGATGCATTGCGGCTGACGCCCGCGGAAAGGGCTTCGCTCTTCGATCTGGCCGGCAAGCGCGACCCGGATGAAACGGTGCCGGACGAGACCGAGCTGCCGGCCGAACTGCTCGCCCTGCCGAAAGAGTTTTCAGGCCCGGCCTATCTGCTCGATCATCTGTGGACGGCGCGCGCCTGGAACGATGAGGCAGCCGATCTCTTCACCGGTTGGCTCGACGGAGACACCAGCGAGCGCAATCTGCTCGCCTTCGTGTTCCTGTCTCCCACCGCCCGCACGCTCATCGGCAATTGGCAGGACCGGGCAAGCCGCCTTGCAGCTGAGTTCCGCGCCGATTTCAATCGCCATCCCGACGATGCCGCCATGGGCAATCTGGTCGACGAACTCAAGGAGAAAAGCTCCGATTTCGCGCGGCTCTGGAAAGCTCAAAGCGTGCTCGGCCGCGAAGGCGGCGAGCGGCATTTCAGCCATCCGGCACGCGGCGAACTCGCCTTTCACCAGACGACACTACTGGTTGCAGCGCGGCCCGACGTGAAACTCGTCTGCCTTACTGCTCGCTGAGCTTCATGTCCGGATGATAGTCCTTGCCCTTGACCTTCTTCACGACCGCCTGGCCGCATTTCATCGTGCCGGTTGCGGCATCGAAGGCATAGGTCGGCGAGCCATGCAAATCCCAGCCCTTGTTCAGCGCCGCCGTCACCTTGTGACAGAAGGTGGCGTCATCGGGACCGGTCAGAAAACGATAGAGCTTCATGGTTTTTCCTTCCCCTTGGAGCAATTCCAGCGAAACTGGAGACCGGTTTCGCGTCTGGAATTGCGCAAAAACAAACGATCTAGGATGAAACGAGCGCGAGAAGTTTCCGCGCCTCATCGAGATGCAGGCGCTCGACCATCTCCCCGTCGATATTGATCGCGCCCTGCCCCACGGCCTCGGGCGCATCAAAGGCCGCAATGATCCTGCGCGCCGCCGCAATCTCTTCATCGGACGGACCGAAACGCCGGTTGGCGGGCTCGATCTGCGCCGGATGGATCAGCATCTTGCCGTCGAAGCCCATGGCGCGCCCTTCCGCGCATTCGGCGTCGAACGCGGCAAGATCGCGGAAATCGTTGGAGACGGCGTCAATGGGCGCAACGCCATAGGCGCGGGCCGCCAGGACGACCTGCATCAGCCAAGGCACCAAATAACGCCGGTCAGGGCCACGCGGCACCTTCGTATCCTTGCGCAGATCGTTGAGCCCGACGACGAGGGCGGCAAGGCGCGGCGCGTGAGCCTCGGCAATCGCGGCAGCGTTCAACACACCCTTCGGCGTCTCTATCATCGCCATCAAGCGAGTCTCAGTGAGACCTGCGTGATCGAGCCTCTGGGCAACGGCTGCAAGATCGGTGGCGCTTTCCACCTTCGGCACGAGCACCGCGTGCGGCTTGCATTGCGCAACCGCCTCAAGATCGGCCTCACCCCAGGGAGACGACAGCGCATTGATGCGGATGACATGCTCGACCCCTGCCTTAGGCCCTGCGGCAAAGTGGCCGATCAGCGCCTCACGCGCCGCCGCCTTCATGTCAGGCGCGACCGCATCCTCGAGATCGTAGATTGTTGCATCGCACTCCAGAATCGCAAGCTTTGCCAGAGCCTTGGCATTGGAGGCTGGCAGGCAGAGCATGGATCGGCGAAAGGGAGCGTCAGTCATGGCGCAATATTTGGCGCGGATCGCCTGAGCCCGCAAGAGCAATATCTTGGAGCCCCGCCCTTGTGTGGACGCATTTGCCCTCCCAAATGTGGTTCAAGCTGAAAGGAAAATTCCAAATGATCATGCTCAGGACCGTTGTTTTCACCGTCATCGGGCTCGCCGTCGCGCTGCTTGCGACGCTGTTCACCGCGTCCCTCGTCGTGGCCTTTGCGGGTATCGCGACCGTGCTTCTCGCCGGCCGCGCGCTGACGATGCGCATGCAGACGAAAGCGCAGCCGGCCTATGTCTATGCCGACCGCCGTCAGGCAAACCGCGCCCAGCCGGTCCGCATCTGGAACGACGGCCGCGGCACGATCATCGACATGTAATCCGTTTCGGGGTCTTGCGGGCGCTATGGCTTCCCGCAAGATTCCCCTTCAATTCGCCGCCGGATTGCTCTAAAGGCAGGTCAGTTTCAAAGTTTCTGACACGATTGAAGGCGAGACCATGGACAAGTTTGTCAAGCTCACCGGCGTTGCAGCGCCCTATCCGGTCGTCAATATCGACACGGACATGATCATCCCCAAGGACTATCTGAAGACGATCAAGCGCACCGGTCTCGGTGCCGGCCTGTTCGCCGAAGCCCGCTTCAAGGAAGACGGCTCGGAAAACCCGGATTTCGTCCTCAACAAGCCCGCTTATCGCAACGCCTCGATCCTCGTCGCCGGCGACAATTTCGGCTGCGGCTCATCGCGCGAACATGCGCCGTGGGCGCTTCTCGACTTCGGCATCCGCTGCGTGATCTCCACCAGCTTCGCCGACATCTTCTACAACAACTGTTTCAAGAACGGCATCCTGCCGATCACCGTGACGCCGGAAGAGCTGGAAAAGTTGCTCGACGACGCCTCGCGCGGTTCGAATGCAGTCCTCACCGTCGATCTCGAAGCCCAGGAAATCACCGGTCCTGATGGCGGCAAGATCAACTTCTCGATCGACGAGTTCAAGCGCCACTGCCTGCTGAACGGCCTCGACGATATCGGCCTGACGCTGGAAAAGGCTTCGGCCATCGACGCCTACGAAAAGAAGACGGCCAGCTCGCGCCCTTGGGCCTGATACGCCGCTTGACCTGATGCGTCACTTGATCTGACCAGACCCGGCGGCCGGAATTCCAGCCGCCGGGTTTTGTTTATCCTAACCCCGAGGGACTGCCCCGTGCATATCGGTCTGTTTGTCGATGCGAAGCTGCCGCCCGAGCGTTATGGCGGGACGGAACGTGTCGTCCTCTGGCTCGGCCGCGCCCTGATCGAACTCGGCCACAAGGTGACCTATTTCGCCCATGCCGGTTCGCGTGTCGATTTCGCCGAAGTGCGGCCGGCTTATTCGCCGGGGCCGGATCGCTCGGTCCTGCCCGCCGATCTCGACATCCTGCACTATCATGGTGGCGTGGTTCCCGAGGAACCGGGCCTGCCGGTCTGCCAGACCGTTCATGGGAATTCGCGCCTCGCGCTCACCTATCATCCCAATTCGATCTTCGTGTCCGCCAACCACGCCCGCAATCACAACGCCACCGCCTTCGTGCATAACGGCATGGATGCAATCGGATTGCCTGGGCCAGATCTCGGCGCGGGCAACGGCCCTTTCGTCTTCCTCGCCAAGGCCGCCTGGAAGGCGAAGAACGTCAGGGGCGCCATCGATGTCGCCCGCAAGGCCGGCGGTCGCATCGAGGTTCTCGGCGGCACGCGGCTCAATCTCAAGATGGGCTTCCGCCTGACGCTCGACCCCCGCGCCCGCTTTCACGGCATGGTGGGCGACGCGGAGAAGTCAAAATACCTGCTTGGCTCGCGCGGGCTGATCTTCCCTGTTCTCTGGAACGAACCCTTCGGTGTGGCGGTGGCCGAGGCCATGTATTTCGGTGCGCCGGTCTTTGCGACGCCCTATGGATCGCTACCTGAACTCGTGACGCCGGAAACAGGGCATATCTCGGCCAGCGCCTCGGAACTGGCAGAAGCCGCCCGCGACCCAGCCCGCTATGATCGCCGAGCCATTCATGCACATTGGCAGAACCATTTTTCTGCGAGAAGGATGGCGCTCAAATATCTCGACTATTACCAGCGCATCCTCGACGGGGAGACGCTGCATCCGGGCCCGATCAAGGCGCCCGCGACGCGGACGAGCGAGCTTCTGCCCTGGCTGCCGTAAGACGGGCAGCAATGCCCTCTCCAGCAGCGCGCCCTGTCGCCAGACAGGCCGTCAACAGATAGCCCCCGGTTGGCGCCTCCCAGTCGATCATCTCGCCGGCGACAAAGATGCCAGGCAGGGCCTTCAGCATGTAGCCATCGTCGATCTCGTCCCAGCGAATGCCGCCGGCAGACGAAATCGCCTCGGCAATCGGCCGCGGCCGCGCCACAGGCAAACGCAGCGCCTTTATGAAGCCGGCTATCTTTTGCGGCGGCTGGCTGGAAATATCCGGCACGAGTTCGCGCAGAAGCCCGCCCTTCACCCCCTCGATCCCCGCCGCCTTGCGCAGCCGGTTGGAGAAGCTGACCTTGGCAGGCAGGCGCGAAAGATCGCCGGCTATACGTGTCTCGGTTCGGCCCGGCGCGAGATCGAGAACAAGCGCCGCGCTGCCCTGATGCTCGAGCGCGTCTCGCAGCGCGGCCGAATGGGCATAGACAAGGCTACCCTCGATGCCGTGGCGGCTGATGACAAATTCGCCCGGAACGCTGCCCGCCGCCGATGTCGCCGTCACGGATTTCAGCGGGGCACCGGCAAAGCGATCGCGAAAGCTCTCGCTCCAGGCAACATCAAAGCCGCAATTGGCAGGCCTCAAAGGCGCAATCTCGACCCCGGCAGAACCCAGGATCGCAGTCCATGCGCCATCCGACCCCATGCGCGACCAGCTCGCGCCACCCAGCGCCAGAAGACAGGCATCGAAGCTGACAAATATCTCTCCGCCGGACGTCTCGAAGCGCAATTTTCCATCCGAGAACCCGGTCCATCGATGCCGTGTGTGAAATTGCACGCCGAGATTCGAGAGCCTCCCAAGCCACGCCCGCATCAGCGGCGAAGCTTTCATCGCGCGGGGGAAGACCCGGCCAGATGACCCGGTAAAGCATTCGCTGCCCAGTTCGTCCGCCCAGGCAATCACGTCCTGCGGCGTGAAGGCATCGAGCGCCTTGCAGAGGTGCGAAGCAGCGGCGCCATAGCGCGAAACGAACGTCTCGTACGGCTCCGAATGCGTCAGGTTCAGCCCGGTCTTGCCGGCCAGTAACACCTTGCGGCCAAACGACGGCATCGCATCGAAGACATGAACCTGATGGCCCCCTGCGGCGAGAACTTCTGCCGCGGCGAGGCCCGCAGGTCCGCCGCCGACAATCGCGACGCCCGCCGTCTGAGCGGCACTTGAGCCCTCCGCGACCCTCGTCATTGGCGTGCCGCGAGACGGCGGCCGATCGTGAACGGCGCCGTCAATGTGCGTCCCACCGCATCGAACACGAACACGCCCGCCTGGCCGAGCCGCAACGCATCGCCACCCTTGTCACTCTGCTTGCGCATCTCGGGGTAGATCGCCGCAAGGGCCGCGAAGCCGTTATGCTTGAACGTATCTTCCGTCTTGACGCTGGAAATGTCGATGAACTGGATATTGACCTCCTTGGCGCCTGCCTGAACACGCGGATCATTCACGTCGATGCTGCCGATACGCATCTGGTCGAGCGAAATGAAGCTGGAAACGGAGAGCGCGATGTCATCCTTGGAAACGAGAATGGTCATCGGCTTCTTCATCCGGCCGATCTTCTGCATCTGCGCCAGAAAGACGATGCCGTCGATATCCGGAGCGGCGAGGATGACCTTCAGCCTGTCGAGAACGGCCTGCTGGCCGGTGAGCTTCAGCTGGCGCAGCGCCTCGCTGGTCAGCCACCCGCCCATGCTGTGGCCAACAAGCGTGATCTCGCCGGTCGGTCGTGCTTTCACCGCCATGGCGAGCAGATCGGTCAACTGGTCCCGCGATGCCGTGGCCGTCGCCTTGTCGGCCAGATATCCGGAAATGCTCCCCGAAGACGGCCAGGCGAAGAGAATGGAGACATCATCCAGTTCCGGGTCGTTCGCGTCCGCTGAAAGCTGGGCCTGCCGGAAGATGGCTTCGGCCAGATTGGTGTTGAAGCCATGCACGAAGATGCCGAGATCGCCCTGCTTGCCTTTGTTTCGTGCACTCACCCGCTGGAGGAACACTTCCCGGCTGAGCGGCTCCACGCCGACCACCGTGAACGAGATGCGCGGATCGGGCCGATCCCCCGGATATTCGATCATCCCGGGCTTGTGCGTCGGCGGGATGGACACCTTGTATTCCGCGAAGTTCAGCGTCTCCGAAGGAACATCGTTATAGCTGTTGGGGCCGGGGCCAGCGCGCTCGCGCGACGTTGCAAGATAGAAGGTGACGATCCTGGCGCCGGGGACATTGGCCGCATGCGGATCAAGCGACTGCAGACCGGGCCGACTGGCGCAGGCCGAAAGCAGCGTCAGCGAAAAAAGCACGAGCACGAAGCCGGCCACCCGCCCCGATAGTGCATCAATGATCGTCATCGAGAATCGCATATCTGCCCGCAGGTTCGAGTCGCTGGAGACTGTGATACGAAATACCGTACCCGGAGGAAAGCAGAACGGCCTGACGACAGTCAATTCGGCAAGGTCCGTGCCATGGAAGCCGCACTGCAAAAGCCTGTCAGCAGCCTGCCCGCCCTGCCCGGTTTTCGCCGATCCGCGATGGACGTTTCTCGCCGCCCGCGCTATTCCATTCGACCATGAAAAAAGGTGATCATCTCTTCCTCGTCGACGGCTCCGGCTTCATCTTCCGGGCCTTCCACGCCATCCCGCCGCTCAACCGCAAGTCCGACGGCTTGCCGGTCAATGCCGTCTCGGGCTTCTGCAACATGCTGTGGAAGCTCTTGAACGATGCGCGCGACACCTCGGTCGGCGTCACCCCCACCCATTTCGCGGTCATCTTTGACTATTCGTCAAAGACATTCCGCAACGAACTCTATGACAAGTACAAGGCCCACCGCCCCCCGCCGCCGGCCGATCTCATCCCGCAATTCGGCCTGATACGCGAGGCGACGAAGGCCTTCAACCTGCCCTGCATCGAGAAGGAAGGCTACGAGGCCGACGACCTGATCGCGACCTATGCGCGGCAAGCCGAGGCGATCGGCGCCGACGTCACCATCATCTCCTCCGACAAGGATCTGATGCAGCTCGTCACCGCCAACGTGCACATGTACGACGCCATGAAGGACAAGCAGATCTCGATCCCCGAAGTGATCGAGAAATGGGGTGTGCCGCCGGAAAAAATGATCGACATGCAGGCCATGACCGGCGATTCGACCGACAACGTGCCGGGCATTCCCGGCATCGGTCCGAAGACGGCGGCCCAGCTGCTCGAAGAATTCGGCGATCTCGATACGCTTCTCGCCCGCGCCGACGAAATCAAGCAGGTCAAGCGTCGCGAGACCATCATCGCCAACCGCGAGCTTGCCCTCATCTCGCGCCAGCTGGTGACGCTGAAGACCGACACGCCGGTCGATGTCCCTCTCGAAGACATGGAGCTCCATCCGCAGGACGGCCCGCGTCTGATCGGCTTTCTGAAGGCAATGGAATTCACCACGCTCACCCGCCGCGTTGCCGAAAAGACCGGCACGGAAGCGGGCGAAATCGAACCCGCAGACGTGCCAGTGCAATGGGGCGAAGCCGCCCACGGCCCCGATCTCGATCCGGGTGAGGCCGGTGCGACTGGCGCGACCCCGGCATCCACCAAGCCCGCCGTATCAACATCTGCCGCCGCGAAAGCCACTTCCGTCGAAGCGCCCGCCGATGGCTTCAAGCCCGCCGATCTGGCCGCCGCCCGCGCCGCCGCCTTTGCCGACAAGCCCATCGACACGACCGCCTATGTCGCAATCCGCGATATTGAGACACTGAAGCAATGGATTGCAGACGCCTACGAGACCGGGATTGTCGGCTTCGACACCGAAACGACCTCGCTCGACCCGATGCTGGCGGAACTCGTCGGCTTCTCTCTCGCCATTGCCGATAACAGCAAGTCGCCGGATGGCGCGAATATCCGCGCCGCCTACGTGCCCCTTGGGCATAAGGATGGCGTGGGCGATCTTCTGGGCGGCGGCGGGCTGATCGCCGGCCAGATCCCGATCCGCACCGCGCTGGACCTCATCAAGCCGCTGATGCAGGACCCGGCGGTTCTGAAGGTCGCGCAGAACATGAAATACGACTGGCTGGTGATGAAGCGCCACGGCGTCACCATCGACGGCTTCGACGACACCATGCTGATGTCCTATGTGCTGGATGCCGGCAAGGGCAATCACGGCATGGACACGCTGTCCGAACGCTGGCTCGGCCATAAGCCCATCGCCTACAAGGACGTGACCGGCACCGGCAAGGCCTCCGTCACCTTCGACATGGTGCCGATCGACAAGGCAACCGCCTACGCAGCCGAAGACGCCGACGTGACGCTGCGCCTCTGGATGGTGCTGAAGCCGCGGCTTGCAGCCGAAGGCGTGATGAGCGTCTATGAGCGGCTCGAACGCCCGCTCGTGCCCGTTCTCGCGCTGATGGAAGAGCGCGGCATTTCTGTCGACCGCCAGATCCTCTCGCGCCTCTCCGGCGAACTCGCGCAAGGCGCGGCGGCACTGGAAGAGTCGATCCAATCGCTCGCCGGCGAACCCTTCAACCCCGGTTCTCCAAAACAGCTCGGCGATATCCTCTTCGGCAAGATGGGCCTGCCTGGCGGGTCGAAGACCAAGACCGGCCAATGGTCCACCTCCGCGCAGGTTCTCGAAGACCTGGCAGCGGAAGGCCATGAACTCCCCCGCCGCATTGTCGACTGGCGTCAGCTCACCAAGCTGAAATCGACCTATACCGACGCGCTGCCCGGCTATATCCATCCGGACACCAAGCGCGTCCACACCTCCTACGCGCTCGCCGCAACGACCACGGGCCGTCTCTCCTCCTCGGAGCCCAACCTTCAGAACATCCCGGTCCGCACGGCGGAAGGCCGCAAGATCCGCACCGCCTTCATTGCCTCGCCCGGCAACGTGCTGGTCTCCGCCGACTACAGCCAGATCGAGTTGCGCGTTCTCGCCCATGTCGCCGAGATCCCGCAGCTCCGCCGCGCCTTCGAGGATGGCGTCGACATTCATGCCATGACCGCGTCCGAAATGTTCGGCGTTCCGGTCGAGGGCATGCCGTCAGAAGTGCGCCGCCGCGCCAAGGCGATCAATTTCGGCATCATCTATGGCATTTCCGCCTTCGGTCTTGCCAATCAGCTGAGCATCGCGCGCGGCGAGGCGGGCGACTACATCAAGAAATATTTCGAACGCTTCCCCGGTATTCGCGATTACATGGAAAGCACGAAAGCGTTTGCCCGTGAGCATGGCTATGTCGAAACCATCTTCGGCCGCCGCGCCTGGTATCCGGAAATCCGCTCGTCCAACCCGTCGCTGAAAGCCTTCAACGAACGCGCCGCCATCAACGCGCCGATCCAAGGCTCCGCCGCCGACGTCATCCGCCGGGCGATGGTCCGCATGGATGGTGTGCTGGAAGAAGCCAAGCTCTCTGCCCGCATGCTCCTTCAGGTCCACGACGAACTGATTTTCGAAGTCCCGGAAGCCGAAGCGGACAAGACGATCGCCGTCGTCACCAGAGCCATGGAAAACGCCGCCTTCCCGGCCATCGACATGAAGGTGCCGCTGAAGGTGGATGCCAGAGCCGCGCATAACTGGGACGAGGCGCATTGAGGTTCTAAAGGACGGCTAAGCTCTTCTGTTCTCCGTCATCCCGGCCCTGAGCCGGGATCGAGCCGCGCGATGTCTATCGCGCGAAAGGACTCAGTTAGCAAAGAGTCTACTCAGCCCGCAGACGCAGGCTGGCTGGATGCCGGATCAAGTCCGGCATGACGACAAACAATGAAGCGCCGCTCTCCGGATGCCCTGACCATGACCAATCGGTAATCTTCCTTTCCTGTCTTTAATTCGGAAAAGCCACAATCTGTCTCTATCTCTCTTCCTGCGCGGGCATAACTTGAACAGAGGAAGACACCATGAAATCGGGAAAACTGGTTCTGGCAGGCATTGCTTCGGTCATGCTGGTCGGCGCGGCCGCAATACCGTCACTGGCCCAACAAACGAGTGGCGAGAAGATGCCGGGGCCGCGTGGGCCGATGGCTTTTGCCTTCGCCATGCTGGACACGAATTCGGACGGAAAGATCACACGTGACGAGTTCGACGCCGACAAGGCGAAGATCTTCGCGGAGATCGACAAGAATGGCGACAAGAAGCTTTCCTACGACGAGGTGAAGGCCTGGGCGAAGGACGTCATGGCGAAGATGCCGGAGCGCGGACCGGGCATGGGTCCGGACGGCGGCCCCGACGCGCCTCCGCCACCCCCGCCACCGGCTGATGGCAAGGCTCCGCCGCCGCCGCCGGGTGCCGACAAGGCAGACGCCGGCCCGATGAGTGGTCCCGGTGGCATGGACGGTCCGCGCGGAGAATGGCGCCATGGTCCGAACGGCCATCATGGCAAGCATCACCACGGTCCCCGTCACATGGACCCGCGTGAGCGCCTGGCTCAGATGTTCCTGCGCGCCGACGCCAACGACGATGGCTTCATCAGCCAGGAAGAGTTCAACGTGATGGCCGACCGCATGTTCACGCGGATGGACCGCAACGGCGACGGCGTGATCGACATGAAGGACATGCCGCGCATGATGCGCGATCGTGGTCCGGGCGCACCGCCGCCACCGCCGAAGAAGGGCTAATGCTATTCAGGTCTCGGACCTGATAGATCGCCCTATTGATCAAATGACGATCCGCGACGGGAAACCCTGTCGCGGATCGTTTGCATGAGAAGGGTCAGAGCCGACGAAGGCTCGACGCCTGCAAGCCGTGTCAGGCCGACCGCCCCCCGCGTTTCCGCCATATCCATTTCCAAGGCCCGGAAGCGCCCCGCCGCAAGCTCGGACGCCACCACGCCGCGAGAAATGATCCAGACGGCCTCGTGCTCGGCCACGAAGGCGCGGCCGAAACTGTCCGACACGGTTTCGATCGTCGCCGGAAAGGCCGCAAGTCCGTTTGTCAGCAGCAACCGCTCGACATAGGGCCGGATGACCGAGCCGCGCGTCGGCATCAGCACCGGATAATTCGCCAGTTCGCTCAGCGAGAAATTCCGACCCGCCGCCAGCGGATGATCGGCGGACACGACAAAGACCACCTCCTCGTTGTAAAGCGGTTCGAAGGTCAGCCCTGCCATCCTTTCGGGCGCCGCCATGCGGCCGACGACGAGATCGAGCCCGCCGACCCGCAGCTCTTCCAGCAGCCAGCGATTTTCGCCTGTCACCACGGTCAGCCGGCTTCCGGTCTTCAACTTCAGAAAATCCGCCGCCACGTCCGGCATCACGGTTGCCGACACGGTCGGCAGCGCCCCGATGCGCACCGGCGGCCCCTCTTCCCTCAACGCCTGCGAAATGGAATCTAAACCGCGCCGCACGGACGCGACGCTCTCCCCCGCATGGCGCAGGAATATCTCGCCCGCATGAGACAAGCGGATGCCGCGCCCGTCCTTTTCCACAAGCGCCGTCTCCAGAATGTCTTCCAGCTCGCGCATCGTGCGGGTGACGGCCGGTTGGGTGACATGAAGCGCCTCGGCTGCCTTGCCCACGCTTTTGTGACGTGCGACTTCTATCAGCACCTGCAAATGGCGGAACTTGATGCGGCTGTCCAATTCATAACCATCCCGTTATCGATTGAGCCAGAGATATCATTTTACCAAACAAAATACAGCGATTATCACACCCTTACGGAGGACATCATGGCTTTTGCTGAAATCGGCGGAACGGTACTGCATTACGAACTTCTGGGCGATCCGGAAGCCGACCGCACGATTGTCTTCGCCAACTCCCTCGGCACCGACTTCCGCATCTGGCTGCCTGTCTTCGATGAACTCGACGACGACATCGCCATCCTGCTCTATGACAAGCGCGGCCACGGCCTTTCGGGGCTCGGCAAGCAGCCTTCCTCAATCGAGGATCATGCTCAGGACGTCATCGACCTTTGCGCCATGCTCGGCATCGACAAGGCCGTGTTCTGCGGCCTCTCCGTCGGCGGGCTCATTGCGCAGGGTATCTGGAAGCTCAAGCCGTCGCTGGTCGAGGCCATCATCCTCTGCGACACCGCCGCGAAGATCGGCACCGCGGACATGTGGAACGGCCGTATCGCGGCCATCGAGGCAAATGGCATCGCCTCGCTCTCGACGCCTGTGCTGGAGCGCTGGTTCACGCCAAACTTCTTCAAGGAACGCGCGACCGATCTCGAAGGCTATCGCCAGATGCTCGAGCGCCAACCGGTCGCCGGCTACAACGGCGTTTGCGCTGCAATCCGTGACGCGGATTTCACCGCATCGACCGCGACCATCAAGGTTCCGGCCCTCGTGGTCGTCGGCGATCAGGACGGCTCGACGCCGCCGGATCTGGTGCGCGCCACCGCCGATCTCATTGAAGGCGCCGCCTTCGAAATCATCAAGGGCTGCGGCCATATTCCTTGCGTGGAACAACCAGAGGCGCTCGCCCGGCTGATCTCGCGCTTCCTGTCCAGACTCGGAGACTAAGACCTTGAGCGAACAGCGTTCGGAACGTTTTGAACAGGGCATGAAGACCCGCCGGTCGGTACTGGGCGACGCCCATGTCGACCGCGCGGAGAAGATGAAGACCGCCTTCGACGAGCCGTTCCAGACGCTGATCACCGAGAGCGCCTGGGGCCATGTCTGGTCCCGGCCGGGTCTCACGAAGCGGGAACGCTCCCTCATCACCATCGCGCTCTTGGCGGCCCTTGGCCATCACGACGAGGTCGCCATGCACACCCGCGCCACGGCCAATACCGGTGCTACGCCGGACGACCTGATGGAAGTGATGCTGCATGTGGCGATCTATGCCGGCGTGCCTGCCGCCAACCACAATATCAAAATCATAAAAGACGTGCTGGAGAAGATGCACCATCAAGCTACCCAACCGGAGGAAGGGAAATGACCAATTTTCAGCCCGAAACCGGCGGATTTTTTGCGCGCGACCGCGAGATGCATCCGCCAGCCTATACGCCCTGGTACAAGACATCCGTGCTGCGCTCGCCGCAGCGCGCGCTGATCTCGCTGGAAGGCACCAAGAGCGAAATCACCGGCCCGGTTTTCGGGCACAACATGCTCAACGAGCTCGATAACGACCTGATCCTGAACTATGCCAAGCCCGGCGAAATGCCGATTGGCCCGCGCATTCTGGTTCATGGCCGCGTGCTCGACGAACGCGGCGTCGGCGTGCCCGGCGCGCTGGTGGAATTCTGGCAGGCCAATGCCGGCGGCCGCTATCGCCACAAGAAGGAAACCTATCTCGCCCCGCTCGACCCGAATTTTGGCGGCGTCGGCCGCACGATCACCGACGAGAACGGCTATTACTGGTTCAAGACGATCAAGCCCGGCCCATATCCGTGGCCGAATGGCGTCAACGACTGGCGTCCCGCCCATATCCACTTCTCGATCTTCGGCCACGGCTTTGCCCAGCGCCTGATCACCCAGATGTATTTCGAAGGCGATCCGCTCATTTGGATGTGTCCGATCGTCAAGACGATCCCGGACGAAGAGGCGATCAAGCGCCTTGTCGCGCCGCTCGACATGAACAACACGATCCCGCACGACATGCGCGCCTACAAGTTCGACATCGTGCTGCGCGGCCGTCGCTCCACCCTGTTCGAAAACCGCAAGGAGGGGAACTGATCATGGTCCAGCCGCTCGGTTACCTGAAGGAATCCGCCTCGCAGACGGCAGGTCCTTACGTTCACATCGGCTGCACGCCGAATTTCTCCGGCATCGAAGGTGTCTTCGAGACCGATCTCGGTTCCGGCCCGCTCTATAACGACAAGACCAAGGGTGAGCGGATTACCGTTCGCGGCTTCGTCATCGACGGCTCCGGCACGCCGCTGAAAGACGCGCTCATCGAGATCTGGCAGGCAGATGCCGAAGGGCTCTACAACAGCCCCTCGGAAACACGAGGCTCGGCCGATCCGAACTTCCTCGGCTGGGGCCGCACGCCCGGCGACATGTCGACCGGCGAATTCGTCTTCGAGACGGTCAAGCCCGGCAAGGTGCCCTTCAAGGGCGGTCGCTGGATGGCCCCGCACATCACCTTCTGGGTCGTGGCCCGCGGCATCAATATCGGCCTGCAGACCCGCATGTACTTCCCCGAAGAAGAGGAAGCCAATGCCGCCGACCCGATCCTTGGCCGCATCGAACACCGCGTCCGCGTCCCCACGCTGATCGCCAAGAAGGATGGCAATACCTACACGTTCAACATCCATCTCCAGGGTGAGAACGAAACGGTGTTCTTCGACATCTGACGGGATTTGCCGTTATTACAAGATCGGGCCGCCGCTTCCCAACCGAAGCGGCGGCCTTCTCGTTGCCCCGGACGCGCCGAGGGCGAGGGCGAAAACATTTGGCGGGAACGCCTTAACCCTTCCAACCGTTCTCCACTTTCTGCAGCAAGAGAGCGATAGGAAGCGCGAAGGAGACTCCATCCGTGTCAGACCCCGCCAGCCCCATTTTCCGCCTGATCAGCGGCCGCTTCTATCGTTCGGTCCTTGCCGAGCGTGTCGACAACGTCCTCGATCCGCCCTCGCCCCAAAGCGCGGGGCGCTATCACCGTTACGGGCAGCCGGCGCTGTACATGAGCCCGGAGCCCGGCTGGGCAATTCGGGCGATTTCCGGCTACATGCGCGAGGATGGCAAGGCGCGAATGCTGGTCCCGCTTCTGGTCACTGAAGCGATGGTGCTCGATCAGCATGACGAAGCGCTCTGCGAAGGGCTGGGAATCGACCGGACGCAGTCGAATGTGTCATGGCGCACAGTACTGGAGCAAGGCGGTGAACCGCCATCGTGGAAAACGTCCGATATCGCAAGGGCGTCAGGTGCAGACGGGTTGATCGATCCGTCCCGCAACATTCCGGGTGGCTGGCATCTGGATCTGTTTCGCTGGAACGATCTCGGTGGCCCGAAGGTCGAGGTAGCGGGCGAACCCGTGGAGATTCGCCTCTCGGCGACCGGAGGCAAGTGGGATCTGTAGGTTCCCCCGGAAGTTTGACCGGCGCGCCTTGGAGAGGGGCGGCGCGCCGGCCGTTCAGATCCCCGGAGGGGTTGGGGGCCTGAAATGCGATGGATCAGAACTCGGTCCATTCATTGGTGACGCGACCGCCATTGGCTGCAAGCTTCGGGCGGGCAGCCGGTGCTGCGACCTTGGGCCCCATGGCGCGGGCGGTCTGGCGCAGAGCCTCCGCCTGCATGCCGGCGGAATGGTCCAGCTTGAAGCGCGCGATCAACTCCTTCAGCGTATGGGATTCATCAGCCAGCGCGCCGCTGGCGGCATTGGCTTCTTCCACCATGGCGGCGTTCTGCTGGGTCACCTGATCCATCTGGTTGACCGCCGTGTTGACTTCCGAGAGCCCGACAGCCTGTTCGCGCGCCGAGGTGGCGATGGCTTCCATGTGCTGGTTGATGTTGATGACATAGTCGGCAATCGTCTTCAGCGCCTCGCCGGTCTCGCTGACCAGCTTCACGCCGTGCCCGACCTCCTCGGCCGAAGACTGGATCAGCGCCTTGATCTCGCGGGCGGCCTGCGCGGACCGCTGCGCCAGTTCGCGAACCTCCTGTGCGACGACAGCGAAGCCCTTGCCGGCATCTCCGGCGCGTGCTGCCTCAACACCCGCATTCAAAGCCAGCAGGTTGGTCTGGAATGCGATCTCGTCGATCACGCCGATGATATTGGCGATCTGCGACGAGGACTGCTCGATGCGATGGATGGCATCCACCGCGCCGGCCACGACCCGTCCGGACTCAGTGGCGCTCACATTGGCGCGGGCAGCAATCTTGCGGGCCTCGTCGGCGCGCTGCGAGGAGTTGTTGACGTTGGCGGTGATCTCGTCCAGCGCAGCCGCCGTTTCCTCAAGCGAGGCAGCCTGCTGTTCGGTGCGCCGCGACAGATCGTCGGCGCTGCGGCTGATTTCGCGTGAACCGCTGTCGATCGATTCGGCCGAATTTGCGACCGCCGACATGGCCTGGGCGAGCTGCGAGAGCGAGCGGTTGAAGTCCTGCCGCAGCTGTTCGAAGTCGGACGCAAAGGGTTCAGTCAGACGGAAGCCGAGATCGCCATCGGCCAGATGCTGCAGGCCAAGGCCGATCTGCATCGTGGCATGCGTCGTCTCCGTAGCCTTGCGGTGTTCGGCGTCGGCGACGCGCTGCCGCTCTGCCTCGGACATCTGGCGCTGGCTGCTGGCATCTGCTTCCAGCTGACGTGCGGCAATGGCGTTTTCGCGGAAGACGACGACGGCATCTGCCATGGCGCCGATCTCGTCCGCGCGACCTTCGCCGGGGACTTCAGTCTGCAGATCCCCGCCGGCGAGACGGCGCATCGCGCCTGTCATCGCGCCAATGGGTCCGGCTATGCCTCCGGCGACAAACCACATAGCGACAATACCTGCCAGACCCATCACGGCCGAAACGACAAGCTGCAGGGTCGTATCCTGCTGATTGCGGCTGGAGAGCGCATCGCGCAGGCTGTCTGCCTTGGCGAGCGCCACGGACCGGGGTACATCGACGACGACCGACCATGTTGCCTGCGTCCGGCCATTGACGATGGACGACAGCGCAGTGAAGGCCTTGTCGTCCGCAACAACGGAATCGACGCCCTTTGCGATATCCGAAAGGATTTTCGAGGCATCGCTGCGGACCGCGGAATAGCTGCCGCCGATTTTCTCGGGATGCTCGCTGGAGGCGACGACAAGGCCGGCCGAGGTCACGATATCGACGGACGCCTTCCCGTCATAGATCGACGCCTTGACGCTTGCGGCAAGTTTCTGGACGAAGGCCAGATCGAAGTCTGCGCCGGCAACGCCCGCAAACTTTCCATCAATCATGATAGGCACCGACATGGTAGCCAGAAACACGCTCTTGCCCTGAACAATATAGGGGAGCGGTGCCAGCAGGCTTTCCTTGCCCGTGGTTGCCGGTCCGATATACCAGCCGCCCTTGACAAGACCGTTCTGATGCGTGGCGCTGCTATCATATTCGACAAGCGGCTGGATCGCGATCTTGCCGTCTGCGGCGCGCGTCCAGTAGGGCAGGAAGCGGCCGGTGGAATCCGAGCCTTGACCAGCATTATTCTTGAAACCCGCGTCATTTCCATCGACCGCGTTCGGCTCCCAGGCACTGTAGGTGCCGTTGAAGCGCGGGTTATCCTTCAGGACGTTCAGGAGGATCGCGTTGAATTGCGTCCGTCGCACATCTGCATGCGTGCCGTCCTTCTGCGACGCGGCCATTTCGAAGCTTCGCGCCATGTTGCGCGCAGCCCCGAAGGCTTCGTCGAGCGATGCGCGGATGATGCCCGCCTGCGTGGAGGCGAGCCGCTTCAGCCCGTCCTTTGTCAGGTCTTCGGTCAGCGAGGACACGTTGTCGGTCACGAATGCCTGCCGGCTTTGCGCGGAGAAGACGCCATAGCCAAGAACGCCGCCGACCGCAGTCAGGACACAGAGCCCCGACAAGACGGCTATCTTCGATTTGATGGATTTGAACTGCATGTAGGACCCCCAAAGCCCGCTGCGATCTCCCATGGATCGCTTCCGATCGAATCCACGGCAGCTGAGGCGGGAACGGCCGAAAACCCCAGGATTCTGAGGGGAATGCTGTCAGGTCTCGTTTTCACAATTCTTAACGAGATCCTGCTGGGAAGGCGTTACATCCTGCAAAATATACGTATAAAATAGAATATATTTGATTCCATTGAGAAATATTACTTCAGATTGACAATAATCATTTCCCTATATGTCTCAGCCTTGAAACACTTTGGCAGGGTTTCGAAAAACGAAGCCTGAATTCCCGCTGACGCGACCAGGATTTACAGATTCAACCTGTTGAAGTCGCGCCTGACATTCAGAAGCGAAGGCAGGAAACGCCCGGCAACCGTTTCCGGCGATTCGGCGCTTGCCGCCAGCCCCACATTCAGCGCGGCAACCGTGACACCACGGGCATTGACGAGCGGCACGGCGAGCGAGCGGAGACCGATCTCCACCTCCTGGTCGATGAAGGCGAAGCCCCGCGCCCGCGTTTCGGCCAGAATTTCCATCAGCGCATCGATGTCGGTCACCGTCTTCTCGGTCCGCACGGGGCGCGGCTGGCTTGCCAGAATGCCCCGCGCTTCGTCCGGAGCGAGAGCCGCCAGCAGCACCCTTCCCATCGAAGTGCAGTAGGCCGGCAGGCGCGAGCCCGGCATGAGCGCGATCGACATGACACGGCGCTGCGCCGCGCGCGCGATATAGACGATCTCCGCCCCGTCGAGGATAGAAACCGACGTGCTCTCCCCGATTTCCTGCGACAACGCATCGAGCAGCGGCTGCACCACCCGCGGCAAGGGCATGGCGGCAAGGCTGCCGGTTCCAAGACGAAGCACACGCGGCGTCAATGTGAAGAACTTGCCGTCATAATCCGCATAACCGCCATCGGCCAGCGTGAGAAGACAGCGCCGCGTGGTGGCGCGGTCAAGCCCTGCGAT
The DNA here is from genome assembly GCA_900467685.1 of Hyphomicrobiales bacterium. GTDB lineage: Bacteria > Pseudomonadota > Alphaproteobacteria > Rhizobiales > Rhizobiaceae > Ensifer_A. Next base: position 59,517 of record UBQX01000011.1, read on the forward strand.
CTCGGCGGCTTCGGCAATTGAAAGTCGGGTCCGCTCGGCGCTGAAGGCCTCAATCACCCTCAGGCCCTTCATCAACCCGCCCATCAGATCGCGATCCTGAACTGCCATCACCCGCCTCATTTGTGCGATATTCGAACAAATATCGTATAACGCACAAAATATTTGCCGTCGAGCGGGATTCGTCTTATCCATCTCATCACGACAGGTCGGGAATAACGTGGCCCGCCGCGACGGAGGATTTCATGGACAAGACGATTGGAAGTCTGGCGGAGGCGGTGGCCGGTATCGGCGACGGCGCAACCGTCATGATCGGCGGTTTCGGCGGCTCCGGCGCGCCGATCGAGCTTATTCACGCGCTCATAGACAAGGGGCCGAAGAACCTGACCGTCATCAACAACAATGCCGGCAACGGTCGCATCGGCATTGCCGCGATGATCGACGCGGGCATGGTCAAGAAGATGATCTGCTCCTTCCCGCGTTCTTCCGACCCGCGCGCCTTCACCGACCGCTATCTCGCTGGCGAAATCGAGCTGGAACTGGTGCCGCAGGGCACGCTCGCAGAGCGTATCCGCGCCGGCGGGTCCGGCATCCCGGCTTTCTACACGCCGACAAGCTTCGGCACCGAGCTTGCAGACGGCAAGGTCATCGCCGAGTTCGACGGCCGCAAATATGTGCAGGAGCGCTGGCTGAAGGCCGATTTCGCCATCGTCAAGGCGCATATCGGCGACACGATGGGCAACCTGACCTACCGCATGGCCGGCCGCAACTTCAATCCGCTGATGTGCATGGCCGCCGCCAAGACGATCGCCCAGGTGTCGAAGATCGTGAAGCCCGGCGAGATCGATCCCGAACAGGTGATCACCCCCGGCATTTTCGTCGATGGCGTCGTCGAAGTCGCCAATCCGCAACAGGAAGAAGAGCTCATCCGAGCCGGAGTGGCCTACGCATGACCGACGCACCCACGATCAACACCCGCGAGGACATCAAGCTCTCCAACGCCCAGATCGCATGGCGCGCGGCACAAGACATTGCCGACGGCGCCTATGTCAACCTCGGCATCGGCTTCCCCGAAATGGTCGCCAAGTTCCAGCCGCCCGGCCGCGAAGCGATCTTCCACACCGAAAACGGCGTGCTGAACTTCGGTGAATCGCCGGCCGCCGGCGAGGAAGACTGGGATCTCATCAATGCCGGCAAGAAGGCGATCACGCTGAAGCCGGGCGCTGCCTTCTTCCACCATGCCGACAGCTTCGCCATGGTGCGCGGCGGCCATCTCGATGTCGCGATCCTGGGCGCCTATCAGGTCGCCGAAAACGGCGATCTCGCCAACTGGCGCGTCGGCTCCAAGGGCGTCCCCGCCGTCGGCGGCGCGATGGATCTCGTCCACGGCGCCAAGCAGGTCGTTGTCATCACCGAGCATGTCACCAAGGACGGCAAGCCGAAACTGGTGGAACGCTGCACCTTCCCGCTGACCGGCGTCGGCTGCATCACCCGTGTCTACACGAGCCATGCCGTGATCGATATCAAGGACGGCAAGTTCGTGGTGCGCGAAAAGCTCGCCGCCATGACCATGGACGAGCTGCAGGCCATGACCGGCGGCAAACTCCACACGGACGGCCCCGTCGCCGACCTCGTCGTGCCGGCCCTGTAAGGAGTTGAAATCATGACCGAAGCTTTTATCTGCGCCTATATCCGCACGCCCATCGGCCGTTTCGGCGGCTCGCTTTCATCGGTGCGCGCCGACGACCTCGGCGCCGTGCCGCTGAAGGCGCTGATGGCGCAATATCCGACCGTCGATTTTGAAGCGATCGACGATGTCATCTATGGCTGCGCCAACCAGGCGGGCGAGGACAATCGCAACGTGGCGCGCATGTCGCTGCTGCTCGCCGGCCTGCCTGTTTCCGTAACGGGCACGACGATTAATCGTCTCTGCGGTTCCGGCATGGATGCCGTCATCACCGCCGCACGCGCCATCAAGGCCGGCGAAGCGGAGCTGATGATTGCAGGCGGCGTCGAATCGATGAGCCGCGCGCCCTTCGTCATGCCCAAGGCCGAGACAGCCTTTTCGCGCAACGCGGAAATCTACGACACGACGATCGGCTGGCGCTTCGTCAACCCGCTGATGAAGAAGCAGTATGGCGTCGATTCCATGCCGGAAACCGGCGATAATGTCGCGATCGACTTCAAGATTTCCCGCGAGGATCAGGACGCCATGGCCGTCCGGAGCCAGGCTCGCGCCGCAGAGGCGCAAGGGAATGGCCGTCTGGCCAAGGAAATCACGCCGGTGAGCGTGCCGCAGCGAAAGGGCGACCCGATCGTCGTCGACCGCGACGAACATCCGCGCGCAACCTCCATGGAAGCGCTGGGTAAGCTGAAGCCGGTGAACAAGATCGAAGGCGGCACGGTCACGGCAGGCAACGCCTCCGGCGTCAACGATGGTGCTGCAGCCCTCATCATCGCTTCGGAAGCGGCCGCGAAGAAGCACGGCCTCACCCCCATCGCCCGCATTCTCGGCGGCGCGACGGCAGGCGTTCCGCCGCGCATCATGGGATTCGGCCCGGCTCCGGCCTCAAAGAAGCTGATGGCGCGCCTCGGCATGCGCCAGGAGCAGTTCGATGTCATCGAACTCAACGAGGCTTTTGCGAGCCAGGGCCTCGCAACGCTCCGCGATCTCGGCATTGCCGACGATGACCCGCGCGTCAACATCAACGGCGGCGCCATCGCGCTCGGCCACCCGCTCGGTATGTCCGGCGCGCGCATCACCGGCACGGCAGCGCTGGAACTGACGCTCAACGGCGGCCGCTATTCGCTCTCCACCATGTGCATCGGCGTCGGCCAGGGCATCGCGGTGGCGCTCGAACGGGTGTGATCGCTGCGTCTCCCTTCTGGGGAGGCCAAACCATACTCTCCGTCATCCCGGAGCTGATCCGGGATCCAGCGCGCGATGTCCATCGCGCAAAAGGCTCTTCTTCAAGGGTGCCCTTCAGCCCGCAGACGCGGGCTGGCTGGATGCCGGATCAAATCCGGCATGACTGAAGTCTAGGTACCGCGCATTGCGGCCCCTCATGCTTCGTGACATCCTCGACTACAGTATCAAACGCACGGCCCGTTCAGGACCCCCCATGACCGAACTCTCGCCCACCTTCCTAAACGACCTGCTCCTCGACACCGACGTGGCCGCCCTCATCGGCACTGAAGCCGACCTGAAGGCCATGCTCACTTTCGAGGTGGCGCTGGGCGAGGCTGCGGCGAAGAACGGCTTCATCCCGCAGGAGCACGCCCGCGCGCTGGCCGAAAAGGCCGCGACCTTCACCCCCGACCGTCTCTCGCTTCAAGCCTCGACGCTCAAGGACGGCGTCGTCATCCCCGACTATGTCCGCCAGCTGCGCGACCATGTCGGCGGAGAAGCAGCGAAATCCGTCCACTTCGGCGCGACCAGCCAGGATGTCATCGACACTGCACTGGCGTTGAAGCTTCGCGACGTCTTCGATCTCTTCGAAGCCCGCCTGACCGGCATCGCCGCCCTGCTGGAAGGCCTGATCGAAACGTTTGGCGCAGTCGAAATCCCCGGCCGCACCCGCATGCAGTCGGCCATCCCGATCACCGCTGGCGACCGCATGCGTGTCTGGCTTGCCGGCGTCATGCAGGCGCTGGAGGCCTTGGAGGCCGTGCGCCGCGAAAATCTCATCCTCTCGCTCGCCGGCGCTGCCGGCACGGCGGAGAAATATGGCGAAAAAATCGGCGCTGTTCGCGATGACCTCGCCCACGCCCTTGGCCTTGCGGTTCCCGCTTACGTTCCCCACGCCGCCCGCGGTCGCATTGCCGATCTCGGCAACTGGCAGTCGCGTGTCACGGGCGCACTCGGCAAGATCGGCCAGGACGTGGCGCTGATGGCGCAGAACGAAATGGCCGAAATCGCCCTCTCCGGCGGCGGCGCATCGTCGGCCATGCCTCACAAGCAGAACCCGGTGCGCGCCGAAGTGCTCGTCAGCCTCGCCCGCTTCAACGCAACGCAGGTCGCGGCCCTCCATCAGTCGCTTGTCCACGAACAGGAACGGTCGGGTGCGGCCTGGACGCTGGAATGGCTGGTCCTGCCGCCGATGCTGAATGCCACCGGCGTGTCGCTGAAACACGCCGTTGAGCTTCTGTCCGGCATCCGGCGCATCGGCAAGACGGGCTGAGGGCCCGACCTGCCGCGAGGCGGTTGAATGTCGCCTATTTCATTGCATCGAGCAGATGATTGGCCACAATGTCCTGGATGTGGCTGTTTTCCCAATAGGTCGTATGGCTCATGGGATTCCAGCCGGAGAAAAGATTGCCGACCGAAACCGGCACATCCTTGACCAACGACTTGTAGCCCTCGGAGAGCTGCTGCAGCGGATATCCGAGCACATCGTCCTTGTCATAATAGTTTTCCCAGACGAACTTGTCGTTCGGCCGTTTGATCGGATAGCGCTCCTTATAGGCGAGGCCGGTGGTGAATACCGGAATGTTGCATCCCGTCGTCACCAGTGTCCGTAACGTCTTCAGCTTCCGGAACTCGAGGTCGCCGGCAGAACCGGTTTCGGGAACGTCGAACCAGACCCCATGCTTCTTGCCATCATCTGGCTTGTTGCCGTCCCAGATGTAGTTGGAAAGAACCTCGCAGCCAAGCGAATGGGCAAGGAACACCACCGGCAGAGCGCTCTTGCCCACCGCGCCATAGGCCGAGCCCAGCTCATCGAAAATGATCTTCTGCACCTGCTGATAGGGCCCGCCCGGCGTCGAACGGGAATATTCCAGACTGCCGGCATCAGCAAAGCCGTTGATCATCAGCTTGCGCAGCCAATGGCCCGAGACGAGATTCTGGACCGCGCCGAGATATTGATCCTCGTTCGGCTGCAGGACTCGCTGATACTGGATCGCCCGGAATTCAACATTGTCCCATTTTGTCTTGAGACGCGCCTTCACGCCCGTCTTCATGTCGAGATAGTAATTGTCGTCCACCTCTCCCATTCCATGGATGGTGATGAATATCACTTTCTTGGTCATGCTCCCTCCGAAGACAATTTTAACAAGAATTTTTTCATGAAAACATCTTTTGAGGGTATCCACAAGAGGAGACGCAGGTGCGCCCCGCAAATCCGATCCGCACTATCATCACGCTCTTGTCAAACTTGCCATTTAATCGATTGAGATCGCCGCCAGTTTCCGGCATGTATCGCCGCAACAATCGTTCGAAAGGGAGAGAGACCATGTCCGCGACACTCGGAAAGAGCTGGCAGAAGAGGCAATTTCACCGCGACTGGCTGGCAGCAGAAGCCGTGAACCTTCTCGATTTCTTCAGCCTCAACGCCATCGACCCGGCCGGCGGCTTCTACGATCTCGACCGCGAGGGCGAGCCGATCGAAGGCCCCAAAGCGCTGCACGCCACAACCCGCATGGTTCATTGCCATGTCGTTGGCCACCTGCTCGGCCGCCCCGGTTCGGCAGAAATGATCGATCACGGCATGAACTTTCTGAAAAAGGGCCACCGCGACGAGAAGTTCGGCGGCTACCTGTGGTCGCTGGAAGACGGCCACCCGAAGGACGACACCAAGCAAGCCTATGGTCACGCCTTCGTGCTTCTCGCCGCCTCCAGCGCCAAGCTTATCGGGCATCCGCTGGCGGACGAAATTCTGGCCGACGTCTCCGAAGTCCTCGACACGCGTTTCTGGGAAGAGGCAAACGGCGCGGTCTCGGAAGAATATCAGCGCGACTGGTCGGCAATTTCCGACTATCGCGGCCAGAATTCCAACATGCATCTGACCGAAGCCCTCATGGCCGCTTATGAGGCGACGGGCGAGCGGCTTTACCTGACCCGCGCCGAGCGGATCGCCTCACTCATCATCGACAAGCATGCCCGTTCGCTCGGCTATCGCGTCGCTGAGCACTTCCACGCCGACTGGAGCCTCGACAATGCCTATTCCGGCAACGAGATGTTCCGCCCCTCGGGCTCGACGCCCGGCCACTGGCTGGAATGGGCGCGCCTGTGCCTCCAGCTCTGGGTGCTCGGCGGCAAGAAGCACGACTGGCTGAAGGACGCGGCCATTGCTCTCTTCAAGACCTCGATCGATCTCGGCTGGGACAAGGCCTATGGCGGCTTCTTCTACACGCTCGACTGGGACAACAATCCCAAGCGTCGCGAAAAGCTCTGGTGGCCGATCTCCGAAGGCATTGGCGCCGCCGCCTTCCTCAACGCCCATGCACCTTCCGATTTCCATGAGGAATGGTATCGCAAGCTCTGGGATTTCGCCGCCTCCAACCTGATCGATCAGGATTTCGGCGGCTGGATGCCGGAACTGTCGGAAGAGCTCCAGCCGGAAGAAAACCTCTTCATTGGAAAGCCGGACATCTACCACGCTTTCCAGGCCTGCCTCATCCCGCTCTTCCCGGCCGAAGGCAGCCTGACAGCGATGATCATGGAAGAAAACAAGGCTTAAAACGGAACCAGAACCAGCGGTTAATCAGGCGCGGCGTCCGGAAACGGAGGCCGCGTTTTTTGTTGGGAGACGCGTGCCGCCGCGGACAGACGATCCTTGCAATCAGGGATCTAGGGGAAAAGACCTCCAGAATCGAAAAAGCCTGCCGCGGGAGGAGGTGCGGCAGGCTTTTCGAAAAGAACCGAACAGCGACTGGGAGGAGGAGTGCCGCTGTTCCGACGGGGTCCCTGGGAGGAGGAGTAGGACCCGGTCACTCGAAGCTCTGCGGGAGGAGGTGCATCGCTTCGATGAGTCTTATAATAGTGATTCCTGCTCCGCTTTGAAGCGATTTTGCTGCACTGCAGCTATGCATGAAATGCATATCGCAACTGCGAAGGAATTTTAGCGTATTTGGAACGAACAAGGCGCCGCTCCTTGGGAGACAGCGCCTGGATCAAAGCCTTCGCGAGGCGAAATCAATCAGCGAAGCGAACCGCCGCGGGCAACGCGCGGGATGTCGGCGCGGGTCAGGCCGAGGTCCTGCAGTTCGCGGTGGCTCATGCGGCCGAGTTCGTTAACGGTCTGACGATACTTGCGCCATTCATTGAAAGAGCGAGCGAGGTTCATGGGTGTTTCCTTTCTGAGGTCTTGCTGACGTCAGCGGCTTAACTTCAAGTCCCGGCGTCTTTTCGATGACCCTCATATAGCCCTCGCAAGCGCCTACAAAAAGTGCTGTTGCTGCACAGCACCTATGCAGCCAGCGCAAATATGAGGCATTTCTCCTGTTGGAATGCACAGCCACAAGGCATCCGTTTTCGATCCGGCCTGAGGGGAACGGAAAAAGGAAAGGGCGCACTCCCGGAAGGGGAGCACGCCCAATATCAAAAACGCGGAAAAAACCTGCGCGAACCGCCAGCATCAGAAATCAGAGACTGTCGAGCTTGGTCTGCAGCGCCTTCAGTTGCTGCTTCAGCTCTTCAAGATCGGAAGGCTCGGCCTTCTTGGCCGGCTTGACCTCCGGCTGTGCGACGCCGGAAAAGGGCGAGAACATCTTCATCGCATTCTGGAAGATTTCCGTGTTGCGACGAACCTGCTCCTCGATCATCTGCATCGGGAGCTGGAGATTCTTTGTCAGAGGCGTCTCGCCGAAAGCCTTGGTGATCTGCTCCTGCATCTGCGCCTGCTGCTCGGCGAAGGATTGCATGGAATGTTCAAGGAAGCTCGGCACGACCATCTGCATCTGGTCGCCGTAGTAGGAAATAAGCTGGCGCAGGAATGAGATCGGCAGAAGCGTGTTGCCGGTCTTGGACTCCTGTTCGAAAATGATCTGCGTGAGGACCGAATGCGTGATGTCCTCGCCGGACTTGGCATCCTGAACCGCGAAATCCTCGCCGCGCTTGACCATGCCAGCCAGGTCGTCAAGCGTTACATAGGTGCTGGTGCCGGTATTGTAGAGCCGCCGGTTGGCGTATTTCTTGATGACGATTTCACCGTCGTTCTTAGCCATTCAATCCTCCTCACCTCCAGCGTCTGTTGCGCTGCCGAAGAAGAGATTAAGCGGAGAGTGGCGGGGAACGCAATCGATTTGTGCATTGCCGCGAAAAGCGCTCGGGCGCGGAGGCAGAGCGCTTTTCGTTAACATTTACTTACATTAAAGGCGGCAGCCCCGCCGAGCCTTAGCGGCTTGTGCAGGCCCAGCGCACGACACGGCAATTATCGCCGTGGTTGTAGCAGGCGTCGAGAGCATTGCTTTCTGCCGCATCGCGATCATCGCCCCAGTCCGCGCCCCACGCGCCGCCCGAACCGCGGGCGACTGCGCCACAGGCATTGTAGAAATAGGTCACGACGCGGCAATCGCCTGCATAGCTGCGGCAATTGCCCATGGCGACCCGCTCGGCGCGACGGCGCGAAGGATGATCATAGGACCAGCCGACGGCCCCGGTTCTCGGCGAGTAGGCAATCGCGCCGTAATTGTCGGCGCGCGCCTCCGATACCCCGAAGGACGTGGCAAAGACAGCAGCCGCAGCAAGAGCGGCAACATGTAATCTGGACATAGAGTACTCCCCTCAAAATACGGGGGGGAAGCTTCCAGCATTCGTCCGAATTTTCAATGAACCTGGATTTGCGCCCAGAAATGTTTTCGCAATATTGGAAACGAGACACCGCATATGAGTAAGACTTTACTTACTTTAATGTTCCGAGTGTTTCGCGACCACCATTTGAGTCGGTCTCCACCCGTCCGAAATTCGATAGCTTTGCATCGGAATTCCCGTTTGACTCTTCTCGACGGGTTTGCAACGCTCACGTAAAACACGCAAAGGGCAAATCATGCCCAAAGGACGCGAGGAGACCAAGCCGTGAGCACCCCTTCCATCGTTATCGCCAGCGCAGCCCGCACTGCAGTCGGTTCCTTCAACGGCGCTTTCGCCAACACCCCGGCCCATGAACTGGGTGCTGCTGCCATCAAGGCCGCTCTCGAGCGCGCCGGCGTTTCGGCCTCTGAAGTCAACGAAGTCATCATGGGCCAGGTCCTTCCGGCCGGCGAAGGCCAGAACCCGGCCCGCCAGGCCGCGATGAAGGCCGGCATTCCGCAGGAAGCGACCGCCTGGGGCCTCAACCAGCTTTGCGGCTCGGGCCTTCGTTCTGTTGCCCTTGGCATGCAGCAGATCGCAATGGGCGATGCCTCGATCATCGTCGCCGGCGGCATGGAATCCATGTCCATGGCCCCGCATTGCGGCCACCTGCGCGGCGGCACGAAAATGGGTGATTTCAAGCTCGTTGACACGATGATCAAGGACGGCCTGACGGACGCCTTCTACGGCTACCATATGGGTACGACGGCCGAAAACATCGCCAAGCAGTGGCAGCTGACCCGCAACGATCAGGACGAATTCGCCGTCTCCTCGCAGAACAAGGCCGAAGCTGCCCAGAAGGCCGGCCGCTTCAAGGACGAGATCGTCCCCTTCACGATTTCAACCCGCAAGGGCGACATCATCGTCGATGCCGACGAGTACATTCGCGCCGGCACGACCATCGACGCCATGACCAAGCTGAAGCCCGCCTTCGACAAGGAAGGCACCGTCACCGCGGGTAACGCTTCCGGCCTCAACGACGGCGCTGCTGCCACGGTTCTCATGTCGGAAGCCGAAGCAGGCCGCCGCGGCATCAAGCCGATGGCTCGCATTGTTTCCTGGGCCACCGCCGGCGTCGATCCGCGCATCATGGGCACGGGTCCGATCCCGGCCTCCCGCAAGGCGCTCGAGAAGGCCGGATGGTCGATCAACGACCTCGACCTCGTCGAAGCCAACGAAGCCTTTGCGGCCCAGGCCTGCGCCGTCAACAAGGACCTCGGCTGGGACCCGTCAATCGTCAACGTGAACGGCGGCGCCATCGCCATCGGCCACCCGATTGGCGCATCGGGCGCCCGCATCCTCAACACGCTGCTCTTCGAAATGGCCCGCCGCGGCTCGAAGAAGGGTCTTGCCACGCTCTGCATCGGCGGCGGCATGGGCGTCGCCATGTGCGTCGAGGCGATGTAATCGACCGGTGAACCGGCTCGACTGACAGGCCCGCGACCCCGGGAAGGTCGCGGGATATAACAAAATCCATAAGCTTCTGGAGGACAATATGAGCAGAGTCGCACTCGTAACAGGTGGCTCGCGCGGCATTGGCGCGGCCATTTCCATCGCTCTCAAGAATGCAGGCTACAAGGTTGCCGCGACCTATGCCGGCAATGACGAGGCCGCCGCCGCCTTCACGAAGGAGACCGGCATCCATACCTACAAGTGGGACGTTTCGAATTACGAGGCCTGCGGCGAAGGCATCGCCAAGGTCGCAGCCGAACTTGGCCCGGTCGATATTCTCGTCAACAATGCCGGCATCACCCGCGACGCCATGTTCCACAAGATGACGCCGCAGCAGTGGAAGGAAGTCATCGACACCAACCTGACCGGCCTGTTCAACATGACGCATCAGGTCTGGGGCGGCATGCGCGACCGCTCTTTCGGCCGCATCGTCAACATCTCCTCGATCAACGGGCAGAAGGGCCAGGCGGGTCAGGCAAACTACTCCGCCGCCAAGGCCGGCGACATCGGCTTCACCAAGGCGCTGGCTCAGGAAGGGGCGATGAAGAACATCACCGTCAACGCCATCTGCCCAGGCTATATCGGCACGGAAATGGTCCGCGCGGTGCCGGAAAAGGTGCTCAACGAACGCATCATCCCGCAGATCCCGGTCGGTCGCCTCGGCGAGCCGGAAGAAATCGCCCGCTGCGTGGTCTTCCTCGTCGCCGACGATGCCGGCTTCATCACCGGCTCGACCATCACCGCGAATGGCGGACAATATGTCGCCTGATTATGAGTGGCCGGGCCGAATCTGAAGGCTCGGTCCATTCAAGCCGGAAACCTCAAACACCGTCATGGTCGGGCCTGTCCCGACCATCTGCTACGCCCAATTCCTGCCGCACCGTCAATTGCTCGGTTTCGTCAGCAGATCCTCGTGACAAGCACGAGGATGACGCCGAGAGTGGGGCTCACTCCTCCACCAGGTAAGCCTTCGCCCCCTCGGCCATTTCCGGCGGCAGCGGCGTCGATTTGCGCGCCACGAGGTCGAAGAGAATGGTCACCGCAGTGATTTCCGCCGAGAGCGTGCCCTTTTCCGAATTGTACATCGCATGATGCGTCGTCAGTGACGTGCGGCCCACCTTCAGGAAACGGCTGCGCACTTCGAAGAGACTGCCGACGGGTAGTTCGTCAATGAAGTCGATCTCATAGCGCCTGTCCGCCCAGCCCCAGTTGCGCTCCTTCAGCCAGGACGGCCTGTAGCCGATGGCGGCCACAAGATGCCACCCGGCCTGATCGAATGCACCGATGTAATGCTGCACGTTCATGTGCCCCATGACATCGCATTGCACCGGATAGACGACGCCGCGATAGGTGACGAGTTCCATCGCTCCCTCCCCCAAATTCATGCTGATTCCCTGAACCCCAACCAAAAAACAGAATGTTCGCGCCCGCAAGGGCAAAGGTTAACAAAAGCACCGTCAAGAGGCTTTGTTCGCACTCGCATCTATGGTTAACAAATTGTTTTTACACCACATATTGCGGTGAACAAACCGGGAAGACGACGAGGTCGGTGATTCGTCGATGATTCGTTCCCGCTTTGGTTCGGGGCTCCAAAAGTTAACGTCAGAGATAACTTACCGAATAATGAAGACGGCACTGAAATCGTTAACGCCGCCCAGTCACGCCGCCAAAAATAGAACGTCTCCGAATCGTTTCTATGCGCAGCCGACCACAAGACCCACCACATCTTGTGGAGAACAGACCCGCAACGAGAACAGATCTCTGATTCGTCGATGATTCGTTCCGGCTTTGGTCGAGGTGTTAACGGAGCCGCCGAAAACGCTCGAAATTGATCACAATTAACAGTCTGTTAACCATAAATTCCAAACCCGCTTGCCAGCCCCTGCAAGCGATTGCCCACACCTCTCTCGACTCGAATCCGGATTCGCCAGCACGATTCAGGATGTGGAAATGAATCTGGGATTCCAACTACATATGGTATAGAACAAATAAAGAACGAAGAAGAGTCATCGATTCGTCTCCGATTCGTTCGCAGGCTGTTCCGCGTCTTGCGAAACGCGGTCGCAGACGCCATCTGGAAGCCTTGTCCTCAACACCTTCGCCCTTGCACTTCCCCGTCCGAGCGGGCATGTCTCTGCACACGAGAGAAGCAAGGCCGGCCAAGCCGGGAACAACAACGACGTGACCATCCAGCCCATGATCTTAAGCGGGCGCGGCGTGACCGCGGTGCTTGGACCGACCAATACCGGGAAAACCCATTTCGCCATCGAGCGCATGGTCGCGCACGGTTCGGGAGTCATCGGCTTGCCGCTGCGGCTGCTGGCGCGCGAGGTCTATGGCCGTGTGGCCGAAAAGGTGGGTGTGGCCAATGTCGCGCTCGTCACCGGCGAGGAGAAAATTTCCCCGCCCGGCGCGCGCTTCACCGTCTGCACGGTCGAGGCGATGCCGCGCGAGACGAAGGCAGCCTTTGCGGCGATCGACGAAGTCCAGCTTGCGGGCGATCTTGAGCGCGGCCATATCTTCACAGACCGTATTCTCCATCTGCGCGGCCGCGAGGAAACGCTGTTTCTGGGTGCGGCCACCATGGCGCCGATCCTCAGCCACCTCCTGCCCGGCATCACCATTGTCGAGCGCCCGCGCCTCTCGCAGCTTCTTTATGCCGGGCAGAAGAAGATCACGCGGCTTCCCGCCCGCTCGGCCATCGTCGCCTTCTCGGCTGAAGAGGTTTATGCGATTGCGGAACTCATCCGCCGCCAGCGCGGCGGTGCGGCCGTTGTGCTCGGTGCACTCAGCCCCCGTACCCGCAATGCCCAGGTAGGCCTCTACCAGTCAGGCGACGTCGATTTCCTCGTCGCCACCGACGCCATCGGCATGGGCCTCAACCTTGATGTTGGCCACGTCGCCTTCGCCCAGGACCGCAAGTTCGACGGCTACCAGTATCGCAATCTCAATCCGGGCGAGATCGGCCAGATTGCCGGCCGCGCCGGTCGCCATCTGAATGACGGCACGTTTGGCGTCACCGGACAGGTTGCGCCTTTCGACGACGAACTGGTGGAACGCATCGAAGCCCATGTCTTCGATCCGGTCAAAGTGCTGCAATGGCGCTCCAAGGCCGTGGACTATTCCTCCATCCGCGCGCTTCAGGAGAGCCTCAACGCCGCCCCGACCGTCAGCGGCCTGACGCGGGCGCTCCCGGCTGTCGACTTGCAGGCGCTGGACTTCCTCGCTGCCCTTCCGGAGATTCGCGATCTCGCCGATCGCCCGGCCCGCGTCGAAACGCTATGGGAAGCCTGTGCGCTTCCCGATTACCGCCGGATTGCCCCCGCGCAGCATGCCGACATCATTTCGACCATTTATTCCGATCTGGTCCGCCGCGGTCATGTCAACGAGGATTACATGGCCGAACAGGTCCGCCGCGCGGACCGCACGGATGGGGAAATCGACAGTTTATCGGCGCGCATTGCGCAAATCAGAACTTGGACCTATGTGTCGAACCGCCCGGGATGGCTTGCCGATCCGACACACTGGCAAGAAAAGACGCGCGAAATCGAGGATAGGTTATCCGACGCGCTGCATGAGAGGTTGACGAAACGCTTTGTTGATCGCAGGACATCTGTGCTCATGAAGCGCTTGAGAGAGAATGCGATGCTGGAAGCAGAAATCAGTGTAAACGGTGACGTCTTCGTCGAAGGCCACCACGTCGGACAGCTGGCCGGATTCCGGTTCACGCTGGCAAACGCGGCGGAAGGCCAGGAAGCCAAGGCGATGCTGTCGGCAGCGCAGAAGGCGCTTGCGCTGGAATTCGAGGCGCGCGCCGCCCGTCTCCACGCCGCCGGCAATGGCGATCTGGCGGTGACGTCGGAAGGCGTCGTGCGCTGGCTGGGCGACCCCGTCGCGCGTCTGACCTCGACGGATCACATCCTGCATCCGCGCGTCATCCTCCTGGCCGACGAGCAGCTGACCGGCCCGGCGCGCGACCACGTCGCCGCCCGCATCGAGCGCTTCGTCAATCATCACATCGCGACGGTCCTCAAGCCGCTCGACGATCTGTCCCGCGCCGAAGACCTCGAAGGTCTGGCCAAGGGCCTCGCCTTCCAGCTCGTTGAGAATCTCGGCGTGCTCTTCCGCCGCGACGTCGCGGAAGAGGTGAAGTCGCTGAGCCAGGAACATCGCGCGGCCCTGCGCAAGCTCGGTGTCCGCTTCGGTGCCTACCACGTCTTCATGCCCGCGCTGCTGAAGCCGGCCCCGGCCGAACTCATCACCCTTCTCTGGGCGCTGAAGAACGACGCCATGGACAAGCCCGGCTATGGCGATCTGATCCCGGTTCTCGCCGCTGGCCGCACGTCTGTCGTGACCGATCATGCCATCGAGCGTAATTTCTATCGTCTCGCCGGCTTCCGCTTCCTCGGCAAGCGCGCCGTGCGCATCGACATTCTGGAGCGTCTGGCGGACCTGATCCGCCCGCTCCTGCAGTGGAAGCCGGAATCGGGCAAGCGTCCCGACGGTGCCTATGACGGCCGCCGCTTCGTGACGACGCCGGCGATGCTGTCTATCCTCGGCGCGACGCCGGACGACATGGAAGAGATCCTCAAGGGTCTCGGCTATCGCGCCGACAGCGTGACGGCCGAAGAAGCTGCGACCTTCCTTGCCGCGCAGGACGCCAAGGCCGCTCCGGCAGAGGGTGCAGCAGCGCCCGCCGCCGCGGAAGCATCAGCCGAAGACGACACTGCCGACAGCGATTCCGGTCACGAGCAGGAAGAGCAGGCCGCAGAGGCCGCCGCTCCCGCAGAAGCAGCTCCGGTCGAGGCAGCCACTGCCGAAGCAGCACCGGCTGAAGCCCTGGCGACGGCCGAGACGCCCGCCGAAGAAGCTGCGCCCAAGCCGGTTCTCCTCTGGCGTCCGGGTGGCCGCCACGAGCGTGAGCCGCGCCAGAACGCCGGGCCGCGCCGCGACAACCGTGGGCCCCGTGATGGCAACCGCGACCAGAACCGTGGCGAAGGCCGAGGTGAAGGTCGTGGCGACCGTAACCAGGGTGCAAACCGTGGCGGCAACCGCGACCGCGCCCAGGGCGATCGTCCGCAAGGCGACCGCAACCAGGGTGACCGCAAGGAACAGCGCTTTGGCGGCAAGCCGGGCGGTAAACCGCATCGCGACCGCGACGACAATCGTCACGGCGGTGGCAAGACCCAGCACGATCGCAATGACCGCAACAAGTCGATGAGTGCCGCCCCGCCGCGCAAGGAAAAGCCGATCGATCCGGATTCGCCCTTCGCAAAGCTCGCGATCCTCAAGGATCAGATGAAGAAGTAATGCATGTCGCGCAGAAGTGTGCAGCGCTTTTGCGATCACGACATGCGTCGAACAAGGACTTGAGGCGAAGCCGCGATGTCTGAGAACCAGTCGCTCGTTGCCGCGCGCCAGCGCATCGACAAGTGGCTGTTCTTCACGCGGGTCGCCAAGTCCCGCTCGCTCGCGCAGACGCTTGTCTCCGGCGGCAAGGTCACCGTGAACGGCCAGCGCATTGCTCAGCCCTCCGTGCAGGTGAAGCCTGGCGACATGATCGCCGTGACGTTGGAACGTCGAGACATTGTCCTGAAGGTTATCGCGCCAGGCGACCGCCGCGGACCTTACGAAGAGGCGAAGCTTCTCTATGAAGACCTCTCGCCCCCACCGCCGCCAAGAGACGTGATGACGCCCTTCGAACAGGCCCAGCGCGCAGCGGGAAGCGGCAGGCCGGAGAAGAAGGATCGTCGAGCCATCGACCGGCTGAAGCGCAGCCTTTCAGACCCCGATTGAAATCGGAGAATTTCATGCTCGCACCTGCGGCAATTTCCGCAGGTTTTGCGCTTGCAATGGGATTTTAAAGCCGTTACCTGACTTCCGAAAAGATGGCGTCGATTGATTTGAGATCCGCCCGTTGAGCTGGAGTGCCGCATGACCTATGTCGTGACTGACAATTGCGTTCGCTGCAAATACACCGATTGCGTCGAAGTATGCCCGGTCGATTGCTTCTATGAAGGCGAGAACTTCCTCGTCATCCATCCGGACGAGTGCATTGATTGCGGCGTGTGCGAGCCGGAATGTCCGGCCGAGGCCATCAAGCCGGACACAGAACCGGGCATGGAAAAGTGGCTGAAGGTCAATACCGAATTCGCCTCCATCTGGCCGAACATCACGGTGAAGCGCGACCCCATGCCGGAAGCCGAAAAGTTCGACGGCGAAGAAGGCAAGTTCGAGAAGTACTTCTCGCCGGAGCCGGGCCAGGGCAACTGAGCCGTCCCGTTTCAGGCTGCGGCCCGAACGGAATCTATCGAAGCGCGGGTACCACCGTTTGAGGGTGGCTGCCCCGAATGCTATTCGGTTTCCATATCAAATCGTTGATTTCCTCAGTTTTTTGTGATAGGGTATGAATACTGACCCAAACGCGTGCCTTTTTGAACGCGCCAACCATCACGAAAGCAACTGATCCTGAAAACGCGATCAAACATTTGAACAGCAACCGTCGCGTTGCTTATCGTGTTTTTGCGTTCAAGGATTTTGTTTTTGCGCCCGGCTGATGGGCCAGCCAGTGCCAACGACGGCTTTGCCGTCTACCCGGGCCGAACTGACCCGGCCTCGGCTCTCTCACGAGCCGGGGGAAAACAGGGAGTTTTTTTGACGCATGACGATCCAGCAGAAAAAACCGGCAGCAATCAGACACGGCTTCAAGACGGGCGAGTCCATCGTATATCCCGCTCATGGCGTCGGTCAGATTGTGACAATTGAAGAGCAGGAAGTTGCGGGCATGAAGCTCGAGCTTTTTGTCATCGATTTCGAGAAAGACAAGATGCGGCTGAAGGTTCCGGTCGCTAAGGCCGTCAGCATCGGCATGCGCAAGCTTTCCGAGAACGACAGCGTCGAGAAGGCTCTCAAGGTCGTTCAGGGCAAGGCCCGCGTCAAGCGCACCATGTGGTCGCGTCGTGCGCAGGAATATGATGCCAAGATCAATTCCGGTGACCTGATCGCAATCGCAGAAGTCGTGCGTGACCTGTACCGTGCTGAAAATCAGCCGGAACAGTCCTATTCCGAGCGTCAGCTTTATGAAGCCGCCCTCGACCGCATGGCCCGCGAAATTGCGGCCGTGAACCGCACGTCCGAAACGGAAGCCGTGCGCCTCGTCGAGACGAACCTGAACAAGGGTCCGAAGCGTGGCAAGGCCATCGAAGAGGACGACGCGGCAGAGGAAGAAGAAGCCGCATAATCTGCGACGCTTCTCTCTGCAGGGAGTTCAGACCCCGGTCGAAAGGCCGGGGTTTTTCTTTGGGAGCTCCAGCGACTCAAGGTCTGCCGGAGGCCAACACCTATTCGGAAATGATCTTGAACTTGTCGCCGGGACGAACCGGGCTGAAGGCTGTCATCGCATTGAGCAGGCGGAAGAGATCCGCCTTGCGGTCCGTGCCCATCATGCGGGACGACAACGTGTCCACCGTGTCCTTCGGACCAGCGGTGATCACCCGGACGCGCAACGGCTTCAGCGAGGCAATCTCGCTCGGCGTCATGCGGCGGAAGGACTCCCGGATTTCGCCAGCAACCTCTTCAAGCTTCGGATCGCCCTTCGGGACCGCCGTCAGGAAGCGGTAGATCTGCGAGCCTGACCGGATGACGGTGACGTCGAAATCCCACTTCTGCGCCGAGGCACGGGCCGTGGCGGCATCCATTCCATTGACCTTGACGGCGCGGATGGAAGATTTGTCGAGCCCGGTCACCCAACCGCTGGCGATATAGTCTGTAAGCGAGATCTGCGTCTGCCCCGAAACGCCGTCGAAGCGGACTGCAATGTCGCCCGGCCCGGTCGCCAGCACCGCTTCCGCCTTGTTGTCGATCTGGAAGCCTTCCGGCACATCAAACCGGATGCCGAGATTGGCATGGAGGAAGGTGGTGCCGCGCACATAGCCTTCCTTCGGACTGTCGCCGAAGAGTAGGCCGTCGATGCCGGCGAGATAATAGTCGCGCCCCTTGTCGCCAACGGTTCCCTCCTGTCCGAACCGGCGGGCATGCTGGCGCGCCAGTTCCACGCGCTGCGGCGCGCTCGGATGGCTCGAAAGGAAGTCGAGGCTCTGGTCGTCGCCGTTGACGGCGGTGAAGCGACCGTAATTTTCCATCGAGGTGAGGAAGCGAGCGGCGGCGTAAGGGTCGTAGCCCGCCTCGCCCAGCATGCGCACGCCGATCTCGTCCGCCTGGAGCTCCTGGTTGCGCGAGAAGGCGGCCAAACGCAGCTTGCCACGGGCGATCGCCTGCTGGCCGGCCATGTCGTTCTGCAGGACCTCGGAAACGACCTGACTCGCGATCTGCTCGGCCTCTTCCTTCTGCTGGCGCAGAATGCCGTGGTTTGCGGTCACGTGGGCCATTTCATGCGCCAACACCGCCGCCACTTCCGAGGCGTCGTTGGCCAGCGCCAGAAGACCGCGCGTCACATAGAGATAGCCGCCGGGCAGCGCGAAGGCGTTGATGGCGGGAGAGTTGAGAATGGTGATGCGATAGGACTGTTTCGGGTTCTCCGAAACGGCGGTCAGCGAACCGGCAATGCGGGCGACCAGCTTTTCCGTCTTCTCATCATTATATTCCCCGCCATAGGTCGCCAGAATGCGCGGATGCTCGCGCGCGCCCATGGACGCGTTCGGATCGTTCTTCTGGGCTTCGGAAAAGACCTGCGGATTGCTCGACGGGCCGATCGCATTCGCACTTGCGGCAGTATCGGCAACGATACTCTGGCAGGAAGACAGGGCTATACTGGCAGACAGCATGACGACCAAAGGCACGCGTCTGGCGAGGCCTGCGGACAGGCGACGCGCCCTGACGCCTTCAGCAAACAAAAACAATGCCTTGTTCATCTCGTTCCGCATTCCCGCCTGAAGCCGGCCAGCCTTTGCTTCGCGAGGCCCGTTCTTCGCTTTTGCAGCATGGCAAGCCCGGTCTAGCCGATTGACCCTCGGTTGCATAGACTTTTACACAGAAAGATGCCGCAGATTTGCCCTCTGTTGCAGAGCCGCATCGCATTGCCTGCTGTCAGAATTGTGGCGCCTTCAGCCCACGCGGTCTCCTTGAAGATCGGCAATCGCGCCCTGCCCTGCAACGTGCCCTGCCTCGACCAGGACGAACCGGTCGGCCAGCCGCCGAGCCTCGTCCGGGTCATGCGTGATCATCAGCACGGTAAAGCCTTCGTCACGGTGCAGTGCGGCCAGAAGATCGCCCATCTGATGCCGCAGGGCAGGATCGAGGGCCGCAAAGGGCTCATCAAGCAACATGATCGGCCGCTTGCGCACCAGCGCCCGGGCAAAGGCCACCCGCTGCTTTTCGCCACCAGACAAGGTCGCCGGCATGCGCGTCTCAAAGCCACCGAGACCGACGCGGGAGAGTGCCGAGGACACCGCTGACCGTTCCGCCGCATTTAGCCGCAACGAGGGGTTTACGCCCAGCGCGACATTGGTGAAGATATCCAGATGGGCGAAGAGATTGTTGTCCTGGAAGACCAGGGATACGGGCCGCGCACCCGGTGCGGTCGCCGCCACGTCCCGCCCGCCGAGAAGCACCCGGCCGGCATCCGGCGTTTCGAAGCCTGCGATGATATTGAAGAGCGTGCTCTTGCCCGAACCCGAGGGGCCGGTCACCGCTGTGAAGGAACCGGGGGCAACTTCGAGATCGAAGCCGAAGCGGTGGCTGCCGAGTGTCAGGGCGACGCCATCGAGTTCAATGGCCCGCGTCATCGTCCCGCCTCCCCTTGCCGCCGGTCCGACGGCGTGCCCAGCACCGCAAAGACCATGCAGACGACGGCCAGAATGAGCGTCAGCGCCGCCGCATCCGTGGTACGATAGCTTCCGAGCCGCGCATAGATAAGCCAGGGCAGCGTGACCAACCCTTCGCCGCCAAACAGCGCCACCGCCCCGAGATCGCCGAGCGACAGCGACAGCGCGAAGAAGAAGGCCATGAACAGCGGCCGCGACAGCGCCGGCCCATCGATGATGCGAAGCCGCTGGAAGCCGTTCAAGCCCAGGCTTTCGGACAGCCGCCGCGTCCGCTCGACATGGCTGCGCACCGCCGGCTGCAGCACGCGCAGTGCAAAGGGCAGCGCCATCAGCGCATTGATGATCGCGACAAGGACGTAGGGAGCGAAGCCGCCGCCACCCTTGAGCCACAGGAACCAGCCGGTCGACAGCACGATGGGCGGCGTGAGCAGGATCAGCGAGCCGCCTGCATCGAGCCCGCCGGCGAAGATAAGGGATCTGGTAGAGACGCGAGCCATCGCAATCAGCCAGGAGAGCAGAACGGCCAGCAGCGCCGCCGAAAGCCCCAGCACGGCGCTGGTCTGAAGCGCCTGCCAGAACAGTCGATCGGCGAGGAGATGCGGGAAGTCCGCCCGCACCCCATCGATCAGGATGGCCACGAAGGGCGCCCCGCAGAACAGGAGGAAAGCGGCGATGACGAGGCCGTCCCAAAGCTTTGAGGCGAGCGACCCTCCATCGAAGCGGCGCGCCTCTGCCCCTTGCTGCGCCCGCTCTTCGGCAGGTGCCGGGAAGGCAGCGAGGAAGGCAAGCACCAGCCCGGTCAGCACGACCTGCACCAGAACCAGAAACACCGCCCGCCCCGGCTCGAAATCGAATTTCAGCGCCTGATAAATCGCCACTTCCAGCGTGGTCGCTGCCGGCCCGCCCCCTAGAGTCAGGACCAGCGTGAAGCTTGTGGCGCAAAGCATGAAGATCAGCCCCGCTACGCCGGGGAGCGCGGCCATCAGCGCGGGGCCTTCAACAAAGCGGAAGAGGGAGATGCGCCCGAGCCCAAGATTGGCGGCAAGTTTCCAATAGGTCGGCGGAAAGCGATCGAGCGCGGCGGTGAAGAGCCGCGCCGCCAGCGGAATATTGAAGAAGGTGTGGGCAATCAGGATGCCCGTCATCCCGTAGACATTGAACTTCGTGCCCACCCCGAAGAAAGATAGCACACTATTTAATGTACCTTCCCGTCCCCAGACGGCGAGCACCCCAAAGGCGGCTGCCAGCGCCGGCAGGCCCATGGGCGCGGCCATAAAGCGCAGCAGCCAGACCCAGCCCTTGAAATGCGGCCGACGCGCTACAGAAAGCGCGACGACAGCTCCAAAGGCGACGGAGAGCAGCGTGGACAACGAGGCTTGCCACAGCGTGAAAGCCAGCACGCCGGCAAGCTGCGGATCGACCCCGCCCGCCCCGCCAAAGCGGAGGAGCGGGGCGAGCGCCAGCGCGACAAAACCGAGGATGAAGGCAAGTGCGAAAGCCCCACCAACACGCTCCCCGCTCATGCCGCGCCAAGCATCCATCAACGATCCTTACTTCGCGCCCATCGCGGCGACCCACTCATCCACCCAGGCCTTGCGATTCTTCTGAACCTCGTCCGGCGACATGAGGAAGGTCTTGGCCGGCTGCACAAGCTTGTTGAAGGCGTCGGGAAGCGGCTGGTCCATCTTGGCGGCCGGCAGCATCCAGTTGGTCGTCGGAATGATGTCCTGGAAGGCGGGACCCACCATGAAGGAGAGGAAGGACTTAGCCAGCGCCGGATCCTTCGAGGTCGCTGTCATGCCGGCGACTTCGATCTGGATATAATGCCCTTCCGAGAAGCTGGCCGCCTGATAGCGCGAGGTCTTTTCTTCCATTTCGTGATAGGCCGGTGAGGTCGTGTAGGAGAGCACCATAGGCGCCTCACCCTTCGTGAAGAGGCCATAGGCTTCCGACCAGCCGGGCGTGACGGTCAGCACACGCTTGGAAAGCTTCTTCCAGGCGTCGGAGGCCTTGTCGCCATAGACCGACTTCATCCAGAGCAGCAGGCCAAGGCCCGGCGTTGAGGTGCGCGGATCTTCGATGACGATCTTCTCGTCCGGATTGCCGTTGACCAGTTCGTCCAGGCTCTTCGGCGGCGTCTTCATCTTCTCGGTGTCATAAACGACGGCGAAGTGGCCGTAATCATAGGGCAGGAAGACGTCATCCTTGAAATCGCCCGGCACCTTGACGGCAGCGGCATCTACAGCGCTGGCCGCAAACAGCCCGGTCGCCTTGGCATCGGCCACGAGGCCCGTGTCAAGACCCAGCACGACATCGGCCTTGGTGTCCTTGCCTTCCAGCTTCAGCCGGTTGAGCAGCGCGACGCCATCCTCGACAGAGACATAATTCACCGTGCAGCCGCAGGTCTTCTCGAATGCCGCCTTGACCTTCGGCCCCGGACCCCATTCGGCCGTGAAGCTCTCATAGGTATAGACGGTGAGGGTCTTGTCGGCCGCGAATGCGGATGTCGAGGAAAGTAGAGCGGCCATGGCCGCCAGAAGAACTGTCTTGCGCATCTGCGCCTCCTTGGTTTCGAATACAGGGGAAGAGGCGCTTGATCGCGAGCCGTCTAATCCCTCCGCCGGTGCTAACCGGATCAGGTTCTTCGGGTTGGCACTGAAGCCTCTCAGCCATTTCTGTCGAAACAGCACCCCGTTAGAGCAGGTTGACATTTAAGGGGTTGGGGGAATTGTGACAAGGTTTTTGTCAGGCTCACGCCTTCCGGCCAGCCCCATTTTCAGCTATCAGCCCAGCCATGAGCCTTTTCACCATTCTTCTTGCCGGCGACCTCGCCATTACCGACCGTCTGGCCGCGCAGGTGGCCGGCACGCGCGTGATCGCGGCCGATGGCGGCATGCGCCATGCACGCGGCTTAGGCGTGACCCCCGAACTCTGGGTCGGTGATTTCGATTCCGCCCCGGAAGCGCTGCTTGACGAATGGCAGGGCATCGAGCGCCAGCCCCATCCCCGCGCCAAGAACGCCACCGATGGCGAGATCGCCGTCGACACGGCGCTGGGCCGCGGTGCGACATCGCTGGTGATTGCCGGCGCACTCGGTGGCGAGCGGACCGACCATGCGGTGATGCATCTGCTTCTCGCGCTTTCGCTGACCGAGCGCGGCATCCCGACGCTGCTGACGACCGGCGAGGAAGAGGCCCGCGCCCATCTCGGCGGGCAGATGCGCTTCGATCTGCCGCAAGGCGCGCTCTTCTCGATCCTGCCCTTTTCCGCGCTGTCGGGCCTGACCATCGAAGGCGCGCGCTATCCGCTGGATCGCGCCGAGATCGATAGCGGCTCGTCGCGCACCGTTTCCAATGTCGCCGAAGGTCCGGTGACGATTACGCTTCAATCCGGCCGCGCGATGGTCATCGCAAGGCCCGCAGACATGTCTGGAGGCTGACATGGCCCCGCCGATCCTTAAACTCGACGATATTTTCCTAAGCTTCGGCGGCACACCGCTGCTCGCCGGCGCGAACCTGCAGGTCGAGCCCGGCGACCGCATCTGCCTAGTCGGCCGCAACGGTTCCGGCAAATCGACGCTGATGAAGATTGCCGCCGGCTTGGCGGAAGCGCAGAGCGGCGAGATTTTCCGACATCCGTCCGCGACGATCCGCTATCTGGAACAGGCCCCGGATTTCGGCACGCACAAGACCGTCGAGGCCTATGCCATGTCCGGCCTCGGGCCCAGCGACGATCCCTATCGCGTGACCTATCTGCTGGAACATCTGGGCCTGAAAGGCGACGAAGATCCGGCGAACCTCTCCGGCGGCGAGGCGCGCCGTGCGGCGCTGGCCCGCGTTATGGCACCGGAACCGGATATCCTGCTGCTCGACGAGCCGACCAACCATCTCGACCTCAACACGATCGAATGGCTGGAAGGCGAACTGACGCGCAGCCGCTCGGCCATCGTCCTCATCTCGCACGACCGGCGCTTTCTCGAGAAGGTCTCCAACGCCACCGTCTGGCTCGACCGCGGCATGGCCCGCCGGCTCGACCGCGGCTTTGCCCATTTCGAGGAATGGCGCGACCAGGTTCTCGAACAGGAAGAGCTGGAACAGCACAAGCTCGGCAAGGCCATCGAGCGCGAGGAACACTGGCTGCGCTATGGCGTGACCGCGCGGCGCAAGCGCAACATGCGCCGCCTTGGCGAATTGCAGACGATGCGCAAGGACTATCGCGGCCACAAGGGGCCGCAGGGCACCGTGCAGGCAAGCGTTGCGGACGCGCGTGAATCCGGCAAGCTGGTTATCGAGGCCGAGAAGATCACCAAGACCTATGGCGAACGGACGATCGTTGCGCCCTTCTCCATCCGCGTCCATCGCGGCGACCGCATCGGCCTGATCGGCCCGAATGGCGCCGGCAAGACGACGCTTCTCAAGATGCTGACCGGCCAGATCGAGCCGGACACCGGCACGGTCAAGCTCGGCACCAATCTCGACATCGCCACGCTCGACCAGCGCCGCGAGGATCTCAACCTCAACGACACGCTGGCGCATTATCTCACCGACGGGCGCGGCGAGAACCTGCTGGTCAATGGCGAGCAGCGCCACGTCACCGGCTATATGAAGGACTTTCTCTTCCAGCCGGAACAGGCCCGAACGCCGATCCAGCAGCTTTCCGGCGGAGAGCGCGCCCGCCTCATGCTGGCCCGCATTCTGGCGCGGCCAACCAATCTGCTGATCCTCGACGAACCGACCAACGATCTCGACATCGAGACGCTGGACCTGCTGCAGGAAATCGTCGCCGGCTTCAACGGCACCGTCATCCTCGTCAGCCACGACCGCGACTTCCTCGACCGCACCGTGACCTCCACCATTGCCCCCGCCAACCCGGATGCCCCCGACGGCCGCTGGATCGAATATGCCGGCGGCTACACGGACATGCTGGCGCAACGCAAGGGTATCGAAGCCGAGCGTCGCCAGGCGGAAGCGAAGAAGGACAAGCCGAAGGACGAGAGCGCTGCCGCGCCTGCGACAGAGAAGGCAAAGGGCAAGCTCTCCTACAAGCAGAAATTCGCGCTCGAAAACCTGCCCAAGCAGATGGACGAGGCGGAGAAGAAGGCCGCCAAGCTCGAAGAGAAAATGGCCGACGCCAGTTTCTTCACCAAGGACCCCGCCGGCTTCAGCAAGACAGCCGCCGAGCTTGAAAAGCTACGCAACCAGATCGCGGCCTGGGAAGAGGAATGGCTGGAGTTGGAGATGCTGCGCGAAGAGCTGGAAGGGTGAAAGCCTCTTTCGTTCAAGCTTGCACAAATTTGGCGCGCTGGTTAGGCTGACCCCCAAGAGAGGGCAGCATTCGGAGCGCCCCCTCATCCGGCCCTTCGGGCCACCTTCTCCCCATTGGGGAGAAGAGGGAGCAAGCCGCGGCCTCTCGGACATCCTCGCCCCTCCGGGGAGAGGTTCGCCGGGCAAAGCGGAGGCGGGGTGAGGGGAAGCTTGCGCCGACCCGCAATACGGAGAGCAAGATCGCATGACCATGCAGTTTCAAGGCACCGAGACCTACGTCGCCGAAAAGGATCTGATGATTGCGGTCAATGCCGCGATCAGGCTGGAGCGGCCATTGCTGGTCAAGGGGGAGCCCGGCACCGGCAAGACGGAACTGGCGCGGCAGATTGCCAGTGGTCTCGGCCTTAGGATGATCGAGTGGAACATCAAGTCCACCACCAAGGCGCAGCAGGGCCTCTATGAATATGACGCCGTGTCGCGATTGCGCGATAGCCAGTTGGGCGACGAGCGCTTCAACGACATTTCCAACTACATCCGCAAGGGCAAGCTCTGGGAGGCCTTCTCGGCCGACGAGAAGACCGTGCTGCTGATCGACGAGATCGACAAGGCGGATATCGAGTTTCCGAACGACCTGCTGCAGGAACTCGACCGCATGGAATTCCATGTCTACGAGACCGGCGAAACGATCCGCGCCAAGGTGCGCCCTATTGTCATCATCACCTCGAACAACGAGAAGGAACTGCCGGATGCATTTCTGCGCCGCTGCTTCTTCCACTATATCCGCTTCCCCGAGGCCGAAACGCTGATGAAGATCGTCGACGTCCACTATCCGGGCATCCGTCAGGATCTGGTGCGCGCGGCCCTCACCCGCTTCTTCGAAATCCGCAACGTGCCGGGCATTAAGAAGAAACCCTCGACGTCGGAAGCGCTCGACTGGATCCGCCTTCTGGTGGCCGACGATATCGACCCCGCCGATCTCTCGGCAGACGCCAAGACCATCCTGCCGAAGCTGCACGGCGCGCTGCTGAAGAACGAGCAGGATGTGCATCTTTTCGAACGGCTGGCCTTCATGTCGCGCCGGGAGAATTGAGCATTTCCAGGAAAAGTGGGAACCGGTTTTCCGTCCGGAAATGCGCAAAGCAAAAGACTAGCAGGGGAACCAAGTACTCCCAAAGAAGTTACATCTCTGCAGCTTGAACTGCGCGGAGAGAGGCTTTGGGGGACATAGCACCAAATGCCCATCTTCCGTCCTGAACAATCATGGAGGTAACAATGGGTCGCGGTATTCTTCTCTGGCTTCTTGGCATTCCCCTGCCGCTCGTCATCCTGCTCGTCCTCTTCATGCGATAGGTGGTGTCATGACATCCACCGATTTCGCAACAACCGCCACGCCGGTCGAATCGAGCCGGTCGGCGCTCGCCTGGGGACCGGTCATTGGCGGGGCCTTCGCCGCTGTGGCCACCAGCCTCATCCTCCTCTTCCTCGGTTCCGGCGTCGGCCTGACCATGGTGTCGCCGACATCCGATAATAATTTCAGCCTCGCCACGCTCGGCGTCACGGCCGCCATCTGGTTTGTCGTCGTGCAATGGCTGTCCTCGGCGCTCGGCGGCTACCTCACAGGGCGGCTCCGCACGAAGTGGGCGGCCGTGCACACCGACGAGGTCTTCTTCCGCGACACCGCGCACGGCTTCCTCAGCTGGGCGATCGCAACCGTGTTCGTCGTCGGTTTCCTCTCGACGTCGATGGGGGCCCTGCTGGGCGCCGGTGCCACGGTAGCGGCCAATACTGCCGGGGCGGCAGGTGCAGCAGCAGCCAGCGCCGCCGGGCCGGCCAACAACGACATGTCGACCAACTACTTCAGCGAATTGTTGCTGAGGCCGGCGCCCAACAAACCGGCCCCCGCCAACGCCAATGGCGCCGCAGTCTCCGCCAGCGTCACCAACATTCTGCTGAACGGCGCGGCAAATGGACAGGTTCCAGACGAAGACAAGGCCTATCTCGCCAGCGTCGTCGCGTCCCAGACCGGCCTGTCGCAGGAGGAAGCGACGGCCCGCGTCAATACCGTCCTGAAACGCATTGACGACGCCAAGGAGGCCGCCAAGGCCGCCGCTGAAAAGGCACGCAAGGCAGCGGCGACTGCTTCCCTGATTGCAGCCGCCTCGCTTCTCGTCGGCGCCTTCATCGCTTCCGCTGCCGCCGCACTCGGCGGTTCGCAGCGCGACGAGGAAGAAGACTTGCTCGTCGTTCGGTAAGTCTGCAAGAACACACATCGAGATCAAGCGGCCGCTCTACAAGGGCGGCCGTTTTTGCGTGATGCCGCCTCTGATTTCGTGAATTGATTCCGAATTCGAAAGGAACTAGATACTACACGTCCCGTGGTGATTTGCCGGCCGGCTTGCAGCCACGTAAAAGAAGTCGCTAAAATGGGCCCAGATGACAGTTCTGTCTGGAACCGGTAGCGATTTCGCCGCCGGTTTTTTGCGTTTGGAAGAGAGAAGACCATGCCGATCAAGATTCCCGATGGATTGCCCGCCCAGGAAACCCTTGTGAACGAAGGCGTGCGCGTGATGACGGAGGCCGTCGCCATCCGTCAGGACATCCGCCCGCTGCGCTTTGGCCTGCTCAATCTCATGCCGAACAAGATCAAGACCGAGTTGCAATTCGCCCGCCTGCTCGGCGCGTCTCCGCTGCAGATCGAGCTGACGCTCGTTCGCGTCGGCGGCCACAAGGCCAAGAACACTTCGGAAGAGCATCTGCTCGCCTTTTACAACACCTGGGAAGAGGTGAAGGACCAGAAGTTCGACGGCTTCATCATCACCGGCGCGCCCATCGAGACGCTCGAATTCCAGGACGTGACCTACTGGAACGAGATGGAACAGATTCTCGACTGGACGACCACGAACGTCCACTCGACGATGAACATCTGCTGGGGCGGCATGGCCGCCATCTGGCACTTCAATGGCGTCCCCAAGCACACACTCGATCACAAGGCCTTTGGCGTCTACCGCCACCTGAACCTCGCCCCCGCCTCGCCTTATCTCAACGGCTTCTCGGACGATTTCCAGATCCCCGTCTCGCGCTGGACGGAAGTGCGCCGCGCCGATATCGAAAAGGTACCCGGCCTCGAAATCCTGATGGAATCGCCCGAAACCGGTGTCTGCATCGTGCATGAACGCAAGTGCAACCGGCTCTATGTGTTCAACCACATCGAATATGATTCCACGACGCTGGCGGATGAGTATTTCCGCGACGTGCAGGCAGGCTCCGCGATCGAAGTGCCGCACAACTATTTCCCCGAGGATGACCCGGCCAAGAAGCCGCTCAACCGATGGAAGAGCCACGCCCATCTACTTTTCGGCAACTGGATCAACAACATCTACCAGACGACGCCCTATGACATGGCGAAGATCGGCGAGATCGAACACAACCCCGGATATTGATCCGGGTTGTGGCGGATTTCATTTTGTATCACACTGGTCGTCTTGCACGATTAAATGTGATACATTAAATTGAAGATCGTCTGGGATGAAAACAAGCGACGCAGCAATCTGGCCAAGCACGGGCTGGATTTTGCCGATTTGACGCTGGAGTTTTTCGATGACGCCTTGATCGTCCCGAGCCATTCCGGACGGCTGAAGGCTATAGGTCGCCTGACGGATGGGAAGACCGCCATCATCTTCTTCCCATTGGGCAGAGAGGCAATCTCGTTGATCTCTATGCGCAGCGCGAGCAAGCAGGAAAGGAGACTTTATGACCGACATAGACAAACGTCTTCATGACCTTTCCGACGAAGAGGAGGCGCGAATCCAGAAGGGCATTGCTGAAGACCCTGACAATCCCGAATGGACCGAAGAGGACTTCAAACGCGCCAGACCCTTTCGCGAAGCCTTCCCCGATCTCGCCGCCGCCATCGATCGCGAGCTTTCCCGACGCGGCCGGCCGCCGGTCGAAAATCCGCGCCGGCAGGTGTCGATCCGGCTGGACCCGGAGGTGCTGGACTATTACAAATCGACGGGCAAGGGCTGGCAATCGAGGGTCAACGACGCCTTGAGGAAAGCCGCCGGGCTGTAAGCAATTCCAGTGAAAGTGGGAACCGGTTTCACGTCCGGAATTGCGACAAACAAAACTAGGGTTCACCGCCGATGTTCATACCCTTCTTCCTCGAACTGAAGGCCGCGAAGGTTCCCGTTTCGCTGCGGGAATATCTGACGCTGCTGGAAGGGATGAAGGAAGGGCTGGTCGATTTCGACGTCGAGGGCTTCTACTATCTCTCCCGCGCCACGCTGGTGAAGGACGAGCGCTTCATCGATCGTTTCGACCAGGTCTTTTCGCAGGTCTTCAAAGGCCTTGAGGCGGTTTCCGGCAGCGCCGATGCCGTCGATCCCACCGACATTCCCGACGAATGGCTGCGCCGCATGGCGGAGAAGTTTCTGACCGAGGAGGAAAAGGCGCTGGTGAAATCGCTGGGCGGTTTCGAGGCGCTGATGGAAACGCTGAAACAGCGCTTGGCGGAACAGCAGGGCCGTCACCAGGGCGGCAATAAATGGATCGGCACGGCCGGCACCTCCCCCTTCGGCGCCTATGGCTATAACCCGGAGGGCGTGCGCATCGGTCAGGACAAGTCGCGCAACCGGCGCGCCGTGAAGGTCTGGGACCGTCGCGATTTCAAGAACCTCGATGACAATGTCGAGATCGGCACTCGCAACATCAAGGTCGCGCTGAAGCGCCTGCGCAAATGGATAAGGCAGGGTGCGGACGAGGAACTGGATTTGGGCGGCACGATCCGCTCCACGGCCGAACACGGCTATCTGGATGTGAAGACGCGCCCTGAGCGGCGTAACGCGGTCAAGCTCTTGATGTTCTTCGACATCGGCGGCTCGATGGACGACCATATCAAGGTGGCGGAAGAGCTGTTTTCGGCGGCGAAGTCCGAATTCAAGCATATGGAGTATTTCTACTTCCACAATTGCGTCTACGAGGGCGTGTGGAAGGACAACAAGCGCCGCCGCGTCGATGTCACCTCGACTTTCGACGTGATCCGCACCTTCGGCTCCGACTACAAGGCGATCTTCGTCGGCGATGCCGCCATGGCGCCTTACGAAATTTCCCACCCCGGCGGCTCCGTGGAGCACTGGAATGCCGAAGCCGGCGCCGTCTGGCTCGACCGGCTGACCAGCCACTTCAGCAAGAGCGTCTGGATCAACCCGGTGAAAGAAGAATATTGGGGCTACAGCCAGTCCACGCAGATGCTACACAAGCTGATGAATGGTCGCATGTATCCGCTCACCCTCGGGGGCCTGGAAAATGCGACCCGCGAACTCTCGCGGTAAGATTTCACTGACATCAAGGAATGACCAAAATGGACGCTGAACTGTTCGGCAAGACGGCCAAAGGCGAAGATGTGCATCGCGTGACGATCACCGGAGGCGGCCTGACGGCCCATGTCATGACCTGGGGCGCCGTCATTCAGGACCTGCGGCTGGAGGGCCATGATGCGCCGCTGTCGCTCGGCTTCGAAAAGTTCGAGGACTATCCGCTTCACTCCTCCTATTTCGGCGCAACGCCCGGCCGCTGCTCCAACCGGATCGCCGGCGGCAAGTTCACGCTCGACGGCCAGACGATCCAGCTGGAAAAGAACGAGAAAGGCATCGGCCACCTGCATGGCGGCTCGGACGGTATCGCCAAGCGCGTCTGGATCATTGAAAGCCTGACGGCCAATTCTGTAACACTGAGCATTCTCGACCCAGACGGCCGCGCCGGTTATCCGGGCAACGCCAAGATCAAGGCGATCTTCACGCTGAAGGAGGGCGGCTGCCTCTCCATCGTCTACGAATCGACGACGGATGCGCCGAACCCGGTCAACATCTGCAATCACAGCTATTTCAATCTTGATGGCGGCGAGACCATCATCGACCATGAACTGCAGATCGATGCCTACAGCTATCTGCCGACCGATGCGGCGCAGATCCCGACCGGCGAGACGCCGGACATTGCCGGCACGGGCTATGACTTCCGTGACCTGCGCCCGATCCGCAAGATAGAGAATGGCGAGCAGGTCCTCTACGACCACAATTTCTGCCTCTCGAAGGAGCGCGTCGCCAAACGCAAGGTCGCAACACTGAAGAGCCCGAAGTCCGGCGTCTCGATGGACGTCCTGACGACGGAGCCGGGCGTTCAGGTCTACGCCGCCTTCAAGCTTGACGTGCCGGTTCCGGGTCTCGGTGGCCGTCATTACGGCCCCTATGCCGGGCTTTGCATGGAAACGCAGGTCTGGCCGGATGCGGTCAACCACGCGAACTTCCCCAACGCCATCCTCCGCCCCGGCGAGGTTCTGCGGCAGGAAACGGATTACGTGTTCAAGAAGCACGCCTGATCGGATACCAAGATGGGTGAAGCAGCGGCAACCAGCGGCAGTCTGAAAAAACCCGACAGCCGCGACATAGTTTCGGGTCTCTCCATCGCCGGTCTGCTGCTTCCGGAAGCCGTCGCCTATGCAACGATCGCCGGCCTGCCACCGGGCCGGGCGATCTATGCGGCGGTGGCCGGTTGCTTCGTCTATGCCTTCATCGGACGCAGCCGCTTTGCGGTCGTCTCGGCGACCTCCTCTTCCGCCGCTATCCTTGCCGCCATGCTGGCGACCTTTCCGGGCGATGCGGCAACCAAATCGGTGCTGGCGACGCTTGCGATTGCCATTGCCGGTCTCGTTTTTCTGGCTGCGAGACTCTTTCGGCTTGGGCTCCTGACCGGCTTCATAGCAAGGCCGGTCCTACGCGGCTTCGCCTTTGGGCTTGCCGTGTCGATTATCCTGCATCAACTGCCTTCGATCACCGGCGTGCCTGTCAAGGCGGACGATATCTTCGACTTCGTCGCGGGAGTTGCGAAAACCATTCCGGAATGGAAGCCGGCCGGCCTCATTGCCGCGGCCCTGTCGCTTGCCGTTCTCTTTGGCACGCGCCGCTGGCCGCTGTTTCCGGCAGCCTTCGCTGTTGTCATTGTCGGCGCCAGCCTGTCGCTGGCCTTCGATCTTCCCCGCTATGGGCTTAAGGAAACGGGGCTCTTGTCCCTAACGCTCGAATGGCCTCATTGGCCGAACCTAGCGCTGGACGACCTCTCGCGTCTGATCCAACTGACCTTGCCTCTTGTGCTGATCCTCTTTGCCGAAAGCTGGGGCACGATGCGGGCGCTGGCGCTCCGGCATGGCGACACGATCGAACCCGACCGCGAACTGGCGGCACTCGGCGTTTCCAACCTCGCCGCAGCGCTGGTTCAGGGCATGCCCGTGGGTGC
Source organism: Hyphomicrobiales bacterium (assembly GCA_900467685.1). Taxonomy (GTDB): domain Bacteria; phylum Pseudomonadota; class Alphaproteobacteria; order Rhizobiales; family Rhizobiaceae; genus Ensifer_A. The sequence continues at coordinate 91,871 of UBQX01000011.1, forward strand.
CGGCTTTTCGGCGGGAAACGCCAATGAGGCGGCGGGCGCGCAAAGCCGCTGGTCGAGCCTGATTGCCGCCGGCGCCTTGGCCGTTCTGGTCGTGGTCGCGTCCGGCTTGATTGCGCATCTGCCGGAAGCAGTACTTGCCGCCATCGTCATTTCGGCGCTCGCCCACGCACTCGACCCCTCGCCGCTCATCCGGCTCTGGAAGATCGATCGCGACCAGTGGATTGCGCTTGCCGCTGCCGCCGGCGTTCTCGTCTTCGGCGTCGTCGACGGCATGCTGCTGGCGGTTGCCTTCTCGGTCGCCGCCCTTATGAGCCGGCTGGCCCTGCCGCAGATCGCAAGGCTTGGCCGCCTGCCGGGCACGCGCGATTTTGCCGACATTGCCCGTCATCCCGAAGCGCAGGTGCCCGAACATGTCGGCATCTGGCGACCCTCCGAAGCGCTCTTCTTCGCCAATGCCGAGCGGACGCTCGCCACCATTGCAGCAGAAGCAGAGAAGGACCCCGCGATACAAGTCGTGATCCTCAGCCTTGAGGAGACCTTCAATCTGGACAGCACCGCGCTGGAAGCGATCCAGGAGACCGACAGGCGTGTTGCCGCTACGGGGCGAACCTTCCTGCTGGCCCGCGCCCGCGATCCGGTGCGCGATGTCCTGAGTGCCGCCGGGGCTGACAATCTGGTGAGTCGCGCCTATTACAGCGTCGAAGATACCGCCGAAGCGGCGCGCAAGGTTGTCACGGAGGCATTGCGCCATGAGCCATGATTTTGAACCGAGGCTTCATCCCGTCCCGATCGAAGATATTCGCCCGACGCAGATGACCGTGGGCATGCGCGAGGTCTATCGCAAGCGCCGCGAATGGCGCGACATGGCGCCGGGCCAGGACTCCGATTTTCTCGGTCACCACATGCTGCCCGCTGTGGTCGGCCCCAAGCAACGCTTCTGGATTGTCGATCATCACCATCTGGCGCTGGCCCTGCACAAGGAGGGCGTCAAGAGCGTGCTGGTATCGCCGATTGCCGACCTCAGCGATCTCGGCAAGGACGAGTTCCTGACCTTCATGGAAAACCGCAACTGGCTTCATGTCTTTGATGAGCAGGGTGAGCGTCGTCCTTTGAAGGACCTGCCCAAACGCATCTGGGACCTGAAGGATGACCCGTTCCGTTCGCTGGCCGGCGCCGTGCGCGAGGCGGGTGGCTATGCCAAGGTCGACACACCTTACACGGAATTCCTCTGGGCCGATTTCTATCGCCGCCGCATGAAGCGGCCGGAAACCGACGACGAATTCGACGATGCGGCGGAAAAAGCGATCAGGCTGTCGCGCAGCAAGGATGCCAAGCATCTGCCCGGATGGGTTGATGGCGGAAAATAAAGAAGCCGGTCCGCATCGCTACGGGCCGGCTTCTCGCATTCATAGTACCTGTCTCAGATGCTGAGGCAGAGATACTTGATCTCGGTATAGTCGTCGATGCCGTATTTGGAGCCTTCACGGCCCTGGCCCGACTGCTTGACGCCGCCGAAGGGCGCGACTTCCGTGGAAATCAGGCCGGTATTGATGCCGACCATGCCATATTCCAGCGCTTCCGCCACCCGGAAGATCTTCGAGACGTCCTTCGAGTAGAAGTAGGACGCGAGGCCGAACTCGGTATCGTTCGCCATCTCGATCACATCGTCTTCCGTCTCGAACTTGAAGAGCGGCGCGACGGGACCGAAGGTTTCTTCGCGAGCGATCTTCATCTCGGTCGTGACACCGGTCAGAACCGTCGGCTGGAAGAAGAGGCCGCCGCGCGCATCCGGCTTGCCGCCGAGCTTGACCGCGGCACCCTTGGACAGCGCGTCCGCAATGTGATCCTCCACCTTTTCCATCGCCTTCTCGGTGATCAGCGGACCGGCGTTGACGCCCTCTTCAAAGCCGTCGCCGACCTTGATCTGCGAAACGCGGGCAGCCAGCTTTTCGGCAAAGGCATCATAGACGCCCGACTGCACATAAAGCCGGTTGGCGCAAACGCAGGTCTGGCCGTTGTTGCGATACTTGGACACGATCGCGCCTTCGACAGCCGCATCGAGATCCGCATCGTCGAACACGATGAACGGTGCATTGCCGCCAAGCTCCAGGCCGAGCTTCATGATCTGGTCGGAGGCCTGACGCATCAGGATTCGACCGACATTGGTCGAGCCTGTGAAGGTCAGCTTGCGCACCTTCTCGTTCTCAGTGAACTCCTTGCCGATGGACGAGGAATCCTTGCCGGTGATGACGTTGAAGATGCCGGCCGGCACACCTGCACGCTCGGCAAGGATCGCCAGCGACAGCGCCGAAAGCGGCGTTTCGGCCGCAGGCTTCGACACCATGGCGCAACCGACGGCAATGGCGGGTGCCATCTTGCGGGCGAGCATGGCGTTCGGGAAGTTCCACGGCGTGATCGATGCCACGACGCCGATCGGCTGCTTGATGATGATGATCCGCTTGTCGCCCTGGTGGCCGGGGATCGTGTCGCCATAGACGCGCTTGGCCTCTTCGCCGAACCATTCGACGTAGGATGCGCCATAGAGGATTTCGCCGCGCGCTTCCGCCCACGGCTTGCCCATTTCCATCGTGAGGATCGTGGCAAGATCGTCGGCATTGGCGACCATCAGGTCGAAGAGCTTGCGCAGCACCGCCGCGCGCTCCTTGCCCGTCTTCTTCGCCCAGGCCTTCTGCGCCTTGTAGGCGGCGTCAACGGCGCGTGCAGCTTCCGCGCGGCCCATGTCGGGCAGCGTGGCGACATGTTCGCCGGTCGACGGGTTGGTGACGTCGAAGGTCTTGCCGCTATCGCTCTTGGCCAGCCATTCGCCGCCGATGACAGCCTTGTCTGTGACAAGGCTCGCATCCTTCAGCTTGGCAATCAGCTTGTCTGAAATCGCCATCTATTCACGCCTCCTTCGCGCATTCGATGAGAGTGGTTTCCAGAATGTCGAGCGCTTCGGCGAAGACATCGTCCGGAATGGTCAGTGGTGCCAGGAAGCGGATGACATTGCCATACACGCCGCAGGTCAAGAGGATCAGGCCCTTTTCCAGCGCCTTCTCGCGCACCTTGTTGGTGAACTCCGGGCTGGGCGTCTTCGTTCCGGCGACGTTGAATTCGACAGCGTTCATGAAGCCCGGACCGCGGATGTCGGCGATCTGCGGAACCGACGACGACAGCGACGACAGGCGCTGCTTGAGGCGGTTGCCGAGCAGGGTCGCACGGTCGCAGAGGTTCTCGTCCTTGATGACGTCGAGAACGGCAAGACCCGCTGCAACGCCGATCGGGTTGCCGCCATAGGTGCCGCCGAGGCCGCCGGGGCCGGGTGCATCCATGAGATCGGCGCGGCCGGTGACGGCTGCAATCGGGAAGCCGCCGCCCAGGCCCTTGGCCATGGTGGTGATGTCGGCGACAACGTCATATTTTTCCATGGCGAACAGCGAGCCCGTGCGGGCAAAGCCGGTCTGCACTTCGTCGGCGATCAGCACGATGCCGTATTTGTCGGCGATTTCGCGCAGCTTCTGCATGAACGCGCGCGGCACTTCATAGAAACCGCCCTCGCCCTGAACCGGCTCGACGATGAAGGCGGCGACGCGGCTCGGATCGACATCGGCCTTGAAGAGCTTTTCGAGAACGCTGAGCGAATCTTCCATCGTGGTGCCATGCAGCTCGACCGGGAAGGGAACGTGGAAGACATCCGGCATCATGGCGCCGAAACCGACCTTGTAGGGCTGGACCTTGCCGGTCAGCGTCATGCCCATGAAGGTGCGGCCGTGGAAGGCACCCGTAAAAGCAACGATGGCGGAGCGGTTGGTGGCGGCGCGCGCGATCTTCACGGCGTTTTCGACCGCTTCTGCACCCGTCGTCACGAAGATCGTCTTCTTCTTGAAATTGCCCGGAACGGCATCGTTCAGGCGCTCGGCCAGCTCGACATAATTCTCATACGGCACGACCTGGTGGCAGGTATGCGTGAAGCTGTCGAGCTGCGCCTTGACGGCCTCGATGACGCGCGGATGGCGGTGGCCGGTGTTGACGACGGCGATGCCGGCAGCAAAGTCGATGTAGCGGCGGCCCTCGATATCCCAGATCTCGGCGTTTTCTGCCTTCTGGGCATAGACCTGCGTGGTCACGCCCACGCCGCGCGAAATGGCATCAGCCCGGCGGGCCGCAACTTCAGTATTCTGCATCGTCGTCTCCAAAGGGATGGGGAAATCTTGTCGCCTCCTCGGCGCGACAAAAACTTTGCATTTTTTCTGTAGACTTGCAATATGGTCTGGAGGATATTTTTCCCGTAGAGGGTATCGGACAACCGAGGCGGTGAGATGACGGAAACGGTGCGATTCAAGATTGCCGAAGCGGCCCGCATGGCCGGCGTTTCAGCCTCGACGCTGCGCCTTTGGGAAAGCCAGGGGCTCATCGAGCCGGTACGCACCGAAACCGGCCAGCGCCTTTATGAGCAGGCGCATATCGACCGCCTGAAGAAGATCAGCTGGCTGCGCAGCGAAAAGGGCATCAACCCCGCCGCCATCCGCGACAATCTCGCCGCCGAAGACCCGCAACCGGTACAGCCCAAGAAGGCCCCACGCCGCACGCCGTCCCAGCAGATGGGCGCAAAAATTCGGAAACTTCGCCGCGACGCCGGCGAAACACTGGACAAGGTCTCGCAGGAGACCGGCATTTCCGCCTCCCTGCTCTCGACCTTCGAGCGCACGTCGCAGGGCCTGTCGCTGAAATCGCTGCACGACCTCGCCCACCATTTCGGCACGTCGTTTTCGGCACTCAGCGGCACCGGTGGCACCCGCACCGCCGAATCGCTGATCCGCAAGAACCGCTGGACCTCATGGCCGGCCACGACAACCGGCGTCAGCGTTCAGGTACTCGCCGAAGGCCGCAACATGATGGACTGTCACCGCTTCGTGCTGGCCCCCGGCGCCACCAGCGAAGGCGCCTATGCCCACGAAGGCGAGGAATTCATCCACGTGCTCACCGGCTCCATGGAAATCGTCCTCGACGACGACCGCTTTTTCATCCTCTCGGAGGGCGACAGCTTCTACTTCGAAAGCCGCCGGCCGCATTCGTGGCGGAATTTGAGCGAGGGGGAGACAGTTCTGTTGTGGATTAATACGCCGGCTTCGTTCTGAGAGGAATTGGCTACCGAGCCGAAGATATGTCCGTCTGCGCAAAGTCGTCACCCACATAAAGGAGTGGCACAGCCCGCTCGCTTGCCAGAGCGTAGGCAAAACAGTCTCCGAAATTCAATCCGGCCGGGTGAGTGCCTTTGCCCCACCGCGCATAGGCGTCGGCCACCAACCGCGCCGAAGCCGGCGTGACGGGCGCTATCTCGAAACCAAGACCATCGAGAAGGCGGCGCATTTCCTCGCCAACGCCGCGGCGATCGGCAACAATCAACGCCTCTGCCACCGTGCCAGCCGAAATCACAAGCGCCTCGGCTCCCTCCAGGACATCCATGCAAGCACTGGAATCAACTTCGCCCAAGAGAACCGCCATGAGGGCGGACGTATCCACGACAATCATCGCGGCATCCCATCCTCACCATAAAGATCGTCCTGGCTCCGGGCGGCATCGGGTCCGGATGCCGCTTTTCTCGTCCCGATCGAGCGAAGTTCTTCCATCAGCGCACGCCGCTCGGCGGCGTCCGGGGTTCGATGAACAGCCACAAGTCGAGCCGCCGCGCGGCCGTGCCGTGTCAGGACGACTTCATCGCCAGCCTCTGCCCGGCGGACGAGCTCAGTCAATTGACCCTTCGCGTCTGAAACGGAAATCCGCATAACCTGTCCTCGCTAGCATGCGATCGTTTCCCAAAAATAGACCATTCAATAGTCCAATTCAATCGGGAGATTCTGGCGCAGCGGAGCAAGTTCGGTAACAGGACGATAAAAGGCGCTGGGATAAGAACAAACGAACGTAACCCGTTCGGTTATTTCCAACGCTTCATCTATGTCGTCTTGAGAAAATTGGAGCGGGCGAAGGGGTTCGAACCCTCGACCCCAACCTTGGCAAGGTTGTGCTCTACCACTGAGCTACACCCGCTCATCCAACGGCCTAGGTGGTAGGTGACCGTGGAAGCGTCCCCGACTTGCGGCGACGGGCGCTATATGGCCCAAGCCCTTTTCAAATGCAACAGGGAAAATTGCTTTCGGTGAAGATTTTTTGACGAAAGCGTTTTGTGAAGGAAGATCAAGGGCAACCGGACGAGGTGCGGAACGATTGCATCAAAAGGCTTTGCGGCCTATTGGGGATGCTCCAATTCAAAACCTCATGCGCGGGACTTCATTGATGAGCGGCACGCCGAAAACCGACAAGGACCTGTTCGAATTTCTCGACGGCCTTGGCATCGACTATGTCAACCACGAGCACCGGCCGGTCTTCACCGTGGCGGAAGGCCAGGACCTGCGTGACGCGATCCCCGGCGGGCACACGAAGAACCTCTTCATCAAGGACAAGAAGAGCCGCTATTTCCTGCTGACCGTCGAGGAACATGCGACGGTCGACCTGAAGTCGGTGCATAACCTCATCGGCGGTTCCGGCCGCGTCTCCTTCGGTTCGGCGGAAAAGCTGATGGAATATCTCGGCGTCGTGCCGGGCTCGGTGACGGCGCTCGGCGCCATTAACGATACCGAACATCAGGTGACGTTCATTCTCGATGCCGACCTCATGAAAGAGGCGATCATCAATTGCCATCCTCTCAGAAACAGCGCGACAACGTCGATCAAGCGCGACGATTTGCTGCGTTTCATGGAAGCGACAGGACATGAAGCCATTGTCTTGAAAGTCACCGAGTGACATACGATTTGTAGCACAGAAAATGTCCGTGCGGATGGGCGCGGAGGGAGCACTTCGATGAGCGGCGATTATAATCCTTACGGTTCTTCTTATGGCAGCACGATGAGTGGCTCCGCCTCCTATGGCGGCAAGCCAGCGGCGGCATCCCCTGCTGCGGCCGGTGGCGGCGACCTGATCAAGGAGACGACGACGGCGGCCTTCTCGCGCGACGTCATCGAGGAATCGAAGAACCAGCCGGTTCTGGTTGATTTCTGGGCACCTTGGTGCGGCCCCTGCCGCCAGCTGACGCCGATCATCGAGCGCGTCGTCAAGGAAGCCGGCGGCCGCGTCAAGCTGGTCAAGATGAACATCGACGACCATCCGGAATATGCCGGCCAGATGGGCATCCAGTCGATCCCGGCCGTCGTTGCCTTCGTCAACGGCCGCCCGGCCGATGGCTTCATGGGCGCGATCCCGGAAAGCCAGATCCGCCAGTTCATCGACAAGATCGCAGGCGCCGCCCCCGGCGACGATCAGGCCGAAGCCATTGCCGAAACGCTCGCGCAGGCCGGCGAACTGCTTGCTGCCCGTGATGCCAGCGGTGCCGCCTCGCTTTACGCGGCGGTCCTCCAGGCCGATCCGGAGAATATCGCGGCGCTTGCCGGCATGGCGCAATGCATGATCCTCGCCGGCCAGCACGACCGCGCGCTCGGCCTCATCGACAGTCTCGACGACGAGAAGAAGGCCGATCCGGCGATCCTCGCGGTGCGCAAGTCGCTGGAACAGTATGAAGAGGCTCGCAAGCTCGGCGATCCGGCAGCGCTGGAACACGAACTGGTGATGAACCCGGACAATCACGAGGCGCGCATGAAGCTCGCCAAGATCGCCAATGTTCAGGGCAACCGCCAGGACGCCGCCGACCATCTGCTCTACATCATGAAGAAGGACCGCACCTTCGATGATGACGGAGCGCGGCGGGAACTGCTGAATTTCTTCGATGTTTGGGGTCCTAAGGAACCTGCGACGGCTTACGCCCGCCGCAAGATGTCCTCGATCCTGTTTTCGTGATTGGGCTTCGGCCTGAAGGGCCAAGGCTGCAAGGAGTGACGATGCAAGTCGGTAACGCACGCTATCTGACCGAAAACGATCTTCCGAAAACGCTTGCGGTGTTTCCGCTGACCGGCGCGCTACTGCTGCCCGGCGCGCAATTGCCGCTGAATATCTTCGAGCCGCGTTATCTCGCCATGTTCGACGATGCACTGGCGAGCCATCGTCTGATCGGCATGATCCAGCCCGCGCTGGATGCCAGCGAGTCCGATCCGAAGCCGGAACTCGCCAAGGTCGGCTGCATCGGCCGCATCACCTCCTTCGGCGAAACCGGTGACGGGCGCTATATTCTGTCGCTGACCGGGGTGACGCGTTTCCGCGTGCTGGAAGAGCTCTCCGTCATGACGCCCTACCGGCAAGTCAAGCTTGCGCCCTTCCTCACCGATCTTGAGCCGGTGGATGAGGAAAGTGTCGACCGCAAGGGCCTGCTGCAGGCGTTCCGCGACTATCTCGACGCCAACAGCCTGGAAGCCGACTGGGAAAACATCTCCCGCGCCAGTAATTCGACGCTGGTGAATTCCATGTCGATGATGTCGCCTTATGGGCCGGCGGAAAAGCAGGCGCTGCTGGAAGCCCCGGACCTGAAGACGCGGGCTGAAACCTTGATTGCCATCACTGAAATCGCACTGGCCAAGGCCGGATCCGATGGGAACGGCAGCACATTGCAATAAGAGGCTGCCATGAGCGCGCGCACCAGCGGCATCGATCCGAAAATGCTGGAACTGCTGGTCTGCCCGCTCACCAAGGGCCGGCTGAGCTTCGATGCCGAGCGCAACGAACTGATCTCGGAGAAGGCGAAGCTCGCCTACCCCGTGCGCGATGGCATTCCGATCATGCTGATGTCGGAAGCGCGCAAGATTCTGGACTGATTGTCAGCGATCAGATCGGCTGGCCGCCAAGAAGCTTCGGATCGCCCGAACCGCCGACGGATGAAGCCTGGCGGATGAAGAAATTCTTCAGGCCCGGCAAGCGATCCACGACGCTCAGGCCGAAATCGCGCGCCATGCGCATCGGCGTGAAATCGTTGGAGAACATGCGGTTGAGGACATCCGTGGTCACGCCCATGCGGAACGTGTCGAACCGTCGCCATTCCTGATAGCGCTCCAGAATGTTGAGCTGCCCGAAATCGATCCCCAGCCGATCGGCCTCGACAATCGTCTCGGCGAGCGCGGCCACATCCTTGAAGCCGAGATTGAGGCCCTGGCCCGAAATCGGGTGAATCCCATGCGCGGCATCGCCAGCAAGCGCGAAGCGGGGAGCAACGAAATCCCGTGCCAGCGTCAGCGCAAAGGGGAAGGCGCGCTTGCCGCCCACCACCTTGATCGCGCCGAGCTTGTGGCCGAAACGGCGCTCCAGCTCTTCCTCGAACACCAGATCGTCCGCCTTCAGCAGCGCATCTGCATCCGCCGTCCGTTCGTTCCAGACGAGCGAGGATCGGTTGTTCTTGAGCGGCAGAGTCGCAAACGGCCCCGCGGGAAGGAAATGCTCCTCGGCAATGCCCTCATGCGGGCGTTCATGCTCGATGGTCGTCACGATGCCGGACTGGCCGTAGTCGAAGCGCACCGTCTTGATGCCGGCAATGTCGCGCAGCTTCGAGCGCACGCCGTCACAGGCGACCAGCAGCCGGGCGTCTATAGTCTCGCCATTGGAGAGCGTCACGGTCTGGCAGGCATCCCCCGTCTTGAAATCGACCGCCGAAACGCCCTGCCGGATTTCGATCCCCAACGCATCGGCGCGTTTCCTCAGCGCCCGCACCATGGCGGGGTTCGGCACCATATAGGCGAAAGGCTCGCCGGCCTCCGCCTCGCCGTCGAAGGTGAGGAAGACCGGGCGAACCGGATCAGCCGTCTTCGAATCGGTGATGATCATCTTGCGGATCGGCTCGGACTCGGGCGCAATCTCGTCCCAGGCGCCGAGAACCGTCAGAAGGCGCTTGGCACCGGCCGCGATCGCCGAGGCGCGCTCGTCCTTTTCCCACACGCCTTCGGGCGCCGCGTCATACACGCGCACATCCAGATGCGGCGCTGCCGACTTCACGGCCACCGCCAGCGAAAGCCCGACATAGCCACCGCCCGCAATAAGGATATCAATCATCGCGCCAACCTCGCTGGTATTCCTGCCCTTGAGCAAACTTCGTGACCTATATAGATGATGGAAAACGCCATTCCTACCATCGAGCCCATTCTTACCCTTGAGAAGGATCAAACATGTCGGCCGAAGCAGGCAATTTTTCGCCCATGCAGGAACTGATCGCCACGCTCGATCTGGAAAAGCTGGAGGAAAACCTGTTTCGCGGTACCAGCCCGCAGGTCGGCTGGCAGCGTGTTTTCGGCGGACAGGTGATCGCACAGGCGCTTGTTGCCGCCCAGCGAACGGTGGAAGACGAGCGTTTCGTCCACTCGCTGCATGCCTATTTCATGCGCCCGGGCGACCCCTCGATCCCGATCGTCTATGAGGTTGATCGGATCCGCGACGGCAAGAGCTTCACCACGCGGCGCGTCGTGGCAGTTCAGCACGGCAAGGCGATCTTCTCGCTATCGGCCTCCTTCCAGGAAGACGAGGACGGCTTCGAGCACCAGCAGACCATTCCTCCGGTGCCGACGCCGGAACAGCTGGGCGGTGAGGGCGACATCGTGTCGCGCTATGTCGAGAACGCGCCGGAAGCAATTCGCCGCTACTGGCTGCGCCCTCGCCCGATTGAATTCTGCCCCGCCTATCCGGAGGACTATTTCAATCGCCAGCAGCTGGAGCCAGTGCAGAACGTCTGGGTACGCACGACCGGCCCTTCGCCGGACGACCGCCGCCTCCGCGCGGCGATCCTCGCCTATCTGTCCGACATGACACTGCTCGACACCTCGCTTTACGCACACGGAACCTCGGTCTTCGACAGCAGGCTTCAGGTTGCCAGCCTCGACCACGCCATGTGGTTTCACCGGGATTTCTCGCTGGATGACTGGCTGCTCTACGTGCAGGACAGCCCGAGCGCTTCGGGCGCGCGGGGCATGACACGCGGCAGCCTTTATGACCGCTCCGGCGTGCTGATCGCTTCGGTGGCACAGGAAGGTTTGATTCGGAAACGTGCAACTGCATAAATAAAATGCATTTTTTTATTTATGCCTATTTTTTATGCGGACAACCGCTCCACATTTTCGCCAATTTTTGGCCAAGAACCGAATCGGTCATTTTTTCTTAATAAAAACAGTAAGTTACACTTAATTTCGAATCTGGCACGGACCTTGAATGTGTCAACGCGGTCCCGGACGGATAACCGGCCGGCGGCATGACGCGTTGCCCCTCCTTTTGGGGCGTACACACGAAGGATGGGAAACCAGATGAAGATTGTGATGGCCATCATCAAGCCGTTCAAGCTGGACGAGGTCCGTGAGGCCCTGACAGCTGTTGGCATCCAGGGCCTGACCGTAACCGAAGTCAAAGGTTACGGGCGCCAGAAGGGACACACCGAAATCTATCGCGGCACCGAATATGCGGTCAGCTTCCTCCCGAAGCTGAAGATCGAAGTCGCCGTTGCCTCCGACATCGTTGACAAGGCTGTCGAAGCGATCGTTTCCGGCGCCAAGACCGGCCAGATCGGCGACGGCAAGGTGTTTGTCTACTCGATTGACCACGCCGTTCGCATCCGCACCGGCGAAACCGATTCCGAAGCGCTCTAAGCGTTGCGTTCAGGGAGTTAATATCTATGTCCTCTTCGAAGCTTTCCATTCTCGGCCGCGCAGGCCTCGCAGCGACGGCGCTTCTTGCGCCCGTCGTCGCCTTTGCGCAGGATGCCGCAGCGCCTGCAGCAGCCGCAGCAGCCGCTGCCGACCCAATCCCGAACAAGGGCGACACCGCCTTCATGTTCATCTCGACCCTGCTCGTTCTGTTCATGATAGTTCCGGGCCTGGCCCTGTTCTACGGCGGCCTGATCCGCGGCAAGAACATGCTGTCGATGCTGATGCAGACGACGGTCGTCGGTTGCACCGTGATGCTGCTGTGGGTTCTCTACGGCTACTCCTTCGCATTCGGCGGCGGCGAGAACGCCTTCTTCGGCGGCACCGCCAAGATGTTCCTGGCCGGCGTGACCACGTCGTCCACGGCCGCTACCTTCACCAAGGGCGTCGTCATTCCTGAAATGATCTTCATGCTCTTCCAGATGACCTTCGCGGCCATCACGCCTGCCCTGATCCTCGGTGCCTTCGCCGAGCGCATCAAGTTTGGCGCAGCCGTTCTCTTCTGCGGCCTCTGGGCAACCTTCGTCTACTTCCCGGTCGCTCACATGGTCTGGGATGCCAACGGCTTCCTCTTCAAGCTCGGCGCCCTCGACTTCGCTGGCGGCACGGTTGTTCACATCAACGCCGGTGTTGCCGGCCTGATCGGCGCAATCATGGTCGGCAAGCGCATCGGCTACGGCAAGGACATGATGGCTCCGCACTCGCTGACGCTCTCCATGGTCGGCGCTGCGATGCTCTGGTTCGGCTGGTTCGGCTTCAACGCCGGCTCCAACCTCGAAGCGTCGGGCGGTGCAATGCTCGCAACCGTCAACACCTTCGTGGCAACGGCTGCTGCAACGCTCTCCTGGTCGCTGGTTGAAAAGATCGTCCGCGGCAAGGCCTCCATGCTCGGCGCCATCTCCGGCATGGTCGCAGGCCTCGTTGCCGTCACCCCGGCCGCGGGCATTGCCGGCCCGATGGGCGCCATCGTCCTCGGCATCCTCGTCTCGCCGCTCTGCTTCTTCTTCGTCTCCGTGGTTAAGAACAAGTTCGGCTATGACGACACCGCAGACGTCTTCGGCGTTCACGGCATCGGCGGCATGTTCGGCGCCATCGGCACGGGCGTTCTGGCCTCGGCCAGCCTCGGCGGCATCGGCTATGCAGAAGGCGTGACCATGGGTCATCAGGTCTGGGTTCAGATCGAAGCCGTTCTGACGACAATCGCCTGGACCGGTATCGGCTCGATCATCCTCTACAAGGTGACCGACCTCATCATCGGCCTGCGCGTTGCGCCGGAAGCCGAGCGCGAAGGTCTCGACCTCTCGTCCCACGGCGAAGCTGCCTACCACAACTAAGATTACGGGCCGCGCGGATCAAAGTCCGCGCACCTCTCGATCCCGTCGCAGTCTTGGGACTGCACGTTTGCCCGGGCCTCGCGGTCCGGGCTTTTTTATTTGCACATGCCGAAACCAGCGGCACAGAATGCGCAAATTTTCGGCAAAACAATCGCCACAGGAGGGCTGTAAAGCCCAAATTTCAGAACATGCCCATTTGGCATGCATCTTGATTACATCTGCCGCAACAAGAGAATAAAATTTGGGCGGATACCATGGAGCATACTCATATCGGCGGCGACGTCTTCTTTCTGCTGACGGGCGCGATTCTCGTCTTTGCCATGCATGGCGGGTTCGCGTTCCTTGAGGCCGGCACGGTGCGGCACAAGAATCAGGTCAACGCGCTGGTGAAGATCCTTGTCGACTTCGCATTGTCGACACTGGCCTACTTCGCCCTCGGGTTTCCGATCGCCTATGGCATATCCTTCTTCGTGAACGCTCATGAACTTGCCGGTCTTGCGGGTGGCACCGTCTTCGGCGCGCAGGGGCTCACGCTGGTCAAGTTCTTCTTCCTGGCGACCTTCGCTGCAGCCGTGCCGGCCATCATTTCCGGCGGCATTGCGGAGCGGATGAAATTCCTGCCGCAGAGCATCGCGACACTGGCGCTTGTCGGCCTTCTCTATCCGCTGGTTGAAGGCATCGTCTGGAACGGGAATTACGGCATCCAGGCCACCATCGAATCCCTGACGGGCGCAAAGCTGCATGACTTTGCCGGCTCTCTGGTCGTCCACGCCTTCGGCGGCTGGGTCGCGCTCGGGGCCGTCATCACCCTCGGCCCGCGCAAGGGCCGCTACACGGCCAACGGTCGCTCGCATCCCTTCCCGCCTTCCTCTATCCTCTGGCTCTCGCTTGGCTCCTGGCTGCTCTGCACCGGCTGGTTCGGCTTCAACGTCATGAGCGCGCAGTCGCTGAATAGCGTCTCCGGCCTCGTCGCCATCAACTCGCTGATGGCCATGGTCGGCGGCATCGTGACGGCCGCCATCATGGGCCGCAACGATCCAGGCTTCGTCCATAACGGCGCGCTCGCCGGCCTCGTCGCCGTCTGCGCCGGCTCGGATGTCTTCCATCCCATCGGCGCGCTCATCACCGGCGGCATTGCCGGCATCATCTTCGTGCGCGGCTTTCACATCTGCCAGGAGCGCCTGCGGATCGACGACGTTCTGGGCGTCTGGCCGTTGCACGGGCTTTGCGGCCTCTGGGGTGGCATCGCCTGCGGCATATTCGGGCTGGAACGTCTCGGCGGCATGGGCGGCGTGTCACCTGTCGCGCAGATTATCGGCTCACTCGTCGTCGCCGCCTTCGGCGCGATTGCAGGCTTTGCCGTCTACGGCATCCTGAAGTCCACCATCGGCATCCGTCTGGACGAAGAGCAGGAATATCGCGGCGCAGACCTTTCGATCCACAAGATCGGCGCCTCGCCGGAAGCCGAGATCCGCTGACCCCTCGGCGGGTGCGACTTTCAAAAGGAAAACAGTTTCTGAAGGCGGATGGTTAAAGGGGCTTTAACTCTCCGCCTGCTAACGTCGGCTCAACATGGCATCGCTGCGACCGGCGATGCACAATCGTGATTTGAGTAAACGAGCTGGATTCCATGGCACGGACGACGGTAGCGCTGGATGGCAGGCCTCAGGGCTTTGTACTTTCAACCTTCATCATCAGGCAGGCGGGCCTTGCCGCTGGCATTGTGATCTTCGGATTGCTGGCGCTGGGCGTCGCCGCCATGTCGACGTGGAACGTCACCGATCCGAGCCTGAGCTTTGCCACCGGCAAGCCGGCCACAAACATTCTCGGCTATCCGGGCGCCGTCTTCGCAGATATCATCATGCAGTTCTTCGGGCTGGCGAGCGTCATTTCGCTGCTGCCGCCACTGTGCCTTGCCATCGCACTGATGTTCCATCGCAGCATCAACCGGCTGCCGCAGCGCTTTGCGGCCTGGTTCGGCGGGTCCGTTCTGGCATCCGCTGCCGTCGGCTGCGTTCCGCCGCCCATCACCTGGCCGCTGCCCAATGGCGCCGGCGGCGTTGCCGGCGACCTGATTCTCCGCCTCCCCGCCCTTTTTGCGGGCGCCTATCCCAGCGGCACGTTCGGCCTCATCCTCGCCATCCTTCTCGCCGTGCCGGCCGGCTGGCTTCTGATGATCGCCTGCGGTCTCCTGCTGCGCAACCCGCCCGAGCGTGCACTCAAGGCGTCCGCTGCCTCCAACGCCCGCACGGTCGCTCAAGGCCAGGCCGATGCACGCGACGATGGCGAGGACGACGAAAGCTATTCGCCGATCGCCGTGTTCTTCGGCGGCGCCGCGCACCACTGGTATAATCTGCAGGCCCGCTTCCGCCGCATCTTCGGCATCCAGACCTCCAGCCGCAGCGGTGGTCATATCGAAGAACCCTACGACTTCAACGAATACGAAGATGCATCCATCGATCCGGCAGCCGCGGAAATCGACGAAGCGCCCTATTCGCCCGTACACGAGGATCGCCCGGTCCAAGCCGCCGCCGTGCAGCGCCGCGTGATCGCGGCTCCCCCTGCCGATCCCTATTTCGACGAGGACGACGACGCACCCTTCGACATCGACGTGCCGCAGGCTCGTCCCGTTGCCGCAAGCCCGCGCGTCTCGATGCCGCCGCAGCCGCAGCGCGCCGCAGCACCCCAGCACCAGCCCGCCGCGGAGGCGCCGCGCCCTGCTCCGATGCGGACCACCTCGCGCGCACCGGCCCCGACGCCGCGCGCCCATGGCGGCAATGACGGCTTCATCCTGCCCTCCACCGAGTTGCTCGCCGAGCCGAAATCCACCGGCCGCGATTCGACGCTTTCCCCGGAAGCGCTGGAACACAATGCCCGTCTTCTCGAAGGCGTGCTTGATGACTTCGGCGTCAAGGGCGAGATCATCCATGTCCGCCCCGGCCCAGTCGTCACGCTTTACGAACTGGAGCCGGCCCCCGGCATCAAGTCATCGCGCGTCATCGGCCTTGCCGACGATATCGCCCGCTCGATGAGCGCGATCGCCGCCCGCGTGGCCGTCGTGCAGGGACGCAACGCCATCGGTATCGAGCTTCCAAACCAGAAGCGCGAGATGGTTTATCTGCGCGAACTGATCGAAAACCAGGAATTCCACGACGCCAAGGGCAAGCTGGCGCTTTCGCTCGGCAAGACGATCGGCGGCGAGCCGGTCATTGCCGACCTTGCCAAGATGCCTCACCTGCTCGTGGCCGGTACCACCGGCTCGGGTAAGTCGGTTGCCATCAACACGATGATTCTGTCGTTGCTCTACCGTCTTTCGCCGGAAAAGTGCCGCCTGATCATGATCGACCCCAAGATGCTGGAACTGTCCGTCTATGACGGCATTCCGCATCTCCTCTCGCCGGTCGTGACCGACCCGAAGAAGGCCGTCGTCGCGCTCAAGTGGACCGTGCGCGAGATGGAAGACCGCTACAAGAAGATGTCGAAGATCGGTGTGCGCAACATCGACGGCTTCAACACGCGCGTAGAGCAGGCGCTTCAGTCCGGCGAGGCGATCACCCGCACTGTGCAGACCGGCTTCGACCGCGAAACCGGCGAAGCCGTCTACGAGACGGAAGAATTTGCCCTGAAGCCGCTGCCCTATATCGTCGTCATCATCGACGAAATGGCCGACCTGATGATGGTGGCCGGCAAGGACATCGAAGGCGCCGTCCAGCGTCTTGCCCAGATGGCCCGCGCCGCCGGCATCCACGTGATCATGGCCACGCAGCGTCCCTCGGTCGACGTCATCACCGGCACGATCAAGGCGAACTTCCCGACGCGCATCTCCTTCCAGGTCACGTCGAAGATCGACAGCCGCACCATCTTGGGCGAACAGGGCGCCGAACAGCTGCTCGGCCAGGGCGACATGCTCTACATGGCCGGCGGCGGCCGCATCCAGCGCGTCCACGGCCCCTTCGTGTCGGACCACGAGGTCGAGGACATTGTCGCGTACCTCAAGACGCAAGGCGTGCCGCAATATCTCGACGCCATCACCGAGGATGACGAGGACGGCGAAGGCGATCATGGCGGCGGCCCGGCCGGCACGTCGAACCTCGCCGACTCCGACGACCCCTACGATCAGGCTGTGGCCGTGGTGCTGCGCGACGGCAAGGCCTCGACCTCCTATATCCAGCGCCGCCTCGGCATCGGCTACAACCGCGCCGCCTCGATCATCGAACGCATGGAGCAGGAAGGCATCGTCGGCCCGGCGAACCATGCCGGAAAACGCGAAATCCTCGTTCCAACCGAATCGGATATCACGGGCGGGGTCTGACAGGCATGCCTCGCAAACGTGTGAAGCGTTTTGCGATAACGGCATGCCCAGGCACAGAAGCGGAACCCGCCTTGAAGGCGCCGCGTTTGCCTGAGAGACAAAGGAAGATTCGAGGAGACGAGAATGAAATTCCTGAAAGTTTTGGCGGGCATGGCTGGATTGAAGCGCCCGTTCGGCATCATCCTTCCCATCCTGGCGGTTGCGCTTGGCCTCACGGCCGCACCCGCCGGCGCGCAGAACAACAAGGCGCAGGAAATTGCCAACCACTTCTCCGGCATCAAGACCATGATGGGCGATTTCGTCCAGTTCGGTCCGCGCGGCGACCAGACGGGCGGCAAGTTCTATATCTCGCGTCCCGGCAAGGTGCGCTTCAATTATGATGCACCGTCGCCGATGCGTGTGATTTCGGATGGCCGCACGCTCGTCGTCGGCAACATGAAGCTGGGCACCTGGGACCAGTATCCGCTCTCCAAGACCCCGCTCGCGCTGCTGCTTGACGACAAGATCGACCTCACCGGCAAGATGGTGCGCAGCGTCAAGGAGGATCCGGACCTCGTCACGATCGTTCTCGGCGACAAGTCGATCTTCGGCGATTCGACCATCACCATGATGTTCGACCCGGCGACGAACGATCTGCGCCAGTGGACGATCACGGACGCGCAAGGCAAGGAAACCTCGGTCATGATCTACAACGTCAAGGCCGGTGTCGATTTTGCGGCGAGCGTCTTCGCGCTGCCCTACGACCAGATGAAGAGCCCTGCCGCCGGCAAGCAGCCTTGATCGTCAGCGAATTTGTTGGACATCCGCGCCATCACAAATTAGGTCCTGCGGGGAGCCCCCCTGCAGGACCTTTTTCATCATGACCTTCACGCTTGCGACCTGGAACATCAACTCCGTGCGGCTGAGAATGCCGATCGTTGCGCAGTTTCTCACACGCTGCCAGCCCGACATCCTTTGCCTGCAGGAAATCAAGTGCCGCGACGAAGAGTTTCCCTATGAAGCCTTTCGCGAACTCGGCTATGTCCACACTGCGGTGAGCGGCCAGAAGGGCTATCACGGTGTGGCCACCGTCGCGAAGGCGAAGATCGACATCCACGAGACGCGCGATTTCTGCGGCGTCGGCGACAAGCGGCATCTGTCGGTCGATTTCGAACATGCCGGCCGCACAATCCGCCTGCACAATTTCTACGTTCCCGCCGGCGGCGACGAGCCGGACCGCACGATCAACCCGAAATTCGGCCACAAGCTCGATTTCATCGAGGAAATGCGGGCCATGCGCGCGCTCGACGGTTCAGGCCGTTCCTCGATCCTCGTCGGCGATCTCAATATCGCGCCGCTCGAACATGACGTCTGGTCGCACAAGCAACTGCTCAAGATCGTCAGCCACACGCCGGTGGAGACCGACGGCATGAAGGCCGTCATCGCCGAAGGTGGCTGGTCGGACCTGATGCGGGAAAAGTTCCCCGAGCCGCAGAAGCTCTACACCTGGTGGAGCTACCGCGCCAAGGACTGGGACGCCGCCGATAAGGGCCGCCGGCTCGACCATATCTGGTCGTCTCCCGATCTCGCGCCGCATGTGACCGACATCGAAATCCTGCGCGAGGCACGCGGCTGGACGCAGCCGTCGGACCACGTTCCGGTCATTGCCCGCTTTGCATTTTGAAGCCCGGAAAATATTGACTCTTCCCCAAAAGAGCGTATGAGCAGCGGCAGAAAAGGACGGGCCTATGCTTTCGTGTGACCATCACATGTCCGGCATGATCGACGCAGCGCTTTGCGACTGCGAATGCCCCCGTTCTTTCGATTCCAAAACCAAGGCCAAAACGACGACGAAAACCGTCTGACGTCTCTGGCCTGCCGCTCTCTCCCCGGCCCGGCCGGGGACAGGATACCTGATGCCCATCAGGTTCCCCCCTCACCGGACGAGGAGAGAAAAGAAAGAGAGCGAAGACATGGGTTTCAAGATTGCAATCGCGGGCGCAACCGGCAACGTGGGCCGGGAAATGCTCAACATTCTGTCCGAACGCGGCTTTCCGGCCGATGAGGTCGTGGCGCTGGCATCCAGCCGTTCCGTCGGCACGGAAGTCTCCTTTGGCGACAAGACGCTGCGGGTTTCCAATCTTGAGAATTACGATTTTTCCGACACCGATATCTGCCTGATGTCGGCCGGCGGCGACGTCTCCAAGCGGATGTCTCCGAAGATCGGCGCTCAAGGATGCGTCGTCATCGACAACTCGTCCGCATGGCGGTACGACCAGGAAGTTCCGCTGATCGTTCCGGAAGTGAACCCCGACGCCGTCGAAGGCTTCACCAAGAAGAACATCATTGCCAACCCGAACTGCTCGACCGCCCAGCTCGTCGTAGCGCTGAAGCCGCTGCATGACGTCGCGAAGATCAAGCGCGTCGTCGTCTCGACCTACCAGTCGGTTTCCGGCGCCGGCAAGGACGGCATGGACGAGCTGTTCAACCAGACCCGCGCCGTCTTCGTTGCCGATCCGATCGAGAACAAGAAGTTCACCAAGCGCATCGCCTTCAACGTCATTCCGCACATCGATACGTTCATGGAAGACGGCTACACGAAGGAAGAGTGGAAGGTTCTGGCCGAAACCAAGAAGATGCTCGACCCGAAGATCAAGGTGACATGCACGGCCGTGCGCGTTCCCGTCTTCATCGGCCACTCGGAATCGGTCAACATCGAGTTCGAAAACGAGATCACCGCCGACCAGGCACGCGACATTCTGCGCGAAGCACCGGGCTGCCTCGTCATCGACAAGCATGAAAACGGCGGCTACATCACGCCTTACGAATGCGCCGGCGAAGACGCGACCTATATCTCGCGCATCCGCGAAGATGCCACCGTCGAGAACGGCCTCAACATGTGGGTCGTTTCCGACAACCTGCGCAAGGGCGCAGCGCTGAACGCCGTCCAGATTGCCGAGCTTCTCGTCAATCGCGGCCTGATCAAGGCCAAGAAGAAGGCTGCCTGATCCGCAATCCTTTTTTCCGCCCCGCGGCAAATGTCGGCGGGGCGGAAGTCACTGAAATGTGATGGCCCCGCCGGCAGGCCATGTTGCGAAAAGCCACCATCTTCGCTCAATGAAGATAATCCATTGTCCCTGCGGACATTGAGTCGGTTGAATGACAGTCATTGCGAAAAATGGGCGCAGCTGCGCCGATATTCAGAACGGGGGCGTTGAATGAAATTCACGAAATGGTTGGGCCTTTCTGCTGCGCTGGCTACGGTGGTCACCTTTGCCAATCCTGCCTTTGCCGCCAAATGCGGGAACAACAGCGCCGGCTTTGAAGCCTGGGTGCAGGAGTTCAAGGCGGAAGCGGCCAGAAACGGTATCAAGCCCTCTGTCCTCGACACCGTTTTCTCGAGCGTGGATTACAACGTCCCCACCATTCGGGCCGACCGTGGGCAGCACAGCTTCAAGCTCTCGCTCGACGCGTTCATGAAGAAGCGCGGTTCTGCCGGCATCGTTTCCCGCGGCCGCAGCCTCCTGAAATCCAATGCCGCCCTGTTCAACAGCATCCAGAGCCGTTTCGGCGTCCCGCCGGGCCCGCTGATCGCCATCTGGGGCATGGAAACCGGCTTCGGCAGCTATATGGGCGACCAGAATACGCTGTCTGCCGTCTCCACGCTCGCCTATGACTGCCGCCGCACCGCATATTTTACCGACCAGCTCTACGCCGCACTGAAGCTCGTTCAGGTAGGCACGCTCTCCGTCAATTCCAGGGGCGCAGCCCATGGTGAAGTCGGCCAGACGCAGTTCCTGCCCAAGAACGTCCTGCTCTATGGCGTCGACGGCGACGGTGACGGCCGCATCAATCTGGCCGGCTCCAAGGCCGACGCACTGGCCTCGACTGCCAACTTCCTCAAGGGGCACGGCTGGCGCGCCGGTGCAGGCTATCAGCCTGGCGAGCCGAACTTCTCCGCCATCCAGGGCTGGAATGCCGCGACCGTCTACCAGCAGGCCATCGCCATCATGGGCAAGCAGATCGACGGCAACTGATCCTGCCCGACCCGGCTTCCGAACAGAAAAACGCCCGGTGACCTCAGGTCGGTGACCTCAGGTCATCGGGCTTTCTTTTTGAGCCGGGGCCGTATCGGGTTAAAGCTTCGGCCGGATAAAATCGCCGCTGGCCGAATCCATGATCCAGAGTTCGCCGGTCGAAATGTCGAACCAGGCGCCATGAAGGCGCATCTTGCCTGCATCTTCCAGGATTTTCACGCAGGGAAAGGTCCGCAGGTTCTGCAGCGAATTGCGCACCGAAACGCGCTCGAGAGCCCGCTGCCGCTCGGCCGCCGTCAGGATCCCGGCATTGCGGATCTGTTCAGCAGGCTCGTCCAGAAGACCCATCCACTTGCCGATAAAATCGCCGGGAGAGAGTGGCTCGGTCGAGGGCGCAAGGGCGGCGCTGATGCCTCCGCAGCGCCCGTGACCCATGACCACGATGTCCCGGATCTTCAGGCCCTGCACGGCGAATTCGAGCGCCGCAGACGTGGAATGGTAATTGCCGTCGGGCTCATAGGGCGGCACGAGGTTGGCGACGTTTCGGACGACGAAAAGCTCGCCGGGACCGCAGTCGAAAATTGTCTCGGGTGCCGCACGGGAATCGCAACAGGCCACCACCATCGCCTTTGGCTTCTGCCCCTCTTTGGCGAGGTTCTGATAGCGGTCACTTTCTTCGCGATAACGGCCATTCATGAAATCGCGATAGCCGTTCAGAAGTTCGTCGGGAAACTGCGCCAAGGGGATCCGCCTGTGCTGAGATGAAGCCAGTCATCCTTAGCATCCGCAGCAAACGTCAATCAAGGCGCGGCTTCATTATCAAGGGGCGTTATCGCATGAACGTGCTTGCGGCGCGAACCGGGGCTGACGAGATGACGGATCGCGACGCTCGCCATAGGCGTGGTCAAGGAAGCGGCCTCGGCCTGCAGCAGCAATTCGTCCGCGCCGGCACGGATCGAGCGCGCCGCAATCTCGAAGACGCTGGAAGAGGAAAGGCGAAGCGCCTCCTCCGCCGTTCGGCCTTGAACGACATGCGACAGGAGAAGCGCCGAAAACAGGTCGCCAAGCCCGTTCGGGGCCGCCTCGAGCGCCTGATGTTCGGCCAGTACCTGCCGGTCGCCCTCGACAAGGAGATTGGCGATCGCACCCTTCATCATCGCGTGCGCCGAGGTGGAGACGAGACGGCCTATACCGATGCGCCGCGCGGCGGCGGCAATGGCGGCATTGTCATCGACGGGAGCATCGGCAAGCCAGCCCAGTTCGAACCGGTTGGGCGTTGCAAGATCGGCGAGCGGCAGCAACTGGTCGCGAATGGCGGACGCAACTGCCTCGGCCACATAAAGCCCGCCCGCATCGCCAATGACCGGATCGCAGAGATAGAGGAAATCCGGATCGGCCGCCTTGAAGGCGCGAATGAGATCGGCGGCTGCTTGAACCTGCCCCGCATCGGCAAAATAACCGGTCATCGCGGCCCGCACCTCGCCGCGCCACTTCGAACCCTTGAGGTCTTCGAGCGCATTTGCAAAGGCGGTTGTATCCACCGCAATGCGTGTCGAGCGCCCATGCCCGGGATGCCACGGAAGGATCACCGTCGGGACCGACCAGACCGCGTGACCGCGCGCTTCCAGCGCAAAGACGGCGGCGCGATTGCCCACACCGCCCCGCATGACGTGGCTCGAAATCGACAGGATCGTCTTCTGCTGGTCCAAACGCGCAACTCCGCTTCAGGGCTTTCGTGATCACCCGTCCCACGACGCATGTCAACGTTTCCGCATTATTGCAGTTCACGCAAAAAATGCCTGCGCCGATGCGAAAATGCTGAAAATCGCTCCGGAATCGCCCAAAATTTTATGAAACGCGGGCAAAAATCGATGCAAAGTTACAAATTTGGCCGATTCTCACATTCGGCTCAAAAAATTCGGGATTTCTGATATTGTTCGCGCAAATCATCGGGAGGACGTTTCATGGCAGGCCGCAGCAACCCCAAACGCGACAAGGTTCTGGAGGCGGCACGGCAGGCCGCGAAGGCCTCAGAGGTTCCTGCGATCGACCCTAGCCTGCTCTACGGCCGGGCAAGCGCCGACGATATAGAGGCCTATACCCCTGACATGCTCGCCGCGGGCGGCATGCATGCGGCCGCTGAACTCTCCGCCTGGAACGGCAAGGGTGCCCGCGTGACGGTCGCCAATCTGGACGCCATTGCGCCCGACGGGATCGCAACCTCGGTCCTCTCAGTTACCGATCGCAACATGCCCTTCCTGTTCGACTCCGTCATGGGCGAACTGACCAGCACCCACCGCGACGTCTTCATGGTGGTCCATCCGATCCTGATCGTGGAAGAGGGCAAGGAGCCCCGTCTTCATGTCAGCGATGACGGCAGCGCCCCGGAAAGCCGCGTCAGCCACATTCAGATCCATCTGGCGCGGGTTTTGCCGGAAACCGGCAAGGCGCTCGTCAAACGCATCGAATATGTTCTGGAGCAGGTTCACCTGTCCGTGCGCGACTGGCGCAAGATGGTGGCGACGCTCGACCAGGCCGTCGAAGGCATTCGCGCGCAGGACGGCAAACGCCGCGAAAAGGAAGAATCGCTCGCCTTCCTCGACTGGCTGCGCGCCGACAATTTCACCTTCCTCGGCATGCGCGAATATACCTATTCCGGCAAGGGCGCGGAGGCGACCGTCGAACGCGGCAAGGGCACCGGCCTTGGTATCCTCTCGGACCCCGAAGTGCGCGTGCTGCGTCTCGGCAAGGACGCCGTCACGACGACACCTGAAATCATCGAATTCCTGGAAGGCCCGGATTATCTCATCGTCACCAAGGCGAACGTGAAATCGGTCATCCACCGCCGCGCCTATATGGACTATGTCGGCATCAAGCGCTTCGACAAGCATGGCAATGTCATCGGAGAATTGCGGATCGTCGGCCTCTTCACCTCCACGGCCTATACACAAGGAGCATCGCAGATCCCGCTTCTGCGCTCCAAGGTCGACAAAGTGGTGCGCCACTTCGGCTATGCGCCGGACAGCCATTCCGGCAAGACGCTGATGAACGTGCTGGAATCCTATCCCCGCGACGATCTCTTCCAGATCGACAGCAGCCTGCTCGCCAGCTTCTGCGAGCAGATCATGGATCTCTCCGACCGGCCGCGTGTGCGGGTTCTCGCCCGCATCGACCATTTCGATCGTTTCGTCTCGCTGCTCGTCTATGTGCCCCGCGAGCAATACGATTCCGAAGTGCGCGAGAAGATCGGCAACTATTTCAAGACCGTCTATGACGGCCGCGTTTCGGCCTATTATCCGGCCTTCCCCGAGGGCGGCGTGGCGCGCGTGCACTTCATCATCGGCCGCTCCGGCGGCAAGACGCCGCGCATCTCTCAAGGAGAGCTGGAACGGGAAGTGCGCAATATCGCCACCTCCTGGGAGGAGCGCTTCAGCGCGCTGGCAGGCAGCCACGATTGCGCGCTTTCGACCGGCCCCGATTTCCAGGCCGCCTTCGAGCCGAAGGACGCCTTTGCCGATCTCTCCAAGATCAAGCAGGCCGTTACCCATGACGTGTCGGTGGAATTCTACCGCGCCGGCGGCGAAGCCTCGGAGGTCAGCCTGAAGATTTTCCATGCGGGCTCCCCGCTGTCGCTGTCGCGCCGCGTGCCGCTTCTGGAAAATCTCGGCTTCCAGGTCATTGCCGAGAGCACCTACGAGTTCATGCTGCGCGATGGCACGGAAACCGCACCCGTCGTCCTGCACGACATGGAACTCGCGCATGCCGGTGGCCGCGCGATCGACTTGGCGGCGGAACGAAAGCCGCTGGAAGAAGCACTCCTCGCCGCCTTCAGTGGCGCCATCGACAATGACAGCTTCAACCGGCTCGTGCTCACAAGCGGTCTGACAGCCCGCGAAGTCATGGTGATGCGCGCCTATGCGCGTTATCTCCGCCAGACCCGGATCGCCTATTCGCAGGGCTATATCGCCGATACGCTTGTGCGCTATTCCGAGATCGCAGCCCAGCTCTTTTCCCTCTTCGTGACCCGGCTCGATCCGGCTGGCTCCAGCAAGCAGCGCGGCAAGCGCGAGGATGAGATCGTCGCGGATATCGAAGAGCGGCTCTCCTCGGTGCCAAGCCTCGATGACGATCGCATTCTGCGCCGCTACATGAACGTGATCCGCGCCACGCTACGCACCAACTATTTCCAGAAGGGGCCGTTCGGCCTGCCCCGCGCCACGCTCGCCTTCAAGCTCAATCCGCATGAGATCGATGGCCTGCCCGAGCCCAAGCCCTTCCGCGAAATCTTCGTCTACGGCGCCGAAGTGGAAGGCATACACCTGCGCTTCGGCAAGGTCGCCCGCGGCGGTATCCGCTGGTCGGACCGCGCGGAAGATTACCGCACCGAAGTTCTGGGCCTCGTCAAAGCGCAGCAGGTCAAGAATGCGGTCATCGTACCCGTCGGCGCCAAGGGTGGCTTCTATCCGAAGCGCCTGCCCGCAGGCGGCAGCCGCGACGCAGTCTTTGCCGCCGGGACAGAAGCCTACAAGACCTATATCCGCACGCTCCTCTCGGTCACCGACAATCTCGACAGTTCGGGGATCGTTCCACCGGAACGGACCATCCGCCACGATGGTGACGACCCCTATTTCGTCGTCGCCGCTGACAAAGGCACGGCGACCTTCTCCGATACGGCAAACGCGCTGGCGCAGGAGGCCGGCTTCTGGCTCGACGATGCCTTCGCCTCCGGCGGCTCAGCCGGCTACGACCACAAGAAAATGGGCATCACCGCGCGTGGCGCCTGGGAAACCGTCAAGCGCCATTTCCGCGAAATGGATATCGACATCCAGTCGACGCCCTTCACGGTCGCCGGCGTCGGCGACATGTCGGGTGACGTCTTCGGCAACGGCATGCTGCTCTCGCGCAAGATCCGTCTCGTCGCCGTCTTCGACCATCGCGACATCTTCATCGACCCCGATCCCGACATGGCGGCTTCGTTCGCCGAACGCCAGCGCCTCTTCAACCTGCCCCGTTCGAGCTGGCAGGACTATGACCGCTCCAAGATTTCCAAGGGCGGCATGATCGTCTCGCGCAACGAGAAATCGGTCAGCCTGACGGCGGAGGCGGCGGCCGTGATCGGCCTCCCGAAGGGGTCGGCCACGCCTTATGAAATCATGACCGCAATCCTCAAGGCACCGGTCGATCTTCTCTGGTTCGGCGGCATCGGCACCTATGTCCGTGCAGCCTCGGAAACCGACGCCGATGTCGGCGACCGCGCCAATGATCCGATCCGCGTCGCGGCAGCCGAGGTGCGCGCCAAGGTCATCGGCGAAGGCGCCAATCTGGGCGTGACGCAGAAGGGCCGCATCGCCTTCGGCCTCAAGGGCGGCCGCTGCAATTCCGACGCGATCGACAATTCGGCCGGCGTCAACACCTCCGACGTCGAGGTCAATATCAAGATCGCGCTCGCCAGCGCCATGCGCGAGGATCGGTTGACGCGACCGAAGCGCAACAAGCTGCTCGCCTCGATGACCGACGAGGTCGCCGAACTCGTGCTGCGCAACAACTACCTGCAATCGCTGGCCATTTCGCTGACAGGCCGGCGTGGTCTGGCGAATGGCCGGGAACTCGGCCGCTTCATGAACCGCCTGGAGGCTGACGGCAGGCTCGACCGAAAGGTCGAGAACCTGCCCGACGAACAGACCATGACGGAGCGCTACGCCTCGGGCCACCCGCTGACCCGCGCCGAAATCGGTGTGCTGCTTTCCTATGCCAAGATCGTGCTCTTCGACGAACTGGTCGCGAGCAACCTGCCGGACGATCCGTGGCTTGGCGGACTTCTGTCGGATTACTTCCCGGCCGGCATGCGCAAGGCCTTCGCGGATGATATCGCCGCGCATCGTCTGCGCCGCGAAATCATCGCCACCGTGCTTGCCAACCATGTGATCAACCGCGGCGGCCCGGCCTTCGTGACGACGCTCATGGACGCGACGGGTGCGAGCCCGGCCGATATCGTGAAAGCCGCAATCATTGTCCGCGACGGCTTCGGCCTGCCGGCGATCTGGCGCGAGATCGACGCACTCGACACCCTCATTCCCGGCAATCGCCAGAACGAGCTTTATGCACTGACCGAAGAGGTCTACCGCACCGCGACCCGTCTGGTGCTGAAGGCGGGCATGATCTCCGGTTCGCTGGAAGAAGCAGCCGGCCGTTTGCAGAAGACGATGAAGGCTCTGAGAGCCAAGGCCCTCACCCTACTTTCGCCCGCCGCTCGCCGCGATGCGGAAGACAGCAAGGTACGGCTGATAGAGATCGGCGTGCCGGAGGCACTCGCCCACGATCTCACAGGCCTGAAAGCCCTCGTACTGGTTCCGGAAATCGCTCAGGTGGCAGAAGCTTCGGGCGACAATCTCGAGCGCGCCGCCGACACCTTCACCGGCGTCACCGAGACGTTGCGCATCGGCCGGCTGCTTTCGCCCGCCAATCCCGTCACCGCCGCCGACATGTATGAGGAACAGGCACTGGCCCGCAGCCTCGACGACATTTCGGCTGCACGTCGCGCCATCGCCGTGCAGGTTCTCAACGACGCAAAAGGTAGCAAAACGCCGCTGCATCAATGGCTTCTGGCGCATGAGACGACGCTTTCCCGCATCACCGGTCAGCTCTCGGCCATCACCGAAAGCGGCGACCTGACACTGGCCCGCTATGTGCTCGCCGCAAGCCTCCTCAACGACCTTGCGGTCGGCAAGGCGGCGTGACACAGTCCCCGCAATTCCAGAGGGGTTGCGGGGATAAAGACATGGTCAGCGAAGCGGTGAAAGTCATTGAGGACGCACCGAAAACAACCCGCCGGGGCATTCTCGGCTGGATGTTTTTCGACTGGGCCGCGCAACCTTATTTCACCGTCGTCACCACCTTCATCTTCGGCCCCTATTTCGTTTCCCGACTGACCGACGACCCGATCTCCGCCCAGACCCACTGGAGCAATGCGGCGACGATTGCGAGTTTCATCATCGCGATCTTCTCCCCCATTCTCGGCTCGATTGCCGATGCCACGGGTGCGAAGAAGAAATGGATCGGCTTCTTCGCCGTCATCCAGATCGTTTCGCTGACCATGCTCTGGTTTGCCGCTCCCGGCTCGCCCATCGTCTATCCGATGATCTTCTGGATTCTCGCGACGCTGGCGGCCGAATTCTCCATCGTTTTCAACGATTCCATGATGCCGCGCCTGATCCCGGAAAAGGATGTCGGCAAGATTTCCAATCTCGCATGGGGGCTGGGCTATCTCGGCGGCATGATCGCGCTCTTCGCCGTCATCCTGTTTCTGGCCGGCGACCCTGCAACCGACAAGACACTGATCGGCATGAAGCCGCTCTTCGGGCTTGATCCGAAACAGGGCGAAGACGCGCGCATCACCGGCCCGCTTTCCGCGCTGTGGTATTTCATCTTCATCCTGCCGATGTTCTTCTTCACGCCCGACGTCAAAAGCACCGGTGTCAGCATGGCAAAGGCGGTGAAGGACGGCCTGGTCGAGCTTAAATTCTCGCTGGGCGAATTGTTGCGCACGCGCCGCCACCTCGCCCGCTTCCTCGTCGGCCGCATGATCTACCAGGATGGCGTCAACGCCCTCATCGTGCTGGGCGGCGCCTTCGCAGCCGGCATGTTCGGCTGGGCAACCATCGAGATCGGCATCTACGGGATCATCCTCAACATCGTGGCGATTGCAAGCAATGTCGTGGCCGGCTGGCTGGATGGCAAGCTCGGCTCCAAGCGTGTCGTGGTGCTGAGCCTCATCAGCCTGCTTCTCGCCACCATTGGCATTATCTCGACCGACAAGGGCTCGACCCTCTTCGGCCTCTTCACGCTATCGACAGTCGATGCCGGCGGCCTCTTCGGCACAGCTGCCGAAAAGGTCTTCATCCTCTACGGCCTGCTGATCGGAATCGCCTTTGGTCCGGTTCAGGCCTCGTCGCGCTCCTTCATGTCGCGCAGCATCAAGCCGGAAGAGGCGGGCCGCTATTTCGGCATCTACGCGCTTTCCGGCCGCGCCACGAGCTTCATGGCCACGCTCGCCTTCTCCATCGTCACCGCCGCCAGCGGCTCCGCCCATCTCGGCATGGCAACCATCATCGTCTTCCTCGTCGTCGGCCTCGGCTTCCTCCTGGCGACGCCTTATCCGGCGAAGAACTGAGACGAAAAAGGCGACCCGAAGGCCGCCTTTGAATTCTCGCCAGACAAACAGAAACCCGTTCACTCAGCCGCTTGCGTCTTCCGGCCGAACCGTTTCTCGATATAGTCGGCCACCAGCCCTTCGAACTCCGCGGCGATATTCGTTCCACGCAGCGTCATCGCCTTCTGTCCGTCGATGAAGACCGGCGCGGCCGGCGTTTCGCCGGTGCCGGGAAGCGAGATGCCGATATCCGCATGTTTCGACTCACCCGGACCATTGACGATACAGCCCATGACGGCGACGTTCAGCGCTTCGACACCCGGATATTTCTCGCGCCAGACCGGCATGTTCTTGCGCAGATCGCCCTCGATCTTCTGGGCCAGCTCCTGGAAGACGGTCGAGGTCGTGCGGCCGCAGCCGGGGCAGGCGGCCACCACCGGCAGGAACTGGCGGAAGCCCATGACCTGCAGGAGTTCCTGCGCGACGATGACCTCGCGCGTGCGATCGCCGCCGGGCTCGGGGGTGAGCGAAACGCGGACCGTATCGCCGATCCCCTGCTGCAGCAGATAGCCCATGGAGGCGGACGAGGCGACTATGCCCTTTGAGCCCATCCCGGCCTCGGTGAGACCCAGATGCAGCGCATGGTCCGAGCGTTCGGAAAGCATGGAATAGACGGCGATGAGGTCCTGCACCTGGCTGACCTTGGCCGAGAGAATGATCTTGTTGCGCGGCAGGCCGATTTCTTCCGCCAGCTCGGCGGAGAGAAGCGCCGACTGCACGATCGCCTCGCGCGTCACCTCGCGTGCCGTGAGCGGCGAGCCGTTCGAAGCGTTTTCGTCCATCAGCCGGGTCAAGAGTTCCTGATCGAGCGAACCCCAGTTGACGCCGATGCGCACCGGCTTGTTGTAAGCGATGGCTTTCTCGACGATCTCGGCGAACTGCTTGTCCTTCTTGTCCTTGAAACCGACATTGCCTGGATTGATGCGGTATTTCGCCAGCGCCTCGGCGCAGGCAGGATGATCGGCCAGCAGCTTGTGGCCGATATAATGGAAATCGCCGACCAGCGGCACATCAAGGCCGAGGCGCTCCAGCCGTTCGCGGATCTTCGGTACGGCAGCGGCGCTTTCATCACGGTCGACGGTGATGCGGACGATTTCGGAACCGGCGCGATGAAGCGCTGCGACCTGCGCCACCGTACCGTCGATATCGGCCGTATCGGTATTGGTCATCGACTGCACGACGACCGGCGCGCCACCGCCCACAATGACACCGCCCACTTCGACGGCAACGGAGGCACGGCGCGGTTTCGGATCGAACGGATTGCTCATGGCTCGGGCTTTCAACTGAAACGGATGCTGTTCAGGTGGATCAAACATGGGCCGATGTCAACATCGTGACAAGGACGGGCGTCGACCGGCCATAAGGGATCAGGCGGACGGGACGCCAAGCGGCCCGATCATCAGCCGGATAAAGGTCTCCAGCCGCCGCGCAAGCTCCTCCGCCGAGGTCATCCGCAGCTTGAACCCTTCTGCCCCATCCGTGATCATCGCCGCGATCTCGGCGGCACTCACGCCCGCAGCACCCAGCGTGATGCGCCCGCCAGCATCCTCCTGCTTCAAAATCTCGGCAATCGTCGCCTCAATCAGCTTCATCCAGTCTCGAAAGAGATCGGCGCCAATCTCGGACTTCAGGGCGAAAAGCTCGTCCGCATGAGCCGAGGCCCCGATGGTTTCATGGGGCTCGACAATGCCTGCGCGCGCCACCTGCATGATCCGCGCTTCCGCCGACCCCGTAGTCGAGGCTATGCCGGCAAGCCGCTCGCGCAGATCGTCCATCATCGAGAGGACGCAGGCGCGGAAGATATCCGCCTTGTTCTTGTAGACCAGATAAAGCGCCGGCCGCGACATGCCCGCCGCCCGGGCAATATCGTCCATCGTGGCGCGCTTCACGCCATATTGGAAAAAGGTCTGGAAGGCGGCTTCGAGGATTGCCGCAGCCTTGGGATCGCGGTCTCTGGCTTGCATGATTGACATACTGACATATTTCGTTATTTTGTCAAGAACTGATTGCTTCGGTGCCATGTTACAGGGAGGGCGCGCAAAAATGAAACTGCAAGTCAACGGAACCGTCCATGAGCTCGACATCGAGCCGGACATGCCGCTACTCTGGGCGCTGCGCGACGAACTGAACATCAAGGGCCCGAAATTCGGCTGTGGCGCAGGCCTTTGCGGCGCCTGCACCGTGATCATTGATGGACAGGCAACGCGCGCCTGCCAGACGGCGGTCGGCGATGTGACGGCGAACGTAAGAACCATCGACGGACTCGGCGCGCCGGATGCGCTGCACCGCGTCCAGCAGGCCTGGCTCGATGAACAGGTCGTGCAATGCGGCTATTGTCAGGCCGGGCAGATCATGAATGCGGTCGCCCTTCTCGAAGCGAACCCGACGCCGTCCGACAAGGATATCGATGACGCCATGAGCGGCAATCTCTGTCGTTGCGGCACCTATCCGCGCATCCGCGCCGCCATCAAACGCGCCGCCAGCGGCCAACAGACGGGGGCTTGAAGACCATGGCATCCATCGGAAAAATCGCCCGCCGCACCTTTCTTGTTGGCGCTGCTGCCGTCGCCGGGGGCGTCGCCTTCGGCTACTATAAATACAAGCAGCCGCTTGAAAACCCGCTGAAGAAGGGGCTCGCTGAAGGCGAGGCGACCTTCAATCCCTACGTCAAGATCGGCACGGACAACCGCATCACCGTGATCGTCCCGCGCGCCGAAATGGGCCAGGGCGCCTTCACGACGCTCGCCGCCCTCGTCGCGGAAGAGCTGGATGTCACGCTCGACCAGATCGCCATCGAACACGGGCCAGCAGCCCCCGCCTATTACAATGACGCGGCACTGCGCGAAGGCGCGCCCTTCCCCGCTTTCGATCATTCCATGGTCGCCGAAACCGTGCGCAACGCCATGGGCGTCGTCGGCAAGTTTCTGGCGCTTCAGATGACTGGCGGGTCCTCCTCGCTCGCCGACGGTTACGAAAAGATGCGCCTTGCCGGCGCGACCGCTCGCGAAACGTTGAAGGCCGCAGCAGCCCAGAAGCTCGGCGTCTCCGCAGGCTCGTTGAAAACCGAAGCCGGGAAGGTGATAGACACCAAATCCGGCAAGAGCCTGACCTATGGCGAACTGGCGCTCGACGCCGCGAAGATCGATCCGCCTTCCGACGTCGCGCTGAAGCCGCGCGCGCAGTGGAAGCTTCTCGGCAAGCCGCAGCCGCGCAAGGATATGCCGGCCAAGGTTACGGGCCAGCCGATCTTCGGCATCGATGTGCAATTGCCGGACATGCTCTACGCGACCGTGCGGATGAACCCGCAGCCCGGCGGCGCGATGAAGAGCTTCGATGCGTCAGAGGCTCTCAAGATGCGCGGCGTGAAGAAGGTCATCGCCATCGATAGCCTCTACGGCAAGGGCTTTGCCGTGATCGCCGACAACACCTGGCGCGCCTTCAAGGCGGCTGACGCCGTCAAGGTCGTCTGGGCCGACGGTCCCGGACATCGCGACGATGCGGAGGCGAAGAAGATCCTCGCCAGCACGATTGCCGCCGGCGGCGGCTTCTCGCTGCGCTCCGCGGGCGATCCGGATAAGGCTTTCGCCGACGCACCGCGCGAAAAGCTGGTCGAGGCAGAATATTACGCACCCTTCCTGTCGCATGCGACGATGGAGCCGATGAACGCCACGGCCCGTCTCAAGGACGGCGTGCTAGACGTCTGGTCGCCCAATCAGGCACCCAGCGTCATCAAGATCATCGGCGCGCGGCTGACCAATCTCGCGGACGACAAGATCAACGTCCACACAACCTTCCTCGGCGGCGGTTTCGGCCGGCGCATCGAACCGGATTTCTCCGACTATGCGATCCGCATCGCCATGGAAACGGAAGGCCGTCCGGTGAAGGTCACCTGGACCCGCGAGGAGGATATCAGCCACGGGCCTTATCGCCCGGCAGCGCTTGCCCGCTACCGCGCCCGCCTCGGCAATGACGGCCTGCCCGTCGCCATTCATGGCTCGGTGGCCTCGCCTTCCGTCATGGCCGGCATGGTGGGGCGCATCATGCCGGGCCTGCCAACGGCGGGTCCCGACAATCTGATCGTCGACGGGGCCTATAACCAGCCCTACACGATCCCGAATGAGCGGATCGACGGCTACAAGGCCCCACTTTCGACGCCCGTCGCGTCGTGGCGCTCGGTCGGCAATTCGTTCAATGCCTTCATGCATGAAAGCTTCGTGGACGAGCTCGCCCATGCCGGCAAAATCGATCCGATGGAGTTTCGCCGCAAGCTGATGGCCGATTATCCGACCGCGATTGCGATCCTCGACAAGCTCAAGACGCTCTCCGACTGGGGCAAGCCGATCGACAAGACCCGCGCGCAAGGGATTGCCTTCACGCTTTCCTTCGGCACATGGGTCGGCGAGGTCGTGCAGGTGAAGGACGAAAACGGGTCCATCCGCGTCGAAAAGATCTGGATCGTTGCCGATCCGGGGATGGTGCTCGACCCGCTGAACTTCAAGGCGCAGATGATGTCGGGGGCGATCTACGGCCTCTCCGCTGCGATCGGCCAGCAGATCAGCTTTGCCGACGGCGCGCCGCAACAGTCGAATTTCAGCGACTATGACGCCATGCGGATGAACCAGTGCCCGGACATCGTGATCGAGATTCTCGAGAACTCCGGCCATCTCGGCGGCGCGGGCGAACCCGCTACGCCGCCGGTCATGGCGGCACTGGCGAATGCGATCTTCGCGCTCAACGGGAAACGGATCCGGTCCATGCCCCTCAATGGCGAGGTCAGCTTCGTCTGACGACGCGGGTATGTCTGGAAAGACAAATGCACCGGTGTCCCGAAGACACCGGTGCACTTTGACGTGCGCAACCGCTCGACAAGTTGTGAGCGAGGCGCTAGGAGGCGGTCATCCCATTTGAACTTTTGCCAAGGCCTCCGGGATTTCCGGAGGCTTTGGCATTGAAAGGACCGCCATGAGCGAGAACCCGGCCTGCCCGAAATGCCAGTCTGCCTTTGCCTATGAGGACGGCGGCCTGATGATCTGTCCCGAATGCGGCCATGAATGGGCGCCCGGCGCAGAAGCACAAGCCGAAGAAACCAGCTTCCGCGACGCTAATGGCGTCACGCTTGTCGACGGCGACACCGTCACCGTCATCAAGGATTTGAAACTCAAGGGCTCCTCGCAGGTCCTGAAAGTGGGCACCAAGGTCAAGAACATCCGCCTCGTCGAGGGTGACCACAATATCGACTGCAAGATCGACGGTTTCGGCGCGATGAAGCTCAAGTCCGAGTTCGTCAAGAAGGTCTGATCAAGCTGCCCGGGCGAATGGCCGGTCGACGAGACCGTGATCGGCCAGCGCCTCAGCAATCGCCTCGTCGGCAGGCGTCGTCGGGACAGACCCGAGAAAGGCTTGGAGCTCCTCGCCCGACAGCGAATGCGGCGTGAACCAGAGATAGTTCATCTTCACGATCTCGCGCACGATCGGCGAGAAGAGCCCGACAACATTGAGCAGCGCCCATGAGACTTTCTTTCGGGCCAGCGTCCGGCCAGCGGCCTTTTCTGCGGCCCGTGCAAACTCCTCGCCGGTCAGCGTGTGCCCTTCGAAATTGAACTGCGAGAACAACGGTAGTTCGTTCGCGCGCTCCGCCAGTCGCACGAACGCGTCGGCGAGATCTGGCAGATAGGCGAAGGCATGCGGCAGATCATAGGGGCCGGGCCATGAGAACGAGCCCTTGTCAATCTTCGTCGCGATCATCTGGTCGAGCCAGGTACCCACCTTGTCGGTTCCGTAGAAATCGCCGGCGCGCAGGATCACGGTCTTGACCCCCTCGCCTGCAGCATCCTTGAACAGCCCTTCCATCTCGATGCGGATCCGAGCCTTCTCGGTCGTCGCGGAGAAGGGAGCGTCATCGGTCATCTCAAGGCCGATCTCCTTACCGTAATTGTAGACATTGCCGATGAAGAGGTGCACGGCCCGGTTCTCCCTCGCCGCTGCCATAACGTTACCCGCCATCGCGAGAACGGTGCCCTCCCATTTGTCATAGGGCGGGTTCAACCCGTTGAAGATCATGTCGACGCCCATCGTGGCGGCGATCACCTGCGCCCGGTCCATGGCATCTGCCGCGCGATATTCGACGCGGCCCGAAAGGCCATCGCAACGCCCGCTGCGGGTGACGGCAACAACCTCATGACCATGGGCCAGAAAGGCGGCGGCGACGGCGTGGGCGAGACGCCCGTTGGCGCCCAAAACTGCAATTTTCATCGGCTTGTCCTCTTCGATTGTAGGAGCCGCCGCTTCGGCACGTTTGCTCCGGTTTCGATGAGAAGACGCTATTCTCAAATTTTCTTTGTGAATATGGACAAGAATGGGGGATAACTATACGAATTTGAATACCATGGACTGGAACCTCATCAAGACATTCCTGGCGGTCGCCGAGACGGGCACGCTTCTCGCCGCCGCCGAAACGCTGCGCCTCAGCCAGCCGACCGTTGGCCGTCAGATCGACGAGTTGGAAGCTGCAACGGGGCTGACGCTGTTCATCCGTGGGCGCCGCGGCATGGCACTCACGGAAGCCGGCCTTTCGCTGCTGGACGATGCACGCGGCATGGCGAAGGAGGCGGATCATTTTCTGCTGCGCGCCTCCGGCCGGGCCAGCGAAGTGTCAGGCGCGGTGCGGATCACCGCCAGCGATATCGTCGCCACCTATCTCCTGCCGCCGATCCTCGTGGCGCTGAAAGAGGCCGAGCCCGGCATCGATATCGAACTCGTGCCCTCCAATGCCGTAGCAAACCTGCTCGCCCGCGACGCCGATATCGCCATCCGCATGACGCGGCCGATGCAAAACGATCTGATCGCGGTGAAGGTCAACGATTTTGCCATGGGCGTTCATGCCCATGAACGCTATCTGGAAAAAGCCGGAACGCCCCGGACGGTCGACGATCTCTTCCGCCACCGGATGGTCGGCTATGACCGCGACATGCAAATCCTGAACGGCATGAAGGCCTTGGGTCTGCAAGGAGACCGCACGCTCTTCACCTTCCGGACCGACGATCAGGTGACCTATTGGGAACTCATCCGGGCCGGCGCCGGCATCGGCTTCGGCGCGCTCTGGCTCGGCCGGCAGACGCCAGGGATGCGCCACATCCTGCCTGAACTACAGATTCCGGCGCTCCCCATGTGGCTCGCCTCGCATGAAGAACTGCGCACATCGCTGAAAATTCGCCGGGTCATGGATTTCCTGCGCGA
This sequence comes from Hyphomicrobiales bacterium, assembly GCA_900467685.1. Taxonomy (GTDB): domain Bacteria; phylum Pseudomonadota; class Alphaproteobacteria; order Rhizobiales; family Rhizobiaceae; genus Ensifer_A. The sequence goes on from UBQX01000011.1 coordinate 128,593, forward strand.
GGCGATTACCGCGATGCCGCTCTCGATTTGATCAGTTCTTGACCGCATCGGCATAGCGGGCGAGACCCGAAAGCGCCAGGACGGCGAGCAGGAAAACAGGCAGTGTCAGGAACACGGTCGAGAAACTCGAATGCTCAGCCGCAAATCCGATCGCCGAGGGCGCGAAGAGCATGCCCGAGTAACCAAGGAAGGTCGTGACCGACAGCGCCACGCCTTGCGCAAAGCCCGGCAGGTTGCCCGCCGCCGAAAAGGCGATCGGTACCATGTTGGAAATCCCGATGCCGCAGATCGCAAAGCCGATGAAGGCGACGATCATGTTGGGCGCAGAACCTGCAGTGACGAGCCCGATGATCGCCATGACCGTGCAGAACCGGAAGGTCTTCACCGCACCGAACCGGTCGCGCACCAGATCGCCGGCAAAGCGCATGATCGTCATGGTGAAGGCGAAGGCTCCGAATGCGAAGCCGGAGAACGCAAGCGAGGCACCAAGCTCGCGCCGGATGTAGAGGGCACCCCAATCGAGCACCGAGCCTTCCGGTACCATCGAGAAGAGCGCCATGATGCCGAGCAGCCAGGGCAGCGGGCTCAAGGGAAGTTTCGCCTTCTCGCGCGCTTCGCTCACATGCGGCACGTCATGGAACAGATGCCGCCAGGCAGCCAACAAAAGGACAAGGCCAGCCACCGTGAGTACGATCGAATGCCCGACCGTTCCGAGCTTCTCGATCAGAAACCCGCCGGTCATCGTCCCGACAAAGGTGCCGAGGCTCCAGAAGGCATGGCAGGACGACATGATCGAGCGGCGCAACGACTTCTCCGTCTCGACCGCGTTGGCATTCATCGAAACGTCCATCGCGCCGGTCAATCCGCCGAACAGGAAGATGGCGATACCGCCCAGCCAGATATTCGGTGCCAGGCTCAGGAGGAGGATAGTCGGCAGGAAGAGGATCGTGGCTGTCTTCGTCACCTTGGTCGAACCGAAGCGGGCAATCTGCGCCCCGGTGATCGGCATCAGCATCAGCGACCCGACGCCCATGATCAGGATCATGATGCCAAGCGCTCCCGGATCCAACCCGAGACGGCTTGCAAATTCCGGGATCTTCGGGGCCCAGGCGCCCATGATGAGACCGTTGATGAAGAAGAGCGTGGAGACCGCCATGCGCTCGCGCGTGAAATAGCCGGACCGGGCGACGCGCGCCTCTTCATTGCCGTTCATGCGTCCCTCCCATTTAAACCGATTCGATTGGGAGATTATCCGGGCAAGCGCTCAAGCGGAACCCGTCATTTCACGTGAATCATGGTGTGCCTGTCGGCAACCGCCAGCAGACGCCGCATGTCTCGTTCCGTCACCGCGATACAGCCTTCGGTCGGCTTGTAGCCGGGACGCGCCAGATGCAGGAAGATCGCCGAACCCGCTCCGCGACGACGTGACGAGACGTTCCAGTCCATGACGATGACGATGTCATACAACTGGTCCGCGCGGCACATCGTTTCGTGGCTTTCCATGAGCGGCAACCGCGAGAGGCGATTATAGGAGGCGCTTTTCGGATCGTCACACCAGACCATCGTCTTGCGCGATGGCAGCATGGGCAGTCGCGTCACGGGCCGCATCACCCGGTCGCTGCGCCAGAAACCGTAAAGCAGACGAAGAGCGGCGCGAGGTGTATGGCCGTCCCCCTCGCGCTTGAGCATGCCGACGCCCGAGCGTCCCAGCGCGCACGTCAAGGTCAGCGGCCCCACCTTGAGATATCCCTGCCGGTGGTCGCGTGCCGATGGCCTGACTTCGAATGACTGCATCGCCGACCTTCACGACCTCTTGCCTTGCCCGTGATCGACAATCTGCCTATTTGCGCGGCATCGGAAATCGGCTGGGCAATTGTTTTCATTTGTGCGTCGATGATTTAGAAACCTGATCAGGTTTGATGCAAGGGCTTTTGGCTGATGGGCACCCGGACAATTTTGCTGGTGGATGATGACGACGACCTGCGCGAGATGCTGGTCGAGCAGCTGGGGCTCTATGAAGAGTTCCATGTCCTGCAGGAAAAGACCGCCACGAAGGGCGTTCAGGCCGCGCGCAGCAACCCTGTCGATCTCTTGATCATGGATGTCGGCCTGCCCGATATGGATGGGCGCGAGGCTGTGAAGCTCCTGCGCCGCGGCGGGTTCAAGGCCCCCATCATCATGCTGACAGGCCACGACACCGATTCCGACACGATCCTCGGCCTGGAAGCGGGCGCGAACGACTATGTCACCAAGCCCTTCCGCTTCGCGGTACTTCTCGCCCGGATGCGCGCGCAGTTGCGCCAGCATGAACAGAGCGAAGACGCAACCTTCGCGGTTGGGCCCTACACGTTCAAGCCGAGCCAGAAGCTTCTGGTCGATCAGACCGGCCAGAAGATCCGCCTGACGGAAAAGGAAGCGGCGATCATCCGCTACCTCTATCGTGCCGGCCAGAAGGTCGTGACCCGCGACGTGCTTCTCGAGGAAGTATGGGGTTACAATTCGGGCGTGACGACACACACGCTGGAAACCCATGTTTACCGCCTGCGCCAGAAGATCGAGCGCGATCCATCCAACGCCGAGATTCTCGTCACCGAAAACGGCGGCTACAAGATTATTCCGTAAGGACAAATACCCTCAATGTCGCTGAAGTCCGATATCGACCTGCTCTCCCGCGTGCCGCTCTTCCGCGGCATGAACGACGAGCAACTGCGCCTTCTGGCCTTCGGTGCGGACAAGCGGCAACTGGCGCGCGGGCATACGCTTTTCACGCCGGGAACCCGGGTTTCCACCGCCTTCGTCGTTTCTTCCGGCACGATCGGTCTGGCCGTACCGACACGGCAGGGAAACCGGCGCCTGGAAGATGCCGGCCCCGGGTCACTTCTCTGCGAACTGGCGCTGATCAGCGAACACGAATGCAGCCTCACTGCCGTGGTCGTGGAAGATTGCGAAGTGCTGCAGGTCACCCGCTCGCTGTTCTCCCGTCTCATGGAAGAGTTCCCGCAAGTCGCCGTCGTCCTCGACCAGCGCATCCGCGACAATCTCAACCGGATGATCGCCGAACTCGCCCGGATCGAGCAGAAATTCTCCTGAGACGGATGGATGAGCGCGAAGGCTTCGACCGGGCTGGGATGGAAGAAAAACGGTTCGGCTTGACTCAGGACCGGACCGTATTTGCAGCGCGTTATATTTGCCGAGACTCTAAAGCGCAAAGCTTAGCGTTTAACCATTTTTAAACGTTTCAAGTCACCTTGCCTTTTAGGCGCAAAATTGCCATTTTTCTACATCACGGCAAAACTGCAATACCCTTGCGGGTGGCTGCGGAATCGGGGGAGCCTGCACGTCAGGCAAGAATGGCCGGAGGGTGGAATGCCCGCCTGACCGGCACAAGACGTTGTTCTTATACGTCGTCCTGCGTTTCTTCACCCATCATTCAGATTCGCTCGATTAGGGGTATCCCTCGCGATGCCCTATTTCCGACGGCTGCGAACGGTAAGGGCTTGCGGGCAAATGAGCGGCAGTGCCGCGGAATGACGGAAGCTATCTTGGATACGACAACTCTTCAGAACACGCCGCGCCGGATCAAATCGGAAACCGAGACCCGGCGGATCGAGCACAACAACGCCATTCGTGCAGACTATCTGCCGATTGACGGGCTTGCCAAATGCGGCGAGCGGCTTGCGACCGGCGAAATCAACACGCTTCCCGTCTTCGAGCCTTTCGACTTCTTCGCGCGTAACAAGGAAAACGAACGCGAGATCCTGCGTGTCTATCGCTCCGCTGCCCGCGATGTCGAAAACGGCGCGTCCATCACGCCGGCCGCCGAATGGCTGCTCGACAACCACTACATCATCGAAGAAGCCATCCAGGAAGTCCGCCGCGACTTTCCCAAGCGCTACTATCGCGAACTGACGCTGATGCGCCTTGCCGGCAACGTGGAAATCCCGCGCACGCTGGCGCTCGCCTGGCTCTATGTCGCCCACACGCACTCCACCGTCTCCCGCGAAACGCTGACCGCTCTCGTCCAAGGCTTCCAGACGTTCGAAACCTTCTCGATCGGCGAGCTCTGGGCCATTCCGTCCATGGTCCGCTTCGTGCTGGTCGAAAACCTTGCCCGCATCTCGACGCGCGTCGAAAACTCCCGGCGCATGCGCAAGTGGGCCAACGACGAGGCTGACCAGCTTCTACGCATCAAGGATCCGGCGCGGCTCGCTGAAAAGCTGAAGACGCTCGAAGAGCCGGCGCGCGACAATACGTTTGCCGCCCAGTTCCTCTACCGTCTGCGCGACGGCAGCCACACATCCGGCGTGGCCATCGCCTGGCTCGAGGCCGAACTGGAAAAGCGCGGCAGCGATGGCGAGGAAGTGATCGTCAGCGAACACAACCGCCTTTCCTCCGGCAATGCGACGATGAGCTGCATCATCCGGTCGCTGCGCGAAATCGATGACGGCGAATGGCCGGTCTGGGTCGAAAGCGTCAGCAAGGTCGACAAGCTGCTCGGGGAAGGCACTGATTATCACGACCTCGATTTCGGCTCGCGCAACCAGTACCGTGACACGATCGAGGATCTGGCCAAGCGTTCAGACTTTTCGGAAATCGAGATCGCCGGAAAGGCAATGGAACTGGCCGGCAGCCAAAACGCCAATGTCGGCGAATTCCTGGCCGGCAAGCGCATCACGGAACTCAAGGAAGCCATCGGCTACGGCAACACGGTCCTTGACTATGGCCGCATCTGGCTGCGCAAGCTCGACTGGCTGGCGATCGCAGTGCCGGTGAGCGTGCTGACGCTTCTCGTCATGGCCTTCATGGCCTGGTTCCTAACCCATGCCGGCGTGCCCTACGAGCACATCCTGCCGCTCGCCGTCCTTTTCGCGCTTCCCTCGTCGGAAGGTGCGATCGGTCTCTTCAACACGCTCTCCTCGTTCGTGCTCACCCCATCGCGCCTGACCGGCTACGAATACAAGGACGGGATTCCGGCCGAAGAGCGGACGCTGCTCGTCGTCCCCTGCATGATCACAAGCCGTGACACGGTGGACGAACTCGTTCGCAATCTCGAGGTCCATTATCTCGCCAACCCGCATGGGGAGATCTATTTCGCCCTCCTCTCCGACTGGGCGGATGCCCAGAAGGAAGAAACGCAGGCCGATATCGACGTCCTGAACTACGCCAAGAGCGAAGTGGCCAAGCTTGCCGCACGTTACGCCTATGACGGCCGCAACCGCTTCATGCTCCTGCATCGCCGCCGCCAGTACAACCAGGCCGAAGGCTGCTGGATGGGCTGGGAACGCAAGCGCGGCAAGCTGCACGAGCTGAACCTGCTGCTGCGCGGCGACCACGACACCAGCTTCATGACGGGCGCCAACCAGGTTCCGGAAGGCGTGCAGTATGTCGTGACGCTCGACGCCGACACGCGCCTGATGCGCGATGCCGTCACCAAGCTGGTCGGCAAGATCGCCCATCCGATCAACAAGCCGGTCATCGACCCGAAGACACGCCGCGTCACGCAAGGCTACGGCATCCTGCAGCCGCGCGTCACGCCCTCGCTGACGACCGGCAAGGAAGCCTCCGCCTTCCAGCGCATCTTCTCGGCCAACCGCGGCATCGATCCTTACGTCTTCACCGTTTCCGACGTCTATCAGGACCTGACCGGCGAAGGCACCTTCACCGGCAAGGGCCTCTATCACGTCGATGCCTTCGAGACCGCCATCAAGGGCCGTATCGAGGAAAACCGCGTCCTCAGCCACGACCTTCTCGAAGGCTCGCTGTCGCGTTGCGCGCTCGTCACCGACGTGGAACTCGTCGAAGACTTCCCGACCCGCTACGAGGTCGAAAGCTCGCGCCAGCATCGCTGGGCGCGCGGCGACTGGCAGCTCCTGCCTTATATCTTCGATCCGCGCTCGGGCGTAAACGGCCTGGCCCGCTGGAAGATGATCGACAACCTGCGCCGCTCGCTGACCCCGGCGGCCTGGACGCTGGCCGCCGTCTGGGGCTGGCTCCTGATGACACCGATGTATGCCGTGCTCTGGCAGATCGCGCTCATCCTGACGCTCACCATCTCGCCGACGCTGTCGCTTCTCTCCATCGTCATGCCGCGGCGCACGGATATCGTCATGCGCGGGCATTTCCAGCGCCTGCAGGACGAAATCCGCTCGGCCTCCGCCATGGTCGCGCTGCGCGCCACCTTCATCGCGCATAATGCCTACCTGATGACGGACGCGATCATCCGCGCGCTCTACCGCTCGCTCGTTTCCGGCAAGCTACTTCTCGAATGGCGCACGGCGGCCCAGGTGCAGAGCGGCGCGCAGGGCGACGTTCACGCCTATTACCGTTCGATGTGGCAGGCACCGGTTCTGGCAGCCCTCGCCCTCGGCTTTGCCGGCACAAAGGGCATTTACCACGTCTATGCGGGCCTGCCGCTCGGCATTGCCTGGATGCTCTCGCCGTATATCGCCTGGCGCGTCAGCCAGTCGGCCGAGACCGAGGACCGTCTGGAAACGCCGGCCGACGTCGTGCAGGGCCTGCGCCTGATCGCACGCCGCACCTGGCGCTATTTCGAAACCTTCGTCACGCCGCAGCAGAACTTCCTGCCGCCGGACAACTTCCAGGAAACGCCGAACCCGGTCATCGCCGCCCGCACCTCGCCGACCAATATCGGCGTCTACCTTCTTTCCGTCGTGTCCGCCCGCGATTTCGGCTGGATCGGCTTCGAGGACACCGTCAGCCGTCTGGAGCAGACGGTTGCGACGGTCGAGCGGATGCAAAAATTCCGAGGCCATCTGTTCAACTGGTACTACACGGAAACACTGGAAACGCTGGGTCCGCAGTATATTTCGGCAGTGGACAGCGGCAACCTCGCCGGCCACCTCATTGCGATCTCATCGCAATGCCGCGACTGGGCCGAAGCGCCCTCCGCGCATCTGCAGTCGAGCCTCGACGGCATCGCGGATGCCGTGATGATCTTCCAGGAATCGCTCGCAGAACTCCCCGATGACCGCAAGACGGTCCGCCCGTTGCGCAAGCGCATCAAGGAACTCACCGCCGGCTTCCTGAAGACCCTCAACGAAGCCCGCAGCGAAAACGAGCCCGCAACGATCCACATCACGGGTCTGGCCGAGCTCGCCGAAGACCTCGAAAAGCTCTCCGCCAATCTCGACCACGAGATCGGCACGGAAAAGAGCGGCGAAGTCGCATGGTGGGCCTCGGCGCTGTCGCGCACCTGCCAGGCGCATGTGGCCGACAGCGAGTTCGACTTCGCCATGATCGATGCGCTGCGCAAGCGTCTCGAAGTGCTGCGCGATTCGACGCGTTCGCTGGCCTTTGCCATGGACTTCCGCTTCCTGTTCCGCCCGGAACGCCGACTGCTCTCCATCGGCTATCGCGTCGCCTCGAACGAACTGGACGAAGCCTGCTACGACCTTCTGGCCTCCGAAGCGCGCCTGACCAGCCTGTTCGCGGTCGCAAAGGGTGACTTGCCGACGGAACATTGGTTCAAGCTCGGCCGTCAGGTCGTCCCGGTCGGCTCGCGCGGTGCGCTGGTTTCCTGGTCCGGCTCGATGTTCGAATATCTCATGCCGCCGCTCGTCATGCAGGAGCGTCAGGGTGGCGTGCTGAACCAGACGTCGAACCTCGTCGTCAAGGAGCAGATGAACCACGCCCGCCGTCTCGGCGGCATTCCGTGGGGCATTTCGGAAGCGGCCTTCAATGCCCGCGACCACGAACTGACCTATCAGTACACCAACTTCGGTGTGCCCACCCTCGGCCTCAAGCGCGGTCTCGGCCAGAATGCCGTCATTGCGCCCTATGCCTCGCTGCTCGCGGCCCAGTATGCGCCGGTGGAATCCTTCGAGAACCTGCAGCGCCTGCGCAAGCTCGGCGCGCTCGGCCGCTACGGCTTCCATGACGCGGTCGACTTCACGCCGACGCGCGTGCCCGAAGGCCAGACCTGCGCGGTGGTCTACAACTACATGGCCCACCACCACGGCATGTCCATTGCGGCCGTCGCCAACGTCGCCTTCAACGGCCACCTGCGCGAACTCTTCCACTCCGATCCGGTGATCGAGGCAGCCGAACTCCTCCTGCAGGAAAAGGCCCCGCGCGAAATCCCGGTCATGAGTGCCAAGCACGAGGCCAACCAGCCCGGCAACAATGTCGGCGACAACCTGCCGCGTCCGGAAATCCGCACGATCGACAATCCGGAACTCAAGGACCGCCAGACCGTGTTCCTGTCCAACGGACACTACTCGGTCATGCTGACCACCGGCGGCTCCGGCTATTCGCGCTGGAACGGCCAGACGGTCGCCCGCTGGAAGCCCGATCCGACCGAAGACCGTCATGGCAGCTTCATCTTCCTGCGCGATATGGACAGCGGCGAGTGGTGGTCCTCCACCGTCGAGCCGCGCCGCGCCAAGGGCGAAGTCAACAAGGTGATCTTTGGCGACGACCGCGCGGAATTCTACAAGACCGTCGGCACGCTGATGAGCCATGTCGAAGTGATTACAGGCACGGAGCATGATGCAGAAGGCCGGCGGATCACGATCACGAACCTCGGCACCGAGGATCGTCACATCGAGCTGACATCCTATCTCGAGCCGGTGCTGTCGACGGACGAGGCGGATATCGCCCACCCGCTCTTCTCCAAGATGTTCATCCGCACGGAAATCGGCCGTCGCGGCGACGTCATCCGCGCCTGGCGCAACAAACGCTCGCCTAACGACCCCGGCACGCATATCGCGCACCTGATCGCAGACCCGACGGGCGAAACACGTCCGACGGAATTCGAGACGAGCCGTCGCAACTTCATCGGTCGCGGCCGCTCGCTCGCCGACGCCACCGCTTTCGATGCGGGCGCGACGCTCTCCGGCACGGATGGCTATACGCTCGACCCGATCCTGTCGCTGCGCCGCGTCGTGCGCATCCCGGCCGGCAAGAAGGTCAGTGCCATCTTCTGGACGATTGCAGCCCCGAACCGCGACATGATCGACGCCGCGATCGAACGCTATCGTCATCCGGATGCCTTTGGCCACGAATACATTCATTCGTGGACGCGCAGCCAGGTGCAGATGCGCCATGTCGGCGCCTCGCCGCAGGAAGCAACCGCGTTCCAGATCCTCGGCCGCTATCTGGTCTATCCGGAAACGCTGCTACGCGCAGATGCAGGATCGGCAGAAGCCATGGCCGCCTCGCAGACCGCGCTCTGGCCGCTGGCGATCTCGGGCGACTTCCCGATCTTCATGCTGCGCATCAACGACGACGTCGATCTCAACGTCGCCTGGGGCGCACTGCGTGCGCAGGAATATCTCCGCTCGCGCGGCGTGACCGCCGATCTGGTGATCGTCAACGAACGCGCCAGCTCCTATGCGCAGGACATGCAGCACGCGCTGGATTCCATGTGCGAAAATGCGCGGCTCCGCGGCCAGTCCGATGGTCCGCGCCAGCACATCTTCGCGGTGCGCCGCGACCTGATGGACGACGCGACCTGGGCCTCGCTGCTCGCCTCCTCACGCGCGGTCTTCCATGCCCGCAACGGCGCGATTTCCGAGCAGATCGCCCGCACCGTGTCGCTCTTCGAAAACCGCGTTCTGGAAGCCCCGCCGGAAGCCCCGCGCTACCGCTCCAAGGCGATCAAGGAAGCCGGCACGCTCTCCGGCGACGGTCTGGAATTCTGGAACGGTTATGGCGGCTTCTCCAGCCAGGGCGACGAATATGTCGTGCGTCTGCGCGGCGGCGAATCCACCCCTCAGCCCTGGATCAACGTGATTGCCGAGAACGACTTCGGCTTCCACGTAGCAGCCGAAGGCGGCGGCTACACCTGGAGCAAGAACTCCCGCGACTATCCGCTGACGACCTGGTCCAATGACCCGGTCACCGACCGACCGAGCGAGACCTTCTACATCACCGACCTCAACAGCGGTGCGGTCCTGACACCCTTTGCAGGCCTCAGCGAGCGCGAATCCGTCGAATTCGAAACACGTCACGGTTTCGGCTATTCGACCTTCCGGAGCGTGCAGGAACAGGTGGGTATCGAGCTCAGCCAGACGCTGTTGCCCGGAAAGCCGGTCAAGTTGTCGCGCCTGACGATCTCCAACAAGGGTTCGATTTCGCGCAGCTTCCGCATCTACGGCTATGTCGAATGGATGCTGGGCAACAATCCGAACCGCACGGCGCCCTTCGTCACCTGCCGGGCGTCGGAGAACAAGCAGGTTCTGTTCGCCTCCAACCCCTACAGCATCACCCATTCCGGCCGCACGGCTTTCTTTGCGGTCAATGCGGATGTGACGGGTGCAACGGCCTCGCGCGGCGAGTTCATCGGACGCTGGGGCGACATTCGCCGCCCGGGCTCGGTGACGGCCGCGAAGGAACTCTCCGGCCAGATGGGCCACGACGGCGACCCGTGCGCAGCACTCGCCCTCGACATCATCCTGCAACCGGGCGACACGCGCGAATTCACCTTCGTACTGGGTGACAGCGACAACGATGCCGCAGCGGAAGCTCTTTCGGCCGAAGCCGTCGCGGTCGACTTCAACAGCGCGCTCGAAGCCAACCGCACGCGTTGGAGCAAGTTCCTGGGTAAGGTCCATATCGAAACGCCGGATCGCGCCCTGAACCACCTGCTCAATGGCTGGCTGCCCTATCAGATGCTGTCCTGCCGCATCACGGCGCGGGCTGCCTTCTATCAGGCCAGTGGCGCCTTCGGCTTCCGCGACCAGTTGCAGGATTCGCTGGCGCTGATGCTCCACGACCCGTCGATTGCCCGCCGCCAGATCGTGACGGCGGCCGGTCGGCAATTCGTCGAAGGTGATGTGCAGCATTGGTGGCTCGCCGAAAACGGCGCCGGCGTGCGCACGCATATTTCCGACGACGTCGTCTGGCTCGCTTATGCGGTTGACCAGTATGCGACGGCGACAGGCGATACCGCGATCCTGGATGAGATGGTGCCCTTCCTGTCGGGCCCGCTTCTGGCGCAAGACGCGCATGACGCCTTCTTCCGTCCGGACGTTTCCGAGCAGACGGCAAGCGTCTACGAACATGCCGCCCTTGGTCTCGATCTGGCGGTATCCAGGACCGGCCCTCATGGCCTGCCGCTGATTCTCGGCGGCGACTGGAACGACGGCATGAACCGCGTCGGCGTTGCCGGGCAAGGCGAAAGCGTGTGGCTTGCCTGGATCCTATCCGGCACGCTGGCCCGCTTCATCCCCGTGGCGGAAAGCCGGGGCGACCAGTCGCGTGCCAACAACTGGCGCACGCATCTGGAACGCCTGCGCGACGCGGTCGAAACCGCGGGCTGGGATGGCCATTACTATCGCCGCGCCTATTACGACGATGGCACGCCGCTCGGCTCTGCAGAAAGCGACGAGAACCGCATCGACTCCATTGCGCAGTCCTGGAGCGTGCTCTCAGGCCAGGGCAATCCGGAACGCAGCAAGCAGGCACTCGACGCCGCACTTGCCAACCTTCTGGAACATGACGGCGGCATCCTGCGTCTCTTCAACCCGCCCTATGCCACGACGGACAAGGATCCGGGCTATATCCGCGCCTATCCGCCGGGTATCCGTGAAAACGGCGGGCAATACACCCACGCCGGCGCGTGGCTGGCGCTGGCACTCGCCAAGTCCGGACGCCCGGAAGAGGCGATGCAATGCCTCGACTGCCTCCTGCCGATCCGTCACTCCATGGATCGCGAAGCCGCTGAACGCTATCGGACGGAGCCCTACGCGGTCGCCGCCGACATCTACAGCGAAGGCACGATGCGCGGTCAGGGCGGCTGGAGCTGGTACACCGGTTCCGCAGGCTGGATCTACCGCGCCATCGTGGAAGGCCTGCTGGGCATCGAACGCAAGGGCGGCGAGATCGTCTCGACGCCCACCCTGCCCGCTGCATGGACTGGCTTCACGGCGCGCGTCGAACTGCCGGGCAAGACTGTCGAGGTCAAGGCGACCCGCAGCGCCTCGGGCCAGATCGACACGAGCGTCAACGGCAAGAAGGGTCGTACGCCCTCGAAGACGAAGTAATGTGAGGAATCGCCGCGCAGGCGCCAGAAGCGCCTGCGCCAACGCAGGAGACGGGACAAGCACGAGGGTGGATCCCATCCATTCAACCAATGAAAAAGCCGCCGCATCACTCCGATGCGGCGGCTTTTCTTTTTGAGTTTGCAATCTCGGAGGATGGTATCACACCCCTCCCCTATGCTTCGGATTCAGACCACCAGGAGCGCCGGTACTTCACGCCATCAGGAAAACAAAGTCACAACTCCCGCATACGCTTCCGTCCGAAGGGCAGCGGCCGAGTTTACTCGGCAGCCGGATGGGCAGAACTCTTGACCAGATCGTCGGTCAGGATGCCCGAGGCCCGCAACAGGGCTGCAAAGCGGCCGTTGCTGTGGCTCAGGTGATCGAACGAGCCCTGCTCCGCGATACGGCCATGGTCTAGGAAAATGACCAGATCGGCATCGCGCACGGTCGAGAGACGGTGGGCAATGATGAAGGTCGTGCGATTGGCGCGCAGCCGGTCGATCGCGGTCTTGATGCGCGCCTCTGTCTCGACATCAAGCGCCGAAGTCGCCTCGTCGAGCACGAGGATGGGCGCGTCCTTCAGGATGGCGCGGGCCAGCGCGATACGCTGCCGTTCGCCGCCTGACAGGCGGTTGCCGCGATCGCCGACGACCGTATCGTAGCCCGCAACGCGGCTTTCGATGAAGTCATCCGCCGACGCGGCACGCGCAGCCTCGATCACATCTTCGGTCGTCGCATCGTCGCGGCCGATGCGGATATTGTCCGAGATGGAACGGTTGAGCAGGCCCGAATCCTGAAACACGGTGGCAATGGCGCGGCGCAGCGATTTGCGCGTAACCTTGGTGATATTCATCCCGTCGATAAGGATTTCGCCCTGCTGCGGATCGTAGACCCGCTGCAGCAGGTTGATGAGCGTCGTCTTGCCGGCACCCGTGGGACCGACGATCGCGACCGTCTGCCCCGCCTCGACCGTAAAGGAGACATCGCGGACGCCCTGCGTCGTATTGGCAAAGTCGAAGGACACGTTGCGGAACTCGACCTTCCCGGAAACATGACCCAGATCTTCCGCCTCGACCGATTCCTCGCGGTCGCGCACCGAATCCTCAAGCTTGTAGAATTCTTCCAGCTTGGCGCGGGCCTCGAAAATCTGGCTGGCAAAGCCCTTGATCTGGTCAAGACGGGAAATGAGCAGGTTGGCGAAACCGATGAAGGCGATGACGTCGCCCACCTTGATCTGGCCGCTCTTCACCATGATCGCACCGAGAATAAGGATGGCCATCATGGAGATCGTCGAGGCGATGCGGTTCAGAGCGCTGGCAAGCGCCCACCAGTCCAGCACAGGGAACTGGGCAGAAAGCAAGCGGCCGGTATATTCCTTCAGCGCCTGCGTCTCGCGCTCGATGCGGTTATAGCTGTGCAGCACCGGCACGTTGCTGATCGTGTCGCTGACATGGGAAAAAACCTGATGGTAATGCTCCTCGACGGCCGCCTGGCCCTCACGCGTCCGGTTCATCACCACCTGACCTGTCAGCCAGTAGAGAATGCCGAGCAGCAGAAGGACGATCGATAGCCGCACGTCCATGGAGAGCGCCGCAGGAACGAGAAGCACGAGCGCCACGGCGGTCGAAAGATGCGTACGCATGAATTCGAGCCACAGGCCGAAGAGCGTCTCGGTTGCGCGCAGCAGCGTATGCAGCACATTCGAAGTTCCCCGCTGGCTGTGCCAGGCGAGCGGCATCGAAATGATGCGGGCAAAGGCCTCTGCAAGAAGACCAGCCCGGCGCGCATGGGCCAGCCGGTCTGCTTCGCGCGCGATCAACACAAAGGCAACCGTGTTGAAAATGCCCAAGCCCGCCCAGGCAATCAGAACCGGCAGCGAATTGGCCCCGGAGGACATGGCATCGATGATGCGGCCGAACAGGATCGGCTCGGCGATCGCGACCAGGGCAAGCACGATATTGCTGATGACGACGATCGAAACTCTCAGCCGCTCGTCGGCGAGATAGCGAAGCGCTCTGAGATAGACTTTGGTAAGCGACACTTGGCGTCTGCCCTTTCCATGTATTTCCTGAAACCGCAGTTCGCCGGAGTTCCCGGCGCCAACGGGGCATTTCAATCAGACTGAGAAGCGCCGCATCCGGCGGCGCGATGAGCCTTGATCACAGGTCCGTCTCGTCACGCCGGACCCGGCCGGCACACGATCGAACTTCTGCATATCACACTAGAATAAACTTCACAGATGAACAGAACCTGAGCAGCGTCCTGCCTCGGCAAATGCCTGCCGCAGCACATGATATTCTACCTGCACCAGTGCAGCATTGCGTTTTTCTTGTCCATCTTGGCGAAGGAGACATGCCTCATAAGCCGACAGGTCACAGCCATCTCGTTTCTATCAGAAGCTGCAGTTGCACCTTCGCGCGGCACCTTTGTGTCATATCGCGCGTGCAACGCCAAATTACATGAAAATTCATAAGTAAGCCTTCTTGACAGAATCCGGCTCGACAATACATAAAACATCTAAGATATTGAGTTTATATATGTTTCTACATATCATTTCGCGCGACACCACCAGTTTCGCTAGTCGAATGATAGAGCGGAAACCGTCAGTTGGTCTCCTGTTCCTCGCTTGGGCGTTGTCTGGCGCCGACGTGGGAAGCTATTCGGCGATCGAATCAAAAGGTGGCTAGATGAGTATCAACGCGATCGTCCAATTTCTGGTTATGGGACGAGAACACGAAAATCCGAAGACTTTGATCGCGGATTTCGAACATCTTCTGAAGCAATATCACCTCGAATATTACGGCGTTCTGATCCAACCACGTCCTCATCAGGACCCGATGACGCTCGTTCTTGCGGGAAAGTGGCCGCAGCGATGGCCGGAAACCTATATCTCCAACCGCTTCGTTCTCATCGACCCGACGATCCGTTATCTCGGGCGCGCCACGGGGGCCTTTCGATGGAAGGATGCGCGCAAGGCCTTCAAGGCCGATCCCCAGAAGCGCCGGATGGACCAGATGTTCAAGGAGGCTGCGAGGCTGGGTCTCGAGGACGGCTATATATTCCCCATTCACGGCCGGCAGGGCCTTCTGGGAAACATGACCGTCGGCGGCCCGTCAGTCGATCTCACACCGGTGGAGATTTCCCTGTTCGAGCAGGTGGCCAAGCTGATGTTCATGGAGCTGCTGCGCTTCCGCAACGAAGCCCAGCAGGGCGACGATGAGCCTGAGGCGCGACCGGACGTCAGGCTGACGCGGCGCGAACTGGAAGTCTTGCATTTTCTGGCAGAAGGCCTGACCTCCCAGGAAATCGGCAAGGCGCTGAACCTGTCAAGCCACACCGTCGACTGGTACATGAACGGCATCCAGGAGAAGCTGGAGGCGAAAAATCGCCAGCATGTTGTCGCATTAGCCTTCCGCCAGGGCCTCGTTTCCTGAGTTAGGCTCCCCTCTGAAGAGTCTCGTTGAACTTCGTCTCGCGAGACGCTAACAATTTGTTAGCGGGTGCAGCATGGGAGCTGCCAAAAAGGGGGACTACCTTGACGATTTCCAAGATTCTCGTCGCAAACCGTTCTGAAATAGCGATCCGCGTTTTTCGCGCTGCAAACGAACTCGGCATCAAGACCGTGGCGATCTGGGCGGAGGAAGACAAGCTCGCGCTCCACCGTTTCAAGGCGGACGAGAGCTATCAGGTGGGTCGCGGACCGCATCTGGAACGCGATCTCGGTCCGATCGAAAGCTATCTTTCGATCGACGAAATCATCCGCGTTGCCAAGCTTTCCGGCGCTGACGCCATCCATCCGGGCTATGGCCTGCTTTCGGAAAGCCCTGAATTTGCCGAGGCCTGCGCCGAGAACGGCATCATATTCATCGGCCCGAAGCCGGAAACCATGCGCCAGCTCGGCAACAAGGTCGCAGCGCGCAACCTCGCCATCTCCATCGGCGTGCCAGTCGTCCCGGCAACCGATCCGCTCCCCGACGACCCGGAACAGATCAAGCGCCTGGCCGAAGAGATCGGTTACCCGGTCATGCTGAAGGCCTCGTGGGGCGGCGGCGGTCGTGGCATGCGCGCCATCCGCGATCCGAACGATCTGCTTCGCGAAGTCAATGAAGGCAAGCGCGAGGCCAAGGCCGCCTTTGGCAAGGACGAGGTCTATCTCGAAAAGCTCGTCGAGCGCGCCCGCCACGTCGAAAGCCAGGTTCTCGGCGACACGCATGGCAATGTGGTTCATCTCTTCGAGCGCGACTGCTCCATCCAGCGCCGCAACCAGAAGGTCGTCGAGCGCGCGCCGGCACCTTATCTGACTGCCGAACAGCGTGCCGAGCTGGCCTCATACTCGCTGCGAATTGCCGAAGCGACGAACTACATCGGCGCCGGCACCGTCGAATATCTGATGGATGCCGATACCGGCAAGTTCTACTTCATCGAAGTCAACCCGCGTATCCAGGTCGAGCACACCGTCACCGAACAGGTGACCGGCATCGATATCGTCAAGGCGCAGATCCACATCCTCGACGGCTTCGCCATCGGCACGCCGGAATCGGGCGTTCCTGCGCAGGAAAACATCCGCCTCAACGGCCATGCCCTGCAGTGCCGCATCACCACCGAAGATCCGGAACAGAACTTCATCCCGGACTATGGCCGCATCACCGCCTATCGCGGCGCAACCGGCTTCGGCATCCGTCTCGATGGCGGCACGGCCTATTCGGGCGCCGTTATCACCCGCTACTACGATCCGCTTCTGGAAAAGGTGACCGCCTGGGCCCCGAACCCGGATGAAGCCATCCACCGCATGGAGCGCGCGCTGCGCGAATTCCGTATCCGCGGCGTGGCGACCAACCTCACCTTCCTTGAAGCGATTATCGGCCATCCGAAATTCCGGGACAACAGCTACACGACGCGCTTCATCGACACGACGCCGGAGCTCTTCCAGCAGGTCAAGCGTCAGGACCGTGCCACCAAGCTCCTCACCTATCTCGCCGACGTGACTGTCAACGGCCACCCGGAAGCCAAGGGTCGTGCCCGGCCGCCGGAAGACGCCGCAGCCCCCATCCTGCCTTTCATCGACGGCCCGGTGAAGGACGGCACGAAGCAGCTGCTCGACAAGCTCGGTCCGAAGGGGTTCGGCGAATGGATGCGCGCGGAAAAGCGCGTGCTGATGACCGACACCACGATGCGCGATGGCCACCAGTCGCTGCTCGCCACCCGCATGCGCACCTATGACATCGCCCGCATCGCCGGCACCTATGCCCGCGCGCTGCCGAACCTGCTGTCACTGGAATGCTGGGGCGGCGCGACCTTCGACGTCTCCATGCGCTTCCTCACTGAAGACCCGTGGGAACGTCTGGCGTTGATTCGCGAAGGCGCGCCGAACCTGCTCCTGCAGATGCTGCTGCGCGGCGCAAACGGCGTCGGCTACAAGAACTATCCCGACAATGTGGTGAAGCACTTCGTCAAGCAGGCATCCGCCGGCGGCATCGATCTCTTCCGCGTCTTCGACTGCCTCAACTGGGTCGAAAACATGCGCGTCTCCATGGACGCCGTGGCCGAAGAGAACAAGCTCTGCGAAGCAGCCATCTGCTACACAGGCGACATCCTGAGTTCGGCACGTCCGAAATACGACCTGAAATACTATGTCGAGCTCGCTCGCGAGCTGGAGCGCGCCGGCGCGCACATAATCGCGCTGAAGGACATGGCAGGACTGCTGAAGCCCGCCGCTGCCACGATGCTCTTCAAGGCACTGCGCGAGGCCACCGACCTGCCAATCCATTTCCACACGCATGACACGTCCGGCATTGCCGCCGCGACCGTGCTCGCAGCCGTGGATGCAGGCGTCGACGCGGTAGATGCCGCAATGGACGCGCTTTCCGGCAACACCTCGCAGCCCTGCCTTGGCTCGATTGTCGAGGCGCTTAAGGGCGGCGAACGCGATCCGGGCCTCGACACGGGCTGGATCCGCCGCATCTCCTTCTACTGGGAAGCCGTGCGCAACCAGTATGCAGCCTTCGAAAGCGACCTCAAGGGTCCGGCCTCGGAAGTCTACCTGCACGAAATGCCGGGTGGCCAGTTCACCAACCTCAAGGAACAAGCCCGTTCACTTGGCCTCGAAACCCGCTGGCATGAAGTGGCCCAGGCCTATGCCGACGCCAACCGCATGTTCGGCGATATCGTCAAGGTCACGCCGTCTTCCAAGGTCGTCGGCGACATGGCGCTGATGATGGTCAGCCAGGACCTGACAGTGGCGGATGTCGAGAATCCGGCAAAGGATGTCTCCTTCCCGGATTCGGTCGTCTCCATGCTCAAGGGCGATCTCGGCCAGCCTCCGGGCGGATGGCCGGAAGTGCTGCAGAAGAAGGCGCTGAAGGGCGACGCGGCCTATACGGTTCGCCCGGGCTCCCTGCTGGAAGACGCCGATCTGGCGGCCGAACGCAAGGCGATCGAGGAAAAGCTGGAGCGCGAGATTTCGGAGTTCGAATTCGCCTCCTATCTCATGTATCCCAAGGTCTTCACCGACTTTGCCGCCGCCGCTGAGCTTTATGGCCCGGTCTCGACCTTGCCGACGCCGGCCTATTTCTATGGCCTGCCGGTCGGCGAGGAGCTGTTCGTCGATATCGAAAAGGGCAAGACACTCGTCATCCTCAACCAGGCCCAGGGCGCGACGGATGAGAAGGGGATGGTCACCGTCTTCTTCGAACTCAACGGCCAGCCGCGACGCATCAAGGTTCCGGATCGCGTCCATGGCGCCTCTGGTGGTGCGATCCGCCGCAAGGCGGAAGCCGGCAATGCTGCCCATCTCGGTGCGCCGATGCCGGGCGTCATCTCGACGGTTGCCGTCTCCTCGGGCCAGACAGTCAAGGCCGGCGACGTACTCCTCTCCATCGAAGCGATGAAGATGGAAACGGCGCTGCATGCCGAAAAGGATGGCGTAATTGCCGAAGTTCTGGTCCGCACCGGCGACCAGATCGACGCCAAGGACCTGCTGATCGTTTACGGCGCCTGAGCCGCGATAAACTGAAAAACAAAAACGCCGCGCATCTTCGGGTGCGCGGCTTTTTCTTTGTCGTCACCTGTCTTCAAGACAACAAAAAAGCCGGCTCGAAAGCCGGCTTTTCAATCTTCAGCAGAGAGAAGCGCTTATGCGCTTTCCTTCGGCGTCAGAACCTGACGACCACGGTACATGCCGGTCTTCAGGTCGATGTGGTGCGGACGGCGAAGTTCGCCGGAATTCTTGTCTTCAACGTAGGTCGCAGCCTTCAGCGCATCAGCCGAACGGCGCATGCCGCGCTTGGACGGGGAAGTTTTTCTTTTCGGAACAGCCATTTAACGTACTCCAATGTGTCAGGCAAAGCTCTGTCACAGGCCGGTTTTAATGGCCGGATGGACATTGCCGATGTCGGAAATTGGCGCGCTTATACATAAAGCTGTGGACTTTGGCTAGACCCCAAGGCAATTTTTGTCGCGATGCGGCTCCTGCCTATTTGGCGCGTGGATCAGGGATAGACACAGCGCACGTAATCGCCGGAGCTTGCCGCCCGCCGTGCGATGATGCCGGCAATCGCGCGCATGCCCCGCGACGGCTTGTTGGGGACGCGAACATAAGGATTGGGAAGCGCCGCGGCCAGCAGCGCCGCCTGGCTCGCCGAGAGCCTGGACGCAGGCACCTTGAAATAGGTCTGCGCCGCAGCCTCGATCCCGTAGATGCCTGGGCCCCATTCGGCAATATTCAGATAGACTTCCATGATCCGCGCCTTCGACCAGACAAAATCAGTGGCAAAGGCCAACGGCAGCTCCAGCCCCTTCCGAATGAAGGAGCGCCCGTTGAAGAGATAAAGGTTCTTCACCGTCTGCATCGGGATCGTGCTTGCCCCGCGCGTCTCTTCGCCATTGAGCGCATCGTCGATCACGCCCTTCAACTGGACGAGATCGACGCCGTAATGGCTGCAGAACTGTCCGTCCTCGGACATCATGACGGATTTGACGAGGACCGGAGCGATCTTGTCGATATCCACCCAGCGCCTGTCATATCCTTTGAAGAGCGCGAGGTCGGAGATCATCAGCGTTGAGATCGGGTGGATGAAGGGCGGCCAATAGAGAAGGATCAGCGCATAGGGCAGCAGAAGGATCACGAACGCAATTCGCAACACGCGAAGCCAGAGAGGCCCGCGCGGCCAGATCCAGTCGATCAGACGCTTGCGGGTTCTCACCTCTGCCTCTTGGCGTTCGCTCTCAGCCGGCGCCGGGATTTCGTCTTCCATCATCCCCATGACAAAATGCATAACGCCTGAGCCTCTCCAAGACCAGTGTCGGAGAAAATTTTGCGACGGATCGGTTTACGCGCCATTGCCAGAGCGAAATCGAAGTGCAAATGAAAAGCCATGACAGCACCAGACGCAAATTTTCATGCGCGGCTGCAAGCCGCAGTGCAATCCGTGCAGGCTCTCCTGGCCGATCTGCTGGGACCGAACCTACTGCCGGATGAAACCGCCCGCCCCGAGCGCCTCATGGCCGCCATGCGCCACGGCGTGCTGAACGGCGGCAAGCGCATGCGGCCCTTCTTCGTGCTGGAAACGGCGCGCCTCTTCGACGCCCCGACAGACGCAGCACTTCGTGTCGCGGCGGCACTCGAATGCGTCCATTGCTATTCACTCGTCCACGATGATCTGCCCGCCATGGACGACGACGACACCCGTCGCGGCCAGCCGACCGTGCACAAGGCATTCGACGAGGCGACTGCGATCCTCGCCGGCGATGCGCTGCTGACCTTTGCCTTCGATATCCTGACAGACGACGCAACCCTTCTTCCTGCAGAGACGAAGCTGGCCCTTACGCTGAAGCTTGCGCGCGCCTCCGGCCTCGGCGGCATGGCGGGCGGCCAGATGCTGGATCTTCAGGCCGAGAAGGAAACGCCGGACGAGCAGGGCATCATCACGCTCCAGGCCATGAAGACCGGCGCCCTCATCCGTTTTGCCTGCGAGGCGGGCCCGCTTCTGGCGGGAGCGGCAAAGGAGGATGTCGCAAGG
Organism: Hyphomicrobiales bacterium; assembly: GCA_900467685.1. Taxonomy (GTDB): domain Bacteria; phylum Pseudomonadota; class Alphaproteobacteria; order Rhizobiales; family Rhizobiaceae; genus Ensifer_A. The sequence continues at coordinate 149,615 of UBQX01000011.1, forward strand.
CTTGCTGAATACGGCCGCAGGATAGGCCTCGCCTTCCAGCTCGCCGACGACCTTCTCGACCTGACCTCGGACAGCGCCACGCTGGGCAAGGCCGCAGGCAAGGATGCGGCGAAGGGCAAAGGCACGCTACCGGCGCTCCACGGCATCGACTGGACCCGCAACCGCGTGGCCGGCCTTGTTGACGAGGCCCACGCCCTGCTTTCACCCTATGGAGCAAAGGCCGATGTGCTGAAGGCCGCCGCACGCTATGTCGCAGACCGGAAGAATTGATATCATGAGCAAGTACTGGTCCCCCATCGTCTCGACGCTGAAGCCCTATGTCGCCGGCGAACAGCCGCGCATTGCCAATCTGGTGAAGCTGAACACGAACGAAAACCCCTACGGCCCCTCCCCAAAGGCGCTGGAGGCTATCAGCCGAGCCTCTGACGATGGGCTGCGGCTCTATCCCGATCCGGTGGCGCTGGAGTTGCGGGAAGCCATAGCAACGCTTCACGGCGTTGATGCCGGCGAAGTCTTCGTCGGCAACGGTTCGGACGAGGTGCTTGCCCACACGTTCATGGGCCTCCTGAACCACGATGCGCCGCTTCTTTATCCGGACGTCACTTACAGCTTTTACCCGGTCTACAGCCTGCTCTACGGCATCGAGAGCCAGCAGGTCCCTCTGGATGAGGGTTTCGGAATCCGGCTATCGGACTACGACCGCCCCTGCGGTGCGATCATTCTGCCGAACCCCAACGCGCCGACCGGCATCGCCCTGCCGCTTGCCGATATCGAGGCGCTCGTTGCCGCCCATCCGGACCAGCCGGTGGTAATCGACGAGGCCTATGTCGATTTTGGCGGTGAGACTGCGATACCGCTCACGCGCAAGTATCCCAATCTGCTGGTCGTCCAGACCTTCTCCAAGTCGCGCTCGCTTGCCGGCATGCGCGTCGGCTTTGCCATCGGCCAGCGCCCGCTGATCGACGCCCTGGAGCGCGTCAAGGACAGCTTCAACTCCTATCCGCTCGACAAGCTGGCCCAGGTCGCCGCCAAGGCTGCCATCGAGGATGTGGAATGGTTCGAGACTTGCCGCGAACGCATCGTCGCGAGCCGCACCCGGGTTGTCTCGGGGCTGGAGCAGCGCGGCTTCCGCGTCCTGCCGTCGCTGGCCAATTTCGTCTTTGCAACCCATCCGGACTTCGCCGGCGCAGATCTGGCCGCGAGGCTGCGCGAACGCGCCGTCCTCGTCCGCCACTTCGCCAAGCCGCGGATTGATCCCTTCCTTCGCATCTCCATCGGCACAGACGAGGAATGTGACCGGCTTATTCACGCACTCGACGACATTCTTGCCAGCCGCTAACCATAGATAACTGTGGTTTCACGTGAATCATGCTTGACAGGATTTGATGAAAAAGGGGCCAAAACGGCCCCTTTTTACTGTCGATGACCGCACACCGGCCAAGATCAATGGCGGAAATGCCGCATTCCGGTGAAGACCATGGCCACGCCCGCCTCGTCGGCAGCGGCGATCACGTCCGCATCCTTGATCGAACCGCCCGGCTGGATCAACGCCGTAGCACCGGCGGCGACCATGGAGAGCAGGCTATCCGGGAAGGGCAGGAAGGCTTCGGAAGCGACCGCAGACCCCTTCGTCATCGGCTCGGCCCAACCGGCAGCCTTGGCGGCTTCCTCGGCCTTGATGGCGGCGATGCGGGCAGAGTCGATGCGGCTCATCTGGCCGGCCCCGATCCCCGCCGTCTGGCCGTCCTTGGCGTAGACAACGGCGTTAGACTTCACATGCTTGGCAACGCGGAAGGCGAACTTCATGTCTTCCAGTTCCTGCGCCGTCGGCGCGCGCTTCGTCACCACCTTCAGCGCCATGTCCTCGACCATGGCATTGTCGCGCGACTGAACGAGCAGGCCGCCAGAGACGGTCTTTGCCGTGATCCCGCCCTTGCGCGGATCCGGCAGACCACCGGCGGCGAGAAGACGCAGGTTGGGCTTGGCGGCGATGATCGCCTTTGCTTCGTCGCTGACCGAAGGCGCAATAATCACTTCGGTGAAGAGCTTGACGATTTCCTGCGCGGTTTCCGCGTCCAGTTCCTGGTTCAGCGCAATGATGCCGCCGAATGCGGACGTGCTATCGCAGGCCAGCGCCCGGCGATAGGCATCCGCGAGGTTCGGACCGGTCGCCACGCCGCACGGATTGGCATGCTTGATGATGGCGCAGGCCGGACCCTGTTCAGCGCGGAACTCGGCGACCAGCTCGTAAGCGGCGTCCGTGTCGTTGATATTGTTGTAGGAAAGCTGCTTGCCCTGCAGCAGGGCAGCGGTGGCGACACCGGGACGGTTTTCGCCGGTAATGTAGAAGCCCGCCGCCTGGTGCGGGTTCTCGCCATAGCGCATCTCTTCCTTGAGAACGCCGCCAATGGCACGATGCCGCATCATGCCGAGGTTCAGTTCGTCGGCAAACCAGTTGGAAATCGCCGCATCGTAAGCGGCCGTGCGCGCGTAGGCCGCTGCGGCCATCTTGCATCGGAAATCATAGGAGGTCGAACCGGCATTCGCCTTCAGTTCGCCAATCAATGCGTCGTAATCGGCAGGATTGGTAATCACGGTGACATAGGCGTGGTTCTTGGCCGAGGCGCGGATCATCGCCGGGCCGCCGATATCGATATTCTCGACCGTCGTCGGGTAGTCGCCGCCCTTGGCGCGCACTTCCTCGAACGGATAGAGATTGATGACGGCAAGGTCGATGTCGACGATACCGTGCGCCGCCATGGCCGCCTTGTGCTCCTCGTCGTCACGGATCGCGAGCAGGCCGCCATGAACCGACGGATGCAGCGTCTTGACGCGGCCGTCCATGATTTCCGGAAAGCCGGTCAGTTCCGAAACGTCCTTCACCGCGAGGCCCGCATCGGCAATCGCCTTGTGCGTGCCGCCCGTCGAAACAAGCGCAACGCCCTGTTCAACAAGGGCCTTGGCCAGTTCGATGATGCCGCTCTTGTCGGAGACGGACAGGAGCGCGGTCTTGACGCGTACCTTGTCGGGAGCGGGGATTTTCTTGGAAACGACAGCCATGGGCTCAACCTCTTGCCTCAGCGGAAAACGTGGCTCCGGCCGGGCGGAGCCTGTTGCTCGCGCCCTAGCACAGTTGCATCGCCGGGAAAACCGCAAGGGGTCAATTATCGGGCTTTTAAGCGGCCCTTTTGCTCCAGCCGCCAGCCGATTTCCGGCAATTTGCCGACATCGAACACGATCTCGAGCTGGCGCGATCCGCGGATGCCGGACGAGTCGGCAAAGAAGACGTCTTCTCCGACCTCGATCTTGGCGTCGATGCAGGTAAACGACCATGTCTGCGCATCGGGCGCGACCAGCAGAACTTCGTTTTCATCCACGGGCCGGATCTGGATCGACGGGTGGATATGGAAGCGCGCCGTGGCCTGGAAGCCGCAATTCTCGGCCGGCTCTGCACCACCCTTGCCCATGAAGCGGTCACCGCCGCGAATGATCGTGCCACTCGGATGCAGCTGGATGCTGCGCTCATGATAGAGTCCGAACTTGTCGAGATAGCCGTCATGGCTGGCTATCAGGATCTCGCCCTGCGGATCCTCCTTGCGCGTCGCCTCGACACGGCCGACCCCGCCGGTCACGACGGTGCCCAGGTCCGACAGGCGGCCAAAACTGTGGGATGACGTATCGTTGAGCGTCACCGTCGAATGCGCGGCCGTAGAACGGGCAAGCTGGCGGTAGTCTTCCGGTCCATAAAGCGGCGAGCCGGAATTGACGATCAGGCGATGCCCACCCGAGGACAATTCGAAGGATAGGCATCCCGCATGGGCATGCGTCGAGGTTTCCTGAGTGATCGGATAGCCGGTATCGACGATGATGGCCGTGCTGCTCGTGCCGATGCGCTGATAGCGCATGTAGGGCATGGCGCGGAACGGCTGGCCGGCAGATTCATCGTAACGCAGCACGGCGACGAGTTCCGTCGCCAGTGTTGCCGTCGCGCCGTTGAACAGGCTGAGTTCGCCGCTCTGGTGGCGGAAGAAGCGCAACGCCGGAAACATCCGGTCGATCGCCGGGATCAGCCGGGAAGGCATCTCGTAGCCGAGATTGACATAGGTCTGCCTGAGCGGCAGCAGTTCCATCAGCAGGTCGAGAATGGCGCGCGGATTGCGCGATATATGCCCGCCATCGGGAAGCACCTGCCGGTCGAGCTCGCGGTCAAGGCTGGTGCCGGCACGTTGCACGGCAGCCAGCGTCGTGGGCAGCGAGAGGCTGGCCATGGCCAGAGCAATGCGGATACGCATGATCTCCATGCCGTCGCCCGCCGTGGGAGCGACCGAGCGAAGATAATCGACATGCATGCCGATGCTCTTCAGGAACCGGCGATAAAAGCCCAACTGCGCCGATTTCAGGATGACCGGCGAATGCGAGAGCCAGGACATGAGCCGAAGCGCCGCCGTCTGCGGTCGCCAGACAGCGCTGTCATCGGGCCAGCGGTGGCGGGCGATCCAGTCCTGCGCGAGTTCCTGCGCCCGCTGATAGTGCTTGTCGCTCTTTGTCGCGCGGAAATCGCGCAGCCAGACGAAAGAATGCAGACGCGTCTGAAACTCGGGCGAGGGCGGATCGAGATCGAAGACCGAATCCTCCCCCGCATCAAGCGTGCGACCGGCAAGCGTAAAGCGACCGTTGAAGATTTCCTCGGCAATGAAGGGGTCTGAGGCGCGAAGGTCCGTCGGCGCCACAAGCAGCTTTTCAGGCGCTTTTCTGAATGTCTGGCGGAAACGGAAAACGCCGCCATTTGCCGCCTGATGGACTTGGCGGATGCCGCTCCTCATGTAGAGGACAGACAATATCTTGCGGCCGACTGGCGCCATGCGGACAGAAACTCTGGAGCAATTCCGGCAAAATGCGGAGCGGTTTGCGTTCGGAACTGCGTGAAAAAAACCGCCAGGGTATGTGAGCCGCTCATCCTCGACCCAAATACACGAGCATTCGGACAGGATTCCTAGGCATAATCTGACGTTGCGTCAATTCAGGACGCCGGGAAGAACTGTTGATGGTAAATTAGCCAATGGCGAAACAAGGGCGCCGCCTCAGCTGTCTCGCCTCAGAACACAAGCGTAAAAACCGTCCATGCCGCTTGCAGCTGCTGTTTCGGTCTTGAGCATGGCAGGCGTTGTGCGCACCTCACCCTTTGCCGTGATCGCCTCGGAGAGGCCCGGCAAGACAGACGTCGGGACGGCAACGCGGGACACGGTCGGCATGCCCTGCAGCAACCGTTCGATCATCTCCTCGCCCTCGATCGGATCGAGCGAGCAATTGGAGAAAACGACGATGCCGCCCGGCTTGACCAGCGACAGCGCATGACGAAGCAGGCGCTCCTGCACACCGCCAAGCTTGCGAACATCATCAAGCCCCTTCGTCCACGGAACATCGGGATGACGGCGCGCCGTGCCGGTGGAGGAGCAGGGCGCGTCCAGAAGGGCTGCATCGAACAGCGCTTCCGGCTTGTATTCGCCAGCATTCCCCTCGATCAACTCCGCATCGAAACGCAGGCGATGCAGATTTTCCTTGAGCCGCTTGAGGCGGTTTGCCGACATGTCGAGCGCGGTTACCTTGGCACCCGCATGGATGAGCTGCGCCGTCTTTCCTCCCGGCGCTGCGCATAGATCAACCACGCGCTTACCCTGAAGATCGCCGAAGAGCCGGGCGGGGATCGCGGCGGCCGCATCCTGCACCCACCATTCGCCGTCCGCATAGCCTTCAAGGTCGACGACAGACCCTTCGTAATCCGCGAGCCGCACGCTGCCCGTCGGCAGCACAACGCCGCCCAACCGCTTCGCCCAGCCTTCAGGGTCAGATTTTACAGTGAGGTCGATGGCCGCGGGCGCCAGATGCGCCTCGGCAATCGCCAGAGCGGCATCTGGACCATAAATCGCCTTGAGGCGGGTCTGAAACCAGTCGGGAAGAGCGGGCACAGATGCGCCAACCTCCGCCAGAAGTCGTTCCTTGTCGGAAGAAAGGCGGCGGAGCAACGCATTGACCAGGCTGGCAAAGCGCTTGTTGCGCGGATCTTCGTTGGCCTGTTCGACGGCAAGATCCACCGCCGCTCGATCCGGAACATCGAGATAGAGGATCTGCGCCGCAGCAACCGCCAGAACATGTTGAAGCGCCCGCGCGCCATCGGGTAGCGGCGTCTTCAGCAACGAGCCGATCATCGCATCGATACGCGGCAGGTGCCGGAGCGCCGTATTCAGGATCGCCCGCACAAGACCGCGATCCGCCGGTGACAGCGCCATATAGACCGGGTTTCCACCCGTCTGGTCGAGCATGCCGTCCAGCGACGCCTTCTTGTCTATGACGGCGGCAAGCAGCCGAGACGCCGCCTGGCGCGCCGCAAGACCGGGTTTATCGGAGGATTTGGATGCGCCACGAAAGGCGGAGCCCGGCTTCGGCCGGACCGGTTTTGACGTCAAGACCATGGTCCTTCGGGTGAGTGTGTCCGCCTCGTACCGGAAGAAACACTCGGTACCGATCGCGCATTGCGGGTCGGATTAGCAGTCGGGCGCGGCGGCGTCGATCCGTAATTGCCGCCGGAAGCCATTTTTTCAAGCTCGGCGACGCGATTATCTGTGTTCGGATGCGTCGAGAACAAGTTATCCATCCGCTCCCCGGAGAGCGGATTGATGATGAACATATGCGCAGTGGCCGGATTATGCTCAGCCTGCATGTTCGGCACCTGATGGGCATAGGCCTCGATCTTGCGCAGCGCCGAGGCGAGCCAGAGCGGCTGACCGCAGATTTCCGCACCACGGCGATCCGCCTCATATTCGCGCGTCCGGCTGATTGCCATCTGCACCAGCATCGCAGCAAACGGTGCGACGATCATGGCAATCAGCGTGCCGACAATGCCGAACCCATTGTTTTCGCGCCGGTCGCCGAAGAAGAAGGCGAAGTTGCCGAGCATGGAGATCGCACCGGCCAGCGTCGCCGTGATCGTCATCGTCAGGGTGTCGCGATGTTCGATATGCGCCAGTTCATGCGCCATAACGCCGGCCACTTCCTCGCGGCTCAGCGCATTGAGCAAGCCGACGGAGGCGGCGACCGCTGCATTCTCGGGGTTACGGCCGGTCGCAAAGGCGTTCGGCTGGTCGGAATTGATAATGTAGACGCGTGGCATCGGCAGGTTGGCCCGCTGCGCGAGGTCGCGCACGATGGCGTAATATTCAGGTGCGCTCTCCGCATCGACCTCCTGCGCGCCATACATGCGCAGAACCATGCTGTCGGCATTCCACCAGGAAAACAGGTTCGTGGCGGCCGCGACTAGAAATGCGATCATCATGCCCGCCTTGCCGCCCAGCGCAAATCCAACCGCCATGAACAGGGCGGTCATGACGGCGAGCAGCATCGCGGTTCTCATCGTATTCATCGTCGTTCCTCGTAACGGCGCGTCCATAGACATCGATCGCCTGAGCCAAGTCCTTTTGCTGCGGCGAAAATGTACTTATATGATGGATATCAGAAGCCTGAACTTCAATATACGAGACTGCGATGACCGACGAACGCGCCCCGATCGACAATTCAACCGAAACCCCGGTGGAACCGAAGAAGGAGCTTTCGCCTGCAGCCCTGCGCGCGCTGGCGGAAGCGGAGGCGCGACGTGAGGCCGAGAAGCAGACAGAGCAGCCCAAGGAAATCGGCGGCCGCGGCGGCGCGGACCCGGCCCGCTTTGGCGACTGGGAAATCAAGGGTCGCGCCATCGATTTCTGAGATCGGTAATTATTCCTATTTTCTTCCCACATGAATAAGTATATATTCCTATTCATGATCCGAGTCGCCGCCGTTTTCGCTATCCTTCTATGCCTAACTCCGCCAGCCGGCGCGATGGAGTTTCCCATGCGGCATGTCGAGGGACCGATCTCGGCCGATGTTTTGCGCGTACTGGACGGCGATACAGTCGAGGTGCGCGCCTATCCTTGGCCGCAGCAAAGCGTCGATGTGCTGGTTCGCCTGCGCGGCATCGATGCGCCGGAAATCCACTCGAAATGTGAAACAGAACGGGCGAGGGCAGAGATGGCCAAAGCTCGCCTCTCCGGCATGGTCGCAGAACAAAAACACGTTTTCCTGACCGACATAGGCGGCGACAAATATTTCGGACGGGTCGTCGCCAATCTCGGCCTTGAGGACGGAGAAGATGCGGCGAGCACACTGATCCTCGAAAATCTCGTCCAACCCTATGACGGCGGTCATAAGGAGCGTCCGCTCTGTCCGTCTTCATAAACGCAAAAGACCCGGCACAAGGCCGGGTCTTCGGGGATGATTCGTAACCTGTTCAGCCCTTGCGGTTCTGCCGGTTCTCGATCAGGTCTTCGACAACCGTCGGATCGGCCAGCGTCGAGGTATCGCCCAGCGAGCCGAAATCGTCCTCGGCGATCTTGCGCAGAATGCGGCGCATGATCTTGCCCGAGCGGGTCTTCGGCAGGCCGGGCGCAAACTGGATCTTGTCCGGCGAAGCAATCGGTCCGATCTCCTTGCGCACATGCGCGACGAGATCCTTGCGCAGTTGCTCGCTGCCATCGTGGCCGTTCATCAGCGTGACATAGCAATAGATGCCCTGACCCTTGAGATCGTGCGGATAGCCAACAACGGCGGCTTCCGAAACCGCATCGTGCGAAACGAGCGCCGATTCGACTTCCGCCGTGCCCATGCGGTGGCCGGATACGTTGATCACGTCGTCGACGCGTCCAGTGATCCAGTAATAGCCATCCTCATCGCGGCGGCAGCCGTCGCCTGTGAAATACTTGCCCTTGTAGGTGGAGAAATAGGTCTGGATGAAGCGATCATGATCGCCATAGACCGTGCGCGCCTGGCCCGGCCAGGAATCCGTGATGCAGAGATTGCCGTCGGTCGCACCGTCCAGAACCTTGCCTTCCGAATCGACCAGCTGCGGCTTGACACCGAAGAATGGCCGCGTTGCGGAGCCCGGCTTGAGGTCGGTCGCGCCCGGCAGAGGCGTGATCATCACGCCGCCGGTTTCCGTCTGCCACCATGTATCGACAATGGGGCAGCGCTTGTCGCCGACGACGTTGTAATACCATTCCCAGGCTTCGGGGTTGATCGGCTCGCCGACCGAACCCATCGTGCGCAGCGAGGCGCGCGAGGCGCGCTTCACGAACTGGTCGCCCGCGCCCATCAGAGCGCGGATCGCAGTCGGCGCAGTGTAGAAGATGTTGACCTTGTGCTTGTCGACGACGTCCCAGAAGCGGCCGGCATCCGGATAGTTCGGCACGCCCTCGAACATCAGTGTCGTCGCACCATTCGCCAGCGGCCCATAGACGATATAGGAATGGCCCGTGACCCAGCCCACATCGGCCGTGCACCAGTAGATATCGCCGTCCTGATAGTCGAAGACATATTGATGGGTCATCGAGGCATAGACGAGATAACCGCCCGTCGTGTGCAGCACGCCCTTCGGCTTGCCGGTGGAGCCCGACGTGTAGAGGATGAAAAGCGGGTCTTCCGCCTTCATCTTGGCCGGCGGGCAATCGGGCTTCGCGGCCTTCGTCGCCTCGTGATACCAGATATCACGGGTGTCGAACCATTCCGTCTTGCCGCCGGTGCGGCGAACGACCAGAACCTTGTCGACTTCGACGCCCGCGCGCGACGCGATTTCGATCGCAAGGTCTGTGTTGTGCTTGAGCGGAACGGTCTTGCCACCGCGCAGACCCTCGTCTGCCGTGATGACAAAGGTCGACTGGCAGTCGATGATGCGGCCGGCAAGTGCGTCCGGGGAGAAGCCGCCAAAAACGATGGAGTGGATGGCGCCGATACGCGCGCAGGCGAGCATCGCATAGGCCGCTTCCGGGATCATCGGCATGTAGATGGTGACGCGGTCGCCCTTCTTGACGCCGTTCGACTTCAGCACGTTCGAGAGGCGGCAGACCTGATCGTAAAGTTCGCGATAGGTGATCTTCTTGTCGTCGTACGGATTGTCGCCTTCCCAGATGATGGCGACCTGATCGCCACGCGAAACCAGATGGCGATCGATGCAGTTATAGGCGACGTTGGTGATCCCGTCCTCGAACCACTTGATCGAGACTTTCCCCGTGAACGAGGTGTTTTTCACCTTGGTGAAGGGCTTGAACCAGTCGATGCGGGTGCCGTGCTTGGCCCAGAACTTCTCCGGATTGTCGGAGCTTTCCTTGTACCACTTCAGATACTTGTCATTGTCGATCAAGGTCCGCGCCTTCGCGGTCTTCAAAACGGGATAGGTCGTGCCTGACATGAACGCTCCTCCGAAACTCCTCGCAAACGTGCATGCCCTCTCGCCTGCCGGCGATACCGATGGACATCACGCAAATCCTGTTGCCGAAACGGATACTTGAAAGAAGCCTCCACTTCAGCGACGGGCACCTCCGACCCGCGTGAAACGAGTTTTATCATCTAAAATCAAGCTATCAATGCGACTTTGGTCATTTGTCGGAAGCAGAATTGCAATTCTGCGCCAAAACGGCTATACGACCTTCCATATCCCGGAAATCAAGAGTGGTACTACCACGGCCCGCGACACCGGCGCGGACGACTGAAGGACTCTATGCATGGCCCAACAATTGCTGATGCCCAAGGCGACCGCCGTCTGGCTTGTCGACAATACCGCCCTGTCATTCGAGCAGATTGCGCAGTTCTGCAAGCTGCATCCGCTGGAAGTGAAAGCCATCGCTGACGGCGAAAGCGCACAGGGCATCAAGGGTCTTGATCCCATCTCCACCGGCCAGCTGTCGCGCGAGGAAATCGCCCGCGCCGAAGGCAATCCGGCACATAAGCTGAAACTGTCCGAGCCGAAGGTTCGCGTGCCTGAATCCAAGCGCAAGGGCCCACGTTACACGCCGGTCTCCAAGCGTCAGGACCGTCCGAACGCCATTCTCTGGCTCGTGCGCAACCATCCGGAACTGAAGGACGCGCAAATCTCGCGTCTCGTCGGCACGACCAAGTCGACCATCGAACAGATCCGCGAACGCACCCACTGGAACTCGGCAAACCTTGCCGCCATGGATCCGGTGACGCTCGGCCTCTGCTCGCAGATCGATCTCGACCTCGAAGTCGAAAAGGCCTCCAAGGGCCGTCCGCTGCCGACCGCCGAAGAACTCGGCGCAACGCTGCAGCCGGCACGCGAAACCGAGCGCTACCCCTATGGCGACGACCAGCCGGAAGAAAAGTCGCTCGACGCCGACGCCGTCTTCGCCAAGCTCAAGTCGCTCAAGTCGACCCGCAACGAAGACGAAGAAGAAGACAATTTCTGAGCTGTTTCAGAGCGCTGAAAAAAGAAACCCGGCCATCGAGCCGGGTTTTTTGTTGCCTGAATTAAGCTGATTCACGTGAAACCGAGCGTGCGCCCGGTCTTAGGAGGCACCTTACAGAACATGTGGATGCGGCAGGCCATGCGCCTTCAGCGCCGCCTCGATTTCACCGAGCACCGCCGGGTCCTCGATGGTCGCCGGCATCTTCCAGGTCTCGCCATCGGCGATCTTCTGCATCGTCCCACGCAAGACCTTGCCAGAACGTGTCTTCGGCAGGCGCTTGACGCAGGTTGCGAGCTTGAAGGCGGCGACCGGGCCGATGTGATGGCGGACAAGGTCTATCACTTCCTTCTCGATCGTCCGTTCCGGCTTCGTCACGCCGCTGTTCAGCACCAGGAAGCCGCAAGGCACCTGGCCTTTGATATCGTCCTGGACACCAATCACGGCCGCCTCCGCGACATCCGGATGGCTGGCGCAGACTTCTTCCATCGCGCCGGTCGACAACCGGTGGCCGGCGCAATTGATGATGTCGTCCGTGCGCGCCATGATGAAGAGATAGCCGTCGTCATCGATGTAGCCGGCATCGGCCGTCTTGTAGTAGCCGGGAAACTCCTCGAGATAGGCGTGCCGGAACCGCTCGTCGGCGTTCCACAGCGTCGGCAGGCTGCCCGGGGGCAGGGGGAGTTTCACGACGACGTTGCCAAGAGTTCCTGCCGGCACCGCATGACCGGCATCATCGAGAACCTGCACGTCATAACCCGGCATTGGCACCGTTGGAGAGCCGTATTTCACCGGCAGCAAACCAAGCCCCGCCGGATTGCCGGCAATCACCCAGCCCGTTTCCGTCTGCCACCAGTGATCGACCACCGGCACCTTCAGATGCTCTTCCGCCCATTTGATCGTATCCGGGTCTGCCCGCTCACCGGCCAGGAACAGGGTTCGCAGTGATGGCATCGGAATTTCCTTGAGGAATGAACCTTTCGGGTCTTCCTTGCGGATAGCGCGAAACGCTGTCGGGGCAGTGAAGAAGGCGGTGACATTGTGCTTCTGGATCACACGCCAGAATGTACCGGCGTCCGGCGTACCGATCGGCTTGCCTTCGAAGAGCACGGATGTATTGCCGGAAATCAGCGGCCCATAGACGATATAGGAATGACCGACCACCCAGCCGATATCCGAGGCCGCCCAGAAGGTTTCGCCCGGCTTCACGCCGTAGAAATTGCGCATCGTCCAGTAGAGCGCAACGAGGTGCCCGCCATTGTCGCGCACGACGCCCTTGGGCTGGCCCGTTGTGCCGGAGGTGTAGAGCACATAGAGCGGATCGGTCGCGGCGACTGGCACGCAGCCGATCTCGCCGCCACGATGCTGCGCGACCAGCGCGTCGAAATCGTGATCCAGCCCATGGGTCAGTGGCGCAGACAATTCCGGCCGCTGGTAGACGAGGCAGGCCGCCGGCTTGTGGTGAGCCAGCTCGATCGCCTCATCCAGCATCGGCTTGTAGGGCACCACGCGGCCCGGCTCGATGCCGCAGCTTGCCGAAATGATCAGCTTGGCCTTGCTGTCATCGATGCGGGTCGCGAGTTCCGGCCCCGCAAAGCCGCCGAAGACGACGGAATGCACGGCACCCAGTCGCGCGCAGGCGAGCATGGAAAGCACGGCCTGCAGGATCATCGGCATGTAGATGATGACGCGATCGCCCTTCTCGACGCCGAGCGAGCGCATGGAAAGCGCGATCGCCTTCACCTCGTTAAGCGCTTCCGCATAGGTGATGGCCGAAGACCGGCCCGTGATCGGGCTCTCGATGACGAAAGCGTTGCGGTCGCCTTGCCCCGCGGCCACATGCCGATCGAGCGCGTTGTAGCAGGTGTTTGTCACGCCATCCGGAAACCACCGGCCGTAGACCCCGGCTGACGCATCGAAGGCGCGCTTTGGCTTCTCGAACCAGTCTATCGCTTCCGACTGCCGCATCCAGAAAGCTTCCGGATCGGTTTTCCACGCCGCGTAAGCGGCCTCATATCCCTGACGCATATCTTCCTCCCGGCGCGTTCCCAGTCGCGCTTCAGGAGGCGAAGTCTACTCGACACAAAAGCGTCGAAGAACCCCGACAAAAGGCCAATGGATGCGAGTTAGCCTATGCGTGCTGCTGATAGGCCCGGTTACCGAAGATCGCAGACCCGACCCGCACGCTGGTTGCGCCGAATTCGATGGCCGTCTGGTAGTCCGACGACATGCCCATGGAGAGCTTCGAAAGGCCGCACTTGTCTGCAAGCTTGGCGAGAAGCGCGAAATGCGGTCCCGGATTTTCCTCCGCCGGCGGAATGCACATGAGGCCGACCACCGGAAGGGACAATTCGTCCCGGCAGAGCTTGACGAAGGCAACCGTGTCGTCCGGCGCAATTCCAGCCTTCTGCGGCTCGAGCCCGGTATTGACCTGCACATATAGCTCAGGATGGCGTCCCTGTTTTGCCATTTCGTCGGCGATTGCGCGCGCGATCTTCTCGCGGTCGATCGTCTCGATCACATCGAAAACCGCCACCGCATCGCCCGCCTTGTTGGATTGCAGCGGCCCGATCAAATGCAGCTCGATGCCCGAAAACGCCTCGCGCAGACCCGGCCACTTGCCCTTGGCCTCCTGAACCTTGTTCTCACCAAAGACCCGCTGTCCGGCTTCCAGGGCAGGGCGGATCTCATCCGCCTCGAATGTCTTCGACACGGCGACCAGCGTGGCCGAGCCCGCTTCACGTCCTGCACCCTTTTCCGCCTTTGCGATTTCCGCCTTTACGGCGTTGAGCCTGTCCTGAAGTTCCATGCCACGCTTCCCTTTGCCTGCCTGAGCACCCATTTATGATGCAACACGCAAATTTGGAACCTCAACCGGTTTCCTTTTTTGCCGCACCGTCTCCGCCGACCGCACCGAAATGCCCGAAAAACTTGACGCTTCCGGCAATTCGTGATGAAGGTCGCCCCCAAATTCTTGATCTATCGGAACAGTCGAATCATGGCCTCAGAACGCTATAACCCGCGCGACGCTGAACCCCGCTGGCAGGCGGAATGGAACGAGCGCGAGATTTTCAAAACCGACAACGACGATCCGCGCGACAAATATTACGTGCTCGAGATGTTCCCCTATCCCTCGGGCCGCATCCATATGGGCCATGTGCGCAACTATGCCATGGGCGACGTCGTGGCGCGCTACAAGCGGGCGCGAGGCTATAATGTTCTGCACCCGATGGGCTGGGACGCCTTCGGCATGCCGGCCGAAAATGCCGCCATGCAGAACAAGATCCATCCCAAGGAATGGACCTACGCCAATATCGCCACCATGCGCGGCCAGCTGAAATCCATGGGCCTGTCGCTCGACTGGTCGCGCGAATTCGCGACCTGCGACGTGGAATATTATCAGCGCCAGCAGAGCCTTTTCCTGGACTTCCTCGACAAGGGCCTCGTCTATCGCAAGCAGTCGAAGGTCAACTGGGATCCGGTCGACCAGACGGTTCTGGCCAACGAACAGGTGATCGACGGGCGCGGCTGGCGCTCCGGCGCGCTGGTCGAACAGCGCGAACTGACCCAGTGGTTCTTCAAGATCACCGACTTCTCGCAGGATCTGCTGGATTCGCTGGACGAGCTCGACCAGTGGCCGGAAAAGGTCCGGCTGATGCAGAAGAACTGGATCGGCCGCTCCGAAGGCCTGACCCTGCGCTGGGAAACCGTCGGCAACGAACTGCCAGAAGAATTCCGCGACGTCACCGTCTACACGACGCGGCCCGACACGCTGTTTGGCGCGTCCTTCCTGGCGATTGCCGCCGACCATCCGCTGGCCAAGTATGTCGCCGCAAGCAATCCGGCGGTTGCCGATTTCGCCGAGGAATGCCGCCGCGCCGGCACGTCGCTGGCGGCACTCGAAACCGCCGAGAAGAAGGGCATGGATACGGGCGTGAAGGTCCGTCATCCCTTCGATTCTTCTTGGGAAATTCCGGTTTATATCGCCAATTTCGTGCTGATGGATTACGGCACCGGCGCGATCTTCGGCTGCCCCTCCGGCGACCAGCGCGACCTGGATTTCGCCCGCAAATACGACCTGCCGGTGGTTCCCGTCGTCATGCCGGAAGGCGGCGATGCCGCGAGCTTCACCGTGGGCGATACTGCCTATGACGGCGACGGCGTGATGATCAATTCGCGCTTCCTCGACGGCAAGTCTACAACGGACGCCTTCCAGGAAGTGGCCGACCGCCTGAGCGCCACGTTGCTCGGCGGCAAGCCGCAGGCCGAGCGGAAGGTGAATTTCCGTCTGCGCGACTGGGGTATCTCGCGCCAGCGCTATTGGGGCTGCCCGATCCCGGTCATCCATTGCGATGAGTGCGGCGTCGTGCCGGTTCCGAAGAAGGACCTGCCGGTCCAGCTGCCCGACGACATCAATTTCGACAAGCCGGGCAATCCGCTCGACCGTCACCCGACCTGGCGCAACGTGAAATGCCCACATTGCGGCAAGGATGCACGCCGCGAGACGGACACGATGGACACATTCGTCGATTCGTCCTGGTATTTCGCCCGCTTCACGGCCCCGCACGCGGATGAGCCGGTCATCACCGCAACAGCCGACGCCTGGCTGCCGGTCGACCAGTATATCGGCGGCATCGAGCATGCGATCCTGCATTTGCTCTATTCGCGCTTCTTCACCCGCGCCATGCGCGAAACCGGCCATGTGAACCTGAAGGAACCGTTCAAGGGTCTCTTCACGCAGGGCATGGTGGTTCACGAGACCTACAAGCTCGATGACGGTGCTAACGGGACCTGGGTCCAGCCTTCCGAAATCCGCCTTGAGGAAACCGATGGCGTCCGCCGTGCTTTCCTTGCTGAGTCGGGCCAGGAAGTGACGATCGGCTCCATCGAAAAGATGTCGAAGTCCAAGAAGAACGTCGTCGATCCGGACGATATCATTGCGTCCTACGGCGCGGATACGGCCCGTTTCTTCATGCTCTCGGACTCGCCGCCGGAACGCGACGTGATCTGGACGGAAGCAGGCGTCGAAGCGGCCCATCGCTTCGTTCAGCGCATCTGGCGTCTGGTGTCGGAAGCCGCACCGGCCTTGCGTGGCGTGAAAGCTGCCCCCGCTGAGTCCGGCGAAGCTCTGCCGGTGTCTCAGGCGGCCCACAAGGCGCTTCTGGCCGTTGCCAATGACTATGACCGACTTGGCTTCAACAAGGCCGTGGCGCGCGTCTATGAGCTCGTAAACGCCCTTGCCGCGCCGCTGACCAAGGCAGCCAATGAAAAGGTCGATGAAGCCTATGCCAGCGCCCTGCGTGAAGCCACGCAGATCCTCGTCCAGCTCTTCGCTCCGATCATGCCGCATCTGGCCGAGGAATGCTGGAAGGAAATCGGCTGCACCGGTCTCATCTCCGATGCACCCTGGCCGGCCTATCTGGAAAGCCTCGTCGTCGAGAACACGGTGACGCTCCCTGTCCAGGTCAACGGCAAGAAGCGTGGCGAATTGACAATCGCGCGCGACGCGTCTCAGAGTGACGTCGAAGCCGCCGTTCTGGCGCTCGATTTCGTGACGAGCGCGCTGGCCGGCGCAACACCGAAGAAGATCGTCGTCGTACCGCAAAGGATCGTCAATGTCGTCGTTTGATAAGCCGCTGTTTAGACGCGCTTTTGTGGGTGCTGTTCTGGCTTCGGCGCTGGGCCTGAGCGCATGCCAGGTCCAGCCGCTTTACGGCAAGGCCGGTCTGACGGGCGATCTTGCTAGCGTGGGGATTTCCGAGCCGACAAATCGCGTCGAGCAGTCGGTGCGCAATCAAATGATCTTCCTGCTTTCCGGCGGTGCCGGGGAGCCTGCCAATCCCGTCTATCAGCTGAATCTGCGCGTCAGTTCCACCAACGTAAACTATCTCTCGCAGATCTCTTCCAACCTGCCCCAGCCCGGCCGTGTGACATTGACGGCAACCTATACGCTGACGCGCGACGGCCAGCTTATCAAGAAGGGCACGCAGCGCATGGATGCTCAGCTGGATTACACGAGCCAGCAGTTTGCGCAGATCCGCGCGGTCCGCGACGCCGAAGACCGTGCAGCCCGCGAACTCGCGGAAGTGTTGAAGCTCGACATCGCAACGGCCCTGGCAAAGTGAACCTGCCATGTCGGAGCTGAAGCCGCAGGAGTTTGAACGCCTCTTACGTTCAAACTCCGCTCTGCCACGCATCATCGTGATCTTCGGCCCTGATAAAGGTCTGGTTTCCGAACGGGCAGAAGCGGCTGCGGCACGAACAGGTATTCCGCTAAACGACCCTTTTGCCGTCACAAAGGTCGAGGCTTCTGATCTGCAGAAGGCGCCGGGGCGTCTTGTGGAGGAAATGCAGAGCATTGGCCTCTTCGGAGGCGAAAAGCTTGTGTGGGTGCGCAATGCCGCCAACGAAAAGGCGCTTGTGGACGGGCTCTCCATCTTGACGGCCGGCGAGCCGCCGGAAGCCTATCTGATCATAGAAGCGGGCGACCTGAAGAAGGGCGCAGCCCTGCGGAAAGCTGCAGAGGCTGCCCGGATGGTGGCATCCGTGCCATGCTACGCCGACGACCAGGCCAGTCTGAATAGTCTCATCGACGATATCCTGAAGGAGACCAACCAGCGGATATCGCCGGCAGCGAGGATGAGGCTACTCGAGAATCTTGGCGGGGACAGGCGTGCGAGCCGTGGTGAAATTCGCAAGCTCGCCCTCTACTGCACCCACGAGCCGCAAATCGAGGAGCAGCATGTTCTCGATATCATCGGGGATGTGAGCGAAACCTCGCTCGACAACCTGATAGACGCTCTTCTCGGCGGCGACGCCAACGCGATGATCGCGGCACTGGAGGCCTTGATTTCGGCGAAAACAGCGATTTATCAAGTGCTTAACGCAGTTCTCCGTCAGTTCCAGATGCTGGATTCGTTAAGGGCGGAGATGGACAAGTCGCGCCAGTCGGCAAGCCAGGTAATCCAGACGCATGGCAAGCATATTTTCTTCAAGCGCCGTAACATCATCACGCAGGCGCTTTCCGTCTGGACTGCGCCAAAGCTCTCAAGAGAGCTGTCACGCCTCCAGACCATGGTGCTGACAAGCCAGAAGAACCCTCAGATTGCAGACAGCGTCGCAGCCCAGCTTCTGCTGTCATTGACCCAGCAATCCATAGCACGTCGCTAGAACACGAGACGGAAGACAGTTTCGATACAAGATGGAGTGAACGCCAAGAACAACGCGGGTCTGGTGTCACCGCAGAAGATCGCGACCCTTTGGCAAGAATTCCACGACACTATGGGCAATTCTAAATCGTTCCAGAAACCAACGTGGTTGACCCACCCCGCTGATGAGCGGGAAAGGCCAAGGACGCTTGATCAGCGCTGATTCCATACGTTTCTGCAGACAGAATGTGGACGGCAGCCGCGCTAGAGCTACTCCAGCGAAAGCTGAAATCGGATTCAGATCTGGACCCACGCAAAAACAAAATGTTAGGCCGTTTCAGTTCCTATATGACGCTCTGAAACGGCTAGCGCCGCTCCAGAAGACGGCAGATCTCTTCCAGTTGATCCAGAGTCTTGTAGGAAATTTTCACGAAACCGCCGCTCGTCTTGTGGCTGACCGACACGTCCAGGCCAAGAGCATCCGAGAGCGACTTCTCAAGGGCGAGCGTATCGGCGTCCTTGTTTTCACGCACCCTGGGACCTGCAAGGCCCGGATTTTCCTGTGCCTTAATGTCGTTCTGAGCCAGTCGCTCGGTATCCCGCACAGACATGCCCTTGGCGACGACCGCGCGCGCCAGCATCACCGGATTCGACGTGGGGATCAGAGCGCGCGCATGGCCGGCAGACAGCGTACCCGAAGACAGCATGTCGCGAACCTCGTCGGGGAGCTTGAGCAGGCGAAGGCTGTTCGCAACGTGACTGCGGCTCTTGCCGATGATCTCGCCCAGGTCGTTCTGCGTATAGCCATGCTCCGCTATCAGCTGCTCGTAACCGAGAGCTTCTTCCAGCGGATTGAGGTCGGAGCGCTGAACGTTTTCAACGATGGCGAGCTCAAGCGCAGTCCGATCATCCACATCGCGGACGATGACCGGAATCTCGGCGAAACCCGCCAGTTGCGCTGCGCGCCAACGCCGCTCCCCGGCTATGATCTCGAATTGTCCGCCGGCAATTGTGCGGACCACTACCGGCTGAACGATTCCGTGCTGCCGAATGGAAGAGGCAAGTTCCTGCAGCTCCGCTTCATCGAAGGTGCGTCGCGGATTGCGTGGATTGCGAATGACATGCTCGATTGGGACCTGCCGGTCCGCACTTATGCGACTTGCGGCTGCACTAGCGCCGCCCATGGGAATAGGCTGGTCCATTTCACCGATGAGAGCCGCCAAGCCACGACCAAGGCGGCGTTTCGAATGATCTTCTTCCATGTCGAGACTATTACACCTCCGTTACATTCACGCTGCGAGGCGCTGACGTTCTCTTTGAATCACTTCCGATGCCAATTGCAAATATGCCTGGCTTCCGGCGCATTTCAAATCATAGAGAATGGCGGGCTTTCCATAGGACGGCGCCTCGGAAACGCGCACGTTCCGCGGTATCAACGTATGATAGACCTTTTCGCCAAGATGCGTGCGAACATCATTGACCACTTGCTGTGCCAGATTATTCCGGGCATCGAACATGGTGAGCACGATTCCCTGAATATCGAGCTGCGGATTCACCGTGGAACGAATTTCTGAAACAGTTTCAAGGAGTTGACTCAGGCCTTCGAGCGCAAAGAATTCACACTGCAGCGGCACCAGGACAGAATGCGCGGCAGCCATGGCATTCATCGTCAGCAAGTTGAAGCTCGGAGGGCAGTCGACAAGGATGTAGGAATATTCGAAGGCCTGCGTTGAAATCAGCGCTTTGCGCAGGCGGAATACCCGATCGCTGGCCTGCGAGATTTCCATCTCTATACCGAGCAAATCCATGGTCGACGGAATAATGTGCAAATTTGGGACAGCCGTCTCCTGGACGGCTTCCGCTACCGAATGCGTTCCCATCAGAAGGTCATACGACGAATGTTCGCGGCTCTTGCGACCGATGCCAAGTCCAGTGCTGGCATTCCCCTGCGGATCGAGGTCGACAATTAGAACTTTCTCTCCAATGGCGGCGAGTGCCGTCGCGAGATTGATCGCAGTGGTAGTCTTTCCAACGCCACCCTTTTGATTTGCAACGGTTATGATCCGATTCCGATAGCCGCTCATCGCCATTTTCATGTCTCGCTAACCCATGGGCGCCAGATTCGAAATCTCGAGAATGACTGATTCCGGATCGATCTGACTTTGATGTCTTATCAGATCGAACACCCAACGGCTACGTGCCACCTCAACCTCGCGCGCGTAATCCCGCCCTTTATGCAGAAAGAGACGAGTTGGGTCGGAAGCCTGAACCCATGGCTGCGCAAAATCGAAGAGAAGAGAGAGATCCGCGAGAGCGCGTGCGGAAATGGCAGCGCATTGGGGGATGACAGAAGGGGCTTCCTCAATCCGCAGCGGATGCACGGATGCCCGCGCACCGGTTTGCAAAATCGCATTTCGGAGAAACGACGCCTTTTTATGATTGCTTTCGACAAGATGGACCCAACCATCTCCCTGCTCCGACAGCAGAATGCCCGTGATGATACCAGGGAAGCCTCCACCGCTACCCAGATCGACCCACGTAATCGGCTTTGGATTCAGAGCAAAAAGTTGCGCGCTATCCCGAATATGCCGATCCCACAAGTCACTAGCCGTTGACGGCGCAACGAGATTGATCGCCTTCGCCCATTTCCGAAACAAATCCGCAAAGGCCATCAGCTTGGCGGTGGTTTCACGTGAAACACGCAATCCGTCTATATCGAGAGCGCGACTCTCCATCATTGTACCTGCCGCTTTGCAACACTCATATCAGGAGAACTCTTCCTGAGATGGACCAATATCAAGGCGAGCGCCGCAGGTGTCATTCCCTCGATAGCCGAAGCCTGGGCGATAGTTAAGGGTCTGAATCTATTGAGTTTTGACAACAATTCGTTGGAGAGCCCGGAAATGATATCAAAGGAGAAGTCCGCCGGAATCACCCGCGCTTCATCCCGACGAATATCTGCAATCGTCGCAGCTTGCCTATCCATATAGACGGCGTAGCCCGCTTCAATCTTCAAGGCCTCTTTCACCCGGGAATCGATATTCGCGAGCTCGGGCCAAATTCCTTCCGCATCACTGAACTCGAACTCGTTTCGAGACAGAAGTTCATAGGCAGAACGGCGCACGCCGTCCTTGTTAAGCGATAGGCCGAAAGCCTCCGCTTCGTTGGGCGTAAGGCTGCGGACTTGTAATTCGGTGCGCCCGTCATGAACTGCTGATTCATAGCGCGAATATCGCTCGCGACGCTCCTCGGAGCAGATCCCGAGGGAGATGGCCAGAGGCGTAAGCCGCTGGTCAGCATTGTCTGCACGAAGCGAAAGGCGATACTCTGCACGCGATGTGAACATCCGATAGGGTTCACTCACTCCAAATGTAATCAGGTCATCGATCATGACGCCGATATAGGAATCAGTTCGACTAAATTTGACTGGATCGGCGCCAAGGGAGTGTCTCGCCGCGTTCAACCCCGCAACAAGGCCCTGGGCACCCGCCTCCTCATATCCCGTCGTCCCATTGATCTGTCCGGCGAGGAACAGGCCATCCACATGTCTCACAGCGAGCCGGTGATCGAGCTGGGTTGGGTCGACAAAATCATACTCGATGGCGTAGCCAGGCACCTTTATCCGCACGTCTTCAAGACCAGGAATGCTTCGAATAAAAGCTTCCTGGATGTCCGCGGGCAAGGACGTGGAGATTCCATTGGGATAGACAGTATCATCGTCAAGGCCTTCCGGTTCCAGAAATATCTGGTGACCATCCCTGTCTCCAAAGCGAACAATCTTATCTTCAATTGAAGGACAGTAGCGCGGACCGATGCCTTTGATGTCACCGGAATACATCGCAGAGCGGTGAATGTTGTCGCGAATGATCCGATGCGTCTCCTCAGTCGTGCGCGTAACACCGCAGACGATCTGGGGATTGGTGATGTCATCCGTCATGAAGGAGAAGGGCACTGGCATGCTGTCAGCTTCCTGTACCCCAATGCGGTTCCAGGCGATGGACTTTCCATCAAGCCGGGCAGGCGTACCGGTCTTCAATCGGCCGAGGCGCATGCCCATCCGCTCGAAGCGTTCAGAAAGACCAACACTAGGCGCTTCTCCGACCCGACCGGCCGGCGTCTTTTCGTTTCCGATGTGAATCAATCCGCGGAGAAAGGTTCCGGTCGTGATGACCACGGAACGGGCTGCATACCGGCGACCATCAGCCGTTTCGACACCGGAAACGATCGATCCGTTCATCAGCAAGTCGAAGGCATCGCCTTCAACCACGTGGAGCCTTTCGACTTCCTCGATGGCCATCCGCATCTGTCTTTTGTAGAGCGCCCGGTCCGCCTGTGTGCGTGGGCCCCGGACCGCGGGACCTTTCTTTCGGTTCAGGAGTCTGAACTGGATGCCAGCCTTGTCGGCAATGCGGCCCATCAGACCGTCAAGAGCATCGATTTCACGCACAAGATGGCCTTTTCCCAGCCCACCTATGGCGGGGTTACAGGACATCGTGCCGATCGTGTCGGCTCGGTGGGTGAGGAGAAGTGTCTCGGCGCCCGCGCGCGCGGCGGCAGAAGCAGCCTCGCAGCCTGCGTGGCCCCCACCAATCACAATCACATCGAAATCGAAGCCCGTCATCATTTCGTTCCTGAATCGAAGTTGGTCATTTGGCGAAAGCTCCGCTATTTGCCCACACAAAATTGCGAAAAGATCAGGCCCAACAAGGCGTCCGGTGTTACGCGTCCAGTCAGATGGGCCAGGTCATCCGCGGCAGAGCGAAGCATCTCGGCCCTCAGCTCCAAGGCATGATCTTCCGCGGCCCCTGCCGCTCTCAGCCAGTCGCAAGCCGCCGAGATATGGTTACGATGCCGAATCAAAAGTGGGGTGACGAGTTGGCCACCTTGAACCGCAACAGATGCGCGCTGCGAAATTTGTTTCAGAAGCGAATCGACACCTTCGCCGGTGACTGTTGACACAGACAACCCACCTGCCGCTTCCGCAGGATGATGTCGATCGCGTTTCGTCCGCACGACGATCATATCTGAGTCTAGCTTCGATGTATCGTGAAGATCAAGAGACGTCGGCTCACCCAAATCGACCAGGTGGAGCACTAGGTCGGCTGCATTGATTGTCTGGCGGGCTCTCTCTATGCCGATCCGTTCCACTGGATCCTCGGTCTCGCGCAGACCTGCAGTGTCGAAGAGGACGATCCTGTTCCCGTCCAGATCCAAGTCCACGGAGAGAACGTCCCTGGTGGTTCCGGCGATATCCGTCACAATGGCGACATCCCGCTTGGCGAGGAAATTCATAAGGCTGGACTTGCCGGCATTGGGCGGCCCCGCAATGGCCACCCGAAATCCTTCCCGCACAATCTCAGCAGTATGGTCGTCAAGTGCCGCAGCCATTTCATCGGCGAGAAGCTGCATGTCCTGCCAAACCTGATCGGACACGGAACCGGGTATATCCCCCTCATCGGTGAAATCCAGTTCGGCCTCTATCAGAGCCCGTGCCTGGGAGAGCCGCTTCATCCATGCGTCATACCGCCGCGAGAGATGCCCATCCGCGAGATATTTTGCGAGCCGTCGTTGCGCAGCAGTCTCCGCCTGAACGAGTTCGGCAAGGCCCTCTGCCTCGACAAGATCCATCTTCCCGTTCTCAAAAGCGCGCCGGGCAAACTCCCCCGCTTCCGCCTGCCGTAATCCCTCGATTCCGCTGAGGGTTTCCAGAACAGCAAAAACGACCGCTCGTCCGCCGTGGACTTGCAGTTCGGCGCAATCTTCTCCGGTGAAAGACGCTGGTCCCTCGAAGAAAAGTACCAGTCCGCGATCGAGTTCTTCGCCGCCCGGTCCACGGATCACCATCAAGCTGGCTTGACGCGGAACAGGGACCTTCCGACAGACGAGTCTCACCGCGTCCGCAGTATGAGGGCCCGAGATACGAACAACCGCGACGCCAGCCGGTAGGCTGCCGCTTGAAAGCGCGAAGATCGTGTCGGTGGTCTTCATGTGATCCGATCAGGCGACGTCCAAGGCGGATATCGGCCGTGCTTGGAACAGGAAAGCTTGAGTTTGCGCGGTATCTGCTGCCAAAACGCAAAAGAGTCAATCGCGGCAAATACCGCCATTGACTCTCGCAAAGTTGAATCCGGCTAAGGATATCTCAGGTGTTCATCGACTCGAAGAAGTCACCATTGTTCTTGGTCTGCTTCAGCTTGTCGATGAGGAACTCGATGGCGTCGGTCGTGCCCATCGGGGCAAGAATCCGGCGAAGAACAAAGATCTTCTGCAGATCCTGACGCGGCACGAGCAGGTCTTCCTTACGTGTACCGGACTTGAGAATATCCATCGCCGGGAAGATGCGCTTGTCGGCGACCTTGCGGTCGAGAACGATTTCAGAGTTGCCGGTGCCCTTGAATTCTTCGAAGATAACTTCGTCCATGCGGCTGCCTGTATCGATCAGCGCCGTGGCGATGATGGTTAGCGAACCACCCTCTTCGATATTGCGGGCAGCACCGAAGAAGCGCTTCGGCCGCTGCAGGGCATTCGCATCCACACCACCCGTGAGAACCTTGCCGGAAGACGGCACGACGGTGTTGTAGGCGCGCCCGAGACGCGTGATCGAATCCAGTAGGATGACGACGTCACGGCCATGCTCGACGAGGCGCTTGGCCTTCTCGATGACCATTTCGGCAACCTGAACGTGGCGCGTCGCCGGTTCGTCGAATGTAGAGGAAACGACTTCGCCACGTACGGAACGCTGCATGTCGGTCACTTCTTCCGGACGTTCGTCGATCAGCAGAACGATCAGATAGCATTCCGGGTGGTTGGCCGTGATCGAATGCGCGATGTTCTGAAGCAGAACAGTTTTACCCGTGCGCGGCGGCGCGACGATCAGCCCGCGCTGGCCTTTGCCGAGCGGGGCGACCAGGTCGATCACACGTGGCGACAGATCCTTGGAGGTCGGAACGTCCAGCTCCATCTTGAAGCGTTCGTTCGGATAGAGCGGTGTCAGGTTGTCGAAGTGAACCTTATGGCGGATCTTCTCCGGATCTTCGAAGTTGATCGTATTGACCTTCAGGAGCGCGAAGTAGCGCTCACCTTCCTTCGGTCCACGAATGGGTCCCTCGACCGTATCACCGGTCTTCAGCGAGAAGCGACGGATCTGAGAAGGGGAGATGTAGATATCGTCCGGACCGGGAAGATAGTTGGCATTTGCCGAGCGAAGGAAGCCGAAGCCGTCCTGCAGAACTTCGACGACGCCCTCGCCGATGATCTCAACCTCCTGCGTGGCCAGCATCTTCAGAATCGCAAACATCAGTTCCTGTTTGCGCATCGTGCTCGCGTTCTCAACCTCCAGCGACTCTGCAAAGGCGAGCAGGTCGGTTGGGGTCTTGTTCTTAAGCTCCTGAAGCTTCATTTCAGCCATGAATAACCACACGAATAAAAGGGGAGAACCGGACGGGGCAATATGCGGTCGCCAGACGTGTTCGTCCGGCTCTTTGAGCCCGTCACCTCGGAAAGAGATGCGCGGAAAATAGCGCTTCGCTGAGCCCCTCGCAAGGGGGAGGGACCAAATTGGCGAGAAATCAGGCGAAAGGCTTCACGATAACGAGGATTACGATGACGATCATCAAAAGCGTCGGCGCCTCGTTCATGATTCGCCAGCTGCGGGAAGTCCCAAAACGATCATCGGCTCCGAATCGCCGGACCGCCTTGGCGAAATAGCCGTGAACGCCTGAGAGGGCGACGACGGCAAGAAGTTTCGCATGAAGCCATCCGCCATGAAACCCGTAAATCTCGATCGCCATCCAGAGACCGAAAATCCACGTCAAAACCATCGCCGGCGTCATGATGATCCTCATCAGGCGGCGTTCCATGACCTTGAACGTCTCCGACGCGGCCGATCCGATCTCGTGGTCGAGATGGTAGATGAAAAGCCGCGGCATGTAGAGCATGCCTGCCATCCACGAAATGACGGCAATGACGTGCAGTGCTTTCACCCAGAGATAACGGTTCTGCTCGTCAGCGGCAAAGAGGGCGAGCCCGATTGCCAGGAAGATTGCGAGCGCTACTCCGGCACGCAACGCAACCTTGCCGCCCGCCGCCTTGCGCATCTCGCTCAAGCAACACCCCCGCGAACGCGCTTGACCAGCCGGGTCACATTTTCCGGATCGGCCTGCGGCGTGATGCCGTGTCCAAGATTGAAAATCAGCGGTCCGGAACCGAGCGCCTGCAGGATCGCATCAATGCCGTCATCCAGAGCCTGACCGCCGGCAACGACCCGCATCGGATCAAGATTTCCCTGAACCGCACCGTCCTTCTGCAGTTCCTTCGCGAAGGAGAGCGGCACGGACCAGTCGAGGCCTATGGCGTCAGCACGCGTGTCCTGCCGATAGGTCTTCAGGAGATATCCAGCACCCTTGGCAAAGGCGATGATCTTGGCACCAGGACGCGCGGCGCGAACCTTGTCGATAATCCGGCGAACGGGTCCAACCGCGTAACGGTCGAACTCGACTTCCCCAAGGACACCCGCCCAAGAGTCGAAAATCTGCACCGCATCGGCCCCGCTGTCGATCTGCCTGATCAGATATTCGGCAGAGAGATCCGCGATATGATCGAGGAGTTTAGAAAAAGCTTCAGGGTGCCGATAGGCAAACAGCCGCGCCGGTGCCTGGTCGGGCGTTCCGTGGCCGGCGATGAGATAGGTCGCAATCGTCCAGGGCGCGCCGCAGAAGCCCAGGAGGGTCGTTTCCGCGGGAAGCTCAACGCGCAATCGCCGCAGGGTTTCGTAGACAGGGTCCAGCCTGGTCCCAAGTTCGGTTCGCGTGACGGCATCGATCTCGTCGACGTTCAACGGATCAAGCTGAGGCCCATTGCCTTCCTCAAAGCGAACATTGCGACCGATCGCATCGGGAATAACGAGGATATCGGAAAACAGGATCGCCGCATCAAAGCCATACCGACGGATCGGCTGTAGCGTCACTTCAACGGCGTAATCCGGCGTATAGCAAAGATCGAGGAAACTTCCGGCCTTGGCGCGCGTTTCTCTATACTCGGGCAGATAGCGGCCAGCTTGGCGCATGAGCCAGATCGGGGGAGGCGAGACCGTCTTACCTTCCAAGACGTCGATCACCTTGCGGTGCGGGTCTGAAACCACTCTCTTCTCCAATCTAAAAAACTATTCTTAAAGAGCTTCTATTTCTTAGAGTCGGTGAGGATCAAGGATTAAAATTGACGCAACCCTCATCCACCGATCGGACGGGCAAAACGGGATCGCCTGGGATATTTATCCGCAGGAATAGAAAAAGCCGGCTTATTTCGATTCTATAAGGATTCAGAAAAGCTTGGAGGAGCCGGAATGATCGACCCGCCTGTTGATAAGCACTGCATAAGTCCGGATGATGCAGGGGTTCTCCACAGTTCCCGTTTTCGACGCGAAACTGATTTTGAAGAATCCGAAATGTGGATAAATCGACCGTTTCCCACAGGGCGATCCGCCACCTGTAAAACCGTGCCACCTTCTCCCGCTTTATCAACAGTGTCCCGGAATTAACGGGGAAAAATGATGACAGCGCTTGCCTGATACAGAATCGCTTCTCAAGCGACTGCACCCTGGAACCTACAGGGCAATTGCTAACGGATGATTAACGCGCGGGAATTTCCCCCTCTTCCCATAGTCTCTGTTGTAAACCAACCGTGCCAATGCGAGAAATCTGCGCATCCACTGCCCCACCGTAAAAGAGGCCGCTATTTCATGGCAGCAGAAACAAAATTGATCCTCGCCTCCGGTTCGCCGTTTCGTAAACAATTGATGGAGGCCGCTGGACTGACATTTGACGCAGAGCCCGCACGGATTGATGAACGTGAAATTGAAGCACCTCTCATTCTATCTGGTGCAGCACCGGACGTCGTTGCGGCAGCTCTTGCCAAAGCAAAGGCGCAAGACGTGGCGAACAGAAACACGCAGGCCTATGTCATCGGCTCCGACCAGGTTATGTCGATGGACGGGCGGCTGTTTCACAAGTGCACGTCCGTCGAGATGGCGCGAGAGCAATTGTGGTCGATGCGGGGAAAGACCCATCGCCTGTCGAGCGCGATCTCCATCGTCCGACAGGGCGAGGAAGTCTGGAACCATGTCTCGATAGCGGATCTCACCTTTCGTGAATTTACGGAAACGTTTCTCGACTCCTACATTGCCAATGCCGGGTCGAAGGTCTTGCTGACGGTTGGGGCCTACAGCTATGAAGGTCTGGGGCAGCAATTGTTCGAGAAGGTCGAGGGGGACTTCTTCACCATCATAGGCCTGCCCATGCTGCCCTTGCTCGCGGCACTCAGAGATCTCGCCATCATCCCCCGCTGATTCACGTGAAACATTAACCATGCACGCATTCGTCGCCGGCCATCCGATCAATCATTCCAAGTCCCCGCTCATTCATGGTACCTGGCTGAAGCGCCATGGCATTGACGGAAGCTATCGCGCCGTTGATGTTGCGCCGGAAGATTTCGCCGCCTTCATCGAGAGGCTCAAGGAGCCATCCGCGGAATTTGTGGGCGGCAATATCACGATCCCACACAAGGAGCGTGCCTTCGCGCTCGCCGACGACGTGGACGAAACCGCCGATTATATTGGTGCGGCCAACACGCTCTGGCGCGAAGACGGACGGTTGAAGGCAACCAACACGGACGCCTATGGCTTCGCCGCCAATCTCGATGAGAAGAGCGCCGGCTGGCACAAACTCGAGACAGCGGTGGTTTACGGCGCAGGCGGTGCCAGCCGCGCGGTGATCGTTGCCCTGGTCGAGCGCGGCTTTCGAAATATCCATGTTCTCAACCGCACGGTAGAAAGAGCAAAGGGCCTGGCGGACCGGTTCGGCGCGACTGTTCAGGCGCATCCTCTTGAGGCCCTGGACGAACTGCTTCAGGATGTGGGTCTGTTCGTGAATACGACGTCGCTGGGACTGGAAGACGACGCAGTGCCCGAGATCGACTTCACCAGGATGCGACCAAGCGCACTCGTCACCGACATCGTCTATGTTCCGCTCAAGACGGCCTTCCTGCAACAGGCGGAAGCGCAAGGTGTCGCCACAGCCGACGGGCTTGGCATGCTTCTGCATCAGGCGGTGCCCGGTTTTGAAAAATGGTTCGGCGTTCGTCCGGTTGTCGACCGGGAACTTCGAGAGATCGTCGAAGCTGCGATGGGAGTGCGCTGATGTTCGTCGTCGGCCTCACGGGCTCGATCGGCATGGGCAAGTCCACCACCGCGGCGATGTTCCAGGCGGAGGGCATCCCGGTGAATGATGCGGATGCCGTCGTCCATCAGCTCTATGCGGGTGAGGCTGTGGCGCCGATCGAGGCTGCCTTTCCCGGAACCACAACCGATGGCAAGATCGACCGCGTGAAACTCGCCGCGCATCTTGCCGCCCATCCCGGCGATTTCAAGACATTGGAATCCATCGTCCATCCCCTGGTGCGAGACAAGGAATTGCAGTTTCGCCGGAAAGCGGAAGAGGAAGGGCACGACATCGTCCTTCTCGACATTCCGCTTCTCTTCGAAACCGGAGGCGAGGGAAGGGTGGATGCGATCGTGGTCGTGACCTGCGCACCCGACATTCAGCGCGCCCGCGTTCTCGCCCGACCCGGGATGACGGTGGATAAGTTCGAAATGATCCTGTCGCGCCAGATGCCGGATAGCGAAAAACGAATCCGCGCGGACTATATTGTCGACACAGGCGAAGGGGTTGAACAGGCCCGTGCGCAGGTGCGGGCCATCATCGCCGATATCAGAGCCAGCAAGCTTGGCTAATCAGGAACGACCATGCGTGAAATCATCTTCGATACGGAAACGACCGGCCTCGATTCGCGTGAGGATCGGATCATCGAAATCGGCGGTATAGAACTCGACAATCATTTTCCAACAGGGCGGACGCTGCATCTTTATATCAATCCCGGCGACCGCAAGGTCCATCCGGATGCGTTGGCAGTTCACGGGATCACGGACGAATTCCTGTCCGACAAGCCCGCCTTTGCCGACGTCGCCGAACAGATCTTGAGCTTCTTCGAGGGTGCCAAGTGGATCGCCCATAACGCCACCTTCGATATGGGCTTTATCAACGCCGAACTCGGCCGACTGGGAATGCCGGCAATCGCTCCGTCGGAAGTCATCGACACGCTTTCGCTCGCCCGTCGCAAGCATCCGATGGGTCCGAACTCCCTCGACGCGCTCTGCCGACGCTATGGTATCGACAATTCCCATCGCGCCAAGCACGGCGCGCTTCTCGACTCCGAACTTCTGGCGGAAGTCTATATCGAGATGATCGGCGGCCGTCAGGCCGCCTTGGGGCTTGCGGGTCCGGGGCAGACCTCGGTTGAAGAAAACGACGCTGCCGGCGCGATCGTCGTGGGCAGACCGAAGCCGCTGGCAGCGCGTGTGACGGAGACGGAGCGCCAGGCCCATGAGGCCATGGTCGCCAAAATAGGCGGCAAGGCGCTCTGGGCGCGCTACCAGTAAGACCACGCAGACAATCGCCAGAAATGCAAAAAGCCCGGGACGAACCCGGGCTTTCGTGTTTTCCGTTCCTGAAAACGAAAATCAGTTGGTGTTCGCGCTGACCTTCGCACGAGCCTGTTCTTCGGCCATGCGCTGCGAGAACATCTGTGCGAAATCGATCGGGTCGACGAGGAGCGGCGGAAAGCCACCGTTGCGCGTGACATCGGCAATGATCTGGCGAGCGAACGGGAACAGCAGGCGCGGGCACTCGATGAAGAGGATCGGCAGCATGTGTTCCTGGGGGAAGCCGGCGATGCGGAAGACGCCGCCATAGGCAAGTTCAGCGTGGAAGAGCGACTTGTCGCCAGCCTTGGCTTCCGCCGTCAACGTCAGCAGAACGTCGAAGTCGTCGCCGCCGAGCGGATTGGCGTTGACGTTGACATTGATGTTGATCTCGGGAGCCTTGTCACGGGCCTGCAGCGACTGCGGCGCACCCGGATTTTCGAAGGACAGGTCCTTCGTGTACTGGGCGAGAATGTTGAGCGAAGGAGCCTGTCCTGCGCCGTTCGGGTTTGCTTCGTTAGACATATCTGCTCCTCAAGGGACAATCGATGTTGCCGCGATCTAACATTTCCAAGGGGGGCTTACAACCCTGCGGCCGAAGCGCGCTCAAGGCGACATGTCAGTCGATCCGGCGGTTCCAGGGGGAATTGGGGTTTCCTTCGCGATGATAGTCTTCGGCGTCGAGATCGATGACGTCGCCTTCGGGATCGCCCGGTTTTCCGTTGTCGAAGGGCGAGCCCGGCCCGCGGCCGGCGCTTCGAAACACGCCGGAAACCACGATCCGGTCCTTGATCAGCAGCCATGCAGCATCGCGCACTGCCGGAATGAAAAGGAGAAGACCGAGAACGTCAGTAACGAACCCCGGCGTCAGCAGGAAAAGGCCCGCCAGCACAATCATGGCTCCGTGGATCATCTCACGCGCCGGCAGCCGCCCGGCATCCATCTCGCGTGA
This sequence comes from Hyphomicrobiales bacterium, assembly GCA_900467685.1. Taxonomy (GTDB): domain Bacteria; phylum Pseudomonadota; class Alphaproteobacteria; order Rhizobiales; family Rhizobiaceae; genus Ensifer_A. The sequence continues at coordinate 181,532 of UBQX01000011.1, forward strand.
CAGCTTGCGCAAAACGCCGATCCCCTGGATGCGCAAAAGTATGCCGCCGATCGCGGACGACAGAAAGATCAGGCCGATGACCGGCAGCACGCCAATATAGCGGCCGACTATGATGAAGACGGCAATTTCGAGAAGCGGCAGGGCGACCAGGGCAAGGGGAAGGATGGAAAATCGCATATCGGGCGCCTTTATTGCCGCTGGAACTGTCGAAGCGACATCTAGCGTTTGAATAGCTGTGGTTTGAAGACTATATGATCTCAAGAGATAAATGAGAAACTGGTTTATAGGCCAATGGGTTCAAACGACATCGTCACGATTTTTTTCCTTGTTGCGGCAGTGGTCATTTTCATTCAGCTGCGCAACGTGCTGGGGAGAAGAACCGGCAACGAGAAGCCGCCACATGATCCCTATACGCGTCGCGAGACCGCGGAGGTTCGGCCCGTCCCCGACAAGGCTGGCCCTATGCCGACGGGCGGAGAGAGGAGCGAACCGGTAAACCCTTACGGTTCGGCCGACGCATTTACGGCCGCAGGAAGCGATCTGAACAAGGGCATCCGCTCGGTGATCGATGCCGATCGCAACTTCAACCCGACGGAATTCATGAAGGGCGCCCGCGCCGCTTATGAAATGATCGTCATGGCTTTTGCCGAAGGCGATCGCAATTCGCTGAAGAACCTGCTGTCCCGCGAAGTCTATGAAGGCTTCGAGGCAGCGATCAGGGATCGCGAAGCGAAAGGCGAGAGACTGAACTCGACATTTGTCGGAATCAGCAAGGCCGACATGCTCAACGCCGCGATGAAGGGCACCGAGGCTTTCGTCACCGTGCGCATCGTCAGCCAGCTGATCTCGGCAACCTATGACAAGCAGGGCGCACTCATCGATGGTCATCCGGAAGAAGTGGCCGAGGTCAAGGACATCTGGACCTTCTCCCGCGACACCCGTTCGCGTGACCCGAACTGGAAGCTCGTCGGCACCGAATCGGAGCAGTGATGACATCCGGGTTCTCGCTGGAAAAACGCGGCTTCGAAGATCTGGCCGGGTGGGGCGAGGACGACCCTCGGGAACTGATTGCCGCGCTCCGGCGATGCCGGGCGCATATTCTGAACAGGAAGCCGTATAAAGCCGGCGCTCTCGGCATACAGGCCGAAGAGCTGCTGCCGGCGATGGATGCAGCGGAAGCACTTGGAGCCGCTGCATCTGCGCAAGCAGCCCGATCCTTTTTCGAGAATCACTTCATCCCCTTCTTCATTCGCCGCGCCGATGGCGGCAATGGTTTTGTCACCGCCTTTTACGAACCCGATGTGGAAGTGTCGGACACCCCCGACGAGACCTGGCGCTACCCATTCTACAGCCGCCCCGACGATCTGATCGACCTGGATGACACAAACCGCCCGGCGGCGATGGACCGTTCCTACATGTTCGGGCATCTGCGTGACGGCGAGGTCTGCGAATATCCCGACCGCAAGGCCATCGATCTCGGATATCTGGCTGGCCGTGGTCTGGAAATCGCCTGGGCGAAATCCAAGGCAGACGTTTTCTTTACCCATGTCCAGGGCGCAGGCCGGCTTACCTTCCGTGATGGCTCGGTCAAGCGTATTACCTATGCAGCCAAGGCCGGCCACCCTTTCACCGGTATTGGCCGCCATCTCGTAGATACGGGAGAAATCGATCCGGCAAAAATCTCGATGGGCGCGATCCGCGAGTGGCTTGCGAACAATCCCGACCGCGCGGACGAAACCTATTGGCGCAACCGCTCCTACATTTTCTTCCGCGAGGAGGACATCGGCGATCCCGCACTCGGACCCGTCGCGGCCGCCAAGGTGCAGATGACGCCCGGCCGTTCGCTGGCCGTCGATCGCAGCATCCACACCTTCGGCTGTCCCTTCTATATCGAGAGCGAAAGCCTGACCCGGCTGGACGCCGGCGAGCCGTTCCGCCGCCTGATGCTGGCGCTCGATACTGGCACTGCGATCGTGGGGCCCGCCCGTGGCGATATCTTCACCGGTTCTGGCGCGGAGGCTGGAGACCTGGCGGGTTCGGTTCGCAACGATGCAAACTTCTTCATCCTCGTCCCCAAGGTCGCTGCGGAGCGCTACTGAGATGGCGACGAAGAAAACCATGTCGTCCGAAGACCGCATTCTCTGGGGGAAGGTCGCACGTTCGGTCCGCGCGCTGCCCGGTCGGATGGACTTCCTCGAAGAATTTGAACCGCAGATGCTGGAAGAGACAGTCCCGGCGGGGGGCGTGCCTATCTTCAACGTCAATGACGCTGCCGCCGCCACGCCGGCCGGCAAGAAGCCCGATCATCGGCATCACCCGATCGAGCGCCCGGTGCAGAAGAAGATCGCCAAGGGTCGCCTGCAGCTTGAGGCGCGCATCGACCTTCATGGTCTGGTGCAGAGCGAGGCGCATGCCATGCTGCTCGGCTTTCTCGTCCACGCGCACGAGCGCGGGCTGCGCCATGTCCTGGTCATTACCGGCAAGGGCTCTTCCATGGGCAGCGAGGGCGCGTTGAAGCGTGCCGTCCCCATGTGGTTTTCGAAGCCGGAATTCCGCTTCCTGATCTCCGGCTACGAGACGGCGAGCCGCGGCCATGGCGGCGACGGCGCTCTTTACGTCAGGCTCGCCCGCAAGCCAGGGGACAAATCATGACGCCATTCGGCGAGGCGATGCGGGAACTGCGCCGCAAGAAAGGCGTCACGCAGAAGGAGATGGCGACCGCGCTTGGCGTATCGCAGGCCTATCTCTCGGCGCTGGAGCATGGAAACCGCAGCGCCCCGAGCTTCGATTTCATCCAGCGGGTCGCCGGCTATTTCAACATCATCTGGGATGATCTCGAAGACCTGATGCGGGTTGCCGGTCTCTCGCATCCACGCGTTGTCATCGACACGGCAGGACTTGACGCAGCCTATACCGCGCTTGCCAACCGGCTGGCCCACGAGATCAGAAACCTCGATCGCGAGACCGTTGCCGCCATCGATGCGATGCTGGACCAGGCGAGCCGGCAAAGGGGCTAAAAAAGCCCGAAGAACTGCCGCTTTCCGGGGAAAAGCGGTCCCGCAGGTTTGGCTTGAACGCCAAAGTGCCTATATTCGAAATGATAAATTCATGGTGATTCGGGCAAGGCGCCGCAGATCGTGCGCCCTGCCCAGAAACCGGCGGAATGGGTGCCTATTCAAGGCTTGCCCGCCGCATCGGTCGCCGGTTCATCTGGGAAAGTTTAAATGAGCGAGAATACCGACATCCCACAGGGTTCAGGCGCCGAGGAATACGGCGCAGACAGCATCAAGGTCTTGAAGGGCCTCGATGCCGTGCGCAAGCGCCCCGGCATGTATATCGGCGATACCGATGACGGCTCCGGCCTGCATCACATGGTCTATGAAGTGGTCGATAACGCCATCGACGAGGCGCTGGCCGGTCATGCCGACCGGGTGACGGTGACGCTCAATGCCGATGGTTCGGTCTCCGTGACCGATAACGGCCGCGGCATCCCGACGGGCATTCACCACGAGGAAGGCGTCTCGGCTGCCGAGGTCATCATGACCCAGCTCCATGCCGGCGGAAAGTTCGACCAGAATTCCTACAAGGTCTCCGGCGGTTTGCACGGCGTGGGCGTCTCGGTGGTCAACGCGCTGTCGACCAAACTGAAGCTCAAGATCCGCCGCGACAACAAGGTCCATGAGATGACCTTCACGCATGGCGTCGCCGATGCGCCGCTGGCCGTGACCGGCGAATACGAAGGCCGTTCGGGTACGGAGGTCACCTTCCTGCCCAGCCCGGAAACATTCACCAAGATTGAGTTTGACTTCGACACGCTGGAGCATCGCCTCCGCGAACTCGCCTTCCTGAATTCTGGCGTCCACATCACGCTGACCGACAGGCGCCATTCCGATATTCGCGAGACGGAACTGGTCTATGATGGCGGTCTGGAAGCCTTCGTCGCCTATCTTGACCGCGCCAAGAAGCCGCTGGTGCCGAAGCCCATCGCCATCAAGGGCGAAAAGGACGGCATCACGGTCGAAGTGGCCATGTGGTGGAACGACAGCTACCACGAAAACGTGCTCTGCTTTACCAACAACATCCCGCAGCGCGATGGCGGCACGCATTTGGCCGGCTTCCGCGGCGCGCTGACCCGTCAGGTCACGTCCTATGCCGACACGTCCGGCATTCTGAAAAAGGAAAAGGTGACGCTGAGCGGCGAAGACTGCCGCGAAGGTCTTTCCGCCGTGCTCTCGGTCAAGGTGCCGGACCCGAAGTTCTCGTCGCAGACGAAGGACAAGCTCGTCTCCTCCGAAGTCCGCCCCGTGGTGGAAAACCTCGTCAACGAGGCGCTGAACCGCTGGTTCGAGGAACATCCGGGCGAAGCCAAGGTGCTGATCGGCAAGGTGGTTGAAGCTGCGGCCGCCCGCGAAGCCGCCCGCAAGGCGCGCGAACTGACCCGCCGCAAGGGCGCACTCGACATTTCCTCGCTGCCGGGCAAGCTCGCCGACTGTTCCGAACGCGATCCGGCCAAGTCCGAACTCTTCCTCGTCGAAGGTGACTCGGCAGGCGGCTCGGCCAAGCAGGGCCGCTCGCGCGAAAACCAGGCGATCCTGCCGCTGCGCGGCAAGATCCTCAACGTCGAGCGCGCGCGCTTCGACAAGATGCTGTCGAGCCAGGAAATCGGCACGCTGATCACCGCGCTCGGCACATCGATCGGCAAGGACGAGTTCAACGCGGAAAAGCTGCGCTACCACAAGATCATCATCATGACCGATGCTGACGTCGACGGCGCGCATATTCGCACCCTGCTGCTCACCTTCTTCTTCCGTCAGATGCCGGAACTGATCGAGCGTGGCCATCTCTATATCGCCCAGCCGCCGCTCTATAAGGTGACGCGCGGCAAGTCCTCTCAATATCTGAAGGACGAAAAGGCCTTCGAGGATTACCTGATCAATGCGGGTCTCGATGATTCCGTTCTGCAGTTGGGCACGGGCGAAGCCCGCGCCGGCCAAGACCTCCGCGAAGTCGTAAACGATGCCCTGCGCCTGCGCGCCCTGATCGAGGGTCTGCATTCGCGCTATAACCGCAATGTCGTCGAACAGGCAGCAATCGCCGGTGCCCTGAATGTCGAGCTGGTCCAGAACCAGGCTGCGGCCGAAAACACGGTTGCCGAAGTGGCCCGCCGTCTCGACCTCATTTCCGAAGAGACGGAACGCGGTTGGACCGGCCACGTCAACGATCAGGGCAATCTGGTCTTCGAACGCATGGTCCGCGGCGTCAAGGAAGCGGCCATCATCGACATGGCGCTGATGGGGTCTGCCGACGCCCGTCATATCGATCAGATGCATGCGCGGCTCAAGGACATCTATGCCATCCCGCCGGTTCTGCGCCGCAAGGAAGGCGAGACGGAAATCATCGGCCCGCGCGCACTGCTCGACATCATCTTCGGTGCCGGCCGCAAGGGCATCGCGATGCAGCGCTATAAGGGCCTTGGCGAAATGAACGCCGAGCAGCTCTGGGAAACCACGCTCGATCCGAACGTCCGCTCTCTGCTTCAGGTCCGTGTCATGGATGCGGTCGATGCCGACGGTCTCTTTGCACGCCTCATGGGCGACGAAGTCGAGCCGCGCCGCGACTTCATTCAGGAAAACGCGCTGAGCGTCGCCAACCTCGATATCTGATCGGATCTGGAATCCGGCTCAGAATCTGGAAAACAAAAGCCCGCCCCGAGTTGTCGAGGCGGGCTTTTTCGTTGGTCGATCAGGGATCAGGCGACGAAGACGCCGTTGCCTGCAATCGCGGAAAGCGGCTTGCGCGGGCTCGGACCTTCACGCTCCTGCAGGCGCTCGGGCAGGGCTTCCTTTTCGCCCCGCGTGCCGATGGCAACGCCAACTTCCAGACGGAAGGATGACGGAACGTTGAACACTTCCATTGCCTTGTCATGCAGAACGCCGCCCATCGCATGGGCGTGGTAACCGAGCAGATGCGCCTGCAGGGCGAGCGACATCCAGGCGGCGCCAGCGTCGAAGGCATGGCTGTAGAAGGGCTTCTCCTCGCCCGAATCGGACGTCACCGTCTTCTGCGAGAAGATGAAGACGAGAGCCGACGCGTTCTTCGCCCACATCGCGTTGAACTCGATCAGTGCAGAAGTGAGCTTTTCAAATTCCGGCGTGTCGCGATGTGCATAGACGAAGCGCCAGGGCTGGGCGTTCATAGCGGATGGGGCAAAGCGTGCAGCTTCGAGGATCGTCATCAGATCCTTGTCGGAGATAGCTTGCGGAACGAAGGAGCGGGGAGACCAGCGGGCGGTAAAGAGGGGATCGACGGGGAATTCTGTCTGACGCGACATAACGATTTGCCTTGTCTTGATGTGAAGCCTTGGGGTGAATGACGTTTGAAAACTGCCTCATGAACGCCGGCGGGAGGAGCCGGTACGAGGCACGCGGACCTTAGAGCCATTCCTTTGAAGTGGGAAGAGTGTTGCAGTGCAACAGATGTCACTGATTCGTCATTTTGGAAAAAGGCGATGCGAAGTTGATGTCCGCGCTTCGTAAGCCAGCGACTGAATTGATTGAAAACAGACGTCAATTCATCCCTATTTCTAGACTATAATCTTGATTGTTCGGAAAGGGAAAAGTGCTAGGCTCGAACAATAGTCCGGTGCAGTGCGTTACGTCATCTGTGATCCGGCAAGAAAGGCACGGCTGATGTTCTATCAGATGTATGAGTTCAACCATGCGGTCATGGCCCCATGGAGAGCAGCGGCAGAGGCAATGCGCGTAGCCTACCGCAACCCCTTCAATCCTCTTTCGCTCACTGCCTATGGGCGCACGATGGCCGCAGGCTTCGAAGTGTTCGAGCGCGCCACACGGCGTTATGGCAAGCCTGAGTTCGGCCTGCACCATACGGTTATTGGAGACGAGGAAGTCTCGGTCCACGAGAAGATCGTCTGGAAGAAGCCCTTCTGCAATCTCCTGCATTTCGAGCGCGTGCTGCCGCAAGGTGCTGAGCGCGGCCCGAAATTGCTGATGGTCGCGCCCATGTCCGGCCACTATGCCACGTTGCTGCGCGGCACGGTCGAGACCATGCTGCCGCATGCCGATGTCTACATCACCGATTGGGTAGATGCCCGCATGGTGCCGGTGCAGGATGGCACATTCGATCTGGATGATTACATCGACTATGTCATCGAAATGATCCGCTTCCTCGGCCCCGACACGCATCTGATGGCCGTCTGTCAGCCCTCCGTTCCTGTTCTCGCGGCGGCCGCCGTGATGGCGATGGATGACGATCCGAACGTGCCGGCCTCCATGACCCTCATGGGCGGACCGATCGACACCCGCAGCAATCCGACGGCGGTCAACCGCCTTGCTGAAAACAAGCCGATCGAATGGTTCGCGGAAAATGTCGTCATGCAGGTTCCTTGGCCGCAGCCGGGTGCCATGCGTCTCGTCTATCCGGGCTTCCTGCAATTGACCGGCTTTATGTCGATGAACCTCGATCGCCACATGACCGCGCAGAAGGATTTCTTCTTCCATCTGGTCAAGAATGACGGCGAGCCTGCCGAGAAGCACCGTGAGTTCTACGACGAATATCTCGCCGTCATGGACCTGACCGCCGAGTTCTACCTTCAGACGGTCGACACCGTCTTCATCCGTCACGCCCTGCCGAAGGGCGAGATGACCCATCGCGGCCGTCTTATCGACCTCAAGGCCATCACCAAGACGGCGCTGATGACGGTCGAGGGCGAGAATGACGACATTTCAGGCGTCGGCCAGACGGCTGCAGCGCAGACGCTCTGCGCGTCTATCCCGGACGGCATGCGGATGCATTATCTGCAGCCGGATGTCGGCCACTATGGCGTCTTCAACGGCTCCCGCTTCCGCCGCGAGATCGCGCCGCGCATCTTGAACTTCATGAAGGCGAACGCGCTTGAGAACCGTTCGGCCTCGGCTGAAACGCCCCGCGTCGTCAAGGGCCGCTTCAGCCGCAAGTCCTGAACTCACGGTCGGATTAGACCGAAATCCTCCAGCGTTTCGCAGCGCTTATCCGGTTTTGGCCCGGATCGCCTTGAAAGCGATCCGGGCCTTTCCCACTTCGTTATCAGTGAGATCGCATGGGGCGGTCTCCTTGAAAAAACGAGGTTTCTTCAATGAAACAGTCTGCCTGGATCCGTCCGGAATGGAATCCGGCGACCATCGCGCTCATGGTATTGGGTTTCGTGATCTCTTGGCCGTTGGGCCTGGCGATGCTCGCCTATATCCTGTTCGGCGACCGACTGCATGAGTTCAAGCGCGAAGCGAACGCCACCGTTGATCGCGGCTTCGAGACCGTTCGCCGCTACACCGGCGGCAAGGGCTTCAGCCAGTATGCCGGCGGAACCGGCAATGCCGCCTTTGACGACTGGCGCCGCCAGGAGTTGGAGCGCATCGAGAACGAGCGCCGCAAGCTCGACGAGGCGCGCCGCGAATTCGATGAGTATGTGAGTGAGCTGCGCCGCGCGAAGGACCAGGAGGAGTTCTCCAAATTCATGCGCGACCGCAATGCCCGCAACGGCAACGATACGAATGGAACGACGGGCAACTGATCCGTCTGACTGTTGTGAACGGCCGGCCTTCGTCCGAAGGCCGGTTTTTTCGTGCCGGGAGTTTAGCCGAATCGGCTAAAGATGCGCAGATCACAAGACAAAGACCGAGATGTTTTTCAGACGATCCAAACCCGCAGAGCCGCAGCAAAGGACGGTCAGCGTTGCCGGCCGTGCCATTCCGCTGACGATCCGCAGCGACCGGCGCGCCACGCGGCTGACGCTGCGCATCGAGCCAGGCGGACGGGCGCTGAAGATGACCGTGCCATTGGGCGTGCCGATCCGCGATGTCGAAGATTTTCTGGAGCGCCATCACGGCTGGTTGACCACGCGCCTCTCCAATCTTCCCAGCGAAGCTGGTTTGCGTGAGGGCGGTCAGATCATGCTGCGCGGCGTCAGTCATCGCATCGTGCTGACCGGCAAGCTCCGCGGCCTGACGGAAAAGTCGCAGATCGAAGGGGAGCCGGTTCTTCTCGTCAGCGGCGAGCCGCAGAATCTCGGCCGCCGGCTCTCCGATTTCCTCAAAAAGGAAGCCAAGCGCGATCTGGAGGAATTGGCGCGCTATCATGCCCGCATCAGCGGCAAGCGCATTTCCTCGATCAGTTTCAAGGACACGAAAAGCCGTTGGGGCTCCTGCACCCATGACGGACACTTGAGCTTTTCCTGGCGTATCGTCATGGCCCCGCCATCTGTCATCGACTATCTGGCGGCCCACGAAGTGGCGCATCTCACAGAGATGAACCACGGTCCACGCTTCTGGGCCCTGTGCGAAAAGCTCTGCCCAGGAACCAAGGAAGCCAAGTCCTGGCTCAAGCGCCACGGCTCTGCGCTCCACGCGATTGATTTCAGCTGAGCCGGCACGTTCCAGACGTTACCGATAGCGCAATGCGATCAGTCCATAACGCAAATTGGCTCGACTCTTTTGCCGTTTCATGCGAGTGCCAACAGCCATGACATTCTCGATCAAGATCTGTGGTCTCAAGACGCCCGAGGCGGTGGAACTCGCTGTCCGCCGCGGCGCGACCCATATCGGCTTCATCTTCTTTGCCAAGAGCCCGCGCTATGTCGAGCCGATGGACGCTGCCCGCCTGGCGGAAGCCGTCCGCGGCAAGGCGAAAATCGTTTCGGTCACCGTCGATGCCGACACGGACTTCCTTGATGAAATCGTTGACGAGCTGAAGCCGGATATCCTCCAGCTTCACGGACACGAAAACGTCGATGAACTGCTGCGTCTGAAGGCATTCTATGCCAAGCCGGTGATGAAGGCCTTTTCCGTCCGCGATGCGGATGATCTGGCGCGCGTCGATCCCTATATTGGGGTTGCCGATCGTTTCCTCTTCGACGCCAAGGCGCCGAAAGGGTCGGAACTGCCCGGTGGCAATGGGGTTTCGTTCGACTGGTCGCTGCTCGATGTGCTTGACGACGATGTCGATTACATGCTTTCCGGTGGCCTCAACAAGGACAATGTGGCGGACGCCATCCTGAAAACCCGCTGCTCCGGCATCGACGTGTCGTCCGGGGTCGAGAGCGAACCGGGCGTCAAGAGCCTGGACAAGATGAATGAATTTTTCGATGCGGCTGAACGCGCAATCGCGATGCGCAAGGGCCCTGGGAGTTTGATGTGAACGAGACGCCAAAGCTGAATTCCTTCCGCGCCGGTCCCGATGAGGACGGCCGTTTCGGTATATACGGCGGCCGCTTTGTGGCCGAAACGCTGATGCCGTTGATCCTCGATCTCGAGGCAGAGTTCAAGAAGGCCAAGACCGATCCCGAGTTCCAGGCCGAACTTGCCAATCTCGGCACGCATTATATCGGTCGCCCTAGCCCGCTCTATTTCGCCGAGCGCCTGACGGCCGAACTTGGCGGCGCGAAGATTTATTTCAAGCGCGACGAGCTGAACCATACGGGTTCGCACAAGATCAACAATTGCATCGGCCAGATCCTGCTCGCCAAGCGGATGGGCAAGAAGCGCATCATCGCCGAAACCGGCGCCGGCCAGCATGGCGTGGCCTCGGCAACCGTTGCCGCCCGCTTCGGCTTTCCCTGCGTCGTCTATATGGGCGCGACCGATGTCGAGCGTCAGGCCCCGAACGTCTTCCGCATGAAGCTGCTGGGCGCCGAAGTGAAGCCGGTGACCGCCGGACACGGCACGCTCAAGGATGCGATGAACGAAGCGCTGCGCGATTGGGTCACCAATGTCGACGACACTTATTACATCATCGGCACGGCTGCCGGCCCGCATCCCTATCCGGAAATCGTTCGCGAGTTCCAGTCGGTGATCGGCAAGGAAGCCAAGGAACAGATGATGGCCGCCGAAGGTCGCCTGCCGGATATGCTGGTCGCGGCTGTGGGCGGTGGCTCCAACGCCATCGGCCTTTTCCACCCCTTCCTGGATGATGACTCCGTCAAGATCGTCGGCGTCGAAGCCGGCGGCAAAGGTCTCGACGGCGAGGAACATTGTGCGTCTCTGACGGCGGGTTCGCCCGGCGTTCTGCACGGCAACCGCACCTATCTGCTGCAGGACAGCGACGGCCAGATCAAGGAAGGTCACTCGATCTCCGCTGGCCTCGACTATCCCGGCATCGGCCCGGAACATTCCTGGCTGAAGGATACTGGCCGCGTCGAATACGTGCCGATCATGGACAATGAAGCGCTCGACGCCTTCCAGATGCTGACCCGCACCGAAGGCATCATCCCGGCGCTGGAACCCAGCCATGCGCTCGCTGAAGTCATCAAGCGCGCGCCGAAGATGGACAAGGACCAGATCATTCTGATGAACCTCTGTGGCCGCGGCGACAAGGACATCTTCACCGTTGGCAAGATTCTCGGAATGGGGCTCTGATCGTCATGACCGCACGTATGGACAAACGCTTTGCCGACCTGAAGGCCGATGGCCGTCCGGCCCTCGTGACCTATTTCATGGGCGGCGATCCGGATTTCGAAACTTCGATGAAGATCATGCAGGCGCTGCCGAAGGCAGGCGCCGACATCATCGAGCTCGGCATGCCCTTCTCCGATCCGATGGCAGACGGTCCGGCGATCCAGCTGGCCGGACAGCGCGCGCTGAAGGCAGGCCAGAACCTCGCCAAGACCATCGACATGGCCCGCCGTTTCCGCGAGACGGATCAGGATACGCCGATCGTCCTGATGGGCTATTACAACCCGATCTACATCTACGGCGTCGAGCGCTTCATCGAAGACGCACTGGCCGCCGGCATCGACGGCCTGATCGTCGTGGACCTGCCGGCCGAAATGGATGACGAGCTTTGCATCCCGGCCGTTGCCCGCGGCATCAACTTCATCCGCCTGACGACGCCGACGACGGACAACAAGCGCCTGCCGCGCGTTCTCCAGAACTCGTCCGGGTTTGTCTATTACGTATCGATGAACGGCATCACCGGTTCGGCTCTTCCGGACCCGTCGCTGATTGCGGGTGCAGTCGCCCGCATCAAGGGACATACCGAGCTTCCGATCTGCGTCGGCTTCGGCGTCAAGACGGCCGAACATGCCCGCCTGATTGGCGCTTCCGCCGATGGCGTTGTCGTCGGTACGGCCATCGTCAACCAGATCGCGCTCAGCCTGAGCAAGGATGGTCAGGCCACGCAGGATACGGTTCCGAGCGTTGAAACGCTCGTCCGCGGCCTTTCGACCGGCGTCCGTGCTGCCCGCCTCAAAGCGGCCGAATAAGCGCGCTTAAGAAGATCCAGAACAAGGAGTTTCACCCATGAACTGGCTGACCAATTACGTTCGCCCGCGTATCAACTCGATGCTGGGCCGTCGCGAGGTTCCGGAAAACCTCTGGATCAAATGCCCGGAAACGGGCGAGATGGTCTTTCACAAGGACCTTGAGGAAAACCAGTGGGTGATCCCCGCCTCCGGCCATCACATGAAGATGCCCGGCAAGGCGCGTCTCGCCTGGCTGTTCGATAACGGCCAGTTCGAGCTGATGTCGCAGCCGAAGGTAGCGCAGGACCCGCTGAAGTTCCGCGATTCCAAGAAATACAGCGATCGCCTCAAGGACAGCCGCACCAAGACCGAGCTCGAGGACACGATCCTCGCCGGCGTCGGCACGATCAGCGGCGTCAAGGCTGTCGGCGTGGTTCACGAGTTCGAATTCATGGGCGGTTCGCTCGGCACCGCTGCCGGCGAAGCGATTATCGCAGCCTTTGAAAAGGCGATTGCCGAGAAGTGCCCGCTGGTCATGTTCCCGGCTTCCGGCGGCGCGCGCATGCAGGAAGGCATCCTCTCGCTGATGCAGCTGCCGCGTACGACGGTTGCCGTCGAGATGTTGAAGGAAGCGGGCCTGCCCTATATTGTGGTTCTCACCAACCCGACGACAGGCGGCGTTACGGCCTCCTACGCCATGCTGGGTGATATCCATATCGCCGAACCCGGCGCGCTGATCGGCTTCGCCGGCCGCCGCGTCATCGAACAGACGATCCGCGAAAAGCTGCCCGAGGGCTTCCAGACGGCGGAATATCTCTATCAGCACGGCATGGTCGATATGGTCCTCCATCGCCACAAGATCCCGGAAACCATCGGCCGCATTCTCTCCATGCTGAGCGAAGGCGTGAAGTCCAAGGCGGCCTGATCCGTCAAGCCAAGCGAGCGTCCGTGAGCAAAGCCGCACTGGAAATCGACAAGTTGATGGCCCTTCATCCGAAGGGCTTCGATCTTTCACTCGATCGTATCCGCCGGCTGCTCGATCGGCTCGGTAACCCTGAGAAGCGTCTGCCGCCGGTGATCCACATCGCCGGCACGAACGGCAAGGGCTCGACCTCGGCCTTCTGCCGGGCGCTCCTGGAGGCCAAGGGCCTTTCCGTTCACGTCCACACCTCGCCTCACCTCGTCAACTGGCATGAACGCTACCGGCTTGGCCGCAAGGGAAGCCGTGGCGAACTGGTCGATGACGAGACGCTTGCACATGCGATCCGCCGCGTCGGCGGCGCCAATGCCGGCGAATATATCACGGTGTTCGAAATCCTGACGGCCGTCATGTTCGTGCTCTTTGCCGAACACCCCGCCGATGCGGCGATTGTCGAAGTCGGCCTCGGTGGCCGATTCGATGCGACCAATGTGATCGCCAACCCCGCCGCCTGCATCATCACGTCGATCTCCCTTGATCACGTTGCCTATCTCGGCGACCGGGTGGAATTGATCGCGGCCGAGAAGGCCGGCATCATGAAGCGTGGTCGTCCGGTGGTGATCGGTTACCAGGCCGAAGGTGCCGCACTCGACGTTCTGGTCGAAACTGCGGAACGCCTCGGCTGCCCGCATTCCGTCTTCGGGCAGGATTTTCTGGCGTTCGAGGAATTCGGGCGCCTGGTCTATCAGGACGAATTCGGTCTTTCCGATCTGCCGCTGCCGCGTCTGCCGGGACGTCATCAGTATGGCAATGCCGCTGCCGCTATCCGCGGCGTCAAGGCGGCTGGCTTCGATCTCGACGAGGCCACGATCGCCGCTGCCCTCAAGTCTGTCGAATGGCCGGCGCGCATGCAGCGGCTGCCCGAGGGACGCCTTTCGGGCTTTGCGCCCGCAGGCGCGGAAATCTGGCTGGATGGCGGGCATAATCCTGGCGCGGGCGTCGTGATTGCCGAAGCGTTGGCCGAACTGGAAGAAAAACAACCCCGCCCGCTTTTCATGATCGCCGGTATGATCAACACGAAGGATGCCACGGGCTTTTTCCGCGCCTTTACCGATCTCGTCGAAACGGTCTTCACCGTTCCGGTCGATCAATCGGAGGCGAGTGTTGACCCTGTCGCTCTTGCGACTGACGCACAGACGGCGGGTTTGATGGCGCGTCCGCGCTCCTCGGTCGAGGAGGCCCTCAAGGAAATCGCAAGCCTTGTCGAACCGGGTGAAGAGCCGCCGCGCATCTTCATCGGCGGTTCGCTCTATCTCGCGGGCACCGTTCTTCGCGACAACGGGACACCCCCGACATGAAAAAAGGCCCGGTTTATCCCGGGCCTTTTCGCATTCTGTGGTCTTCTGAAATCAGGCAGCGCCATTGATCCAGGCGGATAGCTGCGACTTCGGACGCGCGCCGGTCAGCTGGTCGGCGAGTTCGCCGCCCTTGAACATGGCGAGCATCGGAATGCCGCGCACGCCAAAGCGCGCTGCGATTTCCGGGTTTTCGTCAACGTTGACCTTGGCAATCTTCACCTTGCCGGCAAGTTCGGTCGACAGCTCTTCGAGCGCCGGCGCGATCATGCGGCAGGGGCCGCACCATTCGGCCCAGAAATCAACGACGACCGGCTCGGCAGACTGCAGAACCTCGGTCTGGAAATTGGCATTATCGACCTTGACGGTGCTCATTGGGAAACTCCTGAACGAATCTTGTTAAACCATCATGTATGCGTGCAGGCAGAGAATTCAATCCCTTTCCTGCTCGGGGCGGCGCTTAAACGGCCTTTGCTCCGGAAAGGCCGAGCTCCGACAGCGCGGCATCCAGCATGGCGTGTGTCAGGCAGAAGCCTGTGCCCGACGTGGTGAAGATCAGCCGGCATTCGATATCGCGCTCCGGATAAAGCGGCCGCAGAATTTCGCGGTAAATCGCAAGCTGCGCGACATAGGTCCCGGAGATATCCTCCAGCCGTCGGGGAGGCGCACGGTCGGTCTTGAAATCTGCAATGATCACCCTGTCAGCCTCGACCGCGAGACGGTCGATCCGCCCGGCAACGGAGAATTGCCGTTCGGACGTGGCAAGAATGCCCATGAGATTGGTTTCGGCGCGGGCGGTCTCACCAAACAGGCTTGCGAATTCCGGGTTGTCCAGAATGGCAAAGACCTGGTCCGCAGCGAGATGCCGCTCTTCCTCCGTCCAGTCGGCGGCGGCGCGAGCGAGATAGCGCCCGGCCGCGGCCCGCCGCTCGGTCACCGGAAAGTCGGGCAGGATCTGGAAGAGGCGATGGATCATCTTCCCGCGCCTGATGGCGAGGTTCGTCTTTTCGGCATCCCCGAACAGGCGTGAGCCAGGTGCAGGTCGCGGATCGAGCCCCTCGAGTTCTGCGGTCGCACCGGATGGGCTCAAAGGCCGAGGCAGGCGCGCCTCTGTGGTGAGAGGTTTCATCAGGGAAGCTGGAAGCTGGAATGCGCTTGCATTCCTTACCATCTCGCCATGTGTCTCAAGATCGCGCAAGGCCTCTCCGGAGGTCCAGACCAACCCGCTCCATTCCTCGGTGCGTGTCCTGAAGACCGTTTCGCGGCAGCGGGCTTCATCGGCCGAAAGTGCGGACCAGACGAGCTTGTGCCAGCAATCCGGAATCTCGCGCTTCTTTCTGTGGCCGCAGATGATCAGCCTGTCTGCCGCGCGGGTCATCCCTACGTAAAGAAGCCGGCGATATTCTTCTTCCGCCAGCGCCTTGCGACGAGCGGTATCGTCTTCGGTCAGCGCGACGGCGAGAGAGGAGTCAGGCAGCCAGAGTGCGAACGGAGTGCTGTCTTCCCCGTCCTCGATCAGTCGGAGCTTCGGCATGTGATTGGCATTGAACGGCGCGCTGCCGTCGTCGACGAGGAAGACGATGGGCGCCTCAAGGCCCTTGGAGGCATGCACCGTCATGATCCGCACCTCGTCGCGACCCTTGTCCTGTTCGCGCTTGACGGTAGGGGGATCGAGTTCAAGCGAGGAAATGAAGGATTGCAGACCGGGGAGCCCCTTGGCGCCGTGGTCGAGTGCCAGCGCCAGGAATTCATCCAATACATCGGTCACTTCGGTGCCAAGCCGGGCAAAGAACTTCCGACGTCCACCCATGGGCCCCAGAATCCGGGAAAAGAAATCGAACGGGTTCTGTCTCTCGGAGAGCCGCCGCCATGAGGCGATCATATCAACTGCCCCGGCAAAGACCGCGTTTCCGTCTTCGGCCAGCGCCCGGAACCGATGCCAAAGGCTCATGCCCTTGACCCGGCCTGCGGCAGCAAACATCAGGTCTTCCTCTGAAAGCTCCATCAGCGGAGATTTGCTCAGAGCCGCCAGCGAGAGATCGTCTTCGGGCAGAAGCATGAAGCGGCCGACAGCCATCAGGTCCTGGATGGCGATGTGGCGTGTCAGCACGAGGCGGTCCGCGCCGCCGACCGGAATGGCATTGCGCGATTTCAGCGCCCGCGTCAGCGCGTTGACGAAACCGTCGCGCTTGCGCACGAGCACCAGCACGTCACCCGGCCGCACGGTCCGGACCTTTCCGTCTTCCACGATCGTCTCGTTGCCGATCCATCCGGCAATCGTATCGGCGATGCGCCGTGCCAGGATCGCCGGCGGTGTCGTTTCCGGGGTTGCGTCGAAGGGGAGCGTCCAATCGTCTTCTTCCACGCTGTCGGCAGGCGCGATCATCTCCCAGACAGCGGTAAGTCCAGGGTGACCGATCCGGCTGGACTGATGCGCGATCCCTTCACCGCCTCCGCCGAGACCGCGCGAGTTTTGCGGCACAGAGAAAACCTGGTCGACGGCGCTGAGAACATGGCCGGTCGATCGGAAGGAAAGCGGAAGACGGATGGAGCGGAATTCCATTTCTGCCGATTGCGCCATGCCGCGCGCATAGCGGCCCTCGCTTTCGAGCTTTTCAGGTCGTGCACCTTGGAACGAATAGATCGACTGCTTTTCGTCTCCGACGGCAAACAGAGTGCGATGCACGTTGCGCGCCGATCTGCCGGCAAAGAATTCCTCCGACAGGGCACGAATGATGCGCCATTGGACGGGGCTCGTATCCTGCGCCTCGTCGACCAGAATGTGGTCGATGCCCTGATCAAGCTTGTAGTGGATCCAGGGACCCGCATCGCTCCGGGTCAGCAGATTGGCGGCCCGCTCGATCAGGTCCTCGAAGTCCATGTAGCCAAGCCGGCGCTTGAGATCTTCATAATCGCGAACCAGCCGCTCGGCGATGGTCAGCGCTGCCAGGCTTGCCTCGAGAAGATCGAGTTTGCGCAGGACCTCGAGATGATCAACCACATGGACCAGCATATCGGCCACCCGTTGCTCCAGGCTCGGGTCCTGCTTCAGCATGGCGGCATTGTAGAAGGCCTGGTTGCCGCGCGGTGTTCCTGTTTGCGTGAAGGCAAAGGCACGGATGGCGGACAGTCGGCGCTGTGGATCGGTCTCGGTGAGGATCTTCGACAGTCTTTCGACGCTCTCCAGCACCTTCGCGCCGCCAGCCTGACCGGCGAAGGATATGTAAGCCTGGGCTTGCGCCCATGAGAATCCGGGTAAGTGGACAAGCGCCGCATGGCAGATTTCACGCGTCTCGCCGGATGTCAGCCCAAGCCGTTTGCGCAGGAGAGCCTCATAACCTCCATCGCGAATCCCACGCAGACCTTCCCCCAGGGCGCTGCGTTGGGACACGATTTCGCCGATCAACGTTTCAAGCCCGGTATCGGACCCATAGTCCATGACCGTCGCAAAGGCCGATGCGAGTTCCGCGTCATCTTCAGCGGTCGCCGCCACGAGAAGGTTGCGGCGGACATCGGCAATCAGGTCGGAAGCGGCGCGCTCGTCGAGCACGGTGAAGTGGCCCGCAACATTCGCTTCGAGCGGAAACTGGTGCAGCAACGCTTCGCAGAAGGCGTGAATGGTCTGGATCTTCAGCCCGCCGGGTGTCTCCAGCGCGCGGGCGAAAAGACGGCGCGCTTCGGCCAGGATGGCGCGCGAGGGGGTCTCGCCTTCCATCACCTCGATCTCGCGCGACAGAGCCGCATCATCCAGAAGCGCCCATTTCGAGAGCGTGCGGAAGACGCGGTTCGACATTTCCGATGCTGCCGCCTTGGTATAGGTGAGGCAGAGGATGGCCGACGGGCGCGCACCGGCGAGAAGAAGCCGGATCACCCGCTGCGTCAGCACATGTGTCTTGCCGGAACCGGCATTGGCCGAAACCCATGCGAGACTGCGGGGATCGGAGGCCAGCCCCTGCTGTCGCGTGGTCCAGCCGATCGAGGCTTGCGGATCGGAGGGCATGGGGTCGAGGGTCGGATCAGCCATCGGTGTCGCCCTCGTCATTGTCCTCGCCGGAGGCCCATTCCGCCACCCGCGCCAGATGATCGTAGTCGCCGATGATCGCAGCGCTTTCCGGGAGAACGCGCGACAGGAAGCCGCGCTTTCCGGTCTTCAAGAGCGTCAGCAGCTTCACCAACTCGCGCGCTGCATCCTCGGCCAGTTGCGCAGAGGTTTTTGGAGGCGTCTTCGAACGCGAGCTTGCCGGATCGCCATTGACGATCTCGGTCTTGAATTTGTCCCCCGGCCGCAGGCGCACATAGATCAGATCACCCGGCTCACGCGCGCCGACCGTTGCAAAACCGCCGCCCTGGATCGCGGCCGCCTCCAGCGCCAGCTGCGGATCGATCAGCGTCCGCGCCTGTTTCAGCGAAGGCGAACTCCCGGTCTTGTAGTCGATGATATCGGCCACGCCGCCGCGCGTGATATCGATGCGGTCGGCATAGCCCGTCAGCTTGAAGCCACCGGGCAGATCCATGGCGGCCTGTGACTCGGTGAAGGATTGGCGGATTTCCGACTGCCGGACCTTTTCCCAATCCAGAAAGGCGCGCGCCGTCTCGTCAAAACGCGGCCGCCAGGTCGCCTCGATATGGGCGGGCAGATCAGCCTCGGCGAAGGCGCGGTCGGCCAGCTCGCGCATCGCAGTCCAGGCTGTTTCACTCGAGGGGTCGATCTTTTCGCCGACGAACGATTCGATGATCGCATGATAGAGCGTGCCGCGCTCGGCAACCCCCGGATCGGCATTGAACGGCTCGACCGGATCGAGTCGCAGGATGCGGCGGGCATAGATCGCGTAAGGATCGCGCCGAAGCTTTCCCGCCTCCGAGAACGAGTAACGCTCGGGGATCAGGGCGGGATCGGGCTTCGGTTCCGGCCGTGTGGCCAGCGGCTGCCGTTCGCCTTCATCTATCACGCTCGCGTAGCGAAGATAAATCTCGCCGCGTTCCCGCATCTTTGCGGTGAGGGCGGGCCCGGCAATTGCGGTCAGGCGCTGCAGGAAGCGTGAGGCAACTGAGGGCGCACTGCCGGAGCGCAGCGCGCGGGAATAGATGACACTGGGCATGCCGCTTGCCATCTGGAAGTCATGCGCGATTTGCCCCGCGCGGCGTTCCGGGGGTTCCAGCCCCATGCGGATTTTCATGATGCGCGAGAGGAACGGATTGGGGCTTGTCTGCTGCGGCCATGCCCCCTCGTTCATGCCGCCGAGCACGACGGTGTCAACGTGCTGCAGGCGGGCTTCCTGCGTTCCCCAGATGAAGACGCGCGGATGGCTCATCGCCCGCGGCTTCACAGCAACGCCGGAAACCAGCGCGTCGAGAACGCCTGCCCAGTCGGCGCCCGTCAGCGCAAGCCCTCCCGGCGCCTCCATGATGCCGGACAGAAGGTCGGCGAGCGCCTCTCCAGACTCCCCCGTCCAGAGCGCGGAGACGTCGCCCGTCTCGTCGGCGACAAAGGCTTCCAGCGCGCGTCCCGTCCGCTCCGCCCATTCCGCGGTACTGCGCGTGATGGAAAGCCCTTGTCCCGGCAGGCGGCGAACCAGTGCCTCGACCAAAGGATCTGCGGCGGCTGCTATGCGCTTTGCAGCATCGAGCGCCAGTGAAAAATCACCGGACGAAAGTGGCGCGCGCCAGGCAGGCTCGTGCCGCTTATCAGCAGCATGCGCGGTCTGCGCTTCCAAGAGGGGTGCAAGTGTCGAAATATCGACCGCGCCCGTGCCGCCGCGAAGCGCATGAACCTCCAGAAGACGAGCGGATTTCGCAACGGTCTCTGCTGGCAGGCCGAGCCGGGTCAACGGGTGTTTGAGCAGCGAGACGATCGGCACGGGATCGCCGGGAAAAAGCGTCGACTCGATCAGCAGCTTCAGCAATGTGCCCTGCGGTGTGGCGTTCAGCGGCGTGCCGGCGCTGTCGTCTGCCTCGATCCCGAAACGTTCGAGTTCGGCTACGACCCGGCGCGCAAGGCCCCGGTCAGGTGTGATCAGCGCCACCTGACTGTCCTTTGACTGGGAGTTGTCGAGCGCCAGTTTCAATGCGACTGCAATGGCGGTCGCCTCCAGGCGTTCGTTTGCTGCCTCGATCAATGTGACGTCAGCAAAGGCCGCAGCCATAGCCTCTTCGCCAATGTCGGCCTTCATCTCGGGCCAAAGATGCGTGGAAGCCGAGGGTGCGAGCGCCAGCGACACGGCGCGGGCCCGGATTTCAATCCCCGGTTCCGCCTTGCCATAGGGGAGGACATCGTCGCGCTTCAGATGCAGGACATCGAGAAGCCGCGCCAGACCAAACTGCGGATGCCCGAAGATGGTGGGGTCCACGCTCGTTCCTTCAGCCGAAGGGTTCAGCGCGATCAACTCCCATTGCTCCGCCGGCATATCGAGGTCGAGACCGGGTAGCACGACGGCGCCCTCGTCCAGTTGGCTCACCGCATCGATCAGGCGTGCTGTTGCGGGCAGCGAACCGGTGGAACCGGCAACGATCACCGGACCCTTGTGAACTGCCGTCGCCAGCCGCTCGACTTCCGCCTTCAAGACGGCGTTGCGATGTCGCGAGGCGGAGGACGCATTGAGTTCTTCGAGCCGCGCGGGCCAATAGACATGCGCGATCTTGAGGAATTCCAGTGTCAGCTGCCACCAGGAGGCATAATCCTGCGTGTCCAGCTTATCGAGATTGCTCCATTCGATTTCGGCAGTCTCGACTTCGCCGATCAAGGCGATCAACTCCTTGGCGAGCCACACCGCATCTGCCGGGCTTGCCGGCGCAATGACCGGTGCGCCGCCGTGGAAATTGACGACCGCTTCCGGAAGGCTGTTGCGCCACACGGTGATCAGGCGGGCCAGTTCCAATGCTGCGGCCACGGGGCCGATAGGCGGCAGGAGGTCCAGCACCTCAGGCAGGCTGGCCTCGAAGAATCCGCTATCGTCATCGGTTTCGCCCAAGGGGCGGATTGTCGGAAGAATGGCCGAGCCGTGCGAGAGAAGCAGCGCAAATTCCGTGCGCAACACGCGCGCCGCGCGCCGGGTGGGGACGAAAACGGTCACATCGGCGAGCATTTCCGGGCGGTTTGGATCGAACGCGAAGCCTTCGACGATCTCGCCCTTCAGGATGCCTTCCGCCAACATGCGCAGAAAGGCGGGGCCGGGCGGAATGGTGAGAACCCTTTTCTGCCGCCGCGCCATCCTTTAGCGTCCCGTGATCGAGAAACGGGCAACGGCTGCTTCCGCGGGCGCGATGGCGTCCGGCGTGCCGACGGTGATCCAATGTCCGGAGAGCTCCAAGCCGAAGAGCCGACCGGCTGCAATGGCCTTGTCGAAACTGGCATTCAGCCCGAAAGCTCCGTCAGGTGAGCCGTCCAGGAGGTCCGGTGCAAGGATGAACACCCCGGCGTAGACCACGGGGTGTGGGAGACCGTCCTTGTAGCGCGTCAGCCGGCCGTCTTTGCCGAGAGAAAAATCGAGCTTTCCGTTGTGGCCCGTGGTGTCCTCGTTGCGGACGACCAGCATGGCGATGTCCATATGAGCGGCATCGAAGAATCCGGCTAAGCGAGAAAGATTGCTTGCCTCGCCTTCACGTTCGCCAACCCAGAAAAGATCGGAATTCATGACGAAGAGCGGCTTGCGGGGCAGGAGCTTCATGCCCTTGACTAGTCCACCACCTGAATCCATCAGCTGCGCGCGTTCATCCGAAATCTGCACTCTTGGCCGGCTCCGGCCTGCCAGATGTGCCTCCATCTGGTCCGCCAGATGATGCACATTGACGACCGCATCCTCGACACCCGCCTCCGCCAGTGCATCGAGCACATAGTCGATCATCGGCTTGCCCGCGATCGGCACCAGCGGTTTCGGCATCGTATCGGTAATGGGGCGAAGCCTTGTGCCGAGGCCAGCGGCAAGCACCATCGCGGTGTCGATTTTCATGAAGAATGCCCTGCTTGCGTGACCTGCCTATGCAGGAACTGATTCGCGCGAGAGGATTCCAGCCTTCAGACACCAATTGCGCAAGGGGGCAAGTGCCTCATGTTCGAAGGCGACCTCGAGATGCCAGAGCGTGCGCGGCATGTGTTGCATGTAATTCGGCAGGTTGTCGCGCTTCAGAAGGCGGACCCAGAGCCCGTTGAGCCGGCAAGCGCGCTGCGCAGACATGATCGACCAGTTCTTGAGGAACGCTTTGCGGTCGAAGGGGCCCGCGGCCTCGCGCGCCTTCATGTATGTCTCAATCAAGTCGTCCATCAGCGGACGCTCGACCGTGACACGCGCGTCCTGCACCAGCGACACGACGTCGTAGGAAGACGGACCTATGATGGCATCCTGAAAATCGATCATCCCGATCTTGCGGAACCCCTCGCGCTCCGGCAGCCAGAGCAGGTTCGGCGAATGATAGTCGCGCATGACAAGATGCGTCTCGCCTGATAGCGCCTCATCGATCAGCCCGCTCCAGATGGACAGATATTCCTCGCGCTCCGCGGCAGTCGCCTGCTCGCTATTGCGCTTCCAGGGAATATGCCAGTCGAGCAGCAATTCGACTTCATAGAGCAGGGCGGCCTTGTCGAAGGCAGGAACCTGATGGATCGATTGGTCGTCGATGGGCAGATCGAGTGCGATCGGAAGCTGGTGGTACTCGGCAAGGCAGAGCACGGCCTCGTGATAGCGTTCCGCAATCGGCTTGCGCGCCGCATCGATGACGCCCTCGTTGCCGAGATCCTCGACCAGAAGAATGCCGTGTTCCTGATCCGCCTCGTAAATCTCCGGTGCCGACAGTCCGATGCCGCGCAGATAGCGATCGACGGCAATGAAGGGCCGCACGTCTTCGGCCAGATGCACCAGCTGCGAATAGGTCTTGCCGTCGCGAATCACCGGGCCGTTGGATCGCGCCGGGGAATCCATCAGCACGATGCCGCGACCATCCGCTGTCTGGATACGCTCATAGGCGCGGAACGAGGAATCGCCGGTCAGGAAGCTGCGTTTGGCTCCCTGGTAGCCGCGCGTGTCGAGAAAGGCGCGGATATCGAGAACACGCTTGATCCGCGCCACACGCTTTTCCGGGCCGGAGATGGTGATGCGGCGGCCTGCACCTTCGTTTGCGAATTCGATGCGCAGCAGGTCCTCGGGCAGGCGGTTGCCGGCATGGTTCGGCCATTCGACCAGGCAGACGCCGGTTTCGAGAATTTCGTCAAAGCCCAGCTCATCGAGTTCGCTCGAATCGCCGATCCGGTAGAGATCGAAATGGCCGACCTGAAAGCGCAGATCGTAGACCTGCACCAGCGTGAAGGTCGGGCTTGGAACCTCCAGCGACGGATCGTTCGCCAGCGCCCGCAGCGTCGCGCGCGCCAGCGTCGATTTGCCCGCGCCGAGATCGCCTTCCAGCGCCACGCAAAGACCGGGGCCGAGCGCCAGCGCCAGATCTTCGCCAAAGCGGAGCGTGGCGGCCTCGTCCTTGAGATGAAGCGAAAGCGTCTCCATGCACGTTACTCGGCGGCAGCGATCGAGCCGATGTCGGGCAGGATCCTGGACGGAATGCGGCAGGTGACTTCAGTTCCGCGGCCTTCGACGGAATCGATCGTGACCTGGCCGCCGTGCAGCGTGACGAAGCAGTCGACGATGGCGAGACCGAGGCCCGCGCCGCTGCCCTTGCCATGGGATTCGAAGCGGTTGAAGACCGTGTCGAGAACATCCTTCGGGATGCCCGGCCCGTCATCGGAAACCTTGAAGACGAAATCGTTGCCGTCGCGCCAGCATTTCAGCCGGATGTTGCTGTGCTCAGGCGCGAAGTTGGCGGCATTTGTCAGAAGCTTGAGAAGAATCTGCTTCAGCCGCTGCCGGTCCGCATTGATGGTTCCCAACCCCGCCGGTGCGGTGATCTGCAGCGTGATGTTCATTTCCTGCAGACGTTCGGCAATCTGCTGCGCGACCTCATCGAGGAAGCCATCGAGGACGATCGGAGCGAAGTCGAGCTGCATGATGCCGGCATCGACGGTTGCGAGATCGAGAATGTCATTCACGATGGTGAGCAGGATCGAGGAGGAGGCGGAGATATGTTCGACATATTCCGCCTGCCGTTCGTTCAGCGTTCCGAGCGCGGGCGTTTTCAGAAGATCGGTGAAGCCGATGATATTGGTCAGCGGCGAGCGCAGTTCGTAGGAGACGTGCTGGACGAAATCGTTCTTGATCTCGTCGGCCTTCTGCAGCGCCGCGTTCTTCTCCGTCAGCGCCCGTTCGGCCAAGACGCTGTCTGTCATGTCGACAAAGGTCAGCATGGTCTGCGCGTTGGGGAGCGGCGTGACGGCATAGTCGAGCACGAGGCCCGTGTTGAGCTCCAGCGTACCGCTCAGGTTGGCGCGCTCGTCCTCGAAACTGGTAATCAGCTGCCCGAAGCGCCGCCACCCGTCTGCCTGGCCGTAGGCCGCCGTGCAAGCCGTCTCGACGAAGCGGATATGCGTGCCCGGCTTCGCGTCGTCTTCGCCGAGGCCCCAGAGCTTGCGGAAGGCGGGGTTCGAAATCCTGATCTTGCCGTCGGGTCCGAACACCGCCACGCCCTCGGCGAGGTGGTTGATCGTCTCTTCCTGAACCTTGACCAGCGAATTGTAGAGCGTTTCGAGATTGACCTTCTCGGTCAGGTTTTCGAACACCCAGGTCGCGCCGCCCTGCGGCAGGGCATTGGCGAAGACGCGCAGCGTCTGCCCGTTCGGCAGATACCAGATGTCGGTCTGCGTCTCGACGGCGCGATAGACGCCGAGGGCATGCTCGCGCCAGGATTTCCAGTTGAGCTGTTCGGGCAGACGTCCCTTGGCGCGCAGCCGGTCGAGGAGCGCACCGTTGTCGGGGCGCGATTCGAGGAAAACCAGATCCAGTTCCCAGAGCTGCTGGAAGGCCTGATTGTAAAACTGCAGGCGCTGGTCCTTGTCGAAGATCGCCACCGGCGTGCCGAGATGATCGAGAATTTCCGCATGGCTCTTCAGCGTGCGCTTGAGTTCCTCGCGCAGCGCCTCCTGTGCCGTGGTGTCGATCGCCATACCTGCAGAGCCGCCGCGGCTCTTGACGTCGAAGACTTCGTAGAAGGCACGCTCGCCGCGAACGACGGTCGAAACCTTGTCGTGGAAGGGTGAGTCCGAGGTCACAGTCGCGCGGATCTTCTCGCGCGCAACCGTGGGCAGGAGCTCCCGGCCTTCGCGCACGGCCTCGTCGCGGGTCTTGGCCTCTACCGCACCGCTATAGGCCTCGTTGACCCAGTTCAACCGGCCTTCCGTATTGCGTTGCCAGACGGGCATGTCGATCGTGTCGAGAAGCGCCTGGAAGGAGGCGATGGTCGCCGCCAACCGGTCGCGTTCGATCTGAAGTTCGGCAAGTTCGGCGCGTAGGCTGTTCAGCGCCACGAAACGCACGAAGGAGCGTCCGCCGGTCACGCGGCCCTGCGCTTCAATGGCCTCGCCGCGCTGGCTCTCGACCACCAGATCGAATGAGGTGCCCGAACCGCGCAGCTTGTCGATGGCATTTTCAATTTCGGAAGCCGAGCGTGGGCTGAGCCACCGGCCGAAGGCGATGAAATCGCGATCCTGAACTGGTGCGCCGGTTTCGAGCGGCAGCTGGCCAATGACTTCGATCTGCCCGGACAGCCCGTCCCAGATGACGATGCGGCGGTTCTTGTCGGCAATCAGCGCCTGATAGCTCGAGATCTTCTGGCTGGCTTCGGAAAGCGCGCTGCGGATTTCCCGGCTCTCGGCCTCCACCGAACTGCGGCGGCGCGCGTTCCAGAAGGAAGAAATGAAGGCGGCGGAAAGAATGCCGGCCAGGATGGCAGCGCCCGCAATGCCACCTGTGGTGTAAAGTGCGCCAACGGAAGGCGAAGCGGCCAACACGTCCGTTGCGGTCAGTGCCGTCGTTGCGGTCATAAACAGGCGAAGCGAGATCAATGGGCTGTTCTTCTTGGGCGAACCGGATGTCTGTCCCGAAATCATGTCCGGTTTTTCTCCATGCAGGTCATGCAAAGGCCGAAGCGGCCATTCCGGGCACAGCCTGCCACGAAGAACTTGTGCGAAGGCTGCGTGGAACGCCTTGAAAAGCGGCCCCGCAAAGCAGTCAAAATTGTCGAATCAGTGCCGGTGACATTACTGCCTTCGGGAATCGCCATAAAGCGAAATGCCCAAAAAAGAGCCGCCGGCAGGTTGCCCCGCCGGCGGCGTCCATATCTTGTGGTAGCGACTGATAGATATCAGTAGCGGTAGTGTTCCGACTTGAACGGACCGGTCTGGCCGACGCCGATATAGGCGGCCTGTTCTTCCGAAAGTTCTGTCAGCTTTGCGCCGAGCTTGGCGAGATGCAGGCGGGCAACCTTTTCATCGAGGTGCTTCGGCAGAACGTAAACTTCGTTCTTGTAGTTCGCACCACGGACGAAGAGCTCGATCTGGGCGAGTACCTGATTCGTGAACGAAGCCGACATGACGAAGGACGGATGGCCCGTCGCGTTGCCGAGGTTCAGCAGGCGGCCTTCGGAGAGAAGGATCATGCGATTACCCGCGGGGAACTCGACGAGATCGACCTGCGGCTTCACATTGGTCCACTTCAGGTTACGCAGCGCGGCAACCTGAATTTCGTTGTCGAAGTGGCCGATATTGCCGACGATGGCCATGTCCTTCATCGCGCGCATGTGCTCGATGCGGATCACGTCCTTGTTGCCGGTCGTGGTGATGAAGATGTCGGCCGAAGAAACGACGTCTTCGAGCTGCACGACTTCGAAACCATCCATGGCAGCCTGCAGTGCGCAGATCGGGTCGACTTCCGTGACCTTGACGCGGGCGCCGGCGCCCTGGAGCGAAGCGGCCGAGCCCTTGCCCACGTCGCCATAGCCGCAGACGACGGCGACCTTGCCGGCCATCATGACGTCGGTGCCGCGACGGATGCCGTCAACCAGCGATTCCTTGCAGCCATACTTGTTGTCGAACTTCGACTTGGTGACCGAGTCATTGACGTTGATCGCCGGGAAGGGCAGCAGGCCCTTCTTGGCGAGCTGGTAGAGACGGTTGACGCCCGTGGTCGTTTCTTCCGTCACGCCCTTGATGGCGTCGCGCTGGCGTGTGAACCAGCCCGGCGAGGCTTCCAGACGCTTCTTGATCTGCGCGAACAGGATTTCTTCTTCTTCCGAACCAGGGTTCGACAGCACGTTTTCGCCGGCTTCGGCGCGGGCGCCGAGCAGGATGTACATGGTGGCGTCGCCACCGTCGTCGAGGATCATGTTGGACACGCCGCCGTCGGTCCACTGGAAGATCATGTCCGTGTAGGTCCAGTATTCGTAGAGCGACTCGCCCTTCTTGGCGAAAACCGGGATGCCGGCAGCTGCGATGGCGGCAGCGGCATGGTCCTGCGTCGAGAAGATGTTGCACGATGCCCAACGGACTTCCGCGCCAAGCTTCACCAGCGTTTCGATCAGAACCGCCGTCTGGATCGTCATGTGGAGCGAGCCGGTAATGCGCGCGCCCTTCAGCGGCTGCGTCGGGCCGAATTCCTCGCGCGCGGCCATCAGGCCCGGCATTTCGGTTTCGGCAATTTGGATTTCCTTGCGGCCAAAATCGGCAAGGTTGATGTCGGTCACGATATAGTCGTTGGCTTTGCTCATCGAATTCTCCAGATCCGGCGGAAACAGGGCTCAAAACAAAAGCGCCCATCGGACGCAATGCCGGTCATTGGCGTCCGAGAAATGGATAAGCGCTATCTACCAGTGATGGGCCGTTTTGGCAATGAAGATATAAAGAAGTCTTTATGTCTTTATATCGCAGGATGAATCAAGCGTTAGGAACGGCCATAGAAGGCCGCTCATCCTGCCAACCGCAATGAAAGGAGTTCAGGCTTCCTCACCGAACTTGTCGGCGATCAATGCGGCAATGGCCTCGAGCGCCGCTTCTGCTTCCGCGCCCTCAGCCTCGACCATGACGGTGCAGCCCGGGCTTGCGGCCAGCATCATCAGGCCCATGATGGAGGTGCCGCCGACGGTCATTCCGTCCTTCGAGACGGTGATCTTGGCGTCGAAACCATCGACAGTCTGAACGAATTTGGCGGAGGCGCGGGCATGCAGACCGCGTTTGTTGATGATCAGAAGCTCGCGTGAAACGGACACCTTTAGGCCTTGCTCCCGATGTTGAGATCATTTGCTGGCAAGCACGCTGCTCGCAACGTTGATGTATTTGCGCCCGGCTTCGGACGAATCCGTCAGCGCCTTCTGCATGTTGTTCTCGCCGCGAATGCCTGCAAGCTTGATCAGCATGGGAAGATTGACCCCTGCGATGACCTCGACGCGTCCAGCCGACATGACCGAGATGGCGAGATTGGAAGGGGTGCCGCCGAACATGTCGGTCAGGATGATGACCCCGTGGCCTTCATCTGCGCGCGTGACCGAATCAAGAATATCCTGCCGACGCTGATCCATATCGTCTTCCGGCCCGATCGAGACGGTCTCGACCAGCTTTTGCGGCCCGACCACATGTTCGAGGGCATGACGAAATTCTTCAGCCAGCTTGCCATGGGTGACAAGCACAAGTCCGATCATGTCGCAGTTTGCTCCATTGCACTGTCCAGAGGCACGCGCTTTATCGCATTGCAATAATGACGTCCACCGGCAAGGTGGTCATCATGGCGAGGAAATTTCGAAGTGCAAGAGCAAAATAGGGCCTGTAAAAGGGCTGAAACGGTTGAATTCATGCTCTTGCAGCCGCAATCCGAAACAACTGGTCCAAAGTCGCAGGCGAAGAATTGGGCAGGCGCAACAAAGGCAGGGCGCCAATGCCATCCAGCTGAAACTGTTCATTCTCCGGAGCCAGACGCTCTGAATTTGCAACATCGACGGGCCGCACCGCGAAATCCATAACCGCGTTGGAGATCGACGGAACTTCGACGATATCTGCACCGCGTATCTCTGCCTGCCCGGCAATGGTGTCGATCGCATCGGCAACGATCAATCCCGATCTGTTGGAGATCATCACCTGATCGTCGCCGACGAAGGCCGCGAAGAGGCCACGCGCCTGCGCCTGTGCCAGACAGGCAAGCGCGCTCGCCGTCTTGCCGATTCCCGATGGTCCAACAAAGAGGAAGCCTCGCGTGCCGATGACGATTGCGGTCGCATGGAAATTGCGCACCGCGTCGCTCATGCTTCGGTGAAGGCGGGGAGCGTGAGGATGAAGCGCGCGCCGGCCGGCTTTTCGCCATTGCCGGACGGCAGGTTTTCAGCCCTGAGCGTGCCCTGATGCGCTTCGGCAATCTGTCGGCTGATCGAAAGGCCGAGGCCGGAATTCTGGCCGAAATCTTCGCCTTCAGGCCTGTCGGTGTAAAAGCGCTCGAAAATGCGCTCGATATCTTCCGCCTGAATGCCCGGACCGTTGTCCTCGACGATGACGATGCACTGGTGCCGGTTGCGCGTCAGCTTGACATGAATGCGGCCACTCTCCGGCGGCACGAAGGAGCGGGCGTTTTCGATCAGATTGGTGATGATCTGGCCGATACGCAAATCATGGCCGGGCACGCGGAAGCCGGCCTTCGCACCCTTGGCATGGCGATCAATCTGCAGGTCGATCGTCACGGGCTTCTTCGCGCTGCGGATTTCACGTGAAATGGTGACAAGGTCTCCCAGCAGCTTTTCAAGATCGACCTCGCGCTGGTCCACGCGCGCCAGTTCAGCGTCCAGACGTGAGGCGTCCGAAATATCGCTGATGAGGCGGTCGAGGCGACGGACGTCGTGCTGGATGATGTCCATCAGCCGTTGCTTGGACGTGTCGGTTTTGGCAAGCGGCAGCGTTTCGACGGCGCTTCTGAGTGAAGTCAGCGGGTTCTTCAGTTCGTGGCTCACGTCGGCGGCGAATTGCTCGATGGCGTCGATGCGGTCATAGAGCGCGTTCGTCATGCCGCGCAGCGCAATCGAGAGATTGCCGATTTCGTCCTGGCGGTCGGAAAAGTCCGGAATTTCCGCGCGTTCTTTGCCGCGGCGCACCCGAATGGCCGCCGCCGAAAGGCGGCGCAGCGGCGTCGCAATGGTCGAGGACAGCAGCAGCGACACGATGACGTTGACCAGCGTTGCCACACCGAACACGCGCAGAATGGCGAAGCGTTCGGCATGAACAATCTTGTCGATGTCGCCCGCCTGCGTCGAAAGCAGGAGAACGCCGAGCACGGCGCGGAAGCGCTGTACGGGAACGGCCACCGACACGATCAGTTCGCCATCGTCGGTGATCCGCACCACGGCCCCGCGCACGCCGGTCAGCGCATTCATGACTTCCGGGTAGATCGAGCCGTCGCCGCCGGGCGATTCCTTGTAGACGGGGAGGTCGCTCTGCTGCAGCAGCCGGTTGAAGAAATTGGCGATACGATCCGTCCAGGTGACCGGCTCACCCTGCAGCGGCGGCAGATCGAAGCGCAGCACCTGTGCACCGGTATAAAGGTGCTTGGAATCGAGGATCAGATTGGCGTCCGCATCGTAGATGCGCGCGCGCGTCCGCGTCGGCGAGATCAGACGCCGCAACACTGGCGCCACGCGCTGCGGCACGATCGGAAATTCCAGATCCTCGTCGTTCGGAACTGGCGTGATGCTCTGGCCGGCCTGCAGCTCCAGAAGCTTCTGCGGATCGATCGTGATGGAATTCGTATCGACTGACGCGGATGCGGCAATAGCGCCCGAAATGATTTCGCCCTGCGTCAGCAGGCTTTCGACGCGCGCGTCGATCAGGCCTTCGCGAAACTGGTTGAGGTAGAGAATTCCGCCCACGAGGACGATGAGGGCGGTGAAGTTGAAGAAGAGAATGCGGCGCGTGAGACTCGAAAAGACTGCATGGCGCAGGATGCGGCGGATGCGCGGAAACGGCCAGAAACGCACGCGACCGCCGCGACGCCTGTCGCCGGCATCCACCGTGTCTTCAAAACCGTTATCGAGAGTGTTATCCGCCAAGTCCGCTGTCCGCGTCGCCCTGTTGCGACACGCGGGACGCGCGCATGCTGCGGCCCCGCGTTTCAAATCCTGTCTGTCGGTGATCGGCGGTTCAGGCGGCTTCGCGGAACCTGTATCCGACGCCATAGAGCGTCTCGATCATGTCGAATTCCGTGTCGACCATCTTGAACTTCTTGCGCAGCCGCTTGATGTGGCTGTCGATCGTCCGGTCGTCGACATATACCTGTTCGTCATAGGCCGCGTCCATAAGCGAATCGCGGCTTTTTACCACGCCCGGCCGCTGCGCCAGCGAATGCAGGATGAGGAATTCGGTGACCGTGAGCGTCACCGGCTCGCCCTTCCAGGTGCAGGTATGGCGTTCCTGGTCCATGATCAGCTGTCCGCGTTCCAGCGAACGAGACGGAGCAGCAGCCGCTGCGCCCGGCTTGGCGGTCGTGCCAGCTGCGGCTGCGGCCTCGCGGCTCGCGGCGCGGCGAAGCACGGCCTTTACGCGCTCGACAAGGAGGCGCTGCGAGAAGGGCTTGGTGATGAAATCATCGGCGCCCATCTTCAGGCCGAACAGTTCATCGATCTCTTCATCCTTGGAGGTCAGGAAGATAACCGGCAGGTCCGACTTCTGGCGAAGGCGACGGAGCAGTTCCATGCCGTCCATGCGCGGCATCTTGATGTCGAAGATTGCCAGCTGTGGCGGCCGGGCGAGAAGTCCCTCGAGCGCGGAGGCGCCGTCGGTATAGGTCTCGACCTTGTAACCTTCGGCTTCGAGGGCGATCGAAACAGATGTGAGAATGTTCCGGTCATCGTCCACGAGTGCAATCGTCAGCATGGGCATTCATCTCCTTGGGAATCGCGTGGCGCGAGAGGCCTCTGCCCCGTACGTGCCCGTTGAGTCGACTCGCTTCATGAGGATAAAGGTGGAACAAATTGTGGCAAGCGCAAAGAACGGGCGTGCCAGAGCAAAATTTACCGGTCGATCAAAAAACAGTCCGACACCGGATATTCAAACGATTTAAAAAATACAAAGAAAAATTAAATCGATTAATATATTGATATCATTGTAAAATTCTACTTTTTGCCGATTGTCTTTTTAAAAAACTCTGCCTATGTTCCGGCCTATCGACGGTGCAACCAGTGAGAAAAGGAATTTGCACGATGGAGGAGCTCGGCGTTCGCAACCAGGCTAACGGTCTGGCAAAGATCGGCTTCAGGAACCTGGCGACTGTTCGCTATAACTTCCTCGAGGCATCCCTTTACGAAGAAGCTATCCGCAATGGCGAAGCCACGCTGACGGCCGACGGTGCACTGCGCGCCATGACCGGTCAGCACACCGGCCGCTCCGCCAAGGACAAGTTTGTCGTCCGCGACGCCAAGACCGATGGCCAGATCTGGTGGGACAACAACAAGCCCATGTCGCCGGTGCATTTTGAAGTCCTCTACAACGACATGCTGCACTTCGCCGAAGGCAAGTCGCTCTATGTGCAGGACCTCATCGGCGGTGCAGACGCGGCCAATGCCTTGCCGACCCGCGTTGTCACCGAATATGCCTGGCACTCGCTCTTCATCCGCAACCTGCTGATCCGCCCGGAACAGTCGGCACTCGCAAGCTTCCTGCCGAAGCTGACGATCATCAACCTGCCGAGCTTCCGCGCCAATCCGGAGCGCCACGGCTGCCGCACCGAGACCGTCATTGCCTGCGATCTCGAAAACGGCGTCGTTCTCATCGGCGGCACGTCCTATGCCGGCGAAATCAAGAAGTCGGTCTTCACCGCGCTGAACTACAATCTGCCGGCGAAGAACGTCATGCCGATGCATTGCTCGGCCAACGTTGGCCCGGCTGGCGACACGGCAGTCTTCTTCGGCCTGTCCGGTACCGGCAAGACCACGCTCTCGGCTGACCCGACCCGCACGCTCATCGGCGACGACGAGCACGGCTGGGGCGAAGACGGCGTCTTCAACTTCGAAGGCGGCTGCTACGCCAAGACCATCCGTCTGTCGGCCGAAGCCGAGCCGGAAATCTACGCCGCTTCGCGCCGCTTCGGCACGGTCCTGGAAAACGTGGCTCTCAATGACGCCCGCGTTCCGAACTTCGACGATGCCTCGGCCACGGAAAACACCCGCAGCGCCTATCCGCTGCACTTCATCCCGAACGCTTCCGATACGGGTCGTGCGGGTCAGCCGAAGAACATCATCATGCTGACGGCCGATGCCTTCGGCGTGCTGCCGCCCATCGCCAAGCTGACGCCCGAACAGGCCATGTACCACTTCCTCTCCGGCTACACCGCCAAGGTCGCCGGCACGGAAAAGGGCGTGACCGAACCGGAAGCCACCTTCTCGACCTGCTTCGGCGCACCGTTCATGCCGCGTCACCCGTCGGAATACGGCAACCTGCTCAAGGATCTGATCGCCAAGCACGGCGTCAACTGCTGGCTCGTTTCCACCGGCTGGACCGGCGGCGCTTACGGCACCGGCAAGCGCATGCCCATCAAGGCGACCCGCGCGCTTCTGACGGCAGCTCTCGATGGTTCGCTGAACAATGTCGAGTTCCGCGTCGACCCGAACTTCGGCTTCCGCGTGCCGGTTGCCGTCGAAGGCGTCGACACGAAGATCCTCGACCCGCGTTCGACCTGGACCGATGGCGCGGCCTATGATGCCCAGGCCCGCAAGCTGGTCGACATGTTCGTCGCCAACTTCGCCAAGTTTGAAAATCATGTCGATGGCAGCGTCCGTGACGCCGCCCCCGGCACCCGTCTGGCGGCTGAATAAGCCAGAGGATCACAGACGGATTTAACGGAAACCCGGTGCGCTGGAACGGCGCGCCGGGTTTTTCGTTTCTGCATGGGTTGTTCCAAGGCGGCGGAAAATATGAAATAGAGTGCGCGTCCAAACGCTGGCGGGAACCGGAAGACATGGCAAGCGAAGACCTCATCATCTCGAGCCGCGTGACGATCAATGGCTGGGAACTGACCGAGCAGTTCATCCTTGCCGGCGGCCCCGGGGGGCAGAATGTCAACAAGGTCGCCAGCGCCGTTCAGCTCTTCTTTCCGCTGATGGCGTCACCGTCTCTGTCGGACGCCGTCAAGGAACGCGCCGCCAAGATCGCCGGCCGTCGCCTGTCAAAGGAGGGTGTGCTTCTCATTGAGGCGAGCCGCTTCCGCAGCCAGGACCGAAACCGCGAAGACGCCCGCGAGCGTTTAAAGGAATTGATTGTTGAGGCGATGGAGCCGCCACCGCCGCCGCGCCGGAAGACGAAGCCGACGAAGGGCTCCATCGAGCGCCGGCTGAAAGCCAAGTCGGGTCGCTCGGAAATCAAGAAGATGCGCGGCAAACCGGGCGGCGATTGAGGGCGTAGAGGCTTGCAGGGAGGACGCGATGAAGGAGCTTCCGGAAGATTTCGTCTATTTGCCCGGCTATCTTGATCGGGATGCGCAGATCTCGCTGCTGGACGCCGTGCGTGCCGGTGTCGCTGAGGCCCCGCTCTTCACGCCTACGATGCCGAAAACGGGCAAGCCGATGTCCGTGCGCATGACGAATTTCGGCGCGCTTGGCTGGATGACCGACAAGGAGCGCGGCTATCGCTATCAGGCGACGCACCCGGTTACTGGCAAACCATGGCCCACCATTCCGCCGGCTCTGCTCGACATGTGGCACTCACTATCGAACTATCCGAAGGACCCGGAAGCCTGTCTCGTCAACTTCTATGGTCCCGACGCCAAGATGGGCCTGCATCAGGACCGCGATGAGACGGAATTTGCCGCCCCCGTTCTGTCAATCTCGCTCGGCGACACCTGCCTTTTCCGAATCGGCGGCGAGGAACGGACGGGGCCGGCGGCCTCGCTGAAGCTTTCAAGCGGCGATGTTGTGCTGTTGGCGGGTAAAAGCCGCCTGGCGTTTCACGGGGTGACGCGCATCTATCCCGGCACGTCGACGCTTCTGAAAGGCGAGGGGCGGGTGAACCTGACGCTCCGCCGGGTAAACCCTTAGCTCAAAGCTTGCGCAGCGCCACTTCCTCTATGAGGTGATTCTTGCCCTTGCGCAGGATCAGATCGGCGCGCGGCCGGGTTGGCAAGATGTTTTCGCGCAGGTTCTTCAGGTTCGTATTCCCCCAGAGCCCCTCGGCGATTTTCAGCGCGTCTGCCTCGCTGACTTCCGCATAGCGATGGAAATAGGACTCCGGCTTTTTGAACGCCGTTTCGCGAAGCCGCATGAAGCGGTCGATATACCAAGCGTGGATCTGCTCTTCCTCTGCATCGATATAGATCGAGAAGTCGAAGAAATCCGACACCATCGGCACGATCTTGCCATCCGCCGGCAGATTACCAGTCTGCAGCACATTGATGCCTTCGAAGATCAGAATGTCGGGCCGGTCGACGACATCGAATTCGTTGTCGAGCACGTCATAGGTCAGGTGCGAATATTTCGGCGCCTTCACGTTCGGCTGGCCCGCCTTGATGGCGGAGAGGAAGCGCAGGAGCTGGCCGATATCGTAACTTTCGGGAAAACCCTTGCGATCCATGATCTTCTGCGCATTCAGTACCGCGTTGGGATAGAGAAAGCCATCGGTCGTCACCAGATCGACCTTCGGGCTGGAAGGCCAGCGGGCGAGCAGCTGTTTCAGGATACGCGCCGTGGTGGACTTGCCAACGGCCACCGAACCGGCAATGCCGATGACAAACGGCGTCTTGATGTCGTCGCCGGTCGAAAGAAATTGCTGACGCTGGCGGAAGAGAAGCTGCGAAGATTCGACATGCGCCGACAGCAACCGCGACAGCGACAGATAGATGCGTCGCACTTCCGAAATGTCGATCGGGTCGTTGAGCGAACGAAGCTGGCGCACCTCTTCGGCCGTCAGCGTCAGCGGCGTATCGGCCCGAAACTGCGACCATTGCTCCGCAGTGAAGAAGCGATAGGGCGAATAGTCGTTGGGTTGGAAATGATCCAAGGCTTCTACCGCTTCGAGTTCACCGACAACACTGTTCATGAGGACTTCCGGCTCGCCTTTTCCTTGAGGCCCGATTGCCCTGTCCGGCGTTCGAGCTCTGCCAGGACGTCGCTGATCGGGATTCCGGCAATGCCCAGAACCACAAGCAGGTGATAGATCAGATCCGCCGCCTCATAGGTGAGGTTTTCGCGGTCATTGGTCACGGCGGCCATCACGGCCTCGATCGCTTCCTCGCCGAGCTTCTTGGCCGCCTTCGGCTGACCGCCCGCATAAAGCTTGGCGGTCCAGGATTCCTCTGGCGATGCCTTGGCGCGCGTCGCGACAATCGCCTCAAGATCTGAAAGCGAAAAGCCGCTCATGCTGCTTCCCCCGGAGGATCGAGCCGCATGGGAATTCCGTGTTCCGCCATGTAGCGCTTGGCTTCGCCGACCGAATAGGTGCCGAAATGGAAGATCGAGGCTGCGAGTACGGCCGTTGCATGACCGTCGCGAATGCCTTCCACCATGTGGTCCAGATTGCCGACGCCGCCCGAGGCGATCACCGGCACATGCACGGCATCCGCAATGGTGCGCGTCAGGCCGATATCGTAGCCCGACTTCTGCCCGTCGCGATCCATGGAGGTGAGGAGCAATTCGCCCGCCCCGCGCTCGACCATCTTGATCGCAAAATCTACGGCATCGATACCGGTCGCATTGCGTCCGCCATGGGTGAAGATTTCCCAGCGGTCGGCCTCGCCCGGCTTGGACACCTTCTTCGAATCGATCGAGACGACAATGCACTGGTCGCCGAATTTGTCGGCGGCTTCCGAGACGAAATCCGGGTTCTGCACGGCGGCCGAATTGATCGACACCTTGTCGGCCCCCGCAAGCAGAAGCTTACGAATGTCGCCGACGCTCCGTACGCCGCCGCCAACCGTCACCGGCATGAAGCAATGATCCGCCGTGCGCGCGACGACATCGAAGATTGTGTCGCGATTGTCGGACGAAGCGGTGATGTCGAGGAAGCAAAGCTCGTCAGCGCCGGCCGCATCGTAAGCCTTGGCGGCATCGACCGGGTCGCCGGCGTCAATGAGGTTAACGAAGCTCACGCCCTTGACGACGCGCCCGTCCTTGACGTCGAGGCAGGGAATTACGCGTGCTTTCAAGGTCATGAATACCGCTCCCGCGATAAAGGATTACTGTTTTCAGGTAGAAAGGGCGATCGCTCTCTCTTGTCAAGGCGCAGATCAACCGCAAATCGTTTGAAGGTCACGAATTCTTGCTTCTGTATTTGACGATCAGCACGATCACCAGAACGAGGCACCAGACGATGGCGGCGAGCGCGCCGAGCGGCATGGTGATCAGCCCGAACCAGCCAAGGACGAACATGACCGAAAGCGTTTCGCCGTAATCCGTCCCTCCGATCAGGCAGGGATGAACCCCGCCTTCATCCAGCGCGCAGCCGTTTGCATCGGCGACCGCGCTGGCCGAGAAAGCCGAAATCAGCGGTGCGAAGGCGAAGAGCAAGATGACCGCCGCGGACAGCGCGAAAGCGATAGTCATGCCCTTTGCGCCTTTCTGTACCGCCGGCTGCTCCTCCGTCATCCGCCGTTTGCCTCACGCAGGATCGCCAGCGCCTCCGCCGGATCGACGCGACCGTCATACAGCGCACGCCCCGAAATCGCACCTTCCAGCTTCTTCGCATCCGGCATGGTCATCCGAACGATATCGGCAATCGAGGCGAGACCGCCGGAAGCGATCACCGGAATGCTCACGGCGTCGGCAAGCTCAATGGTCGAATCCCAGTTGATGCCGGTCAGAATCCCGTCGCGGTCGATATCGGTGTAAACGATCGCCGACACGCCGGCGCCCTCGAACTTCTGCGCCAGCTCGACAACACCGAGCTCGGAAGCCTCCGCCCAGCCCTCGACCGCCACGCGCCCGCCCTTGGCGTCGATGCCGACAGCGATATGGCCGGGGAATTTGCGGCAAGCCTCTTTCACCAGTTCAGGATCGCGCACGGCGACCGTCCCCAGGATGACGCGCGTCAACCCCTTGGAAAGCCAGGCCTCGATATGCTCGAGCGTCCGAATACCGCCCCCGAGCTGAACCGGGTTCTTCGTCGCCTTGAGGATCGCCTCGACCGCAGCGCCATTGACCGATTCGCCGGCAAAGGCACCGTTGAGGTCCACCACATGCAGCCACTCGAAGCCCTGATTCTCGAACGCCAGCGCCTGCGCGGCCGGGTCCGGGTTATAGATCGTCGCCTGGTCCATATCGCCAAGCTTCAGGCGAACGCACTGGCCGTCCTTGAGGTCGATGGCCGGAAAAAGGATCATGATCGTCTCTCGAAGGTTCGTGTCTTTATGGCTTCCATTTCAGGAAGTTGGAAATGAGGGCGAGGCCGAGCTTCTGGCTCTTTTCCGGGTGGAACTGAGCCCCGGCCTTGTTGTCATGGGCGACGAAAGCCGTGACCGGCGCGCCGTAATACGTCACTGCCACGACATCCTCGGGCCGCTCGGCCTTCAGGTGGTAGGAGTGGACGAAATAGGCGTGCAGGCCGTCCGGCCCGGTCGGGATGCC
Organism: Hyphomicrobiales bacterium; assembly: GCA_900467685.1. GTDB lineage: Bacteria > Pseudomonadota > Alphaproteobacteria > Rhizobiales > Rhizobiaceae > Ensifer_A. Next base: position 220,482 of record UBQX01000011.1, read on the forward strand.
TTCGAACAGCGGGTGCGGACGGTTGAGCGTCAGCGTGTTCCAGCCGATCTGCGGCACTTTCAGCGAAGCGTCTTCCGGCTCGATCAGGACGACATCGCCCTTGATCCAGTCGAGGCCTTCCGTGACGGTCTTTTCCAGACCGCGCGAGGACATGAGCTGCATGCCGACGCAGATTCCGAGGAAGGGATTGCCCTTCACTTCGACCGCTTCGCGCAGCGCCTCGACCATGCCGTCGACGGCATTGAGCCCGGCGCGGCAATCGGCATAGGCGCCCACACCCGGCAGGACGATATGGCTTGCGGAAGCCACGACATGCGGATCGGCCGTCAGCACGATCTGATGATTCAGACCGGCCTCGCGGGCGGCACGCTCGAACGCCTTGGTGGCGGAGCGCAGGTTTCCCGAACCGTAATCGACAATGGCGGTCAGCATCAGCGTCCCTTCTGAAAATCAATCATGCCGAACTGGTGCGCCGGCCTGGGGTAGGGGCTTCTCGCCGCGCCCATCTCCAGATTGGATATCGCATCTTCGGCCAGAACCGTATCATCCTCGCCGTAGTGGATTGCCTCGGCATCCGCAAGGCTTCTGGCCGTAATGACGCGTTCGGTTTTCCAGCCCCGGCGCTCAAGATGGCCGCTCAGCCGCGCCCGCGCCTCAAAACCATAGATGAGGCCCGACACGGCAAGCAGGAAGAAGCCCATGCCGAATGTCTGCGGTGTGGCGAGAAAGGCGAAGCCAAGAGCCCGGACAATCAGCAGAATGAGCGCGTCCAGAAAGAGCCCATGCACCAGTGCATGAATGGTCGGAAAGATCGCGGCGAGCCACGAAAACCCGTCGCGCACGAAGCGGCAATCCGGATCATGGAACCGGCCGTTGGGCGAAAGGACGATATAGGCTGCCATCTCCGTCAATCCCGATGGAGCGGGCTGCTCGATCTTGTCAGACAAGCATGCCCTTGGTGGAAGGAACCCGGCTTTGCTGGCGCGGGTCGATCTCGCAGGCCGTGCGCAGAACCCGCGCAACCGCCTTGAAGCAGGTCTCGGCAATGTGATGATTGTTGGCGCCGTAATGGTTCATCACATGCAGCGTGATGCCGCCATGCTGCGACAGTGCCTGGAAGAATTCGCGCACCAGTTCCGTATCGAACGTGCCGATTTTCGGCGACGAGAAATTGACGTTCCAGACAAGGAACGGCCGGCCGGAAATGTCGACGGCCGCCTTCGTCATCGTCTCGTCCATGGCAAGGTCGAGCGAGGCATAGCGCGTGATGCCGCGACGATCACCCAGCGCCTTGGAAAGTGCCTGACCAATGGCAATGCCGGTATCTTCCACCGTGTGATGGTCGTCGATATGCAGGTCGCCCTTCGCCTCGATTTCCATGTCGATGAGCGAATGGCGCGACAGCTGTTCCAGCATATGGTCGAAAAAGCCGACCCCCGTCGAAATGCGCGAAGCCCCGGTGCCGTCGATATTGACGGAGACCGAGATCGACGTCTCGTTCGTCTTGCGGGAAATGCTGGCGCTGCGCGTCTCGGCCATCGAAATCTCCAATGCGTATAGGGTTGCCGCTGCATATCAGGCGGGGCGGCAAGAATCCAGCGCCAAGGCGCAAAGCCGGGCAAGCGCGTTCAAGTGGGGTGCTACCGCTTGGCTTTCAACGGATTGCAATCGCCACGTCACGGCTTACATAGGTTCCGGAACGCCGCCCAAAGGGGGCGACAGATGCAAGTCCGGGCCGAAGCCGCGAGCCGGTTTTGGCATGAAGGATTGCATCAGGACAAGAGAGCCGGAGACGCCGGCAAAACGGGTGTTTGATGACAACGATTATTACGGTCCGCAAAGGCGGAAAGGTCGTGATGGCCGGCGACGGGCAGGTGAGCCTCGGCCAGACGGTGATGAAGGGCAATGCGCGGAAAGTCCGCCGCATCGGCAAGGGCGGCGAAGTCGTCGCCGGTTTCGCAGGCGCAACTGCAGACGCCTTCACGCTTCTCGACCGGCTGGAAAAGAAGCTGGAACAATATCCCGGCCAGCTGATGCGCGCTGCGGTCGAACTTGCCAAGGATTGGCGGACCGACAAGTACCTGCGCAATCTCGAGGCCATGATGCTGGTGGCCGACAAGGACATCACGCTCGCCGTCACTGGCAATGGCGATGTGCTGGAGCCCGAACATGGCGCCATCGCCATCGGGTCGGGTGGCAACTATGCCTTCGCCGCTGCCCGCGCGCTCATGGATACGGATCTTTCGGCCGAAGACGTGGCGCGCCGCGCCATGACGATTGCCGCCGATATCTGCGTCTATACCAATGGCAATGTCATTGTCGAAACGCTCGACGCGGCCAACTAAGCCTCCATTCGGATTGGACCCATACACATGACCAATTTCTCTCCCCGCGAGATCGTTTCCGAACTCGACCGCTATATCATTGGCCAGCATGACGCCAAGCGCGCGGTGGCGATTGCGCTGCGCAACCGCTGGCGTCGGCAGCAATTGCCCGACGACCTGCGCGATGAAGTTATGCCCAAGAACATCCTGATGATCGGCCCCACCGGCGTCGGCAAGACGGAAATCTCGCGCCGTCTCGCCCGCCTTGCCGGTGCGCCCTTCATCAAGGTCGAAGCCACCAAGTTCACCGAGGTCGGCTATGTCGGCCGCGACGTCGAGCAGATCGTGCGCGATCTGGTCGAGGCCGGCATCGTGCTGGTGAAGGAAAAGAAGCGCGCCGAAGTTAAGGCCAAGGCACATCTGAATGCAGAAGAGCGGGTTCTTGATGCGCTGGTCGGTTCCACGTCGTCGCCCGCCACCCGCGACAGCTTCCGCAAGAAGCTCCGCGACGGCCAGCTGGACGACAAGGAAATCGAGGTCGAGGTTGCCGATACGGGCAATCCAGGCGGCGGTTTCGAAATCCCCGGAATGCCGGGCGCCAATATCGGCGTGCTGAACATCTCGGACCTCCTCGGCAAGGCCATGGGTGGCCGGACGAAGAAGATCCGCACGACGGTCAAGAACTCCTATGCCGATCTCATAAACGACGAGTCCGACAAGCTGATCGACAACGAGCAGATCACCCGCGAGGCGATCCGTTCGGCGGAAAACGACGGGATCGTCTTCCTCGACGAAATCGACAAGATCGCCGCCGGCGAGGGCCGTTTTGGTGCTGGCGTTTCGCGTGAAGGCGTACAGCGCGACCTGCTGCCGCTGGTCGAAGGCACGACGGTCGCCACCAAATACGGGCCGGTGAAGACGGATCACATCCTCTTCATCGCATCCGGCGCCTTCCACGTCTCGAAGCCTTCGGACCTTCTCCCCGAACTCCAGGGCCGCCTGCCGATCCGCGTCGAACTCAAGGCGCTGACCAAGGAGGACTTCCGCCGTATCCTGACGGAAACGGAAGCCAGCCTCATCCGCCAGTATAAGGCGCTGATGGCGACGGAAGAGATCGAGCTGGATTTCACCGAGGACGCGATCGATGCGCTGGCCGATGTGGCCGTGCATCTCAACGCGACGGTTGAAAACATTGGCGCGCGCCGTCTGCAAACGGTGATGGAACGCGTGCTCGACGAGATATCCTATGCCGCGCCGGACAAGTCGGGTGAGACATTGCTGATCGATTCGGACTACGTGACGAAGCATGTCGGCGATCTCGCCGCCAACACGGATCTGTCACGCTATATTCTCTGATCGACTCATTTAATATTGGCCACGAAAGACGAGCCCGATGGACCTGATTCATCGGGCTCGATTGTTTTTAAAAGGCATTTTCGGATCCGCCGGAAGAAGGCCTGTAGAAAGCCGTAACGGCTGTTGCCCTTGTGGCGGATTACGGGCATTTTTCCGACAAATTTTACGGGCAGTTGCGCCTTTAGAAGCAAGAATGAAAATTTTGAACGGGTAGTTGATCGTGAAAATCGGCATGCGGATCGGGGCATTTCTTCTGGCGGCGGCAATGAGCTTGCCGGGTGTTTCCGCGTTTTCCGCGGATGTCCTCAAGGTGCCGCCAGGCAATCGCAACGCCGAGCAGCCTCCGATCCCCGGCGCGTCCTACAAGCGCACGAAGGAAGGCCGCACGACCTTTGACGACAAGTACGACAAGGTGCGCGATCTCCTGAAGAGCGATCGTGCGCTGATCTCGAAGATTGAATCCACCGCGTCCCGCTATGGCATCGAACCGATCCACATCATTGGTGCGATCGTGGGCGAGCATACATATAATGTGGACGCCTATGACCGTCTGCAGAGCTATTACATCAAGGCCGCATCCTATGCCGGCAACAGCTTCCGCTTCGGCTATGACGGCCAGAGCGTCGATCAGTTCGTTTCCAGGCCCGAATTTTCCGAGTGTGCCGGCAAGGATGACAGCTACTCGCTATGGACATGCCGCGAGCGCGTCTGGGAAACCGATTTTCGGGGCAAGACGGTGGGCGGCAAGAGCTACCCCAACAATCGCTTCAGCGCCGTCTTCTTCCAGCCCTTCTTTGCCGGCCAGACCTTCGGCCTCGGCCAGATCAATCCGCTGACAGCGCTGAAACTAACCGATCTCGTGCATCAGAAGTCCGGCTATGAGCGGCTGGATGAGAACAAGGCCGGCGATGTCTACAAGGCGATCATGGATCCGGACCAGTCGCTGGCCTACATTGCCGCTGCGATCCGCAAGTCGATCGACGAATATCGCTCGGTTGCGGGCATGGACATATCTGGGAACCCGGGGATCACGGCGACACTTTATAACTTGGGTAATTCTCCGGCCCGCGCCGCCGCACTCGCCGCCAAGAACCGTGGCCGCGCCACGCCGGAATGGCCGGAGGAGAATTATTACGGCTGGCTGGTCAACGAAAAGCTGGCTGACCTGAAGTCGCTGCTCTGAAGGCAGTTTTCCTGTCGCCGCTTTCGCAAGTGCGGTGATCCGATCGGCCAGTTGTACGCATAATGGAAACAGGAACTCGTTTTAGGGTTCCATGGAGCCGACCATGACTGTTGCCGCTGCCGCCCTTGCTTTTGAACCGCCTGCGCCCATACCGCGGAACACCCCGCCGTCACGGCTGGAGGTGATACGCACGCTGTTTCGCAACCCGCTCGAGCTCTGGGGCGAGCCGAGTTATTCCGAACCCGTTATCCAGGCGAAGTTCTTCGGTCAGCTCACCACCATCGTCAATCATCCCGGCCTGATCCGCCATGTGCTGGTCGACAATGCCGCCAATTACGGCATGCAGCCGGTCCGCCAGCTGGTGCTCCGACCGATCCTGCGCGACGGGTTGCTGACGGCGGAAGGCGATACCTGGAAGCGGTCGCGCAAGGCGATGGCACCCGTCTTCACGCCGCGTCATGCCCGCGGCTTTGCCAACAAGATGCTCGACCAGTCGATGAAGTTTGCGGACGGCATGCAGGGCTCGGCGAAGGTGGGCGCGGAGGTGAATGTCTCGCAGGAGATGACCGAACTCACCTTCGCCATTCTCGCGGAGACGCTTTTTTCGGGCGAAATCGTCCGCACCGCCGGAAATTTTGCAGAACATGTCGACAAGCTGCTGCACACGATGGGGCGCATCGACCCGATGGACCTGCTACAGGCACCATCCTTCGTACCGCGCGTGACGCGCTGGGCGGGTCAGCGGCCACTTAATCATTTCCGCCGCATGGTCGCCGAAACCATGGAGCAGCGCCGCCCGCGCATCGCTGATGGTACGGCGCCGCGGGATTTCCTGACGCTGCTTCTGGAGCTGGAAGGCCCGGACGGCCTGACCCGCGAGGAGATCGAGGACAATATCCTGACCTTCATCGGTGCCGGTCATGAGACAACGGCCCGGTCGCTGGCCTGGACGCTTTATCTTCTGGCAGAGGCACCGCATTTCCGCGCCCAGGTCGAGGCGGAAGTGGATCGCGTTGTCGCAAGCGGCGCCGATCCGGTCGAGTGGCTGGAGCTGCTGCCCCACACGCGCGCAGCCTTCGAGGAGGCGATGCGCCTCTATCCCCCGGCACCCAATCTTGGCCGCGCGCCGCTGAAGGACGATGTCTGGACCGACGAGAACGGGAGACGTTACGAGATGCCGGCAGGCGAGGCCGTACTGGTCATGCCCTGGGTTCTGCATCGTCACAAGCTTTATTGGGAGAACCCACGGCAGTTCATGCCGGAGCGCTTCCTGCCCGGAAACCGCGAGAAGATCGGCCGCTTTCAATATCTTCCCTTCGGTGCCGGTCCGCGGATCTGCATCGGCGCGACCTTTGCACTTCAGGAAGCCGTCATCGCGCTCGCCGTTCTCCTCAATCGTTTCCGTTTCGAAACGACGACCAATACGAAGCCCTGGCCGGTCCAGCGGCTGACGGTGCAGCCGCTGGCAGGCCTGCCGCTACGCGTCAGCGAGCGGCAGGATCGACGGGCCTGATCAGCGCCGCGTTGGTGACTCGACCACAAGGCCGACCAGCCAGCGCACGACAGGCAAGACGAGCAGCAGGGTTGGGAAGGCAACGAGCCAGGAAAGACCCCAGGCGGTCGGCCACGTCGCGAGGAATGCGGCATTGAGCCCGAGACTTTTCAGCGTCGAGATCGCCGAGACGACGAAGGTCATGACGATCGAGAGAAAAAGCGGCATGACGAACGCGGAATAACGCGCGGGAAGTTTGCCGCTGCGAGAGGTGTTTTCATAGGACATGGAAATAGTCTTTCGATTTGCGGGTCCGTCTTGGCGCGTCCCTTTTTCAATGGCTCTGCATTCGCGGGGACGAACCCGGTTGAATGCGTTGCCTGACGTCGGACGCTTACGGTGCTCTCGCAAATCTGGAAGCACGGCTCAGTTCAAACACAGGACTTGAGAATGGTCAAGTGGAACGCCCGACGTCGCGGGCGAGCTTGCAGGCCGCCACTATTAATGCCATCGCTCGCTTGAGGTCATTCATTCGCATGGGCTGACAGTGGCAGACATCATCTCTCTCGGCATTGATACCGGCGGCACCTACACCGACGCCGTCATTTTCTCCGACGCGCGCGGCGTGATCGCAAAGGCGAAGTCGCTGACGAGTCGGCACGATCTTTCGGAGGGGATTGCGGGGGCTGCCGATGCGGCGCTTGCTGCCGCCCAAATTGATTCACGTGAAATACGTCTGGTCTCGCTCTCGACGACGTTGGCGACCAATGCGCTGGTCGAAGGGCAGGGTCAGCGCGTCGCCCTCGTCATGATCGGTTTCGGTGAAGACGATCTCGCTCGCGACGGTCTCGGGGAGGCTGCCAGGGCAGGACCGGTGATCTTCCTACCGGGTGGCCACGATGTGCATGGTCGCGAAACACCGCTCGAGATGGACAGGCTGCAGGAGGCGCTGCCGCAGCTGGCGACTGAGGTCTCCGCCTTTGCCGTTGCCGGCTATTTTGCCGTTCGTAACCCCGCACATGAGCAGCGTGTTCGCGATCTCATCCTGCGAGAGACCGGCCTGCCGGTCACTTGCAGCCATGAACTCTCCTCCAAGCTCGGCGGTCCGCGCCGTGCGCTAACCACGTTGTTGAACGCCCGCCTCGTCGGCATGATCGGCCGGCTGGTCGGGGCCTGCGAGGCCTATCTCGCCGGCCGCAAAATTGCTGCGCCCCTCATGGTCGTGCGCGGCGACGGGGCCTTGATCTCGGCCTCCGAGGCGCGCCTTCGCCCGATCGAAACAATTCTGTCCGGCCCGGCGGCCAGCCTTGCCGGTGCGCAGTTCCTGACCGGGCTCGACAGCGCCATCGTCAGCGATATCGGCGGCACGACGACCGATGTGGCGATCCTCGAAAACGGTCGTCCGAAGCTGGATCCGGATGGAGCCATGGTCGGCGGCCACCGCACGATGGTCGAGGCGGTCGCCATGCGCACCTATGGACTGGGTGGCGATTCGGAAGTGCGGATCGACCTTGCTGGTCTGGTCGCGCGCATCGAACTCGGCCCGCGCCGCGTCCTGCCGCTCAGCCTGATTGGTCACCGCTTCGCCGATATCGTCATTCCGGCGCTCGAAAAGCAGATCGGCGCAGTCCATGCGCAGCGTCACGAAGGCTTGTTTGCGATCCGCACCGGTCTGCCAGATTCGATGGCAGCGGGCCTCTCGGCGCAGGAAGCAGCACTTTACGCGCGGATATCCGATCAGCCGCAGCCGCTGACACAGCTTCTGACCTCAGCGCCGCAGAAATCTGCGCTTGACCGGCTGGCAGCGCGAGGCCTTGCCCATATCTGCGGGATCACGCCTTCCGACGCTTTGCATGTCCTTGGCCGGCAAGGCCAGTGGAACGCCGCAGCCGCCCGCCTCGGTCTCGACATCGCGGCCCGCCAGAAGGGCGGCAATGGCAAACCGATTGCGGCGGATGCCGACGACCTGGCAAACCGCATCGTCCAGCGTCTCACCCGCCAATCTTCGCACGCCATACTGGAAGCCTGTCTCAGCGACGACGGCGAAAACGGTATCGAACCGGCGAAATCCCGCGCGATTGCTCGCGCGCTGGATCGCCAGCCGGGCGTCGTGCGCTTTTCGCTGGCACTGGATCGACCGCTGATCGGGCTCGGCGCCTCTGCACCGGTCTACTATCCGGCGATTGCCGAGGAGTTGGCGGCCCCCGCCGTGATTCCCGACCATGCAGACGTGGCGAATGCCATAGGTGCGGTGGCCGGCCAAATTCGCGAAACGGTCACGGTTTTCGTGACAAGTCCCGAGGAAGGCATTTTCCTCCTGAACGGCTCGGGCGAAACGCTGCGATTCGTCTCCGAGACGGAAGCGCTGGAGGCCGCCCGCGCGCGTGCCATCGAGCAGGCCCGCGCGCTCGCCGCCCGCAGCGGACTTGCCGAGCCGCATATGGAACTCGTCGAGGAGGCCGATGCCGCCGAGATTGAGGGCAAGCGCAAGCTGGTCGAGGCGCGGGTGAGGGCGGTCGCCTCCGGTCGTCCGCGGGTCGCCGATTGATTATCGCCGATCTGGCGAAAATCTTTGGCATTTTTGCCCCATTGACCGGCAATGGTGCTTCGCAGAGACTGCGGTATAAAGGCAGACATTGTACCTGACGGGAGCGTTATCATGGGCATGATCGACAAGAACGGGCTGAAGATCGACAGCGAGCTTCACGACTTCATCGTCAATGAGGCGATCCCCGGCACCGGGGTCGATGCAGACGCATTCTTCAAGGCGATGGCCGCGATCATCACGGAGCTTGCCCCGAAGAATCGCTCGCTTCTCGAAAAGCGCGATGCCTTCCAGGCCAAGCTGGATGACTGGTATCGCAAGAACGGCGCGCCCTCCGACATGGCAGCTTACGAGGCTTATCTGCGCGAGATCGGCTATATCCTGCCGGAAGGTCCCGAATTTCAGGTCGCTACCGAAAATGTCGATCCCGAGATTGCAGAAGTCGCCGGCCCGCAGCTCGTCGTTCCGGTTTCCAACGCCCGCTATGCGCTGAACGCCGCCAATGCCCGCTGGGGTTCGCTCTACGATGCACTTTACGGCACGGATGCTATCCCGGAAGCCGATGGCGCGGAGAAGGGCAAGGGTTACAATCCGGTCCGTGGCGGGAAGGTCATTGCCTGGGCGCGCGATTTTCTTGACCGCTCGGTTCCGCTCGCCGGCGAAAGCTGGAGCGTTGCGCAAGGCTTCAAGATCAAGGATGGCGCGCTTCTGATCGAAACGCCGAACGGCACGACCGGCCCTGCCGATCCGTACCAGTTCGCCGGCTATCGCGGCAAGCCCGAAGCGCCTACCGCGCTCGTCCTCTCCCGCAACAATCTCTACCTGATCGTTGAAATCGACGCGACCTCGGCCATCGGCAAGACCGATCCGGCACATATCTCCGACGTCATCGTCGAGTCCGCCATCACCACGATCATGGACTGCGAAGACTCGGTTGCCGCCGTCGATGCGGAGGACAAGGTCGGCGTCTATCGCAACTGGCTCGGCCTCATGAAGGGCGATCTGACGGAAGAGGTCGCCAAGGGTGGCAAGACCTTCACCCGCAAGCTGAACCCCGACGTTCAGTTTCTCGACACGAACGGTTCGCCCGCTTCGCTGCCCGGCCGCTCGTTGATGCTGGTCCGCAATGTCGGCCATCTGATGACGAACCCGGCCATCACCTTTGATGGCGGTCGCGAGGTTCCCGAAGGCATCATGGATGCGCTCGTTACCGGCCTGATCGCGCTGCACGATCTCGGCCCCAACGGCCGCCGCATGAATTCCCGCGCCGGTTCCATGTATGTCGTCAAGCCGAAGATGCACGGTCCGGAAGAGGTCGCCTTCGCCTGCGAAATCTTCAGCCGCGTCGAGCAGGCCCTCGGCATGGCCCCGAACACGATGAAGATGGGCATCATGGACGAAGAGCGCCGCACCACGGTCAACCTCAAGGAATGCATCCGCGCCGCCCGCGAGCGCGTCGTCTTCATCAACACCGGCTTCCTCGACCGCACCGGCGACGAGATGCATACCTCGATGGAAGCGGGTCCGATGATCCGCAAGGGCGACATGAAGCAGGCCGCCTGGATTTCGGCCTACGAAAACTGGAATGTCGATATCGGTCTCGAATGCGGACTTTCCGGCCGCGCCCAGATCGGCAAGGGCATGTGGGCCATGCCGGACCTGATGGCGGCGATGCTTGAGCAGAAGATCGCGCATCCCAAGGCCGGCGCCAACACCGCCTGGGTTCCGTCGCCGACCGCGGCGACGCTCCACGCGACCCACTATCACAGCGTCAATGTCGCCCACATTCAGGACGGCTTGCGCAAGCGTGGCCGCGCCAAGCTCTCCGATATCCTCTCCGTTCCGGTCGCAACGCGTCCGAACTGGAGCCCGGAAGATATCCAGAAGGAGCTGGATAACAATGCGCAAGGCATCTTGGGCTACGTCGTGCGCTGGATCGACCAGGGCGTCGGCTGCTCCAAGGTTCCGGACATCAACAATATCGGTCTGATGGAAGACCGCGCCACGTTGCGCATCTCCTCGCAGCACATGGCCAACTGGCTGCGCCACGGCGTCGTTACGGAAGCGCAGGTTACTGAAACGCTGAAGCGCATGGCGGTCGTCGTCGACAAGCAGAATGCGGACGACCCGCTCTATACGCCGATGGCGGCAAACTATGACGGCTCCGTCGCCTTCCAGGCGGCGCTTGAACTGGTGCTCAAGGGCCTCGAACAGCCGAACGGCTATACAGAGCCGGTCCTGCATCGTCGCCGTCTGGAACTGAAGGCCAAGCTCGCCGGCTGAGTTTGAGACCGAGCCGAAATGATAAAGCCCGCGATCCTCATCAGATCGCGGGCTTTTCCGTTTCAAGAGAGGAAGGCGAAATCGCCTTACTGAATGACGACGACCTTGGTATTGCGGCCCGGACGGACGCGGCTATAGAGGTCGATGACGTCCTGGTTGATCAGGCGGATGCAGCCCGAAGAGGCAGCGGTGCCGATCGAGGACCATTCCGGCGTGCCGTGCAGGCGGAACAGCGTGTCCTGGCCCTTTTCATTGAAGAGATACATGGCGCGTGCGCCGAGCGGGTTGGTGACGCCCGGGTTCATGCCGTCTTCGACATATTTGGCGACTTCCGGCTTGCGGGACGCCATTTCCTTCGGCGGATGCCAGGTCGGCCATTCCTGCTTCCAGGCGACGTAAGCCGTGCCGGACCAGGCAAAGCCCTGCTTGCCGACGCCGATGCCGTAACGAACGGCCTTGCCGCCGGACAGAACGTAATAAAGGAAGCGCTCGCGAGTATTCACGACGACCGTTCCGGCGCTTTCCTTGGTCTGGAAATCGACGATCTGGCGGTGAAACTTCTTGTCAAGCTTTTGAATCGGGACAGCGGGAAGCTGGAAACCGTTGTCGATGACCTTGCCATAGGCTTCGGGAACCGGGCTGCCGGCTTCGGTCTGTGCGGCCAAAGATGCGGAAGCAAAACCGGAAATAGCGAGAGCGGCGAAAATGCCGAGGATTTTTGTCGAATTGCGCGGGCGCATTGTTATCTCTTGAAGTCGGAGGGTTTCCGGCCGGACGTTCATGTCCGTGCAGAACCGGTTCATTCGTTATTTTACAGAGACCACTCGATTGCAAGGCGAGCGTGGGACTCGCATGGGCCGAATCGCCCAAAAATGCCCGCCTTGGGTTTTTTTGCAACAGAACCCGATTCGTGCCAAGCTCTCTTCATGCCGATTCTCAATTTGCACGATTCTCACCCGTTGATCGATGGGAGGCAATCCGAGCGTGCCATGCTGGTGCGCCGCGGCGTTCAGCGCCTGCTTCACGCCATGCGGCTCGCTGTTCTGCCCGAACTTTCGCTCTCCAGCGGCCGCCGCGCCGATCTGATCGCGCTGACGCCGAAGGGCGAGATCTGGATTGTGGAGATCAAATCCTCGATCGAGGATTTCCGCGTCGATCGCAAATGGCCGGATTATCGCCAGCACTGCGACCGGCTCTTCTTCGCGACCCACAAGGATGTGCCGCTGGAGATATTTCCGGAGGATTGCGGGCTGTTTCTTTCAGACGGTTACGACGCCCACATCATCCGCGATGCGCCGGAGCACAAGCTGCCGCCAGCGGTGCGCAAATCCGTGACACTGAATTTCTCGCGCATCGCCGCGCAACGGCTCCTGATGGCCGAACTGGCAATGGAGACGGGCCGGCCGCTGCCCCCTTCCTGGGAAGACGGCTGAAGGACGTTACTTCGGCGCGCGCTTCGCCAGAATGCGCTGTAGAGTGCGGCGATGCATGTTGAGGCGGCGTGCCGTCTCGGACACATTGCGTTCGCACATTTCGTAGACGCGCTGGATATGCTCCCATCGCACCCGATCAGCCGACATCGGGTTTTCCGGAGGTTCGACCTTGTCGCCCGGGCTTCTCACCAAAGCCGCATAAATCTCGTCCGCATCGGCGGGCTTGGCGAGATAGTCTTCCGCGCCGAGCTTCACCGCATTGACGGCGGTCGCGATATTGCCATAGCCGGTGAGAACGATGACCCGCGCATCAGCCTTGTTCTGGCGAATGGCTGCAATCACATCGAGACCGTTTCCATCGCCGAGCCGCAGGTCGACCACCGCATATTGCGGCGGCCGGGCTCGCGCCCGATTGATACCTTCGCTGACCGATTCCGCACTTTCGACCGCAAAGCCGCGTGTTTCCATCGCCTTGGCCAGCCGCCGGATGAAGGGTCCGTCGTCATCGACGATCAGAAGCGAGTTGTCCGGGCCGATTGCGTCATCTGTCATGGGAGAAACAGCCGTGTTGTTCTTGAGATTTGCTGTCAGGATTGCATTCATCAAGTCTATAGGCCCCGTCAGCCGTTGACGTAAAGTTATTTCGCGCGAGAAACATCCATCCGGTGTCGCGGCCATTCGACAATCACGCGCGCGCCTCCCGTTTCGCCCAGGCTATTCCCGAAACTGAGCCGAGCGCCCGATCGTTCCAGCAGCGTCTTGGCAATGAAGAGGCCGAGGCCAAGCCCGCCGGCATTGTCGTCGCGGTTTCGCGACGTCACATAAGGCTCGCCGATCCGCTGCAGGATGTCGCTCGCATAGCCTTCGCCGTCGTCTTCGATCGTGACAATCACCTTGTCGTTCCTCGCCTCCGTCGTGACCACGACGTGATTGCGCGCATAGTCCACTGCATTCTCTACGAGATTACCGAGCCCGTAGATGATACCGGCATTGCGGGCGCCCACTGGTTCCGTCTCGCGCGGCGTTTTCTCGATCAGGATGATGCGGATGCCGAAGTCCCGATGCGGGGCGGTCACCTCTTCGATGAGCGAGGAGAGAGGCAGCAGCTTCATCGCCTCCGCTTCTTCAGACGACAGCGTTGTCAGCCGTCTTAATATATCGCGGCAGCGTTCGGCCTGGCTGCGCAGCAACTGGACATCCTCGCCATAGCGCTCGTCGGTGCCGAGCTCCCGCTCCATTTCCTTGGCCACCAGGCTGATCGTGGCGAGTGGGGTGCCAAGTTCGTGTGCCGCCGCCGCCGCCAGTCCGTCCAGCTGCGTGAGATGGTTTTCCCGTTGCAGGACCAGCTCGGTGGCCGCCAGTGCCTCTGAAAGCTGCATCGCCTCCAGCGAGACGCGATAGGAATAGACCGCTGCAAAGGCCGTCGTGGTCAGGATCGCCAGCCATATCCCGACGATGAGTTCCGTCGGCATCGTATAAGACGAACCCGGATACCAGGGCAGCGGGTAAGGCGAGAAGGTGAGGATCGAAACGAAGAGAATGAGCAGCAGCCCAAGGCCCAGCGTATAGCGGATCGGCTGTGTCGAAGAGGAGATGATGACCGGGACGCAAAGCAGCGGCGCGAACGGGTTGCTCAGGCCCCCCGTGACAAAAAGAACGCCCGCCAGTTCCAGAAGGTCGATCGTCAGCAGCGCGAGCGTTGCCTGCGGCGCGAGGCGCAATGTCGGCGGATAGCGGACGGACAGATAGAAGTTGAAGAAGGCCAGAAGCCCGATCATCGCGCCGCAGACCACGTAGGGCAACGGGAAAGCAATCCAGACATGGACGAGATAGACCGTCAGCGACTGCCCGACAACGGCAAGCCAACGTAGCCGGACCAGTGTTTGCAATCGGACGCGACGGCTGTCGCGATAGTCGCTGATTTCGCTCTGACCGAGTTCGGACATCTTGTCTTCCTCTCAGGTTCCGCGCGGCTTGGCCCGGTGGGTGGGTGCGGCCTCTGCCGGATTTTCCGGCCACGGATGTTTCGGATAGCGCCCCCGCATATCGGCGCGCACATCCTTCCAGGATCCTGCCCAGAATCCGGGTAGATCGCGCGTGGTCTGAATGGGCCTGTGCGCTGGCGATGTCAATTCGAGCAGCAGGGGCAGTTTGCCGCCTCCGATCACCGGATGTGTCTTCAGCCCGAACAGTTCCTGCACCCGCACAGTCAAAACTGGCTCCTCGCCGTCATACTGGATCGGATGTCGCTGCCCGGCCGGCGTCTCGAAATGCGTGGGCGCAAGACGATCCAGATCGCGCCCGGCACCGTGCGGCAGAAGCGCCAACAACCCGTCGCGGAGGTTCGCCTGCGAGACATCGTTCAGCCCGCGCGTGTCGTTCTGGAAGGGCGTGAACCAGTCGTCCAGTCTTTCCAGCAGCGCCGCGTCGCTGACATCCGCCCATGGCTCACCCAGCGAGCGATACAGAAAGCCGATACGGTCCCGCAGCTGCCCAGCCTCCTTGCCGAAATTCAACACCTGGAGCCCGAGCTTCTTCAGCCCCTCGGCCAGCACGGCCGCTGCTTCGGGTCCCGACGGGCGCGGCATGGGCGTTTCTTCAAACACGATGGCGCCCAGCCGCGTTGAGCGCCGCGCCCGCACCTCCCGGCTCGGCTCATCAAAATAGACCTGCGCCCCCGAGACGATTGCGGCCGGCAGGCCCTCTTCGATCTCGGCGCGGGTAATTTCGGCAGCAGAGAGAATGCGTGTCTTGCCCGCCCGACCCGTTGCGTCTGCCACGACAAGCATGGTCGCGCCCGCAAGTCTTGTCTCCGTATCCAGCTCGCCGCCGCGCCCGTTCGCCATGACGAACCGCCCGCGCCCGCCGCGTTGCAGGGCGATGCGATCAGGGAAGGCGTGGATCAGCAGCGGGCCCGGCTGTGGAGTGACCGCCGGCTTTCTCGCGCCCGACTCAGCAGAAACCTGTGCCGCAATCCGGGAGGCCAGCCCCTTGGCCGCCTGCGCCCGCGGGCTGCGGTCATTGCGGAAATTCCGTAGCCGGTCTTCGAGATCGATGGAGTTTCCGCCAAGCCCCTGTTCGGTGATCAGCACGGCAAGTTCCGCGGCTGCAAGCGTCGAGGCAGGTTCCTTCAAGGCGGTCCTCGCCACCATCGCCGATAGTCTCGGCGGCAGGCCCAGCTTGCGCATCAGCTTGCCGGTTTCCGTCAACCGACCCTGCCGGTCCAACGCTTCCAGGCTCACCAGCAGATTGCGCGCCTCCTGAAAAGCCGCGGCCGGCGGCGGATCGGCAAATCGCAGCGCCGAGGGCTCGGCTACGCCCCACGCCGCCATGTCGAGCACGAGACCGGAGAGATCGGAAGCCAGAATCTGCGGCGCGGTATGCGCGGCCAGTGCTGCCGTCTGCCCCTGATGCCAGAGCCGGATCGCAATGCCCGGTTCCGTCCGCCCGGCGCGGCCGGCGCGCTGGTCGGCCGAAGCACGCGAGACGCGCACCGTTTCCAGCCGCGTCATGCCGGTCGCGGGTTCATAGGCTGGAATGCGCTGAAGTCCGCTGTCGATCACGATGCGCACGCCATCAATCGTGATGGAGGTTTCCGCAATCGAGGTCGCCAGCACGACCTTGCGCATGCCGGCGGTTGCCGGCCGGATCGCCTGATCCTGCTCCTTTTGCGTCAGATTGCCATAAAGAGGAACGACCATCACGTTGGCTCCGAGCGTGCCGGTCAGCGCTTCCGCCGCTCGTGTAATTTCCCCTTGACCCGGAAGGAAGGCGAGGATCGAGCCGGCCTCTTCCGCGATGGCCCTTCGAACTGCCCGGATTACCGTCTGCTCGACATGTTCGCCTGCCGGCCGATCTTCATGCCGGATATCGATCGGATAGGCGCGGCCCTCGCTGATAATAACGGGCGGATTTTCCAGCAGCGCGCCGACCTTTTCGACATCGAGCGTCGCCGACATCACGAGAATGCGGAGATCTTCCCGCAGGCCCGCTTGCGCATCGAGCGCCAGTGCCAGTCCGAAATCCGCATCCAGCGACCGCTCATGAAACTCGTCGAAGATCACGAGCCCGACATCCGAAAGCTCCGGATCGTCGAGGATCATGCGTGTGAACACGCCTTCGGTCACCACCTCTATGCGCGTGCGCGAGGAAATGCGGTTATCGAGCCGCATGCGATAGCCGACCGTCCCGCCCGGTTCTTCGCCCATGAGGCTCGCCATCCGCGATGCCGCCGCGCGTGCCGCCAGCCGGCGCGGCTCCAGCAGAATGATCTTTCGGCCCCCAAGCCACGCTTCGTGCAGAAGGTCGAGAGGCACGAGCGTCGTCTTGCCCGCGCCCGGCGGCGCGCAGAGAACCGCGGAACTATGCTGTCGCAGAGCATCGCGAAGCTGCGGAAGCACCGCACTGACGGGGAGTTCGGGCAGATCGCGGGTCAAGTTCGCATTCCTGTTATGGGCCTGTCATAGCCAAGCTTTCGCATAATTGCCCGTTGCTCCCGACGTCAACTCTGGTGGCGCTATAGAGAAGAGGGAAAGCGCTAGCCGTCCGACTGCACCAGCCGCGTCGAGGTTTCGAAAGCCAGGATCGCTCCGGCCAGATCCTCGAGTGCCGCACCAACCGACTTGAAGAGCGTAATCTCGTCTGCGCTCGTCCGCCCCGCATGCTCGCCTTTCGTCATCGCTGCCAGATCGGCCTTGATCGCATCCCGCCCAATGACGCCGGCCCTGATGGGCTGAACCAGGTCGCCACCTTCCGAAAGCGCACCCTCATATGTGTCGACGAATAGGCTTGCGCGCAGAACCGCCTCGTCATCACATTCGCGCATGGACGGGGTGAAAGCGCCGATGAGATCGAGATGCGCGCCCGGTTTCAGCCATGCACCACGGACGATCGGCGCATCGGAAAGGGTCGCGCATGAAATGATGTCGGCTTCGCGAACAGCGGCTTCCAGATCCACGACCACGGAGACATTCCCGTGCAGACGGCTCGCCAGTCTGACGGTCTCTTCGGCTTTCTCGACAGAGCGGCCCCAAACGAGAACCTTCTCGATAGGCCGCTGCGATCGATGCGCTTCAATGAGATTCAGGGAAAGTCGCCCGGTTCCGCAAACAAGGAGTGTCTTTGCATCCGTCCGCGACAGATACCGCGACGCCAGCGCGGAACTGGCCGCGGTCCGTCGTGCCGTCAATTCGGCCCCATCGATAATGGCGAGGTTCTGCCCCGTGAGAGCGGATGAGAGCAAATAGGTGCCGCTGACCGAGGGGAGCGCGCGGCACATATTGCCCGGAAACACCGACACGATCTTCACACCCATATACTGGCCCTCGGTCCAGGCCGGCATCAGAAGCAGCGTGGCGTCAGGCTCGCCGGGAACCTGGAGCGAATGATGATGCCGCGTTGGCATGCGGCAGTGAGAGGAGAACATGGCCCGAACCGCCTCCACGAGCTCCGGAAAAGCGGTGGCGTTTCTGACTTCAGTCTCATCGAGGATCAGCATGTGTAATTCTCTTCTTATGCAAAAAGGATGGCTTCGTTGGTGCCGAGTTTTGCACGCAGGCGCATGTCGGGCAACCGAAGACGAGTAAACCCGCGACCGGCCGAGGGCGGTCCCGGACGGAACATGGTTAGCGGACCGTAAATCCGGTTATGACAGCCGTGCAACATGAAATCTTGAGAAACATCAATAGGTTGCCACTTTTTTTCATTTTTTT
>UBQX01000014.1 GCA_900467685.1 Hyphomicrobiales bacterium
GCGGTTTGTCAGCAGTCTGAAGGCGGTCGAGACCGCCTCCATTCTGGCGGAGGCCTCTGGCTGCAAGGTCGAGATTGCCGACCACATGGGTGAAAACGACCGCTCGGCCACCGGCTTCCTGCCGCCAACGGAATTCGAAAAGGCTGCCGACCGGTTCTTTGCGCACCCGCAGGAGAGTTTCAGTGGCTGGGAGCGGGCGATCGATGCGCAGGCCCGACTTGTCTCTGCCATCAAAGCCGTCCTGGCCGATCACGATCCGCAAATGCCAATCCTCTTCGTCGGGCATGGCGGCGTCGGAACGCTTCTGAAATGCCATCTCGCGGGCCGCCCCATCGGGCGCGATGCCGACCAGCCGCCGGGTGCGGGCGGCAATCTTTATATGTTCGATCTCTCAACAAAGCGGCTTGCCTGCGACTGGCAAAAGATGGAACTGTGGCCGGGACCTGCATGAACCCGGTGACGGCCAGATGATTGTTAAGCGTAGACTGACGGATAACTGGACACTCACGCGCATTTGCGCACCCTCCACCGCACCGGCTCTTCCGGGCACGATCCCCGCGACCGTTCCCGGGACCGTACATACCGACCTGCTGGCCGCGCATCTCATTCCGGACCCCTATCTCGACGTCAACGAGATCGTGCTCGACTGGATCGGCCGCTCTGCCTGGCGCTACTCGACCGATTTTGAGTGGTCCGGCCACGATCATGAGAACCATGAGCTGGTCTTTGAAGGCCTCGACACGGTGGCCGATATCCGGCTCAACGGCCAGGCCCTTGGAAGCGCGCGAAACATGCATCGCAGCTTCCGATTCGACGCAGCCGCCCATCTCCGCGAAGGACGCAATCATCTCGAAGTCGATTTCCGCCCTGTTGAGGAGTATGGCGCGGAGGTCCGCGCGCAGTTCGGCTCCGCTTCAGACATTCCGGCCAACTACCCCGGCGCATGGCCGTTCGTGCGCAAGATGGCCTGCAATTTTGGCTGGGACTGGGGGCCGACGCTGGTCACGGCTGGCATCTGGAAGCCGGTGACGCTGGAGAGTTGGTCTGGCGCACGGCTCGGCGAAGTGCGTCCGCAGGTCACGCTCGCCGGTGGGGTCGGGCGCGTCGTTGTTGATGTGGCGCTTTCCGGCCATCCGACCGAGAAGCACCACCTCACGCTTTCGATTGCAGCCCAGAAATCAACGGTAGCCCTCTCTGAAGGTTCTGCCCAGATTGCTCTCGCCGTCAAAAACCCGAAAATCTGGTGGCCTCATGGCCTCGGCGACCAGCCACTCTATGACCTCGATATCGTACTGACTGATGACGCGGGGACTATCCTCGACCGCTGGACGCGCAAGACCGGCTTCCGCTCCGTGCGCCTCGACACGTCGTCAGACGAACACGGCTCGGCCTTCACCATCGTTATCAACGACGTGCCTATCTTCGTGCGCGGCGCCAACTGGATTCCCGACGATTGCTTCCTGCCCCGCGTCACCGCCGAGCGCTATGAGACACGGATCGGGCAGGCGCGGGATGCGAATATCAATCTCCTGCGCGTCTGGGGTGGAGGCATCTACGAGACGCAAGACTTCTACGAGACCTGCAACAAGCTCGGCCTTCTCGTCTGGCAGGACTTCCTCTTCGCCTGCTCGGCCTATCCGGAGGATGAGCCGGTGCGTGGCGAGGTCGAGGCGGAGGCGCGCGAGAATGTCGCCCGCCTGATGCCGCATCCCTCACTCGTCCTCTGGAACGGGAACAACGAGAATATCTGGGGCTATTTCGACTGGGGCTGGCAGGATGTCTTGGGCAACCGGCCATGGGGCGCGGGCTATTATCTCGACCTCCTGCCCAAGATCGTCGCCGAGATCGACCAGACGCGGCCCTATTGGCCGGGCAGTCCCTATTCCGGCTCCATGGATTTGGCACCCAACCTCCCGAACCATGGCTGCATGCATATCTGGGACGTCTGGAACGATGTCGGCTATGAGACCTATCGCGACTATATCCCCCGCTTTTGCTCCGAATTCGGCTGGCAGGCGCCTCCCACGCTGGCGACGATCAAGGAAGCGGTGCGCGACAACGCGCCCGCCCCAGCTTCGCCCGGAGTCTTACACCATCAGAAGGCGACGCTCGGGAATGAGAAGCTCCTGCGTGGACTCGAAGGCTGGTTCCCGGAACCAAAGACCTTCGATGACTGGCATTTTGTCACGCAACTGAACCAGGCGCGCGCGATCAGGCTGGGCATCGAGCACATGCGCTCGCATCGCCCCGTCACAATGGGGGCGATCGTCTGGCAGCTGAACGACTGCTGGCCCGTCACCTCCTGGGCGGCGATCGATGGCGCAGGGCGCAAGAAGCCGCTCTGGTACGCGCTGCGGCAGGCCTATCAGCCGCATTTCCTGACCATCCAGCCGCGCGGCGACACCTTGAAAGCCATCGCCGTCAACGAAACGACGCTGTTCTGGCGCGTGCCATTCACGGTCGAGCGGGTCGATGTGGACGGCAACGTGCTGGCGAGCCACAGGGTCTGGCGCGTGCTCTGCGACCGCTTCGAGGCCACCGAGATCGAACTGCCGACGGAGATCGTCACGCCGGAGGACCCGTCGCGTGAATTCCTGCGCGCCCGCATGGGCAAGGCGGAGGCGGTGTGGTTCTTCGCGACGGACCAGGATTTTGCCTATCCGGCGCCGGAGTTCGACTATCGGGAGGAGCGCCTCTCCGATCGCGTCCGGATCACGTTCACTGCGAAGACCTTTTTGCGCGACCTCACCATTCTGGCAGATGCGCTGCATCCCGGCGCAGAGGTCGATGAGATGCTGGTGACGCTCCTGCCGGGCGAAACTCGCACGTTCGAGATCAGCTTTGGTTCGGAAGACATTCCCACCGACTTCCGCTTCGACCCCGCTTGCGTTCGAACGGCAAACACGGTGGCCCCAGGCAGCGGATAATGGGCACATTTGCCTTGCCATCCAGCGCCTTGCGTGCGAATCCACCGGCAGAGGCAAGATCGGGAGTGTTTCCATGACTGCAGATATGCGCGAGCGGCTGATCGTCGGGCTGGATGTCCCGACCGTGCGCGAGGCGGAAACCATCGTCCGCAAGCTCGATAATGAGGTGACCTTCTACAAGATCGGCTATCAGCTGGCCTTTGCCGGTGGGCTGGATTTCGCGCGCGAACTGGCGAAGAGCGGCCGCAAGGTCTTTCTCGACATGAAACTGCTGGACATCGACAACACGGTTGCCAGCGCCGTCGAAAACATCGTCAAGATGGGCATGACCATGTTGACGCTGCACGCCTATCCGAAAGCCATGAAGGCAGCCGTAGCGGCCGCCAGCGGCTCGGACCTCTGCCTTCTCGGCGTCACGGTGCTCACCTCCATGGACGAGCAGGACATGATGGACGCCGGTTATGAATATGATCCGCACACCCTGGTGCTGCGCCGTGCCGAACAGGCCCGCATTGCCGGCATGGGCGGCATTGTCTGTTCGGCGGAAGAGGCAAGCGCCGTGCGCCGCATCGTCGGCCCCGACATGGCGGTTGTCACGCCCGGTATTCGCCCGGCAGGTAGCGACAAGGGCGACCAGAAGCGTGTCATGACGCCGGCCGACGCGCTGCGCGCCGGTGCTAGCCATCTGGTCGTCGCCCGCCCCATCGTGAAGGCTGACGACCCGCGGGCCGCCGCCCGCGCCATTCTCGCCGAAATGGCAACCGTGAAATAAGCAAAGGGAGAGCAGGACATGGCCAAGGGATACTGGATCGCACGCGTCGATATCCGCGTGCAGGAGCGCTACCACGAATACGTCTCGGCCGCGAAGGTTGCCTTCGACAAGTACGGCGCGAACTTCCTCGCCCGCGGCGGCAAGACCGAGGCGGCCGAAGGCACGGCCCGCGCCCGCAACGTCATCATCGAGTTCGACAGTTTCGAGACGGCGCAGGCCTGCTATCACTCGCCCGAATATCAGATTGCGGCAGCGATCCGGAAGGAAATTGCGGACGGTGAAATCGTTCTTGTCGAAGGGGCATGATCCGGCTTTCTCTGGGTCCGCGTGCGCTGCAAAATCACGCCTTCACGGAAGGCGCGAATTGGTCTAAGAGACCTTGAAACACAGGACATTTCAGGAGCGCTTGACATGACAATTGCCAACCAGACCAAACTCGTCACCGTTTTCGGCGGCTCGGGCTTTGTCGGGAGGCACATCGTCCGGGCGCTCGCGAAGCGCGGCTACCGCATTCGCGTCGCTGTTCGTCGCCCCGATCTTGCCGGCTTCTTGCAGCCGGCAGGCAATGTCGGCCAGATCTCTTTTGTCCAGGCAAACCTGCGCTTCCGCAACTCGGTCGATCGCGCGGTTCAGGGCTCCGACTACGTCATCAATTGCGTTGGCATTCTCTTCGAAAACGGCCGCAACAAGTTCGACTCGGTGCAGGATTTCGGTGCCCGCGCCGTCGCTGAAGCCGCCCGCGCCGCCGGCGCCAAGCTGATCCACATGTCTGCAATCGGTGCCGACTCGGGCAGCAATTCGGATTATGCCCGCACCAAGGGCCTTGCCGAGAAGGCGATCCGCGAAATCCTGCCCGATGCGACGATCCTGCGTCCCTCGATCGTCTTCGGCCCCGAAGACCAGTTCTTCAACAAGTTCGCGGATATGGCCCGCACCGCACCCTTCCTCCCGCTGGTCGGCGGCGGCAAGACGGCCTTCCAGCCGGTCTATGTGGGCGATATCGCCGAAGGCGTTGCCAATATCGTTGACGGCAAGGCGCAGGCCGGTCGCATCTATGAACTCGGCGGTCCGGAAGTCCTCACCTTCCGCCAGTGTCTTGAGATCATGCTGGGTGAAATCGATCGCCAGAAGCCGCTCGTTTCGCTCCCCTTCGCGGTTGCATCGCTCGTTGGTTCGGTTGCTTCGCTTGTGCCCTTCATCGCGCCGCCGATCACTGCGGACCAGGTGAAGCTTCTCAAGAACGACAACGTCGTTTCGAAGGAAGCCGAAACAGAAGGCCGCACGCTCGCAGCACTCGGCGTCACGCCGACCCTCGTTGCCGCGATCATTCCGTCCTATCTCGTGCACTACCGTCCGGCGGGCCAGTATGCCCGGACCGGCAAGGCCGCCTGAAGAACTAGGTGCGATCAACCCGCTCGTTCACGTCGGACGGCGGGTTGAGGCACACGGTACCACCTGTCTTTGGTTGTGACGTGACTAAAATGCACCACGAATTTTTTCTGCGCCGTTTAACCTCGGATTCAGGTTACTGCGTTATTGATCTCACCACGGGCCGGGCTTAGACAACGCGCACCTTATCAGAAGGACGCGCCGCCTCCCGGGGACGGCCAAAAAGTTTTACAGGGCGACATTCATCATGGGCAAATCCATCGCAATCTTCTTCGCATGTTCGGCGCTGATCATCCTGGGAGCATCCTTTACCGCGCCGCGTGCGATTGCCTCCAAGGCCGAGTGCGCACCGGCATATGGGGTTGATCCTTGCGCCACGACCGCTTCCACGCACTGAAATAGGCTCGCAGCACCGTCTGCTCTTTTCGGGCCCATCGGTGACTTCGGGAGTTCTTCATAAAGGGCCGGACATCAGACGGATGTTCCGGCCCTTCCCGTTTCCGGATCGCCAGCCACCCAACCACATCTCGAGTGGTCAGAGGATCCGAAACGGGCACGATTCGGCTCAGGGATTTCAACGCGGAAGTTTCGCCAAGCCCTTGGCCAATACTGGACCGGTGGGTCGACCGGTCGGAGATCCGCCCGCCTGCTCGAGCGTAATCTCGTAGAGCTGGTTGTCGCGCGGACTGGGCAATGGGCGCCGATCAAGGCGAGCAGAGCGAACGCCATTCAACAATCCGAGCGAAACAGGCCCCATTTCTCGCGACGGAAGGGTCCAGACCTCCATTGTCTTGTCGTTCGGCACCGCAAAATCCGCCAACAAGCGAACCGTTGCCCGCTCATTGCCGAAGTCCTCGACAACGGCCTGAACCTCCCCGGCCTCATTGATCAGAACGGCGATAACAAGCGGATCCGACGTACGTGTGAGGCTGTAACCAAGGCCGATAGCAAGCAAACACGCAGCCGCAATCGAGGAGAGCGCAGCAATCTTCCAGCCCTTGCGGCTGTTGTCATTCGCTACAGTGGCAACAGGCGTTTCGCTCGCCACATTCTGCGCAGGCAACGTCGAGTCAATACGGTCCCACAAGCTCTCATTGACGGTTGCCGGCGTAACAGCGATGTCGAGCGGCAGGAATCGCTCACGGCTTGCGGCAATCGCGGCCTTCAGTTCCGGGTCGCGCTCCATGATTTCCTCGATTTCCGCCGCAGTGGCGCTCTCGGTCAAACCCAGCACATATTCGTCAGCGAGATTTGCTATGTCCTTCCGGTCATATGTCATGCCATGCACTCCCGAAGCGTCAGAAGCCCGCGCCTGATCCAGGATTTCGCCGTTCCGAGCGGAATGCGCAATCTGCCCGCGATCTCCCCGTGAGAATACCCTCCAACATAGGCCATCAGGATTCCGTGCCGCTTCGTCTCATCCAGCGATCCAAGGCATTCGTGCAGACGCGATTGTCGATCCAGCCGGTGCCACGCAGCCATGATCGCGTCTGCCTGCTCGGTCTCCTGAAGCGTCTCAACCTCTTCGACAGAGTGTTCCCTCCTGCTATCCCGCAGGAGATTGAGGGCCCTGTTTCGAACGATGGCATAAATCCATCCCCGCGCTGAGCCACAGTCCTCACGGTATTGATGAGCGTGGGTCCAAATTCGGATAAAGGCTTCCTGCACGACCTCTTCGGCAAGGTCGCGACGTCTGACTATACGTTGCGCTACAGCAACCATCCGACCGGCTTCCTGGTCGAAAATACGCCGCAGCGCCAAACGGTCACCCTTGGCACATGCGGCAAGCGCCTTATCCAGATCATCCCGCCCTGACCGCATCAATATCCTTACCTTCCCCGACGCCGACGTGAAAACATCGAGCTCTCAGGAGCTATACCCATCCAGCCATCGAATGGATGCATCATGAAATTTATTTTTGCGGCGTGCATCCATACGCATCCCCTGCAGTGTCCTCACCCAGGAAGGATCAAGAGCAGAGTGCCAGATACCTTCTTTAATTTTGAACCCACGGGAGAAAGACATGAAGCCCATTCGTTTCGCACTGATCACCTCAGCTGCCCTTGCTGCCACGGCAACGACAGCCTTTTCGGCACCGGTTCTCGGGCTCACGGGCGACAAGACACTCGTCATGTTCGATACCGATAAGCCAGCAGTCACGAAGACCATGGAAGTGACCGGCGTCGACAAGCTCGTCGGCATCGATTACCGCCCCGGCAACAAGACTGTCATCGGCGTCACGCCAGATCATCGTATCGTGACGATTAATCTCGAAAGTGGTGCTGCTACCGATCTTGCGAAGATGGACAAGATGCTGACGATGACAGAGGCTCCCGTTGTCGTTGATTTCAACCCGATGGCGGATCGTCTGCGCTTCATGACCGGCACCACCAATCACCGCGTCCATCCCGAAACCGGTGCCGCGACGGTCGATGGAACGCTGGCCTTCGAAGATGGCGACATGCACAAGGGCGAGACCCCGAACATTGTGGCAGCCGCTTATACCAACTCTCTCGGGAAGCCGGAAAAAACCGCCATGTACAATATCGACGCGACGATCGGCGCGTTGATCCAGCAGACCAAGCCGAATGACGGCACGTTGAAGGCGATCGGCAAGCTTGGCCTCAAAGACAAGCCCGCCACCTACGCCTTTGACATCCAGGGATTGGAAGGCGGCAAAAACACTGCCTATCTCGCGGCAGGCAAGATGCTCTACACCGTCAATCTCGAAACTGGAGCCGCGACCGCAGTCGGCGCCATCACCGGCACGGATAACGACATCCGCGATATCGCCATACTGCCTGCCATGTGACAAAGGAGGAGGCAGGTCACCCGCCGGCCTGCCTCCATCCTGTCAATCTGCGCTGAGAAACTGCTGAAGCGGATACTCCCGCCCCTTGGCATCAGGAAGCCTCACAGAGTGAACATGCGCCACCCCATCGTTTCGTACAACGTTGGTTGTCGACCGCCAACCACAGGCGAGGGCGGCCAATCACGACTGTAGTCAGGAGGTGTATCTACTCGTTCGAGCGATGTGTCCAGAGTGGCAAAACTCCCTCGCCTTGGGCGGAGGGTACCGGGACACAACAAAGCCCGCCGGTTTTTCCGAGCGGGCTTTTTCAACGTCGAGGAAGTTGGTTGCGGGGGCCTGATGGCGCAGAGACTTTTCAAATCAGCTCGTTTTTGCGGCACGAAACTGCGGATATGTTAATCGGCAATTGCCAGAGCGCAATGGTACCTGAACCCTTTCCAAAGGGCATCATATCAGCATACGTTACTAGCGGCGCATATATCATCGTGCCAAGCAGGTTCCCTTGTACCGTTAGCCGGTTCATCACAACAGGTCCGGATCGATGGCCATGATGTCGGCAGCGCCGGCGCGAATGGCAGCGTCGAGCGCAATGGTCTGTGGCATCAGGCGGGACACAAAGAAGCGTGCAAGTGCGAGCTTGCGCTGCTTCAGCGGCGTTGCGTCACCGGCCCCGGCCTTGTCCGCCATACCTATCCAGAGCCACCCGAAGCTCACCAGCGCGAAATATCGCAGGTAGTCGGTGGCGCTCGCTCCGGCGTCCACCGGATCGGCGACCTTCTTCAGCAAGTCCTCCGTGAGTGTCTCGAGTCTGGCCAGGGCCTCAATAACGGAGACCTTCAGTGTTTCCAGTTCGGTCGGGCCCTTGATTGCAGAAAGTTCTCCCCGCACCAGCGCAAAGAAGCCGCGCACGACATTGCCGTTTTCCATCGGCAGCTTGCGGGCGACGAGATCCATCGCCTGAACCCCGTTGGTGCCCTCGTAGATCTGGGCGATGCGGGCGTCGCGCACATACTGCTCCATGCCCCATTCGCGGATATAGCCGTGGCCACCGAAAACCTGCTGCGACTGAACGGCAATTTCGAAGCCGAAGTCGGATAGGGCCGCCTTCAACACCGGCGTCAGGAGTGCAACGAAACCGTCTGCCTTGCGGCGGGTTTCCGGATCGGGATGCCGGGCCGCGATATCCATCTGCAATGCTGTCCAGATTGCGAGCGCGCGTCCCGCCTCGGTCAGCGAGCGGCCCGTCAGGAGCATCTTGCGCACGTCTGCGTGTTCAATGATCGGCACCGGGCCGCGCACGCCGTCGGCTGAACGCCCCTGCAAGCGTTCGCGGGAATAGGCCACGGCCTTCTGGTTGGCGATCTCGCCAATGCCCAGACCCTGGATGCCGACGAACAGGCGTTCGGCGTTCATCATGGTGAACATGGCATTCAGGCCACGGCCTGGTTCGCCGACCAGCCAGCCGATCGCGCCGTCATAGTTCATCACGCAGGTCGGCTGGGCGTGGATGCCCATCTTGTGTTCCAGCGAGCCGACCGACATGCGGTTGCGTTCACCCAGCGAGCCGTCCTCCCTGACGAGGAATTTCGGCGACAGGAACAGGCTGATGCCCTTCACGCCCTTCGGCGCGTCGGGCAAGCGTGCCAGCACCAGATGCACGACGTTGCCGCCGAAATCCTGATCGCCTGAGGAGATGAAGATCTTCGTGCCCTTGATGGCATAGGAACCGTCGCCCAGAGGCTCGGCGCGCGTGGTGAGCAGGCCGAGATCGGTGCCGGCGGACGATTCGGTGAGCGCCATGGCGCCCGACCATTCGCCCGAGATCATCTTCGGCAGATATGTCTGCTTCAGCTCGTCGTTCCCGTGGTGAGCAATCGCCTCGACCGCGCCGCGGGTCAGGCCGGGAAACAGGCCAAAGGAGAGATTGGCCGAAGACAGCATTTCATCGAGCAGGATCTGCAGGACGCGCGGCAGGCCCTGGCCACCGAATTCCGGATCGCCCGAAAGACCGCCCCAGCCGGCCTCGACGAAGGCGTGATAGGCGTCAGCAAAACCTTCGGGCGTCGTCACCTTCCCGTTCTCCAGTTTGCATCCCTCCTCGTCACCGGAGCGGTTGAGCGGCTCCAGGACCTCCGCACAGAATTTGCCGCCTTCCTCCAGGATGCTGGTTGCGAGTTCGGTATTGACCTCTTCAAAGCCCGGAAGCGTCGCCATCTGCGCGTCGAAGTCGAAGACCTCGCCGAGTAGAAAAGAGATGTCATCGATCGGAGGAATATAGCCGGCCATAGAGTTCCCTTGCCTCTTCTTGTGCGTTGGTGCTGCAGCTTTCCCGTCGCCTGCAGGTCTCGCCGAGACTTCCTGTTGCGAGTGCCTTAAACGGGTCGCTTGTGGATGAATTGTACCAAACGTTTGTTAGATTCCGCAAGCATGAAAATCTCCGGGGTTGTTTGTGCCAGGAGAGGGCGAGGCTAAGGGATTGGGAAACCGGACAGTTTGCGCTATGAGCGTGAGACAGATTGCAGCGCGATACGGGGAATAAATCCCGAATGAGTCAGGACGATTCTATGACGGCAGGCGACAGACCGGAAAACAGGGAGTATGCGAAAAGCACCCTTGCGGGCGTGCTTCAGGGCAGCGGGATGAGCGACCGGCATCGTGAAATTCTTGAAGCGGCCGCCGCTCTCTTTGCAGAACGTGGCTACGCCGCAACCTCCATACGCGACATCGGCCAGCGGGTAGGGCTGCTCGGCGGCTCGCTCTATCACTACATCAAGTCCAAGGAAGACCTGTTCGTCCGCATCCACGATATGGCATTGCAGGTCGCGGAGGACCGCATACGCACAGCGATAGAGCCGCTTTCCGATCCGTGGGCACGGCTTGAGGCGGCCTGCGTGACGATGATGGAAATCCAGCTCGATCCCAACTCGCTGACCATGCCGCTGATGAACGACTTTGCGGCAGCCCCGGTGGAAATTCGCGAAAGGCTCGTCGAGAAGCGCGACGCCTTCGAACTGGTGTTCCGCGACCTGATCGCCGCGCTGCCGCTCGATCCGGCGCTGGACCGCGGCGTCTATCGCCTCTTGCTCCTCACTCTCCTCAACAATGTCTCCAGCTGGTATCGCCCTGGCCGCATGCCTCCCGACGACCTTGGCCGCCAAATCTTCGGCATCTTCAAGCACTGAACTCGGCAAAGCACCAGGTAGGCGAACGCGTCCCGGAGACGAAAACGCATCATGTTTCGGACGGCCAGTGCGTTACTTTGGTCGCCCCCTTTCACGCCTTTTTCCAAAGATCGCACCGGTTCCTTCAAGACCGGCCATGACCGCGTGCCTATCGTTTGTGTCAAGGATCCAGATACGGTCTCTCAGACTGCGATGACAGGAGGTGTCGCGTGCTGACGGACGGCTGTATCGCCTGAGCGCTGCCTTGTGGGCTGAGTCTTCAGAATACGGGCAGCGTTAACAAAAATTGCGCCATCCCGATCGGCGCTGGGAGGAATTGAATGTCAAAGATTCAGAACGTGACTGTGCTCGGCTCCGGCGTGCTCGGTGGCCAGATTGCGTGGCACACCGCCTACAAGGGCAAAACAGTCGTCGTTTACGACATCTCTGCAGATGCTGTTGATCGCTGCAAGGCGGCTCACAATCAGTACGCGGAAATCTACAAGAAGGATGTAGGTGCCAGCGAGGCCGACATTGACGCCACTCGCGCTCGTCTGCGCTACTCGATCGATCTTGCAGACGCGGTGGAAGAGGCCGATCTGGTGATCGAGGCCGTGCCCGAAGTGCCTGCCATCAAGACCGAGGTCTATCAGCAGATGGCGCCGCTGCTGCCGCCGCATACGCTGATTGCCACGAATTCCTCCACCCTGCTGGCGCGCGACTTCGCCGCTGCAACCGGCCGCCCGGACAAGTATTGCGCGATGCATTACGCCAACCTCATCTGGATCATGAATGTGATCGAGGTGATGGCCCACAAGCAGACCTCCAGGGAGACACTGCGCGAGGCGACCGAGTTCGCCATTGAAACCGGGATGGTGCCGATCGCCGTCCTGAAGGAACAGAATGGCTATGTGCTCAACACGTGGTTCGTACCGCTGATCACGGCCGCTCAAACGCTGGTCACCAACGGTATCTCCACGCCGCAAGACGTCGATCGCACCTACCTCAAGGTCAATGCGGGCGCGAGCATGGGGCCCATGGCCCTGATCGACATGGTCGGCATGAAGACCTTCTTCGATGTCCTCTCCTACTGGGGGCAGGTCAACAAGGACCAGCAAATGCTGGATAACGCAGCCTATGTGAAGGCGCATTTCCTGGACAAGGGATTGCTGGGCACACAGACAGGCCAAGGCTACTACACGTATCCTAACCCGGCCTTCCAGCAGAAGGACTTCCTGGCAGTTCCCGACCTTTCCAAGGTCGGCGAGATCGTCGAGCGTGTCTACCTTGGGGTGAGTAGCAACGTGTGAGGCAAGAAGTTCCTCCCGGACGGGGGGCTGCGCCAGCTGAACTCAGCGACGAAACGCGCTGGCGGCGCGGCCCTCTCCCGGTTGTTGCTTGTTGAGACTCGGGGTGGTGGGCTTAGACCGCCATGGCGAAAGCTTCTTTTCCTCCAGAGCAAGTCCTTTAAGTCGTTTCTCGCCGGAATCGGCGCGCACTGCAGTCTGCAAGCGTTGCAGACATCGAGAGAAACCAAGGCTTGACTTGAAACCAAGCCACGCCCCTCACCATCTAACGGTTATTGACATCTATCAAACAGCGAGTTTTGTTAGCGAATAGTGACGGTCTGGAGACGCTGGAAGCGTCTTGACTATGCCGATCCCGGGCCTGCTTGAAAGGTTCTCTCATGGCACATGTGATACGACCCGAAGAACTTCCGCAGTGGGTGCCCGGAGAGGTGCTGCAGTCGAGCGACGGTCGTGATTGGCGAGATATCTACACGCGCACCTACCGCTACGGATCCCTCGACGTGGAGGTCCCCGCGCTCACCGACTTCATGCTGGTCTCCTACAGGAACGGCAGCACGCGGGTCGATCGGCGGTTCGAGGGACGATGGACTGAAGCGCAGTGCCATCCCGGTGACTTCTCTCTCCTGACCCGTTCCCAGCCCTCGCACTGGCGCTGGACGTCGCCGGTCGATGTCACGCATGTTTACGTCTCCAGCGAACTGGTTGCGCGCCTGGCGGCCGAGGTCTTCGAGCGGCCGATGGTGGAAGTGCGGCTAAACGATCTGCTTCAGGCGCAAGATGGCGTGGTCAACGGCATCGTGACCGCGATCGTCAATGAAATCGGCGATCCTGCCACGGGCGGCGGCTTGTATATCGATGCGCTGGGCGTCCAGCTCGTCGTTCACCTGTTGCGGCGCTATGCATCGGTCGAACCCGTCTCCTTCTCCGCGCGTGGTCAGCTTGCGCCTGCACTGCGCCGACGCCTCGTGGATCACATAGAGGCGCGCCTCGATCAGGACCTGACACTCAAGGAACTCGCGGACATAGCGAATATGGGTGTTTGGAATTTCTCGAAGCATTTCCGGGCGTCCTTCCAGACGTCACCTCATCAATACATCGTTGAGCGCAGGGTCGAACGCGCCCAGGCGCTGCTGAGCCAGGACCGTTTGCCGGTCAAGACCGTGGCCTTCATGTGCGGGTTCTCCGATCAGGCGCATCTGACGCGCGCGATGCGGGCGAGACTGGGGTGCACGCCTGCGGCCCTTCGCAAAGGCGCTTCGGCTCAATAGCTTCCCGCACTTTCGCGTTCCCAGGCAATACTTTCACCGTCACGCAGCGTCCCATACCGCGCGCGATTGCCTGCGCATGGCGGGCCATCTTCCGCGCAGGCCGCCTCACCCGTTCCTTCAAGAAACCTCACACCTTCTTTCAAGATCGCTTCTCCCGGCGCTGTTAGTGTCCTCTCCGTAGCTTGATGGCGGTGCGATTGCGGATTTCCTGCAATCACATAGCCAAGGAGGCAAGCACAGGAGGAGACATCATGAGCACTGGTCTGGACGCAACCGTCCCGACCACCAGGGCGACGCCTGTCACAAGGCTCGACGCGGTGGTCATTGGCGCCGGCATTACCGGCATGTATCAACTATACAAGATGCGCGAACTCGGCCTGAACGTTCGCGCTTATGAGACGGGCTCGGGTGTCGGCGGTACATGGTACTGGAACCGTTATCCCGGCGCGCGCGTGGATTCACAGGCTGAAATCTACAATTACTGGATTTCCGAGGAGCTCTACAAGGCCTGGAAGCCGAGCGAGCGCTTTCCCGCGCAGCCCGAGACCGAGGCATGGCTGAACTTCGTCGCGGACAAGCTCGATCTCAGAAAGGACATCCAGCTCAATACGCGCATTGTATCCGCCCATTATCAGGAAAACACCGGACGCTGGGACGTGCTGACTGCCGATGGCGAGCATATTGACACGCAGTTTCTGCTGACCTGCTGCGGGCCGCTTTCGGCGCCGCTGATCAATCGCTTCCCGGGTCAGGAAAGCTTCCGCGGCGAGATCCATCACACGGGCCTCTGGCCGAAGGGCGGCGTCGACGTGAAGGGCAAGCGCGTCGCCGTGGTCGGCACGGGCGCGACCGGCATCCAGGTGATCCAGTCCATGGCCCCGGAGGTCGCTTCGCTGAAGGTCTTCGTGCGCACCCCGCAATACATGGTGCCGCTGAAGAACCCCAAATACAGCCAGGCCGACTGGGATCACTGGGCCAGCAAGTTCCACGAAACGAAACTGCGCGTCCGCTCCACCTTCGCCGGCTTCGATTTCGATTTTGCGAACAAGCCCTGGGTGGAACTGACGCCAGCGGAGCGCACTGAAATCCTGGAGAAATTCTGGGCAGAAGGCACGCTCTCCATGTGGCTTGCGACCTTCCCGGAAATCTTCTTCGATGAGACGATCGGCGAGGCTGTTTCCGAATTCATCCGCGAAAAGATGCGCGAGCGGCTTCGGCATGACCCGGACCTCTGCCGCATCCTGATCCCTACCCGTCACACCTTCGGGACGCACCGCGTGCCGCTCGAAAACGGTTATCTTGAGGTCTATCTGCGAGACAATGTCGAGGCCGTCGATTGCCGCGTGTCGCCCATCGAGCGGATCGTGCCCGAAGGCATTCAGACCGCCGACGGCAAGATCCATGAAGTCGACGTCATCGTGCTCGCGGTGGGCTACGACGCCGGTACGGGCGGGCTTGCCCGGATCGACATTCGCGGCCGGGACGGACGTGCTTTGAAGGAGCTGTGGCAGCAGGACATCCGCACCGCCATGGGCTTCCAGGTGCATGGCTATCCGAATCTGTTCATGGCCACCGCACCGCTCGCCCCTTCTGCAGCCTTGTGCAACGTGCCGACATGCGCCCAGCAACAGGTCGACTGGATCGTGGGCTGTGTCGACTATGCGCGCAAAAACGGCAAGAGCGTCATCGAGGCCAAGCAGGAATTCGAGGACGAATGGGTCAGGCATCATGACGAAGTCGCGGGCATGACCCTGCTGTCGAAGGCCAACTCCTGGTATATGGGCGCCAATGTCGAGGGCAAACCGCGCCGCCTCGTCGCCTATGCAGGCGGGGTCAGCACCTACAACAGTCAATGCGATGATCAGGCAGCCAAAGGCTATCCCGGCTTCGCAATGCGCTGATCCTGGAAAGAGCGGGAGACATTCAAATGAGCAACAATCCCTACTATGGCCTCGAGGGCCACGGCCCCTACGAAATGATCAGCATCGGCGATCTTGATCTCGAGGAGGGCGGGCGGATCCCCAACTGCCAACTCGCGGTCGCGACCCATGGCAAGCTGAACGCGGCGAAGGATAACGCGATCCTCGTGCCCACCTGGTACTCCGGTACCAGCAAGATCATGGAGCAGGTCTATATCGGCGAAGGCCGGGCGCTGGATCCGTCGAAATATTTCATTATCGTCGTCAACCAGATCGGCAACGGTCTGTCGACGTCGCCGCATAACAGCACCGGCGCATTGGCCGGCCCGGCCTTCCCGAAGGTTCGCATCGGCGACGATGTGCGTGCCCAGCACCGGCTGTTGACCGAGACATTCGGGTTGAACCGCCTCGCGCTGGTGGTCGGCGGTTCGATGGGTGCGCAACAGACCTACGAGTGGGCCGTTCGCTATCCCGATTTCGTTCAGCGGGCCGCTCCGATCGCGGGAACGGCGAAATTTACTGAGCATGACATCCTTTTGCTCGATACGCTGGCCGAGGCAATCACCTCTGATCCGGGCTTCCGCGACGGAAACTATGGTTCTCCGGCAGAGGTCGCCGCCGGGATGAAGCGGCACGCGAAAGGCTGGACGCTCTGCGGGTGGAACGATACGTTCTTCCGTGCCGGCCGCCACAAAGCCTTTGGTTTCGACACGGTTAGCGCCTTTGTGGACAACTTCATGACCGGCTATTTTGCCCCCATGGACCCGAACGCCCTGCTGTTGATGTCCTGGAAGGCGCAGAACGCCGACGTCAGCCGCCTTGCCGGCGGCGACCTCGCCGCGGCGCTGGGGCGGATCAAGGCGAAAACCTTCGTCATGCCCATCAGCCACGACCTGATCTTCCCGGTCGCGGACTGCGAGGTGGAGCAGAAGCTGATACCCGGAAGCTCGCTGCGTCCTCTGGCGTCAATCGACGGCCATCTCGGCCTGTTCGGCGCCGATCCAGACCTGTTGGCGCAACTCGACGCCAACCTGAAGGAACTCCTGGAAACGCCGGCGGGCTGACCCCCGCCGACCCCCGTCTACAGCACCCGCCAAGCCACGCATTGGGCCGACCACGGCTCCGATGCGTGGCCCGTCGGAGGATCCCCCCGTGACAAGACAGAATCCCTACTCCCTCGACCTGGACAAGAATGCCGCGAACCACGTTGCATTATCGCCGCTGAGCTTCATCGAACGCGCGGCGCTCGTCTATCCGGATCGGCCTGCACTCTCTTACAACGGGCGCACGCAGGACTGGCGCACAACCTACGACCGGTGCCGGCGGCTTGCGAGCGCCTTGGCCCGACACGGTATAGCGCCGGGCGATACGGTTGCGGCGATGCTGCCGAACGTTCCGGCGATGTTCGAGGCGCATTTTGGCGTGCCCATGAGCGGGGCCGTGTTGAACACGCTCAACACCAGGCTCGACGCGGCGGCGATCGCCTTCATGTTGCAGCATGGCGAGGCGCGCGTGCTGCTGACCGATCGCGAATTCTCTCCCGTGATCGAGCAGGCACTATCGATTCTCGGTGACACCGCGCCCTTGGTGATCGAGGTCGAGGACGAGGCCGCACCTGGCGGCGCGCGGCTCGGCGAGATCAGCTATGAAGAATTTCTCTCCAGCGGCGATCCCGAATATGTCTGGCAGTTGCCTGCCGACGAGTGGGACGCGATCGCTCTCAACTATACCTCCGGCACAACCGGTGACCCGAAAGGGGTGGTGACGCATCACCGGGGCGCGTATCTCAACGCCGTCAACAATGTCGTCGCCTGGAGCCTGCCGAACCATCCGATCTATCTTTGGACGCTGCCAATGTTTCATTGCAATGGCTGGTGCTTCCCCTGGACAATGGCCCTGGTGGCAGGCACCAGCGTCTGCCTGCGTCGCGTCGATCCGGCGGTGGTCTGGTCGCTGGTGCGGGAGCAGAGGGTTACGCATCTGTGCGGTGCGCCGATCGTCTACAGCATGCTGATCAACGCGCCGGAGGAACAAAGGGCGGGGATCGGGCGTCCGCTGAACGGGCTGATCGCCGGCGCCGCGCCGCCGGCGGCCGTGATTGCAGGCTGCGAGGCGGCTGGCATCTCGCTCACCCATGTCTATGGCCTGACCGAAGTTTACGGCCCCGCAGCCGTCTGCGCGAAGCAGGAAGGCTGGGAGCAAATGCCGGCGGAGGAGCGTGCACGCCTCAACGGTCGCCAGGGCGTCGCCTATCCGCTTCAGCAGGCCATGGCCGTGCTCGACCCGCAGACCATGAAGCCCGTGCCGGCTGACGGAGAGACGATCGGCGAGATCTTCTTCAGGGGCAATGTCGTCATGAAAGGGTACCTGAAGAACCCGCATGCGACGTCGCAAGCCTTTGCAGGCGGCTGGTTCCACACCGGCGACCTCGCGGTGGTCCACCCGGACGGCTATGTGAAGATCAAGGACCGCAGCAAGGACATCATCATCTCAGGCGGCGAAAACATCAGTTCGCTGGAGGTCGAAGACGTGTTGCATCGCCATCCGGCAGTCTTGTCCGCCGCCGTGGTGGCTCTTCCCGATCCCAAATGGGGCGAAGTGCCATGCGCCTTTGTCGAGCTGAAACCCAACCGGGACGTTGCAGAATTAGAGCTGATCGAGTTCTGCCGGACGCAGATGGCGCACTTCAAGGTCCCCAAGCGCATGATCTTTGGCGAGTTGCCGAAGACATCGACCGGGAAGATCCAGAAGTTTGAACTTCGCGCGCGTATTAAATCGGCACATGCGATATGCTCTGGTCCCCAAAAACTGGACCGTTCATAACTGGAGTTTTCCGCGGTAATTTCCCGGCTGGGACGAGGAGCGGAAGCATGAAGGCATCGAAGTTTTCGGACGCGCAGAAGGCGTTTATTTTGAAGCAGGGCGACGACAGCGTGCCGGTGGCGGAGATCTGCCGGAAGGCAGGGATCAGCCAGGCGACGTATTTCAATTGGCGCAAGAAGTATGCGGGACCGCTGCCCGACGAGATGCG
Source organism: Hyphomicrobiales bacterium (assembly GCA_900467685.1). Classification (GTDB taxonomy): domain Bacteria; phylum Pseudomonadota; class Alphaproteobacteria; order Rhizobiales; family Rhizobiaceae; genus Ensifer_A. The sequence continues at coordinate 18,590 of UBQX01000014.1, forward strand.
CCGCTTGAAGGCTCTGGAGGATGAGAATTCCAGGCTCAAGAAGATCGTCGCCGATCTGACGCTGGACCGGGAGATGCTCCAGGACGTCATCCGGCGAAAGCTCTGAGGCCTGTCCGGCAGCGCAAGCTGATCGACGGGATGCTGTTGGATTGGGGCATATCGATCCGACGGGCTTGCAGGGTCCTGAAGTTCGATACATCGACCTACCACTACAAATCCCGCCGCACCGGACAGGCCCCACTCGAAAGGCGCATCAAGGAGATTTGCGAGACACGCGTGCGGTATGGCTACCGCCGCGTCCATGTGCATTTGCGCCGAGACGGCTGGAAGATCAACATGAAGAAGACACGCAGGATTTACAGCGAGTTAGGCCTCCAGCTGCGCAACAAGAATCCCAAGCGCCGGGTGAAGGCAAAGCTTAGAGACGATCGCCAGGAAGCGGTCGGACCGAACGACGTTTGGGCGATGGACTTCGTTCACGATCAACTCGCGACCGGCAGGAAGCTGCGCATCCTGACGGTCGTCGATACGCACTCGCGCTACTGCCCGGCCACCGATGCGCGCTTCACCTATCGGGGCGAGGATGTCGTCCAGACACTGGAAGGTATCTGTCGAAAGACCGGCTATCCGAAGACGATCAGAGTGGACAATGGCAGTGAGTTTATCTCTCGAGACCTCGATCTGTGGGCCTATGCCAGTAACGTCACCCTGGACTTCTCACGGCTTGGCAAGCCGACCGATAACGGCTTCATCGAGGCCTTCAACAGCAAGCTGCGGTCCGAATGCCTGAACGCCCATTGGTTCCTGACCCTTGCGGATTCGCGCGAAAAGTTGGAGACTTGGCGTCGATACAACAACGAGGAACGTCCTCACTCGGCGATCGGATATAACGTCCCGATTGCCTCGCATAATCCCGGTGGCGAAACCAGCCCGTCAGCGTGATCGGAGCCGGAAAACTCCAACTTCCGGCGGTCCAAGGTTTGCGCTCAGGTCAAAGATCAAATTGCTTCCGGGCGTCTGGACACGGAGCAGAAACAAGAAGAGTTCCTCGACGCTTGCGCGGAGGAACTCTCTGTTCGACGACTTACTTGGGCAAATTTGCAAGTTTCGTTGGTTGCGGG
>UBQX01000007.1 GCA_900467685.1 Hyphomicrobiales bacterium
CACATACCTAGCGACAGGTAAACTGGCAGCCAAGCAAGTCGCGCTTGGGCGTGAACTCACATCGGGGTACGCGCTATACCGAACTGCGACTTGCGAACTATCCTGCTGCAAGGACGCTCAGACAAATCTCTCTCTCGTTGGACTTAATCGGCCCGGTCTACCGCGTTGAAGCACGAAACGATAGCGGCCCCGAGACGCATGGTCCGGGGCCGCAAAGTTCTTACAGCTCAGGCAATATTTCGCTCTACATCATGCCGAGCATGCGCGGCAGCAAGGTGGAAATTGCCGGGACATAGGTGACGAAGAGGAGGAAGACGAGCATGGCAAGCAGCCATGGCATGACCGCCACCGTCAGTTCGGTAATCCCCATCCGAGTTATGCCGGAAGCGACGTAGAGGTTGAGCCCGACTGGCGGGTGGCACATGCCGACTTCCATATTGACCACGATCATGATGCCGAAATGGACCGGGTCAATTCCGAGCTTCACGGCGACGGGAAATAGGATCGGCGCCATGATCAGGACGATCGAGGACGGCTCCATGAAGTTGCCGGCCGCCAGCAGCAGCAGGTTGACGGCGATCAGGAACATCCACCAGTTCAGGCCGGAATTCACCATCCACTCGCCCAGCGCCTGCGGAATGTTCTCGCTGGTCATGAGATAGGAGAACAGCACCGCGTTGGTGATGATATAGAGCAGCATCGCCGACATGTTGGCGGACGACAGGAGCACACGCGGCACGTCCGACAGCTTGAGGTCCTTGTAGACGAAGACCGAGATGACGAAGGCGTAGACGGCGCTCATGGCCGCAGCTTCGGTCGGCGTGAACGCGCCGGTGTAGATGCCGCCGATGACGATCACGATCAGCAGAAGGCCCCAGGCCGCCTTGCGGAACGTGACAAAGCGCTCGCCCCAGCTGGCTTTCGCTAGACGAGGATAGTCGTTGCGCCAGGCGATCCACCAGGTGACGGCGGCAAGAACTGCAGCCAGGATCAGGCCGGGAATGACACCAGCGATGAAGAGCTGACCGACGGACGCTGCCGAAACAACCTTCCCGTCCGGTCCGGTCGCGGTAATGCCCGAGGTCGCGACCGAATACATGACCATCACGATGGACGGCGGGATCAGGATGCCGAGCGCACCGGACGTGGTGATGACCCCTGCCCCGAAACGCTTCGGGAAGCCCTGCTTGACCATGGCAGGAAGGATGACGGAGCCGATGGCGACGACCGTTGCCGGAGATGAACCAGAGACGGCGGCGAAGAGCGCGCAGGCTATCACGCCTGCAAGGCCGAGACCGCCATACCAATGCCCCACCATGGATGAGGCGAAGTTGATCATGCGCCGCGCCACCCCCCCATGGGTCAGGAAGTTGCCGGCGAGAATGAAGAACGGGATCGCCATGATCTCGAACTTCTCGATGCCTGTGAAGAGTTTGAGCGCTACCGTGTCCACCGGCACGGAGGTCATGAGATACATGAAGGCCAGAACGGTGAGGCCGAGTGCGATCGAGATCGGCATGCCTGTGAGCATGAGAGCGATCAGACCGCCGAAAATAATGGCTGCGGTCATGTCAGCGATCCTTTGGTGTAAGCTGGCTGTGGGCGATGGCGTCTTCGATCTCTTCCATGCCGTCGACATGACCATGGTCGTGATGCGGCAACTCGCCGGTGCGAAGATAACCGTAGGCCACCTGCAGGAAGCGGAAGCACATCAGCGACGAACCGAGGGGAATTGCGAGATAGACGATCCACATCGGCAGTTCGAGATCGGGTGAAATCGACGAGACGCTGTACATGTGCCAGACGAAGTTGGCGCCAAGGACCGCGATCGTGCCCGTGAAAAAGGCGCCGGCGCACAGACCGAACAGGATGAATGCAAAGCGCCGCTGCGGGTCCAGCCGATTGATCACCACGTCGATGCCGACATGGATGCCGGTCCGGACGCCATAGGCGGCTCCGAACTTCGCCATCCAGACGAACATGATGATGCACAATTCCTGCGCCCAGATGAGGTTGACAGCCTTCAAACCGAAATAGGAGCTTTTGGCGATCCCGAACAGCAGGGTGAAATCGTGTACGCGGGCGTAGGTGATGAGCGACGCAAGACCGCTCAATGCATAACGGTGCGTGACCGAGACGAAAATGATCACGGTCGCGGCCGCGATCAGCGTGGCAATGAGGATTTCCTCAAGCCGGTCCAATAGGCGCAGCATGGTGATGTGTCCTGGAAGATTGACGTTGAAACTGGAGAGCGGGCCTGCCGGAGCCCCCTGGCAGGCCCGCCCCCCAAGGCGGTTACTTGGTTCCTGCCGCCGCCTCGGTGCGCTTGACCAGGTCGGCGCCGATACGATCCGCCATCTGCTTGCGCACGGGGGCAAGGGTCGAGCGCCAGACCTTGAGCTCGTCTTCGGTCAAATCGTGGAACTTCGTCGTCCCGGCTGCCTTCATCGCAGTAAGCGCCTTGTCGTTCTCTTCCTTCGCAATGCCGTTGGCGTAGTCGGTCGACTCGTCCATGGCCTTGCTCAACGAGGTGCGGACATCCTGCGGAAGGCCGTCCCAGAACTTCTTGTTCACGATGACCGCATAGCCGAGATAGCCGTGATTGCTGAGCGTCGCGAACTTCTGCACTTCATGCATCTTCTGGGTATACATGTTCGACGGCGGGTTTTCCGTGCCGTCAACGACGCCCGTCTGCAGCGCCTGGTAGACTTCCGAGAAGGCCATGACCTGCGGAACGGCGCCGAGCGCGTTCATCTGGGCTTCCAGAACCTTGGAAGACTGGATACGCAGCTTGAGACCAAGGAAGTCCTCCGGCTTGTCGATCTTCGAGTTGGCGCTCATGATCTTGAAGCCATTGTCCCAGTAAGCGAGACCCTGGATGCCCTTGTCGCCGAGCTTGTCGAGAAGTTCCTTGCCGACTTCTCCCTTGGTCACCTTGTGAAGGGCGTCATAGTCCGGGAAGATGTAGGGAAGATCGAAGACTTCGAATTCCTTGATCCCCAGCGGACCAAACTTTGCAAGCGACGGTGCCAGCATCTGCACTGCGCCGAGCTGCAGGGCTTCCAACTCTTCCTTGTCCTTCAGAAGCTGCGAGTTCGGGTAGATTTCAACCTTGACCGCACCGTTGGTGTACTTCTCGGCCAGTTCCTTGAACTTGTCCGCACCCTTGCCCTTCGGCGTGTTCGGAGCCACCACGTGGCTGAACTTGATGACAATCGGGTCAGCTGCCATCGCCATGCCGGCAGACAGACCGAACGCCAGTACGCCTGCGGCGATGGTCGTGGACTTAATGAATTTGCGACGATTGATCATGGAAATTGTCCTCCTTCAGTTTGACCGGTGCGGCGATCCAAGGTCCTCTCCCCTCGCCTGCCCGTATACCTGCTTGATACGTCCCACCCTTCCAGTTTTCCATTGTGGATTTCCACATGGCCGCCTGCTCCTCAATCAGCCCCTTGCCTTTAGTGCCCGACCGCGTCACTTTTGGCGCGGGTGTGAGGGGCAATTTTGAATCGGGGATTGTGGTCGACAGACAGGCAGGATGAGACAAAGGGGTATGACCTGATCCAGGTCGTGCCGCTGACAACCATGTTCGTTCTCGTCGCACTGGTCGCTTCACTTCTATGGTTCGTGGACCGCAATGCGACTGAAAGCACGCGCTCCACGCTCATCTCCGATGCGCTCTGGGTCGAGCAGACGCTCCGGTTCCAGCTTTCGACGGATGAAGACGCAGTGCAGCGGCTGGCGCTTGATGCGGAACAGGCCGACGTGACCGACGAAAGCCTGCAACAAAGAATGCGCATCCACCTGCAGAACAATCCGGAAGTTCTGCGCATGACCCTCATCGGCAACAATGGAAATCACATCTTTTCCATCCCGACGGGTTCGGAAGGCGTATCGGCGCAGCTGCCAAAGATTGCGGCGCGGACGCTGAGACCCGTCTACAGCCCGCTCTACACCAGCGATGGCGAACTTCTCACCGACATGTCCATCCATGCCGGAGCACGGGGCACGCTCGTTGCCACGATCTCGGTCAAGTCGCTGATCGCCCGGCAGATTCCCTGGTGGATCACGCAGAAATATGCCGTGCAGCTCGTCGATGCGGGCAACACGGTCCTTTCGGAAAAGACAAGAGTTGAGCCGGTCGATGAAGATCTCGTCTACAAGGTCGCCTTCGACCCACCGCTCGCCGGAACGTGGCTCTCCATCGCCAGTTACCGGGTCGGTAGCGAATTCACCTATCGGCTGCTGATTGGTGCCATTGTCGCGCTTTCGGTCTTCGTGATGTTCTCGCTTCTGATCCTTTATCGCCATGCGCGGCGCAGGCGTTTCGCAGAGGCGCGTTTGAGCGCCGAAATGGCTTTTCGCCGATCGATGGAGGAAAGCCTGACGGTCGGACTTCGGGCCCGCGACCATGAGGGACGGGTCCTCTATGTGAACAACGCCTTCTGCCGCATGACCGGGTTTGCGCAAGAGGAATTGATCGGTCGCCTGCCCCCGATGCCTTACTGGCCGCGCGACCGCGTCGAAGAGACGCTGGTGCGACACGCCGCCTTGAATGCCGGCGGCCCGAGGAACCAGAGCTTCGAAACGCGCTTTTGCCGCAAGGATGGAACTGAACTGGACATCCAGGTCTTCGAAGCGCCGCTGATCGACGCCGCCGGGAAGCACCAGGGCTGGATGGGCTCGATCATCGACATCACGGAACAGAAAAAGGCCGCCCACAACGCGCGACTCCAGGAGGAGAGCCTGCAGCGGACCGGACGGCTCGTGGCGCTGGGCGAAATGGCATCATCGCTCGCCCACGAACTGAACCAGCCGCTGGCCGCCATCGCAAGCTACGCGGCAGGCTCGCTCAACATCCTGAAGGATCCTGAAGCGCCGAAGGAGACGATCACCGGCGCGCTTGAGAAGCTCGCTGTTCAGGCGGCAAGAGCCGGCGAAATCATCCGCCGCATCCAGGATTTCGTGCGCAAGCGAGATCCCAAGTTCGAAATGGTCGATCTTACCGCCGTGGTGCGCGATACGACGCAATTCCTGGCGGCCGATGCGCGGAGCCATCACACGGCGATCGAACTCGAACTCGATACGGACCTTCCGAGTGTGTGGGCGGACCGAATCCTGCTGGAGCAAGTCCTTCTGAATCTGATGCGCAACGGCATCGAGGCCATGCAATCCGTTGCTGCAGGCCAGAAGACCCTTCATATCAGCGTGTCAGGACAGGACGGCTGGGGGACTATCGAGGTCACAGATCACGGCCCTGGCATTCCGGAGGACATCGCCGCGCGGATTTTCGACCCCTTCGTCACGAGCAAGCAGGACGGCATGGGCATGGGGCTCAACATCTGCCGAACGATCGTTGAGTTGCATCAGGGACACCTCGCGCACAGGCGTCATGAGGACGGCGGCGCGGTGTTTTCGCTCAGGCTGCCTATCGGACAAGCGACGGCGGAGCGGGCGGCATGACGGAAAATTTGCAGAAGGACGCCCTAGTCTATCTGGTCGACGATGACGAGGCAATTCGCGATTCACTGGGCTTCCTGTTTCGTTCGCGCAAGCTGGCTGTCACCACGCTTGATAGTGGCGAAGCGCTTCTGGCCGCCCTGCCCCTGCAGCCGCTCGGCTGCATCGTCATGGACATGCGCATGGACGGTTTTACCGGGCTCGAAACCTTCGACCGCCTGAAATTGGCTGGCGTGACGCTGCCCGTCATCTTCCTGACCGGCCATGGTGACGTGCCCGTCGCCGTCGAGGCCCTGAAAAAGGGTGCGGCTGATTTCGTGGAGAAGCCATTCAACGACAACCAGCTTGTCGATACGGTCCTCGATTGCCTGAAGCGGCGCAATGAGGAGCTTCAGGAATCCGTCGTGCGCAATGAATTCGCGAGCCGTCTGGAAAGCCTCTCCGCGCGCGAGACAAGCGTGCTGAACCTCATGCTGGAGGGGCGTCTGAACAAGCAGATCGCCGACGATCTGGCGATTTCCATGCGCACCGTCGAAGTCCACCGGGCCCGCGTGATCGAGAAAATGGGTGTGCGAAATGCGGTCGAACTCGCCGGCGTGCTGAAGGCTGCGGGCATAACGCCAGTCCGGCGCGACCGGTAGACAACCAACCGCCAAAGACAGGTTCGCGGCTCAGCTGTCCGGCGCCCTCGGATATCCGGATACCCTATTCACTGAACTCATCGTTATAGGCCGTTTTGATCGTCACGCCGGCCTGCCGAAGTCTGCGGTCCGTTTCCACGGGCAAGGGCCGATCCGATACAATCGTTCTGAACTCCGTCAGGTCGGCCAGCCGGTGAAGCGACGTATGCCCGAAGCGCCGGCTATTGATCAACAGGCAAGGATGCGTCGCGGCGGCAAGCATCGCCCGCTTCGTGCGCACAGCCGCCTCGTCCGTGTGATAGGCCGCAATTTCGTCGGCGGCCGGAGCAGAAACGAAAGCGATGTCCGCCTTCAGGCCCGTCAGGGCTGCTTCCGTCAAAAGGCCGAAATAGGCGTTGAAGCGGTCCGAATAGATGCCTCCCAGAGCCATCAGCGTAATCCCGCTTTCACCCTTCAGACGGTCGATCAATGCGGCATTGTTTGAGATCACGGTCAGCGGACGCTTCTCGAGCAGCATCTCGCCAAACACGAAGGCCATCGAGCCGTCATTGACCATCACGGTCATGCCGCGCTCGACCATGGTCAGCGCCTCCCGCGCAATGGCCTTCTTTACCTCGGCTTCCTGGGTCGCCCGGACGCGGAAATCGCTCTCGAATTGTGTGCCCGGATCGATCGTCGCGCCGCCGCGCACCTTGCGAAGAACGCCCTCCTGCTCCAGTTCGTCCAGATCGCGATGCACGGTCATCTTGGACACGCCGAAGCGCTCCGCCAGTTCGTCGAGACCGATGACGCGGTTTCCGACAAGCAGGTTCATAATCTCGCGCCTGCGATCCTCGCGCTTCATGCGAGCTCCTCCAAATGCTAATCGGCGCGGAGAATAACACACCAAGTGAGATATGTAACAGATAATATTGTTATAATGTTATAGATCAAAGGGCTATATGCACAATGCGAGCGTCACGCCCGCTTCGCTCCGCCAAGCCGGAAAATCTCGAAGCCCCAGACGCTGGCAGTTGACCAGCGTCTGGGTCAGCTTAGCGTTCGATCAGGTCGTGACCGGGTCGAGGCTGCCCGAAGCGTAGCGCTTCGCCATTTCCGCGAGCGGAATCGGCGTCAGGCCCTGTGCCTTGCCGGCAGTTTCGAAGGCTTCGAAACGCTCCTTGCAAAGCTTGGTCATAGAAGCCATGGCCGGCTTCAGATATTTGCGCAGGTCGAACTCGGCCGGATCTTCCGACAGGACCCTGCGGATCTGGCCGGTAATCGCCATGCGGCAGTCGGTATCGATGTTGATCTTGCGAACACCGTTGCGGATACCGCGCTGGATTTCCTCAACCGGAACGCCCCAGGTCGGCTTGATCTTGCCACCGTAGCGATTGATGATTTCCTGCAGTTCTTCCGGAACCGAGGACGAGCCGTGCATGACAAGATGCGTGTTCGGCAGCTTGCGGTGGATCGCTTCGATGACATGCATCGCCAGAACGTCGCCGTCGGGCTTGCGGGTGAACTTGTAGGCGCCATGGCTGGTGCCCATGGCAACGGCCAGCGCATCAACCTTCGTCTCGACCACGAATTTCAGGGCTTCGTCCGGATCGGTCAGCAGCTGGTCGTGGCTCAGCACGCCCTCCGCGCCATGACCGTCTTCGGCCTCGCCCATGCCGGATTCCAGCGAGCCCAGCACCCCCAGCTCGCCCTCGACCGAGATGCCGCCGTAATGCGCCATCGTCGTCACCTGCCGCGTCACGTCGACATTGTAGGCCCAGTCGCCCGGCGTCTTGCCGTCGGCCTTCAGCGAACCGTCCATCATGACCGAGGTGAAGCCGGACTGGATCGCGGTCATGCAGGTCGCCGGCTCGTTGCCGTGGTCAAGATGCACGCAGACCGGAATATGCGGATAGATTTCGACCACAGCATCCATCATGTGCCGCAACATCACGTCGTGGGCATAGGCGCGCGCGCCGCGCGAAGCCTGCATGATGACCGGCGACCCCGTTGCGTTGGCGGCCTCCATGATGGCCAGCGCCTGCTCCATGTTGTTGATGTTGAAAGCAGGAACGCCATAGCCACGCTCGGCAGCGTCATCCAGCAATTGGCGAAGGGTGATCCGCGCCATCTCATTACTCCTCTAACCGTGATTGTGCAGTGCATAATGCCCGAGAAAACGTTATAATTCAAACGACAATATCACAAAATTTGTGTGATTTTTTTAAATCGATTTGTTTCATCGGAAATCGGCTCTTTCTTGCAGTTGGGACGTCCACGCGTTCGGCAGCGGCCGTTTGCAAGGCTGTGGGAAGGCCCGAACGGGTCGGTTCCCTCATTCGAATCGGGAAAGCCTTGAGGGCCGCCCCAGCCACCGAAAGCGCTGACTGCGACATGATGGTTCCATCCGCGCGCCCTGCTTGCGGGGCCTGTTGAACTTCAATAGGCTGCTCAGTCGTACCTGAATTTAAGCCCGGCGAAGGCGACCATGGCGGAGGAGACCACCAAGACGGCGAATCTGGCGATGTTCGTCTCGGGCATCGGACGGCAGACCGCGAGCCTCGCCGGCGCAATTCAACATGTCTCTGCCAGACCGGAAGTGCTGGTCATTTCCGACCATTGGCCGCAGATAAAGCTTCAGCGCGCCCGCGGCGCCAAACGAGCTGACACCCCTCGGCTGATGTCTTTCCGCGACGCCGGATTTCTCGAAACACCGATCTCGTTCAAGACCATTCTGCAGCGTGTCACGACCTGGGTCGAGGCAGTGGAGCGGCGCGACCATTCGGTGCTGATCGTCGACATGAGCTGGACGCTCGCCACCAATTCGGCGGCGGCCAATTTCGAGACCTGGACGGAAATTGCCGAACGCCTCGCCGATACGATCGGCTGTCCGCTGATCTCGCTCTACAATCGCAACCTGATGATCGACGAGCAGTTGCTGACCGCGCTGCGCGGCCATCCGCAAATCCTGACCGAAGCAGGCCTGCATGAGAACCCGCACTGGCTGCCCGCCAAGCTTCTGACGCGCGGGACGCTGCGTCAGCAGGTGGATTACTGGCTGAACGCGCTGTCTCCCGATCTGGCGCCCGCCTCCGACGAAAGCGAAATCCATGCAGCCGAAGGGGCCGACCCCATGTGGCTTTTGCGCAAGACGGCGGAGGAGCCGGCCATTGCCGGCTTCGAGGCGCGCGACCGCTGGAAGATCCGTTGTTTTGGACGGCTGCGGATCTATCGCAACGACGGTTCGCAGATCATCTGGGATACGCCGGGCGGCGCGACGCGCAAGACGAAGACGCTCTTTGCCTATCTGCTGCAAAAGGGCGGCGAAGGGGCGAGCGCCGACGAATTGACCGATCTGCTCTGGCCCGAGGCCGAAACCGTCGAGGCCGGGCGCAACCGGCTTTATCATACCGTCCGTTATCTCAGAGCCGCGCTGAGCCAGGATGGCGACAATCAGGGCGCGAGCTATCTCATCCGCGATTCCTCGCGCTATGTGCTGGTGCCGCCGGACAAGAGCTGGCTTGATATTTCCACCTTCGAACAGCTCTGCCGCCAGTCGATCACCCACATGAAGGCTGGCGCGCTGGACGAGGCGATGATCTGTCTCCAGGCCGCCGACCGGCTCTACACGGGCGATCTCTTCGCCGATATCCCGCCCGAATATGCCGATGACAACGAGCGCGACTGGTGCTGGTCGAAACGCTACTGGCTGCGCGAAATGTTCTTCAAGGTACAGCGCAATGCAGCCAGCATCTATCGCCAGCGGCAGGATTATTCGGCTGCACTCGCCCATTGCCAGAAAGCGCTGAATATCGATCCCGTCTGCGAGATTGCGCACGAAGAGGCGATGCGGGTCTTTGCCGCTCAAGGGCGGCCGGAAGCCATCGACCGGCAATACAAGCTCTATCTCGGCTCGCTCACCCATTTCGATGACCGGCCAAAGAGTGTCGCAGTCAAGGCGACCTATGATGCGCTGAAGGCCGGAAAGCCGGCCTGAAACCCAACAAAAGGCCTTCCTTCCCGGCCTAAAGATAAACCAAAGATGGATGGCTAATGTCATCTTCATCACAGGGCTTAGAGGCCCTCTGTCATGGGAGGAAACAATGACAGCGACATCGTCTGCGGCCGCTAAGTGCCCGTTTTCGAACGCATCCAGCGAGTTCGATCCGTTCGACATGCAGGACCCTTTCGCCTTCTACGAATGGGCGCGCGCCGAACATCCGGTCTTCTATTCCGACGATATCGGCTACCACGTCGTCACCCGCTACTCCGACATCAAGGCCGTCTTCGACAACTGGCAGGTCTTCGCCTCCGACAATGCGCAGGCCCCGGTTCGGCCGATGTGCGCCGAGGGCAAGGAGATCATGCGCCAGGGTGGCTTCACCGCCTATTCCGGCCTCTCCGCCCGCGTGCCGCCGGACCATACCCGCATCCGCAAGATCGCGCAGACCTGCTTCGGCCCCCGCCGCTTCAAGGCCATCGAACCGCAGATCCGCGAGATCGTCACCAAGGCCATCGACGCTTTCATCGACAGGGGTAAAGCCGACTTCTTTTCCGAATTTGCCTATGACGTGCCGGCGCTGGTTCTCTTCAAGCTGGTTGGCATCCCGGACACCGATGTTCCGAAGGTGAAGAGCTGGGCGCTCAGCCGCGCGCTGCTGACCTGGGCGAACCTCACGGATGAAGAACAGTTGCCCCATGCGCACAACATGGTCGACTACTGGAACTACTGTCAGGCGCTAGTGAAGGCCCGCTACGAGACGCCGTCGGACGACTTGCCGGGCGATCTCGTCCGACTCAAGCAGGAAGGCGCTGACATTACCGATGCCGAGATTGCCGGCGTGCTCTATTCGGTGCTTTTCGCCGGTCACGAAACCACGACCTCGCTCATGGCAAACGGCCTGCGGGAATTGCTGACCCACCGCAAGAACTGGGAAGCGCTGGTCGCCGACAACGGCCTGATCCCCGGCACGGTCGAAGAGATCCTGCGCTTCAGCCCCTCCATCATGGCGTGGCGCCGGCGTGCAACGCAGGACACGGAAATCGGCGGTGTGAAGATACCTGCCAATTCCAACATCCTGGTGATCATGAGTTCCGCCAATCGCGATGACAGCGTGTTTGAACGCCCGGACGAATTCGACATCCGGCGAACGAACGCCCGCAACCACCTGTCATTCGGCTACGGCATCCATTTCTGCCTCGGCCAGCAGCTTGCCAAGCTGGAATATGGCGTGATGCTGGAGGAACTGACGCGCCGTATGCCGAACATGCGCCTGAAGGCGGACCACAGCTTCGACTTTGTCCGCAACATTTCCTTCCGCGTGCCGACGGCTTTGCATGTGGAGTGGCCGGTCGGCTGAGGAGCGACCGGTTACTTTAAGAATGGCATGAACAAGAGGGATGGGTGGCAAACGCCTGTCCGGGAGAGAGATCAATGACAGCCGCAAATCATAATCACTACATCCTTGCCTTCGATCAGGCGTCGGAAGCCGATTTCCCGAAAATGGGCGGAAAGTGCGCGAGCCTTGCCCGCATGATCGCCGCTGGTGTCGCCGTCCCGGCCGGCTTTGCGGTGCTGACAGATGCCTATGCAGAATTTCTCGAGATTTCGGGCCTGAAATCGACGCTCGGCGCTATCATCGACAGTATCGAGATCGGCAATGTCGCCGACGAGGCGATGAAGGCGGCGGCGATCCGGGAGAAGATCTGCTCGACGCCTCTGCCGTCCCATATCGAGATGGCGATCCGCATCGCCTATCTCGACATGTCGCCGTCCAACGATCTGCCGGTGGCCGTGCGCTCGTCCGCCACGGCGGAAGACCTGCCGGATGCCAGCTTCGCCGGCCAGCAGGACACCTATCTCTGGGTGACAAGCGCCGACGACGTCGTGAAACAGGTCCGTGCCTGCTGGGCGAGCCTCTTCAATGCGCGTGCCATTTCCTATCGCGCCAAGAACCATCTCGGCCAGCTTGAAGTGCTGATGAGTGTAGCCGTGCAGAAGATGGTCAATGCCAAGGCGGCCGGCGTCGCCATGACGCTCGACCCGATCAATGGCGACCGCACCAAGATCGTCATCGACTCCGCCTTCGGCCTCGGCGAGCCGGTCGTCTCCGGCGAGATCACACCCGACAATTTCGTCGTCGAGAAGGTCATGATGCAGGTCACGAAACGGCGCATCGCCGAGAAAGACCATGAACTCGTCGCCGACCGCGCGCTTCGCCGCACCGTCGACCGCGTCATCGAGCCGGAACGCCGCACTCTGCCTTCGCTCAGCGATGGCGAGGTGATCGAGGTTGCAAAGCTCGCCAAGTCGCTGGAGCGCAAGATGGGCTGCCCGCAGGACGTGGAATGGGCAATCGACGCCGATCTACCCGATGGCGCGAACCTTGTGGCGCTGCAAAGCCGCCCGGAAACCGTCTGGAGCCAGAAGAAGGCGCAAGCGCCGGCCAAGACCTATGCGATGGGGATCGAAGGCGTTCTCGGAACGCTGATGTCGCCACTATCGGCGAAGAATTAATCCCGAGTTTGCCAGGGAAAAGTGGCCCCCGGTTTTCCCGAAAAGGCAAACGGAAACAAAAGAAGCCAGCGGCCGACCGGTTCAGAATGAACCTGACGGAGCTGGAGAAATTGAACGCGGTTCAAGGAGGAGAGACCCGTGACAAGCCATATGAAATTCCCGAGCCCGTATGAATTGAAGGCGCCGAAGGGCGCGGAGGGCTGGGAGGAGCTTTATCCCTATTACCTTCTGTTCAACGACAAGATCCGCGCCAAGGAGGAAGGCAAGTTCTGGTTCTGCGACAGCCAGCATTGGCCGAGCCCGTTCAAGCCCTTCGACACGATCACGGTGGAATTCGCGGTCAAATGTCTCGGCCAGTACAACACGCGCCACTATCTCATCCCGCCGGCCAATGGCGTCGATTACCGCATCCATAACGGCTATTGCTACATGTCGCCGCTGGCCGTCGCGCCGGAAAACATCGCCGCCCGCGTGCCGCAATTCATGGACCGCGCGGGCCACTATTTCCAGAACTGGGCCTCGCTGCTCGACAACTGGATGGTGAAGGTGAAGGCCAACATTGCCGACATGGAGGCCATCCATTTCGAGCCGCTGCCGGAGGTCGTCCCGGTCGAATGGGTGAAGGAGGGCGTCGGCCTCGACAACACCTATTTCATGATGGAGAGCTATGACCGCGCCATCCAGCTTCTCTACAAGACCTGGCAATATCACTTCGAGTTCCTGAACCTCGGCTATGCCGCCTATCTCGACTTCTTCGGCTTCCTGAAGGAACAGTTCCCGACGATCCCGGATCAGGCGATTGCCAAGATGGTGCAGGGCGTCGAGGTCGATCTGTTCCGGCCGGATGACGAGCTGAAGAAGCTCTCCAAGCTCGCCGTCAAGCTCGGCGTGGCCGATGCGCTCAAGACCGGTTCGGCTGACGAGGCGCTGGCCCGCGTCGCGACCGTTGCCGGCGGCAAGGAATGGCTCGACGCCTGGAAGGCCGCGCAGGATCCGTGGTTCAACTTCACCTCGGGCAACGGCTTCTACTCGACCGACAAATACTGGATCGAGCATCTCGATATCCCGCTCGGCTATATCCGCGACTACATCGCCAAGCTCGAAAAGGGCGAGACCATCGACCGCCCGACCGAGAAGATCGCCGCCGAACGCGACCGGATCACGGCCGAATATGCCGAGCTTCTGTCGGACGACCTGCGCCCGGTCTTCGAAGGCAAGCTGGGCCTTGCCCGCGCCGTCTTCCCCTATGTCGAGAACCACAATTTCTACATCGAACATTGGTCGATGAGCGTCTTCTGGCGCAAGATGCGCGAACTCAGCGCCATCCTGCATGGTCAGGGCTTCTTCGAAAATGTCGACGACATGTTCTTCCTGAACCGTCAGGAAGTGCGCGACGCGCTGTTCGACTACGGCAATGCCTGGGCGGTCGGCGGCGAGCCCATCGGCCCGGTCTACTGGCCGGAGGTGATTGCCAAGCGTAAGGCGATCCTGGCAACGCTCGCCACCCAGCCGCCGCAGCCGGCGCTGAACAATCCGCCGGAGGTGATCACCGAGCCCTTCACCATCATGCTCTGGGGCATCACGTCGGAATCCATCGCCCGCTGGCTCGATGGCGGCAGCGACAAGTCGAAGCTGACCGGCATGGCCGCCTCGCCGGGCATTGCGGAAGGACGCGCCCGCGTCATCCGCTCGGCCGACGAGCTGGACCTGATCCAGGAGGGCGAAATCCTTGTGGCACCCGTGACGGCTCCCTCCTGGGCGCCCGTCTTCGGCAAGATCAGGGCCACCGTCACCGATATCGGCGGCATGATGAGCCATGCCGCCATCGTCTGCCGCGAATACGGCCTCCCGGCCGTCACCGGCACGGGCAACGCTTCCTCGACGATCAAGAACGGACAGATGCTGCGCGTCGACGGCGCGACGGGCGAAGTCCGGATCATCGGCTGAGCCCGGACTGAACCCATGGCGGGCCGGCACATCGCCCGGCCCGTCTCTGGATACGACTGCAAGGACGAGAACCGTGAACATTTCCTTGAAGACCGGCCGCTACGACGCCGTCTGGCGCGCTGCCGAGACCTATATGCGGGCGCGCAAGAACGACGTGCATATTCCGCTCTCCTATGCCTTCGCGCGCAAGCTTCTGGAGGTCTATCCGGAGGCCGACGAGGATATCGTGTCGCTGGCCATCCTGCTCCACGATATCGGCTGGTGGTCGATCGACGCGACCGATATTTTCGAGAAGGGCTTCGGTCCGAACATGATGCAGTCGGATGTCCGCTTCCTGCATGAGAGCGAAGGGGTGCGGCTCTCGCGCGAGGTGCTGGAACAGACCGGCTGGCCGGAGCATGTCATTTCCGCCGTCGGCGAGATCATCGACGGGCATGATACGCGGCCGGAGCCGAGACATCTGAACGACCGGCTGGTGCGCGATGCCGACAAGCTCTGGCGCTTCACCATCACCGGCGTCTCGGTTGCCTGCGACTGGTTCAAGATGAACCCGCACCAATATGCCGACCGGCTGGAAGCCACCGGACTGCAACAGCTCGAAACCGAAGCCGGCCTGAAAATGGCGACGGAGGAACTGGCGCTGACGCGACAGGCGCTCCTGCTTCACCTGATCTGAACGGATGTAACCCATGGACATGTTCATCGACGGCGCTTTCGTCCCGGCGTTGGCCGGCGCGCGCCAGAGCGTTACCAATCCCGCCACCGGCGATATCATCGACACCGTACCGACCGGAACGGCAGAAGATGCGGACCGCGCCATTGCCGCCGCCGAACGCGCCTTCGAGACTTGGAAGCGCACGCCCGTGGCCGAGCGCGCCCGCCTTCAGAAGGCCGCAGCAAAGCTGATGCGCGCTGAAGCGCAGGCCATCGGCCGGACGCTGACGCTGGAGCTTGGCCGCCCGCTCGCCGCCGCCATCACTGAAATCGAGCGCTCCGCCGATCTTCTCGATGTCTATGCAGAGGAAGGTCTGCGGCTGAGCGCCGAAATGCCGATCACGTCGATCGCCGGCGAAAAGATGCTGGTGACCCGCGAGCCGGTGGGTGTCGTGGTGGCCATCACGCCCTTCAACTATCCCATCACGCTTCTCACCTTCAAGCTGGGTGCTGCGCTGATTGCCGGCTGCACCATGGTGGCGAAACCGGCGGAGGATACGCCACTTTCGACACTGATGCTGGCCGATCTATTCCACCGGGCGGGCTTCCCCGCCGGCGTTTTCAATGTGGTCACGGGTCGCGGCACAGGCATCGGCAAGGCGATGATCGAGCATCCCGTGCCGCGCAAGATCGCGTTTACCGGCGGAACGGCTGCGGGCAAGGCGATTGCCGCCGCGGCAGTCCAGACCATGAAGCGGCTGACGCTGGAACTTGGCGGCCAGAGCCCCGCCATTGTCTGTTCGGATGCCGATCTCGATACCGCCGCCGCTGCGATTGCCCGCCACGGCTTCGCCAATTCCGGCCAGTTCTGCTATCGCGTCAACCGCTGCTATGTCGAGCGCCCGGTCTATGAGGATTTCCTGGCGCGGCTGAAGGCGCAGGGGGACAAGCTGAAAGTCGGCGACGGCTTCGACGCGTCCTGCGCGATGGGGCCGCTGGTCAACGAGAAGATCTATCGCAATTCCGAGCGGCAGAGCGACGACGCCCGCGAAAAGGGCGCGCGCATCCTCACCGGCGGCAAGCGGCTGACCGGCGGGCTCTACGATGGCGGCTGGTTCTTCCCGCCGACGCTGATTGCGGATGCAGATCACTCCATGCTGGTGATGACCGAAGAGACCTTCGGCCCCGTCCTCGGCATCATGCCATTCGACGACCGCAGAGAAGCATTGAAGCTCGCCAACCAGACCCGCTACGGCCTTGCCGGCTTCGTCTTCTCGGAAAATCTGGCGACCGCGCTGACGCTGGCCGAGGGGATCGAGGCGGGCTCCGTCTGGGTCAACAACATTCACCGCTCCAGCCACACCATGCCCTTCGGCGGTATGAAGGAAAGCGGCTTCGGCCGCGAAAAGGGCCGCTACGGCATCGAGGCCTATCTGGAATACAAGAGCATCTACCTTTCCTACCAGGAGGGCCTCTGATGAGCGGCGCGCTTCTCGACCGCGATATCCCGACCTGGCTGGCCGCGCGGCCCTATCTCGATGTGCGCTCCAACGACGAGCATACGCTGATCTCCTATCAGCTCGCCCGCGCGCTCCTGAAGCTGCGCCCGGAGGTGGACGAGGCGACGGTGCTCACCGCGATCCTCTTTCACGACGTCGGCTGGAAGATGGTTCCGGTCGACAAGCTGGCCGACTCCGTTGGTCCGAAGCCGAAATATCCGGAGCTTCAGCGCGTGCATGAAGTCGAGGGCGTCGTGATTGCCCGGCCGCATCTGCTCGCACTTGCCATCCCCGGTGTCGATGTCGAGACGGTGCTGTCGATCATCGATGGGCACGACACCCGCAAGCACGCGATCTCGCCGGAAGACGAGATCGTCAAGGAGGCGGACAAGCTCTGGCGCTTCACCAGCCACGGCGTGAAGACCATCTCCGGCTGGTTCGGCACGCCGCCGAAGGAGACGGTCGCGATGCTGGAGGACTTCGTGCTCCCGCAAATGCTGACGAAGGACGGACGCGCCATGGCGGAAGCGCTCGTGGCGCAGGGTCAGGCGATGAGCTGGCTCGATGACATGATGAAACTGGAGGGCGCGCGATGAGCGGCGATACGTTCAAGAACAAGGTGGTGGTCGTGACCGGAGCCGGCGGTGGATTGGGCCGCACCTTCGCGCTTGCCTTCGCCGCCGAAGGCGCGATGGTCGCAGCAGCCGATCTTAATGAAGCGGGCGCGAAAGAGACAGCAGATTTGATTGCTGCCCAGGGCGGAACGGCGCTCGGACTTGACGTCGATGTCACCAAGGCCGCCTCGCTGGACGCGCTTGTCACCGCTATCAAGAACTGGCGCGGCCGCATCGATGTGCTGGTCAACAACGCCGCCATCTATGCCGGGCTGAAGCGCAAGGGCTTCGAGCAGATCGCCGAGGACGAGTGGGACCGCGTCATGGCCGTCAACGTCAAGGGCGCATGGATGGCGACGAAGGCCGTTGCCCCCGTGATGCGGGCGCAGAAATCCGGTGCGATCGTCAACATCTCGTCCGCGACCGTCATGAGCGGATCGCCGGAATGGCTGCATTACGTCTCCTCCAAGGGCGCGATCATCGCCATGACCCGCGCGCTCGCCCGCGAACTTGGCGGCGACAACATCACCGTCAACGCCATCGCCCCCGGCTTCACGCTGACCGAAGCGAGCCTCGGGCTGATGGAGAACGCCGCCGAATATGGCGTGACGCGCGGGGCGCTGAAACGTGCCTCCACCCCGGAAGACATGGCGGGCGCCGCCCTCTTCCTCGCCTCCCCGCAGGCTGCCTTCGTGACGGGTCAGACCCTGATCGTCGATGGCGGCAGACAATTTCTTTAAAGGGAAAACAATGAGCCAGGTCACATTCATCGAGCGCGACGGAACGCGCCGCATCGTCGAGGTCGTCAGCGGCGAGAGCCTGATGCAGGCCGGCACCCGCGCCGGCGTGGACGGCATTATCGGCGAATGCGGTGGCTCCTGCATGTGCGCCACCTGCCATGTCTATCTGACGGAGGAGGATTTCGCCCGGATCGATCCGCCGGACGCGATGGAGCAGGACGCGCTGGAATTCACTGCCAGCAACCAGCGCCCGACCAGCCGTCTCGGCTGTCAGGTCAAGCTCTCGGCGGCAACGGACGGCCTCACCGTCACCGTGGCGGAGGCGTGAGCCATGCAGCGCGGCGTGGTCATCATCGGGGCGGGTCATGGCGGCAGCCAGGTCGGTTTCAGCCTGCGCCAGGAAGGCTATGACGGGCCGATCCACCTCGTCAGCGACGAGCCCGACCTGCCCTATCACAAGCCGCCGCTCTCCAAGGCATATCTGAAGGACGTAAGCCAGGACGTACAAATCCTGCGTGCCGAAAAGGCCTATGCGGATGCGCGGATCGAACTGGCGCTCGGTCGCAAGGTCGAGGCCATCGACCGGCAGGCGCGCGCAATCCGTTTTGCCGATGGCGCGACGCTGCCCTATGAGCGGCTGGTCATCGTCACTGGTGCTACAAACCGTAAGCTGGCGCTGCCCGGCCACGATCTCACCGGCCTCCATTCGATCCGCACCCGCACTGACGCCGCGCACCTGCGCGAGGCGATGCAGACTGCTGGCGATATCGTTGTGATCGGCGGCGGCTTCATCGGCCTTGAGGCGGCTGCGACCTTTGCAGCCCTTGGCAAACGCGTCACCGTCATCGAGCTCGCGCCCTCCATTCTGGGCCGCGCCGTTTCAGCCGTCGTGGCGGCGCATGTCGATGCGGAATATCGCAAGCTCGGCATTCGTGTGCTGACCGCGACCGGCATCGAGCGGCTCGAGGGTGAGGCCGGCAAGGTCAAGGCGGTTCGCCTTTCCGATGGTACGACAGTTCCCGCTGATCTCGTCCTCGTCGGCATTGGTGCGACGCCGAACGATGCGCTGGCCCGGGACGCGGGCTTGGCTTGCGACAACGGCATTGTGGTCGATGCGACGCTGGCCACCGCCGATCCGACCATCTTCGCCATCGGCGACGTCGCCAATTTCCCGCATGCCCATGCCGGTCGCCGTGTGCGGCTGGAATCGGTACAGAATGCCTCGGATCAGGCCAAGCACGTTGCCAAAACCGTCATGGGCAAGCCCGACGACTACCGCGAAACGCCATGGTTCTGGTCCGATCAGGGGCATATGAAGCTGCAGATGGCCGGTCTCTCCTTCGGAGCCGATCGGCATGTGCGGACCGGCGCACTGGGCGAGCCCGCCTTCTCCGTCTATCACTATGCCGGCGACCGGCTTCTGGCCGTCGACAGCGTCAACCGCCCCGGCGACCATATGGTCGCCCGCCGCCTCATCGCAGCGGGAATTTCCCCGAGCGAGGCCGATCTGGCAGAAGGTCCGGACCGGCTGAAGAGCCTGATCGGCCGATAAGAACGTTTCCATCCAACGAAGAACGGCCGCGGCGGTTTCGCCCGGCCGTTCTTTTGGTTATGCGTCTGAAAATAAAACGAAATTTGGAAATTTTTGGGCTTTCTTGATTCTTTTCAAGAATGATCCTGAAACCAAAGGAAAACCAAAGATAGGCGTCTAAATTGACCCTTAGTCGTACAAGATTGCCGGGCTGAACAACCTGCCACCGCGCTTACGGAGGAGTATTCGCGGAACGGAGAGCCGTGTCCAGATCACGCTCAAGGCGCGCCCGGCACCGACAGACATGAAACGCGGCCTCGTCCTGGGGTCGCACGCTCCGTGTAAGGAGCGGCACGGATCGAACTGGGAGGTGAATTCGATGCCTAAACTGCAACGTCACGATTATTACGATGTCGCGCGCGACATGAACTGGGCGTTCACATATGTCACGGAACAGGAAGTGTTCCCCGAAGAGCTGTCGAAGAGCTTTGGCATCGAGAACACCAAATGGTGGGGCTGGGACGAGCCCTACAAGCTGACCTACCGCGAATATGTGCACAATCAGGCCGGCAAGGATGCGGGCATCTATTCGATCCGCTCCACGATTGCCCGCTCCGACATGTATGACAAGCTGGACGAGGGGTGGAAGTCGGCGGTGAAGGCGCATTACGGCGCGATCCCGGTTCCGGAATATCTCGCCTCCATCGGCGAGGCCCGCATGGCCCGCTTCGGCCGGGCGGCGGCCTGGCGCAACATGGCGAGTTTCGGCACGCTGGATGAATGCCGCCATGGTCAGGCGCAGATCTACTTCCCCTATTGCCTGACCGACAAGGACCCGCAGATGGACTGGGCCCACAAGACGGTCCACACGAACGAATGGGCCGCCATTGCCGCGCGCAGCCTGTTCGACGACATGTTCACCGCCAACGATGCCGTCTCGACTGCCATCCAGCTCACCTTCACCTTCGAGACCGGCTTCACCAACCTGCAATTCCTCGGCATGTCGGCGGATGCGCTGCATGTGGGCGATATCGAGTTTGGGGCGCTGATTTCCTCGATCCAGACCGACGAGGCGCGCCATTCGCAGCAGGGCGAGCCGACGCTGAAGATCCTCATCGAGAACGGCAAGAAGGCCGAAGCGCAGAAGCTGGTCGACCAGATGTTCTGGCGCTCATGGCGCATCTTCGGCCTGCTCACCGGCTTCTCGATGGACTATTACACCCCGCTCGAACACCGCACGATGAGCTTCAAGGAGTTCATGACCGAGTGGATCTGCCGCCAGTTCGTCGATCAGTTCAAGGATCTCGGCATGGACCTTCCCTGGTATTGGGAAGAGCATTTCCTGCCCGAGCTCGAATGGTATCACCATGCCCAGCATCTGGGCGTCTGGTTCTGGCGTCCGACCGTCTGGTGGAACCCGGATGCCGGCGTCTCCGCCGACGAGCGCGACTGGCTGGAAATGAAATATCCGGGCTGGAACGACCGTTTCGGCAAATACTGGGACGTCATCACCGAAAACGTCCGCGCCGGACGCATCGAGAAGACCTATCCGGAAACGCTGCCGATGGTCTGCAATTGCTGCCAGTTGCCGGTTACTGGCCGCTCGGTCGGCAAAAAGCCCTTCATGCTCAACTACAAGGGCCGCCGCGTCACCTTCTGTTCGGAAGGCTGCGAATGGGTCTGGAAGAGCCAGCCGGAACGCTACGACACGCATCTCTCGGTCGTTGACCGGTTCCTGGCCGGCCATATCCAGCCGCCGAACCTCGAAGGCGCGCTGAAATACATGAGCATCACCCCCGAGGTCGCCGGCAATGACGCCGACAACTATGCCTGGGCGCGGCAGATGCGCATGGCGGCTGAGTAAGCCCCAACTTGCGATTGTCCCGCCGCGGGAGGCGGCGGGGCGGCTCGCCTATCAATTTCATGGGAGGAATTTTCCAATGGCAATGGTCCCCTTGCAGGCCGCCTTTCACGGCGATTTTCTGGTGCAGCTCATCCCCGTCGATGACGAGGATGACATGGCGACGGTCGCCGCCAAGATCGCCCATCACGCCGTCAACCTGCGGGTTGCCGAGCGCAACCTGCCGATGGCCGTCTGGTTCAACGACAAGCAGTTGCCTGCGTCGATGAAGTTCTCGGAAAGCGGCATCGGCCCGATGGATTACGTTGAGGCCGGCTATGTCGAATGATCAACTGAAATGGGTGAAAGCCACCACGCTCGACGATCTGTGGGAAGGCGATTTCATCGACGCCGAGATCGAGGGCGAACAGGTCATCGTCATCCACATGCCGGGCGGCCGCATCCGGGCGTACCAGGGCATGTGTCCACATCAGGAGATTCTGCTGGCCGACGGCAAGATCGATTTCGACGCCAGCACGATTACCTGCTCGGCCCATGAGTGGGAATTCAGCATGGAGACCGGCAAGGGCATCAACCCCTCCGGCTGCCGGCTCTACCACTACGAGGTCCGCCTCGACGGCGACGACGTGCTGATCGGCGTGCCAACCGATGGGCGGCTGCGCCGCCTTCGCCACGAAGCAGAAGAACAGGTTTAGGGGAAGAGCAATGTCAGAAGAACCCGCCATGAAACTCGTTGGCCCGATCATCCGGGGTGTCGACGACGATATCATCAATGCCGTGATCGACGCGGCGGAAGCCGACAATCCGGACCGCGAAATCTTTGTCGAGGATCGCTCCGGCTATGTCCGGGTGCAGGCGGAAAAGGCCTTCGTGCTGACTCAGCGCAGCATGGTCGAAAAGCTTGGACGGCCGTTCCGTCTCTCGGAACTCGAGCCCAGCCTCGTGTCCTTTGCCGGGCGGCTGACGACCATGGACGACAAATGGGAATGGGCGCTGAAGGGCTGATCGCCGCTTCGGATGTTTGAATTTCGGCATGCCGTCCGCTGGAGGAAGCGCCGGCATGCAAACGGGAGGATCAAATTATGGCAGTCGCAAAATCGCAAGGCCGGCAGCGCAAGCAGCCCTGGAGCCTCTGGACCGAACGGCGCGTGCCCTCGGAATACGAGGCCGTGACCTTCAAGTTCCACAACCACTTCCGCAACGAGCCCGCACCCTTCGAGCTTTCGGAAGACTGGAGCATCAACGTCTTCTATCGCACCAACCGCGAAAACTCGCCGCTCGTCGCCTCGGTGGACGATTGGGAAGGCTATCGCGACGTGCGGGCCTATACCTATCGCCGCTTTGTCGAGGAGCAGAAGGATCGCGAGGTCTATTGCGACAACCTGATCGACGAATTCGAGGCGCGCGGCCACTACGAGAAGCTGAGCCCGGCGTGGCTCGATTTCTCGCGCGATTTCTATCTGCCGGTGCGCTTCCCCGGTCATGCGGCGCAGATGAGCGCCGTCTATCTCGGCCAGATGGCGCCGTCGGCTTTCGTGACCAACACCTTCTATTTCCAGATGGCAAACGAGATGCGCCGCGTGCAGCGTCAGGCCTATCTGGCGCAGGTTTTGGCGATGGATACCGGGCGGCCGGAACTGGCGACAACCGAACGCGCGCGGGCAACCTGGACCCAGGCACCCGAATGGCAGGGGCTTCGCGAACTGGTCGAGAAACAGCTGATCGCCTACGACTTCACCGAAGCCTTCGCGTCGCGCCAGCTCGTGCTAAGACCGATCTTCGATCACCTGTTCAACACGGAATTCGCGCAGATCGCCGAGCGCAACGGCGATGGGCTGCTCTCCATGCTGCATGCCGATTTCCGGACCTATGACCAGAGCTATGCGGCGGACAACACCAAGGGCTTCGTGGCCTACGCAACGGCCAAGGCGGAGACGAACCGCAGCCTTCTGAAGGACACCGCCGCCCGCTGGCAGGCGCTCGGCGAGAAGGCCGCGAAGGGCATCGCGGAAGGCTTTGCCAAGGCAACGGGCGCAGATCTGGCAAGCGATATCGCTCGCCGCACCATCGATGCCCAGCAGAAGCTGCTGGCCGATTGCGGCCTCTGAGGATCAAGGGCCGGCGTCCGCCGCCGACCCACCATCTCATTTCGGAAAATGACAATGGCATTTCAGGTGACGATAGAGCCGGACGGGCGGCGTTTCGATGCGCACTCCGGCGAAACATTACTGGAGGCGGCGCGGCGCGGCGGCGTGACGCTGCCGCATGAATGCGGCTGGGGCCATTGCGGTAGCTGCAAGGTAACCGTTGTCGAGGGGCAGACGGACCTGATGTTTCCGGCAGCACCTGCACTCGGGCCGCGCGACCAGAAGCTCAATCGCACCGTTGCCTGTCAGGCCATGGCCTGCAGTGACCTGACAATCAAGCTTGCTCCCGGCGAGCCGCAGCCGCCCGTGATCGCCGCCCGCCGGCAGGAGGCGGAACTGATCGCGGTCGAGGAATTGGCGCCCGAAATCCGCCGTTTCACCCTCCGTCCGGATGGCGGGGCCGATTTCCTGCCGGGCCAATATGCGATCCTGCATCTGGGTGACAGGCTCAGACGCGCCTATTCCATGTGCAATCTTCCCGACGGGGAGACCTTACAGGTGATCTCCAAGCGCTATCCCGGCGGCGTGGGCTCGAATGCGCTGGCCGATCTTCGCCCCGGCGACCGGCTGGTGCTGGAAGCGCCCTTCGGCACCTGCACGCTGAAACCGCGCCCCGGCCGCAAGATCTTCATCGCCGGCGGCACCGGCATTTCGCCGATCCTGTCGCTGGTGCGGCAGGCGGCGCGTGACGAGGTTGATTTTGCAGCACCCGTCGATATCGTCTATTGCGCCCGCCGCGCGGTCGATCTCGCGGCAGGCGACGAGCTGGAAGAGGCGGCCGCGCGCGTTCCCGGCGCGATCTACATCCCTTGCGTCGAGGAAGAGACAAGCATGCCGGGCCATGCGATCGGCCGTGCGCTGGATGTGCTGGCCTCGCTCTCCTACGACCCGGCTGCCACGGAATTCTACGTCGCCGGCCCGCCGGTCATGGTGAACGCCGTGAAGTCCCATCTCAAGGAGGCGGGTGTTGCCATCACCCGCATTCACTATGACAGCTTTGGCTAGACGCACCCCCGCCGATCTGCCTGTCTGGATGCTGGCGCCCAGCCTGCGCCGGCTTGGCCGCAGGACGGCCACGCGGCCAAGGCTTTCGCCGAAATGGCCGTGCCTGCAAGAGGAGATGCAGGCCTCGCCCGAGATCATCGACGCCATGGCCGAGGCGATCGGCAAACTCCCCGGCGTCATTCCGGCTGACACGCCGCTCGGCGCTCCCGGTCTGGGTTATGGGCTGGAGGAGGAGATGGCGCGCGGTCAGCCGGAAGCCTTCATCAGCGCCCCCTGCTGGGTCAATCTGCGGCCGGATGGCTCCATGCATCTGGGCTTGAGGCCCGAATGGGCGCAGAAGGTCGTCAACCACGGCTGGGCAACCATCCATC
Source organism: Hyphomicrobiales bacterium (assembly GCA_900467685.1). GTDB lineage: Bacteria > Pseudomonadota > Alphaproteobacteria > Rhizobiales > Rhizobiaceae > Ensifer_A. The sequence goes on from UBQX01000007.1 coordinate 24,970, forward strand.
CCTTTGCCCGCTACATGGCCGGCGCCGTGCCACCGCAAAGCCTCGTGGTCTTCTCCCCGCAAAACCGCGCGGAAATGGCCATTGCGATGCGGATTGCCGAAGCCGCGCATGGATACGCCGTCGGCCGCATTGGCAATGTCATCCTACCCGATACGCGCTGGTGAACCGATGGATGCACCTCACATGAGCGTAGAGAGGCCAGACGATCTGGAAAGTCGGACATTTACCGTCCAACTCGAGCGTCCCGACGGCAACTGGACCTTCCAAGCCCCTTCGGACGAATATCTTCTCTACGCGATGATTGATGCCGGCATCGAAACCCCCTTCATCTGCGAACAGGGGTGGTGCCTTGCCTGCGCAGCCAGGCTGGTTTCCGGCAAGGTTGACGACAGCGCCGCCCTCACCCGCTATCCGGAGGATGGGCAGGCAGGTTTCCTGCTGCTCTGCTCCGCCCGCCCGTTAACAGATATGGTCCTCCGCCAGGATATCCATGAGACCCGCCGCGAAATGACCCAGCATCGCATCGGCCTCAACCAGCTCGCCCGCGCCTACCCGCCGGGAAAGCGCGCCGGGTTCCGGCGGGGCAGGCGCATGGGTGCCTCGACTGGATAATCGTCTCTTGCTCCCAGCGCACAAGTCGCAGGCAAGTCGGCTTACATCATCGGCTTGCCGCCCGTGGCGGCCACGGTAGCTCCGGAGACATAGCTTGCCTCGTCGCTTGCCAGCATCACGTAGATCGGGGCGATCTCGCGGGGCTGGGCCGGCCGGCCGAGAGGGGTATTTTCGCCGAAGTACGCGACTGTCTCTTCCGGCATCGTCGACGGGATCAGGGGCGTCCACACCGGACCGGGAGCCACGCAATTGACCCGGATGTTCTTCTTGCCGAGAAGCTGCGCCAAACCGTTGGTGAAATTTTGCACAGCGCCCTTTGTCGTCGCATAAGCTAACAGAGTGGGCCTGGGATTGTCTGAGTTGATCGAGGCGGTGTTAATGATCGCCCCGCCCTCCCCCAGATGCGGAAGAACTGCCTTCGACAGATAAAACATCGAGGAGATGTTGGTCGCGAGCGTCAGGTCCCATTCGGCGTCGGAAATGTCTTCCAGCGCTTCGAATGTCATCTGGTGCGCAGCATTGTTGACGAGAATATCCAGCCCTCCGAAAGACTTGACGACCCGGTCAATCAGCGCGCGGCAATTGTCGGCCTTCGAAACATCGATGCGGATCGCCTCGCACTTTCGACCCTCCGCTTCGACCAGCTTCCGCGTACTTTGGGCATCATCATCTTCGCTGAGATAGCAGATCGCCACATCCGCACCCTCGCGGGCAAAGGCGATAGCGACGGCCCGTCCTATGCCGGAATCACCGCCGGTGATCAGCGCGCGCTTGCCCTGCAGGCGACCGGAGCCGACATAGCTCTCTTCTCCGTGATCGGGCCGCGGGTTCATGTCCGTGGTCTTTCCCGGAACGGACTGCTGCTGCTTGGGAAATGGCGGGCGGGGGAAGTGCTCGTTCATCAGATTTCTCCTTTCGCGATGTCGGTTCAGAACCGCCACTCTGGAGAATTGTTCCGCCAGACAGAGGCACACCAGACGCAATTCGGCCCGCGCTGGGCACGAGCCGAATGATGAATGGGGACTTATCGAAGGCCTTACATGGGCAACGCATAACCCGTTGTCGTCTCGGGCTTCTTGCGCAGAACAGAAGGCGGCAACTTCGCTGCCTTGCTGTGTGCAAAGACGAGATTACCGGCTTCAAGCGCCGCCGCCATGAAGGCCTCGCGTGCCTTCTCCGATCTGCCGAGTTCGTGGCAGGCGAGCTTGCATTCCTGAATGGCCGCCTGATGATGCTTGCCGCCGGACGATGGCCAGTCTTCATGCAAGAGCGCCAGCGCCTGCATGGGTCCCTCGACCACGATCACGTCGTCTGCGAAAAGACCGACGCGGATGGGTGCAATCCATTTGATATCGAATGTGAGCATGTGCGCTACCTCCAGCCCACAGAACTCTGGCTGCGGACAAAGGTTCCTCATCTTCATGAACTTTGACGGCAACCGATCATCGGTCACGCGCGACGAGAGGAAGTATGACATTCCGGTTGAACGACCCGCTCAGGATCGCCCGGGGGCCTTCGCTCGGATATCGGCCACTGATGTCCTCTATCACCGTATAGAGTTTTTCGTTGCGAAAGGCGGAAGCATTTTCAGTCGAGACCCATTCAGCGGGCTTTGCATCGTTCTCCGGAAAATCTTCCTCGGCAGCCGTGGCGACGATGCGCGCATCGCCGCTGGTCTTTGCCCGCACGACCACCTCGCCCTGGCAGGGCGACAGCGACCAGTTCGGGTCGTCCGGTCCGGCAACGGGAATAAGCCTGTAGATATGCATGATCGTCCTCCTGCTGGATTGGGTAAGCCGGTGGCAGAACACCGAGATGCGCGGTGTTGTTCCGCTCGGTCTGACCTCATCCGATGGAACTCAATCCGGTAATTTGCGTTCAGCATTCGGAGCGCGAGCGCGAAAAGCCTGCGCTGAAACCTGACAAAGGAGGAAGGTGCCATGAACATGAAGATCGCCACGACACGAGTAGCGGATCCCGGAGACAACTGGCACGGCCCGATCGTTGAATTGACCACCGACAATCACATGACGCTCACGGTCAACCTGCCGCTTTCGGCAGCGGAAGAGGGAAGCGACCCCATCGAGCGTGCACTTGGCGCTCTGTCTTCGCTTGCATCTGCCGCAGAAGACGAACGCACGCATCGCAGCCGCGATGGCAAATCGAGCGCCCGCTCCGCACAGGATCGTGGAGAGCTTGAAGATCAGCTCAACAAGGGCCTCGAGGATTCCTTCCCGGCCAGCGACCCGGTTGCAACGGTTGTGACATCGACCCTTCCCAAGCGCGCGAAGGCGGATGGCTGATTGGCATCCTGGATGATAGGGGTAAAACATGAAACCCGGCGGAGTTATCCGCCGGGTTTCGTTTACTAGAGCTACTTGCGAACTGTCGCCGCGATCAGGCGGCCTTCTTCTGCGCCGCCTGATTGACCGCCGTCTCGGCGATCTTGGTCAGGGTCTCGTCGGTCTTCGACTCTTCGGCAAGCGTCTGCTCGAGCAGCTTGACGACATCCTTCAGGCCGAGTTCACGAGCCCATGTGGCCAGCGTCCCGTAACGGCTGATCTCGTAATGCTCGACGGCCTGGGCGGCGGCCAGCAGCCCGGCATCGAGCGCCGGAGTGCCCTTGAAGTCTTCCATGATCTCTTCCGCTTCCTCGACGATCCCGTCGATGGCAGGGCAGGTCTTGGCGCGGGCATTCTTTCCGATGATCTCGAAGACCTGCTGCAGGCGTTCAACCTGCCCTTCGGTCTCGTCGCGGTGCTTCTGGAAGGCGTTCTTCAGCTTTTCGCTCTGTGCGGCACGCGCCATTTTCGGCAGCGATTTCAGAATCTTGCGCTCCGCATAATAGATGTCGCGCAGCGTTTCGTAAAAGAGGTCGTTGAGGGTCTTCTCGGCCATTGCAAACTCTCCTTGGGGTCATGTTTCGTACGACAGTCGAACCTGCAGGCTGTGCAATTGTTCCAGCTTTGCCCCCCTTGATCTCCCCTCCGGCACTGCCGGAACCTTGCCTTATCTGAAGAGTTTGAGCCGAAGAACGAACGTACCCGCAGGGCTTGTCGAAGAGCGGGCCAGCCCGGCATTTCAAGAGCAGGAGGACCAGGATGGCAAAGGCACAGACGACGACCGATCACGACAAGATCAAAACCTGGATCGAGGCCCGAAAGGGCCGACCTTCGAAAGTTGCGGGAAAAGGCAAAAGCGGCATTCTGCGCATCGACTTCCGCGAGAAGGACGAGGACCTGGCGGAAATCGACTGGGAGGACTTCTTCCGGATTTTCGAGGAATCCAACCTGGCGTTTCTGTACCAGGAGGAAACCGCCAGCGGCGAAAAGAGCCGCTTCAACAAATTCATTGAACGCAGCTAGTCGCCCCTCTTCGCAAACGGATGCGCGCATCTGCGGTTACCAAGAGCCAGACTATAGGAGGCGCCCATGCGCGACCAATCCCCGAAATCGACACAGGCAGAACAGGTCGAACGCGATGCGAGGGGGCAGTTTGCACCCAAGCAGGCGGGCGGCAAGAACAATGGTGTCGCTGACGCCAAGCCGCGGGTCATCAATCGCTCAGAGGATGCGACGATTCACAACCGGCCGCCGGAGCGCAAGTCCGACCAACAGGACAACGAGGACAACGACTGATTGGCAGATGCGGCTCCTGCTTTTGAGGAACATTCGGCCAGGCGCAACGTTCGACTGCTGAGGACAATCAAGACAAAGGAGATCGACATGAACGACCGCGACCACGAATACGGCCGCCGCCGTGGACCGATTGTTGCAGGTCATCCGGAACGCGAACCCCGCTATGGCGGCGATCGCGAAACCTATGACGGCAGCTCCTACGACAATGATGTGCCGCGCTATGGCAGCCAATATGGCGCAGGCGATCGTTTCGACCAAGGCTATGGCGACGGTGGGCCAACGGGGAGCGGGTATGCGCGCTATGCGGCCAGCGGGTTCTACCCCGCCGACCATCCCCTGCAGCGCGGAGGTTACGCCCGCACCGCCTACCCCTATCAACGTTCGTTCCGGGGCAGCGAGGAGCTGGGCGGCCAAGGCTACCATGGCGATCGCCGCAATGACGGCGAGCATCGCGGAAAAGGTCCGCGGGGCTATCAGCGGGCCGACGAGCGCATTCAGGAAGATGTCAATGATCGGTTGAGCGACGACCCCTATCTGGACGCATCCGAAATCGAAGTCTCGGTGAACTCCAGCGAAGTGACGCTGACCGGCGAAGTGGCAAGCCGTGCCGACAAGCGCCGCGCGGAAGACTGCGTGGAAGGGGTTTCGGGCGTGACCAATGTGCAGAACAATCTGCGCGTCCGGCAACGCCCTGACGGCGACCGCACCGCTACGCTGACCCAGGCCTGAAAACGTCCCCTCCCCCCCGAGTAGGACAAGGTCGCCGCAGCCGAGGTTGCGGCGACAGCGACCTTCCTCCCTCATCACAGCACGAATAGCCTCAATGGATGACACTTTCGATCCCGAGCTTCTGCGTCAGGCCGGCCTTATCTATGTCAGCGACCGGGACCCCGGGATCACGCGGCGCAAGCGCGGACGCGGCTTCAGCTATCACCTGCCGGGCGGCAATCCTCTGACAAACGCGTCTGACAAGGAGCGGGTGAGCCGCCTCGCCATCCCGCCGGCCTACCGAAGCGTCTGGATATGCGCGCTTGAGCACGGGCATCTGCAAGCGACGGGCTATGACGATCGCGGCCGCAAGCAGTATCGCTATCACGAACGCTGGCAGGCGCTCCGCGGCGAGCACAAGTTCGAACAGATCATTCCCTTCGGCCATGCTCTGCCGGCGCTCCGCCGGCGCGTGCTGGCCGACGCCCAGAAGCTTGATGAGCCCGAACGGGCGACGCTGGCGGCGCTTGTGCTGCTGCTGGACGCTGCACATCTTCGCGTCGGCAATCGGCAGTATGTTGCCGAGAACGGCACCTATGGTGCCACGACCCTCCTGAAGCGCCATATCCGGTTCGGCGAAGGGCTGGAACTGCAGTTCCTGGCCAAGGGTGGCAAGAAGGTGCGTCGCCACCTGCGCGCGCCACGCCTGCAGCGTATTCTCGAAAGCATTGCGGACCTTCCCGGTCGCGAACTTTTCGTCTGGCAGGACGAGGCAGGGGCTGTCCACCCGATCGATTCCAGCCAGCTCAACCGCTATATCGGCGAGATCAGCAGCGCGCCCGCCTCCGCCAAGACCTTCCGCACCTGGGGCGGCACGCTCGCCGCCTTTTCGGCGGCGCTTTCGTGTGTGCAAAAGGATGAGAAGCCGACAATCAAGCTGATGGCCGAAGCGGCGGCGGATGAACTCTCGAATACTCCCGCCATCAGCCGCAAAAGCTACATTCATCCTCGCGTTCTCGAGATCGCTGCCGATCCGTCCTTGGGCGAGACGCTGAAGCGTCAGGCCAGCGAACCGCTTCCCCGCAAGGACGGCCTGAGAGCCGACGAGCAAAGGCTTCTCGCCTTTCTGGAGAGCCACTGACACCGCGCTGGAACAAATCGCCCCTGAAGGCGATTTGGTTTCCATGACGATAGAACCGATCCGATCCAAAAAACCTTCTGGAGCCGATCCCCGCGACCGGCTGATCCTGGCGCTTTATGCGGAGCTAAAGGCCGAACGCGCGACGAGGGAGGCTCTGGAAGAGGCAATTCGGAACGGCGTCATCTCGGCCGAGGTTCTTTCGGCCATTGTTTCCGATCCAGTACCTGTCGTGACAAGCGACGACATTGCGCAGATCGAGACAGCCCTGGCATCGGACGCAGACATTTCAAGGAGGCGCGTACCGTGACGCCGAGGGCTCTCTGGAAAGGTCACCTGAAGGGTCCCGGGATCGAATGCGGCGTGGGTCTTTATTCGGCCCTCAGCTCCGCGGAAAAGGTCTCGTTTCATATCGTCAACCGCAAGACGGGCAACCGCGTGGAACGCCGCTTCGTCGACAGTGAAACCGAGGCGGCCGTAGAACGCGACGATCAGGTCCGGGGATTCCAGCTTGATGATGGAAATTATGTCCTTGTCGAACCGGAGGTCCTGACCAGCCTTGTGCCGGAGAGCGACAAGACCATCGCGATCAAGCATTTCCTGTCTTGCGACGATGTCGACAAGCTTTATTTCGACAAGCCCTATTATCTTGCGCCGGCAGACGACGCTGACGAGGAGGCTTTCCGCACGTTCGGCGAAACGCTGGAACGCACCTCAACGGTTGCCTTTGCGGAAGCCGTGCTGTTTCGGCGAAACCGGGCGCTGATCGTGCGCGTGCACGAAGGGGTCATGCTCGCCTCGACACTGAACTATGACTACGAGGTGCGTTCTGCCCGCAACGCCTTTCACGGTCTCTCCGAGCCAGACTATGACGAGGAACTGCTGGATCTGGCGGGGCATCTCATCAAATCCAAGATGAGCCGCTTCGATCCGGCGGATTACCGCGACCGCTACAACGCAGCGCTGATGGAGCTGGTGCGCGCCAAGATGGAGGGCCGCAAGTTGCCCAAGGCGAAACCGGAGCCGGAGCGCAAGGTTGTCGATCTTCGTGAAGCCCTGCGCCTCAGCGCCAAGCAAAGTGACGCGCGGGGCAAGAAGGGCCAAAGCCCGCGCGCCAAGACCAGAAAGGCCGGTTGATCATGAGCCTTCAGACCTACAATGCGAAGCGCCGTTTCGACAAGACGCCTGAGCCCCAAGGTGAAGGCGGCAAATCGGGCGGTTCCAGTTTCGTCATCCAGAAACACGCCGCCCGCCGCCTGCATTATGACTTCAGGCTGGAAATGGACGGCGTGCTGAAAAGTTGGGCGGTGACACGGGGCCCGAGCCTCGACCCGGAGGACAAGCGCCTTGCCGTCGAGGTGGAAGACCATCCCCTCGCCTATGGTGATTTCGAAGGTGCGATCCCGAAGGGCCAGTATGGTGCCGGTGCTGTCATCCTCTGGGATCGCGGAACCTGGCACCCCGTTGGCGACCCGCATAAGGGGCTCAAGAAGGGCCACCTCGAATTTACGCTGGAGGGCGAAAAGCTCTCGGGCAGATGGCATCTCGTGCGCATGAAACCGCGCGATGGCGAAAAGCGCAAGAACTGGCTGCTGATCAAGGGCGAAGACGAAGCCGCCCGCCCCGATCATGGCGATGCGCTGCTGGAAGAAATGCCGCTTTCGGTCAAGTCGAAAAAACGGATCGAGGACATGGCCAAGGCGCCGGATGCTCGTTGGAGCGGTGGCAAGTCGATCAGTGAGCCTGCGCCACAGGAGGCGACGGCCGAACCGTGGCCCAAGGGCGCAAAAGCCGCGCGCATGCCGGGCTTTGTCGAACCGCAGCTGGCGAGCCTCAAGTCGACGCCGCCCAAGGGAGCCGCATGGCTGCAGGAAATCAAGTTCGACGGTTACAGGATGCAGGCGCGGATCGATGAGGGCGATCTCGCTCTCCTGACCCGAAGCGGCCTCGACTGGACCGAAAAGTTCGGGGACGACCTTTCCAAAGCACTGCTTGCCCTGCCGGCGCAAACGGCCTTGATCGATGGCGAGATCGTCGTCGAGCGCGCCAACGGCGTCTCGGACTTCTCCGCCCTTCAGAAGGATCTGAGCGAAGAGCGGAGCGACCGCTTCGTCTATTATGCCTTCGATCTTCTCTATCTGGATGGACACGACCTGCGCCAAACGGCGCTGAAAGACCGCAAGGCGCGTCTTGAGGCCCTCTTGAAAGGGGCCGATCCTCGACTGCGATACAGCGCGCATTTCGACGAAGCCGGTGGTCTCGTGCTTGACCATGCCTGCCGATTGAGCCTCGAAGGCGTGGTCTCGAAACGGGCTGACGGCGCATATCGTTCGGGCCGCAACGGGCAATGGATCAAGTCGAAATGTTCCGAGCGCCAGGAATTCGTCATTGGCGGTTACGCGCCCTCCTCCACGTCGAGAACAGCGATCGGCTCGCTGGCGCTGGGCGTCTACGAGGATCAGAAGCTGCGTCATGTCGGGCGGGTCGGCACAGGTTTCACCCGCGATGTCGCGGAGATGCTGTTCGACCGCCTGCAGCCGCTTGCGACCGGGAAGAGCCCCTTCGCCAATGAACTCGATGCGCTCGCCCGCCGTCAGCTTGTCTTCGTCAAGCCGGAACTGGTTGCGGAAGTCGAGTTCCGGGCCTGGTCAGCTGATGGTAATCTGCGTCACGCGTCCTTCCGCGGACTGCGCGAGGACAAACCAGCGCGCGAGATCGTGCAGGAGGGCAAGGTGGGAGCCAACACAGGAAAACACCCGCAAGCCCCGCAATCGCAGGTCAAGCTGACCCATCCGGACCGGCCCTATTGGCCGAACGATGGCGTCACCAAGCAGGGACTTGTCGAATATTACGCAGATGTCTGGCGCCTGATGGCGCCCTACGTGGTCGATCGGCCCCTTGCACTGGTCAGATGCCCCGACGGTATAGACGGTCCGCATTTCTTCCAGAAACACGGCTGGCGCGGGATGAACAAGCATATCGACGAAATGGTCGACCCGAAGGACAAGGGCGGCAAACCGGCGCTGAGGATTCTGGACTTCGACGGTCTGGTGGCACTGGCGCAATCGGGGTGTCTCGAAATCCACCCCTGGGGCACGACGACCAGGAACTGGGAGCAGCCGGACATGATCACCATGGACCTGGACCCCGCAGAGGACGTCGAATGGCCCGCTGTGATCGCGGCCGCCCTAGCCTTGAAGGAACGCATCGAGAAGGACGGCCTCGCCGCCTTCGTGAAAACCTCGGGCGGCAAGGGCCTGCATGTCGTCATTCCGCTGAAGCCGCAGGCGCGTTGGCCCAAGGTCAAGGCTTATGCAAAGGGGCTGGCCACGTCACTCGCCAAGGACGATCCCTCGCGCTATATCGCGGTGGCAACCAAGGCCAAACGGCACGGTCGCATCTTCATCGACTACCTGCGCAACGGCCGCGGTAGCACAGCGGTCGCCGCCTATTCGACGCGTGCACGCCCCGGGGCTGCGATCTCCATGCCGCTTGACTGGTCGGAAATGACGCCGGATATCGGTCCGGCGTATTTCACGGTCGACAATGTCCGCAGCCGCGTTGAAAATCTGGCATCGGACCCCTGGGCCGACTTCTTCGAGGCGGCCCGGCCGCTTCCCTGAAAGTCATTGTCAGGGACTGCGGAGACTGTTGCGGAGCGCCTCGGTGATATCGATGATCCGGCCCGTCTGGGCGGCGGGGGTCTTCGCAGACGACTTGGCAGGTTTCAGATCGTCCTTGCGCTCCTCAATGATCTCCGCCAGCCGTTTCTGCATCTGATCCTTGACGAGCGAGGGCCGCCATTTTCCGCATTTCTTCTCTATCGTTTTCTCCAGCCGCTGCATGGCGGAAGCATCGGGTTTAGGCAGCTTGTGAAGGTCGACCACCGGCCCGCGGACAGTTTCTCCGTAACGAAGCGTCCAGAGAATGATGCCGTTGTTGACCGGTTCGAGCAGCACGGCGCGTTCGCGTCCGTAGAGGACAAGGCGCGCCACGCCGAGGACCCTGTGCTCACGCATCGACTGGAGGATGACGCCGTAAGCCTCCTCGCTCAGATCGTCGTCGGGTCTGAGGAAGTGGGCCTTCTCGTACCAGATCCAGGCGACCGAGCCTTGCGGAACAAACGCCTCGATATTGATCGTGCGCGTGGTTTCCAGCGCCACCGCGTCGATTTCTTCATCATCGAGAAGCACGAATTCACTCTCGTCCTCGTCCTTGGGAAAGCCCTTCACCTGATTGCGGTCCGAGACAGGACGATGCGTCTTGCTGTCGAAATAGCGCGCCTCCACGCGGTTGCCGGTTTCGCGATTGATCAGATGAAAGCGTATCTTGCGCGATTGCGTCGTCGCCGCGGCCAGGGATACCCGTGCCGTCACAAGCGAAAGCTTGAGATGGCCTTTCCAGTCTCGTGTTCGTGCCATGTGATGTCCCGATCTCGAAGGGCTGCAGGAAACCGTCGAACGACAGCCGTTCATATTTGTTCCGACGGCACGCAAGCATCTTCTTCAGGAACCCATGGGCGCGCGGAAAGTTAGGCCGGCACGTACCGGGTCAGCAGGAGAAATCGAATGAACGAGGCGAAGACCGACAGACCGACCATGAAGGCCGCTGTCCAGACCGGACCGGGAAAAATGGAGGTCCGCGCGGTGCCGATCCCCGCTCCGGGTCCGCGCGAAGTCCGCGTGAAGCTGCAGGGCTGCGGCGTCTGCGCGTCGAACCTCGGTCCCTGGGCCGGGCCGGAGTGGATGCAGTTTCCCACCGATCCGGGCAATCTCGGCCATGAAGGCTGGGGCGTGGTCGATGCTGTCGGCGAGGAAGTCGAGGACATCAGCCTGGGGGATCGGGTGGCCATTCTCTCAAGCCACGCCTATGCGGAATACGACGTTGCGCCGCAAGCGCAAGTCATCAAGCTGCCCTCCACGCTTGACCCGCAGCCCTTCCCGGGCGAGCCCCTAGGCTGCGCCATGAACATCTTCAAGCGCAGCCGCGTCGAACCGGGCGACATTGTCGCGGTGGTCGGGACCGGTTTCATAGGCCTTCTGCTGGTCCAGCTATGCGCCAACGCCGGGGCCGAGGTCATCGCGATCTCGCGTCGTCAATTTGCGCTCGATCTGGCGCGGGATGCGGGAGCCGCGCATCTCGTCCCCATGGAAGACCATCATGAAATCATACGGCGCGTCGAGGCGCTCACCGGCGGGCGCTTCTGCGACGTGGTGATCGAGGCTGTCGGCATGCAATGGCCGCTCGATCTGTCTGCGGAACTGGTTCGCGAGCGCGGCACGCTCGTCATTGCCGGCTATCATCAGGATGGACCGCGGCAGGTCAACATGCAGCTGTGGAACTGGCGCGGCATCGATGTCGTCAACGCCCATGAACGCGACCCGGCGGTATACATGCAAGGCATGCGTGACGCTGTGGAAGCAACGCTGGGCGGCCGTGTGGACGCATTTCCCTATCTGACGCATCGTTTTCCGCTCGAGAGACTGGGAGACGCGCTCGACGCAACCCGTGACCGGCCGGACGGCTTCGTCAAGGCGGTCATCGCCTTCTGATGACCAGGTCAATCTCGAGCAGGATTGCCCCTATTGCGGCTGGCCCTGCCCGTTCTCCGTTTTTGGAACCGAACCGGGCGGAATGACCGGCGTCTTGCCGACGTCCGGCGCAGGCTTGACCAGTTCCGGATCGCCGACTGCGGGCGGATGGAGCACACCGTTACAGTCCGCAGCACGGTTCTTGTCGTCTGCGTCACCGCCCTGCGGGGGAATGCCCTTTTCGGCATCGGGCAGAGCCTGGCAGGGCTGCGCCGACGTGTTCTGCGCCCAGGCATTCTCGGCCTGAAAAGGCTGCAAGGCCGGAATCAGGGCGAATGCCAGCGTGAGTGGCAGGATCTGATGTTTCATGGTGCACTCCGTGGATCCTTCTTGCGGTCAGGACCGGGCTTCCGTCCGGCCTTTGCCTGTCCGCCGTTCGGCTTTCGGTTTCTCGTGGTCTTCCTTCTTCTTCTCATCGACCCTCGGCACGGTCTTTTCCACATAGCGCATGAGCCAGAGGATCACGAGCGCGGCGCCTGTGGCGACGAGGGCGATACGCCAGAAGCCGAAACCGGCACTCAGACCTATCGCTGCCGCAAGCCACATGCCGGCGCCGGTGGTGAGACCGACGACACGGCCGCGTGCAAAGGCGATCATGCCGGCGGCGAGAAACGCCACTCCGTTGGTGACAGCTTCCATGAGCCGCATCGGGTCCATGCGGATCGGCCCCTCGAAAAGCTTCGACCGTCCGAGTTCAAGCGCGATCGTCGCCAGTACGGCCGACGACAGACTGACAAGAATATGTGTCCTCAGACCGGCCGAGTGATTGCGCCATTCGCGCTCGAAACCGACGACTGCGCCGCAGACCATCGCCAGCAGCAAGCGAATGATAATGGCGCTCCATGGCAGATACTCCGCCGACGCCGCCTGATCGAATAAGCCGTCCATCATGACCTGCAGAACCATCGCGGGCGCGTCTGGTTCCGAAGTTGAGGAAGAACCACGTCCGGGAACGGCAAAACCGGAACCAAATCGTTGTTCAGATGTTGCTTGAACACCGTCTCGTACATGCGGAGATGATGCTTGCTCTTCCAGACCATATCGGCCCTCGTCGTGGCGACAGCGATTTTCAGCTGGCTCAACCAGAGATTGCTCAAGCTCCCGAGCAACGTCGCCCTTCTGATCATGGGGCTTGCGGCGGCCTTTGTCCTTCTCGGGGCCGAGTTCGTCTTTCCGCGCGAGACTATTCCGCAGCGTCTGAAATGGGCGTTGGGAGAGATCGACTTCTACGCAACCGTGATGAACGGCATGCTCGCCTTTCTCCTCTTTGCCGGTGCTGTCACGGTCGAGTGGGACAAGCTGCGATCCCGTGCGCCGATGGTCTCGCTTCTGGCGACCCTTGGGGTCATCCTGTCCGCCTTTCTGGTGGCCGGAATCTGCTGGCTGGCCGCGCAGGCCTTAAGCGTGCCCATCAGCTTTGCATGGTGCCTCGTATTCGGAGCCTTGATTGCGCCCACCGACCCGGTGGCCGCGCTGGCGGCACTGAAGGCGGTGAAGCTTCCCGAAGCGCTGGAGACGGAAATCTCCGGCGAATCCCTTTTCAACGACGGCGTTTCCATTGTCCTTTTCACCGTCGCCCTGCAATTCGCCATGACCGGCCCGGAAAACCCCGGCCCAACCGAAATCCTCATCAATCTTCTGCAGCAGACCGTGGGTGGCGTGCTTCTCGGCCTGGCCACAGGCTTCCTTGCCTTTCACGCCATCCGCACCATAAACGACTATTCAGACGAGGTGCTGTTTTCGCTGGCGCTGGTCATGGGCACCTATGCGCTGGCCAATGCCCTGAACTTCAGCGGCCCGATCTCCGTCGTCATAGCCGGCATCCTGATCGGCAATCGCGGTGCGCCGAAAGCCATGAGCGCCGAAACCCGTTCCTATTTCTTCGGTTTCTGGAAGCTGGTCGACTACATGCTGAACGGCATCCTATTCACGCTTCTGGGTCTCGAGGTGCTGATTTTGAACCTACACCTCAGCGTGATGCTCAACGGTCTCCTGGCGATCCCGGTCGTCCTCGTCGTACGCTACATCGCCGTGCGCTTTTCGATGCTGTCGGTGAGCAACTGGCTGGACTTCGGCCCCGGTGCGCCCGTCCTCCTGACCTGGAGTGCCATCCGCGGCGCGATCTCGGCAGCGCTTGCGCTCGCGCTTCCCGCCAGCGATGCCCGGCCCTTCATTCTCGCCGGTGCCTATGCGGTCATTGTCTTCTCCGTCATCGTGCAGACGCTGACGCTGCCTCGCCTTGTGCGGCACTATATCGGCAACCGTTCCGACGGAACCGAAGGCTGACCTGCCGGTTGGGGGGGGGGACAGGGCCTCGAATGCTGAGGCCGAAATGCACAAGGAAGGACTGAAACCAATGACCATCGAGAAACCGCAGGACGGTGCGCCCGGAACAACGGAACAATCGCCGCGCTGGGAAGGCCCGCAGGAGAATACCCCGCGCGGCTACATGAAGGCCAAGGACGATCCGGAAAAAGACCGCGACGCCGTGGGAGAAAATCTGCGTGACCCCAGGCGCAAGACGCTTTCCGATGCCGCAAAGACACGGGATGATTCAAGCAACCACAGCGAATAACGCCGTCACGGAAAAGCTCGCGCGATGAGATTCAACCAGGCCTCTCGGGAGAACCCGCTGGTTAAATCTGCGGCCAGAGGTTGCCGAGGGTGACCCGATGGACTACATTGGTGACGTGGAAGTCAACAATGACTTAATGAGCCTCTCACTGAAAGGAGGCGTAAATGTCCACGGTTACCCTGCGCTATTCCGGCTATTTTTCTCCCTCGGAACTCTCGGACATCGAACAGGTCGTCAAGGATGTTTGCCTTGATGTCGATGATCACGATGGGTCCCATTCGAGCACGATTGCTGGAAAAGCCATCAAGATGTACCAGAGCGGTGTGAATGACTTTGATGTCATGCGCAACCGTTTGCGGCTGATTTCAAGATCAAAACGCACAGCCTGAGGCCGTGAGCGGCCTCGCATCGGCGGCGTGAGCGCCGTCGCCTCGCTACTTCCCCGACATTTCATGTGCTTCCAGGAAACCGGCACGGACCTGCTGGAACTCGGAAAGCGCGTAGCGCTTGAGTGCACCCGCCTGACCCTTGCTGCCATAAAGCGACAGCAGGGACATCTGCGTCTGCGCCGCTGTCATGCGCGCGGACAGGAAGACCTGATCAACCTGATCCTCCGGGGCGTCCTTCAGCGCGTTCAATTTTCCGGCCTGTTCCGCCGAGAGGTTGGCCTGAAAGCGAATCCCCTGCTCGTTGGCGGCGGCCTGCAATTCATCCTGAGACTTCTGATCGGTGCCAACGATTTTCTCCGCCAGCGCCCGGATCCTGGGCGTGTTAGAACGCTTCTGCGCCAGACGCGCCAGCTCGATCCCGAACAGATTGGTGGACGCGAGCTGCGAAACGAACAGATCGGCACCCGGCGGCTGCCCCTCCGGCGGCTCTGCCGGGGACGCCGCTTTTGGAAGCTCGGTGGCCGGCGGCTGTTGCTGGGCCAGAACGCCCGTGGACGGTAGAAGCATCGAGAGCGTTGCCATCAGGAAGGTTGCGGTAATCGTGGCTTTCATGTCCGGCTCCTCTTCATTTGTTTTTTTCGGAAAGCGCCGGTTTCTAACGATAGATGCGCAGCATCCGCGCTTCTTCTTCCAGCAGATCTGCCACATCCGAAAGCGACATATGTGTCGCGCAAAGATGGATCGCGCACTCCAGGAATTGCGTTGACGACCGACGCAAGAACTCTTCACGCTCCTTGCGCGCCAGCCTGTCGAGTGCGTGGTGCATCTTTCTGTCTGAACCCTCGGACATCGTCGCCTTCCCTTTCAACGGTTTCACTTCGCGGCACAGCGCACCCCGGTAAAACTGCGGGAGAGGCCCCTTGTTCCCATCGGAACGGGCATGGATTCCACCGGCGAAAGACCTCGGGGAACATTTGAAGATGAACGCGGTTCGACCGGCATCTGCATCTTCAACCCAGTACCATTTCAAACCGAGGTAACATCATGGTTCAACGGATTCTCGTAACGGGTGGCTGCGGCTTCATCGGTCGTTATGTCGTGCAGGAACTGCTCACCGCCAATTACAATGTCCGGATCCTCGATGCCCTGATCGACCAGGTTCACGGCGATTCATCGGTCACCATCCCCACCGGCACGGAACTCATCGAAGCCGACATCCGCGACATGGATGCAGTGAAGCAAGCGCTGCGCGGCGTCGATGGCGTGATCCATCTGGCGGCCGAGGTCGGTGTTGGGCAGTCCATGTACGAGATCGCACGCTATGTCGGCGCCAACGACCTCGGCACGGCCGTGCTTCTGGAATCGATGATCGACCTGCCCATCAAGCGGATCGTGGTGGCATCGTCCATGAGCGTCTACGGCGAAGGGCTCTATGTGGCGGAAGACGGCCGGACCTTCGGCAACATCCGCCGCAAGCCGGAAGACGTGAACCTTGGGAACTGGGACCCGATCGGCCCGGACGGACAGACGTTGCGGCCCGCCGCCACCGACGAGGAGAAGCCCGTCGATCTCGCCTCCATCTATGCGCTCAGCAAATATTCGCAGGAGAAGCAGGTACTGATCCACGCAGGCGCCTACGGCATTGAGGCGGTAGCCTTGCGGCTCTTCAACGTCTTCGGCGCCGGCCAGGCTCTCTCCAACCCCTATACCGGAGTTCTCGCCAACTTCGCCTCACGCCTCCTCAACAACCAGCCGCCGATGATCTTCGAAGATGGCGCGCAGCAGCGCGACTTCGTTCATGTACGCGACGTGGCGCGCGCCTTCCGGCTGGCGCTGGACAGTCCGCGCGCGAGCGGACAGGTGATCAATATCGGCAGCGGTCGCGCCTATTCGATCCGGGACGTGGCGCTTGCCGTCGCAGAGGCGATGGGCGTGCCCGACATTCACCCGCAGATCCTCTTCAAGGCGCGAGCCGGTGATATCCGCAATTGCTACGCGGATATCTCGAAGGCCCGCGAAGTCCTGGGCTTCGAACCGCATCACCATCTCGACCATGGACTCGAGGAATTCGCCACCTGGGTCCGCGGCAGCCTCGCCATCGATATGAGCAGCGAAATGAAGCGGCAACTGGAAATGCGGGGGCTGGTGCGATGACGGGGGCTGGGCAACCACGAAACGGCTTCGGCCTGGTCGAATGGTTCCGCACCGGTGACTATGAACGGGTAGAGGCCATCATCGGGGAACTCTCCGGCTCCGGCGCATCCTTCCTGCGCACGCATCTATCGTGGGCCGAGTATCTCACGGCACAGGGCCCGCAGTGGTTCGACTGGCTGCTGCCGAAACTGTCTTCCGGCTTCGAGCTCCTGCCGTGCATCCACTACACGCCCCCGTCAATGTCGCGAACCGGAAAAAGTTCCGGCGCGCCACGCGATCTCAAATCCTATGCCGATTTCGTCGACCATATCCTGGACCGTTATGGCAGCCATTTCACGCATCTGGAACTCTGGAACGAGCCGAACAATCTGCTGGACTGGGACTGGCGGGAGGATGGCGAATTCGCGCTCTTCTCCGAAATGGTCGGAGGGGCAGCCTATTGGGCAAAGAAGCGAGGCTTCAAGCCTGTTCTTGGCGGACCCTGCCCCTTCGACCCGTCATGGATCGACCTGATGGGCGAGCGCGGCGTGCTTGAGGTGGTCGACGCCGTCGGCTTCCATGCCTTCCCTGGAACATGGGACAGCGAGGAAGGCCCATGGGGCGGCTGGGACATGCATCTCGGCGAGATGCGCAATATCCTCGACCGTTACAATCCAGAGGCCGAGATCTGGGTCACGGAGACAGGTTATTCGACCTGGCGTAATGACGAAATCGAGCAGGTGTCGCGCTTCTCGAAAGCGCTCCAGGTTCCGGCCGACCGGATCTATTGGTATTCCTGGCGCGACGTCCCCCCAGACATTGCAGTTCAGGAAGGGCTCTGGTTCGATCCGCGCCACTACCATCTTGGCGCTCTCCGGCACGACGGCCAGCCCAAGCTGCTGGCCCGCCTGCTCAGCGACGGCGGCGTCTCGCGCGTGGCGGAAGTGGCAAATCTCGCCACCCCGCATCTCGCCAAGGACACCGCGCCGATTGCCATCACCGGCGGCAGCGGCTTCATTGGCTCCAATCTCGCCGAAAGCTTTCTGGCCGAAGGCCGCGATGTTCTCATCATCGACAACCTCGCTCGCAACGGTGTCGAGCGCAATCTCGAATGGCTGAAGTCACGACATGGTGACAGGGTGCATCTGGCGCTGGTCGATATCCGTGACCGGCCGAAACTCGAAGACGCGCTGAAGGATGCGGACGGCGTCTTCCACCTCGCGGCCCAGACGGCGGTCACCACCAGCCTCGTCGATCCGGTCGAAGATTTCGAAACAAATGCGCGCGGCACGCTCAACGTTCTGGAGGCCGTGCGCAAGGCGGGGCGCTCTGCGCCCGTCGTCTTCTCCAGCACCAACAAGGTCTATGGCGGGCTCGACGACATTGCGCTCATCGAAACCGCCGACCGCTACTGGCCGACCGAGGCGAGGATCAAGGACTTCGGCGTCTCCGAGGCCCGGCCTCTCGATTTCAGCACGCCCTATGGCTGCTCGAAAGGTGTCGCGGACCAATACGTGCTCGACTACGCCAAGTCCTTTGGTCTGCGCTCCGCCGTGTTGCGGATGAGTTGCATCTATGGTCCCCGCCAGCTGGGCACCGAAGATCAGGGCTGGGTCGCGCATTTCCTCATCCGGGCGCTCGCTGGTGAACCGATCATGCTCTACGGCGACGGCAAGCAGGTGCGCGATATCCTGCATGTCGATGATGCCGTTGCGGCCTATCGGACCGTCCACCGCTCGATTGCCCGCGACGATACCCGCGCCGTCGGCAAGCTCTTCAATCTCGGCGGCGGGCCGCGCAACGCTGTGAGCCTTGTTCAGCTTCTTGCCGAGATCGAAACCCTGACCGGCCGGCCTATCCCGCTCGAAACAGCGGACTGGCGCACAGGCGACCAGCGCTATTTCGTGGCCGACACCTCGAAGCTGGAAAAGCAACTCGGCTGGCGCGCCAATGTTTCGTGGCGGGCGGGCGTGCTGCATCTGGCACAGTGGCTCTCCAGCGAGCGCTTCGGAGGCCGCGGCCTTGTTCCGGCACGCCGGCGGGTTCAGGCATGAGGCGGCGTCGGTCTGAAAAGGCGCTTGCGCCGCTCCGCGTGCTCATGACGCTCGACACTGTCGGCGGCGTCTGGCGCTTCGGCATGGATCTGGCCCGCGCGCTTCAACCGCGCAATGTCAGCTTCATTTTTGCCGTCCTCGGCCCGGCGCCGACGGAGGCGCAGAAACAGGAAGCCGAAGCGCTGGGTCAATTCGTCCACCTCCCGCTGCTCCTTGACTGGATGGCTAAGACGGAAAGCGACCTCGCCGCCATTCCCGCCAGCATCGCCGATCTCGCGCAGCGCTATGAAGCCGACCTCATCCACCTCAACCTGCCTACCCAGGCGGCCGAGATCCAGACGGACAAGCCGATTGTCGTCATGTCGCATTCCTGCGTGCCGACCTGGTTCCAGGCCGTGCGCAAGAGCGCACCGCCAGAGGGGTGGGAATGGCACGCACGGCTTAATCGGCAGGGGATCAACCGCGCCGATATCGTTCTCGCTCCCAGCCGCAGCCATGCCGAACTGATGATCGCGACCTATGGGCAGATCAGGAACCTTCGGGTCGTACACAATGCGACGGGGCCTGCCACCCATGTGGTCGACCGCTCGTCGAGAGACGGGATCGTCGCGGTCGGGCGCTGGTGGGACGACGGCAAGAACGGCGCGGTGCTGGATCAGCTTGCCGCGCTCCTGAAACGCCCGGTGACCATGATTGGCAGTTGTTCAGGCCCCAACGGCGAGACGCTTCCCCTGCACCACGCCGAGCCTGCTGGTTCCCTCTGCCACGCGGAAACGCTCGAGCGCGTCGGCAAGGCGGAAGTCTTCGTGTCGCCCTCGCTCTACGAGCCTTTCGGCCTGGCCGCCCTTGAGGCCGCCGCACGCCGCACGCCTCTCGTTCTGGCAGACATCCCCACCTATCGCGAGCTCTGGGATGGCGCGGCGCTTTTCGTTCCGCCCAACGATCCGGCGGCCTATGCCGAAGCCATCGACAAGCTCGTCAACGAACGCCAGTTGCGGGAGATCCTCTCGCAGCTCGCGAGCAATCGCGCCACGCGCTTCAGTCCCGTCCGCCAGGCGACGGCGATGCGCGCGGTCTACGACACGCTGGCCCTGCCGGCCATGAACATGCATGCGGGGTAATCGATGCGTTTCCTGTTCTATACCCACTCCCTCATTTCCGACTGGAACCACGGCAATGCGCATTTCCTGCGCGGCGTCATGCGCGATCTCATACGTCGCGGCCATGAAGCCGTGGCTCTTGAGCCTGCGGACTCGTGGAGCCGCCTGAACCTATTCCGCGAACAGGGTGCGACGGCGTTGGAAACGTTCAAGGAAGCCTTTCCGGAATTGCGCTCGATCGCCTACGGGCCGGATTTCCCACATGAGGAGCGGCTGCACCAGGCCGAAGTCGTCATTGTCCATGAATGGACCGATCCCGCGCTCGTCGCCCGTATTGGCCAGGCGCGAGCCGAGGGAGGACGCTTCACGCTCCTTTTCCACGACACGCATCATCGCGCCGTCTCCGCACGCGAAGACATCGCCGCCTTTGATCTCGAAAACTACGACGGCATTCTCGTCTTCGGGGAGACTCTGAAAGAGCGCTATCTGCAGGCAGGCTGGGGCCGGCGCGTCTTTACCTGGCATGAAGCGGCCGACACCAGCCTCTTCCATCCCATGCCGGAAATCGAAAAGACAAGCGACCTCATCTGGGTCGGCAACTGGGGCGACGACGAGCGCTCCGCCGAAATCCGCCAGTTCCTGATCGAGCCCGCCCGAAAGCTTCGGCTGACGACCACGGTGCGCGGCGTGCGTTATCCGAACGACGCGCTGAAGGCGCTGGAAGAAGCCGGCATCGGCTATGGCGGCTGGCTTGCCAACACCAAGGTTCCTGCAGCTTTCGCCCGTCGGCGCGTGACGGTGCATATTCCGCGCCGACCCTATGTCGAGGCGCTGCCCGGCATTCCGACTATCCGCGTCTTCGAAGCACTCGCCTGTGGCATCCCGCTCATTTCCGCCCCCTGGCAGGACAGCGAGAACCTCTTCCGCACGGGGCAAGACTATCTGACCGCCGAAGACGGCGACGCCATGTGCCGCCAATTGAAGGCGGTGCTTGAAGACCGCGACATGGCGGAGGCGATGGCGCAGTCGGGTCTGGAGACGATCCTTGCGCGCCACACCTGCAGCCACCGTGTCGATGAACTGCTGGGGATCCTCGACGGACTGGAACCCGGCGCAGACCGGACAGAACAAGAGACTGCGGAGGCGGCGGAATGAAGATTGCGTTCTATGGTTCGAGTATCGTGTCAGCCTACTGGAATGGTGCCGCCACCTACTATCGGGGCCTTTTGCGAGCGCTGGCGCGCCGCGGCTACGACATCACCTTCTTCGAGCCTGACATCTACGATCGGCAGAAGCATCGCGATATCGGCTCGCCCGACTGGTGCACGGTCGTGGTCTATGAAGGCAGCCTGCCAGCGCTGAAGCATGTCACGACGCTCGCCGCGCAGGCTGATATCGTCGTCAAGGCGAGCGGCGTCGGCTTTGAGGACGATCTCCTTCTGACGGAGGTCATGGCCGCGGCCCGTCCGGATGCGCTCAAGATATTTTGGGACGTCGACGCCCCGGCAACACTGGCCGAAATCTCCAAGGTTCCCGACCACCCCCTGCGCCGGAACCTGCCCGATCTGGACCTTGTCCTGACCTATGGCGGGGGCGATCCGGTCGCCAATGCCTATCGCGCGCTCGGCGCCCGCGACTGCATCCCCGTCTACAATGCGCTCGATCCCGACACGCATTTTCCGACGGCCCCGGATGCACGCTTCGAAGCCGATCTCGGTTTTCTCGGCAACCGGCTGCCGGATCGCGAAGCGCGTGTGGAGCGGTTCTTTCTGGATCCGGCGAGCCGCATGCCGGACAAGACGTTCCTCCTCGGCGGCTCCGGCTGGGACGACAAGCAGAAACCCGACAACATCCGCTATGCGAGCCATGTGCCGACGAAAAACCACAACGCCTTCAACGTCACCCCAACCGCCGTCCTCAATATCTCGCGCGAGGACATGGCGCGCACCGGTTTTTCGCCCGCGACCCGCGTGTTCGAGGCCGCAGGTGCCGGCGCCTGCATCATCACCGATGCGTGGGAAGGCATCGAGCTGTTCCTGAAGCCCGGCGAGGAGATCCTTGTCGCCCGGGACGGACAGGACGTTGTGGACATCGTGTCAGCGCTGGACCGGCCCGCTGCACGCGCCATCGGCGACCGCGCCCTGACCCGCGTGCTCGCCGAACACACCTATGATCACCGCGCGATCATCGTCGACCAGATCTTTCGGCGGCATCTGAGAACGGGACGCGCCGCATGACCCAACCGTTCAAGATCGTCATTCTCGGGCTCTCGCTGTCCTCATCGTGGGGCAACGGCCACGCCACGACATTCCGCGCGCTGATCAAGGGCCTCAAGGCGCTCGGCCAAGACGTCCTCTTCCTGGAGCGCGACGTGCCCTGGTATGCCGCCCATCGCGACATGGCACACCCGGATTTCTGCAAGCTCGCCTATTACACCGATATCGATGGCTTGATCCGCGAGTACGGTGACTGCATTCGCGGCGCGGATGCCGTGATCGTCGGCTCCTACGTTCCCGAAGGCGTTGCGATTATTGACGCGATTTCGGCGTTGCAGCCACGCTGCCTTGCCTTCTACGATATCGACACCCCGGTGACGCTGAGCCGCCTGGCGCGCAATGACGAGGAATATCTGGCGGCTGAGCAGATCCGGCTCTTCGACATCTATTTCTCCTTTTCCGGCGGTCCAGTCCTCCACCATATCGAGAAGACCTATGGTGCACGACGCGCCGAGGCGCTTTATTGTTCGGTCGACAGCGATCTTTACCGCAATACCGAAGAGCCCCTTTCCTGGGACCTTGGCTATCTCGGCACCTACAGCCCGGACCGCCAGCCAACGCTCGAACGATTGCTGATCGAACCGGCAAAGCGGCTGCGGCACAAGCGCTTCGTCGTCGCGGGGCCTCAATATCCCGATGAGATCGACTGGCCTGCGAATGTCGAGCGGATCGAGCACCTGCCCCCTTCGGAACATGCGTCCTTCTACAGCCGCCAGCGTTTCACGCTCAATGTCACGCGCGCAGACATGATTGCCGCCGGATGGTCGCCGAGCGTCCGTCTCTTCGAGGCGGCGGCCTGCGGCGTGCCGATCATCAGCGACCGGTGGCGCGGGCTCGACGAGCTGTTCCCCGATGGCGAGGCGATCGTGATTGCCGACGAAACGGCAGATGTCGTCGCAGCTCTCACCGACATGACGGACGCTCGCCGGCAGATCATTGCGGCGCAGGCGCGCCGGCGTGTCCTGACCGGCCATACCGGCATGGCACGTGCTGGAGAAATGGTTCGTATGATCGAAAATCACTCCAGACTGACCGGTGCGATGGCGGAAATTCACAATCGCGCCAGAGCATTTGCCGGGAAGGCCTGACACGTTTTCATCGCGCAGACTTCCACCACCGACCATAGAGCCTGAAGAGGAGAAGACCATGCAGGAACGACGTTTGACGACGGGCGCAAAACGCATTCTCGTTGCCGGAGGCGCAGGCTTCATCGGCTCGAATCTGTGCGAGCATCTTCTGGCGCTGGGCCACAATGTAACCTGCGTCGACAATCTGCTGACCGGCCGCCGGGAAAATCTTCGCGCCCATGTCGGCAATTCCCGTTTCCGGTTCATCGATGCGGATATCTGCGATCCACTGAACATCGAAGGACCGATCGACGAAGTCTATAACCTGGCCTGTGCGGCCTCCCCACCGAGCTATCAGGCGGACCCGGTCCACACGATGATGACCTGCGTGCAGGGAACCCTCAATCTCCTGCAGCTGGCCGAACGCCACGTCGCCCGGTTCCTGCAGGCCTCGACCAGCGAAATCTACGGCGACCCGGAAGAACATCCGCAGCGCGAGGATTATGTCGGCCACGTCAACTGTACCGGACCCCGCGCCTGCTACGACGAGGGCAAGCGGGCGGCGGAGACGCTTTGCTACGACATGCTGCGCTCCGGCCGCGTCGATGTACGCGTCGCGCGCATCTTCAATACCTACGGTCCACGCATGCGCCCCGACGACGGGCGCATCGTCTCCAACCTCATCGTGCAGACGCTGAAAGGCGAGGCGTTGACGATCTATGGCTCCGGCGAACAGACGCGCGCCTTCTGCTATGTTACGGATCTGGTGCGTGGGCTGGTGGAGTTGATGACGGTTGCGGAAACGCCGGACGGGCCCATCAATCTCGGCAATCCGGGCGAGTTCACGGTCAACCGGCTGGCAAGCCTGATCCTGAGCCAGCTTGGCGTCTCACGGCCGGTCCGACACTTCCCACTGCCCGTGGACGATCCCCGCCGCCGCCGGCCGGATATCGACAGGGCGCAGGAATTGCTGGCCTGGACACCCGTCGTGCCGCTGGAAGACGGATTGAAGCCGACGATCCAGTGGTTCCGGCAAACGCTGGCAGCAGGGGCAAGCCTGGAACGCGCCAGTCCGCCGCAATTCGTCGTGGCAGCCGCAAGGATTGCCGCTCAAGGTGCGACCTGAGCATGTTCTCCGCGATGAAAGACGCCGCGCTGAAGAAACAGCTCGAAGAGTTCGGGCCCTGGTTCCAGAACCTGAGAATTGGTGGCCTGCAGACGGCCGAGGACCATTTTCTGGGCGACTATCCTGCGTTCAAGTGGGCGGGTTTCAAGCACGTGGTACCCGAAGACCTGCAGGGAAAATCCGTGCTGGATATCGGCTGCAACGCTGGCTTCTACACCATGGAAATGAAGCGCCGGAATGCCGGCCGTGTCGTCGGCATCGACAGCGACCCACACCACCTTGCGCAGGCCCGGTTTGCCGCCGGGCATGCCGGGCTCGACATCGAGTTCATCCAGATGTCGGTCTATGAGGTCGTCCAACTGCGCGAGCGCTTTGACCTCGTGATCTTCATGGGCGTGCTCTATCATCTGCGCCATCCGCTCCTGGCGCTGGATCTGCTCCATGAACATGTCGTGGGGGACCAAATGCTCTTCCAATGCCTCCAGCGTGGCGAAGAGCGCGCGCCTGAACTTGCGCACGACTACGATTTTTCCGAATGGGCCATTTTTGAGCGGCCGGATTTTCCAAGCCTGTACTTCATCGAGAAGGCCTATGCGGGAGACCCGACAAACTGGTTTTTTCCCAACAAGGCAGCGGCAGAGGCGATGCTGAGAAGCGCCGGCTTCGTCATAGAAAGCAATCCCGAACGTGAAGTCTACCTTTGCCGGCGCGGTGAGCGCCCCTGCGGGGTAGACCCTCCACCGTGCTGACGGAGTCAGGAAAAGATACGGCGCCCTGCCTTCGCTTCTTTCTCGTCTATCAGGGCCTGAAGCTTCAGCGCTAGCCCAATGATCTCAGGCCGAGGCCTGGTCGAACCGATCTCCGCGATCAACTCATCAACGAGCCGCCCCACCTCTGCCTCGCCGGCGCGCGGGGTATTTCCGTCAAGAGAATGAGCCATTTCTACCTCGCACGGACATTCCGGTTCTCGCACTAACTCAAATTTCTACGGTCGGTTTCTTGCGGCGGATCAATCAGGCACGAAATTTCGGATAAAAATTTCAGACATCACTAATTTTAGCGAGTGCTGTGCCGGAACAATGGCTCCTGCCGAAACATTATCGAAGCGAGTTCGAGACGAATGCCGTGACTGCTTGAGGAGGAAACGCATGTTCGAGTTGGAGCCCCCGTCCTTTTCAATGTTTTGGTTTTGCGCATGGTCGTCCCGCGGGACGGCGCAGGAAAAACAGAGATCGCACGCTTGCGATGTCTAACCGGCAGATGGTGAGCCCAAGCTCAAACGGTTGGCACTGGTCGTTCTTGTCAACATCCGATCAAACCCAGGCGTGGAAATAGACATGAGCCGTGAACAAGTGGTCGAGCTCATCCCTGCTTTGAGAGCGTTCGCACGAATTCTGTGCCCGCAGCCGGAAAACGCGGACGACCTGGTGCAGGAAACGCTCATCAAGGCGATTGCAAACCTCAATCAGTATACCGAAGGGACCCGGCTGAAGTCGTGGCTCTTCACCATCATGCGCAATACGTTCAACACGCGGTATCGCAAGCGCGAGCGCGAGGTGATCGGCCTTCCCCCCGACAGCGTCAACACGCTCGTCACCCAGCCGGACCAGGAGTGGTCGGCGCGGGCGAAGGAAGTCTATTCCGCTCTCATGCGCCTGCCCGATCAATATCGCGAAATCCTCGTTCTGATCGTGATCCAGGGCGAGAGCTACGAAGACGCGGCCGTGATCTGCGATTGCGCGGTGGGAACCGTCAAAAGCAGGCTGAATCGTGCTCGCCAGCGGCTGAAAGAGGAATTGGGCGAGGCCGTCGAAGATTAGGACGGAAATAGTCTGGGGCGAAGACGAGCGGGAACCTTGCTGGCGGTCTCTTGTTGGGAGGGGGCAAAAAGGAGATAAGCCCATGAAACCTTTCGCCCTGACATGCGCGGCTCTGCTGATCGCAAGCCCCGTCTTCGCTCAATCCTCCACCACCCCCACCAATGAGGGCACGATGAAGTCCGGCGCGCAGGCAACCAGCCCCGGTACGAATTCGACTGCCACACCGAATACCGCCAACCCTGCAAAGCCCGGCCAGCCCGCCTCCATGGTGAGCACCAAGGATTTCGTCACCAAAGCAGCGCAGTCAGACATGTTCGAGGTCCAGTCGAGCCAGCTTGTCGTGAAAAGCGGCGTCAAGGACGAGGCGACGAAGTCGTTTGCGCAGCACATGATCAAGGACCACACCAAGACGACAAAGGAACTGAAGGGCCTGCTTCAGCCGGCAAGCGCCGAGGCCGGTGAGCCGAAGTCCATGTCGAAGTCGCAGCAGCAGATGCTGAAAAAGCTGAAGGGCCTGAAGGGTGACGCTCTCGCTGCGGAATATCGCAAGGAACAGGTGACCGCCCACGAAAAGGCCGTCGACATGTTCCGCGCCTACTCGAACACCGGTGACAACGAAGCCCTCAAGAAATGGGCTGGCGAAACGCTTCCGGCGCTCGAAGAACATTTGAAAATGGCGCAGGAACTGAACAAGTAGCGTCCTCGTTTATAGCGGGACAACTCTAACCAAGGGCGCGGCAACGGCTTTGCCGCGCCGGATGAGAGGAAACTTCCATGCCAACGCTCCACGCCCTGTTGGAGGCCGCCCCTCGCATTTCTCTAGAATTTTCTATTGGCCAGCCTGGCACGGTCGACCCCGTACCACCGCCGATGACGCCACCTGCGCCGATAGACGAGCCGGAACCGGACCGTCTGCCCGATGAAGCGCCACTGCCCAACCCGGACGAGAACGACAATCCGCCCCAAAGCGTTTGCCCGATTCACTGAGATCACATCGCGGCAAGAGCCTTCTGTCGCAGACGGGCTCTTGCTTCTTTCGATTTCGACTTCCTCGTTACGCCAGCGCGTCGCTGAATCGGGCCAAGAACTCTCGAGCTGCTTTCCTCCCGCTCCCGTTCTTTTCCGGTCTCATGACCTCCCCTTCCGAGGCGAGCAAGGCATTGACCACATCCGACTTCTCACGCTTCCGGACGGGTTCGATGCTGTCACCAGATATCTCTCCCTCAAAATCATCGGCAACATCCTCCGTCGCAGGCATTGTCTTGCCTGCTCTCAGGGCACGAAACGTGAAGATGGTTTTGTGTACGCGTCGTAGGTGGCGTGGAACAAGCCCTGATCCTGGGAGTTAGCCCTTGGTAAATTCAACTCCGCAAACGCTGGGAGAAGGTCATGAAATACCTGCTCGTTATAGTTCCGCTGATGGCACTGGCCTCGTGCACAGCCACTGAAAGAGGCGCTGCCATTGGCGGTGCCGGAGGCGCCATCGTCGGCGGCGCAGTCACTGGCGATGTTGGCGGCGCGGCCGTGGGCGGCGCGGTCGGCGCAGTTGCCGGCGCGCTGATCGGCTCGGCCAGCGAGCCCGGCCGCTGCTACTATCGCGACCGCTACGGTCGCCGCATCGTGGACGATTGCCCCGGTGATTATCGCTGGCGCCGCTACTGATCTCCAGTCCTGACGACATCCCGAAGCGCCGGAAGCCGGAAACGGCCTCCGGCCCCCACAACAAGAAACCACCAGAGGAGAAACCCAATGGCTTATGGTAACTATGGACGTTCCGAACGCGACATGATGAATGACGGCCGCCGCAGCGCCCGCCGCCCCAATCGCGACGACTGGACGACGGATGACCTCGGCTACGGCGAAGAAGGCTATGGTTCGCGCTACAGCCGGGGCGGCGCCCCGTATGGCGAGTATCCGGTAGGCCTGTATTCAGGCTACGCTCCCTTTGGCCCCTCTGATCGCTATCGCACTTCAGGCGACTATGATCGCTCGTACCGGGGCGACTACGACCGCCGCGGCGACCGCGACATGTGGGACCGTGCAGGCGACGAAATTGCCTCCTGGTTTGGCGATGAAGATGCCGAGCGGCGGCGGGATATGGACGCTCGACGCGACGAGAGCCATCGCGGCCGCGGTCCCAAGGGTTATCTGCGTTCCGACAGCCGGATCAACGAAGACGTACACGACCGCCTCACCGACCATTCCCGCCTCGACGCAAGCGACATCAGCGTGTCCGTGCAGGATGGCGAAGTCACTCTCAGCGGCTTCGTTCGCCGCCGCGGCGACAAGCGAGTGGCGGAGGATTGCGCAGAGTCCGTGACGGGCGTGAAGAACGTCCAGAACAATCTCCGTGTCAAGGAACAGGACACGATGTGACCTGACCATTCATTCGGAGCCCTGGCGCAAGCCGGGGCTCTTTTTGGATACGTGCAAAAGGAAATTCGTCATGCCCGCCAAATCCCAAGCGCAGCAAAAGGCTGCCGGCGCAGCGCTCTCGGCGAAGCGCGGCGACACGAAGAAAAGCGAGCTCAAGGGCGCCTCCCGCAGCATGGAAAAATCCATGTCGGAGAAGGAGCTCGAGGATCTCGCGTCCACGAAACGCAAGGGCAAACCTGAACATAAGTCCGATTGAAGAGGAGCCGACACCATGGTCCACAAGCCCAGACGAAATCACGACACGCTGGCAGAAGTCGAAGTGTTGCATCCCGTGGAAGCAGGGCTCGAAACACTCGTCGCCAACCTCCTCGCCACCAGCGGGTCGGTCGATGCCTCGGGCGTGAAAGTCACGTCGGAGGGCCGACGAATCCACCTCTCCGGCTACGTCTACAGTCTTGAGGAAATCGAGCGCTGCACGGAAATTGCGCTTTCGCTGAACGGTGTGGAGGACGTCGAAAACCACATTGGCCTTCAGGGTAGCCAGGAAGCGTCGGATCAGTTTTGATCCGACGGCCCCGTCACGGCTTTTGCTGCTCCGAAGTCGCCGCTGGCTTGTTCTGGTTGTCCAGCGGATGCTCCGGATAGGAGCCGGTGAACACATAAAGATACAGCAGCGTCAGAACGCCGAAAGCCAGGCAGAAGGAAACACCCAGCACGATGAGTGTGCGCGGGGATGTGCCGCCCTGGCGGGCTTCTTCCGGTGGAATTTCCTTGACCATCTCACCCTCTCTTTCTCACTCTCTGGACATGGTCTAAAACCGCCTCCAGACGCTTGTGTTCCCCTCAATACGGCACAAAAATCCAGACGAGGACGACCACGACGATCAACACCAGAAGCGCCGCGAACCATGCGGGACTTCTGAACATCCGGCGCCTTGAGTGCTCCGGCAAAGGATGGGGCCTCGGCTTGCCATTTTCGGGCGCCTCGGGCGAGTTCATAGCATTGGGCATAGGAACAACTCTCTTAGGAAAGGAAAAGCCGACCCTGGACTTCCTCTCGCGGGGCATTCCAAAGCCTTTCAATGGCTCTCAGACGTCGGAGTCTGAAGGAATGTGGCTGTCCACGCCGATCAGTACCATCTCGTTGACGCATCCGCGCACCCCGCGAACGGCAAGTGTCAGGGTCTTTGCCAACGCACGCGCGTGATCGGTCTCGACCTCGCCGCTCAGCGTGGCCACGCCATGGTGAACAGTCACCGTTATCAGGTTGGGATCGTAATTTTCATTTTCCGACAGCACGTCGGTGATCTGCTCTTCCAGCACATCATCCTCAATGACATCGCCCTCGCCGGCCTGCGAAAGCTTCGGCCCGCCATGGCTTTCGATCTCGGGACGTTCGCCGATTTCAACGCCAACGCGGCCGGACTCGTCGAAATTGGAGCCGGTCCCGCCATAAGGCGCGTTCTGATCCGCCGGCAGGCCATCCTCGTCAGCGTAAGGCCAGCCATCGCCAATGTTGCGTTTGTCGTAGTCGCGATAATCTTCTTCGCGGGCGGTTTCGGGTGGTGTGTTGTTGCGATCGGCCATATTCTTTCCTCAAATGGAAGGGCGTATCAGCTCAAGGCTGACCTTGAGAAAGGTCCCGCCCGTTGATCGACGCCGGCACGCGGATTTCCGCCCGCCGTGACTTGGGCAAGGGTGGAAGGTTGAAGGGCGGCGCCGCCTCTTCCAAGGCGGCGGCGAGCGCCTCCTGCCGGGCATCCTCGCCCGGTTCCTCATACCGATTGATAGCGCGTTCCTGGGTCATGACGGGAAAACTGTCGCGACAGCAATAGGTTCCCGTCCGGCTAGGATTTCCTGTTCCTCGCAGACATCCTTGCCTGCGCCGCCTCGAAGATCGCACGAACCTCCGCCGCGAATTCGGCCTGCTCGGCAAAGCCGTCCGTGGGAATGACGCCGGGATCCTCCTCCTGATCGTAGACCGCGAGATCTTCTCCGGGTCCGCCCTGCGCGCCAGCCGGAACGCGTCCGCGCTCCGCCATCAGTTGCGACGTGAGCTCAATAAGAAGTTCGCGATGCGCATTGAGACGCCCGCGCAGTTTTGTGATTTCAGCTTCATCCATCATGACCTCCCGGTGCTTCGATCTGCATTGGAACGGCAACCGGCCTCGCAAGGTTCCCCCGCGCCGTTGGCGGAACCTTTGATCCGGCAACCGGTTCGGCGATCATACCAAGGAGAGAGACATGAAAAGCAACCGTATCGTCTGGGGTGTCATCATCGTCATCATCATCGTGGCCGCGATCGCCTATTTTGGCACCGTCAGCAATCTCAATCGCGACGTCCAGCCGCAGTCGGACACGCAGAAGACCGAGCAGGAAACGCATTGACGGGGCAGGCTGGACTTTCAGGGGATCGTGGATCTGGCCCAAAGCCTGTCAAAACCTGTCACCGATGACGACCACGCGGGGGCGCCGCGGGACGGATGCATTTTCTGCTGCTGCAACGCTCATACCGCCGGCCTGAAGACGATGAGGAGAGGCGCGAAGATGATGGCCGCGCCAAGCGCGATCGCGCCTTTCATGTCCCGGAAATCCGTCAGACCGGGGCGGACATGCCCACCCGATGATAGCCGCGCTTGAAATAGATCAACGCCTCCGCCTCATCGCCATTGGAGACCTGCAACACAGAGCAGAACAGGACGCGGTGCGTGCCCACATCCATGCTTTCGGTCACCATGCAGTCGAAGGAGACGACGGCGTCGTCCAGCACCGGCGCACCCGAAACGCCGCGATGCCAGCTCGCCGCCGCGAAGCGCTCCTCGACCGGAGTCTTGCCGCCGAAGAGGTTCGACAGGCGATCATGCCCGCTGGAGAGCACGTTCACGCAGAGCGTGCGGTTCTCCATGACGGCGTTGAACACGGAGGCCGAGCGGTTGAGGCAGACGAGCAGCGTCGGCGGCGTGTCGGTGACGCTGCAGACGGCGGTCGCCGCAAAGCCGACCTTGCCGGCCGGACCATCGGAGGTCACGATGTTGACGGCGGCACCCATTTTGGACATGGCGTCGCGAAAGGTCTGTGGCGAGACGGCATCCGCGACGACTTCGGCCTGGGCGAAAGACGGGTTGAGGGTCATCAGAGACATCCTTTCAAGGTGCGCTCATGCCGATTGCGCCAGCGGCGCGCTTTGCGGCACGAAGGGTTTGAGGGAAAGTTCGCGTTCGAGAACACGGGCGACGGAAGCGATCTGAGCCTCGCGCCAGGGCCGGCCGATAATTTGTATCGCCACAGGCAACCCTTCCGGCGAGACGGCAACGGGCAGCGTGACGACCGGAAGACCGAGATAGGAAAACGGCCGCGTGAACGATGTCATAGCACTGACGACACGGTTCATCTCGGGGCTCGCGCCGATATCGACATCGGCCGAGCGCGGCGGCAGGAATGGCATGACTGGCGCGATCAGCACATCGGCTTCAGCAAAGGCCGTTTCCAGAAACTCCGCGAGCATCAGGCTGCGCATCTGCAGCGCGCGGATATAGATCGGCGCCGGCATGGCAAGAGATTGCGACAGGCGCATGCGGATCTGCGGGCCGTAATCCTCGTGGCGCTCGCGCATCCAGTCGAAATGCACAGTGCCCGCTTCTGCCATGGCTACGACATTGGCGAGTTCCGCGACAGTCGAGAGGTCGGATGGCGTTGCCTGTCCAATGGACGCGACATGCGGCGCAAGCGCCGCCATGGCGGTGGAAACGCCGTCGCCCACAACAGCTGCAAGGTCATTTTCGAAGACGCCGCCCAGCACGCCGAGGCGTATAGACGAAAGATCAACGACAAGCTCAGCAGGTGGAGATATGCGCTCGCAAGTCGGATCGGCGGGGTCCCAACCGCTGATAAGGCGAAGGATCGTATAGGCGTCCTCGACATTTCCGGCGAGCGGGCCGACGCAATCCTGCGAGAAGGAAAGCGGCATCGCCCCATGCCGGCTCACACGCCCCCGCGTCGGCTTGATCCCGACGACGCCGCAGCAGGCAGCCGGCAGGCGAATGGAGCCGCCCGTGTCTGAGCCAAGTGCTGCCAGCACCACGCCTGCCCCTACGGCAGCGCCCGAACCGCTGGAGGAGCCGCCCGTGATGCGCTCCGGATCGATCGGATTGCGCGCCCGGCCGTGATGGGCATTGTGTCCGGTCGGTCCCATGGCGAATTCGCTCATGTTGAGGCGGCCGATGGAGATTGCTCCGGCCGCTTCGAGACGCTGCATCACGGTGGACGTCGAGCCTGCGACATGCCCGGCGCGGATCTTCGAGCCGCAACCCGTCACCATGCCCTTGCGGTCATACATAT
The DNA here is from genome assembly GCA_900467685.1 of Hyphomicrobiales bacterium. GTDB lineage: Bacteria > Pseudomonadota > Alphaproteobacteria > Rhizobiales > Rhizobiaceae > Ensifer_A. The sequence goes on from UBQX01000007.1 coordinate 57,911, forward strand.
CCTTGTGCGCCAGCGGCACGCCGTGAAGTGGCCCGAGCGGCTTGCCTTCCGCTTTCCAACGGTCAGCGGCCTCGGCAGCGGCAAGCGCCGCATCTTCCTCGATGGCGATGAAGGCATTGATGCGCGGCTGTTCGGCCTTGGCGCGGGCTATGGCGGCTTCCGTGAGCGCCCGCGATGTGACCTTGCCGCTGCGGATAGACGCAGCTGCGGTTGCGAGGCTCTGGGGGTGAAGATCGCTCATTCTTCCGCCTCCTTCGTCATCAGCGCGTAATAGGTCGCAGGTTCCAGCGAGAAGAACACATTCCCCTCCCCCTGGCGCGGCTGGGCAATTGCTGCGCTATCCCGCTGCATTTCGCCCGCCATGGCGACCATCTCCGCTTCGTTGGCGGATCGCGCCCAATAGAGGCGCGCCAGCGTATCGGCGATATCCTTGAGCTCGGCCATCAGCTGAAATCCTGCGGCTGGCGATTGCGCACGAGCTGGCTGAGCGACACGGCGATGACCAGCGCGCCGCCATAGAAGAGGTTCTGCACGTAAGCATGCGCGCCCATCATGGTCAGGCCGGTGATGCCGGTCACGAGGAAGTAGACGCTGATGACTGCGCCGAAGGCGTTGAAGCGGCCGGGCGCGATGGTTGTCGCACCAAGGAAAGCGGCCGCAAAAGCCGGAAGCAGCAGGTTGAGGCCTGAGAGCGGATCGGCGGAGCCAGTCATGCCGGAATAAAGGATACCGGCGAAGGCGGAGATGAGGCCCGACAGGATAAAGGAAGTCGCCCGCACCCGCTCGACCGGGATACCGTTCAACCGAGAGACCTCGCGGCCGCGACCGACGAACAGCAGCTTGCGGCCGGGGATGGTGAATTCGAAGGCATACCAGATCACTGCCGCAAGGATCAGCGCATAGTAGAAGGCGAGCGGAATGCCCCAGAGCCGACCCATGATGACCCAAGACACCAGTTCCATGGATACGCCGGAAATCGTCTGCGATCCGCTCATCCAGAGAATGACGCCGTTGACGAAGGTGCCGACGCCGAGCGTCACGATCAGCGAATGGATGCGGAAGTAGAGGACGAAGAATGCGTTGATCGCACCAATCAGCGCGCCGACCGCCAGCGACAGGACGAGAACCGGCAGGATCGGCCAGCCCATCTGCGCGTTGAAGACGCCGATGACCATGGAGCTCATCGTCAGGATAGAGGCGCCGGAAAGGTCGAAATCGCCGGAGGTCAGCGGAATGATGATGCCGAGCGTCAGCACGACTAGGACCGCCTGCGAGCCGAACATGGTGGAGAAGTTCCGCCAGCTGAGGAAACTGTCCGGCATGAGGATGCCGAAGAGGATAATCAGAAAGAGCCAGGCGGCGACGAGCGCGAAACGTTCCGCCTCGGTTTTCAGCGTGAAGCGCGACCTGAGCGCGGAAACGGGCTTCTGGATGGGCATGTCGATCGTCGTCATTCTGCGGCCTCCGCATCGGTGCTGTAGAAGCAGGCTTCGGTGATTGCCTTGCGGCTGATCTCGTGTCCCTTGAGTTCCACGACCGGCCGCCCCCGCGAGAAGACGAGGATGCGGTCGCAGATCTGCTCAAGCTGTTCGTTGTCGGTGGAGGCGCAGAGGATCGAGGTTCCGGCCCTCGCCGCCCCGTCCAGCGCCTTGAAAATCTGCTGGCGCGCGCCGAAATCCACGCCTTGCGTCGGCTCGTCGAGGAGCAGCAGCTTCGGCTGGATACGCAGCCATTTGGCGAGCAGCACCTTCTGCTGATTGCCCCCCGAAAGCGACCCCAGCGCCAAAGCCGGATTAAGCGGGCGCACATCATGAATGGTGGAAAGTCGCCCGGCTTCCTTGACCATAGCGCCTCGGTCGAGCCCTGCGAGATGCGAAAGCTCGTCAAGGATCGGCAGCGTGATATTGTCGGTGACGGCAAGCGACCCAATACCGGCCGCGCCCAGCCGGTCGCCGGGCAGAAGCGCAACGCCCATGCGCTGCGCCATCAGCGGCGTAATGGTCGCCAGATCGACCTTGCGGTCGGCCACGGTCAGCGTCCCCGCACCGCGTCGCGCGCCGTAAAGCGTGTAAGGCACGCTGGCAAAGCCGGAACCGATCAGGCCCGTGACCCCGAGGATTTCGCCCTCCTGCAGGGCCAGATTAAATGGCGGCGTCCTGCCGTCGGTCAGGTTCTCAACGCGAATGTTGACAGGCGCGGCGCCCGCTGCCATGCGCTGCTTGGCAAAGGCATCGATGCGCGAGCCTACGATCGTATCGAGGATGGCCTGCCGGCTGGACGCCTTGGTGTCGAGCACATCGACAAGCTGACCGTCGCGCAGCACGGCGACGCGATCGGTGATGTCGCGGACCTCATCGATATCGTGCGTCACGATGATGACCGACGCGCCGGTCTTGACGATGGAGCGGACAAGTTCGAAGAGCCGCTTCACATCCTCGCCCGGCAGGAACGGCGTCGGCTCGTCGAGCACCAGAATGCCCTCCCCGCCATAGCCGGCGTCGGAGGCGCGCAGGTCCTCGAAGGCGCGAATGATGGCGACGAAGGCGCGCTCGACCGGCGGCAGGCTCGCGACCGTCGCCAGCGGATCGATATCGAGATTGAATTCCGCAAAGAGCGCCGAAAGGCGCTCGGCTTCTTTCCGCCAGGATACGAACCATGGGTTCTTTTGTCCCAGCGACGTCACGCGCATATTCTCGGCCACGGTGAGCGAAGGCACGAGACCGAGATGCTGGTGGACGAAGGCGACGCCGCGCTTCTTGATCAGCATCGGGTCGAGCGGCAGGGCCATTTTCTCGCCCCACAGCACGACCTCACTGCCCTCTTCCGGCTGGTGAAAACCAGCCAGAACCTTGATGAGGGTCGACTTGCCCGAGCCGTTCTGCCCGAGCAACCCGAAGACCTCGCCGCGCCGAACTGCAACGCTGACGCCCTTGAGCGCATAATTGCTTCCGAACTTCATCTTGATGTCGTTCATCACAAGGACGGCGCTATCGGTCGTTGCTGTGCTGGACATGGTGTGGCTCCGTTTCTGCTTGGCGTGGCTCAGGTCACTTCAGCTTCCAGAGCTTGCGGAAGCCGTCGAGATGGGCATCGCCATAGCCGTCGTTGAAGTTGGCCGGCACGCCTGCGGTCTTGATGTTGTCCTTGTCGAAGATCAGCAGAGGAACGTTGAGCTTCGCCACTTCCGGCTTGCCGCAGATCATGCGCATGATGTTGTCGATCGCCGCATAGCCTGCCCAGCCGAGGCTTTCGCCGATGTCCATGTTGACCTGGCCTTCGCGCAGCATGTCGAGAACGAAAGGCGTGCCGTTGAAGCCGGCAACGCCGACAGAGCCGAGAGCGCCCGTGATGCGCAGGGCGGGCACGACGAATTGCGACATCGAGTCATAGATCGGGATGATGTAGTTGATGCCCGGATCGGCCAGCAGCGCCGACTGCGTGCCGGGCTGGATCTTCGTCGCCCAGTCGGAGACCGGCACGTCGAGATGCTTCTGCTTGCATTCCGGGCAAAGCGCCTTCAGCTCGTCCTGGATCGCCTTGACGAAGGGGATGGAGGGCAGGACGTCGGACGAACCGATGATCAGCACGTTCGGCTTGCCGCCGGTCTGCACATAGGCGTAAGCGGCGAGCACCTTGCCGGCACCGGTGAAATCAACGCGCGAGGAATAATCGACAGTCGGCGCCGACTTCTGTGTGACGTCATAGAGATGCGTCGTCGTGACCTTGAGACCGGCGCTCCGCGCTTCGGTGAGCTGGGGTCCGAGCCATTCGGGATTGAGACCGCCGGCGACGTCCAGCACATCGTATTTCTGGCTGATCGCCTGGGAGACGCCCTGGATCCACTGGTCCGTCTTCAGCTGGTTGTCCCAGGTCGTGTAGGTGAAGCCGACTTCCTTGGCGGCCGTGGACATCGCCTTCTGGAGTTCAACGTTGAACGGGATGGTCATCGAAATCGGGATCGACAGGACCTTCTTGCCGGCCATGCAGGACTTCGCGTCGAAAGCCTCGCCCGGCGGGTCGAAGACGGGCATCTTCTTATGCTGTTCAAGGATCGCCTTGGCGTCGGCCATGGCATCCGCATGCGCGCCGGACGGCACTGCAGCAATGGCGGACGCGGCAACGAAAGCGCTGAGTAGAAGCACACGCATATCTGACATTCCCCTGTTGGATGCCCCGCTTTTCCGGGGTCGTGATCGTATCTCCGTCGCAACGGGACGGCTTTAATGTACGTACATATTCAAGGGTTCGTCAACGGTTTTGCAAGATTTTTTTGCAGTGCAAAATATTAAGGCAAATGCCGAACATGTTCGGGATAACTGCAATAATCTTATTCATTTTCAGCGATTTCCGCTGAAGTAACGTTACGCAAGCAGAGACGTAAACGGGGCCGCAGTCACGCTGAGGCCCCGCAGTGTCATTTAATATGTCAGTACTTTATGGATCAGATTCGGGCAGAGCGATGTGAGCGCCACGCTGCGACCATCCCGAAGAATCCCAGGAGGGAGAAGACAAGAAAGCTCGCGCCGTAATGTCCTGTCACCATATAGAGACTTGCGAAGCTGGACGGTCCCACGATGACGCCGATGAAGGTGTAGACGAGTACGCCTCCGGTAATTGCGCCGATCCGGCCCTCCGGCGCATTATGCGCCACCTCGGCCAGGAGAACACCGTTCCAACCGATTGTGGTCATGCCCAGTACGATCAGGACACCCACCTGAACATAGGCTGGCATGTCCACCACGAAGAAGAGAGATGCAAAGCCGAGTCCGATCAGCAGACCGAGCAGCGCCAGAGTCTTGAACCCGCCGCCCAACTTGTCGGCCACGACACCCCAGAAGATACGCCCGAAGGCGCCGAAAAACTGCATGACAGCTGCAACCGAACCGGCGGCCAGCAGCGACCAGCCGCCATCGTGGACCAGCGTCACCACCGCAAAGGCCGACAGCGACAGCTGCGTCGCCGAATAGGCAAATCCAAGAAAGCTCAGCGTCCGGAGCCTGGGGTTCTTCCAGATGATGCTTTGCTCATCGCGGAATCCCTTCATCATCGAAGCCATGGGCACCGTGCGATCGATCGGCTCGGTCACATGCGTGGCCGCCAGCAGCACCATGGTCGCCAAAGGTGCAGCCGCCCCGATCAGCAGCGCATATTGCCAGTCCATCTGCCGCGACAGGAAGGGAAAGGCGAAGCTCGCCAGGATGCCGCCCAGCGGCACACCGGACTGCTTGATCGAAAATACGATGTTTCGCTTGCCATGGGGCGTGATGCGCCCGAGCATTTCCGAGGAGGCCGGGTTGTTCAGCCCATAGCCGATGCCTATGAGAAGCGAGGCAATGATGATCGGCAGGACATGCGCCAAGGCGATCCCCACGAAACCGAGCAGGAAGCAGACCAGCGCCAGTTGCTCGACCCGCACGGGACCAAACCGCTTGACCAGCGTGCCGGCAACAGCCGAGGAAAACATACCCGAGGCGTAGATCAGGCTGATCTGATAGCCGATCAGATAGGCGCCGATTCCGAGGTCTGACGCCACGGTGGGCGCAATTGCAGTCAGCGCCAGCACGCTGGCCGTCGCCACGATCTGGATCAGCGTGGCAGCACCCAGTGTGACTATAAGCGAATGGGATTTGCGCGCGCCCGAACCGGAGGCATCTTCGACGGTGATGTCTGACATGAAAGGCAACTGTCCTGCGATTATCGTATATGTACGTACTAATTGATTTCGAAATCAAGCGCAAGGACGGGGTGCGAAATTGCATCCGCGCTGAAATCTGTTTGCTTTTACGAGAAAAAACATATTGATGAGCCGGGAGGCCGAAACACATGGGCAATGCGATTTCCGAGGAAATGAACAGCAGCACGCAGGAAATCAAGAACGGCTGGAAGCCGGAGATTGCGACCGCGCCGCTCTATATGCAGGTGGCACACCACCTGGAATCGCGCATTTCCAACGGTGATTTTGCCGTGGGCTCCCTCCTCCCCACCGAGAACGAACTGGCCGAAGCCCTCGGCGTGAGCCGTCAGACGGTTCGGCAGGCGATCGCACTCCTGCGCAACAAGGGACGACTTTCAGCCCGCAAGGGCGTTGGCACGCGCGTGGAGGCAATCGAGGCGACGAGTGGCAGCACACGCTTCATTGCCCATTCGCGGTCCGAACTTTTCGAGATTGCAGCCGAGACGGAGTTCGTCATCGGCTTCCGCGAAATGGTCTCCGCGCAGGGCAAGCTCGCAGTGGATCTCGGATGCCGGCCAGGCCGCAAGTTCCTGCACATTACCGGCGTGCGGTATCCTGCCAATCGCGGCAAGGCCTTTTCCTGGAACGAGGTCTATATCGATTCCCGCGTGGCTGCGGCCGTCAAGGATGTCACCGTCGCCCGGCGTGCCATCTTTCATTACATCGAAGAATTCACCGGCGAAAAGATCCATGAAATCCAGCAGGATGTCCGCCCGATCGCCATGGACGAAGACATTGCCGAAAAGGTCGGCTGCAAGGGCGGCGACCTCGCTTTGATCGTCAACCGCCGCTACTACGGCTCCGGCCGTCGACTCCTGGAATACGCTTTCCAGATTCTCCCCGCAGATCGCTTCACCTACACGACGACGCTGCGCGCAGAGACCTGAAACCTCTCCACGAGCGTCCATAGGGCCCATCCCGCACTGCACAATCCTGCTGCAGAGCGCGCCTTGACGCGCCCAATTCCACATCATCTTCGCCTCAGATCGCAAAGAAATGCACCTATTTTATGCACGCCTAATTGTGCGGCATTTTTGGCTGGACAGCCTTCGGAATATTTGCATTAGTTCGTACATATTACATTTCTTCCCAAGCATACCGACCATAGGAGCACATCATGGACATTGGCGTTTTCATCCCGATCGGCAACAATGGCTGGCTGATTTCCGAGGCCGCACCGCAGTACATGCCGAGCTTCGAACTCAACAAACAGATCGTCCAGAAGGCCGAAAAGTACGGCCTCGAATTCGCGCTTTCGATGATCAAGCTGCGCGGCTTCGGCGGCAAGACCGAGTTTTGGGACTATAATCTTGAATCCTTTACGCTGATGGCGAGCCTTGCGGCTGTCACCGAGCGGATCAAGCTCTTCGCCTCCACCGCGGTGCTGACGCTGCCCCCGGCGATCGTTGCCCGCATGGCAACGACGATCGACAACGTTGCGCCCGGCCGCTTCGGCGTCAACATCGTGTCCGGCTGGCAGATGGCCGAATACGACCAGATGGGCATCTGGCCCGGCAACGACTATTTCGGCTACCGCTACGATTACTCGTCTGAATATGTGCACATCATGAAGGAGCTCTGGACGAAGGGCGAATGCACCTTCGACGGCAAGCACTTCCAGATGAATGACTGCAAGATGAAGCCGATGCCGGCCAACAAGATTGAGATCGTGGCCGCCGGACAGAGCCCGCGCGGCATGGAATTCGCCGCCGAATATGCCGACTACAACTTCGTCATGGGCGCCGGCATCAACACGCCCACAGCCCATAGCGAAGGCAATGTCCGCCTCGTCGAGGCCTCCGCCAAGACCGGCCGCGACGTCGGCGCCTATGTCCTCTTCATGGTCATTGCCGACGAGACGGACGAACTGGCCAAGGCCAAGTGGGAGAAGTATCGCGCCGGCGCCGATGTCAACGCGCTGGCCTGGATGGCCGATCAGGGCAGCAAGGATGCCTCGGCCGACAGCTCTTCCACCGCCAAGCACATCAACCTGCCGGAAGGTGCCGTCAACTTCAACATGGGCACGATCGTCGGCTCCTATGCCTCCGTCGCGCGCATGCTGGATGAGGCTGCGAGCGTCCCGGGCACCAAGGGCATCATGCTCACCTTCGACGACTTCCTGATCGGTCTCGACCAGTTCGGCCAGCGCATCCAGCCTCTCATGGCCTCGCGCAACGCCACCAGCATTGCTGCGGAGTGAATGATGAACGTGCTCCAGCCCCTCCCCCACATGGACGTACTGGAGCCGACCTCCTTCATCGATCCGGGTCATGCGGACGCGCGGCTTTCCGCGCGCCCGTCACCAACGTCAGAAGCTGAGCAACTTGTTGCGATGCCGATCACCGGCGACACGACGGGCGATGTTTCGCAGGTCGGCATCGGCGGTCTGCTCTCGGCATATGCTCACGGATATCTCGATCCCGTTGTCGTTTTGAACAATCTCACGCATTCGATTGGTGCCACGCGCGCGGGCGGCGAGGCCGTGCTGCGCTTGGTGTCGGGTGCGACGGACTCCGCCAAAGAAAGCGCAGCCCGATGGGCCGCAGGTACGCCGCGTCCGCTTGAGGGGGTTCCTTTTGGCGTCAAGGACATCATTGATGTCGCCGGGACGGAAGTCACCAGCGGGTCGCATTTCACCGGACATCGCGTTGCCCCTGCCGACGCGCATGTCGTCGCACGCCTCAAGGCAGCCGGCGCCATCCCCTTCGCCATGACCGCCACCAGCGAATTTGCCTGCGGCGGCCCGCATAATCCGCGCTATGGTGCGGTCACCAACCCGTGGGACGTAACACGCTGGACCGGCGGCTCGTCGACCGGCTCAGGCGCAGCGCTTGCAGCGCGCCTCATGCCGCTGGCACTCGGCACCGATACCGGCGGCTCGATCCGCGTGCCCTCCTGCTGGTGCGGAACGACGGGCCTGAAGCCCACGCGCGAGAAGGTCTCACGCCATGGCGTGGCCGCTCTGTCCTGGACGCTCGACCACATTGGGCCGATGGCCCGCTCCGCGCAGGATATCGCCCGCGTCCTGCCTTTCATGACGGCATCGCCAGATCCTCAACTCGCCAAGGACTGCGCCACCCTTTCCGGAGACCTCGACCTTTCCGGACTGAGGATCGGCGTCGCCACCGGCTGGTTCACCGAGAATGTGGACCAAGCCGTATTAGCGAATTGGACTGCAGCACTGGAAACGCTGGAAAATCTGGGCTGCGTGCTGATTGACCTGCCGCCCATCGATGTACGCCCTTTCCACGAGGCTGGCTGGGTCATTCTTCAGAGCGAGCTCGCAGCACTCCACGCCGACAGGGCCGATCGCGCCGATCTCATGGACCCCGGCATGCTCGGCCGTCTGCGCAAGGGCATGGCCTTCAGCGCCTCTGACTATACGCGCGCACTTCAGGCGCGGGTGACGGCTCAGGACAGCTTCCTTCGTGCGATGGAAAACGTCGATCTCATCATCACGCCGGGCATTGGCGGCGAAGCCGGTTCGCTTGAGACGCTTACCGTGGATGTGAACGGCAAGCCTATGAGCTTCCAGGACCTCATTTCGCGAAACACCATGATTTTCGATTTCACCGGTTTCCCGGCCCTCATGCTGCCAACGGGCCTGGGCCGCTCAGGCCTGCCCACAGGCATGCAGATTGTCGGACGGCCGCACGCAGAGGCGCTTTGCCTTTTAGCGGGCGCTGCCTTTCAAGCCGTGACAGCCTATCATTGCCTGGTTCCGCCGGGCGCAGCCTCACCATGAAGGCAAAGCCATGAACCTGCAAGCGCCACAAGACTTCGCCCCCCAATCCGCAGTCGCGCCGAACCGGCTAACTGCGACGCATGCGCTTGAGGCACTGAAAACAGGCCGCCTCACCGCGACCGATCTCGTGAAGGCCTGCCTGCAGCGGATAGAGGAACGCGACGACGACGTTCGCGCGTGGCTCCATATCAACGCGCATGCGCTGGAGCAGGCGGCAAAACTCGACGCGTTCCCCCACAATCAGCGTGGCAAGCTGCATGGCCTGCCGATCGGCATCAAGGATGTCTTCGAAACGAAAGATATGCCGACGACCTTCAACTCGCCGAATTTCGAAGGCCACCAGCCCGGCCAGGATGCCGCCGTCGTTGATCTTCTGCGCGCTGAAGGCGCCATCATTCTCGGCAAGACGGACACGACGGAATTTGCGGCTGCCGGCCGCAACGCCGCCACCGGCAATCCGCATGACACACGCTTCTCCTCCGGTGGTTCCTCTGCCGGTTCCGCTGCCTCCGTCGCCGACTTCCACGTTCCGCTCTCGATCGGCACCCAGACCGGCGGCTCGACGATCCGCCCGGCCTCCTTCTGCGGTGTCTACGCCTTCAAGCCCACCTTCGGCATGGTTAGCCGCGAGGGTTTCAAGATCTATGCAAACACGCTCGACACCGTCGGCTGGTATGGCCGCTCGGTTGCGGATCTGGCCCTTCTTGCGGACGTCTTCGGCCTGAAGGAATCCATCAAACCGGCGCCAGGCGCTGCCACATTGCGCATCGCTATGAGCTTGGGGCCCTACGGCGACCGTCTCCAGCCTGAGTCCGTTCACGCCATGGAAGTCGCCGCCGATCGTCTCCGAAAAAACGGACATGAGGTCACGCAACTCGAACTGCACCCGGAATTCTCTGCGCTGGATCACCACCACCGCACCATCCTGCATCGCGAGGGGGCCGCAGCCTTCCGCAATCTCGCCCGCCGCTTCGGCAGCGACCTGCATGACGATTTCCATCACCGGGTCGAAAACCGAGACGGGCGCAGTCTGCCTGACCTTCGCGATGCCTATGATGCCGCTGCGAAGGCCCGCGTGCAGTTCGACAGGCTCGCAGCTCAGTTCGACGCCCTTCTTGTGCCGAGCGCTCCGGGCTATGCACCGGAAGGCCGTCATCCGGGCGATCCGGTTTTCAATGCGATGTGGACGCTTCTCGGCGTCCCCTGCATCAACGTACCGGTCTCAATGCCGGACGCATCACTGCCCATCGGAGTGACGCTGACCGGCCCGCGCTTCAGCGACCCCAGCCTCCTCGCCGCAGCCGAGCGCCTCGCGCCGCTGATCGACCGCGCGCCCAGTCCAGATGCATGAAGAGGATCAGATGACCGACACCGACCTGAAAGCCAACTACGCCGCCGCCTATAACAACAGGATTGGCTTTGGCAAAAAACCGGCGCTCATCCTCATCGATTTCGTGCAAGCCTATTTCGAGCCCTCAAGCCCGCTCTATGCCGGGGTCGATGCGGCGCTCGCCTCGGCGCTCCGAATCCGTTCTGCCGCGCAGGCAAAGGCCATGCCTGTCATCCTGACCGGCGTGGTGCTCCACCGGTCAGGCCTGGATGGTGGCCGCTTCTTCCAGAAGGCCAAGCCGCTCGCCTGCTTCACCGCCGGAAACCCGCTGGGCGCATGGCCGGAAGGTCTGGCGCCTTGTCCGGATGAGTTCGTGGTGACGAAACAATATCCCAGCGCCTTTTTCGGCACGTCACTCGCGCCGCTGCTGGTCAGCATGGGTGTGGACAATGTCATCCTGACAGGTCTGACGACCAGCGGCTGCGTGCGCGCGAGTTGCGTCGATGCCATGTCGCACGGCTTCATCACAACGGTTGTCAGCGACGCCTGCGGCGACCGTCACCCGGCGCCGCACGAGGCTAATCTGTTCGACATGAACGCCAAATATGCCGACGTGGTCACCGAAGCCGAAATCCTCGACTTCATCGCCAGCCTGTAAGCCTCAACGATGCTTGAAGTCCGGCGGGCGCTTTTCGGTAAAGGCGGCCATGCCTTCCTTCTGGTCTTCCGTCGCAAAGAGCGGATAGAACACGCGCTGCTCGTAATGCAGACCCTCTGCCAGCGTCGTTTCGAAGGCGCGATTGACCGCCTCCTTCGCCGTCACAACCGTCGGCCGCGAATAGGACGCGATGGCTTCAGCAGCAGCAAGCGCGGTTTCCAGCAGCTTGTCTGCCGACACGACGCGGGCGACGAGACCGGAGCGCTCCGCCTCCTGCGCATCCATCATGCGGCCAGTCAACACGAGGTCCATCGCCTTCGACTTGCCAACCGCGCGCGTCAGGCGCTGCGTCCCGCCCATGCCAGGGATAACGCCCAGCTTGATCTCCGGCTGGCCGAATTTCGCCGTTTCCGACGCAATGATGAAATCGCAGATCATGGCCAGCTCGCAGCCGCCGCCGAGCGCAAAGCCGGACACGGCCGCAATCATCGGCAGCTTGGTGTCCTTCAGCGCATTGAAACGCCGACCGAAATGGTCGGCATTCTTCATCTCGATATAGGTCTTGTCCGACATTTCCTTGATGTCGGCACCGGCGGCAAAGGCCTTCTCCGAACCGGTGATCACAACGCAGCCGACGCTCTCATCCTCGCTCAGCGCGTCGAGATGCGCGCAGAGCGTTGTCAACAGCTCCGAATTCAGCGCGTTCAGCGCCTGCGGGCGGTTCAGGGTCAGAAGGGCCACACGGCCCTTGCGCTCCAGGAGAACGGTGTCACTCATCGGCAATTCCTCCAACTCGGTTCAAGTTTGAACAGAGTGCTAGCACGGTCGCGCCGCGCCGAAAAGCCGTCCGAAAGTCAGATGCAGCGTCCGCCATCCACTTCCATGGCAACACCCGTAATCATCGAAGCCTCATCCGAGCAGAGGAAGCAGGCGGCATTGCCCATGTCCTCCGGCGTCGAGAAACGGCCGATCGGGATCGAGGCGAGGAACTTGGCGCGGATATCAGGCGTATCCTCGCCCATGAAGCTCTTGAGCAATGGCGTTTCACCTGCGACGGGGTTTATGGCATTGACACGCACGCCCACAGGCGCGAGCTCGATCGCCATACCCCGTGTCGCCGTGATCATCCACCCCTTGGAAGCATTGTACCAGGAGAGCCGCGGGCGCGGGCTAACCCCGCCAGTGGAGGCGACGTTGAGGATCGCGCCCTTCCCTCGCGCCTTCATATGAGGCACAAGATGCTTTGCCGTCAGATAAACAGATTTTACGTTTACCGAAATAACCCGATCAAAGTCGGACTCGGACACATCTTCCATCGCAGCAGGCAGATGCGTAACGCCGGCATTGTTCACGAGAATGTCCACCTGACCGAAGGCCTGCAGCGCAGCCTTCGCCATCGCCGCAACACTTTCGTCTTTCGAAACATCGACCTGATGGCCAATCGCGCTGTCGCCGAGTTCCTTTGCGAACGCCTCGGCCGCCGCGTCATTGATGTCGGCGATCATGACCCTGGCGCCCTCGGCGATAAATTTGCGCACGATGCCCGCGCCGAAACCCGATGCCCCGCCCGTGACGATGGCCGCCTTGCCTTCCAAACGCATGATTGTCTCCTTACCCATGCAGCGCGGCCACGGTCTTCAGGACCGAAAAGCCATAGAGCGCCTCGAAACCCTTTTCCCGGCCATGGCCGGACTTGCCCGTGCCACCGAAGGGAAGCTCGACACCGCCACCAGCGCCGTAATTGTTGATGAAGACCTGGCCGGCGCGCAGCGCCTTGGCCAATCGCATCTGCCGCGCCCCTTCGCGCGTCCAGACACCGGCGACGAGACCGTAATCCGTGCCATTGGCGATGCGCACCGCGTCCTCTTCCGTGTCGAACGGAATGACAGCCTGGACAGGTCCGAAGATCTCGTCCTGCGCCAGCCGGTGCGAAGGATCGAGCCCGGCAATAAGCCTGGGGGCAACATAATTGCCGCCCTTCGGCGCATCTGCCACGATCACGCCACTGGCCGCCACACTCGCCTCTTCGGCCAGCGCGACAAATCCCTCTACAATCTCCTTCTGGCGCGCAGAAATCAGCGGGCCAACGTCCAGATCGGCGATGGCCGGGCCCACCTTCAGCGCCCGATAGCGCTCGGCCATGCGGGCAACGACGTCCTTGTAGACATCCTTCTGAACGAGGATGCGCGAGGCAGCCGAGCAGGTCTGGCCGGCATTCTGGATGCCGGCATTGACGAGGAACGGAAGCGCGGCATCGAGGTCGGCATCGGCAAATACGACCTGCGGCGATTTCCCGCCCAGTTCCAGCGTCACCGGCACGACGTTGCGCGAGGCGGCGGCCTGGATCTTGATGCCCACGCCGACAGAACCGGTGAAGGAGATATGGTTGATGCCGGGATGCCCCGAAAGGGCCGCTCCCGCCTCTTCCCCGAGGCCGGGAACAACATTCAACGCCCCCTTCGGCAAGCCCGCCTCATGGCAGATATCAGCAAAGGCTAGCGCCGTCAGGCAGGCTTCTTCGGCCGGCTTGAGAACCGCCGCGTTCCCCATGGCCAGGGCGGCACCCACCGAGCGTCCGAGGATCTGCATCGGGTAGTTCCAAGGAATGATATGGCCGGTCACGCCATGCGGCTCGCGCAACGTGTAGACAGTGTAACCATTTAAATATGGAATAGTTTCACCATGGAACTTATCGCAGGCGCCGCCGTAGAATTCCAGATAACGTGCCAGCGCCACCGCATCCGCGCGTGCCTGCTTCAAAGGCTTGCCGACATCGGCGGCTTCAAGCCTGGCAAGTTCATCGACTTTTTCGAGCACGGCTCTGCCAACCTTGGCCAAAAGCCTGCCACGTTCAAATGCCGGCATGCGTCCCCATTCGCCATCGAGTGAACGGCGCGCGGCCTCCACGGCAAGATCGACATCGGCCGCACCACCGCGAGCAATCGCGCCGATAACGGCACCGTCAGAGGGATTTTCCAGTGGCAATGTATCCTTGCTCTGAGGCGCCACCCAGGCGCCGTCGATGAAGCACTTGTCCGTTGGGAACCACGGCGAAATCATGAGGAAGTCTCCTTGATGCGATCAGGCAGAGGCGATCTCGCGACGCTTGAGCGCCGCCTCGAGATCGGGCGTCGCGGCAAGCAACTGCCGCGTATATTCGTGTTGAGGATTGGAAAAGACGGCTTCAGTCTCGCCGGCTTCGACGATCTTGCCGGCCTTCATGACCATGACCCGGTCAGTGATGGCACGGACAACTGACAGGTCGTGCGAGATGAAGAGATAGGAAAGATCGAGACGCTCGGAAAGATCGGCCAGAAGATCGAGGATCTGCGCGCGGATTGAAACGTCGAGCGCGGAGACGGCCTCATCGAGAACGATCAGCGAGGGGTGCGTGATGAGGGCGCGAGCGATCGCCACACGCTGCCGCTGGCCGCCAGAAAACTCATGGATGTATTTCTCGGCATCCCGTGGCTGCAGTCCCACATTCTCCAGCGCCTCGGCAATGCGCGCCTCCAGCGCCGAGCCCGTCGGCGCATCGCGACCCATCAGGTAGAACGGTTCGGTAACGAGTCGGCGCACCTTATGGCGAGGGTTGAAGGATCCGTAGGGATCCTGGAAGACGACCTGCATCTTGCGCCTGGCCGCAGCACTCGCGCCCGCCTTCGTCGTGACCAGTTCGCCGCCAACACGTATCTCGCCCGCCTGCGTGCCTTCGAGGGCCAGGATCGCCCGGGTGAGCGTCGATTTTCCGCAGCCGCTTTCGCCCACCAGACCGACATTCTCGCCCTTGTGGATCTTGAAGCTCACCTCGTTGACGGCGCGGAATGCGCCCGGCTTCGCAAAAAGCGACTTACGAGGCAGGGCATATTCGCGCACCACCGATTTCACCTCAAGCACCGGCACAGCATCCAGTTCCACCTTCGGCGCGTTGCGCACCGGGTGGTGGCTGGTCGCAGCCATCAGCGCCTTCGAATACGGATGCTGCATGGCGCGGAAAAGCTGAACCGCCGGGCCAGCTTCTACGACCTCGCCGGACTTCATGATAACGATGCGGTCGGCGATGTCGGCAACCACGGCGAGATCATGCGTGATGAGGATGAGGCCCATTCCGTCCTCATCGACCAGCCGCTTCAGCAGCGTCAGGATCTGCGCCTGCGTCGTCACGTCCAGCGCGGTGGTCGGCTCATCGGCAATCAGCAGTTTCGGTCGAAGCGCAATCGCCATGGCAATGACAACACGCTGCCTCTGCCCACCTGACAGTTCATGCGGATAGCGAGAAAGCGGAAACCGCTCCTCCGGCAGGCCAACGCGGTTCAGCGTTTCCCTGGCAATTGACAGGGCTTCCGTGCGGCTCGCACCGCGGTGGATCATGACAGTTTCCGCCACCTGATCGCCAATGGTCTTGACAGGGTTAAGGGCCGTCATCGGCTCCTGGAAAACCATGCCGACATCCGCCCCACGCACGGCGCACATCTGCTTTTCGGTCTTGGTCAACAGCTCTTCTCCATCCAGCCGGATGGAACCGCTCACCTCCGTGCCATGCGGAAGAAGCTGCATGATCGACAGCGCGGTCATGGATTTGCCCGAGCCGCTTTCGCCGATGACCCCCACGACGTCGCCGCGGTCCACCTCGAACCTGACATCTGACAGGATTTCTAGTCCGAGGATATTCAGGCTTAGATTGTCGATTTGCAGGAGCGTCATGAACGGCTCCTCCGGAGCTTCGGGTCAAACAGATCCCGAAGACCGTCGCCCATCAGGTTCAGTCCCAACACGGTGAGCACAATCGCCGCCCCGGGAAACAGGGCCATATGCGGCGCGAGACTGATCATCGTCTGGGCATCGGCCAGCATGCGACCCCAGCTTGGGGTTGGCGGCTGAGCGCCGAGGCCGACATAGGAGAGCGCGGCATCGGCCAAGATGCCCAGCGAAAACTGGATCGTTCCCTGCACGATCAGCAGGTTCATGATGTTGGGCAGGATGTGCTCCGCAGAAATGCGGACGGCCCCCTTCCCCGCAACACGCGCCGCAAAGATGTATTCGCGCGTCCACAGCGTCAACGCAGCGCCGCGCGCCAGCCTCGCAAAGACCGGGATGTTGAAGATGCCAATCGCGATGATGGCATTGATCGCGCTCGGACCGAACACGGCGGTAATCAGGATCGCGATCAACAGCGCGGGGAATGCAAAAACAAGGTCGTTGGCGCGCATGATAATCTCATCGACCAGCGATCCCTGCTTCGCGGCGGCCCAAAGCCCGAGGGGGACGCCGGCTGCTATGCCGATGCCGACTGCAACGAAAGCAACCGCAATGGAGGTGCGCGCGCCGACCATGATCATGGAGAAGATGTCCCGTCCGAAATGGTCCGTGCCGAACCAATGTAGACCGGACGGAGCCTTCAGCTTGTCGGAAACAGCAAGCGCTGTCGCGTCATAGGGCGTCCAGATGAGAGACAGAAGCGCCGCGAGAATAAAGACGGCCGTCACGGCAAAACCCAGTGCGAAACTCTTCGACTGGAACGCGGCGCCGACAAGTCCACGCTTCACCTCAGGCAGGGTACCCACACTCATCAGGCGCGGCTCCTCAAACGGGGATCGACCAGCGCATAGGCCATGTCCACGAGGAATGTGATAATGATGACCGCGAAGACCAGCAGCATGACGACCGACTGCACGACAATGAGATCTCGCTGCGTAATCCCTTGAAAAACGAGCCTTCCGAGGCCCGGGAGATAGAAGACATTCTCGATGATGATGGCACCGGCGAGAAGGAAGGAGAACTGCAGGCCGATGATGGTCAGAACGGGGATCAGGGCATTGCGAACCGCGTGGCGCACCAGTGTCTGCCCCCGCGTCAGCCCCTTGGCTCGCGCCGTTCTGATGTAGTCTTCGGACAGCGTATCAAGCAGCGAGGAGCGCATGACGCGTGCCAGGATCGAGGCTTGCGGCAAGGCGAGCGCGACCGCCGGCAAGGTCAAGGCTTTCAGCGCGACAAAGAATCCGGCATTCCAGCCCGGAAATCCGCCTGCCGAGAACCACCGAAGGGTGATCGAAAAGAGGAGAACCAGCAGCATGGCGAACCAGAAATTGGGAACCGCGATGCCCAACTGCGTTACGCCCATGATGCCGTAATCGGCTGCCGAATTCCTCTTCGCAGCAGAAATGATGCCAATTGGCAATGCAAGAACAGTGGACAGCAGAAGGGCGTAGAGAGCGAGAGGGAGAGATACCCAAAGGCGCTGCGCGATCAGTTCGCCAGTGGGAACCTTATAGGTGTAGCTCACGCCGAAATCACCATGGGCGAGGCCGACAACCCAGGTCAGGTAGCGCCAGACGAGAGGCTCATTAAGACCCATCTGCTGGCGCAATGCCTCGACTGTTTCAGGCTGGGCATTCATGCCCAGCATGTAGGAGGCTGGGTCCCCAGGAACGACCTGAAGCACCAGAAAGATCACGACGCTGGCGGCCAGAAGGCTCAGCACAAGCGAGATCAGACGTTTCAGGAGATAGGGGGCCATGGCTTCAAGCGATCGGGAAGGCCGAAAGCGGCAAGCGCTTCCGGCCCACGCGGATCAATCCTTCCAGTAGACTTCGGACATGTCGTTCGACGGGGTCGGCTGGTTTTTCCAGAGCCCGACGATCTTCGCGTTGGCAACACCCAGCTTCGGCAGTTCGAAGAGGAAAGCGTTGACATAGTCATCCGCGATACGCTTCTGCGCTGCCTTGAGCAGCTCGCTGCGCTTTGCCGGATCGGTCGTGCCGGACAGGTCCGTCATTATCTTCTTGAAGG
The DNA here is from genome assembly GCA_900467685.1 of Hyphomicrobiales bacterium. Taxonomy (GTDB): domain Bacteria; phylum Pseudomonadota; class Alphaproteobacteria; order Rhizobiales; family Rhizobiaceae; genus Ensifer_A. The sequence goes on from UBQX01000007.1 coordinate 76,167, forward strand.
CGTCGCTCTTGTAGTTGAAGTAATAGTTGTCGCGGCCGTAGATATCGATGTCCATCGGTTCGGTATGCGACACGATGGTAAGGTCGTAATCCTTGCCCTTGAACACCTGCTCCAGCCACTGCGCCCATTCGACATTGGTGATTTCTGCCTTGATGCCGACCTTGGCCAGCTGGGCCGCGATGATTTCACCGCCTCGACGCGCGTAAGGCGGCGGGGGCAGCTTGAGCGACACCGTGAACCCATCCGGATAGCCGGCTTCCTTGAGCAAGGCCTTGGACTTTTCGGGGTCATAGTTCGACTGCGCGGTCAGATCGACATAGTCCGGGTTATGCGGCGCGAAATGCGTGCCGATCGGCGTGCCGTAACCGAACATGGCGCCGTCGATGATCTCCTTGCGGTTGATGGCATGTGCCACCGCCTCGCGGACCTTGATGTTGTCGAACGGCTTCTTTCCGTTGTTCATGGCCAGAAGGGTTTCACCTTCAGTATTGCCGGAAATCACCTCGAAGCGCGGGTCCGCCTTGAACTGCTCCAGCGTCTCCGCCGCGGGGAAAAGCGGGAAGGCATCGACGTCCCCCGCCATCATCGCCGCGAATGCGGCCGACGGATCGGAAATGAACTTGAACGTCACCTTGTCGAGCTTGGGTGCAGCTCCCCAATAGCCTTCAAACTTTGCCAGTTCGACGCGGTCGCCCTTGACCCAGTTCACGAACTTGAACGGGCCTGTGCCAACAGGGTTTGTCGCTTCGGTCGCAATGCTCTTCGGCGAAAGAATGACGGCATCGCCCCAGGCCATGTTGAAAAGGAAGCTGCCATTTGGCTTTTTCAGCGTCACTTTTACCGTGGCGGGATCGACAACGTCCACCGATGCGATATCGGCGAACAGCCCCTTCTGGGCATTGGTCGAGTCCGGTGCGCGGGCGCGATCCAGCGAGAATTTCACATCGTCGGCGCTGAACGGCGAGCCATCGTGGAACTTGACGCCGGTGGCCAGGTGGAATGTGTAGGTCAGGCCATCGGCCGAAATATCCCAGCTCTTGGCAAGATCGGGTACGATGGCGCCGTTCGCGTCGAAACGCGTCAACCCTTGGAAAATATTGGCGTAGGTGACTTCGCGGATCGCCGCGGCGGCACCCGAGGTCGGATCGAGGTTCGGCGGCTCCAGAACCATGCCGACCGTGATGGCGGTGTTGGCCGCAAAGGCGGGCGTCAGCGCGCTTGTGGCAACCAGAATGGCCGCCGTGGTCATCAGTTTCATCAGGCTGTTCATTGTCTTCCTTCCCCTCGATAAGCGTTTATCGTGCCGCGTATCCGCCGACCCATTACCCCTAACCGGCAAATCGTCATTCCTCAAGGCCATTGGGCCTCAAGCTGGTTCAGCCGGCATGAGCAGTTGCAGCAAGGACAAGGCCATGACCTTGGCGCTATCAACCATGTCGTCAATGCCAACATATTCATCCGGCTGGTGGGCGAGATCGAGAATGCCGGGGCCGTAGGCGATGCAGTTGTACATCTTGCCGATGCGGGCAATGTGCTTCTGGTCGTAAGTGCCCGGAGAGGCAACATATTCCGGCTCGCGGTCAAAGACCGCCTGGATGGCACTCGCCACAGTTCTCACCACCGGCGCGTCACGCTCGGTCATCGTCGGCGTGACACCCCAGAGTTCCTTCAGCTCGTAGTCGAAGCTCGGCCGCTGCGCTTTCACCCGCTCCAGCAATGCGACAATTTCGCCCTTCACCCCTTCCGGGCTTTCCTCGATCAGATAGCGCCGGTCGAGCACCATGCGCGCGCTGTCGGGAACAAGCGGCGACGGGAAGCCGGAGAATCCGTCCTTCGGTTCATCAAGCCCGCCATGGAAGGAATTGATATTCAGCGTCGAGCGCCGCGCCGGCGGCGGGACGACCGGCATATCGGTCTGACGCGCGGCAAGCGCCGGAAACAGGCTCTTCTCCATTTCCGCGACGACTGCACCCATATGGCGCACCGCGCAATCGCCGAGGAATGGCATGGAGCCGTGTGCGATGTGGCCAAAGGCCTCAATCTCACCCCACCAGACGCCGCGATGGCCCAGACAGATGCGGTCCTTGTTCAGCGGTTCAGGGATGATGACATGCTGGACGCGTGAGGGCGAGAAATAACCCTTTTCGGCGAGATAGGCGACACCGCCGAAGCCGCCGGTCTCCTCATCAGCTGTCCCGGAAATCTCCACCGCGCCGGCAAAGTCCGGGAAAAGCGCCACGAAGGCTTCTGCCGCAACGATGGACGCGGCCAAGCCACCCTTCATGTCGCAGGCGCCCCGGCCATAGACCTTGCCGTCCTTGACTTCACCGCCAAAGGGGTCGAGCGTCCACCCCCTGCCCGGCTCCACGACATCGGTATGCGAGTTGAAGTGGACGCACTCGCCAGAGTAACGGCCCTCGCGCCGCGCAATCACGTTCCATCGCGGATAGCGGTCGCTGTCGCCTGGGGCGTCAATGGCGCGGATCATCTCAATGGCAAAGCCCTGCGGCTCCAGGCGGCGTTTCAAATATTCGCAGATTTCAAGATAGGCTTCGCCCGGCGGGTTCAGCGTCGGAATGCGAATGAGTTCCGAGGTCAGCGTGACAAGATCGTCGCGCCGCGCTTCAATTTCCCGCAACAGCTTCGCCGAAGCTGTATCGCCTGGAAATTTCCTTGATTTACCAATAGTTTCGCTATCTATTTGCATAATTCCAGCTTCACGAAAGAACGGAGCTGACACAATTCTGTAAAAATACGGGTCTGTAGAACTACGGGAATGAGCATGAACATGGCGGGGGCCTTGAACGACACCGACGATCTCGAAAAGCTGGCGTTTGAATTCGCGCCAATCGGGATCGTGCTGACAGAAGACCGGGTGATCCGGCAATGCAATCGGCAATTCGCCAGCATGTTCGGCTATCAGCGCGACGAGCTGACCGGGCATTCCTTCCGCATGCTCTATGCGTCGAACCGCGAATTCGAGGCCATTCGGGACGTCGGCTTCAAGGCGCTGAAAGAAGCCGGCCGCTATATGGACGAGCGGCTGATGCCACGCCGCGATGGCTCGATCTTCTGGTGCCGCGTCCGCGTCTTCACCTTCGATGCGGAGGCGCCGCTGGCGCGGACGATTCTCACCTTTGCCGATATCTCCGACACCAGACCGGCAATCTCCATGACCAACCGGGAGCGCCAGGTGGTCAAATGTCTCGCAAAGGGGATGACGAGCAAAGAGACCGCGCGCGAACTCGATCTGTCGCCGCGCACGGTTGAAGATTACCGCGCGCGGCTGATCAAGAAGTTTGAAGTCAGGAACTTTTCCGGCCTGATGGCGAGACTGGCTGGATTTTCGATCTAGATCAAACACTTAATTAGTCTTAGTCCAATAAAATCGACTAAGCTGCCAGCTCGTCAGAGATTGAGTGCTTCCTTCAGTGTCAGGCTCTCCCCGGTGCGCAGATCGAGATCGGCCTCGATGTGACCGATGTGATGCAGCATCATCTCGGTGGCCCGATCGACGTCGCCAGTCTGCAATGCCTCCAGGATCAGCGCATGGTCATCGTGACCACAGCTTGAGACACCGGAGCGACCATAGAGCGCGATGACAAGCGACGAACGCGCGACGAGTTCGTCCATGAACTTCTCAAGAATGGCGTTGCCCGCCACACGCGCCAGCATGATGTGGAAGTCGCCGGACGCCTTGATTTCCGCACGGCGCGCTTCGGGCCCTCTGCTCGCCTTGTGGCGGTCCTCCTCCTCCAGATGCCGCCGGAAGGCCGCGACATCGGCCTTTGTCAGCCTGCGGGCTGCCTCGGCAACGATTCCCGTCTCGATCAGGCGGCGTGACGCGAAGACCTGTCGCGCATCTTCAGGGGACGGATTGGATACAAAAGCACCCCTGTTTCGTTCACTATATACAAGCCCTTCGAATGCCAACATCTGCAGGGCGTAGCGGACAACCGTGCGGCTGACGTCGAATAGAGCGCCTACCTCCGCCTCTGAAAGCTTGGTACCAGGCGCAAGTCGCCTGTCCACAATGGCGTCGCGCAACGCATCGCGAATGGCCTGCGCCCGATCTTCCTGATTTGCATCCATGGTCAAGGCCGATTTGCTGGAGAGTTTCATGATCAGGCCTCCTGTCAAATCCCGTTGTAGCGCTTGCCTCCTGGAAAGGAAATAGGGTCACGCCGTGAGCCGCCTCGAAATTTCGTGCACAAAATTGCGCTCATATTGCATACATAAGCTCAAAGTTTGAGCATGGGTGAAATATGTGCAGCTCCTATTTTGTGCATCGCAAAATAAACCTCAACAAATCCAGTCTCTTATGACAGGCCCACGGAAACTGGCACGGCCCGTGCATTGAAATGCCCATCCACGAACGAGGATGATGCATGTCCCAAGCCGCCGAAATTGAGCTCGCTTCCGTTTCCAAGATCTATGGATCGACCCGAGCCGTGCACGCCATCAGCCTCAAGATTCCGGCGGGCAGCTATTGCTGCTTCCTGGGCCCCTCCGGCTGCGGGAAGACCTCGACCTTGCGCATGATTGCCGGTCACGAAACGGTGTCCGAAGGCGACATCCTGCTCGGAAACACGATCGTCAACGATCTGCCGCCGGCAAAGCGCGGCACGGCCATGATGTTCCAGTCCTATGCGCTCTTTCCTCATCTCGACCTCGTCGACAACGTGGCTTTCAGCCTCAAGATGCAGGGCATCGAGAAGGCGGAGCGCCGCAACACCGCGCTTGAAATGCTGAAGCGCATGCAGCTGGAGCCCTATGCGAGCCGCCGCCCGGCGCAGTTGTCCGGCGGCCAGCAGCAGCGCGTCGCCCTTGCCCGCGCGCTGATCACCCGCCCGCAGGCGCTGCTGCTTGACGAGCCGCTCTCAGCGCTCGATCCGTTCCTGAAGATCCGCATGCGTGCCGAACTCAAGAGCCTGCAGACCTCGCTCGGAATGACCTTCGTCCACGTAACGCACAGCCAGGATGAGGCCATGGCGCTGGCGGACCTGATTGTCGTTATGAATGACGGTCGTATTGAACAGGCAGCTACCCCCCGCACGGTCTTCGAGCGGCCCGCGACGGCCTTCGTTGCGCAGTTCATGGGCAATCACAATGTCATTTCCGGCCGCGTAGTCGAGCGCACGGGAGAGATGACGACGATCGAGGTCAACGGCGGCGGTCGCTTCACGGCCCTTGGCTCGCCCACGCATGACGATCCGCAGGCCGATTTCGCGCTGCGCACCGACCATATCCGCCTCGCCACCACCGACGAGCCGGGCTTCGGCTTCACGGCAGTCGTGCAGAACGTCGAAGATCTGGGCGCCAGCGTGAAGCTGAGCGTGGCAGGTGCCGGCGTGGAGGACTTCACCGTCGTCCTCAGCGACGCCGACTACTATCGCAACCCGGTCAAGGCGGGCGATGCGGTACCGCTGTCCTGGGCGACGAACGACGCGATCATTCTGGGCCGCGTTGCCCGGTAACAGCCCGAAAGCAACAACAAGAAAATGATTGAAAATCATACACAAACAAACCTCTGAAGGAGAACTGAGCATGACCACGAAGTCTCAAGGTATCACGCGCCGCACGCTTCTGAAGGCAGGCGCCGCCGCCGCAGGTGCCGCCGCCGGCACCGGCGTCATCACCGGCTTCCCGACCATCTGGGCGAAGAACCCGATCACGCTGCGCCAGATCGGCACCGGCGTCTCGAACATCAATGCCATCGCCGAAAAGTGCAAGGCGGACCTTGGCATCACGCTGGAAATGACGGCTCTCGATTCCGACGCGGCCGCCCAGCGCACGGTCACCCAGCCGAACTCCTACGACATCGCCGACGTCGAATACTGGATTCTGAAGAAGGTCTTCCCGGCCGGTGTGATCCAGCCGATGAACACCAACAAGCTGAAATATTTCGACAAGATCGTTCCGCTCTTCATCACCGGCAAGCTGAAGCCGGATAGCGTGATTGCGCAGGGCACCGCGCCGCACACCGTCGGCTTCGTTGAAAAGCCCGGCGACAAGAAGTTCGCCAAGGCACCGACCGAATGGTTCACGATGGTCCCGACCATCTACAATGCCGACACGCTCGGCATTCGTCCCGACCTCGTCGGCCGCGAAATCTCGTCCTGGGCCGACATTCTCGATCCGGCCTTCAAGGGCAAGACATCGATCCTCAACATCCCGTCCATCGGCATCATGGATGCGGCGATGATCATGGAAGCCACGGGCAAGATCAAATATGCAGACAAGGGCAACATGACGAAGGCCGAAATCGACAAGACGATCGACTTCCTCATCGAAACCAAGAAGGCCGGCCAGTTCCGCGCATTCTGGAAGTCCTTCGACGAATCCGTCAACCTCATGGCCTCCGGCGAAGTCGTCATCCAGTCCATGTGGTCGCCGGCGGTCGCCGCCGTGCGCTCCAAGGGCATCGCCTGCAAGTATCAGCCGCTCAAGGAAGGCTACCGCTCGTGGGGCGGCGGTCTGGGTCTGGCCGCCCACCTCAAGGGCGCCGAACTCGATGCGGCCTATGAATATATCAACTGGTACACGTCCGGCTGGGTCGGCGGCTATCTCAACCGCCAGGGCTACTATTCGGCCTGCATGGAAACCGCCAAGCAGTTCATGTCCGAAGACGAATGGGGCTACTGGATCGAAGGCAAGCCGGCCAAGGGCGACATCATGTCTCCGGAAGGCAAGGTCATGGAAAAGGCCGGCGCCGTGCGCGACGGCGGCTCGTTCGACGACCGCATGGGCAAGGTCGCCTGCTGGAACTCGGTCATGGACGAAGACCGCTACATGGTGAAGCGCTGGAACGAGTTCATCGCTGCCTGATGCCATCTGCGTCGCCCTTCCCGCGAAGGGCGGCGCATCCATTTCTTTTGAGATAAAGGCGGAGTCCGGACCATGGTGACTGTGAGGCTGATCGGCGCAGGCGACGGCAAGCCGAAACGCGAGTTTCGCCTGCCCGGCTGGCTGCCGCCCTATCTGCAGGCCACGCCGCTGGCGCTGATCCTCGGCGGATTCCTGCTCCTGCCGATCCTGATGATCGTGACGGTCAGTTTCTGGGACTACGACTTTGCCCAGATGTATCCCGACTTCGTTTCGATGAACTATGTGGATACGCTGGGCTCCTGGGTGACCTGGAAGACCTATCTGAACACGCTCAAGTTCGCCGCGATCGTCTGGGTGCTGACCCTGGTCATCGGATTCTGGGTCGCCTATTTTCTCGCCTTCCATGTGCGAACCGCCGCGATGCAGATGGTTCTCTTCCTCGTCTGCACCGTCCCCTTCATGACCTCGAACATCATCCGCATGATTTCGTGGATCCCCGTTCTCGGTCGAAACGGCCTCGTCAACACCGCGCTCGTCAAGGCGGGCATCGTGCCGGAACCGATCGAATGGCTTCTCTATTCCGATTTCGCCGTCGTGCTCGCTATGGTGCATCTCTACACGCTCTTCATGGTGACACCCATCTTCAACACCTTGATGCGCATCGATAGATCGCTGATCGAGGCAGCCCGTGACGGAGGCGCGTCTGCCTGGCAGACACTGACAAATGTCATCATCCCCCTCGCAAAACCCGGAATGGCAATCGGCACCATCTTCGTCGTGACGCTGGTCATGGCCGATTTCTCGACTGTTCAGGTCATGTCCGGCGGCCAGAGTGCATCGGTGGCTCTGATGATGAAGAACCAGATGTCTCTGCTGCAATATCCGGCGGCTGCCGCCAATGCCGTGGTGCTGCTGGTCGTCGTGCTGCTGATGGTCGCGGCCATCCTGCGCGTCGTCGACATTCGCAAGGAGCTTTGAACCATGTACACCGAAAAGCGCCCCCGCGAATTCTACATCCTCGCCGCCTTCTTCATCCTTTTTGTGCTGTTTCTCTATGGCCCGATGTCGGCGATCTTCATCCTGTCGTTTCAGGGGCCGAATGGCGGCCTGACTTTCCCGATGAACGGCGCCTCGCTTCATTGGTTCGGCAACCTGTTCGAGACACAGGCGGTGGGCGATTTCGGCGGCGCGTTTCAGCGCTCGTTCGCGCTGAGCTTCATGGTGATGATCGTGACGGTCGTCGTCTCGCTTCTGGCCGGCCTGGCCTTCCGGCGGAAGTTCTATGGCGCGACGGCGCTTTTCTATCTCGCCGTAGCAAGCCTCGTCGTGCCCTCGATCATCATCAGCCTCGGGATCGGCGTGCTTTTCCAGCAGTTGGGATTCTCACCCGCCTGGTACTCATCCGGCTTCGGCGCGCATCTGACCTGGACGCTGCCCTTCGGCGTGCTGATCATGTTCGCGATCTTCAATCGCTTCTCGCCCTCTTACGAGGAGGCCGCACGGGACCTGGGCGCCACCCCGTGGCAGACGTTCCGCTTCGTGGTCCTGCCCATGATCCTCCCAAGTCTCATCGGCGTCGGGTTGTTCGGCTTCACCCTCTCCTATGATGAGTTTGCCCGCACGCTGATGACGGCAGGGACCTATAATACGCTGCCGCTCGAAATCTACGGCATGACGACCAATGTGACGACGCCGGTTCTCTATGCGCTCGGAACGCTGACCACGCTCTTTTCCTTCATCATTATAGCCAGCGCGCTCGGCATCATCGTGGTCATGAACCGCCGACGCGGCAAGGCATGACAGGCAAGCCATGAAACTCCTCGTCGTCAACCCGAACACAACGGCTTCCATGACGGAGAAGATCGCGGATGCGGCCAACCGCGTTCGCAACGCGTCCACCGACATCCTCGCGGTCACCTCCAGCATGGGCCCCGCCTCGATCGAAGGCTATTATGACGAGGCTCTGGCACTTCCCGGCCTGATGCTGGAAGTCGCGAGAGGCGAAAAGGCCGGCGCCAGCGCTGCGATCATCGCCTGTTTCGACGATACAGGTCTCGACGCCGCCCGCGCGCTCGCCCACATTCCGGTTCTGGGTATCTGCGAAGCTGCCCTTTCAGCGACTGCCTTTATTGCGCAGCGCTTCACCATCGTGACGACCATGGAACGCTCCCGCCTGCCGCTGGAGGGGTTGGTTCACCGCTACGGTATGGCCGGCCGTTGCAACGTCCGCGCCGCCGACATTCCTGTTCTTTCACTCGAGGACCCGCAATCGAACGCCCGCGACCGCTTGCGCAACGAGATCGCCGCTGCCCTTCGCGAAGACAAGTCGGAAGCCATCGTCCTCGGCTGCGCCGGCATGGCGGACCTCACAATGGATCTGCGCCACGAGTTTGGCATACCGGTTATCGATGGTGTTGCCGCAGCCGTGAAGCAGGCTGAAGGCTTGGTCACTCTCGGCCTCAGCACCGCCAAGCGCGGCGCTTACGCCACCCCCGTGCACAAGCCCTATGCGGGCGCCCTCGCCGCTTTTGCGCCGCAGGATCTTCTTGCCGGATGAGCCCGCACACTGAAATCAGAAATCTGACGCTGCAGGAAACTGCAAAACTGGTCGAATGGGCCGGACATGAAGGCTGGAACCCATCACCCGATGACGCCCCGGCTTTCTTTGCGGCTGATCGCCAAGGGTTCATCGGCTGTTTCATCAATGGCGAGCTCGCCTCCGGCATATCGGCCGTCGCCTATGGCGAAACGTTCGGCTTTATCGGTCTTTATATCACGCGCCCGGATTTCCGCGGCAAAGGCTATGGCCTCAAGGTCTGGAACGCGGCCATTTCCCGTCTCATGGGCAGGACCATCGGCCTCGATGGCGTCCCGGCACAACAGGCAAACTACGAGACGATGGGTTTTCGACGTAGCTACGGCAGCACACGCTGGAGCGGCAGCGTCCAGGATGTCTCGACAGTTGGCAACGCTACTGCGGCAATCTCGCAGGATTATGACGAAATATTGTCATTTGACAGAGCTTGCTTTCCGGAAGAACGCGTATCTTTCCTCAGGGTCTGGCTCGCGGCACCCAGGAAGGCATTCGTCGCGCGCCAGGATGGTCGCATCGTGGGCTATGCCGTCGTCAGGAAATGCCGGGCCGGATACAAGGTCGGCCCCATTTTCGCGCATAACGACCTGATCGCTCGCGACCTGCTGAAGGCCTGCGGCAGAACCGCCGGAGCAGCAACCCTCCATCTGGATGTACCGGACTCGCAACTGGAATTTGGAAAACACCTCAAGACGCTGGGCTTTCAGCCTGGCTTCGAAACTGCGCGGATGTATCTGGGGAAGCCGCCCGAGATTGGCATCTCGAGTGTCTTCGCCGTCACCACACTCGAACTCGGCTGATCAGGTTCTATCGATCGGCTTGCTGCGCATGCGCATGACAGTCTCGCGCTCAGCGCGCCGGCACGCGACAGGGGGAAGACCGCGCCCGATCAGTTCCAAATCGTCCAGCACGCGCTTGCCTATTTCCTGCAGCGCCGATGTCAGCGCGCCAGCGCGATGCGGCGAAAACAGAACGTTTGGCAGCGAGCGGATCGGATCGCCAGCCGCAACCGGCTCCTCCGGAAAAACATCCGTCGCGAAACGAATGCGTCCGGCCGAAACGAGATCGGTCAGTGCATCGAAATCCAGAACCGCAGCGCGGCTGAGAAGAATGAGCGAGGCGCGTTCCTGCATCAGCTTCAAATTGTTCTCGTTGAGCAGATGCCGGTTTTCCGTCGTGATCGAGGCAACGACGAACACGAAACGGCTCTCCGCCAGCACCTCCTCCAGGGATGCCGGCTGGACGCCAAGCCGTTCAAGATGACCGTTTGGCAGCCAGGGATCAAAGACTCGAACTGCCTTCGGACGGAAGCCCGGCAGCAGAGCATGAAGCGCGCGACCCAGATCGCCAAAGCCGACAAAGCCAAAGCTCGATCCGGTCAGAAGCTCGGCATGGAGATTTCCCTCCAGCCCGTAGCGTTCGTTTCCCTGCAGGAAGCGGGAATGCTCGCTGTGAATTCCTCTGGCCAGACTGATCGCCATGCCTAACCCCATTTCAGCAACAGCCAGTGCAAAAACGCCGCTGGGCGCGAGCACATGGATGCCGCGCTGGAAGCAGGTCTCGTAATCGATGTTCGGCAGGAAATTCGTCTCGACGTTGAAGATCGCCCGGAGCTTGGGAGCCTTGGCAAGGCGCGCGGAGTCCATCGGCTGCTGACTCATCAGGATCTCGCAGTCGGGCAGGTGGAGATCATAAAAGGCATTCCGGTCGCCACCGTCGAAGACGGCAACATCATGAGCTTCAACAAAAGCCGCATAGTCTTGGCGGTCGAACATCTCTTCAGACGTGCGTGGTGCCGGATCGAAAATGATCTTCAAAGCTATCTCTCCCAAATGTACCGAGGCGGGCTACTGCCATCTGGCATCAACGCCGAGCTTCAATGCCGATATGACTAAATTTTCCCGCCCCCTCAGGCGCGGCTCGCTGATACGGTTTCTTCGGGCGCCAGTTCATCCTGATCCGGCAGAGACATGTCGTACGCCGCCAACGCCTTGAGAACCGCACCCTGGCGCATCAGCTTCGGCGCGTCCGGGTAGACGTCGACAATGTCGGGTTCCACCCGCCGACCGAAGCTCTGATTGGCAAAGGCCGCGCGGATTTCATCCATCATGAATTCCAGCGCAATCGTCGATGCGCCGGCCATGATGAGCGGGACGCTGTCAAAGAGGGTGAAGAGATTGACGAGCCCGTTACCAAGCGCCCTGCCCGCCTCCTGCAATGCCTTCCGCTCGGGCCCATCCGCCCGCCGCGCCTTCTCGACGATATCTACCAGCGTATCGTTTTCCGGCACATCCTCGATCACCACATTCGGATCGTCGCCAGCAACGGCACGCCGGATGGCGTATATGCCGGCATAGGCTTCGATGCATCCGCGGCGGCCACAACGACAGAGCGCTCCGTCCGGCCTATAGATCATGTGGCCAAATTCCATGCCCGATGACTTGGGACCGGAGAGCATCTTGCCGTTGATGGCCAGCCCGAGACCCACCCCGTTGGACATGAGTAGCGCGGCAAAGTTCTCCCCGGAGGCTTCAGGCGCGGTCCATGTCAGCCCCTCCGCAACGGCATTGCAGTCATTCATGACTTCGGCGCTGGCGCCGAATTCTCCCTCCAGAAGGGAGGCTATGTCCATCTCGTGAACATCGGCAAAAGGCGTGCTCAGCAACAACCTGCCGGCGCTATCGACAATACCTTCCACGGCAACTGCAATCCGCACGATGGAGGAGCGGCTGCGTCCGGTTTCCTCACCCAGCCCGTCAATCAGTTCGACCATCAGCCTGATGATGCTATCCGGTGCGAGTGACAGCGTTCGCCGGCGCAATTCGCGGCGCCCGAGTTCGCGGCCCGCATAATCGAACAGCGTCGCCTCGACCAGACCGCGCGCCAGCCGAATTGTCGCGACGGTCGCATGCTTCCCATTGGGCGCGATCAGCACCTGCGGCCGGCCGCGCTTGTTGACGGTGGATGTCTCCGGCAGTCGGTCGGTCAGCACGCCGCGATCGATGAGGCTGTTGGTAATCACCGTCACGGTGGACGGAGAAAGGCCGGTCAGCGAACTGAGCGCCGTGCGTGACAGCGGCCCGTGCCGCCTGAGCGCGCGCAGAATTCCGAATTGATTCAGCCGCCGGACGTCGTCCTGGCGCACAATGCTCGACATGCGTTCCTCCGAAAGCAGCCCTTGCGGGCCACGCCTCCCCTTCAGCGCCGAAAGCTCCCGCATTGCAAAAGTCTATTGCATTGCAGCAACTTAGCGAAATGTGTTTTTATCTTGACATACACATACAAGCGTGTCACTTATTTTTTTGAGGCTAAAAAAAAGTCTCTGGGCCGGGGTCGGGAGTCCCTGTGCCGGTTTGCTTTTCATGCTTGAGAGCATTTGGGAGGACGTCATGAAGAAGTTTGCTGCTGCGCTTGCAGGCGCAGTGTTTGTCATGTCTGCGGCAAGCCCGGTTTTTGCCGCTGGCAAGACCATTGCCGTGTCCTGGAAGATCTTCCAGGAAGAGCGCTGGAAGCGCGACGAAGCCGTCATCAAGAAGATCGTCGAAGCCGCTGGGGACAAGTACATCTCCGCCGACGCTCAAGGGTCCGCAGCCAAGCAGCTGACCGACATCGAGTCGCTCATCTCGCAGGGCGCCAACGTTCTGCTCGTTGTTCCGTGGGACTCGGAAGCCATCATGCCGGCCGTCCAGAAGGCCAAGGACGAAGGCATTCCGACGATCGCTTATGACGTTCAGATCGAAGATCCGAGCGTTCTCTACATGACCTTCAACAACGTCGGCGTCGGCAAGATGATGGCCGAGGAAGTGATGAAGGTGAAGGATAAGGGCAACTTCGCCATCATCAAGGGCGACCAGGGTGACCCGAACTCTGCCTTCCTGCTCAAGGGCATGATGGAAGTCATCAAGCCGAAGGTTGATTCCGGTGCGATCAAGATCGTCGGCGAAGCTTCGTCCGACGGCTGGAAGCCGGAAAATGCCCAGAAGAACATGGAGCAGATCCTGACCGCCAACAACAACAAGGTTGACGCCGTTCTCTCGCAGAACGACGGCATGGCCGGTGGTGTTGTGGCTGCCCTCTCCGCTCAGGGCCTCGCCGGCTCCGTTCCGGTCACGGGCCAGGACGGCGACGCAGCCGCCATCAACCGCGTGGCGCTCGGCACCCAGACCGTTTCGATCTGGAAGGACTCGCGCGAACTCGGCAAGGCCGCTGCAGAAGCCGCCCTCATGCTCGCTGACGGCAAGGACGCCTCGTCCGTTCCGAACGTGCAGAAGTTCAAGGATGGCGCACGCAAGGTCGAGATGAACGCCGTTCTTCTCAAGCCCTTCGCCGTCACCAAGGACACGCTCGGCGACGTCATCAAGGCTGGCTGGATCGACAAGGCAACCGCTTGTGCTGGCGTCAAGGCCGGCAGCGTCAAGGCTTGCGATTGATCCCCTGAAACGATCCTCGAGATCGGAAACCGCGTCGCTCCAGCGACGCGGTTTTTTCCAAGTCGCGGTTTTTAGCTGGCGGCCGCGCCAAATCCGGTCTTAGCGCCCGGATGCGACAGCAATGCAATCACAAAAACAATAAGCTTGAGAGGCAGGGGCAGTGACACAGACTCAGACCGCCGTAACACACCCGACACAAGACCGGGAAGGACCGATCACGGCCTTTCTGCGGGCCACCGAGATCGACGCGCGCATGCTGGGCATGTTCGGCGCGCTGGTCATGATCTGGGTCGGTTTTCACGTCTATGGCATGATCTTCAACGGCAATGGCGCCTTTCTGACCTATCGAAACCTCTGGAACCTCTCGGTCCAGACGGCCTCGATTGCGGTCATGGCGACGGGCATGGTGCTGATCATCGTCACACGCCACATCGACCTCTCGGTCGGCTCCGTTCTCGGCGTCACCGCCATGATCACGGGCGCGGCGCAGGTCTGGATTTTCCCGAAGGTTCTCGGGCTCGGGCTCGGCCATCCGCTCATCTGGATCCTGGCGGTCCTTGTCGCGCTCGTCGTTGCGACGGCCATCGGCGCCTTTCAGGGCATGCTGGTCGCCTATCTGGAGATCCCCTCCTTCATCGTGACACTGGGCGGCATGCTCGTCTGGCGCGGCGCGGCCTGGTGGGTGACACGTGGCGAGACGATCTCCCCTGTGGATCCCAATTTCGCCCTCATCGGCGGCGGCCCTTACGGCTCGATCGGTGTGACGGCGAGTTGGATCGTGGCAATCGTCGTCTGCGTTCTGATCGTGCTTTCGCTGGCCTCGAGCCGCAAGCAGCGCAAGCGTTTCGGCTTCCCGCTTCGCCCGACCTGGGCCGAAGTTTTCATCGGTGTTGTTGCATCCGCGCTGGTGCTGGGTGCGGCCTATGTTGCCAACAACTATCCCTGGCCCATCGGCATCGTGAAGCAATACGCGGCCGCGCATAACATCACGATCCCTGAAGGCGGCCTCTTCATTGGTCACGGCTTCGCCATCCCGGTTCTGATTGCCGGGGCCGTGCTGATCGTCATGACCTTCATCGCCAATCGCACCCGCTTCGGCCGCTACGTCTTTGCCATCGGCGGAAACCCGGAAGCCGCTGAACTCGCCGGCATCAACACCAAGCGCATGACTGTGATGGTCTTCGCACTGATGGGAACGCTGGTCGGCATCTCTGCCATCATCGCGTCAGCGCGCCTGAACTCCGCAACAGCCGACCTCGGCAAGATCGATGAGCTCTATGTCATCGCGGCAGCCGTCATTGGGGGCACGTCACTGGCTGGCGGGTCGGGCACGATCTGGGGCGCTGTCCTCGGCGCACTTGTCATGCAGTCACTGCAATCCGGCATGGTTCTCATCGGCTTCGAGGCCGCCATGCAGCAGATGGTGGTTGGGGGCGTACTCGTCGTCGCCGTGTGGCTCGACACCGTCTATCGCCGCCGCATCAAGTAAGGAGGATGATCATGAACGCCAACATCGGAAATCCTCACCCGGGCGCAACGCCGCTCGTCGAGATGCGCGATATCTCGATCGCTTTCGGCGGCATCAAGGCCGTCGATCATGCCAGCGTCGACCTCTTTCCCGGCGAGGTCGTTGGACTTCTCGGCCATAATGGTGCGGGCAAGTCGACGCTGATCAAGATCCTCTCCGGCGCCTATCCCCGCGATAGCGGCGAGATCATGATCAATGGCGAGGCCGCACAGATCGGAAATCCGCGCGACGCCAAGGCCTATGGCATCGAAACGATCTACCAGACGCTCGCCCTGGCGGACAATGTCGATGCTGCGGCCAACCTGTTCCTCGGTCGCGAATTGCTGACCAGCTGGGGCACGCTGGATGACGCGGCGATGGAAGCCGAGGCCCGCAAGGTCATGGGGCGCCTGAACCCCAACTTCCGGCGGTTCAAGGAGCCGGTGAAGGCGCTTTCCGGCGGTCAGCGCCAATCCGTCGCCATCGCCCGTGCCATTCTCTTCAACGCCCGCATCCTGATCATGGACGAACCGACCGCAGCACTCGGCCCGCATGAGACAGCCCAGGTCGGCGAACTGATCAAGGAACTGAAGAAGGACGGAATTGGCATCTTCCTGATCAGCCACGACATTCACGACGTCTTCGACCTCGCGGACCGGGTCGCCGTGATGAAAAACGGTCAGGTCGTCGGCTATGCGAAGACCAGCGACGTCACCAAGGATGAAGTGCTTGGCATGATCATCCTCGGCAAGTGCCCGCCGAACGCAATCCGCGGACCGGGCGCTATAGACTGAACTGAGGATAACTGGTTAGATAATAATATCTTTATTATCTAACCATTTTCGTGTTCAGGCCGCTGGGAAGGCAAGATCCTCTGCCTTGTAAGAGTCGTAGCGCCCGCGGAAGTGCTCGAAGAGATTGATGGTCCGGCGCGCAATGCCGGTCCATCCGAACGCCCGACGGGCAAAGCGGGCACCTTCAACTGACAGCGTCTCCCGCATCCAGGGATATTGCAGCGGCATGTTCAGCATCGCCGCAAACTCTTCCGGTCGCTTTGGATCGGCAACGAGCGCATGACGCCCGAACTCGATCTGTTCGTAGAGCCCGCCGTGAATGGTCATCACCGTCGGTGTCCCGCAGGCCATGGCTTCAACCGCCGTCATCCCAAAGGGCTCATAGCGGGAAGGCAGGGCGAAGGCGCCCGGCGCACGGTAACAATCCGCCAGATCCTTGTCCTCAACATATCCGCGCCAGTCGATCCGGTCCTCGACGCCGATTTCGGCGGCAATTGCCCGATACTGATCAAGAAGAGCGACATCACTGTCGGAGTTGGCACCCGCAGCCAGAACAAGCCGGGCGTCGGGTTGAAGGTTCTTCAGATGGGCCATGGAATGGATGGCGAGGTCATATCCCTTGTTCTCGGCCGCGCGGCCGACGATGTAGATGTCCTTTTCCGTCATCCCCAGACGGTCCCTTGCCCGCCGCACCATGTCAGGTGTCGCGGGCGTAAAGCGGCCCTCGTCAATGCCTGGCGGGATCATGGTGATGTGGTCGCGGGGAAGTTCGTACTGCTCGGCGATCAGATCGACCTGCTGCTCGCTGGTCGCGATGACATGATCGCAGCTGCGGTAAAGAACAAACTCGCGGCGAATTCGCTCGTCGAAACGATAGCCGGCGATCTCTTCCGGATCGGCCCCTGCCATGTCATGCCGCTTCCACCAGCCAAGGGAATGCGGCGTATGGATATGGGGAATCTGAAGTTCCTCGGCGATCTTCTGACCGCTGACGCCTGCATCCCAATAGTGAGAGTTGATCACGTCATATTGGAGCTTGCGCTTGCGGATATAGGCGAGTGCGTTGGTGACGAAATCGCCATACCAGTCGTGCATGTCCTCCTTGCGGATAAATTCGCGTCCACCGAAGGGAATGCGGATGATCTTCAGATTATCGTTGATTTCGTCCTCGGCGGGCTGGTCCTCAAACCGGCGCGTCATCACATCGACCTTGTATCCCAGCCGCGAAAAACGCTTGGCGAGTTCAAGGACGAAGACGACCTGGCCTCCCGTGTCCGGCTTCCCCAGCTCCGGTGAGCCCGCGACATAACCATGCAGCGAAATCATCAGAAGCGAACCGACATGTTGTTTGACCATGTTCGTTTTTTCCTCTTGTTCAACAGCTGTGATGTGAAGGGGTAACGTCTGTCAGATGGCAAGGTTCCCCGTGATGAGCTCAGGACGGCAATACGCCGTAAGCCTGCAGTCCTTCATGCACGCCGGCAGCGTGGGCGGCGCGCGCGAAATAGGTCTTGTAGCGCGGTGCGGCATGGCGAAGCTCCTGCCGGGCATTGCCAACGGCAATGGCATGATTCGCCGCCTCGAACATGGCGAGATCGTTGCCGGAATCACCTGCGGCAATCACCCTTCCCTCGGGCACGTGGAAATGCCGGGCAAGAAACTTCAAGGCTCTGTCCTTCCCCGCATCGGGAGCGATGAGGTCGAGGTCGCTTTCGCCCGTATAAAGGGCCTGCACGGGTAGACCTCGCGCCGACAGCGTCTCCAGAAGGATCTCTACGGCTTCAGCATCGGGTACGGCAAAGCTTGCCTTGCCAGGTGTCTGGAATTCATCCCGATGTGGCTGATGGCCGAAGCGCAGCACGAGATCGACGATCTCCTGTCGCGGCCATGTCTCGAACCGGCTGGCCCAGTCGGGCAGGAAAGCACCACCAATGCGGATTTCCGTACCCAGGCCTGTAATGATTGCATCGGGCGCGAATCCGGCTGGAAAGTAACTTCGGATCGTTTCATCGACGCTTGCGGCCGGCCTGCTCGAATTCAGCGCCAGGCGAACGCTCCCGCGCAAAGGCTGCAGAGCTGCCCAAAGCCGCTCCAGCGAATCCCTGTCACCTGTCAGAGTGTCGTCGATATCGCTGACGATCAGCCATTGATCCTGTTCCCGAGTCGACATCAGCGCGCTGCCTCACGGTCGGAGTTGTCCGGTCGTGTCGCCGTATAAACCATCTCAGAGGCGTGTTCGGACACGGGTCTTGCAAGGCTCTCGATCTGCAGGTTTGTGATACCCAGAGAAGCGGATTCCGCATAGAACCCCACAGCACCATCTGCGTAGGTTTCATCGACGAGGCTGAGGACCACATAGCCTCCGATGGAG
The DNA here is from genome assembly GCA_900467685.1 of Hyphomicrobiales bacterium. GTDB lineage: Bacteria > Pseudomonadota > Alphaproteobacteria > Rhizobiales > Rhizobiaceae > Ensifer_A. The sequence goes on from UBQX01000007.1 coordinate 94,690, forward strand.
ACTTCAATATACATCCCGTGCGCGACAACCTCGACCGACCAGCTCTCGCGTTGCTCCTCTTGAAAATGTGCATCCTGAAGCTGATCGTATCGGAACGAATGCTCGAAGACCGGCGTCGGATTGGCGCCCCAGGCGCGGATCTGGGCGACCCCCTTCACGAGGTCGAGTGCCAGATAATATCCATCGCCCTCATCGTTGGCGCGAAGAACGAGGCCGCACTTTCCGGAGCCATTCAGTGTGAGCACGCAGCGCAAACGGAAATCGGCGTGACGTCCCGGAAGGAGAACCGCTTCGTAGCCGCTTCGGCAGGCGAAGGTCAGGCCCCCTTCCATGTCCTCCAAGGTCGCGTGAGAGTTTCCATAAAGGAAACGACATTGCGACACCGCGGTGATCTTCTCGGATCCGATCACCAGATCATTGAAGGCATTGGTCGATTTTAATCGCAAACGTCCGCTGCGGCCCTGAACCAGCTCCTTGGGAGGAGGCAGGACCTTCTTGGTCACCTCGCGACCGTTGATCATTTCCGTCCGCGCGAAGAAACAGAACAAGAGCGGGCGCCCGCCATTCTGGCACACCCGCCCGGCATAGTTGCCGAATGGCAGCAACACATTCTCGAAGAAGTTCTCGTATGGGCCTTCCAGCCGTTCCGAATACCAGTAGTGGATCTTGATATCCTCGCGGATGGATCCGATCAGATAATAGCGATCACCAAGCCAGAAAAGATTGGGCACTTCGACATCATCGTAGAGCCCAGGCTTATGAAGCGGCGAGAGAAATTCGAACCTGTCCGGCTCAATCTCGCGCGCCATTGCAACACAGCCGCGCCTGATGACGGGACCATTCTTGACGCGACCGGAAGCGAGCAACAGGCGAGCGCCGGTATTTTCATCGACAAAGAAAAACGGGTCGCGGAAGCTGACCCACTGCCGGCCCTCGTCGACACTGGACTCATAATAGGGACCGCGAATTTCAAGCGGATAGTCCGCGTCGGTGCAACGTTCCCAGTGATACAGATCCTTGGAGCGGGCAAGGCCGACACGTTGAACGCGCCCGTATTCCGCCCTCGAGAGCCCCGTGTAGAACATGCGCCACTCGCCCGGCCGGTCCGGATCAGGCGTGATGTGCATGGTCCAAAGCATGTCGTCGTCCCAGCTTCCGGGATCGCCGACAAACAGCGCATTCTTCACGCGCCGCCAGGACATGCCGTCTTTGCTGACGGCATGGGCAATAAAATCGTGGTTGGGGAGGACAAGGTGAAAGAGGTGATAGAGCCCGTCGTGAAAGATCACGTCGACGTCACCAATGTCCGATCTCAGGAATCCGTGCGATGCGTACATGCCCCAAATTCTGCCCGCGAGAGCCAGGTGAGGCAAGCACTATATTTTTTCCGCGTGACGGAACTTATGCAAGCTTCAGGAGTTTGGCCGCATTGTCCTTCAGGATCAGCGGGCGCACTTCATCCTTGATATCGATCTTTTCGAAGTCCGCCAGCCAGCGCTCCGGGGAGATCATCGGCCAGTCGGAACCGAACAACATCTTGTCCTTCAGCAAAGTATTGGCATAACGCACCAGAAGCGGCGGGAAATACTTCGGCGACCAGCCGGACATGTCGATATACACGTTAGGCTTATGCGTCGCCACGGCGAGTGCTTCTTCCTGCCAGGGGAAGGAAGGGTGCGCCATGACGATCGGCATATCCGGAAAATCGACCGCGACGTCGTCGAGGTGGATGGGGTTCGAGAACTTCAGACGCATGCCGTTGCCCCCGCGCATCCCGGAGCCCACGCCCGTCTGTCCGGTGTGGAACAGAGCGATCGCACCATGCTCGGCCAGAACCTCATAGAGCGGATAAGCCAGCCGATCGTTGGGGTAAAAGCCCTGATAAGTCGGGTGGAATTTGAAGCCCTTGACGCCATAGTGCTCGATCATGCGGCGCGCCTCGCGCACGCCCATCTTGCCCTTGTGCGGATCGATGGAGGAGAAGGGGATCAGGATATCGCTATTTTCGGCCGCAATCTCTGCAACTTCCTCGTTGCTGTAGCGACGGTATCCTGTCTCGTGCTCGGCATCGACCGGAAAGATCACCGCAGCAACATTCTGCTTGCGATAATGCTCGGCTGTTTCCGGCACTGTCGGCGGATGCTCCCAGGCGGCACGGAAATAGCGCGCCATCGTGCTCTGGAGTTCGTCATAGCCGTCATCAGCATGGCAACCACATGCCTCTTCGGCATGCGTGTGGAAATCAATGGCGCGGATTTTGGCGAGATCGATCATGGCATCCTCCCGAGTTCGACGCATCGGTTTTAGGAGGGAGAATAGTTATAGTCAATAACTATTCTCAAGTCTTGCGCGTGAACGTGTCGCGGAGCGCGTCCTCTTTCAAAGAGCGCCGAAGTCCGGTGCAGCAAGGCCGGATTGCTGATAGGCCGCAGTGACCGTATTGGCCATCAGCATGGCGATCGTCATCAAGCCGACGCCACCTGGCACGGGTGTGATCGCGCCGGCAACTTCGGCCGCTTCAGGATAGTTGACGTCCCCCACGAGGCGGGTCCTGCCCTCCCCGCGCTCCGGCGCGTCGATCCGATTGATCCCGACATCGATAACGGTGGCACCGGGCTTCACCCAATCACCCCGAACCATCTGCTGCCGTCCGACAGCCACCACGAGAATATCTGCCATTCGGCAGATCGATGCGAGGTCCTTGGTGCGCGAATGGGCCATGGTGACAGTGGCATTCGCGTTCAGGAGCAACTGCCCCATAGGCTTGCCAAAAAGATTCGAACGGCCCACGACCACCGCGTGAAGACCCGAAAGGTCCTGACCATGCACCATGCGCACCATGATCATGGCGCCGGCAGGCGTGCAGGAGATCAGGCCGGTCTTGAGGTCACCCGTGGCGAGCTTGCCCGCATTGACGACGTGAAGGCCATCGACATCCTTCTCAGGGCGGATCGCCTGAATGATCGGCTCGGAGTCGAGCCCCTTGGGCAGGGGAAGCTGCACGAGAACACCATGGATGGCCGGGTCGGCATTCAGCTTGTCAACGAGAGCCGCCAGGTCTTCCTGCGACGTCCCCTCGGGCAGCGAGTGCTGGACCGAGTGGAAGCCGCATTCCTTCGCCGTGCGCGACTTCGAGGCGACATAGGTCTGGCTGGCGGGATCTTCGCCGACGATAACGACGGCAAGTCCTGGTTTGACGCCATGATCATGCTCAAGCCGTGCTGCTTCCGCCTTGACCTTGTCGATGACGGCGGCAGCCGTCGACTTTCCCTCGATCCGTCGAACCATTTGCAATCAGCCCATTCTCTCGGAGGCGTAGGACCCGGGGCTTGCCGGGAAAACGACCGTCCGGTTGCCGTTGATGAAGGTGCGGTGATGGATATGGGCGTGGATCGCCCGCGCCAGCACCTGGCTTTCCACATCGCGCCCCAGCGACACGTAATCATCGGCGCTCTGGGCATGCGTGATGCGGACAATGTCCTGTTCGATAATCGGGCCTTCGTCAAGATCGGCGGTCACATAGTGCGCTGTTGCGCCGATCAGCTTCACGCCGCGCTCGTAGGCCTGCTTATACGGGTTTGCACCCTTGAACGACGGCAGGAAGGAGTGGTGGATGTTGATGATCTTGCCGGACATCTTCTTGCAGAGATCGTCCGAGAGCACCTGCATGTAGCGAGCCAGCACGATCAGTTCTGTGCCAGACTGCTCAACGACCTGCATCAGCTGGGCTTCCGCCTGCGGCTTGTTTTCCTTCGTCACCTTGATGTGGTGGAAGGGAATGTCGTGGTTGACCACGACCTTCTGATACTCGAAATGGTTAGAAACGACGCCGGCAATGTCAATTGGCAGCGCGCCGATCTTCCAGCGATACAGCAAATCGTTGAGGCAGTGCCCAAAACGGGAGACCATCAGCAGCACTTTCATGCGCTGTTCGGAGCCGTGAATCTCCCAGTCCATGGCGAACGTGTCTGCCACGGCCTTGAAGCCCTTGCGCAGCTCATCGCCGCTGATCCCGCCTTCGGAGACGAAGGAGACGCGCATGAAAAACTTGCCGGTATCCAGTGCATCGAACTGGGAGCTGTCGACGATGTTGCATTCCTGCTCGGCCAGATAGCCTGAAATCGCGGCGACAATGCCTCTGGTCGATTTGCACGAAACGGTGAGAACGTAATTGTTCATGTCCGAAAGCCCCTCTTCTTCTCCGCCGATCCTTCTCTAGCCGGAAAGACGCAGACTGCAAGGTCTTTCGTCTCTCCGCTCGGCATGTACAATTGGTATCTCCACACGCACCGAACTGGCTCTTCCGCATCCGACACGGTTTGGCGCATTCGGAATGTCGCAAAAGAGACAATCGACCCCCGAAACGACAAAGGCGGGACGTCGCCGCCCCGCCTCTGCAAACGCTTGTCGCTCGGTCAGATCAGCGCAGATCTTCCGGCAGAAGCTCTGCCGGCATGTTCTGGTAGGACACCGGGCGCAGGAAACGGCGGATCGACAGCGTACCGACCGAGGTCGCACCGAAGTTCGTCGTCGCCGGGTAAGGCCCGCCGTGAACCATCGCATCACACACTTCGACGCCGGTCGGGTATCCGTTGACGAGAATGCGGCCTGCCTTGCGCTCCAGGATCGGCATCAGCTTCTGCGCGTCAGCCGTATCGGCAGCGTCCATGTGGATCGTCGCCGTGAGCTGGCCGGCAAAGCTGAGCGCGAGCTGACGCATTTCTTCGAGATCATTGACGACAACGACCATGCCGAGCGGCCCGAAGACCTCTTCGCTGAGGACATGGTTGCCGAGCCAGTCCTGACCCGTCGTGACGTAAAGATAGGGCGTTGCGTTACGCAGGTCGCAGACCGAGGTCATGACCTCGCGGACGCCTGCCGTTGCGCGGACCTTGTCGCGACCACGACGGAATGCTTCGGCAATGCCGTCGGACAGCATGGTCTGCGCGCCAACCGGCTCAAGGCCCTTCACGGCGGCGTCGATATAGGTGTCGGCAGCCTCGCCCTTCACCACGATCGAGATGCCGGGATTGGTGCAGAACTGCCCTGCCCCCATGGTGAGCGAACCCGCCCAGCCCTTGCCGATGGCTTCGGCGCGGGCCTGTGCGGCGTTCGGCATCACGAACATCGGGTTGACCGAGCCGAGTTCGCCGAAGAACGGGATCGGCTCCGGACGCGCCATGCAGAGATCGAACAGCGCCTTGCCGCCACCAAGCGAGCCGGTGAAGCCGACTGCCTTGATCAGCGGGTGCTGAACGACGGCCGCACCAAGTTCGCGCGTCACGCCCTGGACGAGCGAGAAGACGCCGGGATGAATGCCGCAGGCCTTGATGGCCGCATCGATCGCCTGCGCGATGATTTCGCCCGTCCCCGGATGAGCCTGATGACCCTTGACGACGACGGGGCAACCGGCTGCAAGAGCCGCTGCCGTGTCACCGCCGGCGGTCGAGAAGGCGAGCGGGAAGTTGGAGGCGCCGAAGACGGCGACCGGGCCGACCGGACGTTCGATCAGGCGGATATCCGGGCGCGGTAGCGGCTGACGGTCCGGCAGGGCCGGATCGTAGCGGCGGTCGAGATAATCGCCCTTTTCGATATGGCTGGCGAAAAGGCGCAGCTGGCCGGTCGTGCGGCCGCGTTCGCCCTGCAGGCGGGCTTCCGGCAGACCGGTTTCGGACGAACCGATTTCGGTGATCTGATCGGCGCGGGCTTCAATTTCGTCGGCGATCTTGTTCAGGAAGGCTGCGCGCTCGGCGCGGGTCGAATAGCCGTAGGACCAGAAGGCCTCTTCCGCCGCCTGCACGGCACGGTCGACTTCCTTGGCTCCGCCATCGGAATAGGCGCGGGATTCACCCTTGGCCGGGGCAGAATTGAAGGTCTTTTCAGAACTGACCCATTCGCCAGCGATCAGGTGTTTGCCAGTCAGCATCGATTTGCTCCTTGCGGTCAAATGGAAAGGTGGTGAAATGGAAAGTGGCGAGCGGGCCGCTCGCCACTGAAGGTAAGAACTAGAAGCCGGAGTTCAACCGGCTTACTTGCCCCATTTCAGAGCAAGCACATCAAGATCACGCGCCAGCGACAGGAGGCGCTGCTTGGTGCGATCCGACATCGGCTTCAGCGGATGGCGAACATAATCGCTCTTGATCACGCCGCCTTCCATCATCACTGTCTTGGCGGCGCGCAGGCCGCACTGACGGTTCTCATGGTTGACGAGCGGCAGGCAGCGCTGCCACTGGGCAAGCGCCGCATCGACCCGGCCGGCGCGATAGTCGATGACGATCGGACGGATCTTTTCCGGGAACATGGCCGAGGTCATCGTGCCCGTTGCGCCGGCGTCGAGGTCCGCCAGCAGGGTCACTGCTTCCTCGCCGTCGAACGGGCCTACGATTTCCGGGCCGCCTGCTTCGATGAGCGCCGCCAGCTTGTCGGCTGCAAACGGCACTTCGATCTTGAAGTAGGAGACGTTCTCGATCTCCTTCGCCATCTTGACCAGCATGTCGACGGGGAGCGATGCACCCGAAATCGGCGCGTCCTGAATCATGATCGGGATCGAGATCGCGTCCGAAACGGCCTTGAAATGCTCATAGATGCCAAGCGGGGCCGGCACGAGACCGACCCCGTGGTAAGGCGGCATCATCATGACCATGGAGGCGCCAAGGCTCTGGGCATACTTGGCGCGCTCGACGACGATGTTCGTCGCGAAATGGCTGATCGTCACGATCACCGGAACGCGGCCGGCAACATGCTCTACAGATAACTTGGTCAGCAGCGCACGCTCTTCATCCGACAGCACGAACTGCTCGGAATAGTTGGCCAGAATGCAGATCGCATCGACGCCCTGGTCGATCATGCAATCGAGCACGCGGCGCATGCCCTCTTCATCAACGCGACCGTCAGCTGTGAACGGCGTCGGGGCAACAGGCAGAATGCCAGTCAAAACATGTTTCATAATCGAAGCACCTTATTCGTAAAACGGTTCGACGGTCACGCGCTTGCCGAGCAGGAAGGCATCGGCAACATGCGCCATCGGCGAGATGTCCATGTGTATGGCACGGGCCTTCACCAGCGCCGCCATCTTGGCGTAGAGGCGCGGATATTCCCCTGACAGGGTCAACCCGCCTTCGAGAGCGGCCTGCCGCGCGCCATTGATGAAGAGGTTGGCGCCGCCATCCGTCAGGCTGAGCGCGCCCTCTTCCGTCTCGACATCGATCGACCAGGTCTGTTCGCCTTCCTGGCGGAAATCGAACACGGCCGAAACCTCCGCACCCTGCGGGTGGAAGAAGGCGAGCGATGCGGCAATCGGCGTTTCGCAATTCGACGGGAACGACAGCTCAGCCGATTTCAGATGGATCGGCTCTGGCAGAATTTCTGTGACGATCGAAAGCGCGTTGATGCCGGGGTCGAACACACCGAGGCCACCGGCCTGCCAGATCCAGGCTTGCCCTGGATGCCAGCGGCGGACATCTTCCTTCCACGTCACTTTCAGCGATTTCAGTGCCTTGTCCTTCAGCCAGGACTTGGCCGCGGGAACACCTTCAGCTTCGCGCGAATGCCATGTCGCATAGATCGAAACGCCGGCCTTGCGGGCCAGTGCTTCAAGCGCATTGCATTCGGACAAGGTCGCGCCGGGGGGCTTTTCCAGCATGACATGACGTCCTGCCTCTATGGCCGCCTTGGCATATTCAAAGCGCGGAACCGGCGGCAGGCAGAGCGACACGGTCTCGATGTCCGGACGGGCGGCGAGCATCTTGTGGAAGTCATCGAATGCCTCGACGCCATCCACCGTTCCATGCCGCGACACGGTGGCTGCGAGCTCCCAGTCGTCCGACGCCTTCAGCGCCGGAACATGCTGGTCGACCGCGATCTTGCCGATCCCGACAAGGGCAAGTTTCATAGCCATCAGTGCGAATCCCTTCCGACCGGGGCGCCGCGGCAGCCCTTGAGGAAGTCGAGGTCGGCACCGGTATCAGCACCCATGACATGGGTCTGGTGCAGCCAGGCATAGCCCGACTCCGGCTGATCCGGCAGCGGCTTCCATTCGGCGAGACGTGCCTGCAGCTCGGCATCCGAGATGTCGAGATGGATGCGGCGTGCTTCGACGTCGAGCTCAATCATATCGCCATTGCGGACTACGGCCAGCGGGCCGCCTGCAGCCGCTTCCGGCGAGGTATGCAGGACCACGGTGCCATAGGCAGTACCGGACATGCGCGCGTCCGAGATGCGAACCATATCGGTGATGCCCTTGCGGAGCACCTTCGGCGGCAGGCCCATGTTGCCGACTTCGGCCATGCCCGGATAGCCCTTCGGACCACAGTTCTTCATGACCATGACGCAGTTCTCGTCAATGTCGAGGTTCTCGTCGTTGATCTTGGCCTTGTAGTCGTCGATGTCTTCGAAGACCACGGCGCGGCCGCGATGCTTCATCAGATGCGGCGAGGCAGCGGACGGCTTGAGCACGGCGCCCTTCGGCGCGAGGTTGCCCTTGAGAACCGCGATGCCGCCATGGGCGGTCAGCGGCCTGTCAGCTGGCAGGATCACGTCTTCATTGTAATTGACGACGTCCTTCACCTCGTCCCAGATCGGGCCGCCGGACACGGTCAGCGCATCCTTGTGCAGAAGGCCAGCCTCGGCAAGACGCTTGATGACGACAGGCAGACCGCCGGCATAGAAGAACTCTTCCATCAGGTACTTGCCCGAGGGCATGAGGTTCACGATGGTCGAGACCTCGCGACCACAGCGATCCCAGTCATCCAGCGTCAGGTCAATGCCGACGCGGCCGGCGATTGCCAGAAGATGGATCACCGCATTGGTCGAGCCGCCGATGGCACCATTGGTGCGGATGGCATTCTCGAAGTTTTCCTTCTTGAGGATGTCTGACGGCTTCAGGTCGTCCTTGACCATCTGCACGATGCGCATGCCAGTCATGTGTGCCATCACGCGGCGGCGGCTGTCGACAGCGGGGATCGCGGCATTGCCGGAGAGCGTCATGCCGAGCGACTCCATCATCGAGGCCATGGTGGAGGCCGTGCCCATCGTGTTGCACGAACCCGGCGAACGCGACATGGAGGCTTCGGCCTGTGCGAATTCGGCCTGCGTCATCTCGCCCGCCTTCACGGCTTCGGAGAACTTCCACAGATGCGTGCCGGAACCGACGCGCTCGCCGCGGAAATAGCCGTTCAGCATCGGACCGCCGGAAACCATGATGGTCGGCAGGTCGCAGGATGCAGCGCCCATGAGCAGCGACGGCGTGGTCTTGTCGCAGCCGACGAGCAGCACGCAGCCATCCATCGGTTGGCCACGGATTGCTTCTTCCACCGCGAGGGCTGCGAGGTTGCGGAACATCATGGCCGTCGGGCGGAACGCGCTTTCGGAGGCCGAGAAGACCGGCACTTCCACCGGGAAGCCGCCGGCCTCATAGACGCCGTATTTCACCTTTTCGGCGAGGTCGCGCAGATGCGCGTTGCAGGGCGTCAGTTCCGACCAGGTATTGAGGATGCCGATGACCGGGCGGCCGTCGAACATGTGGTGCGGGAGACCTTGGTTCTTCATCCAGCCGCGGTGATAGATCTGGTCTCGCCCGTTACCGCCGAACCATTCTTGAGAACGCAGTTTTCTAGGCCATTGAGCAGGCTTGAAAGTCATAGGGCACCTTTGAAAGGTTATGTTGCGTAAGGATTGGCCGGAGTGTTTCGGCGAAATTGGAACCGCCGAAACGCTGGGGCACTTTTCTCATTCACAAAAAGCGCAGCGCGCTTTTGACTGGAGTTTCCTCCAGGTCCGGGCTGAAAACTCAGCCCGCCTTCTGCTTGTAGTAAACGTCCAGGAACACCGCGAGCATCAGCACGACGCCCTTGATGACCTGCTGCAAGTCAATACCGATACCCATGATCGACATGCCGTTGTTCATGACGCCCATCAGGAACGCGCCGATGACTGCGCCGACAACCTTGCCGACGCCGCCGGTGGTAGCTGCGCCGCCGATGAAGCAGGCCGCGATCACGTCGAGCTCGAAGCCGAGACCCGCCTTCGGGGTCGCCACGTTCAGGCGGGCTGCGAAGATGAGGCCGGCGAGCCCGGCGAGCGCACCCATGATGGTGAAGGTGAGCAGGATCAGGCGCTCGGTGTTGATACCGGAAAGCTTGGCTGCCTTTTCGTTGCCGCCCAGCGCATAGATGCGGCGGCCGAAGGTCGTGCGCGTCGTGATGAAGGTGAAGAGCACGATAAGCGCGAACATCACGATCAGAACGTTCGGCAGACCGCGATAGCGCGCCATCAAGTAGGTGAAGCCGAGGAAGCCGATGGCAATCAGGATGTTGCGGCCGAGGAAGATCATGCTCGGCTCTTCAGCCATGGAATGCTGAAGCTGGTTGCTGCGTTCCTTGACGTTGGCGCGGATGATCAGCGCCGTCACGATGACGCCGATCAGCATGGCCAAGACGTTGAAGGGCTGGCCGAAGAGCTGGACCGTCGTGAAATCCGGTACGTAGCCCGACGACAGGAGCTGGAATTCCTTCGGGAACGGACCAACCGAGGCGCCGCCGAGAACGGTGAGCGCCAGCCCCTTGAACACGAGCATGCCTGCAAGCGTCACGATGAACGCCGGGATGCGGTAGAAGGCCACGAAATAGCCCTGCAATGCGCCGATCAGGGCACCTAGCGCAAGGCAGATCACCACCGAGATGGCAGGATCCATCTTCCACTGCACCATGAACACGGCCGCCACCGCGCCGATGAAGCCGGAGACCGAGCCGACCGACAGGTCGATGTGACCGGCCACGATGATCAGCAGCATGCCCAGCGCCATGATGACAATGTAGCTGTTCTGCAGGATGATGTTCGTCATATTGACCGGCATGAACAACGTGCCATTGGTCGAATACTGGAAATAGGCCATGATGATGAGAAGGGAGATCAACAGCGCGTAGTCGCGGATGTTCGCCTTCACGAAGTGCAGAATATCGATCTTATCCCGCGATGTTTCCGTCGCCTGGGCCATGTTTCTCTCCTATGATCTCATTATCGCGCGCATGATGGCCTCCTGCGAGGCCTCCGCGACGGGCATTTCAGCAACAAAGCGGCCTTCGTTCATGACGTAGATCCGGTCCGACATGCCGAGAAGCTCGGGCATTTCGGAGGAGATCACGATCACGGCCTTGCCGGCTTCGGCCAGCTTGTTGATGATGCCATAGATTTCGTATTTGGCGCCGACATCGATGCCGCGCGTCGGTTCATCCAGAATGAGCACGTCCGGACCGGAAAACAGCCACTTGGACAGGACAACCTTCTGCTGGTTGCCGCCCGACAGGTTGCCGGTCTTCTGGAACACGCTCGAGGAACGAATTCCGAGGTCGCGGCGATAGCCGTTGGCGACCTGCAACTCACGGATATCGTCAATCACGCCCTTCTTCGAGACATCCTCGAGATTGGCCAGCGTGATGTTGTGCTTGATGTGGTCGATGAGGACCAGACCATAGGTCTTGCGATCTTCGGTCACGTAAGCCAAGCCGGCATCCACGGCGCGCGGGATGGTCGAAACATCGACGTCCTTGCCGTGCAGCTTGACTGAACCGGTGATCTTCTGGCCCCAGGAGCGGCCGAAGAGCGACATGGCAAACTCCGTGCGCCCTGCCCCCATCAGGCCGGCAATGCCGACGACTTCACCGGCGTTGACTGTCAGGTTTACGCCCTTGATCGTATGGCGTTCGGCGTGATGCGGGTGATAGACCGACCAGTCCTTCACTTCGAGAACCGGCTGGCCGATCGTCGCATGGCGCGGCGGGTAGCGGTCCGACAGTTCGCGGCCAACCATGGCGCGGATGATGCGGTCTTCATCGACCGTACCGTCGGAACAGTCCATCGTGTCAATGGTGGAGCCGTCGCGAATGACCGTGATGCGGTCGGCGACCTTGGTGACTTCGTTCAGCTTGTGGGTGATCAGGATCGACGAGATGCCCTGCGAGCGGAAACCCATGAGCAGCTCCAGGAGCGCGTCGGAATCCTTCTCGTTGAGGCTCGACGTCGGCTCGTCGAGGATCAGCAGCTTCACCTTCTTGTTCAGCGCCTTGGCAATTTCAACGAGCTGTTGCTTGCCGGTGCCGATATTGGTGATCAGCGTATCGGGGTTCTCCTTGAGACCGACCTTGGCCAGAAGCTCCTTGGTGCGGGCATAGGCCTCGTACCAGTTGATCACGCCCATCTTCGCCGTTTCGTGGCCAAGGAAAAGGTTTTCCGCGATCGACAGGAGCGGCACGAGCGCCAGCTCCTGGTGAATGATGATGATGCCGATGTCTTCGCTGTCGCTGATCGTCGAGAACTTCTGTTCCTTGCCCTCGAACATGATCTTGCCCGTGAACGTTCCGTCGGGATAAACCCCGGACAGAACCTTCATCAGCGTGGATTTTCCGGCGCCGTTTTCGCCGACAATGGCGTGAATTTCTGCAGGCATCACGGACAGGTTCACGTTCGTCAGCGCTTTCACGCCCGGGAACGTCTTGGTGATGTCTCGCATCTCGAGAATTGGCTGCATTTCTCTCCCCCGGCGTATCGTAGCACATTTGCGAACATTGTCGCAGGCATGATGCGGGCGTTGTTATTTTTATAAGGTGCCGGTCACATTCGCAGAGACCGCCGCACGCTTCCCTGCCCCTCTCGTATGGAAAACGGGCAAAGGCCACCATGTCATGGATAGCGGCAGGTATTCCAGGGTGAGGAAGCCCGGCTCGCGCCGGACCTCCCGATTTGCTCGACCAAGCTTACTTGGCGATCTGGTCCTTGGTGTAGTAACCCGAACCGACGAGAACCTTCTCGATGTCGTCCTTGTAGACAACATGCGGAGCGAGAAGCATGGAGGGAACAACCTTGACGCCATTGTTGTAGGTCTTGGTGTCGTTCACTTCCGGCGTCTTGCCCTGCATCACGGCGTCAACCATCTTGGCGGTCGTTGCAGCGAGGTCGCGGGTGTCCTTGAAGATCGTCGAATACTGTTCGCCGGCTTCCATGCCCTTGACGGAAGCAAGTTCTGCGTCCTGACCGGTTACGATCGGGAATTCCTTGCCAGCCGGATCATAGCCAACGCCCTTGAGCGAGGAGATGATACCGCGCGACAGACCGTCATAGGGAGACAGAACGCCGTTGACCTTCTTTGAGGTGTAGTTAGCCGAAAGCAGGTTGTCCATGCGAGCCTGCGCAACAGCGCCGTCCCAACGGAGCGTACCGACCTTGTCCATGCCCATCTGACCGGAAACAACGGCGATTTCGCCCTTGTCGATCATCGGCTTCAGGACGCTCATGGCGCCATCATAGAAGAAGAAGGCGTTGTTGTCGTCCGGCGAGCCGCCGAAGAGTTCGACGTTCCAGGGCTTCACGTTCGGGAAGCGTTCCTTCAGGCCCTTCACGAGGGATTCAGCCTGCAGCACGCCAACCTTGAAGTTGTCGAACGTTGCATAGTAGTCGACATTGCCCGAGTCACGGATCAGGCGGTCGTATGCGAAGACCTTCACGCCAGCCTGGTTGGCCTTGGCGAGAATGTCCGACAGCGTCGTGCCATCGATGGCGCCGATGACGAGAACCTTGGCACCCTTGGTGACCATGTTTTCGATCTGGGCCAGCTGGTTCGGGATATCGTCTTCTGCGAACTGCAGGTCAGCCGTGTAGCCGAGATCCTTGAAGCTCTTGACCATGCTCTCGCCGTCGGAGATCCAGCGCGTGGACGACTTCGTCGGCATCGAGATGCCAACCATGCCCTTGTCGGCAGAGAAGGCAGGAGCGGTCATCAGGCCGGCGCCGAGTGCAATCGACGCCAGAGCGGAAATTAGTTTTCTCATTAAATCCTCCCGGATTGATACGACATCGTCATGATCGCTTTCAAAACAATACGATGACGAGTCCCTTGAGACCCCATTTGATCCCGCCCCAATTAGAAAAGTCGCAACTTGACTTTCAATTGCATTTGCTGACAATCTGCATAACAATTTTGGTAAGTGATCGTCTTGCAAGTTCTCCAGAACCGACTCCAGCTCAAAGATTTTCGTCTCATCCGCGCCATTTATGAGACCGGCCAATTGGCGATTGCCGCAGAGCGCATGTCACTGACGCAGCCGGCTGCATCGCGCATGCTCGCCAGCATCGAGCGGATGGTGGGCATGACCTTGTTCGTGCGCCATCCGAAGGGCATGACCGCCACGCCCGCCGGCGAGATCCTCGCACGCAATGCGGCGGGTCTCCTGAATGGCCTTGAACAGACGCTTCAGGAGGTGACTGCCGTCACGTCGGGCAAATCCGGCAGTGTGCGCGTCGGCTCGGTGACCGGCGGCGCCGTCGCCTTTGTGGTGCCTGCCATCCAGAAATTGAAGGCCAATGCGGGCTCAGCGGACATTTATGTGGACGTCGCCCCCAGCGATGTCCTGATCCAGGGGCTGATCGACGGGGAATACGACTTTGTCCTCTCCCGCCTACCCCCCGGAACCGATTCCCGGCAGTTCAACATCCTGACGGGACGCGTTGAAATCATTCGCTTTCTCGTCCGCGAAGGGCATCCGCTCGCAAACGAGAAGAAACTCCGTCTCGGCGATCTCTCAGACTATGAGTGGCTCATGCAGGCGCCGCGAACGCCGCTTCGCCACGCAATCGAGGAAGCCTTTTTGAGCCAGGGCCTGCCCTCCCCGCAGGAGACCGTCAACACGACGTCGCTGCTCGTCATGATATCCTATCTGACGACCTCGGATGCCATTGCGCCGATCACGCAGGAGGTCGTTGAACTGCTTGGTCCCAAGGTCTTCGGCGGCCGGGTTGCAGCCCTCGACGTCGCTGATTCCGTCGTTGTGACGCCCTATCACCTCATCTCGCGCAAGCATCAGTTGATGAGCCCTCTGGCCACCCGATTGCGCGAGTTGGTCTTTGCAGGCCTTGCCAGCGGACGCCACCGCGACTAGCGATACACGCTCCTGAAGTCGCCGAGAACAAGCTGGATCGTGCAAGTCAGAACAGGTTGCGCGCTGGTCCGAAGCCTGAATTTTGCAGTTTAATCCTCTATCCACGGCGGGGCGGTTGCCAAACGGGACAGTTTTGAATATGGTTAACCCATTGTGAAGTTTATGCAATGACGAGAGTGACGGAGCGAGTTCTTTGGCCATCCAACCGGAAAAGCCTGAAAATGGATCGAAAATCGACGATGTCGATGCGTCGATCAATGCGCGTCTTACACGTCACCTGATGGACAATGCCGCGCGTCCCGGTGACGCAGTGCAGGCACAAGCTCCTGCTATGAAAATGAACGAACGTCTCCTGGTCGCTGGTGGCACGGCTTTCCTGATGGCCGTCCTCGGACTTTTCTCCCTGCTGGACATTCGCAAGCGTTTTCTCTGAAATCACCTCTACGAACGCTGCATTAGGGCGCCGTGAGGCAGCACGGCCTAAGCTTCACGCGGCCGATCCGAGATGCGATTGCCCAAATCGATCCCGAATCTGAACACGATTGGCGACATTTCGCTGTTTCATTCAAATCCTCCATAGGCGTTCAAGCATTTCGAAAGCCTTCGTGTCTATAAGGCATATCTAATGTCGAATACGACACGCTCAAGGTCATGTGAAGGCACATTTGGTGGACGCAATCAGCAGCGAGTTCGGCTCGGAGGATGTCAGGAGGGCTCAACTTCAGAGCGCGCTTTCCAACATCACGGTGACGCTGATTGCCAATTCCTTCATTGCCAGTTCGGCAGCCCTGCTGATCTATGACGAGCGCGGCACCAGTTTCATTTTTGTCTGGCTTGCCGGCATCTTCGGCCTGAACGCGGTGCGCCTTGCCCACGGCCTGAGGCTGCTCCGCGCTGACGCCTCTCATCAGGACCCCGAGAAAGCGCTGAAGTCATTGACAAGGCTCGCCTTCGTGGCCGGACTTTGCTGGAGCCCGCTGCCGATCGCCTTCCTCGACTCCATTGACAGTCGCACAGCCGCCTATATCGTTTTCATCATGGCGGGGATCACCACGGGCTCGATCATCCAGAGCCTTGCCTATTGGCGTATCTCGGTGGCCTTCAGCAGTCCCATTCTGGCCGCGACGATCGCGAAGCTGCTGCTTCAGCAGAACACGGTCGATCTGGTCGTCGCGACCAACATGGCTCTGCTGATGGCCATGCTGATCCGCAGCGCCGTGATCAGTCAGCAGAAGTTCTGCGTCAGCCATGCCGCGACGCACCAGGCCACTGAGCTCGCAACATCCCTCCGCCTTGCACATGCGGAGGTTCAGGAGGCAAACGAGACGCTGAAGCGGCTCGCCACCACCGATCCGCTGACAGGCCTGCCGAACCGCTCCGTGTTCAACCAGACGCTGGCGAGCCTCATCCATGAACAGACACCCGTCTCCCTGGCCTTGATAGACATCGACAATTTCAAGACGGTGAATGACACGATGGGTCATGCCGCCGGCGATGAGATTTTGTGCACGCTGGCGCTTTTCATGATGGACAAGGCAGGCGACGACATCACACCGATCCGGCTGGGCGGCGACGAATTCGCCGTTATCGCCTCGGGATCAGATTCAGCCGCGCGCCTCATGGACTATGTGCTGATGTTGCAGCAAAACATGAAAGACCAGTCTGGCGGCCTCCATAATGTGACGTTGTCCGTGGGGCTTTGCCCCCAGGACGGCAAGCAGCGCTCTGCCTCTGAACTGTTTGCCGCAACGGACCGCGCCCTCTATGCCGCCAAGTCGGCCGGCAGAGACTGTATTCGGTCCGCCTGACAAAGTTCGAGAGCAGCTTGGCCACCACCGCCTCAGCAACTCCAATGTGCGCCGAGGCAGGCAACGTCCTTCCAGACCCCCTGCGCATGCGCCTTAGCCTTCATTAGGGCCGGCTCAAGCTCGCCGTTCTCGGCATTTGGAAACGCAAATCCCCGCGCAATGATCTCGGAGGGAATGTCGAGACGGTTGTTACGGCATCGGGAAAGCAGGACCTTTCCCGGCTGCCGCTCCACCTTGCAGATCAGGGTCCGCCCACGAAAGAGGTTGCCAACGAAGGCACGGGCCTCCGAGCCGCAGGACCAACGCATGCCCGTCTCAGACCTGCACAGACGATTTGCCGCGAGACCCTTGAGATCCTTCAATATGAACTCCGCGCCATTTGCGGAGAAGCTGGCGCTGTCATGCATCTCGATCTTGATGGGAAACGAAACCGGCTCGCCGCCTTCAACGCCCATGACCTTCTCGGGAAGACGCTCGAAATTCTGCCTGGCCGGATCGACGCGCACAGGCTTGCTGGTCCAGATCGAATCCTCCCCGAGCCCAGCCGTCACAAAGACAGATTGCAAGATCAAGGCCAGCACGGCAGTCCGCTTCATGTCAGATGGCCTTTCCCATTCCAGCGTCGCACGCAGGCAGCATTTCTGCCGATGTCACAGGTGCGGCGGCTCCCGCCACGGAGCAGGCGTTGCGACTCCAGAATCCTACCCGCAGTCACTTTACCTGACAAACCCGGCACCCACCGCTGATCGCTGATCTTGCCTTGTCGGCGTAAAGGCGCATAGGCCGAAAGATCAGCAGAATACGTATTGCCTAGAATTCGAATTAATTTCCAAAACGAATATCAAGAGGCCACGGATATCGTCCTCCCGTCTGGAACGGGTTGTGTAACGATGTCCAAAATCAGAAGAAGCGTAGCATTCTGCGGTATCGGCCTGGCATTCGCCTTGATGAACACGTCGGCTCATGCCGGCCCCGGCGCTCTCGTTCGCCCCCTGAAGAACGCGACGGAAGCTGCCTTCATCGGTCAGGGTCCAAGGACCGTTGCGCCCTTTGCACATGTCCGCTTCTGCGTTGCATCGCCCAGCGAGTGTGTTGGAGGAAGCGGTCCTGACAGCGTCGAACTGACGAAAGAGAAGCTCGACCTGTTGAAGAGCGTCAACGCCCGCGTCAACAGCTCCATCGAACCTTTCATGCCCGAGGGCCTGGAAACCTGGCAGGTCAATCCCGACCGCGGGAACTGCCATGATTATGCCGTGAGCAAACGTCACGAACTCATTCGCGCCGGTTGGCCGTCAGCGAGCCTGAGACTTGCAATCGCCTACACGCGCGGCGGCGTTGGGCATCTGGTGGTGATCGTGCGCACAACAGACGGCGATCTCGTCCTCGACAATCTGACCAACCGTATCGTCAATTGGCGCAAATCCGGCCTGCGTTTCGTTTCGATGGATGGTGGCGACCAGCCGCGTGTCTGGTACGCGATCCGTTAGTCCACGTGGACATCGCCTCGAACGATATTTGCCGACCCAAGGGCCAGTTCATCCCTTTTCCGGAGCGAAACCCATTTCGGCTCTGATTTCGGAATCATGCTCCCCGCGCTTCGGTGCGCGGCGCGAAGTATCGAGTTTGGCGTCCGAAAACATCAATGGCGAACGGATGCCTGGAACGCCTTGCGGGTCAATCCGCATGCCGCGATGCTGAAACTGCGGATCTGCAAAAACATCCGCTACGGTGTTGATCGGACCAGCCGGCACCGACTTCGCCTCCAGCAATCCCAGCAGTTCGTCTCGCCCGTACATGCGCGTCTTCGCCTCGATCATTCGGGTGACCTCGCTGCGGTTTTCGACGCGCGCGCGGTTCGTGGAAAATCGCTCGTCTGATGCCACACCATCCAGGCCCAAAATGTCGCAAATGGCAGCAAACTGCCGGTCGTTACCACAGGCAATGATGATATGGCCGTCGCTGACCGCAAAGGTCTGGTAGGGCACGATATTCGGATGCGCGTTGCCAAGTCGCCGAGGTGCAACGCCGGAGGCGAGGAAATTCATCGCCTGATTGGCAAGCACACCGCTCATCGTATCGAAGAGCGCCATGTCGACGTGCTGCCCCCTGCCCGTCACCTGCCGCTGCGCAAGTGCCGCCTGAATGGCGATCGTGCCGTAAAGGCCTGTGATGATATCGGCAAGCGCCACGCCGATCTTTTCCGGCGGGCCATCAGGCTCGCCCGTCAGGTCCATGAAGCCGCTCATGCCCTGGATCATGAAGTCATAGCCGGCGCGAGCAGCATAGGGACCCGTCTGGCCGAAACCGGTGACCGAGCAATAGATGAGACGCGGATTGATCCCCTTCAGGCTTTCATAGTCGAGGCCGAATTTCTTCAGACCACCGACCTTGAAGTTCTCGACGACGACATCGGCGTCCTTGATAAGCGCGAGCACGAAGTCGCGATCTTCCGGCTTACCGAAATCGGCAAGGACCGAGCGCTTGCCGCGATTGCAGGCGTGGAAATAGGCCGCCGATTTTTCGCCGTCGATGTCAATGAAGGGCGGCCCCCAGCCGCGCGTGTCGTCACCTTCCGGGCTTTCCACCTTGATGACATCGGCACCGAGATCGGCCAGTGTCTGGCCGATCCAGGGACCGGCCAGAATACGAGCAAGCTCGATGACCTTGAGGCCGGCAAGCGGCGCGGACTGGGGGGCTTGCATCAGAAGAACGCCTGAATGCCGGTCTGGGCGCGGCCGAGGATCAGCGCGTGAACGTCATGCGTCCCCTCATACGTGTTGACCGTTTCGAGGTTCTGCGCGTGGCGCATGATGTGATATTCGATCTGGATGCCGTTGCCGCCATGCATGTCACGGGCCTGGCGCGCGATATCAAGCGCCTTGCCGCAATTGTTGCGCTTGATGATGGAGATCATTTCCGGAGCGAACTTGTGCTCGTCCATCAGACGGCCGACGCGCAAGGAGGCCTGAAGGCCAAGCGCAATTTCGGTCTGCATGTCGGCGAGCTTCTTCTGGAAAAGCTGCGTGCCGGCGAGCGGCTTGCCGAACTGATGACGGTCAAGGCCATACTGGCGGGCGCGGAGCCAGCAATCTTCCGCAGCGCCCATAGCGCCCCAGGAAATGCCGTAGCGGGCACGATTGAGGCAACCGAACGGACCCTTCAGGCCCGAAACATTCGGCAGAAGCGCGTCTTCGCCGACCTCGACGCCGTCGAGAACGATCTCACCCGTGGTCGAGGCACGCAGCGACAGCTTGCCCTTGATCGCCGGCGCTGACAGGCCCTTCATGCCCTTTTCAAGGATGAAGCCGCGGATCTCCCCGCCATGCGCTTCCGACTTCGCCCAGACGACGAAAACGTCGGCAAACGGCGAATTCGAAATCCACATCTTCGCGCCCTTGAGGCGATAACCGCCCGAGATCTTCTCGGCGCGTGTCTTCATTCCCGCAGGGTCCGAACCTGCATCCGGCTCGGTGAGGCCGAAGCAGCCGATCAGCTCGCCGGACACCAGACCCGGCAGATACTTGTCCTTCTGCTCTTCGGAGCCATAGGCATTGATCGGGTGGATGACGAGCGAGGACTGCACGCTCATCATGGAGCGATAGCCGCTGTCGATGCGCTCGACCTCGCGGGCGACGAGACCGTAGGACACGTAATTGGCGTCCGCCGCACCATATTTCTCCGGCAGCGTGACGCCAAGAAGGCCGGCCTTGCCCATCAGGGGAAACAGTTCCGGTGCCGGGGTCTCGTGGAGATAGGCCTCATTGACCCGCGGCAGAAGCTCGGCTTCGGCAAAGGCGGCCGCGCTGTCGCGGATCATGCGCTCTTCATCAGAGAGCTGTTCGTCCAGAAGGAAAGGGTCGTTCCAGGAAAAAGTCGATGACATCGTAATGCGGCTCCTCGATTGTTGCGCCGAGTTTCGTCGGATTCACGGCCTTTCGCAAATCATATTTACTTTCGTTGCCTTGAGCTTTAGTCAAAGCAGATGGAACCGACACAACGCCGCCTTCTGCCTTCCACCGCCGCCCTCTCGGCCTTCGACGCCGTCGCGCGTCTTGGTAGCATGAGCGCTGCGGCGGCGGCGCTCAACCTGACGCCGGGCGCCATCAGTCGACATGTCGCCCTGCTGGAAGAGCAGTTGGGCGTCGCGCTCATCATCCGCACGAACCGGGGCGTCGAACTGACCGACAAGGGCCGCCGCTATGCCGAGGGCGCCGACGCGCTCCTGCGCAGCCTGCGTCTTCTGTCGCTCGAGGCAATGTCGGACAATGCCTCTGCCGTCTTCGGGCTGGCAATCCTGCCGACCTTCGGCACCCGTTGGCTGATGCCGCGCATGCCCGCCTTCCTCAAGCAGAATTCCGGTTTGACAGTGAATTTTGCGACCCGCATCGGGCGCGTGGATTTCGATCAGGAGAGGCTCGATGCCGCGATCCATGTCGGCAAGCCGGATTGGCCGGACAGCCACTTCCGCTTCCTGATGCGCGAACATGTCGTGCCGGTCTGCAGCCCGCAATTCCTGAAGGAGAATCCTGTAAGGTCGCCGGAGGCGCTGATTTCCATGCCCCTACTCGAAATGGCGTCACGTCCCGAAGCCTGGCAGCATTGGTTCTCGACGCTCGGCGTCAAGCGATCGCATCGAGAAGGCATGCGCTTCGAGCAGTTCATGCATGTTTCGCAGGCCTGCATCGCGGGCCTCGGCGTTGCCCTGATGCCGCTTTTCCTCATCCAGGCCGAACTGCAGGAGGGAACGCTGGTCAAGGCAATCGACCGCGCCATCGAGAGCCGCAGCAGCTATTATTTCGTCACTCCCGCCAACCGCCAGCCCCACCCGGCTGCCGCACGGCTGTCGGATTGGCTGAGCGCGGAGATCGAGGCTGCTGGCTTGGCCTAAAGGTCGTGCACGCTTATGGAAACGTCACGAGATCGCTTGCTCTCAATAGCCTGTCAGTTGTCAGCATGGGTGCTCCGACTTGCTTTGCAAAGGCATAGTGGAAGCAATCAAAGTTGCTGAGATGGCGTTTGCCAATTCCCTGCTGTTCGGCAACGCGAACGGCCTCATGAAGTATTTGGCGTGGATCACCAGCCTCTCGCATGGAAATGCCCGTTGCCGAGAGCCATTCTACCACGACCTGTTCCGACTGACTGAAGCGGCAGTTCAGCTGGTCCGGACGAGACAACACAATGATCGCTTCCCAGGCGGCCAAGGCCGAGGTGAAGGGGGCTACAGCTGCCTGTAAAGCCTGCTCGTAATCCGCGCTGTCGTCCTCTCCTGCGATCAGAGAGACAATTGCACAGGCGTCAACGAACATCACGCTTCCCCTGAAGGTCATGATCGAGTTCATGGTAAGCGGAGGCGGGAACCGGTTTGCGACCCCGCTGAAATGCCAGACCGTGTTTCTCTAGGATTTTGGAAGCGGCCTGACGCGGAGTGTCTGATTTCGCCCGACGTTCGATCGCCTCCCTCAGGGCGACGACCACCGCCTCCGTCAGCCCCGTCTGGTCCATCTGCGCCAGTTGTCGCGCCAGCCGGTCGGCTTCTCTGTTGCGGATGTTCAGGACCATCGCGATCTCCTTGTGTAGTACAAGATAATCGAATGTGTAGCCTAAAACAACCTAGGAGCTCGCTGGGCCGAGCGCCCTCGGCGAGACCGCTCCTCACCCCGAAGCGGACATCCCGCCATCGACGGCGAGCCATTGGCCCGTCATGTGACCGGCAGCCTTCGAGCAGAACATCAGCGCCGGTGCCTTCAGGTCTTCTGGGCCGCCGAACCGGCCATTGGGAACCGAAGGCAGCAATGCAGCGCCCATCTGGTCCATGAGCCCTTTGGCCATCTTGGTCGGAAAGAAGCCGGGGCAAAGCGCATTGACGGTGATGCCGTGATGGCCCCATTCGATGGCGAGCGTCTTGGTGAAGTTGATGACCGCACCCTTGGACGTGTTATATGCAATCGTCTTCATGTTGAGGTCGGCCCGATTGCCGCCGAGACCGGCAACGGAGGCGATATTCAGGATGCGGCCGTATCTCGCCGGAATCATCGCAAGTCGACCGATTTCGCGGCTCAGCATGAAGATCGATGTGACATTGAGGTTCATGACCTTGTGCCAGGAGTCCAGTGGATAATCCTCTGCGGGCGCGCCCCATGTGGCACCCGCATTGTTGACCAGGATCTGGACACCCGATCCACTGGCCTCAATAACCTTTGCGGCGAAATCCGGAATCTCCTCGATCTTCGACAGGTCGCCAGCGATCCCGAGCGCCTTGCCGCCGCGCTCCGTGATATGGGCAACGGCCTCGTCAAGCTCCGCTTGTTTGCGCGCGGTCAGGATAACCTTCGCGCCGTGCTCGGAAAGCACTTCAGCAATCTGCAGGCCAAGCCCGCGCGAGCCACCGGTGATGAGGGCCGTCTGGCCAGACAGGTCGAACAGGTCAGTCATTGTCGTCTCTCTCCCAAACCGGCATCCTCGTTCCGGCAATCCCTCGCGAAGCTCGCGAAATCAGTTCAATGCTGAACAGAGTTTATCAACCGGCGGCAAAACTGCAATGGCCGCCCGCGACTTTCAGATGGCGGAAGCACGGTTTTATCCTTGTAACTCTCCGCATGCCCCGCAAGGCATCCTTGCACCGATGCCGGCCCTGTGCGAGACGACAGCAAGGCCATCAGGAGGACGAGAGAATGGACCGGAAGACATTTCTTTCCGTAGGCGAGTGCATGATCGAAATGGCGTCGCTGGGCGGCGCAGATTTCCGCCTCGGCTTTGCGGGCGACACGATGAACACCGCCTGGTATGCCCGCACCTGCCTGCCGAAAGAGACCTGGAATGTTTCCTATTTCACGCGTCTCGGCGAAGATCCCTACTCGAAGAAGATGCTGGCATTCTTCGAACAGAACGGCATCGACACAAGCCTGATCGGCCAGGATCCCACCCGCCGCCCCGGTCTTTACATGATCGAGATCACCGACGGTGAACGCAGCTTCACCTATTGGCGCGAACAGTCCGCTGCCAAGACCCTGGCAGATGACAGGGCAGTCCTCTCGAAGGCTTTTGCGGCGGCGGATACGATCTATTTTTCGGGCATTACCATGGCCATTCTGCCTGGAACCGGTCGCGTCCATCTTCTTGAGGAACTCCGCGCCGCACGTGCGACGGGCAAGACGATTGTCTTCGATCCGAATCTGCGCCCTCGCCTCTGGTCCTCGGCAGAGGAAATGCGAGACGTGACCATGCAGGCGGCCGGCGTCTCCGACATCCTGCTCCCGAGCTTCGACGACGAGGCGACAACGTTTGGCGATGCCGATCTCGATGCCTGCGCCGATCGCTATCTTGCCGCGGGGGCCAAGACGGTTCTGGTCAAGAATGGTGGCGGACCGATGCTTTTTGCCGAGCTGCATGACCGTCATCACACGAGCGCTATCGAGCGCGTGCAGCCGGTCGACACGACCGGCGCTGGCGACAGCTTCAACGGCGGTTTTCTTTCCGCATTGCTGAACGGCGCCAACCCCGATGAAGCCATCGCCAGGGGGCACGCGGTTTCGCTGCAGGTGATCATGCATCGCGGCGCCCTGATCCCCATGGCTGATCTTGCTCTATAGCTGCGTGGTTGCTCCGGCGGGCCGAACGGTGCAATAACCAGTAGCGTCAGGAGATCTATGATGAAAATCAACCGCCTCGAACAGCGACACTCCAATCCCGGACCTGAAGACTGGTTTACCGGCCGGGTCCGAATGGAGCCTCTCATCCAGACGGAGTCCCCTGCCCGTGTTGCGGGCGCCTCCGTGACATTTGAGCCCGGTGCACGCACGGCCTGGCACACGCATCCACTCGGGCAGACGCTCATTGTCACGGCGGGTGTCGGCAGAGTTCAGCGTGAAGGTGGCCCGGTTGAAGAAATCCGTGCCGGCGACGTTGTCTGGTTCGAGCCAGGCGAGCGGCATTGGCACGGCGCCTCGCCCACCCTTGCCATGACCCATATTGCCATCCAGGAAGCGCTCGACGGCAAGACCGTTGATTGGTTCGATCATGTGACCGACACGCAATACTCCGGCGGCTGAAGTCTTTTACCCTGATGCGCCGAAGCGCTTGACGAGCCAGGCCGCCCGCCTAGAAACTAGGGAACAGGGACAGTTTTCATTTGTTTACGCCTTATTCCATTCCATCAGGATTAGCCAAAGCTGTATGTTGAACGCTGACACGAACCAACGCCTCACACAGGCGCTCGAAACGCTGAGAGACTGGCTGGAAGGCGCCGCACTGCCGCTCTGGAGCACCGCAGGGGTCGAGACCTCAACCGGCGGCTTTCATGAACGTATCGGTCAGGACGGCAGCCCGATGGTGGCAGACGACCGTCGGGCCCGTGTGCAGCCCCGGCAGCTTTATTGCTTCAGCGCCGCTCATCAATATGGATTGCCCGGCGACTGGGACACGCTCGTCAGAAATGGGCTCACCTATTTCGAGACCACGTTCCGCAAGCATGACGGCCTCTATGGCGCGCTTGCCAATGCGCAAGGCGCCCTGATCAAGCCGGATTACGATCTTTACAATCAGGCCTTCGCGCTTTTCTCCTTCTCGCAGATCGCAGCCGGTTTCCCGGACGCAAAAATGCGGATGGAGGAAAAGGCGACCGAACTGCTGCGGCTGCTCATCGCGCATCACAAGCATCCGATTGCCGGCTTCGAACATGCCGATCCGCCGAGCCTGCCGCTGTGTTCCAACCCCCATATGCACCTTTTCGAGGCGGCACTCGCCTGGGAGGCACTCGCCGAGCGGCCGGAAGCTTGGACCGCACTGGCCGATGAAATCGCAAACCTAGCGCTGACGAAGTTCATCGACCGAACATCGGGCGGTTTGCGGGAATTTTTCGATCACGACTGGAACCCGCATCCGTCGGACAAGGGCCGGATCATGGAGCCTGGCCACCAGTTCGAATGGGGATGGCTGCTGGCGCGCTGGGGTGCACTGCGCGGCGATACAGCCGCCATTGCAAAGGCTGAAAGGCTGTTCGAGATCGGGATGTCTCACGGCATGTCCGAAGACGACAAGGTGGCGGTCATGAGCCTTTACGACGACTTCTCGGTTCATGATCCGGTCGCGCGCATGTGGCCGCAGACCGAATGGCTGAAAGCCGCGACAAAGCTCGCGGTCGTTGGCAGTCCCGAAAAGCGGGGCGACTACATCGCATCTTCCGTCAAGGCGGCGGAGGCATTTTCGGTGTTCCTGTCAACGCCGGTTCGCGGCCTCTGGTATGACAAGAGGCTGCCCGATGGCAGCCTCGTCGATGAGCCGGCGCCTGCCAGCACGTTTTATCATATCCTCTGCGCCATCTATGAAGCCGCAGACAATCTGGAAGCGTTGAAGAGACTCCCGTAAAGTCTGTCAGGTGGCAGTCATGCCACCGTCGACATGGATCGTCTGACCTGTATAGAACGAGTTGGCAGGCGATGCGGCAAAGATCAGCGCTTCGATGATCTCCGAGACTTCCCCCAGTCGCTTGGCGGGGATGCCGCGCGTCAGATGCGCTTCGGCTTCCTCCTGCGTTGCCTGACCGCTGGCAACCTGCGCATCCAGCATTTTTGTCACCATCGGCGTGCGGGCAAAGGACGGGCACAGCGCATTGATGCGCACCCCGCGCCGCACATATTCGAGCGCCGCGGACTTGGTCAGCCCGACAACACCATGCTTGGCGGCCGCGTAGACGCTGGCGGTCGGGGCGCCGGCCACGCCGGCAACAGACGCCACGTTGACGATGGCCGCCTTCCGTCCCCGCTCACGATATTGCTTCTCCATCACGGGCAACTGATGCTTGAGCGCATAGAAAACCCCCATCAGGTCGATATCGATCACGCGCCGGGCCATTTCGCTGTCGATCTGAGGCAGCTTCAGAAGCGGATGCGCGATGCCGGCATTGTTCACCGCCACATCCAGCGACCCGAACGTGTCGAGCGCCAGTTGCACCAGATCTTCCGACAGCTTCTCGTCTGCCACGGAACCGGCAAGCGTGGCGATGCGTGCGGAATCAAAGCGACTGGCAATGCGGTCAACGCCCTCCTCGGTCAGGTCGGAGAGCACGAGATTGGCGCCTTCCCGATAGAAACGCTCCGCCGCCGCCTCGCCAAATCCACCTGTCGCTCCGGTAATCAGAACCGTCAGCCCCTCGAACTGCTTCATCGTCATTCTCCCTTGTTCACGAGATCGCGCGCCATGCGCGCCACAAGCGGCACGGCAGCAGCCAGTTGGCGGGCTTTTTCCGGATTAGACGCATTGCCGTCCAGCGCACGCTTGACGACGCCCTGGATGATCGCGCCGATGCGGAAGAAGGAAAAGGCCAGCGCAAAGATCCAGTTCCGCGGCACATCGATGCCACGCCGCTCGCAATAAAGGCGCACGTAGTCCGCCTCCAACGGCAAGCCGAGCGCTTCACGATCAAGACCACCAATGCCGCGGAAATTGCCTTTGTTGGGCAATCGCCATTGCATGCATTGATAGGCAAGATCGGCGAGCGGATGGCCGAGCGTCGAGAGCTCCCAGTCGAGCACGGCCAGCACCTGCGCACTTCCTTTCGAGAAAATCATGTTGTCGATGCGATAATCGCCATGAACGAGCGCCACCTGCCCGTCGTCGCCGGCGTCATGCTTCTCGAGCCAGTCGATCAGCCAGTCCATGTCTTCCAGCTTTTCGGTTTCGCTGGCACGATATTGCTTGGCCCAGCGGGTGATCTGGCGTTCGAAATAGCTGCCCGGCTTGCCGAAATCGCTCAAGCCGACCGCGTTCACGTCGATGCTGTGGAGTGCCGCCAGAACACGGTTCATCGCGTCATAGATCGCGCGCCGTCCTTCCACGGTCTCCTCTGGCAGCGCCGGATCCCACAAGATCCGACCGTCGACATGGCTCATGACATAGAACATCCGCCCGATCGACGACTGTTCAGGCGACAGATACAGCGCTTCCGGCACCGGAACGGCACTGCCATGCAGCGCCTTCAACACACGGAACTCCCGGTCCACCTGATGGGCGGAGGCCAGCAATTGACCGGGCGGTTTGGCGCGCAGAACGTAGCGATGGCCCCCCGCCGTCAGCAGATAGGTCGGATTGGACTGCCCGTCGGAGAATTTCGTTGCCGATTCCAGCGCGCCAAAGCCGGGAATGGCCTGCGCGAGCTCCTCCCCGAGCACCGCTAGATCGAGCGCGCCGCCTTTGGCTGCAGGCGGTTCCTGATGCTGTTCTGTCATGCGATTTCCTCCCACATGAATTATCAATGCCGCATTCGTCGGCGATTGACAACATACTCGGTAGTATGTTCACCTGTCCCAGCATTACAACCAGAATTTTTCCGTCCGATGGAGGCGGGGCTAGAGGCTCCGGTCGGGCGTAACGGAGGAAGCCATGTCCGATATCGTCGCCGGGGCAGACAGCATGCCGCTTGGCATGACCGAGCGTTTGAAACCCATCCACGCTGCCGTTCGCGACATGATCCGCAACGAGATCATGCCGCTGGACGAGGAATATCTCTCGGAAGTCGGCAAGGCCGAGGGCGGCAACCGCTTCGCCTACACGGCGCGCCAGACCGAGATCCTTGAAGGCCTTAAGAAAAAGGCGAAAGAGCGCGGGCTCTGGAACTTCTGGCTCACCAACTCCAAGAACGGTTATGGCCTGAACACGGTCGAATATGCCTATCTGGCGGAGGAAATGGGAAAGTCCTTCCTCGCAGCCGAGGTGTTCAACTGCTCGGCCCCGGACACGGGGAACATGGAAGTTCTGGAACGCTACGGCGCGCCGGAGCATAAGGAAAAGTGGCTGAAGCCGCTGCTGAACGGCGAGATCCGCTCGGCCTTCCTCATGACGGAGCCGGACGTCGCCTCCTCCGACGCGACCAACATCTCCATGCGATGCGAGCGCGACGGCGATTATTATGTGCTGAACGGCGAAAAGTGGTGGTCCTCGGGTGCCGGCGATCCGCGCTGCAAGATCTATATCGTGATGGTTCACTCGCCGAGCGCTGAACGGCGCAAGCACGAGCAGCACTCGATGATCCTCGTTCCAGCAGACACGCCCGGCATCACCAAGCTGCGCCCCATGGAAGTCTTCGGTGATGACGACGCACCACATGGTCACTTCCATCTGAAGCTGGAAAATGTCCGCGTTCCCGCTTCCAACCTGCTTTTGAGCGAAGGCAAAGGCTTCGAGATCGCGCAAGGCCGCCTTGGCGGCGGGCGCATCCATCACACGATGCGCGCCATCGGCCACGCTGAAATGGCGCTCGAACGGCTCTGCCAGAGGGCGCTCCGACGCGAGGCCTTCGGCAAGAAGCTGGCAGAACTCGGCGCAAACTTCGACATCATCGCGGAAGCGCGCATTGAAATAGAGATGACCCGCCTCCTCTGCCTCAAGGCTGCCTGGATGATCGATCGCGGCAACCCGAAGGAGGCCGCCGTCTGGATCAGCCAGATCAAGGTGGCAGCACCCCGCATGGCGCTGAAGATCATCGACGAATCGATGCAGATGCATGGTGGCATGGGCATCAGCCAGGACACGCCGCTGGCGCGCTCCTGGACAAACGTCCGCACGCTACGCTTCGCCGATGGCCCGGACGCTGTCCACCGCCGCCAGATCGCCCGCGAGGAACTCAAGCGCTACACGCAGGAGAAGGTCTGATGAAGGCTATTCTCTGTAACGAATATGGCCCGATTGACGGCCTGACCTATGCCGACTTGGCCGAACCGGAAGCAACCGGCTCGAAGGTTGTGATCAAGGCGAAAGCGATCGGCGTCAACTATCCGGATGGCCT
The DNA here is from genome assembly GCA_900467685.1 of Hyphomicrobiales bacterium. Taxonomy (GTDB): domain Bacteria; phylum Pseudomonadota; class Alphaproteobacteria; order Rhizobiales; family Rhizobiaceae; genus Ensifer_A. The sequence goes on from UBQX01000007.1 coordinate 124,203, forward strand.
TCTGGTCCAGGGTCTCTATCAGGCAAAGCCCGAACTACCCTTCGTCCCCGGCATGGAAATGGCGGGCGTGATCGAAAGCGTCGGCCCCGATGCAAAACATCTCAAACCCGGCATGCGCGTCGTTGCAACATCCGGAACGGGCGCGTTTGCTGAGAAGGGTGTCTTTGCCGAAGCCCAATGTATTCCGCTGCCCGACGGCGTCGACGATGCCGACGCCTGCGCATTGATGTGCGGCTTCGGCACGTCGCATCATGCGCTGAAGCAGCGCGGACACCTCAAGCCAGGCGAAACGCTGGTGGTGGCGGGCGCTGCGGGCGCGACCGGTCTTGCCGCCGTGCAGATCGGCAAGGCCATGGGCGCGACCGTGATTGCCATTGCCTCGACGGATGAGAAGCGCGAGGCCGCCAGACAGGCCGGCGCCGATCACGTCATCGGCTATGAAAATCTGAAGGAGACGATGCGCGAACTCGCGGGCAAAAAGGGCGTCGACGTCATCTTCGACCCGGTCGGCGGCGACACGTTCGACACGCTGGTCCGCACCATGGGTCGCAACGGCCGCTACCTCGTCGTCGGCTTTGCCGCCGGCCGCATCCCGCAGCTTCCGGTCAATCTGGCGCTGGTCAAGGAATTCTCTCTCGTCGGCGTCTTCTGGGGCGCGTTCACGCAGCATGAACCGGCAGTCTATGCCGACAATGTCCGCGAACTTTTCGGCTGGTATCGCGAGGGCAAGGTGAAGCCGCTCATCAGCGCGCGTCATCCGCTGTCCGAAGCACCAGCCGTGCTGAAACAGTTGATGGAACGCGGCGTTTCAGGCAAAATAGTCCTTGAGCCCTAGCACCACCCGTTATGAGACTGGTGAGTAATGGGGACGGCGGCTTGCGGCGAAAGTCCGCCGATAATATATGCGCATGCGTCGGCAACGCCTTGTCGACGCGAGAACCGTGATGACAACCAACGACCCCATGCTTGAAATTTTCACGGCTGCTGCCATTGAGGCCGGCGCCGTGATCATGACTGTGTTTCGCGCAGGCCCCGAAGTCCGCCTCAAATGCGACCAGTCCCCCGTCACCATTGCCGACGAGAAGGCAGAAGCGATCATCGCCGGCATCCTGACGAAGGCCTATCCCGATATCCCGCTCGTCGCTGAAGAAGCCTGCGCCGCCGGACACATGCCGGCCACGGCATCGGGACGCTTCTTCCTGGTCGACCCGCTCGATGGGACGAAGGAATTCATCAACAAGAGCGAGGACTTCACGGTCAATATTGCATTGATCGTTGAAGGCCGACCCGTTGCCGGCGTGGTCTATGCGCCAGCCAAGGGCGTTCTTTACCGCGGCGATGCGACAGGCGCCGAAAAGCTCATCATCGGCGAAGGCGGCCGGCTTGTGTCCCGGCATCCGATCGGCGTCCGCGCCTGTCCGGAAAAGCCGGTTGCGGTCGCCAGCCGCTCGCATAACAGCCCGGAAACCGTCGCCTTTCTCGAAAAGGAAGGCGTGCACGATTACCGCTCCGTCGGCTCGTCGCTGAAATTCTGCCTGATCGCCGAGGGCGAGGCTGACATCTATCCGCGCTTCGGGCGGACGATGGAGTGGGACACAGCCGCAGGTGACGCGGTTGTCCGCGCCGCTGGCGGGACCACGGTCGGGCCAGATGGCAATCCCCTGGCCTACGGCAAGCGCAATCAGCCGACAGACAGCGATTTTGCCAATGCCGACTTCATTTGCTGGGGACGCAAGCAGGCTTAGGTTTGCGGCGATAGGCAAAGCCCCTTGAATCGCCTAATCTTTCGCGCATGTCCTATGACTTGAAGCGAATCGACCTTCTGGCGCTCTTCGGCCCCGTATGCCGGGCATCTGATGCCATCGCGCGACTGGATGAATGCGTGTCCCGCTCAACCATCCGCGAAGGCTTTCTGGAGCGGCAGGATTTTGCCGATGCCGTCGCCTCGATGTGGGTCGATGGCGAACTGGTTCATGTGGAAGATCTCGTTCTTCACGACGCCCGCCGGGATGCCCGAACACCCACCCACGAACTGACCATCGCGCATTCCGTGCTGCGCAGCCGCCGCCAGATTGCAGGCCACCCGCCCGAATGGGCCTTAAGCAGCGCCGGTTTGGCCCGCCTGAGAGGAGAGGCACGCCTCGCTGAGGCGGCTCAAGCCGGTACGCCCGCGCCCTCGCCTGTCGTCGTTCCTGAGGAACCGGAGGAGGATCCGGCATCAGAGGAGGCAGGCGATGAATTCGCTGACATTGATGCGCTGCTCAGTCGCAGCAGTGCGCTGATCGACGACACGCTGAACAACCGGACGCCGCAAAAGACTGCTTCGGACCGCGACCCGCTGATCTATGATGCAGACTGGGATGAGGATGCACGCCTGGATGAGTGGCAACAGGTCCTGCGTGCGGCACATGACCTTCCGCCCGTGCTGAAAGCCGCTATCGCGCTCGATGCATGGAACCAGCTTCAGGTGCTGCAGCACAGGGCCGAACTCGGCCGTCAACTGGCCGCAGCGCTCCTGCGTCAGGATGGCGTCGCCCGCGCGCATCTGCCGCCTCTCAATGTCGGCCTCAAAGCCATCAAGATCGACCGCCGCCGCTCGCCGAGCCGCATGACGCGGCTTCTGGCCATTCTCGAAGGCATCGAGGAAACCGCCGCGATCGGTCTGAAGGAGCACGACCGGCTGCTTGCCGCCCGCGCCCAGCTCGAACGCCGCACGGCCAACCGACGCGGCCACTCAAGGCTCCCGCAACTCGTCGATCTGGTGATTGCGAGACCCGTGGTCTCCGCCAGCCTCATCGCGCAGGAACTGGACATCACGCCACAAGGCGCGCTGGTTCTGACCAAGGAGCTGAACCTGCGCGAAATGACGGGACGCGGGCGTTATCGCGCCTGGGGCATCCTATAACTCCAAAGGCAATGGCTTTCCGTTGGCGTCTGAACGGAACGGCCAAGCATGGACGGCTGAACCTGCCGCGTACTGGTGAAGTCGTCGCTGCAAAGCCCGAACCGCCCTCCCCATTTCACAAAAGCGTTACACAGCTACGCTAGCTGGTAAGCAATTGTTAAGCTTTGCGGGGATTTTTCATGGCGAATACGACAATCTCATCCGGCACGACCACGACGTCGCGCCTGACCATGGGCGGCAGCGACAAACTTACGGTTCAGTCCGGCGGCAAGCTGTCTGTCTCCGCCAATGCGCAATCGGTGCGCGTTAACGCCTCGACCACGGATGTTGTTGTTCAGAACGACGGCACGATCGAAAACACTGCCAGCGGCGGCCGTGCGATCCGCTTTGAGACGGGGTCCGGCAATCTGAAGTTCACGTTGAGCAACACGGGCTCCATCAAGGGCGAGGACGATGCCGTGCAGGCGGCGGCGGGCGCTCTGACCAAGGGAACATTCACGCTCACAAACTCCGGGAGCATCTATTCGAAGTCTGGTCAGTCGCTTGATTTTGGCAACGCCACAGGAACTTTCTCGGCAAAGATCACCAATCTGGCGAGCGGCGTCCTCGAAGCAAAGACTGCAGACGTCATCAAGATCGGCAGCACTGGAACGATCGACAACAGCGGCATCATTCGCGTCGCCGATCCGGTCGGCAGCGCGACCGCCAGCGCTGACGGCATCGCCTTCGAAGACAATGCCACCGGCACGGTCAATAATCACGATAGCGGCCAGATTTCCGGCGCGCGTCATGGCATCGACGCGGGCACTGACAGCGACATCACGGTGACGAATGATCAGGGCGGCCAGATCATCGGCAAAAACGGTTCCGGCGTTGGTTCAGATGGCTCCGCAACCGTCACCAATCACGGCCTCATCCAGGGCAACTACACCGCCGGCGTGGACATCAACGGCTCCACGCCCGGCCTCCCCAACGGCGGCGGCACGGACGGCACCTTTGACGGCGATGGTGATGGTGTCGACATCGACTTCCTCGCCGAGATCTACAATTACGGCACGATCGAAGGCACGGGAGCCCATGGAAACGGCTCGGATGGCTTCCCCAATACTGCCGAGGGCATCGCGGCCGGCGGCGGGGAAATCTACAACTACGACGGCGCAATCATCCGCGGCGCAGGTCTCGGCATCCTCATCGACAATTCTTCGCAAGGCAATGCTTTCTACAAGACCACGGTCTATAACGAGGGGACGATCCAGGGCACCGCAAGCACCGGCATCAAGATCGTCAGCAATTTCGATGATGTGGTGACCAACCACAACGGCACGATCACCGGCGGCAATGGCGTTGCGGTTCTCTTCGGATCGGGCGCCAATACCTTCAACCTTGAAGGAACCACGTCCCATATTACCGGCGTCATCGACGGCGGCGATGGCATCGATACGCTGTCCTACAAGAACTGGACCGGCGATCCGGTCGTTGCCAACCTATCCTCCGGTGTTGCCACCGGAACGGATACGATTTCCCATTTTGAGAACATCACCGGAAGCGTCAATAATGACACGCTGACCGGCGACGCCGGTGATAACAGGCTGGATGGCGGCGCTGGTGCGGACACCATGAGCGGTGGCGGCGGCGACGACGCCTACTATGTCGACAATGTCGGTGACGTTGTCACCGAACTGGCCGGCGAAGGCACCGATACCGTTCATACGACGCTGTTCAATTACGTTCTCGCCGACAATGTCGAGAACCTCGTCATCGACGGTCATGCCGCCATCAACGTCTTCGGCAACAGCGGCAACAACGAGATCTGGGGCAATGATGCCCGCAACGTCATCAAGGCGGGCGACGGCGACGACATCATCCATTCCGGCGGCGGCAACGGCAACTGGTTCGACGGCGGCAGCGGCACAGACACCTACTATGCAGGCGCTGGCGACGACAGCTATGTCTTCGACACCGTTGGTGAGAAGGTTATTGGTGAATTCGCCGGCGGCGGCGTCGACACGATCTGGTCCTCGGTCAGCGTCAATCTGGGCGACCAGGGCGCAGTCGAAAACCTGCGCCTGACGGGTTTGGACAACATCGATGCGACCGGCAACGCGCTGAACAACTTCATCACCGGCAACGGGGCCAACAACGTGATTGCCGGCGGCGCGGGCAATGACACGCTCTACGGCAAGGGCGGCGCGGACGTGTTCCACTTCGCCGAAATGGGTGCTGCCAACCGGGACACGATCCTGGACTTCGACGCCAACGACAAGATCGCGCTCGACCGTAACGTCTTTGCCGGCCTTGATAGTGACAACGATGGTAACATCGATGCCGGCCACTTCATCGTCACCAGTGCGTGGAAGACCAACGGCGCCACGGGAACCGGCCCGCAGATCATCTATAACAAGGGGACCGGCATGGTCTCCTATGATGACGACGGCGCTCGCGCACATGCAGGACAGGACATCGCCTATATCGGCAAGAACCTCTCCTTCGTCGACGCAAGCCATTTCAGCGTGGATATGTTCGGGACTGCGTAATAACGCAACCTTAGAGGGAAACAACTAAATGCATCCACCCTTTGGCGATCTTTTCTGACTTAGGGCAACAGCCGGGATGAAAACGTCCTTAAAATTGCCTTAATAGACCGCTTGGCTCTTTACTAATTAATCTGTTGCATCGCAATATGCGCAACAGCGAACGGAATTTCCGGGGGCAGGTTCATTGCGCCCGTCGGACTGATAGATGTTTTTTAAGGGGGTTTACATGGCGACTGATTATACAGATGTAAATAATTATGTTTTGCCGGATGCGTTTGATGATCTGGTTATCACCGGCTCCGATCCGGTCAATGTTTTTGGCAATGATCGTGACAACATCATCTACGGCAACACTGCCCGCAATGTGATCAAGTCTGGCGCCGGAAACGACACCATTTACTCCGGTGGTGGCGACGACTGGATGGATGGCGGAACGGGCGCGGACACGTATCATGGCGGCTCCGGCAATAACGGCTATGTCTTTGACAACATCGGCGACAAGGTTCTCGATGAAGTTGCGGGTGGCGGCAACGACACGATCTGGGCATCCGTCAGCGCCAATCTTTCTGAACAGGGTGCGGTCGAGAATTTGCGTCTCGTGGGCACGGCTGACCTGCGTGGCACCGGTAACGAACTGAACAACCTGATCACGGGCAACAGCGGAAACAACGTTATCGCCGGTGGTGCAGGCAACGATAGTCTCTGGGGCAAGGGCGGCGCAAATTCGTTCTACTTCGCCGAAATGGGCAGTGCCAACCAGGACTACATCTGGGATTACACGGCTTCGGACAAGATCCGTCTCGAGAAGACCGCGTTCCAGGGTCTCGACACCGACAACAACGGCGTCATCGACTCCCCTGCGTTCCTTGTCACGAATTCCTGGAACGGCGACGGCGCAACCGGCTCCGCCCCCCAGATCATCTACAACAAGTCGACCGGCTTCATCATTTATGATGCTGACGGTGCAGGCGCAGGTGCAGGTGAGAACATCGTTTTCGTCGGCAAGAACCTCGACAACGTCGATGCCAGCCACATTCTGCTGGGTACCAACGCGAACCAGACACTGACCGGCGATGCCGCAGACAACACGCTCGTCGGGAGTTGGGGCAACGACACGCTGAACGGCGGCGAAGGTGCTGACACGATGGTTGGCGGCGATGGCGACGACACCTACTATGTCGACAATGCCGGCGACGTGGTTACCGAACTGGCCGGCGAAGGCACCGATACGGTTCACACCACGCTGTTCAATTACGTTCTCGCCGACAATGTCGAGAACCTCGTCATCGACGGTCATGCCGCCATCAACGTCTTCGGCAACAGCGGCAACAACGAGATCTGGGGCAATGATGCCCGCAACGTCATCAAGGCGGGCGACGGCGACGACATCATCCATTCCGGCGGCGGCAACGGCAACTTCCTGGACGGCGGCGCCGGCAAGGACACCTATTACGCAGGCAGTGGCGACGATTCATATGTGATCGACAATGTCGGCGACAAGATCATCGGTGAAGTCACAGGTGGCGGCAACGACACGATCTGGTCATCCCTCACATACGACCTGCGCGACCAGAGCGCGATCGAGAACCTGCGCCTGACCGGTACGGACAATATCAATGCGACCGGCAACGCGCTGAACAACTTCATCACCGGCAACGGGGCCAACAACGTGATTGCCGGCGGTGCGGGCAATGACACGCTCTACGGCAAGGGCGGTGCAGACGTCTTCCATTTCGCCGAAATGGGTGCTGCCAACCGCGATACGATCCTGGACTTCGACGCCAACGACAAGATCGCGCTCGACCGTAACGTCTTTGCCGGCCTTGATAGTGACAACGATGGTAACATCGATGCCGGCCACTTCATCGTCACCAATGCGTGGAAGACCAACGGCGCCACGGGAACCGGCCCGCAGATCATCTACAACAAGGGGACTGGCATGGTCTCCTATGATGACGACGGCGCTGGCGCACATGCAGGACAAGACATCGCCTATATCGGCAAGAACCTCTCCTTCGTTGACGCAAGCCACTTCAGCGTGGACATGTTCGGAACCGTCTGAGCTTAATTGCTGTCGGATTGATTCGGCGCAGATTGTTTCTGCGCCGATTTTTTTTGGGCCGGCCGCTTTCTCTTGGGATGGTTTCCAAGCTACCGCGACGCGGTCAAGCTGGCGGCATTTCATAGAGACGAAGTTCCGGTCTGGGGCAGGCACAGGCATCATCTTTAAACGACCAGCGATCCCACACTGACGTCTTTCCGCCCTGCACGGCCCAATCCAGCTCGCAAGATTGAGATACAAAAAGACACAAGATCCAGTGCATGAATTCGACACAACTCCCCTACGTTAGCAACCGCACCCAAAAATGCTGCAAGCGCGAGAAAATCCGGACAGATGATATACACAGGCAGCCCTAGCTGCTAAAAAAGCATGGCCCGTAGCAGCAGAATGCGTTTGCATTCGCCATTGAAAAAAGTGAACGGTCGGCCAAAGAAATGAACGCGTTTTTCGACGGCAGACCAGAAGCGAATATCTCGGACCCTTCCCACTCAGGACCTCTTTGAACCCCGATGCCAGGAAGAATACGCATGCACCAGATCGACGTGTGCAGCTTACCGTTACAGTCACGCAGACGGAGCCCCTGATCTATGGAAGTTTCCGAGAATTTTCGTCGTCAAGCGACTGCCGCAGTCGTCTGGTCTTTTATCCTCAATTGGGGATCGCGAGCGTTAGGACTTGTCATATTTGTGCTTCTTGCACGGTTGTTAAACCCGCAGGAGTACGGGATTGCCGGGGCGGGTTTCCTGATTCTGTCTCTCTTGATGGTCATCGCAGAATTCGGCCTGGGCGATGCACTGGTACAACGACGCGACTTTACGACCGAGGACGCCAACGGACCATTCTTCGTGTCGCTCGGACTATCGGTATTGCTATCGATGCTAACGTTCTGGTTTTCCGACAGGCTGGCTACGCTGATGTCCATCGAGGGCGCAGGGCACTATATCGCGGTTATCGGTCTTTTATCGCCGGTGCTCATGCTGTCAGGATTTCAGGAGGCTATGTACCGTCGAGAAATGATGTTTCGCGCCTTGAGCATCCGTGGCCTAGTCTGCTTGGCAATTGGGGGGATTGTCGGCGTTGCCGTCGCCAAGGGGGGCGGTGGACCATGGGCGGTCATCGCCCAGTATGGGTCGCAAGTGGTCTCCAGCACCATCTGGATCTGGATCAGACCCGTCTGGTTGCCGAAATTCGAATTCAACGGAAAATCAACTCGCGAAATTCTTGCGTTCGGGATTCATCTTGTGGCTCAGCGTCTGATCGACTTTGGCACCCTGCGCAGCGTCAGCTTTATCATTCTGATTTATCACGGCCCCGCACCGCTTGCGCTTTTCAACGTCGCTTCTCGCATCACCTACATTCTTCTCGAGTTGATACAGGGGAGCGTCAACAGCGCTTCTACAGTGATACTGTCCAAGCTTTCCGGCGACATGGAGCGAATGCGAAAGCTCTATTTGAGGGTGTGCTCAATCGTATCCACCTTCGGTACGCCAATCTTCTTTGGCCTCGCGGCCGCGTCACTCCAGCTAAACACAATCCTCTTCGGCAATCACTGGGCCGGAGCCGAACTGCTCATGAAGCCAATGCTTCTCCTTGGTGGAATTTACTGCGTACAATTCATCAATGGCTCCTATCTCATCGCGATGGGAAAGCCGAAGACTTTCATGTGGCTGATCGTGTTCAAGGCTGCCGTCGTCCTTCCAACTTTGTATTTCATCAAGATGGATACAGTCGAAGGCACAGTATGGCTATATTGTGCGGCACTTCTTGCCGAGACACCCTTCATGTTCCATTTCACGATCAGGTCCCTCTCTATTCGCTGGACGTCTCTAGTGAAACCTATCGGAGCTCCCCTCCTCTGCGCATCGCTCTCTTTCATGGCTTGCGAATTCGCACAGAAATTCTCCTGGGCTCAAATTTCAAATCCATTTATCGGGGGGATTATACAGGGCGGTATTTTTGTAGCAATCTACGCATTGTTGACAACCATCTTCAATCTGAATAACCTAAAAGAAAATATTGCTTTCACGAAAAACCGCATAAATGGAGTATGATTTGAATAACGCTCGCAAATCACCTAAGGTTTCCGTCGTTATTGCCTGTCATAATGGCGAGAAGTTCGTATCGCAGGCAATACATTCAGTACTCGATCAGACTTACACTGAAATTGAATGCATAGTTGTTGACGACGCATCCACTGACAACTCCCGAGAAGTGGTGCAGAACATAGCAAGCCGAGACAGCAGGGTCGTCCTTTTATCCTTGGAGTCCAACCTCGGCCCCTCTGGTGCGCGCAACCGAGCCATCGATCTGGCGACGGGCGATTTTATAGCCTTGCTTGACGCCGACGACACCTATGATCGAGAGCGCCTGGAGCGGCTGATGAAATTGGCCCGCGAGACAAACGCGGATATCGTTGTGGACAACCAAAGCGTGCGCTTCTTTGGTGAGGACGTTCATAAGTTCAAAGCGTTTGACTTCATGCGAAAAGATCGCCCACTTTATTTTTCACAAGAAGTATTTCTCAAATATAGTACGCGCGTCCTTTGTTTCGACGTTGGCTACATGAAGCCGATATTCTCCACGGATTTCCTTCGAAAGCACAATCTGAAATACGACGAAAATTTGAGACTGGCTGAAGATTTCGAATTTTATGTTAGAGCGATTCAGTATGATCCTCGCTTCTATGGAATAGACTACTGCGGCTATAACTATTACATCCGTCCAGGATCTCTGAGCAACTCGGCCGCAAACGAGAGAACGGCAGTTGCGCGCATGAGCGACGATATTATCGAAAACATGCGCACGAAACTGAGGGGCAAATCGATACAGTATCTGCAGAACCGAAAGAACGTTTTCCTTAAAATGGACCTCTGGAGACGCCTGAACTCCGATTCAAATGTTGGATTCAAGAAATATATTGAACTTTTGCGCGATCCAGATCTTTTGTTTCTTGTATCAAAGAACTCCCTTTTGAGACGTACAAGAAATAGATCATGAGGACGACAGTTGATTTCCGTCATCATTCCCCTTTACAATAAATCATGGACGATTGAACGCGCGCTGTCCTCTGTTCTCGCGCAAACGTTTCAGGATTTTGAGATCATTATTGTCGATGACGGAAGCACAGATGATAGTGCGACGAAGGTGGAAAAGTATCTATCGGAAAGAATAACACTCATAGCGCAGCCAAACGCAGGCCCAGGGGCAGCGCGGAACAAAGGTGCGTCTGTTGCCCGAGGCGAGTTGCTCGCTTTCCTGGATGCAGACGATGAGTGGCTGCCCCACCATCTCGCCGAAGCCTATGCCGGTCTTGGTGCTTACGCCGATTGCCTCGCATATGCTTGCGCCTACGACAGCGGCGCATTCAGAGCGGTAAGGCCTAATCTTGTTCAGAAGGTCGGCTTGTCGGATGGTCCTTCCTCTGCACTCTCCGTCTCTAACGAGAAAAGCGTGGTTGAGATGACGCATGCCATGCATTCGAGCTGCGTCGTGGTCCGGAAGACGGTTTTCGACCAGCTGGGTGGCTACTACAGTGCAGACCGATGCCTTTTCGGTGAGGACAGCTTTCTTTGGCTACAAGTGCTATTTTCCGGTCCGGTCTGCTGGAGCCGAGCGGAAAACGTCATTTTCCATGTTGAAGATTCAGAACTCGGCTATGCCTTGACACATTTCAGTAAGCCGACTCCGATCTCCCTGCACCATGCGTGTCTACTCGAAAAGTATGGCGATAAATCTCCGTTGGTTCCCAAGGTCTTGAGGCAATTTGTCGAGGTGGACATCCGACGGCTCGTGAATTCGGGATCTTTCGCCATGGCCCGTGAACTGCGGCGTGAGGTTAACCTGCCTGAGGTCTCGATTGTTGGAGATGTGACTAGGTATGTTGGCGTCCGCATGAAATCCGCCGCGAGGCGTTTGACGAGGATGCTCTGACTTTTCTTGTGGCCGGGCTCCTCTGCAGATTTGGTGTCCGCTGGATGATTTCGCAGTTTGTTCGACATTTGGTAAATGTAGGACGAAAAAGGCAGCAAAATGGACGCAAACGAAGTCACCAAGGCTCCGAAGAGAATTGTCTTCATCGTCAACCAGTTGGCGCCCTTCCACTCCGACGGCGCGGGAACGTATAACCGGGGCCTCTTGAACGCGTGCAAGAGGCTTGGGCACGATGTGACGGTGATCTGCTGTGCGCGGCAGCTGCCGGGTCTCTGGTTTCAAGGCGAACCTGGCATACGCTTCATTCATGCCGGATCGCTCTTCGAAGGTCGCTACATCCTGAACAGCTGGGCTTCCCTCGCCCGCTACGCCTATAAGCAGATCAAGAGATACGCGCCCAAGAAAAACGGCCCCGCCACTTCGGTTTCAATCGGCTATTTCCCGACCGAGGCCGAGATCCGTGAGGCGACCAGGCTCCTGAAAGGCATCGACCCGACGCATGTCTTCGTAGATACCATTTTCCGCGATCGTTTTCTGGCCGCGCACATTCCCGGCAGGCGCGTTCTCATCGCGCATGATGTCTTCTCGGAAAGAACACGCTCCTTTGAAGCCAGCGGCCGGGTCGTCAATCCCGCCATCAGCGCCGAAATGGAGAAGCGCATCGTTTCCAGTTACGACGCCATCATCGCGATCAACGCGGACGAAGCACGCCTCCTGAAAGAGATGGCGCCCGAACGGCAGGTTCTGACCGTGTTTCCCTCTGTGGATGCCCGCAAAACGATTGACCTCTCGGGCAGCGGCATCCTGTATATCGGCTCATCGGCGCATCACAATGTCGAGGGCCTGGAATGGTTCCTGAGTGATATCTGGCCTCGTGTGAGACAGGCTCGGGGGGATGTGAATCTGCATGTGGCAGGCAGTATCTGCTCGGTCATCGGCGACCATGAGGGTGTCATTCGCCACGGCGTGGTCAAGGACATGAACGACCTCCGCAAGGATGTGAGCTTTGCCATCAACCCTATCAGGGTCGGTAGCGGCCTGAAGATCAAGATGGTCGATTATTTTGCCATGGGGCTGGGTTGCATCACGACGTCTGTCGGTGCGCAAGGTTTCCCGACGGCAGATGTTCCCTTTGCAGTTGAAGACGACGCACAGGGTTTTGCCGGGCGGATCGACGAATGGCTGGAAGACAAAGCGGTCGCAGAGCAAATGGGAAAGCGCGCGAAGACATATGTCGGGCATTTCTCCTCAGGCGCAATCGATGCCGCCCTTTCTCCGATTTTCGATGGTGCGTGACCTTGGGGGACAGCGGTCCGAAAGGAGGATGCGTGACGCCCCGAAAGCAGCGACTGGAGTTTTCACTTCCGCTGCCGCCGGGATCTGATCTCGATCAGTCCTGGCCATTCAGGGTGTGTATCGTCTCACACATTTTCAATGTGGATCTGGGAGGCGGGGCGCCTGCGGGGGTGAACGTCTCCATCCAAACTGCCCTACCGCCTGCGGCCGCCGTTTTGCATCGCAACAGCAAATCGCGTAGGAGGGTGCCAGTCTCATCATCCGGATTGCCTGACCATGTTCGGCGGACGTTCAAAATCCCTTCTGACCTATCTGGTTCCGATCGCGGTCGTCCTGGTCATCGGAGCGCGATATTTGCAGCTGCAGGTCGTCCTTGCACTGGCAGCGCTCAATCTGTTCTGGGGCTATCTGGAGGCGGTGGCGATCCTTCTGCTTGTGATCGCCGCGCTGGTCCTGAAACCGATACGTTGGCCGGCTTTCATGGTCGCGATTGTTCTGGCTATCGATCTCGTCCTGCCGGCAGCGCGAGATTTTGCTTTCAATAGCGGCCCCGCCAAGGGCCCGACCTTGCGGGTCATCAGCTATAACTGGCTGGGCGACAACACGGATCGCTCCGAGAGCTATCGCTGGCTGGCCGAACAGTCCGCCGACATCGTAGCCATTCAGGAATATTCTCCCCTGGAGCCCGGAGCCGCGGCAGGGCTCGCGACGATCTTTCCCTATCAGACCAAGCCGGCGCCCGATCTTGTAATCCTGTCGCGTTACCCGTTTGTATGGGAGCGAGCGAGGCTCGTCGAGGAGCATTCCATCGTCACCGCGACGCTCGATATCAAGGGTCGTCGCCTCACGGTCTGGGGCGTGCATCCCGCGACTTTGCGGACAAGCTGGGATCTCGCAGCCCGCAATCACTATCTGACCACGCTTGCCGAATTGATCGCGCATGCCAGGGGACCGGCCGTCATGCTCGGCGATTTCAACGCAACGCGTTGGGACCCCTATTTCTCGGCTGTGGTGCGGCGTGGCAGGCTGCACGAAGAGGCAAGGCTCTTCCCGCTCGCCACACGCATGGGCCTCCGCACCGGGTTGGCTTTCCTCGGATCGCCGATCGATCATATTCTGACCAATGGCTCGAATGTGCTGTCCAACTGCCATACGGGTCCCGCGATGGGCTCCGACCACCTGCCGCTTATCTGCGACCTGACTCTCGGCGATTGAGGCCTCAAACCTGACGGTAGGGAAGCGGGTCCGCCCCATCCGCCGTAATCTTGAGGACGGTGAGCCGGCCGGTTGCATAAGCCCCCGTATCTATGCCAATGCGCCCGCGACCATAGGAAATCTCCTCAGTGGGCGTGTGCCCATGAACAACCGTTATCGGGAGTTCAGGTCCTTTGGACAGGAATGGTTCCCGGATCCAGAGAAGATCTTCCGTCACCTGCTTGTGCAGCGGCACACCCGGCTGAAGCCCGGCATGCACGAAGAAATACGACTTCCATCGCGCGCAATAGGGCAATTCCCGCAGAAATTCCCGGTGGGAATCGGGGACATGTCGCCGCAGCAGATCCTGCACCGCGAACTGATCGTTCCAGGCTTCGCGAAGCGTCCTCGGATCGAGCTTGTAGGACAAGAGTGTTTCCTTGCCGCCAACGTCCAGCCATCCCCCTTCCGACTGCGGCGCATCGAGAAAACGCAGGAAAAGGTCGTCATGGTTGCCCCGGAGGCATAACCGCGTAAAGCGTGGCGCATGGGAGGTCATGAGATGAGCAAGCACATCCGACGACTGGCGTCCGCGATCGACAAAATCGCCGACATAGACGACGAGGGCATGCGGATTGTCGCCGATATCCGCTTCTATCCGCGCCTCGGCCTCAAGAAGCAGGTCGAACCGACCATGAATGTCGCCGACCGCATAGACGGTTGCAAACGTGTCCTCGAAGACGTCGATACCCTTGACGCCCCGCCCTTCCGCTGCCGCGCTCTGCTGGAGCTTAAACGACTCTCTGATCCATTTGAACATGTATTTACCATATCACACGATGCGTGCTTAACCTAAGGCCATGCGACCAACCCGTGCAAGCGTGCTCCCGCCTCCAATTCATCTGAAAAATGGCGAAAATCGGCATCGGTCCGTTTCTCAAGCTATTGAAATAAAACAAATACGTCCTGGGAGAAATGTGATTGTCAAGCTGGTATGAGCTCATGCCACGACCATAGATCGCTCTTCGGCGAGTTAAGGCATCTGCAACGCCTTGCTGCCACATTGCCAGCCTTGTTGAGTAAAGGGCTAGCGATGTCGGTCAGAGCGCGTGGACTTATTTTCGCCTTCACAGTTTCAATCGCCGCCTGGGTGGGACTGGCAGCCATCGGCATGCGCGTCTTCAACTCCCAAACTGGCATAGACCCCTCGATGACGAGCAGCGTCACGCGCTAGGCGAGAAGGCACACGGGAAGCAACGCATCAGCGCCAACGCCCATGACGCAAAATGATCGTCTTTTGCGGATATAAAGCCTCCCCGCACCCCAACAGTTTGGCCCCATCGGGCCTGCGGCGCAGCCCGGCATTCTTGGAGAAGCAGCATGGCCACCAGAATACTCTGCATCATCGGCTTCGCGCTCCTGAGCGGCAGCGCCTATGCAGGAGGTACCCTCGTTCCGGCCCCCGACAGCGATACGAATGTTGTCGGGCCCAAACCGGGCGCTTCAAATGGCCCTTGCGTGGTCAACGGCATGATCCTGCAGGATTGTGCGCCTCGCAACTTTCGCAAATCGGTGACCCCTTCGGGAATTGAGGAGAATGGCCAGCCGCGTCCCCGCCTCGCGCCCCAGAACAGGAACGGGAACCGGCTGGTCCCCCAGTATAACTGAGGTATTGTCCACGGTTGCACATGCCCGCGTCGCCATCGGCTCGAGAATGAACTGACCGCAACTTTCAACGAAATCGCCAGACCGCTAAACTTTTAGATTTTCCCTTCAGAGGAGAAAAAACTCTCTTCGCTACATTTGCTTTCAAACCGGGAGGCCACGGCATTCCGGACTAAATCAGGGCCAGAGAACTCTGAGAAGGCGGTGAAAGCCATGAGAAAGAGATTGAAAATCCTGGCGTGTGCATTTGCAGCGCTAACACTCACGTTTCCTGCAACCGGTGAGGCCGCGGGCCCAGCTAGCCTTGGGCGCGAACTTGGACGTAGCCAGCGCGCTTTTGTGCCCTCGATGCAGCGGGTCGCAGCCCCTTTCGCCAGCGTCGTCTTCTGTACCCAGTATCCCGAGGAATGCCGAGCCCCGCGAAGCCGCAACTACGGCCTCGAAATCCGTCTGACACCAACGAGACTGAGCGAACTGCAGGACGTCAACCTCTCCGTCAATAAACGCATCCGTCCAGTCGAAGACGTCAGCGACACATGGAGCCTGGAGCCTGTATCAGGCGATTGCGAAGACTATGCCATTTCCAAGCGGCACGAACTGATTGCGCGGGGCTGGCCGTCCCAGACGTTGCGGCTGGCCGTGGTTTATACACCCTTCGGCGAAGGGCATATGGTTCTTGTGGTCAAGACCGATAAGGGCGACATGGTCCTCGATAACCGCAACAGCGCCATACGACCATGGAACAAGACGGGGCTCCGTTGGGTCATGATCCAGTCACCCGTGAACCCCGCACGGTGGAGGAAGGTCGCCGCCAACGTATCCTGACCGGCTTCGACCTGAAAAAGCTCGAGACACCCCCCGCCCAGCGCCAAATCGGATTCAATTCTCGCTCCGGATGCCGTCGCAAGAGCCGGCCGGACGAACCGGCGCATGAAACACCCAGCATGGCGATCGAACTCAACTGGAAGGAGTCGTGCACGTCGTTGCGGGCGGGCCGATACCGCAATGCAGCAAAAAAAATGTATCACAACGATACAGACCGGCGGATCATCCTCCAGACAAACACATTACCGGCAGGCAAGCCTTTGTTTTTAAAAATGTATCTTTCCGGTGACATCGCCGACTGAAAAGCGTCGAAAAGGTTGACGATCCGTTAATTTGCCCCTAAAAGTAACTTATGATTTTTTAGAGGGGTGATAAAATGACTCTGCAGTATATTGACTTTTTCAGCTGCTTTTTCAGCCGGACACTCACAGATGGCGATGATGTGCTGTCGAAGGATTTCCTCTTTGGCAACATCAATCTGAGCGGCGGCAACGACCTGCTTTCGATTGCAAAGTTCGCTCTGTTCTCGACCATCAACGGCGGTGACGGCAACGACACTTTCGAACTGAAGGGATCGGCTCTTGGCGTCACCTTCAACGGCGGCGCGGGCGACGACCGCTTTCGTCTCGACAGCCCGGACTTTACCGGATCCGTAAAGTTTAACGGTGGCACCGGCCTCGACACGTTCGAACTCTATTCGGCGCAAAAGCTTTCCTTCACCGTCAACAAGGACGGTTCCGTCACTTACGACTTCTACAATGACTGGGGCTGGAAGCAGGCTTCGGTTCAGACGGTGGACGTAGAGCGCTATGTGATCCGCGGCAGCGAATTCAACGACAAGCTCATCGGCGGTTCGGGCAACGACTTCCTCGACGGCGGCAAGGGTGCGGACACCTACTACGAAACCGCTGGCGACGACTGGTACGTCTTCGACAATGCCGGCGACAAGATCATCAGCACCGCAACCGCAGGCGGCAATGACACGATAGCGGCTTTCGTTGACGTCGATCTGCGCACGCAGGGCGCCGACATTGAAAATCTCCGCCTCTACATTGCCGACGGCGCCGGCGACATCAATGCAACCGGCAACAATCTTTCCAACCTGATCACCGGCAACGGCGGAAACAACGTGATCTCCGGCCTTGGCGGTAACGACAAGCTTTATGGCAAGGGCGGCGCTGACGTGTTTGCGTTCCACGAATTCGGCCTGGCGAACCGAGATTATATCATCGATTTCGATTCCGACGATGCGATCCAGCTGGACAAGAATGTCTTTACCGGCCTCGTCGCCGACAGCGGGCATCTTGCCGCTTCCAGCTTCGTCATCGGTAGCGCCGCGACGTCTTCTGCCGCCACCGTTATCTACAACAAGGCAACAGGCGTCATTTCGTACGATGCTGACGGGAACGGTTCGGGTGCTGCGCAGGACATCGCTATTGTCGCAAAGAACCTGTCTTTCTTCGACCACAATGACATTCTCCTGGCCTGACCGCTGCGGAAAGTTTTGTCAGAATTTGTCAGGCCCCGGTAATCGGGGCCTGCTGCATTATGAAGCCAGCGTTCGGCAGGGAGAATACGAACGCCGAGAGACTGTGGTGCGACGCTGCAAGTCCCGATGTTTTGTTTTGATTAATCCTAAGTTCGAACTTCGCCCCCTGTTCGATGGCAAATTCCGGATAAATTAGGACATGACATCTGAAACTGGCGTCTCGAATTGACGCAATCGCGATGGGAACGGTTTTTCGATGAGCGTGACAGGCGAAACCAAGAGCATTGCTTCCGGCGATGACGTGGACGTAATTGCGATCAAGAAATCGCGCCGCGGCTTCATCGCGGTCGGCATAGCGAGCGCTCTCATCAATATTCTTTACCTGACCGGCTCCTTTTTCATGTTGCAGGTCTACGATCGGGTGATCCCCAGCAAGAGCATTCCCACGCTCGTCGCTCTCAGCGTGCTGGCCGTTCTGCTGTATTTCTTCCAGGGCGTGTTTGATGTTGCCCGCAGCAGGGTTCTTGTCAGGATCGCTGGCGTTTTCGACGAGGTCATGAGCGCACGCGTGTTTCGCGCCGTGATGAACGCGCCCCTGCGCATGGGCGGGGAAACAGATAGCATCCAGCTTCAGCGGGATTTCGATCAGGTAAAGGGATTTCTCACCGGCTCTGGACCCGGCGCCTTCTTCGATCTTCCGTGGATGCCGCTCTATATCGTAATCTGCTTCATGTTCCATCCGGTGATCGGTATCGCAGCGATTATCGGCGCTCTGCTGCTGGTTCTGATCACCTATTTCAACAATCGAAGCACACAGGCCTCGGCAAAGGAAGCGCACGAAACGTCGATGCGCCGCAACAGCTTTCTCAACGCCGCTCACCGGAACGCGGAAGTCGTTCAGGCCATGGGGATGACCGGAGAGCTGGAGCGGTTGTGGCAGAAGAGCAACGACGCCTTCCGCGAGAAATCTCAGGCCAATTCGGACGTTGCGAATACCTATTCCGCATTCGCCAAGATTTTCAGAACGCTGCTTCAATCGGCGGTTCTGGCGATCGGCGCAATCCTCGTGATTGAAGGGAAGGCAACGGGTGGCATCATCATCGCTTCCTCGATCCTCACGGCCCGCGCGCTGGCGCCCATCGACCAGGCCATCGCGAACTGGCGTTCGTTTGTTGCTGCCGGCCAGAGCTGGAAGCGCTTGCGCACCGTGCTGGAGAGTGTACCGGTGATAACCGAGCCGACGGAGTTGCCGTCTCCGCAGCGCGACCTGCGTGTAGAAGCCGTTTCCAGCGGCCCTCCCGGCGGTCGGCACATTCTTGTAAACAACGTCACCTTTGCCGTTCCAGCAGGGAGCGCCGTGGGCGTGATCGGGCCGAGCGGTTCAGGAAAATCGACGTTGATCCGCGCCATCGCAGGCGTGTGGCCCATCTACAGAGGCTGGGTGCGTATTGACGGCGCGGCTCTGGATCAATGGGGTGAAAACAGCCGCAAGCGTCATATCGGTTATTTGCCGCAAGACGTCGAGCTGTTCTCTGGCACTGTCGCTCAGAACATTTCCAGGTTTGATGCGGACATGGACGTCGACTCCGTCATCCACGCCGCCCGGATGGCCGATGTCCACGAGCTCATTCTCCGCCTGCCGAATGGCTATGACACCCAGATCGGGGCTGGTGGCTCGGCCTTGTCGGCTGGTCAGCGGCAGCGCGTCGCCCTCGCCCGCGCACTCTACAAGGACCCCTTCCTCGTCATCCTCGACGAGCCGAACTCCAACCTGGATGGCGAAGGCGAGCAGGCGCTTGCTCAGGCGATCAAAGCCGTACGCAATCGCCGGGGCATTGTCGTCATCGTGGCGCATCGCCCAAGCGCACTTGAGGCGGTCGATCTTGTTCTCATGATGCGGGACGGGAAGGCCCTCGGCTTCGGCGACAAGGCGGAGGTTCTGTCTCGTGTTCTCAGACCCGAGGGCAATCAGATCAGGCAGGAAGGTGCTGCGTCGCTGAAGATCGTTGGCGCAGTTGATCGGTCGGAGTAGGCACATGGCCCAGATCAGTTCTCAAAGCTCGCTAAACAGGCATCTGACAATCGTAATCGCCCTCGGCGTCCTGCTTGTGGGCGGCGTTGGCGGCTGGGCGGCGACGACATCTTTGTCCAGCGCGGTCGTCGCGGACGCCTCCGTCATCTTCGACGACAACGTCAAGAAGGTGCAGCACAAGGACGGCGGCATCATCTCCAACATTTACGTTCGAGAGGGGCAGAAAGTGAATGCCGGCGACATTCTGCTGACTTTGGACGGCACCTCGGTGCGAGCCAATCTGGAGATTGTCGAAAGCAGCCTCGCCCAGCTCTATCTTCGGCGCGCCCGCCTTGATGCTGAGCGACGTGGAGCGTCAGACTTCAAGACCGACATTCTGGTGCTGCAAAAGCTTGATGGTCCCGAACGCCAACCCTTTATCGAAAGCGAAAAGCAGCTCCTCAAGACTCGCGTATCGACTCTCGATGCCCAGCGCAGGCAGCTGGAAGAACGGAAATCGCAGCTGCGCGATGAAATCGAGGGCACGGATGTCCAGCTCAGCGCGATAAAGGACTCGATCGACGTTCTCGACCAGGAGCTCAAGGCACTCGATGGCCTCTACAAGAGGAACATGGTGTCGATGCAGAGAGTGAACGATCTCAAGCGACAGAGAAGTTCGCTGATGGCGCAACGGGGCGACAAGATCGCCGCGCGCGCGCAGGCGAACGGAAAGATGACAGAGATCGACTTCCAGATCATCCAGCTCTACGAAGACCGCCGCGTTGAAAGCTCAAAGGAACTCACGGAAAACGAAAGCAAGATTGCCGAGTTCGAACAACGGCGTCTGGCCGCGCGCGATCAGCTTAACAGGCTGAATGTCACGGCGAACACAAGCGGCCGCGTATTTCAGCTGAATATTCATACGGTCGGTGGCGTGGTGACGCCGGCAGATACGCTGATGCTGATCGCCCCGGAGACGAAGACCCTGACCGTTGAAGCCAAGGTCGCGACGAAAGACATCGACCAGCTGACGACGGGCCAGCCCGTCGATATCCGCTTTACCGCCTTCGACCAGCGCACGACACCGGAGGTGAACGGCCGGGTGACCTCTGTCGCGCCCGACATCGTTCGCGACGAGCATACCGGCGCGACTTACTACCCGATCCGCATCACGCCGGACGCCGAGAGCCTGGCCAAGCTGAAGTTCATCGAACTCTATCCCGGCATGCCGGCGGAGGTGTTCATCAAGATCGGCGACAGAACCGTGTTGAGTTATCTCGCCAAGCCGCTGACCGATCAGATCCAGCACGCTTTCCGCGAGGAGTAGCCGGCTTTTCCTGCCTTGAAGTCGCTGGCCTGGGAGCCGGAGGCCCTGAAAGACGGCGATCCGGCTTGGGCCGGAACGCTCTACTGCCGCTCGAAGGAAACGCGCACCACGCCTGCCATGATGGCGGCAAACCAGACGGCAAAGCCGGGAATCTGGATCGAAAAATCAACGATCGAATGGAGGATGACGGTGAAGAGCACGCCCAATCCTGCCATGGGCAACCAGCGCATGGACTTGCGGAGCCTGATCCCGCGAATGACCGCAAACAGCAGGAAGAAGACCGCAACCAGCATCAGCGGAATGACAGCGACGCCTGCCGTTATCAGGGCTTCGAGATAGAAACTGTGCGCCCTGTCGATGATGGACAGGACCTCGCATTCCGGAGGGCGATAGGGCGAAAAAGCATCCTTGAACGTCCCGTATCCGGTGCCGAACTGCCAATTGTCCTGGAGAAGCCTGACCATGCCCGGATAGAGGCAGAAACGCTCGTCATCGGCACCGCGCGCTTCTGCCCGCAACACGGCCCGTCCGGCAAAGGTGCCCGCGACGAGACCGAGGGCAAGAAGCACAACAAGCGTACGCGCCAGACGTCGCCCCGTGGTCGTCTTGCGGGCGCTGCTTCGGATTGCGCTGCGCGGCCTGCGCCGGTAAGCGCCGTGATAAGCTGCAAGCAGCAGGAACACAGCAAGCCCTATCAGGCCCGCCGCGGCCCCCGCGCGCGATTTCGTCAGCATGAGGGCCGTGAAGAGAATCGCAGTCGCGACCACGCTCATCAGGAGACCGAAATCAAACCCGCTCCCGCCTGGGCGTCGCCCGTGGACTGCAGCTGCCGGCTCTGTCCCAAGCAGCCGTCTGATGTCGAAGTTTCCCGCATATTTCAGGCAGAAGCCGGCCGCGACAATCATCTGCATCGCGAGATAGGTAGCGCTGGTATTTCGATTGACGAAAAACGCGGTGAGGGAATCGAGATAGTAGCGCTTCGGACCGAATAGCAGCGTATCTGGCGCAAATTCCAGCTGCACGATGGCAATCACCGCGCCAACCACCGCGATGGCCACACCGGTCCCCATCAGCATCGTCACCGATCGGTCTGAATCGAACACGATGTAACACGCAGCAAATATCACGAAGGGCAGTGTCACGGGGATGATCGTCTCAAGCGTGTCCGATGGCGCAATCGAGACGGCGCCCGCCAAAGGACCGATGATCTCCGACGCGGAGCGCCAGACCGGATGCGGGGAAACCCAGCCGAAGTCGAAACCTGCCTGGAAAAGACCCCAGGCCGCCAGCAACAAGGCCATTCCCAGCGAGATAGCGACAGGCGAGAATGCACCAGACCGGCGATCGAGGAAAAGTAGGGACATTGCCGCGACGGCGAATGCGACAGCCGAGAGCAGGTGCAGCGGCTCCTGCCGCACAGCCCCTTGGGCGATCAGCATGAGCGCCAGAACAGCGATCAGCGCACCCCTCATGATCGGCCGAAGCGCGCGTATGGCGTTCATTGCATTCTCCACGGACCTGCATCCCCCAAAGAGCAGCCCTTTTCGCCGCCTTTTAAACCGGCAATCGACCAAAGAGAACAGAAAGAAGAGGCTAAAATGACAATAAAAATGACCAACAAGCCCCCCCCCCCTTCGTCCCATCCGAACCGGCAATCGGGCGGATTCGCTACAGAATTTGCCACTGGGCTGGTTTGCAGCTAAAAGCATCTGAACACGAAGGCCGCCGAACGTGCGATAGGAACATCGAACACGCGCGAACGGCTGACGAGCCGGCGGATCAAACACCTCTCAGGCGACACGACGCGGCAGGGCTTTTATCGAGAGAGCAGACGCCCAGGCAGCCGGCAAGGAGACTTAGAGAACATGCTTTTTCGTTGGGCGATAGGGTTCGGCTACCTCCTGTTTGTCGTCAATCCGGGCCTCATAGTTAACCTCGGGAGAATTAACCCGATCCTGAAATCCACGATCCTCCTAGCAGCCCTGATTTATGTTTTTACACGGCCTGTCGACAAGCGTGTTCTGGTTCTTCTGGCCGTCTGTCTCACCATGGTGGTGGGCCTGGGCGCATTGACATCCTATCCTCGTTTCCAATGGTCCATTCTGCTTGGCGCGCTCAACCAGATTCTTGTTCCTTATCTCCTGCTTGCCGGTGAACCCACAGAGAAAGACAGGAGCTTTTTCCTGAAGCTCAGCGTGTGGCTTGCGCCGATTGCAAGCGGGCTCGGCTTTGCCTACGCCGCGCTGGGCCTGTACAACCCGTTCCCCATCGAATACGCGACGGGCGAACCGCGCTTTGCGGGGACCTTGAATCCGGCCTTTCTTGGAGGGCTGGCGACCATCGGGATGTTCGCTTGCTTCAAGCTGATGGAGAGGGGATCCAAAGCCTATGCGGGTATGTTCATCTTCAATTTCGTGTGCCTCATTCTGTCCGCCGGACGAATGAATTTGTTCGTCATGGTTTTCACTTTTGTCCTGTCTTTGTTGCTATCGAATGTGATCAGCAGAAACGCAAAGATACAGCTTTCACTGGCGGGAGCCGTTGCCTCGCTGGTCCTGGTTCCGCTCGTATGGCTGCGCTATGCAGACCGTTTCACCAAGAGCGGCGATAACGGCCGCGACTTCATGTGGGACTGGCTCCACTCAATGTCGGACCGCTACCCCAATTTTGGGATCGGCTTCGGGCATCAGTTCTGGAGCACGCCGCCCGAGTTGCTGGCCCATTTCTCTTCTGCGGCCGCACATAACGACTATCTGCGGCTTCTGGTCGAACTGGGCTGGTTCGGCGTATTCGCGTTCTATGGGCTGTTCATTGTCACGGTGCTTGTCGTCTGGTCCAGCAAGGTCGGGCGTCGTGACTATTCAATCATTGTTACACTTGCAGGCTTTCTTCTTCTATCATCGACCGACAACGCACTCGCGACCACCTGCTATTTCACCCTGATCATCACGGCGGTCATGGCTGCACAACCGCGGGTGAAGAAATCCGTGAGAGCAGGTGTGCGAAGAGGCTATTCCACGTCGGGGAAAGGTCCCATGCCGCCGCGACAGCGGCCGGTGCCCATCGTGGATTCAATGCGATGGCCCCCGGTTCAGACAGCGTCCACCCAGCCACCGGAGTGAACGTGAAACTGCTGCGCTTTGCAGATTGGCGCGCGGAACGCGCCTCGGCAAAGGTCACACCCTGCGGTCAGCCCCGTCCGACAAAGGGCATCTTGGTGGCCATGACCGTCATCGTCAGGACGTTGGCGTCAAGCGGCAGTCCCGCCATGTAGACAACTGCATCGGCGACAAGTTTCGGATCGATCGTCGGCTCCGCCCTCGTCTCGCCATTCGGCTGAAGGATCCCCGCGCGCATGCGTCCGGTCATGTCGGTGGCAGCATTGCCGATGTCGATCTGCCCGCAGGCGATGTCGAAATCCCGGCCGTCGAGCGCACAGGACTTCGTCAAACCGGTAATGGCATGTTTTGTGGCGGTGTAGGGCGCGGAATTCGGCCGTGGCGTCGTGGCCGAAATCGAGCCGTTGTTGATGATCCGCCCGCCGCGCGGCGTCTGCGCCTTCATGATGCGGAAGGCCTGCTGGCTGCAAAGGAATGCGCCGGTGAGATTGGCGGAAACCACGCGGTTCCAGTCCTCGAAACTCAGTTCGTCCAGCGGGACCGACGGGCTCGAAAGACCGGCATTGTTGACCAGAAGATCGAGCCGGCCAAAATGGCTTTCGACGTCATCGAACAGAGCGCGAACGGAGGAAGGATCTCCGACATCCGCGACGGTTGCACGAACAGTCGCCGGGAATGCCGAAACAATCTCGGCGCTGGCCTCATCCAGCACCTCGCGCCGCCGACCGGCAATGACGACATCCCATCCCGCCTCGACGAGGCCACGGGCGACCGCCTTGCCGACACCTGTCCCCCCACCTGTTACAAGGGCAACCCCGTTGCAGTCAGCCCTGATCATTCGTCCTCCCGATCACAATTGCGTCCCGAGCGACACTTGTCGCCAAGCAAGTTGCTTGTGTCAAATGAAGCCTTGGCAACTTCGGTAGGAAACTTCCATCGATCTTCATGTGCGAATGGCGGGGCTTTGTCCATCAGGGATTCGTCGGCGTAGCATGTTCGTGATTGGGCGCTCGAGAAAGAGGTGTATCAATACACCTACCACCGTGGATGCAATGACAGTCGCAAGAAGCAGCGACAAAAATTGCGGCCAGCCTTCCAACGCGACGCGCTGCCAAACCTTGAAAACCAAGATGATGACGAACGGATGCGTCAGGTAAATAGAGTAACTCGCGTCTCCTATCAGCTTCGGCAGTCTCCGGGACTTCACTCCACGACGGAGTTCAAAGGCGATTGCTCCGGAAACTACAGAAATTGCGCCAATCATTAGAACCCAAACGCGAAGCGAATAGGGAAACGTTGGCATGCTGCCAACCGCCAACATGCCGAAACCAATCGGCATAGCGGCTTCAAAACCTCTTAAAGTCGGAGATGACACAAACCTTGCAAGGTATATCCCTGCCAAGAATTCCAGAAGCAAGGGGCTTGTGTACGTAATAGCAATCGGATTTTCAAATGGCCCAAACAGCAAACCTAATGCAACCAAGCCTACCATCACGAACGTGACAAACTCCAGAATTCTTTTAAGTAAAATTCCCACTGCGAAAACGAAATAAAAGAAAACCTCGTAGTTCAACGTCCAGCCTACAATCAGCAAAGGCCAGACCTGGTGATCATATTTCGGGCTCCAATGCGGAATGAAAAAAAGGGATTTCAAAAGCTGGACATGCCAGATATCCGACAGCCCCCCAAACTTCCCAATAGCCAAGAGGCCAATATACGCGATTGTTGCAATCCAGTACATCGGAACGATGCGAATGGCTCTCTTGAGTAAAAATTCCGCACATTTTTCGTTGCGCGCGACGTGATACATAACAAAGCCGCTTATTACAAAGAATATATCGACTCCAGTAGCACCAAAACCCCAACCCAAAACCGGGTTATAAAGCCAGGATTCATTGATCGATGCATGGTGCAAAACCACCAAAAGAGCCGCACACCCCCGCAAGTACTGCACAGAAATAAAAATTTTCATAAATTTATTCGTTCCAATAAAAAATTAAATTCAAAATAAATAATTCAGAACGCGGCATTGACTTTAATTTTCAAAAGCTATGCAGAAAGACAGCTTGAGTCAAATATCTATTTGAAATGATCCAATACCGCAGAACGATTGCATCCTAATTGACGCTTGTCGCTAGGCAAGACGGTGATGTCAACTGAAGTCTCTGGGTAAATACGTTGACCCGCGGCTGCGTCGATTTATGGATAGGACGCTTCCCAAACCAGCTATTCGGGCCAAATTCCATCCATAATCAGACACGACCGACGGGAACTGAGCGTCGCCTTCAATGAGCGCTCCTGATCTCGATGTCGCATCGACGAAGGCTTACCCAATTCGATGACATCGAATCCACGGCGCGAGCTGACGCGAGAGTTGGTTTGCGCCGTGGATAGTGCACTACAGGTTCCACACCGCCTTTGGATCTCCGACTTTCCGCAGGAACGGCCGCGAAATCTTCGCCACGCCTGAACCAGTCGCCATCCTGTCCCAATAGAGCGCGAGGAAGGGCAGGCTTCCGGATGTGTTGCCCAGACGGAAGTCGCCCATGGTGGGCAACTGTATCGGCTCGGACACCATCCAGAGAGAAATCGCACCCTGCCCCTGGATATACGGCACCGCTGCCTGTCCCATGAGCATCGCATAGCCGGGCTTGTTCGGGGTGCCGCGAATATCCTGTGAGTGCGTCAGCGCAATCCATCCCGGCCAGCTATCCAGCTCCACGAAGACACCGTAGCGCACCCAGTCGCCCACCGCAAACGGGCCGGTGCCGCCGACGCCGGGTGGCGAGAGAATGAGACCGTGCCATCCCGTCGCGGTATCAGTGGATGATGCGGTGATCGAAAAGACCTGCTTTTCCAGGCCGGTCGAAATCACCTCTTTCGAGCCGACGATCGTGTCGAGCTGATTGGCCTGCCGGGTTGCAGTCCAGCTCGTCGCGACAGAACCCGTCACGCCGGTCTTGGTCCCACCTGTCCCGGTCAGGCCCGGATTGACGAGCGCGTTCCCGGCAACCAAAGGATCGGTCTGGAAGAAGACGCCGGCGGAATACAGGCCCGAGATCACGGGCTGCAATAGATTGTAGACGAGCCGGCTGCCCTTGTCGCTCTGGTGGACATTGTCGCTCGCCAGCACGCCGGAGACCACGGTTGCTCCGTCGCCAAGCACGGGCCGCGTGTCGATGACGGTAACCCCCTCTCTGCCTGCCAGTGAAGCAATGTAGGCATTCCACTCGACCAGCCTGCCATAGCGGGCATCGCCCGCGGGCCAGTCACCGCGCGGCGGTAGTGTGCGGGTAATCACATGGATACCCGCCCGACGGAACTTGCGGAGCATCACCTCGTAATCAGCGATCATCTCGGCGGTCGAGGGGTAGTCGTTCGAGTTGATGCAGTTCGTGCCGCCGAAGAAATAGACGACCTTTGCACCCCTGGCGATTGCGTAATCGATCCGGTTGAGCATGCCCGGCACGCTCCCGGTTGATCGGAAATGATCGCCGGAATAGCCCTGATTGCCGCCATTGAACTGCTCCCCGGACGCATAGGTCGTCTTTGCGGGATCATAGTACGTGTCGATGTTGACGCGCGCATCAAGCGCCTTCAGCCAGCCGAGTTCAGTGCGAAGGTAGGAGTATATGGCACCGTTGGTGACGATCACATTCGTGCGGGCGACCATGCTGTCGCCGAAGGCAAGGAGCGGCGCACCGGCGGGAAGCGGAAACGACGGCAATGGCAATTCAAGGGCGGCTGCCGTGCCCTTGAAGCCAAGCGAAAGGGACATGGAGAGGCCTATCATCGCAGACCCTCCCAGCAAGAACGCTCTTCTTGAACACGGCGCTTTCGCGACGCCGCGAGAATTATAGACTGCCAAGCCGTCTTCATGCGAAATACTCCCTTCCGAGTTATCAGAAGACTGTGTGGCAAAACACGGCATTGGGGATTTTTCGAGCGGCAGCTTTTTATCCACGAGCGTTCAGACCTTTGTTTTTGCGCCAGAAATTCATTTCGGACAGCAGTTTCGAGTTGAAAATCATCCACGGATTTACGAGACACGTCAGATGTGGAAGGTTGGCTTGTCGCAACAACTTGCAACGAATTGACATAAAAGGCGTATTGACGCTAACAGTCCTTGCAGGCGCCAGGTCCCTCGACCAGGCCCGCATTTCTTGAACCATTCTTGTGTGGCCAATTCCGGGCCGCCCGGAAAGCCTGAACGGATGGGCCGGCATTGCGAGCGGCATGGCAGCCGACAATGCCCATCATTTGCAGCCTCGCTCAAGGAGTTCTAATGACGTCAAATTACCGAACGACCCAAAAACTCGTTCTGCTGACGACAACAGACAACAAGCCCGAAAGCATGGACAAGGCGCTGCGCATGATTGCGACTGTGCAGTCATATCTGGACGGCGGCAATGCGATCGAGACAAAATCATTCCTGCTGCTTCAGCGCTCAACGCCGCAGGCCGAGGAAGAGCTTCGCCAGAAGCTTCCGGCCTTCGTGACGCTGAAGGCGATCCCGGACCGGGTCTCCCTCTCCCGGGCGCGCAATATTCTGCTGGGTTCAGACCTCGCCGGCGCGGTGATCGAGCCTGACGATATCGTCGGCTTTCCGGACGACGATTGCTGGTTCCCCGCGGGGATCATCGCCCATCTCGTGTCATCCTTTACAAGCCGCCCGGATCTGGACCTCTGGTTCTGCCGCTACGGCAGCGACGCCGCCTTCACCGGAACCCCTGCCGAAAGCAAGCCGGCATTGCAGACCATCATCGCCCGCGCATCGTCGAACACGACCTATTATCGCGGCCGGGTCATCCTGTCGGTCGGCAGTTTCGACGAGAACCTGGGCGTCGGCGCACCGTATAATGGCGGAGAAGATACCGACTACGCCTTGCGCGCAAGCTATGTGGCGCGCGCGACATCCTTTCTGGACGCCAAGGTCATCGGTCACCGGGACATGTTCCAGGAACTCAAGGGTCGCTATTATGTCGGCACCTTGATCGCTCTTTGGAAAAGCGCTTACAAGAGCCTGCCCGGTCGCTGGGCTCTTGCGCGCAAATTGCTGGTTGGCGTTGTGCTGGTCGCAAAAGGCCAATTGAAGCCCCGCGATTTCCTGCAGGCAATCGGGATCGCCGCAAAGCTTGCCGGCAAACGCCCGGCATGATCGAGACCGCCGCCATGAAACTGGAGCGCGAATACGTGACGGAGCACGCAACGCCATAAGGTGGCGCCGTTTGAAATCATCGGGAAGGTTCCCCCTATGCCGGTGGCATCCATGAACGCCGGCTGCAACAAATGCGGAGATGGTCTTGAGCCTCAGTCTGAACAAGTTCCGAAAGCTGCGCCGTGTGGTGGTGAAGCTGAAATGGTATTATTTCACGCGCATTTGGCGCATGGATCTTCATCCTTCGATCGAATTCTCGCTGTCTGCACGATTTGACAAGACCAACCCACGCGGCGTCCATGTGGGTGAGTATACCTATGTCGCGTTCGACGCGGCCATTCTCAGCCATGACCGGACCCGAGCCCTGCATACGGATACCTGGATCGGGCGCAATTGCTTCATTGGAGCCAGAAGCATCATCATGCCGGGCGTCACCATCGGCGACGAATGCATTGTGGGCAGCGGCGCAGTCGTGACCAAGAATGTCCCGCCGCGGAGCATAGTCGCGGGAAATCCGGCCACGATCATCAAGAGCGGCATCCCCCTCTCCCGCTATGGCAGCCTGCCTCCGAGAGACAAGACCGCCGATTGAGCATCGGTACGGATTGACCGTCGCTGGAACATCGGGACCTCAGGAAAGTATATCGATATCGCGCCCTTGCCGGCAAAGGAAATGCCAGCGGCATTCCAGCGTTAGCCAAGTTATCCCCAGGCACCCGGGGGTTTCTTGCTAAAATGTGGGAGCGATGATATTTGACTCGGCTGAGGACAGGCTGCATCTCGCAGCTCATTTGGGTGCGAAACCATGCCGACGCGAGAGCGTTACGGGATAGTTTTGTACGTGGCGAATTATCGATTTGTCGAAATTCGTCGGGAGCCATCGTGTACTGGGGGGCCATTAGGAACCGCATCTGATGTCCGTAGCAATTGATCGAAAAACGAGTTCTGAGAAGAGGTCCGTGACTGTCCTGGCAATCGCCTCCGCAGGCGGCCACTGGCAGCAGTTGATGCAGATTACCGACGCATTCAGCGAAGCTGAACTTGTTCTGGCCAGCACGAATCCCGAACTCGGAAAGCTTTACGGCTTCGACAATGTGATGAAGCTGGACGACTGCAACAGAGACAACATCCGCAAGCTTCTCGCCGGATTTTGGCAGACCTTCGGCGTCGTTCGGCGCGTGAAGCCCAACGTGATCGTCTCGACCGGGGCGGCACCTGGTCTCCTTTGCCTCTTGTGGGGGCGCGTCATGGGAGCACGCACGATCTGGATCGACAGCATTGCCAACTCGCAACAACTGTCCATGAGCGGTCGGCTCGCAGTCAAGTTCTGCCACGTCGTTCTCACGCAATGGCAACACCTCGAAAGTGACGGTCGTCCGCGCTATCAGGGGGCTGTCCTTTGATTTTTGTGACCGTTGGCGGGCAATTGCCGTTCGACCGGATGGTTGATATCGTGGATAGCATCGCTGAAGAACTCGATGAACCGATCTTCGGGCAGATTGGAAAGACTAATCACGTCCCCCGGAATTTCGAGGCTGTCAAATTCCTGAGCCCTCAGGAATTTAATGCAAGATTTTCCGAGGCGCGGGTTGTCATTGGACACGCGGGCATCGGCACGATCCTGACCGCGCAGCAACTGCGCAAGCCGGTACTGCTCATGTCCCGTCGCGCCGCCTTCGGTGAACACAGGAACGATCACCAGCTCGCAACGGTCGAACAGCTTCGGCACATTCCAGGGGTTTACATTTTCGAGGATGCGGAAGAGTTGCTGGCGCTCCTCCAGCAAACAGATCTCCGACCGGCCGGCGAACATGCATCGTCAAGCAAATCGCAACTGATTGACTTTCTCAGAAGCGAGATATCGCGTTAGCGAACAGAGCGCGGCAATCTGTCTCCAGAGGACCGGACGCGGTCGGCTTAAGGCACATTTATGGAGTTGGCCTCGACATGAAGACATGGAAAAACCTGACAAGTTCCTGTCTGGCAATTTGCCTGATGGCCTTCCAGACGGGATTGTCGGACGCGGCTGATCGCATCCAATCGATCTTTGACCGGCCATTTCAGGTTGCCGAGGGCAAGAAAGCTTCAGGTCCTTTCAAATGCCCGCAGATTGTGCGTCCGATGCTGGACATGTCGGGCATGTTTGCCTTCTACAAGCCCGACAAGACCCAGTCGGTCATCGACAAGGAAAAGATGCAGGCCTACGTCAAGAAGACGTGGCCGACGATTCAGGTCAAGAAGAACCTGTCAGAGTCCGTTTCTGCGGCATTCACCTCTCACGCCAATGCCGTCGCCGCGCGCGCCTGCATCGTGCGGCAAGTCGAGGTATGGGCCAAGTCGGACGCCATGCTTCACGGACTGGAGGACAATGATCCTCTCGGACACCGTCAGGCCGTGTTAGTCATGATTTGGACCGGCATCACATTTGCGAACGCGTTGCAAGCCACGGATCATGTTTCGCCTCTCCCGATCGAGCAGCAATTGCGTTTCCGGAAGTGGTTTGCATCGATGTCGAGAGAGATCGAATTGAATTTTGCCGTGAAGCCGCGAGATCCGAAAGACGAATGGCTCAACTCAAATTCAAATCAGCGTTTCTGGGCAGGCGCAGCAGTGGGCCTGATGGCCGCCGAAACTGGGGATCGCGACGCCTTCAAATGGTCCATGGACATTCTGAAAGGCTCGCTTGCCGACATAGATGAGGATGGTTCCATGCCATCGGAGATGTGGCGCGGAGCCAGGGCGCTGCATTACCAAAACTTTGCCCTGCAACCCATATCCATCCTGGTCGCTCTTGCCGACGCCAACCGGACAAAACTTGACCCGGATCAAGCAAAGGCACTCACGCAGGCTGCCCGCTTTGCGCTCCGCACATACCTGCACCCGGAAACATTCGAGAAGGCAAAAGGCATTCCCCAAGAGCGTGGACCTTGGCAGCTGTCGTGGGCCGGCCCGCTAACGCTTCATTTTCAAGCATCAGACAACGCGTTTGCGGCAGAACTCGCTCAGGCGTTCACAGGCCTCGGGGACGATACGCTGAAGGATTGCCAAGCAATTTGCAACCCGTACTACGAGAATCTACTCGGATCGCAACCCCGACAGTAGAGCTACTCCTCATTAACCAGTGTGAACAAACATGGTAAAGCCCTGGAACCGGGAAGGCTTTATGAACGAAACTGAGCCCGGGACGTGTCTTTTCAGCAACATTTTGTTTGGTTGCGGCAATTTTCGTGGCCCGAAGCTGGACGGATGGGTTTGATAATGGCAGTTCATTCAGTAACTTGAAAACAAATGTTCTGCATTTGCGGAGAAACCGATGACGAATCCTTTGAGAGCCTGCATTTGCTCGACTCTCCTTATTTCACTCGCGTCCTGCACCGCGCTTCCCAGCTCGGGCCCCGCAGACAAGGATATCGTCAGCAAAGCGTCAGTCGTCGTCAAGAGCGACGATGCGGCTTCGCAATTCGACTACGTTCTCGTTGAAATCAAGAAGCCGATACTCCCCTATTTCGACAAGACATTCGTCACCTCCTTCGCGAAGGGTTTCTCCGGTGGTGGCGGCATCCCGGCTTCGACGCTCGGCGTGGGCGACGTTGTTCAGGTCACGGTCTTCGAAGCTCAAGCAGGCGGCCTTTTCATTCCTGCCGAAGCCGGCAGCCGACCGGGCAACTTTATTTCGCTGCCCGCGCAGACCGTAGATCGCAAGGGGTACATCAGTGTCCCCTATGCAGGAGAAATCAAGGTGCTTGGGCGCCCGGTCTCCGAGGTTCAGAAGGAAGTGCAGGACCGCCTGGCCAACCGCGCCATCGAGCCTCAGGTCATTATCAACACGACGACCAACCGTTCGGGGAACGTCTCGGTTCTCGGCGACGTCAACGCGCCCGCCCAGTTGTCGTTGAGCCCGGCTGGCGAACGTGTCCTTGACATCATCTCGCGCGCCGGTGGCCTGAGTGCACCCAGCGTCGAAAGCTACGTCACTATCGAACGCCGTGGACGCAAGGAAACAGCGCTTTTCAAGACCATCATCGATAATCCGGCCGAGAACATCTACATCCAGCCTGGAGATACGATCTACGTAAATCGCGAGCGCCGGACCTATTCGGTCTTTGGAGCTACCAATTCCAACGGCCGCGTGAATTTCGAGGAATCCAACCTCAGTCTCGGCGAGGCCCTTGGGCAGGTTGGCGGTCTCCTCGACAGCCGCGCCGATCCCGGCCAGGTATTCCTCTATCGTCAGGTCGACCGCAAGACAATGGAACGCGCGGGGATTGACGTGTCCAGATTCAGTGGCGAGATCGTTCCCGTGGTCTTCCGCGCAAACCTGCGCGATCCCGACGCGTTCTTCGCACTCCAGAGGTTCCGGATGCAGGACAAGGACGTCATCTACGTTTCGAATTCCGCGTCTACGGAAATTTCGAAGTTCCTGAACCTTGTCAACGGCATCTCCGACACGACGTCTAATGTTCCCGGAAATGCTCTGTCTGTCCGCAACACGGTCAGGAACTTCAGCCGCTAATGTGGCGTGGAGACATGCTCCACGCTGACAACCTGTAATGGTCCGGATTGCCGAGGCATATTCGCAGGAGCAAAACTTGCTGCACCTGCTCACTTATGTTAGACATCTGTTTAAGGCGCACACGAGGTTTGAAATGTCTGGAACGATTGCTTTGAAAAGTGCGTTAGCGGGAGCCGCGGTTCTTGCTGCTGCGTTCGCATCGCCGGCATTTGCGGCGTCCTGCGTGCAGGGTCCCGCCAGGATGAGTGACACCGCCCTGCGCTCGTTTAGCGCATCGCCGGCCGACTTGCTCACAGCAAACATGTTCGGTGGCCTGAGCCTTTCCAATGCCATCAGGCAGATCGTGGCTTCGGATTCGGATACACTTGATGCCGTTATGAAGCTGGTTGCGAGCTCAAATGCCGCGCAGAGCGCTGCGATTGCGTCCGGGCTCGCACGTGCCGTCCAGGCATGCGCCACGGTAGATCCCGCCTATGCAGATCGCATCCAAAAGGCCGTCGCCTCTTTGAATAACCCTTCCTTCCTGACTGCGTTCACTTCATCGAGTGATCAGATCAGAACCGCCGCTATCGGGCAAGGCGGCCAGGCGGGCGGGCAGGCTGTAGGCGGTGGATCGACAAGCTCAGACACCACCCAGCGCGGCGGATCCAACAACTCCAATTCACGCGTTGGGTCGAGTTTGTTCAACAATTCGGCCTTCTCGTTTGCATCCGGCACATCGGGGCTTTTTGTGGCCAGTCCCACGAACTAAGCGAGCAAAGCGTCAAACTTCTGCCACTCGTGGATCGTTTGTGCGACGTCCGGATAATCCGCGTCTAAAGATATAAGGGTCCAAATTGCTCCAGGATAACTTTAAGCGTTCGGATTTGGAGGAAACGGCTTCGTCTGAAGCTGTGGACATCGACAAAATCGTCATAGCCGCGCGCCGTCAGTGGAAGATCGTGGCGACTTTCGGAGCGGTGGGAATGATCTTGGGCGCGATCTACGCGCTCACAGCCGTACCGCTATATGTATCCAGCACAAACCTTCTGATTGATCCGAAAACCCGCCAGATCGTCGATCAGCTGTCGGCCGCCGCGGGTGTCATGGATGACGAAGGTTCGGTTCTGAGCCAGGTGGAAATCCTGTCCTCCCAGAAGATCGCCCTTGATGTTGTCGACAAGCTTGATCTGACCAACAACGCAGAGTTCCAGGCCGGCGGGCGGTCGCCTCTCGGTTCGGTAACGCGTACCATAAGGTCTGTCCTCAACTTCCGCAGCTGGTTCAATTCGGACACACTGGCTGCTGACCGTGAGGTCGAGCGGCAACAGGCGGCCAACGCCGTGAGAGGCGGCCTGACTGCGGAGCGCGTTGGCCGGAGCTATGTCTTGTCGATCAGCTACACGTCGCCATCCGCCGAGCTTTCGGCGAAAATCGCGAACGCCATTGCTGAGAGCTATCTCACAGATCAGCTTGACTCGAAATACGAGGCAACGCGTCGTGCCAGCGAATGGTTGCAGCAACGCATTGCGGAGCTGAAGCAGAAGGCACTTGAAAGCGACCTCGCAGTTCAGAAATTCAAATCCAGCAACAACCTGATATCGACCGGCGGACAGCTCATCAGCGATCAGCAGCTGACACAATTGAACTCCCAGTTGATTGTCGCACAGAGCGCAACGGTCAGCGCGAAGTCGAAATACGACCAGATCCAGAATATCATCAAGAGTGGCGAGATCGATGCTTCGGTTACCGAATCGCTGAACAGTCCTGTGGTAACGGGCT
The DNA here is from genome assembly GCA_900467685.1 of Hyphomicrobiales bacterium. Lineage (GTDB taxonomy): Bacteria > Pseudomonadota > Alphaproteobacteria > Rhizobiales > Rhizobiaceae > Ensifer_A. The sequence goes on from UBQX01000007.1 coordinate 159,992, forward strand.
TTCAGCAGAAGTATCTAGACGCCCTGCGGCGCGAGACCGACATCGCGAGCCGCCTGGGACCGGATCATCTTCAGGCCGTCCGGCTGCGCAATGAAATGCAGGACTACAAGCGCCTGATGTTCACCGAGTTGTCTCGCATTGCCGAAGCGAGCTACTCGACCTATCAAATTGCGTTGGCAAATGAAAAGTCTGCGGAAAAGCAGGTCCAGGATGCGACCGGCGTGTCAAGCAATGCCAATGACGCACAGGTCCAGCTGCGCCAGCTTGAGCGCGAATCCGAAACATACAAGTCACTCTATGCGAACTTTCTGCAGCGCTATCAGGAAGCGACACAGCAACAGTCCTTCCCGATTACCGAAGCAAGGGTGATTTCGAAGGCGATTGCTCCACAGAGACCGAGCAAGCCCAAAAAGTCACTGATCTTGGGCATTTCTCTCTTTGCGGGCCTTTTGCTGGGCGCAGGCGCAGGCGGGTATCGCGAATACAGGGAGCGATATTTCAGGACCGGGGATCAGGTCCGAAGCACGCTCGATCTGGAATATCTTGGCCAGATACCCCTGGAGAGCGACACGATTTACGAAAATAAGGACGGCGATGACGACGGGACAACGGAATCTGCGTCTCGGATGACACGTCCGCAACGAAGCCTCCTCAACTTCGCCATCGATCATCCGCTTTCTTCGTTTGCCGAAGCTCTCAGAGCTGTTCGTCTCGCATCCGATATTGTTTCTGTTGCCGAACGGGGACGGATCATAGGGGTTGTTTCAGCCCTTCCGGGCGAGGGAAAATCGACGATATCGGTGAACCTCGCGCAGCTTCTCGCCCATCAAGGTTCGCGTGTACTGCTCATAGACGGCGACCTCAGAGCGGCAGGGGCGTCCAAGGCCATTGCCCCCCATGCTGAGCGCGGTCTTGTTGAGGTCTTGACGGCCGGTCTTTCCGTGAAGGATGCCATTCTCATGGACAGCCGCACCCGGCTGGCCGTGTTGCCGGTAGCTCATGGCCGCCGGACACCCTATTCCGCTGAACTCCTGGCGTCTCCACAAATGGCGCAGTTGCTGGATAGCATGCGCCAGAACTTCGATTACGTGGTGATCGATCTACCTCCCATGGGTGCCGTGGTTGATGCCCGTGCAGTGGCTCCTCTGCTCGACTGCAACGTCCTGGTGACGGAATGGGGCAAGACTCCGAAATCGACCGTCAAGCGTGCCATCGAAGGCAACACGTTGCTTTACGAAAAGTGCCTCGGCGTCATTCTGAACAAGGTGGATATGGGTCGCATCGGTCTCTATGCCGAAACGGATACCAACTACTATTTCAACAGCCGCTATGGCAGCTACTACCGGGAAGGCTGAAGGCAGGTTCTTGAATGCTGAGGCCCTCCTTCAGGATTTTGGCGGCAGCCTTCTGCCTTGCCCTCGCCGGCTTTTCGCTCGCCAGCCTGCAGACAGATCTTGAGACGCTTGGCACGCGTGCGGCTGCGCAGAGGCTGAATCTGGGCGAACCGCTGACCGCCGCATCCATAGAAGCTTTGGCCGCAGGACCTGAGTTCGACCATGCGCTCGGCCAATGCAGATCGAGCGTCCTCGATCATGCGCTTGTCATTCAACTGAACAGGCTCGACAACATCAACCGCGCAACGGATGATGACGGCTGGCAGAAGGCCATTGGCCGCACGCAGCAACTCGTCGAGAAGTCGGAACGCTGCAAGCCGGGGGATGGGAACCTCTGGCTGAGAGATGCCATGCTAGTTCGCGCTGTTGCGGAAGTCCCCGAAGCGGTTGCCATGCGCCTAGCCTTGTCCTCGAACCTCATCCCCGCCTATATGCCGGTCGTTCAGGTGCGCGTTGCGCAATGGGCTCTGTCAAATCCCGATACGCAGGCCGCCGGACAGGACACGATCGAGAGCGATCTGAGAACCATGGTCCTGTATTTTCCGCCCTACCAGACCGCAGCCATCATCAACTCGCTTCCAGAACCCATGAAGTCAAAGGCCCTTTCCTTCATAACTCTGACCTCGCCTGCACGTCGGGAACGTCTTTTGTTGGCGCTATCGCAAAGCTGACATTCCAGCTCTTCAGGCTTTTGTGCGGCCCCTGCGCAGACCGCCCTGCCCCGCAATGTCTCGAAAGCTGGCAAATCTGCGCATCGGCCAGCAGGGCCTTTGCTGCCCCGCTCTGACACAACGTCCCGAAACTGGAAACATCGATTAACCTAAAAGTGTCGGATCGCGTCACCGCGAGCGTATTCGTTAAAATCGTAACTTCTCCAGAACACCGATCTTAGCAAACTTCCGTGACTGTTGCCCGAGAACCAGAAACTCCGGGCGGAAACAATGGCAGTCACGATTAACCTGAGCGCCAATGCCGGCGAAGCGGAAGTCAAATCTGCAATCTACAAACTCAGCCAGTCGGGCGGCACGCTTGTGTTTCCCAAAGACGCTGACATTTCGCTGACCAATACGCTCTACCTGACAGTCGGTAAGAACGACGTCACCATCGACCTCAACGGCAGCACGCTGCATCAGGTCGGCGGCCGCGACCTTCTGGTCGCCTCGGGGGTAGAGAACCCTCTCAATTCGGTCAAGCTCGGTCTCGACTCGCAGAGCAACACCACGGTGACCTACGCCAAGCTCCCTGACAATCTGAAGGTTGGGAGCTACATCAAGGTCACTGCGGACGACGCGTTGGCCGGTGACCACATTGATGCTCAGGACGCTGGCAACCCCACCCGCATGGGCCAGGCTGGCAAGGTCATCGCCATTGAGGGGAATACGGTGGTGCTCGAAGGACAGATCCTCGAGCAGGATGTCTACCAGACGAATGTCCGCGCCACAGTCTATTCCGAGGGCCAACTGACGGTGAAGAACGGCACGCTTGACTGGCAGGCGAGCTCGACCAATTCGACGCAAAGCGGGACGATGCTTCCCGTGCGAAGCCTGGTCAATCCGGTGGTCGAAAATGTCAAGTTCAGCGATGCGGCCGCAGGCGTCAAATTCGTCAACACCGTCGGCGCGCTCGGCAAGGACATCATAGCGACCAATACGACGATTGCCATCCAGTCCTCCGCCTCCCTGAACACGGTGATCGACGGCGAATTTGCTGAAAAAGTCGCACACGGCGTGATGGTTCACGGTATCGGCACATTCGCCAATAGCGGATCGGCGGCCAGCTACGGCGCCGACATCGGCCTGCTGGTCAAGAACTCGGTGGTCTATGGCGCCGACAGGGCCGCATTCGACTTCCACTCGGAAAGCCGCAATGGCACCTACACAGACGACCTCGCCTTCAATTCTCGTTTGGCTGCGGATCTTCGCGGAATTGGAAACACCTTCGAAAACAGCGCCGGCGCCGGCAACGACCGCGGCATCCAGCTATTCGAATACGGCGTGGGCGACGGTCGCAATGGCACCATCAGCAACGTCACCCTGCGCGAGACAACCAACTATACCTTTGTCATCAGCGGCAATACGAAGGACAACCTGGTCGAAAACAGCAGCTTTGAGAGCTATGGCACTGGCTATGCAGTGTCTCCTTCAGTCGCGACATTCATCAACACGACGATCAAGACCGGCGTTGTTTCGGACAATGACGTCCTGCTGGGCACGGCAAATGCCGACAAGCTGCTCGGCGGCAAGGGGATCGACCTGATTTTGGGCGGAAGCGGCGATGATTACATCTGGGGCGGCGACGGGAAAGATAACCTGATCGGCGGCTCGGGCCATGACCGCTTTGCCTATCACAGTGTTTCGGAAGGTGGCGACACCATTGCCGATTTCAAGGCCGGCAGCGATGGCGACGTCATAGATGTCTCCGTCCTTGCCGCTCGGCTGGGCTGGACCGGGAGCGACTTCTTCGCCTCCGGTTATATCAGGGTTGTCCAGTCGGGCCTGAATACGCTCGTGGAAGCAAAGGACGCTTCCGGTTGGGTGAACCTCGCGACGCTGACCAACGTCAAGGCATCCGATTTCGGACTGTCAAATCTGCAAATGAAACTCTCCGACGTGACCCCCTGGATGACGAATTCATCAGATACGGAAACATTGCTGAAAGCGACCATTCTGTCTTCAGCCCCCTCCACGATTGAGACCGCCACCGGCACGACCGCGAATGACTGGCTGAAATCGGGCAGCACCGCGAAGGTATTCGTGGGCTCGAATGGCGACGACGGCTATGTCTTCGAAACAGCCGGCTGCAGCGTGATTGGCGAGACGGCAGGCGGTGGGAAGGATACAATCTGGGCGGGCGTCTCCGTCGACATGTCGTCCTTCGCCTTTGTGGAGAATCTTCGCCTGACCGGAACTGCAGACATCAACGGCACCGGCAACGAACTCGGCAACCTGATCACCGGAAACTCGGGCAACAACATCATTGCTGGCGGCGCTGGAAACGATTCATTGTGGGGCAAGGGCGGCGCAGACACGTTCTTTTTTGCCGATATGGGTGCCGCCAACCGCGACAGCATCCTGGATTTCGGAGCTGACGACAAGATCGCGCTTTCAAAGGCCATATTCACTGGGCTCGACAAGAACAACGATGGTCTTGTCGACGACGACGCTTTCCACATCAGCATCTGGAAGGGCGAGGCAGGCCCAGGAACACACGCTCAGACCATCTACAACATGGCCACCGGGATGGTCAGCTACGACAGCGATGGCTCGGGTTCCCACGCAGCCCAGGACATCGCCTTTATCGGAAAGAACCTGAGCTTTTTCGACGCAAAGGACATCCTGCTCATTTAATGGATAGGCGTTAGAGCAACAGGCCTTTTCCTCGAACCCCAACTGCCTGCGGGATGCGGGATCTCCAGAAACAGCTGCATTGTCTCGCTGATCATACCGGCAGGTGATCCACAATCGCAATGTCTGCGCAGGCGACATCGAAACGCGTCAGAACAAGTCAGCCAGCCGGCTGGCATCCGGGTTAGCGTGGATGTTTCTCCTTGAATTCAAGTTCTTTGCCACTAAGCTATGGGTTTACTGCGGACTGGATCTAGATGTCAGACGAGATCGTGACCCCGTCCTTCTCTCAGGCTTGCAGCACGGCCGACGCCCGGAATAAGATGGCCTCGTGACGTCTGATACCTCGGGTCGCTAGGGAATCTGGCAGCGGAATGGACAGGAAAGTGAAGCCGAATTCCTCCAAGACCGGCACCACCATCTTTCTGGCCCTGCTGATATTCATGGTGACTGCATTCGCAAGCATTTTTCTCGCGGCCTACCACAGACCGACCATCGACACATTCTTTTCGCTATGGTCGTCGTTTCTAAAGCCCCAGGCCAACGCTCCGCCTGCAGCGCCCGCGCCTCAAATGGCAGCGCGGGTCGGTAGGCCACTCCCCCTCAAGAGGCTCCTCGACAATTCAGGCATAGCGTTCGAAAACGGCGATTTCAGCCTCGCCGACAAGTTTGCCAAGACCGACTTCTGTCAACTTGTGCAGCCTGTCTTTCCTGGAAAAGCGCCCCGATGGGAGCCAAGCCCATTCGATAGCGGAGCAAACTATTGCATCGGCCAGATGGAGGAAGCCCCCGCGGAGGCTGGTGCAATCGGAAATTCGCTATTCCTGCAGATCAGGCGGAACGCATATGGGGCCGCGACCATGGTGCGGCTTAAAATTGTTCTCAGCCCGGAACATGCGCAGAAAGCATTCACAAGCGAGTTCGACGACAGCGCCGCAATCATCCTTCGAGAGCTCTTTCTGAACGACCAGAAGGATATCATGTCAGACATCAAGGCTTTGCGCCCCTTCGACGTCGTCCGCTTCGGCATCAGGATCAAGCTGTTCGAAGAGCAATCAGTCCCCGGCGCCTACAATCTGATGATAGAGGCGCGTTGCGGGAAATATGAATGCCCTGCGGTAAGCCCCTATTATCGCCTGGGCCTGGTCAGGAAGGATCCTGCACCCGAAGCCGAGATCGAAGCCGCAGTACCTCAACCGCAATGATGGAGACAGCGGCCCATGAGCGAGACCGGGCACTGCTGAGCGATCGAGCCTTTCGCTAGGGTTCAATCGCTTCCGAAGAGGTCGCGCGTATAGACCTTCTCCTCGACATCGGCCAGTTCCTTGCCCATGCGGTTCGACAGGATAACGTCTGCTTCAGCCTTGAATGAGGCGAGATCCCTATAGACCTTCGACCCGAAGAACGTGTCGTCTTTGAGTGCCGGTTCGAAGACGATCACCGGCACGCCTTTGGCCTTGATCCGCTTCATGATGCCTTGAATGCTGGACGAGCGGAAGTTGTCCGAGCCAGCCTTCATGATCAGTCGATATACGCCGACAACGGATGGCTGACGACGCAGGATATCCTCGGCGACGAAATCCTTGCGCGTCGTGTTTGACGTCACGATCGCATTGATCAGGTTCTGCGGCACGTCCTGATAGTTGGCCAGCAATTGCTTCGTATCCTTCGGGAGGCAATAGCCACCATATCCGAAGGATGGATTGTTGTAGTGGGTCCCGATGCGCGGATCGAGGCCGACACCGTCGATGATCTGCCTCGTGTTCAGACCATGCGTTGCCGCAAACGTATCGAGCTCGTTGAAATAAGCGACACGCATTGCAAGATAGGTGTTGGCAAAAAGCTTGATGGCCTCGGCTTCGGTGGGGTCGGTGAGAAGAACGGGCGCGTCCTTGCGCTCGGCACAGCTCGCAAGAATGTCCGCAAAAACACGGCCGCGTTCGGAGCGTTCGCCCACCACGATCCGGGACGGATGAAGGTTGTCATAAAGTGCACGGCCTTCGCGCAGAAACTCCGGCGAGAAGATGACATTCTCGCAGGCCAGGTCCCTGCGGATCTTCGCCGTATAGCCGACGGGGATTGTGGACTTTATGACCATGACCGCCGAGGGATTGATGGCGATGACATCGCGCATCACGGATTCGATCGAAGTCGTATCGAAATGGTTTGTCTTCGGGTCGTAGTTGGTCGGCGTTGCAATGATGATGAAATCCGCCCCGCAATAGGCTTCCTCTTTTGACAGAGTGGCCTTCAGGTTGAGAGGCTTCGTCGCAAGGAAGGCCTCAAGTTCCGTATCCGAAAACGGGCTGCGCTTGCTGTTGATGAGATCAACGCGTTCGGCAGCGATGTCAAAGGCAACCACCTCATGGCGCTGCGCAATCAGCACAGCATTCGACAGACCCACGTAACCTGTTCCAGCAACCGCTATTTTCATCGTTTTCCGTCGTCCCGCTTTTGATATCCGAATCTACTTCGCCATATGATTGGCCAATCCCGGCGGATATTAGATTAGGTTGATAACGGATTAATTATATATTGCAATGCGAAGAACCGATTGCCGTTGGCCCGAGCGCGCATCCTACGCAAAAGGTTTCTGTCCAGCCGGCAGATATCCCCGTCTTGAGCTTTCCGAAACTATCGACGAAACAGAGACGTTACGTCTCCCAATGACGATGTCCGGGATCTGAGGTTTCGATAGAAATCTTCTGCCGGAGGGCAATATTAATACTCTCTGATAAAGAGAATCCGCGTCACCAGCGTGAAAAAATCTTTCCCGCGATTATTTTTAGGATATAGTTGGCCTTGCACTGGAGGAGCACGAATCAAGTCGTGTAGTGCATTGGGACGGAATACAGACGTGAAATTTCAGATATTGTTGATTTTCCTGCTGGTAAGCCTCATTTCCTGGGGCGGTTTTTTCATGGTCGCGCGACATGGGTATCATACCGCGCAGAGTGTGGGAGTGTTACCAAATCTCCACATCAAGCATCGTCTTGGCATTGAAACGCGCGAATCTCTGAACAAGAACACTGTGACGGACGGCTACCCGTCCTGAGAGCGTCAAAACGCTTACGGATGGCATTGAAACACGAATCCCGAGAGCAAGCTCTCCGGCGGTCGCTTCGTCATTCCATTGATCGAACGACGTAATCGGCCTCAATACTGTCATTCAGTACCCGCCGGCCGTTTGGTAGATCGTTGCCGTCAAGCTTCCAAGCGCGATCTTCTATGGAGAGCTCCTTCCAGCGGTCCTCGAGCCGCGCCCGCAGCACCGCCTCTGGTTCGTTGATCATCACCGTAAGATCGTAATGGGGATGCAGCTCTCTCCACCTGCCCTCGTTGAGCAAGAGGTAATTTCCCTCGGCAACGATGTAGCGAACCGATTGCGGTATCATCCGCGCGCCGGCACGGGCGATTTCGATCGAGCGGTCGAAAACCGGAACCGCGATTTCCGGTTCGGCATTCTGACGCAGGCGCTTCAACATGTGTGCAAAGCCGGCGGCATCGAAGGTTTCTGGCGCGCCTTTGCGCGGGCGAAGGCCGCGCGGCACGAGCAGCATGTCGTCATAGTGATAGCCGTCCATGGGCAGGACGGCGGCCGAGCCCGGATCGTGGGCGTTGAGCGCTTCCACCAACTTTTCGGCTAGCGTCGACTTGCCGGCTCCCGGTGGACCGGCGACGGCAGCAATCACCCTGTTGCCAACCTCTCCTTTGGCCACGATCGCAGCAGTCAGAGTTTCGAGGGTTGCAATCGTGCCTGTCATGGTGATCCTGCCAATGTTTCTGGACAGGCAAATTCCAACATCCAGGATCACAAGGCAAGGACGCTGCCAGGCAAGCAACAGCTTTCCCTCAGCTCCCGCTTTTCGTACCCTGCGGCAGATCAAAGCTCCATGTCATTCCCGACATGCAGGCTCACTCGGCCTGCAGAAAACAGCGTCCGCGAATATTGCACAGGCACTCCCTCCAGATCCGCATTCACCGCCAGCGCTTCGAGCACGATGCCGCCGGGGGTAAGGCGCAGCCATTCGCGCTCCCGCTCGTCCGCATGGCGAGCCGAAATGTCGGTCGAGATACGGACATAGTCCGCCAGTCCCATCGCGGCAAAGGAGCGGGTCACGGAGCGCTCGCGGCGAAAGTGCTCGTCAATCCCGGCAAAGCGGGCAGCCGGGAAGTAATGAAACGCGAGCGACACGGGAATGCCATCTGCAAGCCCCAACGTTTCCAGCGTCACGCATGGCGTGCCGGGCGCGATCCGAAGCGCTACGGCTACGTCTTCGGGCGCAGTCGCTTCGCCCGAGGCAATATAGGCTGACTCCGGTCGCCGCGCCTGTCCGCCAAGGCCGGAAGAGAAGCGCGTGCGCCGGGAGATCGGCATTTTCAGGCGTATATCTTCGAGAATTTCTGTCCCCCTGCCCGCCTTCGCCCTCACGATCCCTTCGTTCTGGAGCGCTGCGATGGCCGCGCGCACGGTGTGACGGTTGACACCGAAGCGTTCCGACAGCGCCATTTCGCCCGGAAGCTTGCCCGCTTCACGGAACTCTCCCGCACCGATGGCGACGCGAATGTCGTCGGCGATCTGCCGCCAGAGCGCTACGCCACTCGTCCGGTCCACGCCTGCATGCTTCTTCGTTCCAGTCATGAAGATGTCACCCAAATGTCACTCGACAATGCTACTAACATGGCCTAGGGTCAATTGTCTAGATAAATATACATTTGAGGTTCAAATGCAGACCGCAGCGAAGACAAATCCGGAGACGCACCTGAGCGCTCAAGACGCGGCGCGAAAGTTGAGGATAGAACGCCTCGCCCGTGCCACTGTCGAGGAAATGGAAGGCGTGCTCGAGGCGATCGGCGGCGTGCCGGAGGCCACCAACCTGCGCGGCCCCGAAACCGGCCTCGTGATGATCCGCGGCCGCATGGGCGGAACGGGTTCGCTGTTCAATCTGGGTGAAGCAACCGTCACCCGGGCCACAGTCAGGCTTGCGACCGGCGCGGTCGGCCACGGCCAGCGCCTTGGCGGCGACAAGGGTGCCGCCCGGCTATCGGCCATTCTCGACGCGCTCGCAGAGACGCCCGCGCATCGCGCCACCGTCGAAACGCTTTGCGCTGCCGTCGCCGCGCGGATCGAGACGGAAGACTCCAGGCTTGCCGCCGAAACCGCCGCCACACGGGTTGATTTCTTCACCATGGTCCGGGGAGACGACTAATGTCCATGCACACGCACGCTCTCGAAGGCGGTTTCGCCAATCCGGTTCTCGGCGCACAAGCCACGTTCCGCGCCCTCATGGACGCCATGTCCCGGCCGGGCACGATCCAGACACTAACCACCGATGCCGCCCCGCCGCATCCGCTCGGCCTTGCTCAAGGGGCCGTTGCGTTGACGCTTGCCGATCACGACACGCCTGTCTGGCTTTCGCCGGCACTCGCCAATGTGACGACCAAGGGCTGGATTGGATTCCACACGGGCGCCGAAATTGCGACCTCCCCGGCTCATGCGCGCTTTGCCTTCCTCGGCTCCGGCGAGCCGATCCCCGATTTCCTCGGCTTTGCCGCCGGCAGCCAGGATTATCCGGACCGCTCGGCCACGCTCGTCATCGAACTGCCATCGCTTTCCGGTGGTCCGCAATTTCTGGCCACCGGCCCGGGCATCAGGATCAGCACGCAGATCGCGCTTCAGGGACTGCCGGCCGATTTCCTGCACCGCTGGCGCGTCAATCGCGGCTTCTTCCCGCGCGGCATCGATCTGATCTTCACCGCCGGCAACGCGTTGATGGCGCTGCCGCGCTCGACCGACCTTCAAGCTCTGGGAGGCTGACATGTATGTTGCCGTAAAAGGCGGCGAAGCCGCCATTGCCAATGCGCATCGCCTGCTTGCCGATCGCCGCCGGGGCGACCGCTCGCTGCCCGCGCTGTCCATCGAGCAGATCGTCGCGCAACTCGCGCTCGGCGTCGACCGCATCATGGCCGAAGCCTCGCTTTATGACCGCACACTGGCCGCACTTGCCATGCGCCAGGCCCGCGGCGACATGATCGAGGCGATCTTCATCCTGCGCGCCTATCGCACGACACTGCCGCGCTTCGGCTATTCAAACGCCATCGACACCGGCGCGATGCTGGTCGAGCGTCGCATCTCGGCGACCTACAAGGACCTGCCGGGCGGCCAGCTTCTCGGCCCCACCTTCGACTACACCCACCGCCTGCTCGACCCGTCGCTGCTCTCTGACAACGAGGTCGATGCCGGTCTCCAGCGCGACGCAGGCCCGGAACCAGTCATGCGCGTCTCCGATATTCTCGCCAGCGAGAGCCTGATCGAGATGGAAGAGCCGGACGAGACGGACACGGCTCCCGGCGACATCACCCGCGAGCCGCTGGAATTCCCGCTAGGTCGCGACGAGCGCCTGCAGGCTCTGGCGCGCGGCGACGAAGGTTTCCTTCTCGCTCTCGGCTATTCCACCCAGCGCGGCTATGCCCGCACGCATCCCTTTGCCGGCGAAATCCGTATCGGTCAGGTCGAAGTCGAGATCGACATTCCGGAACTCGGCTTCGCCGTCTCCCTCGGCCGCGTGCAGGTGACCGAATGCCAGATGGTCAACCAGTTCAAGGGCTCGGCCAAGCAGCCGCCGCAATTCACGCGCGGCTACGGCCTTGTCTTCGGCCAGTCCGAGCGCAAGGCCATGGCCATGTCGCTGGTCGACCGGGCGCTGCGGGCTGAAGAATTCGGCGAGGATATCGTGGCGCCCGCGCAGGACGAGGAATTCGTCATCTCGCATTCCGACAATGTGCAGGCGACCGGCTTCGTCGAACACCTGAAGCTACCACATTATGTCGATTTCCAGGCCGAACTCGATCTCGTCCGCCGCATGCGCCGCGAATATGACGCCGCCAATCCGGCTATTGAAGAGATGAAGGAGGCTGCGGAATGACAATTGCTGCTTCAGTCACCGCCCCCGTCAGAGCCGCCATCTCCATGTCCGTCATGGCTGTCGAAGACGCCGCCGCCGTCGCCGGAACTGCCGTTGGATTTGCGCAGAAGCGCCACCGCCAGAACCACGCCCCCAAAAATGGCGATGAACACCCATTCCATGACACGCCCCTCATGTCCGCCCGTCCCACGCTTGAAAGAGGTATGGCCCAATGAGCGACCTTGCAACATACAACTTCGCCTATCTCGACGAGCAGACCAAGCGGATGATCCGCCGGGCAATCCTCAAGGCGATTGCCATTCCCGGCTATCAGGTTCCCTTCGCCTCCCGCGAAATGCCCATGCCTTACGGCTGGGGCACGGGCGGCGTGCAGGTGACGGCTGCCGTCATTGGTCCGGAGGATACGCTGAAGGTGATCGACCAGGGCGCCGATGACACCACGAACGCCGTCTCCATCCGCGCCTTCTTCCAGAAGGTCGCCAATGTCGCCGTCACGACGAAGATGCGCGAGGCGACCGTCATCCAGACGCGCCACCGCATTCCGGAAGAGACGCTGACCGAGGGCCAGGTGCTCGTCTATCAGGTGCCGATACCGGAGCCCTTGCGCTTCCTTGAGCCGCGCGAGACCGAGACGCGCAAGATGCATGCGCTGGAAGAATACGGCCTCATGCATGTGAAGCTCTACGAGGACATCGCCCGCAACGGCCATATCGCCACGACCTATGCCTATCCGGTCAAGGTCGAGGGCCGCTATGTCATGGACCCCTCGCCGATCCCGAAATTCGACAATCCGAAAATGCACATGTCGGAGGCGCTCCAGCTCTTCGGGGCCGGCCGCGAGAAGCGCATCTACGCGATCCCGCCGCACACGAAGGTCGTCAGCCTCGATTTCGAGGATCATCCTTTCGAAGTCCAGAAATTCGCCAAGCCCTGTGCGCTCTGCGGCGCGCATGGCGTCTATCTCGATGAGGTCATCCTCGATGACAAGGGCGGGCGCATGTTCGTCTGCTCCGACACCGATTTCTGCGAGGAACGCCGCGAGGCCGGCCATGTCGGCGAACTGGGCGTGGCCAACAAGGAGGCTGCGGAATGAGCGAGCTACCGCTTCTGAAAGTTCACGAACTCTCGAAATTCTATGGCGGGCGCATCGGCTGCCGCAACGTTTCCTTCGACCTCTGGCCCGGTGAGGTTCTCGCCATTGTAGGCGAGTCCGGCTCCGGCAAGACGACACTGTTGAACTGCCTCTCGACCCGGCTCACCGCCGATGTCGGCTCGGTCGAATACCATATGCGGGACGGCCAATATCGCAATCTGGCGACCATGCCGGAGGCCGAGCGCCGCTTCCTCATGCGCACCGACTGGGGCTTCGTTCACCAGAACCCCGCTGACGGCCTGCGCATGACGGTATCGGCCGGTGCCAACGTCGGCGAACGCCTGATGGCGGTTGGCGAGCGGCATTATGGCCGGATCCGCGAGACCGCCGGCGACTGGCTCGGCCGCGTCGAAATCGGCCTCGACCGCATGGATGACCAGCCGCGCGCCTTTTCCGGCGGCATGCGCCAGCGCCTGCAGATCGCCCGCAACCTCGTCACCTCCCCCCGCCTCGTCTTCATGGACGAGCCGACCGGCGGCCTCGACGTCTCGGTGCAGGCGCGCCTGCTCGACCTCATTCGCGGCCTCGTGCAGGACCTCGGCCTCGCGGTCATCGTCGTCACGCATGACCTCGCCGTCGCCCGCCTTCTGTCGCATCGCATGATGGTGATGAAGGACGGCCACGTCATCGAACATGGTCTGACCGACCGCGTGCTCGACGATCCTCGCGAACCCTATACCCAGCTTCTCGTCTCCTCCATCCTGCAAGTTTGAGGAAGAAAGGTTTTCCCATGGCAACGCCGCTTGTCGTTTCCGAAGTCGCGAAATCCTTCACCATGCATCTGCGTGGCGGAACGCTGCTTCCCGTCATCCAGGACGTCAACTTTTCGGTGAAGGCCGGCGAATGCGCCGTGCTCGGCGGCCCCTCGGGCGCGGGCAAAAGTTCGATCCTGAAGATGCTGTTCGGCAACTATTCGGTCGATAGCGGCCAGATTCTCGTCAATCACGAAGGCCGAGTCATCGATCTCGCCACCGCCGATCCGCGCACCGTCATCCAGGTTCGCCGCAACACGATCGGTTATGTCAGCCAGTTCCTGCGCGTCGTTCCCCGCGTCTCGGCACTCGATATTGTCGCCGAGCCGCTGACTGCACGCGGAACCTCCATCGAGGCCGCACGCGCCCGCGCCGAGGAACTTCTGTCTGCACTCAATCTGCCCCGCGAACTCTGGTTGCTACCGCCCGCCACCTTCTCAGGCGGCGAACAGCAGCGCGTCAACATCGCCCGCGGCTTCATCACCGATCATCCGATCCTGCTGCTCGATGAGCCGACCGCCTCGCTCGACGCGAAGAACCGCGAGGTCGTCATCGGCATGATCGAGGAGAAGAAGAAGGCGGGCGTCGCCCTTCTCGGCATCTTCCATGACGAGGACGTGCGCGAGCGCGTCGCTGACCGCATCATCGACGTGTCCGGCTTCTCGGCCAGAAAGGCAGCCTGATCCATGACCAAGCTTTCCATCGAGCCGCTGATCGACCCCACCGCCAAGGTGAAGGACTGCACGCTCGGCCGCTACACCGAGATCGCCGAACTCTGCCGCGTCAGCGAAACCGAACTGGGAGATTACTCCTATATCGAGCGCGGCAGCATGGTCTGGTGTGCCACGATCGGCAAATTCGCCAATATCGCCGCCGATGTTCGCATCAATGCCACCAAGCATCCGATATGGCGGGCAACGCTCCACCACTTCACCTATCGCGCCGGCGATTACTGGCCGGATGCCGAGGATGAGAAGGACTTCTTCTCCTGGCGGCGCGAGAACCGTGTCACAATCGGCCACGATACCTGGATCGGCCACGGCGCGATCCTTCTTCCCGGCGTCACAATCGGAAATGGCGCGGTCATTGGCGCAGGCGCTGTGGTCTCCAAGGACGTCGCCCCCTACACGATCGTTGGCGGGGTTCCGGCAGCCCCTATCCGCGAGCGTTTCCCGAAGGAAATAGTCGAGCGTTTCGAGGCGCTTGCCTGGTGGGATTGGGAGCATGACGCGCTGCGTGGCGCGCTCGAGGATTTCCGCGCGCTCGACGCCGAAGCCTTCCTCGCCAAATACGAATGACGGCGTCACAAGCGCCGTCACAAAACTGCAAAATCAAATTCAGAAAACTGCAACAAATCTGACATCGCGGCTTCAAGCTCGGGCAGTAGCGTCTTTCCTAACAAATAATGAAACAGGGACTTGGTTCATGTTCGAGCTCAAGCAAGTGAGCCGTGTGTTCGGCCGCAAGACCGCCGTCGATAGCGTCAGCTTTGCCATTCCCGCCGGCCAGATGGTCGGCGTCATCGGCCGTTCCGGTGCGGGCAAATCGACACTGATGCGCATGCTCAACCGCCTGACGGACCCGACCTCCGGTTCCATCGTGTTCGATGGCCTGGAAGTCTCCGCCCTCAAGGGGAGCGCGCTACGGTCATGGCATCGTGACTGTGCCATGATCTTCCAGCAGTTCAACCTCGTGCCGCGCCTCGACGTCCTGACCAATGTCATGCTCGGCCGCCTCAATCATCGTTCCTCGATGATGAGCGTGCTGGGGCTTTTCAGCCGCGAGGAGCGCATTATGGCGATTGCCGCCCTGGAGCGCCTCGGGATTGAGCAGACCGCTCTTCAGCCGGCCGGCACACTCTCCGGCGGCCAGCAGCAGCGTGTGGCGATTGCCCGGGCGCTGATGCAGCAGCCGAAGGTTCTGCTCGCCGACGAGCCCATTGCCTCGCTCGACCCGATGAACGCGAAGATCGTCATGGACGCGCTGCGCGACATCAACGAGCGGGAAGGCATCACGGTCATCACCAACCTGCACACGCTCGACACCGCCCGCGCCTATTGCCAGCGCATCATCGGCATGGCCGGCGGCCGCGTCGTGTTCGACGGCACGCCAGCGGAGCTGACGACCGAAGCCGTCAACCGCATCTACGGCGCAGACGGCGCCATCGATGAAACGATGACCTCCACCGCCATCAACCTGGTCCCGTCCCCCAAGCCTGTCGCAGCCGGCGTGCTCGTATCCGCCGTTCATTGACGGCCACCCTTCGCCCGCCCGCGTCAAAGGCACCCGTCGCAGTTTGAAGATCCCCCGGCATCACGCCGGTTTCACTGGAGAAAACCATGTTCAAGAAAGCCCTGCTTGCCGCTTCGGCGGTTCTCGCGCTCGCCGTCAATGCGGGTGCAGCCGATCTCAAGGAATTCCGCGTCGGCATCCTCGGCGGCGAAAACCAGACGGACCGTCTGCGCAACTACGCCTGCCTTCAGGACCATCTGAAGAAGGAATTCGGCTTCGAGAAGGTCTCGCTCTTTCCGGCTGCCGACTATGACGGCGTGATCCAGGGCCTGCTCGGCGGCACGCTCGACTTCGCCGAACTCGGCGCCTCCGGCTTCGCCAACGTCTATCTCAAGAACGCCAAGGCTGTTACCCCGATCCTGACGACGCAGCAGAAGGACGGCTCGACCGGCTACTTCTCCATCGGTCTCGCGCTGAAGTCTTCCGGCATCAAGAACATCCAGGACGCCAAGGGCAAGAAGCTCGGCTATGCCGACCCGGACTCCACCTCCGGTTACCTGATCCCGCTCACCCAGATCCCGAAGGACACGGGCGCGCCGAACGACAAGTTCTTCTCGGCCACGCAGTTCAACGGCGGCCACGAGAACAACCTGCTCGCCGCCTATGACGGCAAGGTCGACGTCGCTGTCGACGACTCGTCGGGCATCGGCGATTTCGCTGACGGCTACACCTCCGGCACGTTCCACAAGCTGGTTTCCAAGGGCAAGGTCGATCCGTCCAAGCTCGTTGAAGTCTGGCGCTCGCCGCTCATCCCGAACGGCCCGCTTGTCGTCCGCAATGAACTCGGCCAGGAATGGCAGGCCAAGCTCGCCAAGTTCTTCACCGACCTGCCGGCCAAGGACGCAAAGTGCTTCAGCGCCATCGAAGGCGGCGACTTCAAGGGCTACGTTCCCGTGACCGCCGACAACTACAAGGCCATCATCGACGTTCGCAAGCAGGCCATCGGCGGCTGATCGACCGACATCATGAAGGTGGGCGGCTCATTCGGGCCGCCCATTCTCTTGTCTATTCCAGTTTCACTACCCCCCCCGGAACATCTGACGGAGCCACGATGAGCGTCGCCCAAACCGAACCGGTCCTGAAAGAGACGACACGCGAGATCGTCACCGCGTGGGAACGGACGACGTCGAGCCGCCGGCTCTACACGGTCATCGGCATTATCCTGATCGCCATCGGCTTTGTCGGCTCCGTGCAATATGCCGACGAGGCCAATGCCGGGCATTTCTTCGAGCGCCTGCCGCATCTCTTCGACTTCCTGCAATGGCTGATCCCGAACGACTGGAATGACGTGTGGCGCGCGCTGTTCGACCGGGCCAGCCCGCTCGACAACGGCAGCGAAGCCTATGATTTTGCCGCCGGCCGCGTCTATGTCTGGGGCGATTTCTACATCCCCGAATATTTCGAGCTGATGATCACGACGCTCAACATCGCGATCCTCTCGACCATCGTAGGCTTCCTTTTTGCCGTGCCGCTGGCGTTTATGTCGGCCCGCAACATCACGCCTTCGCCGGCCATCCGCTTCGGCGCGCGCCGCATCTGCGAGTTCCTGCGCGCCTTTCCCGAACTGGTCTTCGCCGGTCTTTTCGCAGCCATCCTGTCGGCCGGGCCGGTGCCGGCGATCTTCGCGATCATCCTTCACACCATCGGCGCGCTTGGAAAGCTCTTCTACGAGATCATTGAAAACATCGACATGAAGCCGGATGAAGGTGTCCGTTCCGTGGGCGGCACCCGGCTGGAGCGGATCCGTTTTGCAGCACTTCCGCAGGTTCTGCCCAATCTCATTTCCTACGGCCTGCTGCGCCTTGAAATCAATGTGCGCGCCTCCACCATCATCGGCGCGGTCGGCGGGGGCGGTATCGGCGAAGAGCTCCGTCTCGCCATCTCGCGCGGCTTCGGCGCCAAGACGCTGGCGCTGCTTCTGCTGCTCTTCCTGACGATCATTGCCGTGGACCAGCTCTCCGCCTGGATGCGCAAGAAGCTTGTCGGCGAACATCAATTCCTGCTGGCGCATTGAGGGAAGACGACCATGACGATGATCAACACCTTCGACCGCCGCGTCATCGAGACCCGATATCCTGAGCTTCTGCACCGCACCCGCTGGCAACGCTTCGGCGCGCCGCTGGTGATTATCGGAACGCTCATCTACGTGCTCTACGCAGTCTGGTTCTTCAACCTCCCCAAGCTGGTCGGTGAAGCCCGCTGGGACCGGTTCGCCATCAACCTGCTGCAATGGGTGAGCTACGACGTGCAGCCGCAGTTCCGCGTCAAGGACAATGGCAGCATCGATATCCGCTACCCGCGCTTTTCGGTTCTGGGCGACGACCCCAAGCAGCCTGACTGGATCAGGACGGAAGCGGATGGCTCCTACACCGTCGACATGGCGGGTGGTGTTCATATCGGCCGGGATGCAACCGTGGTGAAAGCACATGGGGCAAGTGTCACCATCAGGACCGCCGGCACGGTGCCTGCGGTGGTTGGCGCGCCCCCTTCATGGGTCAGCGTTGGTCCCGATAACGTTCAGGTCGATCTCGGCCTTTCGGGTCGGCTCAGCATTGATGCCAACCGCGTGAAGGTGGTGAAGCGCTTCTTCGGCTGGCCGAACTTCCTGTTCGACCCGACCTCGCCCTATTTCGGGAAGTCAACCGGCGAAGTTGTCAGCCTGCTGGTCTCCGGCGAGCGGCTCGACCCGAGCCAGTCGAACCTGTCCCTCGCCTTCGACAATTTCTGGAATAATCTCACCTGGCAGCATGGCGACGTGCTCACAAAGCTTTTCCAGACCGTCATCATGGCTTTCCTCGGCACGTTGCTGGGTGCAGTCGTTGCCTTCCCGCTGGCCTTTCTGGCTGCACGCAACATCACGCCGAACGGTCTGCTGAATTCGGGGCTCAAGCGCTTCTTCGACTTCATGCGTGCCGTGGACATGCTGATCTGGGGCCTGTTCCTGACGCGCGCCTTCGGCCCTGGCCCGCTGTCGGGCAGCGGCGCGATCTTTCTCATGGAGATCGGCTCGCTCGGCAAGCTCTATGCCGAGGCCCTGGAAAACATCGACAACAAGCCGCGCGAAGGCATCCGCTCCGTCGGCGCCTCGCCGATTGCCATCCAGCGTTTCGGTGTCCTGCCGCAGGTCATGCCCGTGTTCGCCGGCCAGACGCTCTATCAGTGGGAATCCAACATTCGCGGCGCCACGATCATCGGCGCCATCGGCGCGGGCGGTATCGGCCTGAAGATCTGGGAAGCGATGCGCACCAACGACAACTGGCAGAACGTCGCCTACATGGTCGTGCTGCTGCTCATCGTCGTCTACGTCTTCGATATGATTTCCAACAGGCTGCGCAGCGCGATCGTCGGAGAAAAGATGCTCTGATGATGCCGATTTCCGACCAAAGGACTGTCATAATCGGGGCCTATCTGCAAACCTCACCTGTAAGCCATACGATTCCCCGTTTGCCAGTCCTGACCCGTTCAGTTTGAAACCAAGGAAAAACCCCTTGCGTTACGCGATCTATTTTTCAATGGAAGCCAACCATCCGCTAACCCGTGCAGCAGCAGGTTGGCTCGGCCGCGATGCGTTCGGCGAGGACGTTCCCGCCGCCACGGGTCGCGAGGAACTGGTCGCGGATCCCGCGCGCTACGGCTTTCATGGGACGCTGAAGGCGCCTTTTCATCTGCACAAGGGCATTGATTCAGCGAGCCTCTTTGACGCCTTCGACGAATTCTGCGCTGAAACCCCGGCCTTCGAAATTCCGGAGATCGTCATCGGGCAGCTTGGCCCCTTCTTCGCGCTCGTTCCGGGCAAGGACGCCCATGCCGGCATCAATGCGCTCGCCGCCGAATGCGTGAGAACATTTGAGCCGTTCCGCGCACCCTTGAGCGAAGCCGACATCGCGCGGCGCAAGCCCGACGCGCTGCCCGAACGGCAGCGGCAATATCTCCTCGAATGGGGATATCCATACGTATTCGAGGAATTCAGATTTCACATGACATTGACCGGTGCGGTTCCCGAGGCGGACCGAAGCGATGTCAGATCGAGGCTCGACATGCATTTCGGCAGCTTTGCCGGAAAGCCGCTCGCCGCCTCGCATCTGGCACTCTTCGTCGAGCCTGAGCGCGGCGCACCCTTCCATGTCGAACGGATCAAGCCGCTGAAGACGGCGTAAAGAAAGGCCCACCCCATGACTGCCGAATATGTGATCAGAAACGCCCGGATCGTTCTGGAAAACGAAGTACAGGACGGCGCCATTCTTGTGCGCGACAGCCAGATCGCCGACATTTCCGCCGCTTCCGCGGCACCCGGCGAGGATTTCGAGGGCGATTACGTCATCCCCGGCCTCGTCGAACTCCACACCGACCATCTGGAATCGCATTATTCGCCGCGCCCCGGCGTGCGCTGGAACATGATGTCGGCGATCCAGGCACATGATGCGCAGATCTCCTCCTCCGGCATCACCACGGTGTTCGATTGCCTGCGCATGGGCGCCGACGAGGATGGCGGTTTCGACGATGGCGAGATGCGGATGATGGCGGATGCGCTGAAGCAGGCCGCCGACGAGGATCGCCTGCGTGCCGATCACTTCATCCACCTGCGCTGCGAAGTCTCGGCGCATAACGTGCTCGATCACTTCAACACGTTCAGCGATGTCGCAGCCGTTCGGCTTGCCTCACTGATGGACCACGCGCCGGGCCAGCGGCAGTTCCAGACCATGGACCAGTACACGCTTTACTACAAAACCAAGCGTGGCCTTTCCGACGAGCAGTTCGCGGAATTTGTACAGCGTCGACGCGAAGCCTCTGAAATCTATGCCAATAAGCACCGGATCGCGATCTCCGAGGTCTGCCACGCCAGAGGCATTTCGATCGCCTCGCATGACGACGCGACGCTTGATCACGTCGAGGAAGCCAAGGGCTTCGGCGTGCGTCTGGCCGAATTCCCGACCAGCATGGAAGCCGCACGAGCCTCGCATGAAGCCGGCATGAGCGTACTGATGGGCGCGCCGAACATCGTGCGCGGCAAGTCGCATTCCGGCAATATCGCCGCCCGCGACCTCGCCGAACAGGGCGTGCTCGACGTGCTCTCGTCCGACTATGTGCCGCTCAGCCTCATCCATGCGCCGTTCATTCTGGCTGATACGCACGAGGATATCTCGCTGCCCCAGGCGCTCGCCATGGTCACCTCTACCCCCGCCCGCACCGTCGGCCTCGACGATCGCGGCCGCATTGCGCCGGGTCTGCGCGCCGATGTCGTCCGCGTCCGCCGCAACGACGGCGTTCCGGTCGTGCGCGGCGTGTGGCGTCAGGGGCGTCGGGTGGCATAGCATGAGCAAGGGAACGATCTTCGTCGTCGTCGGGCCGAGCGGGGCTGGCAAGGACAGCGTGATGAACCACGCTCGCGGCAGGAAGGCGAGCGACGGAAATATCCGCTTCGTCCGACGCTACATCACCCGGCCAAAGGAGGCCGGCGGCGAGGATCACATTCCTGTCGACCATGCGGGGTTCAGTGATCTCGCGGCGTCCGGAAAGCTCGCCCTGCACTGGCAGGCCCATGGCCTCTTCTACGGTATTCCGGCCGACACGCTGGATGACCTGGACGCCGGCAAGGTGCTGGTCGTCAACGGTTCGCGGGCGGCCCTGCCGGTCTTTCGTGATGTCTATGGCGACAGTCTGAAAGTGGTGCTGGTGACGGCACCGCCTGCCCTGCTGGCAGAAAGACTGGCCGCTCGCGGTCGCGAAAGTGCGGAAAGCATCCTCAAGCGGCTGGAGCGCAGCGGCGAACTGGGCGATGAAAGCATCGCGGACATCGTGATCGTCAATGATGGCGCCATCGATGTCGCGGGCAATCGCTTCGCCGATTTCATGTGCACCAGCCTTGCCACGGCCTGAGCGGCAATTCATCGCCGCCAATCGTCGCGCGAAGCCTTGCAGCATCGCGGGTACGATACTAACTGTGACGCTGCATTGTCCCAGCCGAAAGCCAAGGCACGTAAGCGTTAACGTCAAGCAACGCGGCAAATCCGGCAGCCCATTCACGCCCGATGCAGGGCGCTGCCAGCAGGAATCCGCACATGGACATCAAGACACCCCCCTCTTCGCAGGCAATTCCGACCATTGAACGCGTTCGACATGAACTGAAACGGCGTACGCTGACGATCACCGAAACGGAACGCCTCTCGCCGGGAATGCTGCGCCTTCACCTGACCGGCGAGGATCTCGCCGATTTCAGCAGCCTGGCGCCCGACGACCATATCAAGATCTTCATTCCCAATCCGAATGGCGACCCCTTCATGCGGGACTACACGCCACGCCGTTTCGACACCTCCGCGCGCAGCCTCGTCATCGACTTTGCCGTCCATGAAGCGGGGCCGGCAACGCTCTGGGCGCTATCGGCGAAAGTTGGCGATACGCTCACCATCGGCGGCCCTCGGGGCTCGGCCGTGGTCAGGGGTGCAATTGCGCATTGGCTGCTGATCGGCGACGAGGCGGCGTTGCCGGCCATAGGCCGCCGGATCGAGGAAACCGGCTCCGGCGTTTCAGTGACAAGCGTCATCGCAATCGAGAGTGCAGCCGACAGGCAGCTATTCGAGAGCGCTTCCGAGCACAGGGAAATATGGGTTCAGCGCCCGCTATCAAGCGGCGACAGCCCCGAGGCTCTGATCGCCGCTCTCGATAAAATTGAACTTCAGCCGCAGACATTCGTCTGGATCGCTGCCGAGGCGCGGGTGGCAAAGGCAATCCGCGCTTACGTCACCGAGAAACGCGGTGTCCAGCCCGGCTGGTTCAAGGCCTCGGGCTATTGGCAGAAGGGCGAGGAAGGGGCTCATATCTCGATAGATTGAGTCCACCCTCCAATATGCCATGACTGGACCGGGATCAGGGAGTCCGGGTCCAGTTCACCGACTTGCAGACGATCTTCGCAAGCACGCAACCGCGGGTCGTCATTGAATTGCCGTTGACATCGACCTGCAGATTGTAGGTCAGGCCGCGTTGCGGGTCCTGCGCCTTGCCTTCAAACTTGCCGCCTCCGGACGAGACGACATTCATGATCAGCTTGTCGCCGACCTTTTCGCTCGGCGTGCCGGGCTTGATCCACAGATTGGTCGCGCAGAGGGCAGCGCCGCAATTGTCGATCTTCACGCGCGCATTGCCGTCGCCGCGCGACCAGGTGCCCTTCATGGAGGCATCTTCGGCAGCGAATGCGGAGCTGCTGCCAAGAACAACGAGGGCTGCAAGTGCAATAGAGCGGTTCAACATCGCGAATATCTCCTCAAGTGATTTAGAGTGCAGTACGGCCTGAAAAACGCGGCGGATTGCCGCGACGCGAAATTCGTAATCCGGAACGCACAGGCACCCGTATTGGTTTCCATAGGTAGAATTGGAAACGGCGATGAACGCGCTTTCACTGATAGTCCCACTTGTTTTCCTCTCGCTCGGCATGGCTGCGGCCTGGGCCGTCCAGCGAAAGACCGGCAATAGCGGCTGGGTCGACATGGCCTGGTCCGCGCTGACCGGGCTCGCCGCCATTATCGGTCTGGCATTTGCGGGGGTTCTGACCACCGGTCCCGGCATGCTCGCCGCCATTATTCTGGCGCTCTGGGCGGGGCGTCTGGCAATCCACATTGGCGGTCGCAGCCGCCTCTCCGGCGAAGATCCGCGTTATGCCGCTCTGATTGAGGAATGGGGCGAAAACGCTCCTCAGCAACTTTTCAAGTTCCTGCAGATCCAGGCGGTCGTGTCTTTCGTGCTTGCTCTGTCCGTGATTGCAGCAACCACTGCGACCGATACGCTCGGCAATTTTCATTACGCTGCGCTCGCCATCGCCGTGATCGCGGTCGTCGGCGAGGCGCTGGCCGACCGGCAGCTTTCCGAGTTCCGGCGCGAAAACAAGGGCTTCAAGGGCATTTGTGATGTCGGTCTCTGGCGCTGGTCACGCCACCCCAACTATTTCTTCGAATGGCTTTACTGGTGCGCGTGGCCGGTGATGGCGCTCACTACGGGCAGCCCGCTGGTGATCGCCGCTTCGCTGCTCGCACCGGCTCTCATGTATTACCTGCTCGTGCATGTATCCGGCATTCCGCCGCTCGAAAAGCACATGCTGGCATCGCGCGGCGAGCGCTTCCGACAGTACCAGATGCGCGTCAACGCATTCTTCCCCGGCCCGCACCGCCCGCTCAATTTCAAGGAGACCGCGAAATGACCATGATCGCCAATGTCATCAATGCCGCAGAGCGCGTGAACCTTCCGGACTGGCTGACCGCCGCCGGCGTGGAGTTCCTGGTCGGCCGCACGGGACGCCGCCTGCAGACCGTCGCCGACACCGAAGAAGCGATGTTCTTCGAAACGATGAAGGCGTATCCGATCGCCATTCACACCGACGAGGCGAACGAGCAGCATTACGAAGTGCCGGCAGATTTCTTCGGCCTCGCGCTCGGCGCGCGCCGCAAATATTCCTGCTGTTTCTATGAGAATGCCGGCGACACGCTGGATCAGGCGGAAGTCGCCGCGCTGAAGCGAACGGTAGAGAATGCCGGTCTTATCGACGGCCAGACCATTCTGGAACTCGGCTGCGGCTGGGGTTCGTTGTCGCTCTACATGGCCGAGCATTTCCCCAATTCCTGCATCGTCGCGGTCTCGAATTCAGCCTCGCAGCGCGCCCATATCGAGAGCGTCGCAAAGGCGCGCGGCTTCAAGAACCTTGCCGTGCGCACCGCCAACATGACGGAATTCGACCCTCAGGCGCAGTTTGATCGCATCGTCTCGGTCGAAATGTTCGAGCATATGTCGAACTGGCACGAACTGCTGACCCGCACCCGCTCCTGGCTGAAGCCGGACGGCCGCCTGTTCATGCATATCTTCACGCATCGCGACCGCTCCTACCGCTTCGATCATCGCGACCAGGCCGACTGGATCGCCCAGCATTTCTTCACCGGCGGCATCATGCCATCGCACGAACTGATCCACCGCTTCTCCGACATCTACAAGGTCGAGGCCGAGTGGAAGTGGAACGGCCAGCATTATGAGAAGACAGCCAAGCACTGGCTGGAAAACTTCGACCGCAACGACGAAGCCGTGCGGCGGATTCTCGCCGAATGCTACGGCAAGGATGCCCAGGTCTGGCATCGCCGCTGGCGGCTCTTCTTCCTGGCGACCGCAGGCCTCTTCGGCCATAACAATGGCGAGACCTGGGGTGTATCGCACTACCGGCTGAGCCCGGCATGACGCTCGCCATGGACAGAAGCGAGTCCCGCGCGCTCGATCCTTTGACGTCGGCCTGCATGTCGGTGTCAACGGTGATTGCGCTCAACAAGCCGATCTATCCGCTTTACGTCTGGTGGCTCGCGCCCGACGCGCTCAAAGCGTCGATCTGGACGGCCGTGTCTTTCCCGATCTGGGTAGCCCTGCCTTTTCTGGCCCGGCGCAATCCTTATGCGGCAAGGGTCGCGCTGGTTGCTGTGGGCGCCATCGACACAGCTGCTATCGGCATGGCGCTGGGCGACGGAACGGGTGCCTGGCTCTTCCTGTTCGCCGCCCTGATGCTCGCCGCGATGTCCTTCGAGGCGGCGGAAGTCTGGACCAAGCGTATCGCGATTGGGGCCATTTTCGTGCTCTTCGGCCTGACGTTCGGCCGGTTCCCGGTCGGACTCGCCGGCGCCTTCTCTCCCGACAGTGTTGCGACGCTGTTCAAGCTGAACGCTTTCGGCGCGGCAGCGCTTCTCGCCTTTATCGGCCTCCGCTATCCCTCCTCACGCTGACGGCGTGAGGACGATCTTTATGTTTTCCTGATGCGTCCTCCCCACCTTCGCAATCGAGACCTGACCTGATGCGGACATAAAATTCGGACCTGTAACAACAGGAGTCCGGACATGTCCGACATCATCTTTCTCGCGCTCGGCATCGGCACGTTCCTCGTGCTGGCCCTCTATGCGCGTAGCCTCCAGCGTCTTTGAGGCTCGCCATGATCATTCCCGTCATCGGCTTCATCATTGCCGTCGCTCTCGCCGTCTATCTGGTCGCCACATTGCTGCGACCGGAAAAGTTCTAAAGGTCGGGGAGAAACATCATGACACTTATCGGATGGCTCCAGATCGGCTTTCTGCTGGCTCTCGTGCTGGCGGCGATCAAACCGCTTGGCCTCTACATGGCAAAAGTCTTCTCGGGCGAGAAGACATTCCTCACCCCGGTTCTAAAGCCGCTTGAGATCGGCATCTACAGACTTTCCGGCATCGATCGCGACAGGGAACAGGGCTGGCTCGGCTATACGCTCGCCATGCTCGCCTTCTCGGTCGCCGGCTTCGTCGTACTCTATGCGATCATGCGCCTGCAGGCCTATCTGCCGGTCAACCCGCAGGGCTTTGCCGCCGTGCCGAGCGACCTTGCCTTCAACACAGCCTCCAGCTTCGTCACCAATACGAACTGGCAGAACTATTCCGGCGAAGCGGTGATGAGCAACTTCACCCAGATGGCCGGTCTTGCCGTGCAGAACTTTCTCTCCGCCGCCACCGGCATGGCGCTCGCCATCGCCGTCACGCGCGCCTTTGTACGCTCCAAGGCAGAGACGGTCGGAAATTTCTGGGTCGATACGACGCGGGCGACGCTTTACGTCCTGCTGCCGCTGGCCATCATCGTGGCCATCGCTTTCATCTTCCTCGGGCTGCCGCAGACGATGGACGGCTCGGTGACGGCTACGACGCTGGAAGGCGCAAAGCAGGTCATCACGCTGGGTCCGGTTGCCAGCCAGGAAGCCATCAAGCAGCTCGGCACCAATGGCGGCGGCTTCTTCAATGCGAACGCTGCGCATCCGTTTGAAAACCCGAACGCCATCGCCAACTACCTGAACATCTTCGCCATGCTGTCGATCTCGGCCGCCATGGTCTACATGTTCGGCCAGATGACGGGCAACCGTAAACAGGGCTGGGTTCTCATCAGCGCCATTGCCGTTCTGCTGATTGCCGGCATCGGCATCACCTACTGGGCGGAAACCGCCGGCAACCCGATCCTGACCTCGCTCGGCCTCGACCCCTCCATGGGCAACATGGAAGGCAAGGAAGTCCGCTTCGGTCAGGCCATGTCCACGCTTTATACCGCAGTCACGACGGGTCTTTCGGACGGTGGCGTCAACAGCATGATCGGCTCCTATACCGGTCTTGGCGGTCTCGTGCCGATGTTCCTCATCCATCTCGGCGAAGTGCTGCCCGGCGGTGTCGGCTCCGGTCTCTATGGTCTGGTCGTCTTTGCCGTTCTCTCCGTCTTCGTCGCTGGCCTCATGGTCGGCCGCACGCCGGAATTCCTCGGCAAGAAGATCGAAAGCCGCGAGATGAAGTTCGCCATGCTGGCAGTTCTCATCCTGCCGCTGGCCATCCTTGACTTCTCAGCCGTCTCGGCAATGCTCCCCACAGCGGTGGCCGCCATCGGCACACCCGGCCCGCATGGCCTGTCGGAAATCCTCTATGCCTATACGTCCGCTGCCGGCAACAACGGCTCGGCCATGGCTGGCTTGAGCGGCAACACGGTCTGGTACAACACCACGCTCGGCATCTCCATGCTGATCGGCCGCTTCGGCTATGTCGTCCCGGTCATGGCCATTGCCGGTTCGCTGGCTGCCAAGCAGAAGATACCCTCATCCAAGGGCACCTTCCCCACCGACACGCCCCTCTTTGCCGGTCTCCTCATCGGCATCATCCTGATCCTCGGCGGACTGCAATTCTTCCCGTCGCTGGCGCTTGGCCCCATCGTCGAACATTTCGCGATGATGTCCGGCCAGACTTTCTAAGGTGACTTCCATGTCCAACAAGACAACATCCCCGGCCCTACTTGATCCGAGCATCGTGTTCCCGGCCATCAAGGACGCCTTCGTCAAGCTCGACCCGCGTCAGCTGATCCGCAACCCGGTCATCTTCGTGACCGAAGTGGTCGCCGCCTTCGTGTCGGCCATCTTCATCCGCGACCTGATCGCGGGCGGTGGCGAGGCCGTCTTCTCCGGACAGATCGCCGCCTGGCTCTGGTTCACCGTGCTCTTCGCCACCTTCGCAGAAGCCGTGGCCGAGGGCCGCGGCCGGGCGCAGGCCGAAAGCCTCAAGAAGACCAAATCCGAACTCGTCGCCCGTCGTCTGAAAGACGGGCGCGAGGAAAAGATCGCCGCAACGCTCCTGAAACTCGGCGACATCGTCATCGTCGAAGCCGGCGAACTCATCCCCGGCGACGGCGAAGTCATCGAAGGCATCGCCTCGGTCAATGAGAGCGCCATCACCGGCGAATCCGCCCCCGTGATCCGCGAATCCGGCGGCGACCGCTCGGCCGTCACCGGCGGCACGCAGGTTCTGTCCGACTGGATCAAGGTCAAGATCACCGTTCAGCCCGGCTCGAGCTTCGTCGACCGCATGATCGCGCTAATCGAGGGTGCGGAACGCCAGAAGACGCCGAACGAGATCGCGCTGTCGATCCTGCTGTCGGGCCTCACCATCGTCTTCCTCATCGTCGTCGTCTCGACCTGGGGTCTCGCCGGCTATTCCGGCACGCTGGTTTCGGCCACGGTGCTTGCCGCCCTGCTTGTCACGCTGATCCCGACGACCATCGGCGGCCTGCTTTCCGCCATCGGCATTGCCGGCATGGACCGCCTGCTACGCTTTAACGTGGTCGCCACGTCCGGCCGCGCCGTTGAAGCCGCCGGCGACGTCGATACGCTGCTGCTCGACAAGACCGGCACGATCACCTTCGGCAACCGCATGGCCTCGGAATTCCTGGCAGTGCCGGG
Source organism: Hyphomicrobiales bacterium (assembly GCA_900467685.1). Taxonomy (GTDB): domain Bacteria; phylum Pseudomonadota; class Alphaproteobacteria; order Rhizobiales; family Rhizobiaceae; genus Ensifer_A. Next base: position 188,595 of record UBQX01000007.1, read on the forward strand.
CGTCGACGCCCATGAACTGGCCGAAGCCGCCCTTCTCGCCAGCCTTGGCGACGACACGCCGGAAGGCCGCTCCATCGTGGCGCTCGCCAATGGAACCTATGGCGTTGCAACGCCCGATATCACGCCCGACCTCGTCGTGCCCTTCGCCGCCGAAACCCGCCTTTCGGGCTGCGATATCGCCGGCCGCCGGCTGCGCAAGGGTGCGGTGGATTCGGTGCGGAACTTCACCGGCCTCACTGAAGCCGAATGCCCGCCGGCTTTCCGCCAAGCGGTGGACAAGGTCGCCCGCTCGGGCGGCACGCCGCTCGCCGTCGCCTCTGGCAACAAGCTTCTCGGCGTCATCCACCTGAAGGATATCGTCAAGCCCGGCATCAAGGAGCGCTTTGCGGAACTGCGCGCCATGGGCATCCGCACGGTCATGGTCACCGGTGACAACCCGGTGACGGCAGCGGCCATCGCCTCCGAAGCCGGCGTCGACGACTTCCTGGCAGAAGCCAAGCCCGAGGACAAGCTCGCCTATATCCGCGAGCAGCAGCGCGGTGGCCGTCTGGTTGCCATGTGCGGCGACGGCACGAACGACGCCCCGGCGCTGGCCCAGGCCGATGTCGGAGTCGCCATGCAGACCGGCACGCAGGCCGCCCGCGAAGCCGCCAACATGGTGGACCTCGATTCGAGCCCGACCAAGCTCATCGAGATTGTCGAGATCGGCAAGCAGCTTCTGATGACGCGCGGCGCGCTCACCACCTTCTCGATCGCCAACGACGTCGCGAAATATTTCGCGATCATCCCGGCGCTCTTCGTGGTGACCTATCCGCAGCTGGCAGCGCTCAACATCATGGCGCTCGGTTCGCCCAAGTCTGCGATCCTGTCGGCCGTGATCTTCAACGCGCTGATCATCATCGCGCTGATCCCGCTGGCGCTGAAGGGTGTGTCCTATCGTCCGGCAGGCGCTGCCACGCTGCTGCGCCGCAACCTCCTCATCTACGGCCTCGGCGGCCTCGTTCTGCCGTTTGCCGGCATCAAGATCATCGACCTCGCGGTCGTCTTCCTGCACCTGGTGTAATCCCATGCTGAAACATCTTCGCCCCGCATTCTCGCTGGTCATTCTCATGACCCTCATCACCGGCGTCGCCTATCCTTTCGCCATGACAGGCGTTGCCAAGGTCGCCGCCCCCGCCAAGGCGGACGGCAGCCTGATCGCCAGGGACGGCCAGATCGTCGGCTCGGCCCTGATCGGCCAGAACTTCGCCAGCGACCGCTATTTCTGGCCGCGCCCGTCCGCGACCTCACCCAACCCCTACGATCCGACCGCATCGGGCGGCTCGAACCTCGGTCCCACGGCGGCCAAGCTGAAGGATCGCGTTGCCGGTGACGTCGACAAGCTGAAGAAGACCGGCGTCGCCACGCCGATCCCGGCAGATGCTGTCACTGCCTCCGGCTCCGGCCTCGACCCGGACATCACGCCTCAGAACGCGCTGATGCAGGTCGGCCGCGTGGCCCAGGCGCGCGGGCTCGACGTCGGCAAGGTCGCCGATCTCGTCAACGCCCATATCGAAAAGCGGCTCTTAGGCTTCATCGGCGAACCGCATGTTAACGTGCTTTCGCTCAATATGGCGCTCGACGCCCTCAAGAGCTGACGAGACGCATGGCAGGCAACGGCCAGGAACAGATCAAACGTCCGGATCCGGACGCGCTGCTTGCCCTTGCGGAGAAGGACCGCAGGGGCAAGCTGACGATCTTTCTGGGCGCTGCTCCCGGCGTCGGCAAGACCTACGCCATGCTCCAGCGTGCCAAGCGCCTGCGCGATGCCGGGACCGACATCATCGTCGGGCTGGTCGAGACGCATGGCCGCAGCGAAACGGCCTCGCTTCTCGAAGGCCTCGACATCCTGCCGCGCCGCGAGATCGACTATCGCGGCCGCATCCTCGACGAATTCGACCTCGACACGGCGCTTGCCCGCCGCCCTGCCATCGTCATTGTGGACGAGCTTGCCCATTCCAACCCGGAAGGCAGCCTGCATCCGAAGCGCTATCAGGACATTGACGACCTGCTGGATGCCGGCATCAACGTCTGGACGGCGCTCAATATCCAGCATGTCGAGAGCCTCTCCGACCTCGTGACCCAGATCACCGGCGTCACGATCCGCGAGCGGGTGCCGGACAGTGTGCTCAGCCGCGCCGACGAAATGCTGCTGGTCGATCTGCCGCCGGCCGAGCTGATCGAGCGGCTGAAGGAGGGCAAGGTCTATCTACCCGAAAGCGCCAACCGTGCCGTGGACCGCTTCTTCCGCGTCGGCAATCTGACGGCCTTGCGCGAACTGGCGCTGCGCCGCACCGCCGACCGGGTGGACGACCAGATCGTCGACTATCTGAAGCAGAACGCCATCGAAGGCCCCTGGGCGAGCGGCGAGCGGCTGATCGTCTGCGTCGGCGCAGACCCACTGTCGGAGATTGTCGTGCGCGCCGCCGGGCGTCTCGCCTCGGGGCTGAATGCCCCTTTCGTCGCCGTCCATGTCGAGCGCACCGACCGCGAACGCGACGATGCAACCGCGCTGCGGCAACTTGAGAAAGTTCTGCGTCTCGCCGAGGAACTGGGCGGTGAAGTCCAGCGCATCGCTGGCAACGACTATGTCGCGGAAATCCTGAAATTCGCGGCGGCCGAACATGCAACCCAGATCGTGATCGGCTCCGGCCCTAAACGCGGCTGGGCCTTCTGGCGGCGGCAGTCGCTTCAGGATGCACTGACGGCGCGCGCGAGCGGGCTGGCGCTGCATGTCGTGACATCGGACAAGGAACCGGAAAGGCGGAAGAAGCCGCGCCCGCAGCTCGATCTCGCCTCGCTGCGCATGAATGTGGTGATCGGCGTTGGCGCCGTTCTGGCCGCGAGCCTTGTCGGCGAGACCATCGACCACTTCATCCGACTGCCGAACCTCTCCATCATCTTCCTGATGGGCGTTCTGGTTGCCGCGATCTATGGCGGGCTGACCTCCGCGCTCCTGGCCTCAGCTCTCTCCACTTTGGCCTACAACTTTCTTTTCATCGAGCCGCGCTACACGCTGACGGTCGCCGAGCCTTATGAGGTCTTCGCGCTGATCGCCTATCTCGGAGCAGCTGTACTCACGGGCAGTCTCGCCGCGCGAAGCCGCGAACAGGCCAAGGCGGCGCGCAGCCGCGCGCTTGCCATGCAGGCGCTTTACGATTTTTCCCGCAAGCTTTCCGGTACTGCCAATGTCGAGGAAGTGCTCTGGGCTGCCGTCACGCAACTGCAATCTGGCCTCAGGAAGAACGTACTTCTGCTGCTCCCCGTCGAGGGTGACCTCAAGACGCTCGCCGCCTGGCCGCCGGATACGGAACCCGGCGTTGCCGATCTCACCGCCGCGCGCTGGGCGCATGAGAAGCGCGAACATGCGGGCAAAGGCACCGGAACGCTGCCCAACAGCCATTTCCATTTCCGCCCGCTGATGAGCCCGCATGGCGTCGTCGGTGTCTGCGGGATCAAGCTTGTCGAGGATACGCTGAACCCCGCTGACGAGCGAATGCTGACAGCCATCCTCGACCAGACGGCCGTGGCCATCGACCGCGCCCGGCTCTCGCAGGAAAGCGTCGATCAAGCCGCTCGCCTCGAAGGTGAGCGCTATCGCGATGCGCTGCTCTCCTCCATCTCGCATGACCTTAGAACGCCGCTCGCCACCATCACAGGCGCGGTGAGCAGCCTACGCGAATTCGGCGAGAAGATGCAGCCGGAAAGCCGCGACGATCTCCTGCAATCCATCGAACAGGAAAGCGACCGCCTCTCCCGCTTCGTCGCCAACCTCCTCGACATGAGCCGCATCGAATCCGGTGCGCTGAAATTCACCCGTGACTGGGTCGACGTCGCCGATGTCGTCCGGACCGCTGTCGAGCGCGCCCGCAAATATTTCCCCGGCCGCAGCATCGAGACGGGCTTGGCCAGCGACCTGCCGCTGATCGAAGCCGATAGCGTTCTATTGGGCCAGGTCCTGTTCAATCTCCTCGACAATGCGGTGAAATACGGCGGGACGGAGCCGATCAACGTCTATGCTCGGCGCGACGGCGAGGCGGTGATCATCTCCGTCACCGATCTCGGCAAGGGCATTCCGCCGGAAGAGCTGGAACGCGTCTTCGAAAAGTTCTATCGACGCGGCAAGTCGGACGGACGCGCGCCTGGAACCGGGCTCGGCCTGTCCATCGCCCGCGGCTTCATCGAAGCGATGGGTGGCACGATCAAGGCGGAAAGCCCGGCCTTGAAAAAGCGCGGAACCCGCATCACCATGAGATTTCCGGTCAAAGCCCCCGGCAGGAGCGACGCATGAGCCTGGACCGCATTCTGGTCGTCGATGACGAGCCACAGATCCAGCGCTTCCTCAAGCCCGCGCTGAATGCAGCCGGCTACGACGTCGTGGAGGCCGCGACCGGCGCGGAAGCGCTGAAGGCGGTCGCCACAGCGGCACCCGATGTGGTGATCCTCGATCTCGGCTTGCCCGACATGGACGGCAAGGAGGTCGTGGCGCAATTGCGCGGCTGGTCGGACATCCCGATCATCATCCTTTCCGCTCGTGACCGCGAGAGCGAGAAGATCGCCTCGCTCGACCTTGGCGCCGACGATTATGTCGAAAAACCATTCGGCATCGGCGAACTGACTGCCCGTATCCGCACGGCGCTGCGCCGCAAGAACAAGGAGTCAGCGGTCGCCACGCATTTCACCATCGACGGTCTGGAGATCGACACGCAGCGGCGGATCGTCTCGCGCGATGGCGCGCCGATCAAGCTGACACCGAAGGAATACGATCTTCTGGTCCTGCTCTCCCGCCACGCGGGCCGCGTCGTCACCCACAAGATGCTGCTGACCTCCGTCTGGGGTCCGGCGCATGGCGAAGACCTGCATTATCTGCGCGTCTTCATCGGGCAGCTGCGCCAGAAGATCGAGCGGAACCCCACGGAGCCGGTGATCATCCGCACCGAACCGGGCGTGGGCTACCGCTTTGCGGAGACCACCGGCTGACCTCAGACTGGCCGCACGCGGGTCACGTAGTTCTCGAAGAAATCCGAGAAGCGGGCGACGCGCATCGGAAGCTTCTCGTATGGCGGATAATAGAGCGTGAGCCAGAGTTCCGGCGGCTCCCAATCGGGCAGAACCGGAACCAGATTGCCCGAGGCAAGCGCCTCCTCGACGATGAAGTGGGGGAGCAGGGCGATCCCCTCGCCGTTTTCCGCAAGTCGCGCCGAAACCTCGCCATTGTTCGTGGCCACCACCTTGCCGGCATGCACCTTCCGTATCCGCCCTGCATTCGACAGTTCCCACTCCTCCGCCAGGGCCTCTTCGTCAAAGGCTATGCAGTCGGCGTGCTTCAGATCCTCCGGCTCCTTCGGTGTGCCGTTGATCGCGAGATAGCCCGGCGAGGCGACCAGCAGGCGCCGGACGGGGCGGATCTTGCGCCAGATTGTCGACTTGTCCTGCGGCGCGCGCGAGATGCGAATGGCGAGATCGAAGCCACCCGACATGATATCGATGAAATGGTCGGTCAGCGAAAGCGACACGGTGATGTCCGGGTTCTCGACGCGCAGGCCGGAGACGACGTCCGGCAGGATGCGCTGCCCGAGAGACAGCGGCGCATTGACGCGAATATGCCCCGAGACCTGATCCGTCTGGGCGCGAACCTCATCGGCGACTGCCTCGAACTGCTCGAGCAGCGGCGAAATGCGGGCGGCATAGACTGCACCCGCAGAGGTCAGCGAGACCTGACGCGTCGTGCGCAGGAGGAGCTGGACGCCCAACTCCGTTTCCAGCGCGCTGACCGCACGCGTGACGGAGGGCGCGGTCATCGAAAGCTGGCGCGCAGCAGCCACGAAGCTGCGCTGGTGGGCTACCGTCAGGAAGATGCGGATCGTGTTCAAATCGCTCATGCTGATAATTTCATATTCTGCAATAATATTGTCAATTTTATTTCTATTCACAAAGGAGCGGGTTGGGGCCATCTTCTGCCCATCGGAGGACGCGAACAGGGCGTCCCAGCAGAAAGGACCAAGGCAATGCTTACTCAGATCAAGGGATTGCACCATGTGACCTCGATGGCCGCAGATGCGCAGGTCAACAGCGATTTCTTCACCAAGACGCTGGGTCTGCGCCGCGTCAAGAAGACCGTCAACTTCGACGCTCCGGAAGTCTATCACCTCTATTACGGCGACGAAGTCGGGACCCCCGGCTCGGTCATGACCTATTTCCCCTTCCCCCACATCGCCGCCGGCAAGGCTGGCGTTGGCGAAGTTGGCGAAACCTATTTCGCCGTTCCCAAGGGTTCGCTCGGTTACTGGCGCGAGCGCCTTGGCAAGCTTGGCGTACAGGGTCTTGCCGAGACGGAAGCCTTTGGCGAAAAGCGCCTGCGCTTCGCCGGCCCCGACAACGACGGGTTCTCGCTGATCGAAGTCGATGGCGACGAGCGGAACGGCTGGCTGCAGGACGAGATCGGCGCGGCCGAAGCGATCAAGGGCTTTCACGGTGCCAGCATGCGCCTGAAGGATGCCGGTGCTACCCGCGAACTCCTCGGCTTCATGGGCTACCAGAAGGTCGACGAAAAGAACGAGTGGTCGCGCTACACCATCCCCGGCGGCAACGGTGCCGATTTCATCGATATCGAAACGCTCCCCGGCGCTGGCTTTGCCCGCCAGGGCGCCGGCTCGGTGCACCACATCGCCTTTGCCGTCGAAGACAGGGCAGCCCAGCTGGAGGTCCGCAAGGCACTGCTCGACACCGGCTATCAGGTCACCCCGGTCATCGACCGCGACTACTTCTGGGCGATCTATTTCCGCACCCCCGGCGGCGTTCTCTTCGAGATCGCCACCAACGAGCCGGGCTTCGATCGCGACGAGGATACGGCCCATCTCGGTCAGGCGCTCAAGTTGCCGACGCGCTACGAGCCGCATCGCGAGCAGATCGAAGGCCTGCTGAAGCCGATCGTCGATTGAGCCGAGTTCACCAGAAAGACAGCGGGACCGCCTTGCGGTCCCGTCTGTTGGAGATGACGACATGACCAGCACCTATCATGCATTCACGAAAGCGCCCGCGCCTGGCGCACCGCTGATCTTTGCCTTTCATGGCACGGGCGGCAACGAGTTCCAGTTCAACGAACTGATCGGTGAGATCAGGCCGGATGCCGGCATCGTCGCGCCGCGCGGCGATGTCAGCGAGTTCGGCGCGCTCCGCTTCTTCCGCCGCACCGGCGAAGGCGTCTACGACATGGACGACCTGAAACTGCGCACCGAACGGATGGCGGCTTTTGTCGCCGCGCAAAAGGCGGCACATCCCGGCCATCCGGTCTACGCGCTCGGCTATTCCAACGGCGCCAACATTCTCGCGTCGGTGATGTTCGAACATCCGGACCTGTTCGACAAGGCAGCGCTACTTCACCCGCTGATCCCGTGGGAACCGGAAGCAACCGAAGGCCTGAAGGACAAGCAGATCCTGATCACCGCCGGCGAACGCGACCCGATCTGCCCGCTTCCGCTCACGCAGCGACTGATTGCCTATTTCGGCAATCAGGGCAGCCGTGTGGAAACCGCCTTCCATCCCGGCGGACACGAAATCCGGCAGGGCGAACTGCAGGCAATCGCGCAGTTTTTCGCAGCCTGAAGACGCAAGCGCGCGGCACGATAGGCCGCGTCGGCATCATCGCGAAGACGTCAGCGAAGCAACCCCGCAGCGATCCAGACAGGACCGCCGCGGGGTGATCTGTTTAAGCATTAAACCGTTCAGCGATGACACCTCGGCTGGCGGTATCTCATAAGTTGCTCACTATCCAACACAAAATTCGCCACCCTTATGAACACGCGTGGACATCGTTCAAAATCGAGTGCTAAAACACGATAACTGACGAACATCAATTCCAGATGGGCGCTTCAGGTTCGGGTTGCATCTTGGTGGGGAAACATGCGCTCAAGGCTCGGCGACAAAGCGGTTGAGCGGTCCGGCTCCCGATGGGCATTCCTGTCGCGTCGGCAGCGCGCCTATGCCGTCGCCATTCTGGCGGCCTTTTGCGCGATCAGCATCTGTTTGGTTTTCAAGGCGCGCATGAGCGATTCGCTCGCAGCCGTCATACTCGCCATGCCTGTCGTCGCCTCGGCCGCCATCGGCGGCTTCGGGCCTGTCCTGATCGCTGGCCTCTTGTCGCTCGCAGCTCTCGTTGCCCTCGATGACCGGGCCGCCATGACCTTTTCGCTGGGACCGGCGCTTGCGTTTGCCCTGCTCGTCGTGGCGATCGCCCTGCTCGCTGAGGTGCTGCAGCGCACGCGCGACGCTGGGCGGCAATCGCTCGCGGACATGACCGCGCAGGCCGCCCATCTGAAGTCCGTTCTCGACACCGCCCCGGATGCCGCCGTGGTGGCCAACCCGGATGGCATCATCGTTTCCTTCAATGCCGCCGCCGTCCGCCAGTTCGGTTATAGCGAACAGGAAGCGATCGGCCAGAACCTGCGCATTCTGATGCCGGAGCCCTACCGGGCCGAACATGACGGTTACATCGCCCGCTACCGCAACACCGGAGAGCGTCGCATCATCGGCATCGACCGGGTCGTCGTCGGCAAGCGCAAGGACGGCTCCACCTTCCCGATGAAACTCGCGGTTGGCGAAACGCATACCGAGGGCAAGCGCTACTTCACAGGCTTTATCCGCGACCTCACCGAGCGCGAGGAATCGGAGGCCCGCCTTCAGGCGATCCAGGGCGAGCTTGCCCGCCTTGCCCGCCTCAACGAAATGGGCGAGATGGCCTCGACGCTGGCCCACGAACTCAACCAGCCGCTTTCCGCCATCTCCAACTATGTTCACGGCTGTTCGCGACTGCTGCGCGACATGGACGACGACCTCGCCAGCCGGATGCGCGATGCGCTCGACGAGGCGGGGCGGCAATCGCTGCGCGCCGGCCAGATCATCCGCCATCTTCGCGAATTCGTCACCAAGGGCGAGACGGAAAAGAACGCCTACAATATCCGCAAGCTGATCGAGGAGGCCGGCGCGCTGGCGCTGGTCGGCTCCCGCGAAAAGGGCGTGCGCGCCGTCTTCGACTTCGCCTCCGAAGCCGAACTGGTCATAGTGGATCATGTGCAGATCCAGCAGGTGCTGATCAACCTGATGCGCAACGCCATCGAGGCGATGAAAGATTCCCCCACGAAGGAACTGGTCGTGCGGACGACGCGTTCGGCACCGGGAGAGATCAGCATCACGGTTGCCGATACGGGTCCCGGGATTGCGGAGGAAATTTCCGCCCAGCTCTTCAAGCCCTTCACGACGACCAAGCCTGGCGGTATGGGGATCGGGCTTTCGATCTCCAAGCGCATCGTCGAGGCCCATGGCGGGCGAATGGCGGTCATCTCCAACGAGCGCGGCGGCGCGACGTTCGAATTTACATTGCCGGAATACGAGGAAGACGCGAATGTCGAAGACTGACTTCACGGTGCATATCGTCGATGACGAGGAAGCAGTGCGCAAATCATTGGCTTTCATGCTGACCATGAACGGTTTTGCCGTCCGCATGCACCAGTCGGCCACCGAGTTTCTCGACTTTGCACCGAACGCCCGCGATGCTGTCCTGATCACGGACCTGCGCATGCCCGACATGAGTGGCGTTGACCTCATCCGCAAACTTGCAACGGTGAATGGAGCCATCCGCCCCGTTGTCATCACCGGCCATGGCGACGTGCCCATGGCGGTGGAAGCCATGCGTGCCGGCGCCGTTGATTTCATCGAGAAGCCCTTCGACGACACGCTGATCATCGAGGCGATCCATCGCGCGGCAGAGGGCCTGAAACCTGCGACGGACGATGGCGAAGACGCGAACACGGTGCGGGCCCGTATCGACAGCCTGAGCGAGCGCGAAAGGCAGGTTCTCTCCGCTGTCGTGGCGGGGCTGCCCAACAAGGCCATCGCGTATGATCTCGACATCAGCCCGCGCACGGTCGAGGTCCATCGCGCCAACGTCATGGCCAAGATGGCGGCAAAAAGCCTGCCGGAACTGGTGCGCATGGCGCTCGCCGCCGGCTTTCATGCTGCATGATTTTTGACATATGACAAAGCGCATACGGAGACGTTTGAGCACAATGGCGCATTGAAGCCGGATTTTCGGCAAAATCATTGTGCCAACCCATGCCCAAGTCACGCGCCATTGTCGTTATCGTGCCAGATCAGGCACTCAACAGGTCTCTCGCCTTTGCGCTTGAGGCTGACGGCTATCGCGTGTCGAGCTTTTCATCCGTTGCCTCGGCGACCAAGGCACTGCCGGATGCCCTCTGCATTATCGCCGATGACGGCGCGCTGAAGGCGGCCGTGGCACCGAACGATCTCTCCGGCTTTGCGGGACGAACCCTGCTTCTGCGGGAGCATGGGGCCGTGCCGCGTCATGACGCGATGACGGTCCTCACAAAGCCGCTCAGCGGCGCGGACGTGCTGGCCGCCGTCGCCCGTTTCATTCCCCCTGCAACCCTCTCCGACCCCAGCTACGTATGACTACGTAGTGGTACAACCGAATTTCGCAACTCGATCCGTTCCCGCATAGTCACCTCACAGTCAAACGCCCAGTCAGACAGAGGTGACACCATGCAGGCTCTCGCACACACTCAAGCCTTTCAGCCGGTTCCTGCCTCGCATATCCATGCTGCGAGCATCCTGAACGGCCCCGGCGCGCTCACGACCTATTCGGCGGACGAGGAAATCTACGGCCAGGGCGAACGCGCTGGTACTCTCTATGAAGTCCGCTACGGCGCGGTTCGCCTCTATCGGCTTCTCTCAGATGGCCGCCGCCAGGTCGTGGCCTTCCACTTTGCCGGCGAGACCTTCGGTTTCGAGGCGGAAGGCGTGCATAGCTTCTTCGCCGAAGCCATTGTGGAGACGGGCCTGCGCAAGGTCGTGACCCACGCCAACAGCAACATCAATCCGGAAATGCTGGCACTGGCGCTGCGCGGCATGATCCGCGCCCAGCAGCATCTTCTCGTCGTCGGCCGGCAATGCGCCACCGAAAAGCTCGGCGCCTTCCTGCTCGATCTCGCCGAACGCCAGGGCGATCCGGATCGCATCGACCTTCCGATGACGCGCCTCGATATCGGCGACTATCTCGGCATGACGATCGAAACCGTCTCACGCAGCATTTCCAAGCTGAAGGCAGCCGGCATTCTCAAGCTGCACAGCCTGCGCTCGGTCGAAATCCTTAAAGTCGAAAAGCTCCGCCAGATCTGCAACTGACAAGGATCCGGCGCAGCTGTTTACAAACTGCGCCTTGGGATCACCATGTTAATGCGCGTTTCAGCGCTGCGCCGTCCGCTTCTGCAGCGGAGTAGCATCCGCTCCCGTGCAGAGCGGGACCGGCTTCGGCGGCGGACCGGGATGATCGTGGCGATACTGCACGATCAGCGGCTCCAGCACATCCTTCGACCAGTAATGCGGCGCGCCGATCGCCTTGATGCAGGACGAGTTCCAGTAAATCCCGGCCTGCGCCGGGCTCTTGCCGGCCTTTTCCGCCTGCTCGACCGCCTTCACCACGGAAGCATTCGGATAAATGTAAACCGTCGTCGGCGAATCCTTGATCATGTTCATGATCGTCGACGCATCCGATTGGCTCCAGCTCGTGCAGCCATTGCTGCGCCCGCCCGCATAATCGACCAGATTACCGAACGGCACGTAGCCGTCCTTGTTGGCATGGCTGTCGCCTGGCGCCTTGCGCATGCAGACGCCCTTGATCGTCACCGCCGCATGGCCGCCGATGGCGCGCTTGCGCGCATTCGCCGTCTCGCCCTCGCCATCAAACTGAACGAAGGTGCGGGTCAGCATGCCAACCTGGTTGGCTGAAGCGCGGTAATAGCCCTTGAACGAGGTCTTCAGCTCGCTGGTGATGTAGGAGCCCCCCATTGTGAGGTCGGAATCGGCGGCATTGCCGAAATTCTTGACGCATTCGCGGCCATTCTGGAAATTGGCGACGCCCGGCAGGTTGCGCCCGCTTCCGTGGCCAGAGGCCATGACCCGAAACAGTTGCTGGCTTTCGCAGATGACGTAGAAGCGCCCCGCGGGCGTGTTCGGGCGGGTCGCGTCCATGGCGAAATAGCAGCCGTTGTGAACCTTGCCTTCCTTCACCTTCTCATAATAGAGCGCCCGCGCCTTCGAGAGCACCGGCGCCGCGATCTGCCCGTCGCCCTCGCCCACATGGGCCATGAGCCAGGCAGGCGTTTCGGCGGAAAAGGCTGGAGATGCGGCAAGGCCGAGAGCCAGCAGGAGCGAATGAGAGAGAAAACGTGACATGCGCACCGTGTGCCTCCGCGAATCGATCCTGTTCCGATATCGGTCGATTATGGCACGGCATGGGCAACAAAACATTGCCGGACATGAATGCTTGTCACCGCCGGGGCCGGCGCGTTAAGACGGCAGGCGGAAGCTTGCCGGAGATCGCATTTGGCCTTCACTTTGAGACAGTTGCAATATTTCGTTGCAGTGGCGGAACAAGGCACCGTCTCGGGTGCTGCGCATGTGATGTCGATCTCGCAATCCTCGATTACCGAAGCGGTGAAGGAGCTGGAGCAGGATCTCGGCGTCCTTCTGTTCGACCGCCACCCACGCGGGCTTGCCATCACCCAGCAGGGCCACCAGTTTCTCCGCCATGCGACCAAGATCCTCGCCAGCGTTTCGGAAGCGCGGCAGGTCTTCGACACCGATCCGGAAATGCTGAAAGGTTCGCTGCAGCTCGGCGTCACCTCGCTGGTCGCCGGCTATGTACTTTCCGACCTTCTCGCCCGCTATCGCCGCGCCTTTCCGGGCGTCGAGGTGAGCACCATCGAGGATGACGGCAATTACCTCGAACATCTGCTGATCGGCGGAGAAATCGACGTGGCCGTCGTGCTGCTCAACAATCTGCGCGACCGTCAGGCGCTGCAGGTCGAGACGCTGGAAATGTCGCCCTTCAGCCTCTGGCTTCCGGCCGGCCACGATCTCGCCTCGCGTGAATCCATTACGGTGGAAGACATTGCCGAACAGCCCTTGATCATGCTGACCACGGACGAAATCGAGGAGGCGACGCGCAAACTGCTAGGCGTCTTCGGCGCCCGGCCGCGCGTCGCCTTCCGGACGCGTTCGGTCGAGGCCGTGCGTTCGCTGGTGGCGACAGGCGCGGGAGTCGCGATCCTGCCCGACATGATCTACCGCCCGTGGTCGCTGGAAGGCGACCGGATCGAGGCGCGCGATGTTTCTGCATCGTTGCCGGCCATCCATGTCGGCCTCGTCTGGCGACGGGGTCTCAGTCTATCCCCACCTCTCAAGAATTTCATAGCCTTGGCGCAGGCGCAGCGTACGCCCAGGTTGAGATAACTTGTCCGGTATCGGAAATTCCGAAACCGAGTTTCTGATAAAAGAAATTGCGAAAGGTATTGCTGCGCATATCATCCCCTCATCGCATAACGGAAATATCCGGGCACTCACCGCTAAGGGGAACATCATGAAGTCCATTCTGAACATCACGACTGCGCTTACCCTCGTTCTCGGCTCCACCCTGCCGGCCTTTTCGGCAGACATGAAGGAAATCGGCAAGGGCGAAGGCGAAGTGAACATCGTCGCTTGGGCCGGCTATATCGAACGCGGCGAAAGCGACAAGGCTTACGACTGGGTCACCGGCTTCGAGAAGGAAACCGGCTGCAAGGTCAATGTGAAGACGGCCGCCACGTCCGACGAAATGGTAACGCTGATGAACCAGGGCGGCTTCGACCTCGTCACCGCCTCGGGCGACGCATCGCTTCGCCTCGTGGCCGGCAAGAAGGTGCAGCCGATCAATACCAGCCTGATCAAGAACTGGCCGGAAGTCGACAAGCGCCTGCAGGATGCGCCTTGGCACACGGTCGACGGCAAGCATTACGGCACGCCCTATCAGTGGGGCCCGAATGTGCTGATGTACAATACCAAGGCTTTCGCCGATAAGGCGCCGGAAAGCTGGGAGGTTGTCTTCAAGGAAATGACGCTGCCTGACGGCAAGTCCAACAAGGGCCGCGTGCAGGCCTATGACGGTCCCATCTACATCGCCGATGCCGCCCTTTTCCTCAAGTCCGCCAAGCCGGAACTTGGCATCAAGGATCCCTACCAGCTCAATGAAAAGCAATATGCTGCTGCCCTCGAGCTTCTGAAGGGCCAGCGCTCGCTCGTCGGCCGCTACTGGCATGACGCGACGGTGCAGACGGACGACTTCAAGAACGAAGGCGTGGTCGCCTCCGGTTCCTGGCCCTATCAGGTCAACCTGCTGCAGGCCGCCAAGCAGCCGATTGCCTCCACAATTCCGAAGGAAGGCGCCACCGGCTGGGCCGACACGACGATGATGCATGTCGACGCCAAGCATCCGAACTGCGCCTACATGTGGCTCAACCATTCGCTCGACGCCAAGGTGCAGGGCGATGTTGCCGCCTGGTTCGGCTCGGTCCCGGCGGTTCCCGCAGCCTGCAAGGGCAATGAGCTGCTCGGAGAAGGCGGCTGCGCCACCAACGGCTTCGACAATTTCGAGAAGATCTCCTTCTGGAAAACGCCGACCGCCAAGTGCGAACAGGGCACCTGCGTTCCCTATTCCAAGTGGGTCAGCGACTACATCGCCGTCATGGGCGGACAGTAAGCCACGCATTCGGGGCAGGTTTTCGCCTGCCCCATTTCCTCCCCCTGAAAGAGTTGAAACGGCCGCTCGTTCGGCCGCATGATGTCGCTGTGCCTAAAGGCTGGCGCATACCGGAGACTACCCCATGACCGCAGCCGTAACCTTCCGCTCCGTGTCGCGCCATTTCGGCGCGGTGAAGGCCGTGGATAGCGTCGATCTCGAGATCGCCGAGGGCGAGTTCTTCGCCATGCTGGGCCCCTCGGGCTCCGGCAAGACGACCTGCCTCAGGTTGATCGCTGGCTTCGAACAGCCGGACGGCGGCGAGATTTCCATTCTGGGGCAGAGTGCCAACGGCGTTCCGCCATGGAAGCGTCATGTCAACACGGTGTTTCAGGACTACGCCCTCTTCCCGCATATGACGATCCTCGACAATGTCGCCTATGGCCTCATGGTGCGCGGCATCGACAAGGTGACGCGCCACAAGGCAGCCGAAGAGGCGCTGGAACTCGTCAAGCTCGGCGGCTATGGCGGGCGCAAGACCGGTCAGCTGTCAGGCGGCCAGCGGCAGCGCGTGGCGCTCGCCCGCGCGCTCGTCAACAAGCCGAGCGTGCTGCTGCTCGACGAACCGCTCGGCGCGCTCGATCTTAAACTGCGCGAAGCGATGCAGGAGGAACTGAAAGGTCTCCAGAAGCGCCTCGGCATTACCTTCATTCTCGTCACGCACGACCAGGGCGAAGCGCTCTCCATGGCCGACCGCGTGGCTGTCTTCAACCAGGGCCGCATCGTTCAATCCGGCGCGCCGGAGGACATCTACAATCGCCCGAAGACCCGCTTCTTTGCCGATTTCGTCGGCTCGTCCAACATCCTGCCGCCAGCTTTGAGTGAAAGCCTGACAGGCACGAAACGCTGGACCAGCCTGCGCCCCGAAGCTTTCACGCTGGAGACCGGCAACGACCGCCTTTCGTTGGCAGGACAGGTTGAGGCGTCCAGCTTCATGGGTGCCGTCCGCCGCATCGCCCTGAAGGTGGGAGAAAGCACGATCCACGCGAACCTGCCTGCCGGAGTAACGATTCCGACAGAGGGCGAGACCATCACACTCCACTTCACGCCCGAAGCCCTGAACTGGCTGGAGGATGCCGTATGACGCTCAGCGCTTCACCTGCAGACGCGGCTCCTGACAGCCTCGCATCGCGCGTCTCAGGCGCCCTCTGGCGCTCGCCGAAGCTGCTGCTCGCGCTCCTGCTTGCACCGCCGCTCCTGTGGCTGGGTGTCGTCTATGTCGGCTCGCTGGCCGCGCTTCTGGCGCAGAGCTTCTTCTCCTTCGACGACTTCACCGCGCAGGTGACCTACGAACTCACGCTCTCCACCTATGCGGAACTGCTGAGCCCCGCCAATTTCGACATCATCAAGCGCACGGTCACCATGGCGGCGCTGGTAACGATCGCCTCCGCCATCCTCGCCTTCCCTATCGCCTATTATGCCGCGCGCTACGCCAAGGGCCGCTGGAAGGCTTTCTTCTATCTCGGCGTCATGCTGCCGCTCTGGTCGAGCTATCTCGTGAAGATCTATGCCTGGAAGATGATCCTCTCCAAGGAAGGGATCGTCAGCTGGACGGCGGACAAGGTGCATCTTGGCTGGCTGCTGGACGCCTGGCTTTCGCTGCCCATCGTCGGCGGCAACTCGCTCTCGGTTAGCGCGACAGGCACCTTCCTCGTCTTCGTCTATATCTGGCTGCCCTACATGATCTTGCCGATCCAGGCGTCGCTGGAGCGTGTGCCGTCGAACCTGATCGAGGCCTCCTACGATCTCGGCGGCGGACCGGGGAAGACCTTCCGCCATGTGCTGCTGCCGCTCGCCATGCCAGGCGTCGCCGCCGGCTCCATCTTCACCTTCTCGCTGACGCTGGGCGACTACATCATTCCCGGCATCATCGGCACGTCGCGCCTCTTCATCGGCCAGGCGGTCTATACGCAGCAGGGCACGGCCGGCAATATTCCGCTTGCCGCCGCCTTCTCCGTCGTCCCCGTCATCATCATGGCCTTCTATCTCTGGGGCGCCAAGAAACAGGGAGCCTTCGATGCGCTCTGACAAGCACAACCACGCGCCTTTTCCCCTGACGCTCGCGGCCACAGGCGGCCTGCTCTTCCTGCATCTGCCGCTGCTGCTAATCTTCGCCTATGCGTTCACAACAGAGGACAAGAGCTTCCAGTGGCCACCGCCGGGCTTCACCACGCGCTGGCTCGCCGTCACCTGGGCGCGGCCGGATGTCTGGCAGGCGCTGTCGCTCTCACTGCAGGTCGCATCGATTGCCACGGCCTTTGCCCTCGTCCTCGGCACGCTCTGCGCTGCAGCGCTCTCCCGCGCCCGCTTCTTCGGGCAGGAGGCGATCACGCTGCTGGTCATCCTGCCGATTGCGCTGCCGGGCATCGTCACCGGCATTGCGCTGCGCTCGGCCTTCGGGATGATGGGGATCCCCTTCTCCTTCTGGACCATCGTGCTCGGTCACGCGACGTTCTGCATCGTTGTCGTCTACAACAACGCGGTTGCCCGCTTCCGCCGCATGTCGCCCTCGCTGGTCGAGGCGTCCTACGATCTCGGTGCCAACGGTTTCCAGACCTTCCGGCACGTCATCCTGCCGAATATCGGCACGGCCCTGATGGCCGGCGGCATGCTGGCCTTCGCGCTCTCCTTCGATGAGGTGATCGTGACGACGTTCACGGCCGGTCAGCAGCAGACGCTGCCGATCTGGATGCTGGAAGAACTCATTCGCCCGCATGAGCGGCCGGTGACCAATGTGGTCGCGATGGCGGTCGTGCTGGTCACGTTCATCCCCATTCTTGGGGCCTATTATCTCACCCGCGACGGC
The DNA here is from genome assembly GCA_900467685.1 of Hyphomicrobiales bacterium. GTDB lineage: Bacteria > Pseudomonadota > Alphaproteobacteria > Rhizobiales > Rhizobiaceae > Ensifer_A. The sequence continues at coordinate 206,072 of UBQX01000007.1, forward strand.
GCAGAGACCGCCGGCAGCGGCAAATGACAGACGGAAAGGGAACGATCATGGAAACGCAAATGCTCATCGGCGCCTCCTTCATCAAGGGTGAGGAGCAGGAGGAAACGATCCTCAACCCGCGCAGCGCCGAAACCATCCTGAACCTGCCCGAAGCCTCGCCGGCACAGATCGAAGCCGCCGTTTCTGCCGCGCGCGGAGCCTTCTCCACCTGGTCGCGCACCACTCCGGCCGAGCGTTCCGCACTCCTGCTCAAGATCGCCGATGCCATCGAAGCAGACGGCGATGCCTTCGCAGCGCTGGAATCGCTCAATTGCGGCAAGCCGATCAACGCGGTGCGCAATGACGAAATCCCCGCCATTGTCGATTGTTTCCGATTCTTCGCCGGCGCGATCCGCAACCAGCATGGCACGATTGCCGGCGAATACCTGCCGGGCTTCACCTCGATGATCCGCCGCGACGCTGTCGGCGTCATCGGCTCGATTGCGCCGTGGAACTACCCGCTGATGATGATGGCCTGGAAGCTCGCGCCTGCCATCGCCGGCGGCAACACGGTCGTCTTCAAGCCGTCCGAACAGACGCCGCTGACCGCGCTGAAGATGGCGAAGCTGCTGGCCGGTATCCTGCCGGAAGGCGTCGTCAACGTCATCCTCGGCCGGGGCGAGAGCGTCGGCAACACGCTGATCAACCATCCCGGCATCGACATGGTATCGATCACCGGCGATATCGCGACCGGCAAGAAGGTGCTGCAGGCAGCCTCCAAGTCGGTCAAGCGCACGCATCTGGAACTCGGCGGCAAGGCCCCGGTCATCGTCTATGGCGATGCCGATATCGATGCAGCGGTCGCCGGCATCCGCGCCTTCGGCTTCTACAATGCCGGGCAGGACTGCACCGCCGCCTGCCGCATCTATGCGCATAAATCAGTCTATGACCGCTTCGTTGCGGATCTCAGCAGCGCCGTCTCCTCGATCCGCTACAATCTGGCCGACGACAGCGAAAACGAGATTGGCCCGCTGATCTCGCGCCGCCAGCGCGACCGCGTGGCAAGCTTCGTCCAGCGCGCCGCCGAAACCGGCCATGTCGAAGTCACCGCCGGCGGCGCGATCCCCGATGCTTCCGGCTTCTACTACCAGCCGACCGTGGTCGCGGGTGCCTTGCAGTCGGACGAAATCGTCCGCCGCGAGGTCTTCGGCCCCGTCGTCTCCGTCACGCCTTTCGGCGACGACGATGACGTCATCGGCTGGGCGAACGATTCCGACTACGGCCTCGCCTCCTCCGTCTGGACCAAGGATATCTCCAAGGCCATGGCCGCCACCGCCGGCCTCCGCTACGGCTGCACCTGGGTCAACACGCATTTCATGCTCTGCAACGAAATGCCCCATGGCGGTTTGAAGCAATCCGGCTATGGCAAGGATATGTCGATCTATGCGCTGGAAGACTATACTGTGGTGCGCCATGTGATGATCGCGCACGGATAAGCAAACCCATGAAATGCGGGTAAACAAGAATGCCGCCTCTTCTGGAGGCGGCATTTTTCTGACCAGAAAGCAACGAAATCACTACGACGAAGGCCCCGTTCATAAATGAAAATCTTCTTATATTAGAGGATATTTGAATTTAGATTTATTCTTGATCCGCTTGCATTTCCTTGATTCGCTCGTTATCCAAACGGTAAGCATGAACTAATTTTAATTATTGGTTTTTATAACGATGACCTTTGCACGATATCTTCGCGCGACTTTTGTCGCCTGTCTTTCTGTCTCTATTGCTCATGCGGCTCAGGCGCAGCAGGCTCCGACGCCGGAATTTTCCGCGTCCAAGAACCTCGACCAGATCAATGCGGCAGACGCTTACACGCGGGGATTTACGGGCCAGGGCGTGACGATCGGCGTGATCGATACGGGCATTGACCTGCGCCACCCCGATCTCTCGACAAACGGCAAATTTGTCGGCGGCATCAGATTCACGACTGCCTTCGACCAGAACGCAACCGACCCGGCAGCGTTCACGACCATGACAGTCGGAACCAACAACGACGCCGATCCGAACTCGAGCCATGGCACGTTCGTGTCGAGCATCGCGGCAGGCGCGCTGAACGGGTCGGGCATACAGGGCGTCGCCTACAATGCCGGCCTCTATGTTGCGGCGATCAACACCGCGCCGGGCTTGCCGAATGAGTTCGACATCCAGTTGAGCACGGCCGTGACGAACCTGTCCAATGCCGGCGTGAAGATCATCAACTTCAGCCTCGGGACCGACAACTGCGCCATCGGCACGACATCCGCTCAGAATGGCGGCAATCCCTGCAACATGGGCGACTATACACAGCAGACGGCGGACGCAAAGTACGGCCAGTTCAAGGACGCAGCCCAGCAGGCGATCAACAACGGCTCGCTGCTTGTCTTCGCAACCGGCAACGAAGGCCAGACCAACGCCGACGTCCTGGGCGGCCTCGCGAAATTCCACCCCGGGCTTCAGGAGGGCGTTCTCGCCGTTGGCGCCGTGGACAACCAGAATGCGATCACCAACTACAGCAACCGCTGCGGACAGGCCGCCCAGTGGTGCCTTGTCGCGCCCGGCGATCTGCGCGGTGCCGTCACTGTCGGAACGGGCAATGTTGACGCCCAGGGCAACGCTCAAGCGAACAGCAATTTCAAGAACGAAAGCGGCACCTCGTTTGCGACGCCGACCGTCAGCGGCACCGCGGCGCTCGTGCGTCAGGCATTCTCCTGGTACACCCCGAAGGATCTCCAGCAGACTCTGCTGACCACGGCAACCGACCTCGGCGCTCAGGGCGTCGACGCGGAATATGGCTGGGGCCTGGTGAACGCGAGCAAGGCCGTTCGCGGCTACGGTCAGTTCGCCGCAAACACGACGCTCAACACGCAGGGCGCGACGTCCACCTTCTCGAACGACATTACCGGCACGGGCGGCCTGACCAAGACGGGCACCGGCACGCTGATCCTGACGGGCACGAACACCTATCAGGGCGCGACCAGCGTCAACGGCGGCACGCTGCAGATCGATGGCGTCGTCCAGACCAGCGCAATCACCGTCAATTCCGGCGGCATTCTTTCGGGCATCGGCAAGATCGGCGATCCGATCATCAATTCCGGCGGTACGCTGTCGCCGGGCAACAGCACCAATCCGACCGGCACGATGACGATCGCCGAGCCTCTGACTTTCAATGCAGGTTCCTTCTTCGCCGTCACGGTTGCGCCGAATGCCAACAGCAAGGTCGCGCTGACCAACAATGCCACGGCAACCATCAATGGCGGCACGGTTCAGGCGACGTATCAGGCCGGCAGCTACATCACCAAGCAGTACACGCTGATCAGCGGCGGCACGGTCACCGGCAAGTTCACCAGCCTGACGAACACGAATATTCCGGTTGGCTTCTCCACGAGCCTTTCGTACACGCCCACCTCGGTTCTGCTGGACCTCAAGGCAGGTCTCGCGGCCGGTCTCAATCCGAACCAGCAGTCCGTTTCCGGTGCCTTGAACACGTTCTTCAACAACGGCGGGGCGCTGCCGGGCGACCTGGCCACGATCTACAATCTCACCGGGACGCCGCTTGCCAACGGTTTGAACCAGCTCACGCCGCAGACACAGATGGCGCAGCAGGCTGCAGGTGTTCAGTCCAGCCAGCAGTTCACCGGCAACATGCTCAGCTGCCGCATGCCGGGCTCCGGCGCCGCCGCGATTGCGCGCGAAGGCCAGTGCATCTGGCTGAAGGGACAGCAGCGCTTCCTGAACGTGGCAAGCAACGGCAACGACCAGGGCTTCACCGACCAGACAACCTCCATCTCGTCCGGCGCGCAGTTTGCTCTCAACGACAACTGGACCGCCGGCGGCGCCATCGATTACGACTGGAGCACGACAACCTCCGGCAACGGCAAGGCCGTGGGCGGACGCTTTAATGCCGGCGCGGTGCTCAAATACACCGACGGGCCGTTGCAGTTCGCCGGTGCCTTGGCCGGTGGCTGGGGCAATGCCGACACAACGCGTGTCGTCAATGCAGCCGGGCTGAATTCGATCCTGACCGGCAAGAGCAACATGGACGTTTACACCGCCCTGCTGCGCGCCTCCTATGTCTTCGACTTCGACAGCGTTTACCTGAAGCCGATGGCCGATTTCACCGTGACGCGCGTCAACTTCGGTCGCTACACCGAAGCCGGCGGCAATGCGGCGCTCACTCTGGGTGGCGGCGGCCAGACCCTCTTCACCATCAGCCCGGCGCTCGAAATCGGCACCAACGGCCAGTCCGACTGGCTGATGGCAGGCTCGTGGCTTCGTCCTTATCTTCGCGCCGGATTCTCCTGGCATGACAAGGACAGCTTCAGCAGCACAGCAAGCTTCGTTGCGGCACCGCAGTCCTTCACCACGACGATGCGCTTCCCGCGCGCCACCGCGGATGTCGCTGCAGGCTTCGATCTGCTGACAGCGAATGGCGCAGGCATCCGCTTCGAGTACGAAGGTCACTATGCTGCCGGCTATGCCGACACGCGTCTCGGGCTGAAAGCCAAGGTATCCTTCTGATCCGCTGAGGCGGCGGGTTCTTCAGAACCCGCCCTCTCCCCGCCGGAACGCCAAAGGCGTCATTCCCGTCCATTTGAAGAACGCGCGATGGAAGGCGCTCGGCTCCGTATAGCCGAGCGCCGTTGCGATCTGGGTCACACTGTCAGCGCTGTCGCGCAGCAGGTGTTGTGCCTCGACCTGACGGATCTCGTCGCGGATCGCCGCGAAGCTCTGTCCCTCCGCCTTCAACCGCCGCCTGAGTGTCGCGGGCGACAGCTTCATCGCAGCCGCCAGCGTCTCGAAATCCGGCCAGTTGTCAGGGCTGACCGCCCGCAGGCGATGGCGAACACCGGCGGTGAAGCCCTGATCGTGGCGGTAGCGCAGGAGAATATTGGCGGGGGCAGCACGAAGGAACCCCTTCAGCGCCTTCTCGTCGCGGATGATCGGCAGCTTGAGATAATCGGCGCGGAAAGCCATGCGGCTCTGCTTCTGACCAAAATGCACCGGCGCGCCGAAGAACTGGTGATATTCCTGCCGGTTGACGGGCTCGGTGCAGGAGAAATCCACCCGGCTCAAGGGAATACGCCGGCCGATGAGCCAGCAGGCGATGCCGAGCAGGATCAGCCAATAGGTACGGTAGGTGAAGGCCGACCGCGGGCCTGACTGGTCCGTCAGCACGATTTCGGCGAGCCCGCCTTCCTGCCGCAGCTCCCCGTTCGGATCGTCCAGCACGATGTTCAGAAAGGTCAATGCCCGCTTCAGCGCACGCTCCAGCGTGCCCGCATGGATCACCGTGTAACAAAGCAGCCGGAACGCCCCCGGCCGCATGGGATGCGCAGCAAGACCAAAAAACTCGTCACCCGACAGCGTTGCGATCGCCAGCCACAGCACGCCATATTGCTCGTTCGACACCGGACCGAAGGATTCCGGGTCTATCCCGACGCTCCTCAGGACCGGAGCGGGGTCGATACCTTTGAGACGCAGGCTGTCCAGCGCGTCCTCTACAAAGCCCGGCGCGATCATGCGGCTCTTCACGGCTCGCTCCCAATTAACATTTCCGATCACGAATACTGCTTGCCGATGTCATTGTTTGCAAGTCCTCATCCGCTATCATGCTCGCGTACTCCGAGGAGACGCCTTTGGCGTGGAGTTGATGTGAGGAGCAAGCCAGATGTCAGATACGAATGTCCGAGCGACACGTCCGCGCTATGACGAAGCCGTTGCCAATTTCCGGATCGAGGACGCGATCGCCCGCCTCGAAGGCGACCTTATGGGCAAGGTCAATGCCTGTGTGGAATGCTGCGACCGCCATTGCGGAGAAAATCGCCTGGCCTTGCGCTACATCAGCACAGCCGGTGAACTTCAGACCTTCACCTTTGAAGACCTGCGCACCATGTCCGCTCGTGTGGCGAATATGCTCAGGGCCGAAGGCGTGGTAGCAGGCGATGTTGTGGCGGGGCTGCTGCCGCGCGTACCGGAGCTGATCGGCTTCATTCTGGGCGCCTGGCGCATCGGTGCAGTCTATCAGCCGCTCTTCACCGCCTTCGGCCCCAAGGCCATCGAGCATCGCTTCCAGACCGGCTCCACGAAGCTTGTCGTCACCAACAGCGCCAACCGGTCCAAGCTGAACGATATTGACCACTGCCCGAAGGTCGCGACCATTGTCGCAGCCGGCGAGAACCTGCCGGCGGGCGACATCGACTTCGCGAAAGCTCTTGCGGGCGCATCGGACCAGTTCGAGCCGGTCATGCGTCATGGCGACGATCTCATGATGATGATGTCGACCTCCGGCACCACCGGCCTGCCAAAGGGCGTGCCCGTGCCGATCCGCGCTCTGCTGTCCTTCGCCGCCTATATGAGCGATGCCGTCGACCTGAAGGAAACGGATGTCTTCTGGAACATTGCCGATCCGGGCTGGGCCTACGGGCTCTACTATGCCGTGACCGGCCCACTTCTGCTCGGTCAGGCCACGACCTTCTACGAGGGCGGCTTCACGGCCGAGAGCACCTACAAGATCATCGAGCGTCTTGGCGTCACCAGCCTTGCCGGCTCGCCCACCGCGTACCGCCTGCTGATCGCCGCCGGCGAAGAGGCCGCAACGCCTCTGAAAGGCAAGCTGCGCGTCGTCAGCAGCGCCGGCGAACCGCTCAACCCGGAGATCATCCGCTGGTTCGACGCGCATCTCGCCGCCCCCATCCATGACCATTACGGCCAGACGGAAACGGGCATGGTGGTCAACAACCACCACGGCCTGGAACATACCGTCCGCCACGGCTCCGCAGGCTTCGCCATGCCCGGCTATCGCGTCGTCGTGCTGGATGATGCCGGCAAGGAACTGGGACCGAACCAGCCCGGCATGCTGGCGGTCGATATCAAACACTCGCCGCTGATGTGGTTCACGGGTTACTACAAGAAGGACACGCCCTCGATCGCCAATGGCTATTACAGCACCGGCGACAGCGTCGAATTCGAGCCGGACGGCTCGATCAGCTTCATTGGCCGGTCGGACGATGTCATCACGTCTTCCGGATATCGCATCGGGCCCTTCGACGTGGAGAGCGCGCTGATCGAGCATCCGGCCGTCATCGAAGCCGCCGTGGTCGGGGTTCCTGACCCAGAGCGCACCGAGCTCGTGAAAGCCTTTGTGATCCTCGCAGCAGGCCATGAAGGGACACCGCAATTGGCCGAGGAACTGCAGCAGCATGTGCGTAAGCAGCTTTCTGCCCATGCCTACCCGCGCCTCGTGGAATTCGTGAAGGAACTGCCGAAGACGCCGAGCGGCAAGATCCAGCGCTTCATCCTGCGCAAGGCGGAAGTCGAAAAACAGGCCAAAAACTGAGGACTGACCAATGCAAATCAAGGACCGCGTATTTCTGATCACGGGCGCCGCCTCCGGGCTTGGCGCGGGCGTCGCAAAGATGATCGTCGAGGGCGGCGGCAAAGCCATGCTGCTCGACGTCAACGCCGATGCGCTGAAGACGCTCGCCACCGAACTCGGCGACGCGGCGCGCTATCTGCGCACCGACGTCACCAGCGAGGAAGACGGCAAGGCCGCTGTCGCCACGGCAAAAGCCGCCTTCGGGCGTGTCGACGGTCTCGTCAATTGCGCGGGCGTCGCGCCGGGCGAACGCATTGTCGGCCGCGATGGCCCGCACAAGCTTGAAAGCTTTGCGCGAACTGTCTCGATCAACCTCATCGGAACGTTCAACATGCTGCGTCTGGCGGCCGAAGCCATGGCGACGAATGAGCCGGGCGAAAGCGGCGAGCGCGGCGTGATCATCAACACGGCCTCCGTCGCTGCATTCGACGGGCAGATCGGCCAGGCCGCCTATTCTGCCTCCAAGGGTGGCGTGGCCGCCATGACGCTGCCGGCCGCGCGCGAACTCGCCCGCACCGGCATCCGCGTTCTCGCCATTGCGCCCGGCATTTTCGGCACGCCGATGCTGTTTGCCATGCCGCAGGAAGTGCAGGATTCGCTCGGCGCCTCCGTGCCCTTCCCCTCGCGCCTCGGCCGGGCCGACGAATTCGCCTCGCTGGTGCGCCACATCATCGAAAACCAGATGCTGAACGGCGAAGTCATCCGCCTCGACGGCGCCATCCGCATGGCCCCGCGCTGAGCGAAGACAAAGGAGCAACCCCATGACGCAGTCCGATCCCATCGTCATCGCCGGAATGGCCCGCACGCCCATGGGCGGTTTCCAGGGCGACCTCTCCGGCGCCACCGCCAGCGAACTTGGCGCAGCGGCGATTTCCGCCGCCACGTCCCGCGCGGGCTTGTCCGCCGATCAGATCGAAGAAGTGATCTTCGGCTGCGTTCTGCCCGCCGGCCAGGGCCAGGCGCCGGCCCGTCAGGCGGCACTCGGTGCCGGCCTTCCGCTGTCCACCGTTGCCACCACCGTCAACAAGATGTGCGGCTCCGGCATGAAGGCCGCCATGATGGCGCATGATGCGATCCTCGCGGGCAGCGCAAATATCGTGGTCGCCGGCGGCATGGAAAGCATGACAAACGCGCCCTATCTGCTGCCCAAGGCGCGCGGCGGCTATCGCATGGGCCACGGCCAGATCATCGACCACATGTTCATGGATGGTCTCGAAGACGCCTATGACAAGGGGCGCCTGATGGGCACGTTCGCCGAGGATTGCGCCGAAGCCTTCCAGTTCACGCGCGCCGAACAGGACGCCTATGCCATCGCCTCGCTGGAGCGGGCGCAGAAGGCCATCGCCAACGGCCATTTCGCCGGCGAGATCGCAGCCGTGACCGTGAAGGGTCGCAAGGGCGACGTTCAGGTCGCCATCGACGAGCAGCCCGGCAAGGCACAGATCGACAAGATCCCGACGCTGAAGCCCGCCTTCCGCAAGGATGGCGCGGTGACGGCCGCCAATTCCTCCTCCATCTCCGATGGCGCGGCAGCCCTCGTCCTGATGCGGCGCTCGGAGGCGGAGAAGCGTGGCCTGACGCCACTCGCCGCCATCATTGGCCATGCCAGCCACGCCCACGAGCCAAACCTCTTCCCGACCGCGCCGATCCACGCGATGCGCAAACTCTCCGACAAGACCGGCTGGGCGCTTTCCGACGTCGATCTCTTCGAGATCAACGAGGCCTTTGCGGTCGTTGCAATGGCCTCAATGCGTGAACTTGGCCTGCCACATGACAAGGTCAACATCCATGGCGGCGCCTGTGCGCTCGGCCACCCGATCGGCGCCTCCGGGGCGCGCATCATGGTGACGCTGCTGGCGGCACTCCAGACCCACGGCCTGAAACGCGGCATCGCCTCCATCTGCATCGGCGGCGGCGAGGCGACAGCGGTGGCGATTGAAAGGATGTCCTGATGATCCTCGACGAAACGACCGAACAGATCCGCGACGCGGTGCGCGATTTTGCGCAGGAGCGCCTTGCTCCGGGCGCTGCCGAACGCGACCTGACCTCCCGCTTCCCGCGCGAAGAACTGACGGAGATGGGCGCGCTCGGCTTTCTTGGCATGCTGGTGCCGGAAGCCTATGGCGGCTCGGATCTCGGCACGCTCGCCTATGCGCTAGCACTCGAAGAAATCGCGGCGGCCGATGGCGCCTGCTCCACCATCATGTCGGTGCATTCCTCGGTCGGCTGCGTTCCGATCCTGCGCTTCGGCACGGAGGAGCAGAAGGCGCGCTTCCTGCCCAAGCTCGCGAGCGGCGAGTGGATCGGCGGCTTTGCGCTGACCGAGCCGCAGGCGGGCTCGGACGCCTCGGCCATCCGCACCAAGGCGCGGCGCGAGGGCGATCACTACATCATCGACGGGGCGAAGCAGTTCATCACGTCGGGCAAGAACGGCAACATGATCATCGTCTTCGCCGTTACTGATCCGTCTGCCGGCAAGAAGGGCATTTCGGCCTTCATCGTGCCCACCGACACGCCCGGCTACAAGGTGGTGACGGTCGAGAAGAAGCTGGGGCTGCATTCCTCCGATACCTGCGCGCTGGCCTTCGACAGCATGCGCGTTCCGGTCGAAAACCGGCTCGGCGAGGAGGGCGAAGGCTACAAGATTGCGCTCGCCAATCTGGAAGGCGGCCGCATCGGCATCGCCTCGCAATCCGTCGGCATGGCCCGAGCCGCCTTCGAGGCCGCTCGCGCTTATGCCCATGAGCGCAAGGCCTTCGGCAAGCCGATCATTGAGCAGCAGGCCATCGCCTTCAAGCTCGCCGACATGGCCACGCAGATCGAAGCAGCCCGCCATATGGTCGTTCATGCTGCCACGCTGAAGGATGCGGGCAAGCCCTGCCTGACGGAAGCCTCAATGGCCAAGCTCTTCGCCTCGGAAATGGCTGAACGCGTATGCTCCGACGCCATCCAGATCCATGGCGGTTATGGTTATCTGTCGGATTATCCGGTCGAACGCATCTATCGGGACGTCCGCATCTGCCAGATCTATGAGGGCACGAGTGAGGTGCAGCGCCTCGTGATCGCGCGAGGGCTTTAAGGGGACCCCGGCATTCCCGGCTCGCCCTCACCCCGCCTCCGCCTTGCTCGGGGAACCCCTCCCCGGTCGGGCGAGGATGTCCGAGAGGCTGCGGCGCTTACTCTTCTCCCCATCGGGGAGAAGATGCCGGCAGGCAGATGAGGGGGCTGCGGAGCTGAAAACGTCGCGCTAGCCTTGCGACCGCTCAACTCTTGGCGATCTTAACCTGCATGACATCGATGCAGCCGACGCTGAAGCCGGCGGCGCAATAGTGCAGGTAATAGCGCCACATGCGCTTGAAGCGCTCATCGAAGCCCATGTCGCGAATGCGGTCCCAATTGGCCGAGAAATCATTGTCCCAGATTCTCAGCGTCTTGGCGTAATGGGTGCCGAAGGCAGCCCAGTCCTTGACCGCGAGGCCGGCATTATGCGCCGCTTCGCGGAAGGTCGAGAAGGACGGCAGCATGCCACCGGGGAAGATGTAGGTCTGGATATAGTCGGCGTTGCGGCTGTAGCCCTCGAAGCGGTGATCCTCGATGGTGATCGTCTGGATCATGGCGCGGCCGCCGGACTTCAGCCGGTCGCGGACAGTTTCGAAGTAGCGCGGCCAGTTTTCCTGCCCGACGGCTTCGAACATCTCGATCGAGACGATGCGGTCGTAGCTGCCCTTGGTGTCGCGGTAATCCTCGATGCGGATTTCCGTGCGATCCGCAAGGCCGGCCTTGGCGAGCCTTTCGGTCGCAAATTTCGCCTGCTCGGCGGAGAGCGTAATGCCGGTCACATGGCAGCCGGTGGTCGAGGCCGCATATTCGGCGAACCCGCCCCAGCCGCAGCCGATTTCCAGCACGCGGTCGTTCGGACCGATCTCCAGCTCCTTGATGATGCGATCATATTTCGCGTTCTGCGCTTCCGCCAGCGAGGCATCCGGATGCTGGTAGAACGCGGACGAATAGGTCATCGTCTCGTCCAGCCACAGGCTGTAGAACTCGTTGCCGAGATCATAGTGATAGGCGATGTTCTTGCGGCTGCCCCGCTTGGTGTTCGCCCGGAAACGGTGCCGCAGATAGGCGAGTTTACCCCATATGGCCGATGTCCGCGTGACCGGCGATAGCGCATGCTCGTTTTCCAGCGCCAGCGTCATCAGCGCGCCGATATCGGGGCTGTCCCAGTCGCCATCGATATAGGAGCGGGCAAAGCCGAGATCGCCAGATGTCGCAAGCCGCCAGATGGGGCGCGGGTTCTTCAGGAATAGCTGCGCCTGCGTCCCGCCATTCTGGCGGTCGACGCGATAGAAGCCACCCTTCGGAAAGGTCAGCGTGAGGCTGCCGGTCTCGATGCGATCGGCCATGCGGCACACCGCCCGTTCCCAGACCTTCAGGCGGCGAGACTTTGCTTGGGTTGAGGACGATACGAATTCAGCCATGCTCTACTCCCCCGGCTTTACGGCGCCTACGAGAGAGCTGTCGACCACCTTCTCCGCAGGACTGTGCCGATAGATTTTCAGGCCCTTGATCCAGAGGCGAACGGCTTCGATGTGAATGGCAGCCGTGACCTTCATGGTCATGAGCGGATATTTCAGGAATGCGCGAAACAGAGTGCGGTCGCTCATCGGCCGTCTCTCCCCCGCGAAAGACGCGAACAGCATCTTTCCGTCAGGTCCCGTTTCCGTGATCCTGATTGCCGTCCTCTCTTCCGGTTTGAGTATATCGAAATGATATTCGCAGTCCATCGGCATGAAGGGCGAAACATAGAAAGTCTTCGCGCAGCTATGCTTGACCGACCCCTCCTTGCCGGAAGTCGGGATGATGTAGGTATGGCGCTCGTGGAAGGTGTTGCAGACTTCGTAAAGCACCGTCTTCAGCGCACCGTCCGGCGCATAGCAGTAATAGACCGTCAGCGGATTGAATGTGTAGCCGAAGATGCGCGGATAGCAGAGCATCTCCACCCGCATGCCCGTCGTATCAAACCCCGTCTCGGCGACATGCGCCAGCGCCCAGTCCTTGAGGCTCTCGCCTGGTTTCAGGTTCCCATGATCGCGATTGAAGAAGCTGAACAGGGCAAATCGATCGACGCCGAAAAGGCGCAGCTTCGTATTCAGCGCGTCAAGTTCATCGAGATCGACGAGCAGAGAGAAGACGCGATAGTTCAGCGTGTGCGTCTTCGGCGCGAAGCGCCGGTGCACGACATGACCTTCATAAATGGCGGATCGAAAGCTCATTCTGCTGCCGCCAGGGTCTCCGGAAGGTGGATACGCGCGGACTCACCCGCGACCTGCCAGGGCCGCTTGCCACCCGTCAGGCTCTCGGCGACGGCCAGACCGGACTGCAGGCCATCCTCATGGAAGCCGCTGCCGAAATGTGCGCCGCAATACCAGATGCCGCCCTGCCCCTGGATCGACCAGAGGCGCTTCTGCGCGTCCAGCGCCGCCGTATCGAACAGCGGGTGCGTATAGTCGAACGTGGCATGGACCTTCTCGGCCTTCACCGGGCGGCACGGGTTGAGGGTGACGAACACCGGCTCCTTCGTCGGCAGGTTCTGCAGCATGTTCATCCAGTAGGTGACGCAGAGCTGCTCGTCGCCGGTGCCGTTACGCTCGCCGATATAGTTCCAGCTCGACCAGACGCGCTTGCGCTTCGGCATCAGACCCGGATCGCTGTGCAGCACGGCGGTGTTGTGCGTGTATTTGAAGGCACTCAGAAGCGCACGCTCCCGCTCGCTGGCATCGACGCGCATGGCGAGCGCCTGATCGCCATGGGTTGCTATCACGACGTCGTCAAACAGTTCATCGCCCTGCCCGCAATCGACCAGCACGCCGTCTGCCGAGCGGCGAACCGAGAGAACCGGCGAATTCAACCGAACCTCGCCATCGAAATCGGCAAGAATGCTCTGCACATACTGCCGGCTGCCGCCGCTGACCGTGCGCCAGACCGGGCGGTTGAGAATGGAGAGAAGGCCGTGGCTTTCGAAGAAGCGAATGAAGGCGACCAGTGGATAGGACCGCATCTCCTTCGCCGTGGTCGACCAGATTGCGGCGCCCATCGGCAGGATGTGATTATCGACGAAGCTCTTGGAATAGCCTTCGCGGTCGAGAAACTCGCCGAGCGTCATCTCGCGCGCTTCGTCCCGCTTTGCGGCAACCGGCGCTTCGCGATAGAAACGCAGAATATCGCCGACCATCTGCCAGAACCGCAGACGCACGAGATTTGTCTTCTGGCCGATCATCGACAGCAGGCTCGTACCCGAATATTCGAAAGAGCCGTTGTTGATCGATGCTGAAAAGGACATGTCTGACGCTTCGGTCTTCACACCGATAGTCTGGAAGAGACGAACGAGGTTCGGATAATTCCACTCATTATAGACAATGAAACCCGTATCGACCGGGACCGGGCCGTTTGCGGTCATCACGTCCACGGTATTGGAATGCCCGCCCGGCCGGCTGTCGGCTTCAATCAGCGTCACCCGGCAGTGCTTGCTCATCAGCCATGCGGCGCTGAGGCCGGAAATACCGCTACCGATGACGGCAACGTGACGATTTCCCTGCGGCTTTTGAGGTTTCATGGTGTTGAGCATCAATTGTCCCTTTCGTTTGTAATGACTACGCTCGATAGTCAAAACCGGATTGAAATGAACCGAAAATTCTTCGATGGTGTGATCCGCTAGCGATGCATCCGCGTAAACTGCTGCATGGACACAGTTGCTACGACTATTGCTCAAAAAAAGTTTCGCCATCAGCTATCTTTGCCGGCGGATGAGACTGGCGTGATTTCCGCAAGGGGTCGCGTCCGCAAGTTGGAAAAGACTGTGAAAGAACCAGACAAGGACGAACTTTCAGCATGCCTGCTCGCCGTCGGCGCCGGAAAAGATATCCAGGCGTTTGAGGTGCTCTTCCGGCATTTTGGGCCCAAGATCAGGGCGTTCATGCTGAAGCGTGGTGGCAATCGCCAGCAGGCCGAGGAATTGATGCAAGAAACCATGATGATGATTTGGAACAAGGCTGCTTTGTTCGATCCTGCGCGTGGATCGGTCTCCAGCTGGATATTTACAGTGGCGCGCAACGTGCGCATCGACGCGTTCCGCAAGACGAATCGTCCCGAATTCGATCCCAACGATCCCGCCTTCGTGCCCGATCCGGAACCCGCTGCTGACGACGTGTATGAAGCCGGACAGGAAGCCGAGCGCCTTCGCGGTGCACTGGTCAAGCTGCCGCCCGAGCAGGCAGACCTTCTGCGTCTGTCCTTCTACGAAGAGATTTCTCATAGTGCGATCGCAGAGCGCATGAATTTGCCGCTCGGTACAGTGAAATCGCGCATCCGCCTGGCCTTCTCCCGCCTCCGCGACATTCTGGGAGATGCAGCATGAAGATCACCCATCACATCAGCGACGAACTTCTGTTCGACTACGCAAACGGCGCACTCGAGGAAGGTTGGAGCATAGCCGTCGCGACGCACCTTGCCCTCTGCCCGTCCTGCCGCAAGCGGCTCGCGACCATGGAAGCTGCCGGCGGAATGGCGCTGGAAGCCATCGAGATCGAACCTGCCAATACTTCCACGGAAGAGTTCTCCTGGGAAGCCATGCGCGCCCGTATCGACAATGCGGCACCTGCCGTTCCGGTTCCCGCACGGCCGAAACATACGGCCGGCAGGGCTGCATCGCTGCCCGAGCCGCTCAGGTCCTATATTGGCGGCGACGTCGATGCGGTGAAGTGGAAGCCGCTGGGGCTTGGCGCCTATCACTATCCGATCAAGACGTCGGATGAGGATATTTCCGTGCGCCTGCTGCGTATTCCCGCCGGCAAACCGGTTCCTGAACACACCCATGGCGGCCGCGAGCTGACGCTGGTGCTGAAGGGTAGTTTCAGCGATATCAGCGGTCGTTTCGGTCCGGGTGATTTCGAGGAGACAGACGAGTCGGTGGACCATCAGCCGATCGCCGATCCGGGCGAGGACTGCATCTGTCTGGCCGTCACCGACGCCCCGCTGAAGTTCAAGAGCCGCATCGTGAGAATGATCCAGCCATTGCTGGGCATCTGACCGAACTCTGAATCAAAAGGTTCAAAACCATGCGCAAGGCATTGATTGCGTTCGCCGTGCTGGCGATCGCCTTCCTCGTGATTGACTCCGTCTGGCTGGGGATCATCGCCGTTGATTTCTACAAGGCGACGATCGGCCATCTCCTGGCTCCGCAGCCCGATTTCGTCGCGGCGGCCTTCTTCTATGTCATCTATCTGGGCGGCGTAGTGCACTTCGTGGTGCTTCCGGCCGTGGCGGATGGAAATGTGATGAAGGCAACGCGGCAAGGCGCGCTTTTCGGTCTCGTTGCCTATGCCACCTATGACCTGACAAACATGGCAACCATGCGCGACTGGCCGCTGTCCGTCACGCTGGCCGATCTTGCCTGGGGCGCTTTCATCACGGCGGCGTCCAGCACGATCAGCGCCTGGGCGACGAAGCGTTTCGGATAAGCCGCGAGCCCCCCCTGGAAAAACAAGAAGCCCGCCGGCGAAGGCCTCGCCGGCGGGCTTTTGTTGTTGTCGCGGGCCTCGACGATTACTCGCCTGCCCTGTCCTGACCCGACGCATAGCCGCCGCCGACGGCGACGTTGAGCGCGATGTAGTCCAGCGCCGACTGGCGGATTGCCGCCGCAAGACTCTGCTGGGCGGTAGCAACCGAACGCTGGGCATCCAGAACGTCGAGCAGCGAGGAGGCGCCGTTCTTGTAGTTGGTCATCGAAAGGCTGAGAGCCTCCTGATAATTCTTGACCGACGCGCGCAGCGCGGAAACCGTCGCACGGTCGCGGTTATAGGCGACCATCGCGTTTTCGGTTTCTTCGATGCCCTGCAGAACCGAAGCCTTCCAGGCAAGGTATGCAGAGCGTGCGGCAGCCTCAGAGCTCTTCACATTGGCGCGCAGCGCGCCGCCGTCAAAGATCGGCAGCGTCAGCGACGGACCAAACGACCAGGATGCTCCGCTTCCCGTCAGCACGGACGAAGCCACATACAGCGGCGATATCGATCCGTTCAACTGGATGCTCGGATAGAGCTTGGCTTCGGCGACGCCGATATTGGCCACGGCCGCTGCAAGCTGCCGTTCGGACCGGCGGATATCCGGACGGTTGCGGATAAGATCGGCCGGGATACCGGACTTGATCCTGTCCCGCGCCACCGGCTGGGGACCGCTGCGCTGCATGTCGGCCAGCAATGTCGGGGCAGGCACGCCCAGAAGCGTCGAGAGATGGTTGACCTGCTGGCGGAAGCTGGTCTCCAGCCCCGGAATATCGGAAAGCGTCGAATTGACGAGCCCTTCGGCCTGAACCACGTTGAGGCGCGACGCCGCACCCGCATCAAGCTGCGCCTTGGTCAGTTCAAGCGTATCGCGGCGCGACTTCAGGTTTTCCCGCGCAATTGCCAGAAGCTGCTGATAGTAGCGCGCGTTGACGTAATAGGTCGCGACATTGGAAATCACCGTCAGCCGCGCGACATCGGCGCCGGCGTAGGAGGCGTCCAGCGTGGCGTTCGCGCTTTCCTTGGCGCGGCGATACTGACCGAAGAGATCGAGAAGCCACGAGGCGGAGAGCGCACCAGACGTCGTCGAGCGCTGGGCGGTCGCATTCACGCCATTGCTCTTGCTCAGCGTTTCAGATGCGCTTCCGGTGATGCTCGGCAGCGCGCCGGCACCTGCAATATCGACACCTTGACGCGCCTGCTCGATGGCTTCGAGCGCCTGCAGCACCGTCAGGTTCTTCGACATGCCTTCTGTGACAAGATGATTGAGGCGCGGATCGGAGAAGGCCGTCCACCACGTCGCCGTGGTCACGTCGCCGTTGCTGGTCTTGCCGCCCTCGGAGAACTTGGAAGGCAGCGGCGTTTCCGGCGCCTGCATGTCCGGGCCGACCATGCAGCCCGAGAGGAACAACATCATTGCCAGCGGCGCTGCAGTGTGGAGAGTTGGTTTCATAAGACGGGGCACTCGGGTTATGGTTACCGACAAATTACTTTTGGCTACTTACTATATGGTACACGACACAGAAAAGCCCCAAAATCAGCAGGCTCGCCTTACGCCACAGGAAACTGCGTAAACCGAGATTAGCCGCCCTTCGGCGACCGCGCCTGCCCCTTTCTGAACCGAGACAGGGCGCAGTTAAGCACGCCCTGACGCGGTGAAAAGTTAAAACGCATTAACAAATGGGTTTTCAACGAACGATCGTTCGGAATGCTGACAAATTTGCCACGCCCCCTTTGTGGCCGGGGGCGTGCCCGGACGTCAGGCCTTGATGCGCTGCATTGCAGGATCGTAAAGCGGGCCGAGATGCAACTCGGCACTCACCGTTTCCATGGCGACGACCAGCTCGTATCGTCCCGCCTTCAGCCAGGCTTCGTCGAGGCCGGCAGCGTTGCGGACATAGCCGAAGCCGACGTTCTTGCCCACCGTGTAGCCATAGCCGCCGCTGGTCAGGTATCCGATGGGCTCGCCGTTGCGAAGAATCGTTTCGCGACCGAGGAGCACGACCGAAGGATCGTCCACGGTGAAGCAGGCAAGCGACTTCACGAGCGGCTGGCCCTGCTTTGCCAGAAGCGCATTCCGCCCCACGAAATCGACATCCTTCTTCAGCTTCACCGCCCAGCCGAGGCCGGCCTCGAAGGGCGTGTCGTTGGGCGTGATGTCGGAGCCCCAGGCGCGATAGCCCTTTTCGAGCCGGAGGGATTCGATGGCGCGGTAGCCGGTCGGGCGGATGCCGTAGGGCTTGCCCGCAACCATCAGCGCGTCGAAGACATCGCCGGTCGCCGCGATCGGCACATGAAGCTCCCAGCCGAGTTCGCCGACATAGGTCACCCGCAGCGCCCGCACGACATGCCCGGCGATGACGATCTCCCTCACATGGCCGAAGGGGAAGGAGGCGTTGGACACATCCGCATCCGTGACCTTCTCGAGCACATCGCGCGCCTTCGGCCCCATCAGCGACAGCGTACCGAAATCTTCTGTCACATCCGCGAATGTCACGCGGCTCCCCTTGGGCAGATGATCCTCGATCCAGCCGAAGTCATGCGTCCGGAAACCCGTCCCGGTGACGATGTAGAACCTATCGTCCGCCAGCCGCGCCACCGTTAGATCGGCTTCAATACCGCCGCGGGTGTTGAGCAACTGCGTATAGGTCAGCCTCCCGGCGGGCTTCGAAACGTCGTTGGCGCAGATCCAGTCGAGCGCGCGGGCCGCATCCGGCCCCGAAAGCTCGAACTTGGCGAAGGAGGACTGGTCGAAGACGCCGACCGCTTCCCGAACATGCTTGTGCTCCTCGCCCACCGCGTCAAACCAGTTCTGCCGGCCCATGGAATAGACGTCGTGGCCAACCTGCCCCTCGCCCGCAAACCAGTTCGGCCGCTCCCAGCCAAGCTTGGAGCCGAAGACTGCGCCATGGGTCTTCAGCCGCTCGAAAAGCGGCGAGACGAGACGCGGGCGGCCGCTTTCATATTCCTCATGCGGGAAGGCCACCGTGTAATGCTTGCCATAGGCTTCCAGCGTCCTGTCGCAGACCCATTGGCGGTCGCGATGAAGGCCAGAGAAGCGGCGGATGTCGACCACCCAGAGATCGAGCGGCGCTTCGCCGTCAACCACCCATTGCGCCAGAACCCAGCCGGCCCCGCCGCCCGAGGCGATCCCGAAGGCGTTGAAGCCGGCACCGACGAACATGTTCTTGCATTCGGGTGCTGCGCCCAGAATGAAATTGCCATCCGGCGTGAAGCTCTCGGGCCCGTTGATCATCTGCTTGACGCCGACATTTTCCAGCGCCGGCACGCGCTCGATCGCCTGCACCATGTGCTGTTCGAAATGGTCGAAATCGTCGTCGAACAGGCGAAAGCCCCAGTCGTTCGGCACGTCGCCCGTCGTCCAGGCCTGCGGGTTGGGCTCGTAGCCACCCATGACGAGGCCGCCGACCTCTTCCTTGAAATAGGTGCGGCGATCCGGATCGCGGATGGTGGGCGCATCCAGCGCCAGACCCGGCACCTTCTCGGTGATGATATACTGGTGTTTCACCGGCTGGAGCGGCACGTTGATCCCCGCCATGGCCCCCACCTGCCGCGCCCATTGGCCGGCGCAGTTGACGACCTTCTCGCAAGCGATATCGCCCTGATCGGTCTTCACGGCGGTAATCACGCCATCCTTGATGTCGAAGCCGGTCACGCGGACATTTTCGAAGAGCTTGGCGCCATGCATGCGCGCGCCGCGTGCGAGCGACTGCGTGATATCGGACGGGCTTGCCTGCCCGTCCGTCGGCAGCCAACTCGCGCCGATGAGATCGCTCGTCTCCATCAGCGGCCACATCTTCTTCACCTCTTCGGCCGAGATCAGATGCATGTCCATGCCGAAGCTTTTCGCCGTCGTCGCGGTCCGCTTGAACTCGGTCCAGCGGTCCTCGTTGGTCGCAAGGCGCAGGCAGCCGGTCATCTTCCAGCCCGTCGCCAGCCCCGTCTCGGCCTCCAGCCCCTTATAAAGTTCGACCGAATATTTGAGCACGCGGGTGATCGAGGCCGACGAGCGCAGCTGGCCGACGAGGCCGGCGGCGTGCCAGGTCGAGCCGGAGGTCAGCTGGCCCATTTCCAGCAGCACGACATCGGCCTTGTGGTCTTTCGCCAGATGGTAGGCCGTCGAGCAGCCGATGATACCGCCGCCGATGATGACGATCTGGGCGTGGGAAGGAAGCGTCATGGTCAAAGCTTTCCGTAGGTTGACTGATGGTGTTGAAGCGCGGTCTCAAGCCGCGCCAGATTGTCGTCCGTGTAGCTCTCGTAATCCGCACCGGGTGCCGAGAGATGGATTTCCGAAACCATGCTCCACATCGCTTCGCGCAAGAGTGAGGCGCATTGCATGGCCGAATGGGAACGCCTGATTTCGATGGGCACCGCGCCGCCGAAATAGGCGGCCAGAAACGCGTCCGCCGCTTCCGCAGAGAAGCCCGCATTGGACGTTGCGCCTGCCAGGTCGAACATCGCGGTGGAAAAGCCCGCATATTCGAAGTCGATCAGCCAGAGCCTATCGCCGTCATCCAGAATATTGGCCGGCAGAAGGTCATTGTGGCCGAAGACGATCGGCAGCGGCGTCTGGATCGCTTCCAGCGCGCGGCAGAGTTCCAGATAGTGCGGCAGCTCGCCGGTCATCCGGCTTTTGCCGGCTTCCAGCGTGCGCGCATAATCCCGGATGACGTGGAACGGCCAGAACATGAAGCCCGGACCCGCAATATGGGCGGGCATGGCCTCATGGAAGCGGCGCAGCAGCGCCGCAACCCGCGCGGCATTGGCCTGCACGTCATCCGCCGCGAACGTCCGCGCCAGAAGAAAGGCCGAAACCATGACGCCGGGCCCGGAATGCTCCACCCTCGGCCCAAAACCGGCGGCGTGCGCCGCCCGCGCCGTCATCACCTCGCGATCACGCAACACATGATGGAACGGATAATCCTTGCCGAAACGCACGACATGCCGACCCGCCGCGTCGCGGACCAGATAGCTCTCATTGGAAATCCCGCCCTTCAGCGGCTCGATCTCGATCCGGCCGGCCCAACAGCCGAGCCCCGCGATCTTCTCTTCAACGCCTGCCTGCACCAGCGCCTCCAGTTCTTGCGAGACCGGTTCCCTTGTGTTTTTCCGTGCCTCGTCTCTCAACAAATTCAACCACGATCTCGGCCCGAGTCAATCCGATTTTGTGGCTTTTCGTGTTTTTGTGCCCGCTTGTGACTGATTTTGCCGGCATGGATTGCGAATATGCCCGATTTCCTCTAGTTTTGTGGGTAGGGACAATTGAGCGGACACACCCCATGCTGGCTTCGAAACGCCATGGCGACATCCTGAAACTGCTGGAAATCGACGGCTCCATGGCCGTTTCGGATCTTGCGGAGCGCCTCGGCGTGTCGCTGGAAACGATCCGCCGCGACATCAAGCCCTTGGCGGAAAGCGGTGCGGTTCTGCGCATGCATGGCGGCGTGGCGCTGCCCTCGGCACTTGGCGAAGCCCCGTTCGAGAAGCGCATGCGCGAGATGAGCGCGGCGAAGAAGAAGATCGCCGAATGCGTCGCCCGCACGATCACGGATGGCGAGAGCCTGATGCTGGACACGGGAACGACAACCAGCTTCCTCGCCCGCGAACTGCTGGGCCACCGGCGGCTGACCGTGATCACCAATTCCTCCGACATCGCCCGCGTTCTGGCGAGCGTCAACGGCAATCGCGTCTACATGGCCGGCGGGGAAATCCGGCCGGATAGCGGCGCCGTCTTCGGCCTGTCCGCCATCGAGTTCATCGCTCGTTTCTCGGTCGACCATGCCATCATTTCGGCAGGGGCCGTCGATCCGTCCGGCATTCTCGATTATGCGCTCGACGAAGCGGAATTTGCCCGCACCGTGCTGTCACGCGGGCGGCGCAAGCTGGTCGTGACGGATAGTTCCAAATTCGCCCGCGCAGGCCTCATCCATGTCTGTGGCTTCGGTGAAGTGTCCGAACTCGTGACGGAGGCCGCGCCGCCGGCCGAAATTGCAGAGGCGATCGGTTCGGCGGACATCAGGTTGACGATTGCGGGCTAGGCTCTTTCAGACCGGCTCGAACGCCAGCACGACGATGCGAGGCGTCAGAGAATAGACCAGCCTCACGCGTCTACCGGCCCTGGTCCTCCCTTCGCTGCGCGTGAAATCGATAGCCACATCCTCGAAGCCGAGGATGACCTGGTCACGCGGAAACACCGCCTTGTAGACCGCTTCCTTGGCGACAAAGAGAAGACGGCTGGCGAGCCTTTCTTCAACGCCATCAACGACATCGGCCGGCATCTTCACGATCGCCGCCACGTCTTGGGCCAAAGGTTCGGAAGGTTCGATGTCAATACCCAGGGATTTGAAGGACGCTGCGGACGCCATGGCAGCAATGGCAAACGCATCGTCATGCGCCATCGATCCCACCACGCCGAACGGCCAGACCGGCGCACCGCTCGCCGCCTTGAGAAGTGGCGCATCAGCAAGCCCCGCCTGCCTGAGCAATCCGCGCGCCACATGCCGCGCAGCGCCGCTGGCATCGCGCATGCGATCCACTTTGGAGGTCACGGAGGCCGCCTCTTCCGGCAGCAACAGCGCCTGATCCCCATCACGGATGGCGCGGCAGGCGACATGGATGCCAGAGGGCCTCATTACACCCAGAACATCGTCGAGGGCGCGCTCATCCGCCGTACTGTGCTGCGGCTTATTAAGCCCTGTCATGGACGGGCTGCACGTGGATCAAGCGCGGCGATCATCTCGCCGTCTTCGTCCAGCCCTTCTTCGAAAAATCCCGCCTTGGCATAGAGGCTTCGCGCGGCTTCGTTTTCCGGCTCGTAGCAGATGGAAATGCGGCTCACATCGCCGAGCCCCGCGATCTCGGCCATGAAGGCCCGTAAGCCCGCCCGGCCATAGCCCCGCCCCTGCTGCGCGGCATCGATCATGAAACGATAGAGCCGGACATCGCCCCGGTCGGAAGCGTCATACATGAGGAAGCCGACGGGCGTGTCATCGGCCATGATGGCGCGGGGCGACGCGCCGGGATCATGATCCGCCTCGGCGAGCGAGGCGGCATTGTCGGCGACGAAATGCGCCTGCGCCGCCTCAACCTTCAGCGCCGTGATCGCGGCGCGGGTTTGCGCCGTGACCGGTTCCAGATGCACGGTCGGCCGGTAATCATCCGCGCCCGCCATGACGATCAGCCCTTGGTGCGCGCAGCACCCTCCCGGATCGGCGTGATCACGCTATGAAGCTTGGCCGGATTGCCGCGCCAGATCGTGTTCGGCTCCAGCGCCTCGCCCTTCATGACGAAGCTGTCCGTGTCGGCAATCGAGCCTTCTCCCATGACGACGCCATAATGCACGAAGGCAGCCGGGCCGAGCGTGCAGCCCTTGCCGATGCGGATGTAATCCGACTTGAAAGCACCTTCTTCAAGCGAGTGCGCCTGGATGACGCAGCCCTCGTTCAGCGTCGCATCGTCACCGATCTCGACCAGCGAGCGTTCGGTCAGGTTGCTGCCGCCGTCATAGACGCGCTTGCCGATCTTGACACCCAGCGCCCGCAGGATCAGCGGACGGAACGGGGTTCCGGCGAAGAGATACATGATCGGCGAGTCCGAAAGCTTCCAGTGGCGCTCATGCCGCCAGAACCGCTCCTCGTAGATCGTCGTCGTCATCGGTTTCAGCTTGCCGAAGCCGAGGCTGGCGCGCTCGATCAGGATATACATGATGATCTCGAACGTCGTCACGATCACGGTGGCGATGAAGAGACCCGTGCCACCCCATTCGGTATAGTAGTTCAACGCGCGGTCCCAGACCGCAAGCGCGATGAACAGGGCGAGGAATTGGGCACCCAGGAAGAGAATGCCCGTCCAGAGATTGTACCGGTTCTTGCGCGGCAGGCGGGCACGGCGATCCTCTTCGGTCACCCCCTGGATAAGGTCGAGGTCGCGCTTGACCATGCGCGGGATTTCGAACGGCGGCGAGCCGAGGAGACCGATGTTCTCGCGAACCGGTCCCTCGATCGGCACCATCACCTTCGTGCCGAGGAGAACGTTGTTCCCGGTCTTGCCATCCGGCGGATAGTAGATGTTGTTGCCGAAGTAGTTGTCATCGCCGATCCGCGTCGGCGAGAGACTGAAGGACGAGGCCGACTTGTGCACATTGATCATGTAGAGGCCATCCGACACCATGGTCCGGCTGCCGAGATCGCACATGAAGGGGTTGTCGTGCTGGGTGTTGGTTCCGAAATTGGAACCGGTCTGGACAACGGTGTTAAGGTTCCAGCCGATCGCGCGAATGTAATGCACGATGGCCGAACTGTCGCCGAACAGCAGGTTCATGAGCCGCGAGTTGCTGACCGTTTCAGTGACCGACTGCATGAAATAATGCACGCCGTATAGCGAATAGGTCTTGCCCGGCTCAAGGAAGTGGCGGAAGAGGCGCGGCACGCCGATGGCCAGCAGAAGCGCGAAAGCGAAGCCGCCAAGTTCGACGACCAAGGCGCCGATGGCCACAAGGCCGATCGTTTCCTGATAGCCGTCGCCGACATTTTCCCAGTAGGTCTGGATGATCAGAGGCAGCGGCGTGAGAACAGTGAACAGGAAGATCAGCTGCACGGCTTCGTAGATGATGCGGCGGGCACGGGACAGCGTCACGCCCCGAACCTTCGAATAGTCCGCATTGGACTTCACCGCAGGCGAACCATGCCAGTGCTCGCCATCCGGAATGACCTGGCCGCGCTGCAGCGATGAGCCATGGCCAAGCTGCGAACCGTCGCCCATCCTGGTGTCGATATCGAGAGCGCTGCCGACGCCGACGAAGGCGTCGCGACCGATGGTGATGCGGCCCGTATGGATATAACCCGCCTCGGCCCGGAAGCCGGGGATCAGCGTCTCCTTGCGCAGGATCGTGTTCTCGCCGATCGAGATAAGGTCGGTGCAGACGGGAACCGATTTGCTTTCGATGGCCGTGCTCGAGCCGAGCTTTGCGCCGAGAAGCTTCAGATAGAGGCTGTAGAGGGGGCTGCCGCGGAAGAGCACGACGGGCGCCGTCCGGATCAGCGTCTTGACGACCCAGAAGCGATAATAGCGCCAGCTCCAGATCGGGAAGATTTCTTCCTTCCAACGCCCGACAAGGATCCACTTGGCCGCGACCGAGAAGCCGGTCATGGCAAAGAAGACCGCGCCTGAGAGGATAACGCAGCGGATATAGAGTGCCAGCGGCTCGTCGAGCTTTTCATAGAGCCACATGAGGCCGTAGTTGAACAGCCAGAGGCCGACATAGGTGTAGACGCCGTAGAAAGCGAGCTGCGCCGCGCCCGTGGCCCAATAGGCGAAGTTCGACGCACGGTGGGTCAGCACGATTTCATCGGCCAGCGGCTCGGGGGCATCTTCGCTGCCCAGATGCTTGATGAGCTGGCCAATGCTGGGATTGGCGTAGATGTCGCGCATCGACGTCGCAGCCCATTCCTTGCGGGTGCGGACACGGGAGCAGAAATGCGCCAGAAGCAGCGAGTTGGCGCCCAGATCGTCGAAGAAATTGTCCTCGACATAGACCTCGTCAGCCTTCAAGACGTCGGCCAGCGCGGCAGCGAGAAACCGCTCATCTTCGGTGCTAGGCAGGAACTTCGAGCGGTTGTCCGAAACCCGCGACAGGCTTGGCTTCGGCAGACGGCGCGTGTCGATCTTGTCGGACACCGTCATCGGCATCGCGTCGAGCTGTTCCAGGAACTTCGGAACCATGTAGTCGGGCAGCCGGCGCTTCAGCTCGCGCGTCAGCGTTAGGCGGTCAAGCTCGCCCACGCCGGATTTCAAGGCGTAGTAGCCGACGAGTTCGACGCGGCCCGGCTGGACCTCGAATGTCGTGACGGCAGCCTGCGCGATCTGAGGCTGGTCGAGAAGGATCGCCTCGATTTCGCCGGTCTCGATGCGGTAGCCGCGGATCTTGACCTGCGTGTCGATGCGGCCGTGATACTCCACATCGCCATCCGCATTGATCACACAGAGGTCGCCGGTGCGATAAATGCGGTGCGAGGGATTGTTCGGCAGGTCGAGGAAGTCGTTGATGAACTTCTCTTCGTTCAACTCCGGCCGGTTGAGATAACCGACCGCAACGCCGATCCCGGCCAGCCCGAGTTCCCCCATTTCGCCGACGGGCATCAATTCCGGCTTTTCCGGATTGAGGATGACGGCCGAATAGGTCGGTAGCGGCTTGCCGATCGTGACCGGCTTGTCGGGCGTCAGCACGGCCATGGTCGCGGTGACGGTCGCTTCCGTCGGGCCATAGGTGTTGAGGATCTTGCGCTTCTCGGTCGCCCAGCGTGCAACGAGGTTCTGCGGACAGGCTTCGCCACCGACGAGGATGAGGCGCAGGCTCGGCACGTCGCTTTCCATGGATGACAGCAGCGTCGGGCTGCAGGCCATGCAGGTGATCTCGTGCTCGCGCAGGAATTCGGCGAGTTCTTCGCCAACCAGCGTCATCTGCCCGGCCGCCGGAACGATGGTCGCGCCGGCTGCGAAAGGAACCCAGATTTCCTCCGAGGAGAAGTCAAAGGCGATCGTCATGCCCTGATAGACGCGGTCGGACGGCTTATAGCCATAGGAATGGGCGGCAACGCGCACGAAGTTGCAGATGCTCTGGTGGCGGATCACCACGCCCTTGGGCTTGCCGGTCGTGCCGGAGGTGTAGAGGATGTAGCAGGTGTCATCCGTCGAGGTCGCGACCTCGGAGGCCGAAAGCGGCGATGCGTCCTTGGCATCGACCTCTTCACCGGCGCGGTCGATCAGCAGGGTGTC
Organism: Hyphomicrobiales bacterium; assembly: GCA_900467685.1. Taxonomy (GTDB): domain Bacteria; phylum Pseudomonadota; class Alphaproteobacteria; order Rhizobiales; family Rhizobiaceae; genus Ensifer_A. The sequence continues at coordinate 232,820 of UBQX01000007.1, forward strand.
GATCGAGAGCTGGCTGGCCTTTTCGAGATAGCCTTCGATGGTCAGAACCAGGCGGATGCCGGCATCCTCGACGATCAGCGCCATGCGCTCCGGCGGGAAGGCGGTCGCCAGCGGCACGAAGGCGGCACCCGCCTTCATGACGGCGAGAACGGCGATGTAGGTTTCGGCCGAGCGATCGAGCAACAGCGCCACACGGTCGCCGGCGCGCACGCCCTTTTCGATCAGCACGCGGGCCAACTGGTTGGCGCGGCGGTCCATTTCGGCATAGGTCCAGGTGCGCCCTGCGGAAATGACGGCAGGATGAGAAGCCGCACTTTCAGCCTTCTGCGAGAAGACGCGGTCCAGACGCTCGCCGGGGCGACCCTCGTCCGCGAAATTGTCACCGAGAAGAACCTGGCGGTCTCCCAGCCACCCACGCTCGTTTTTTTCAGCGTTTGATCGGGTTGCCGACGTCATGCGCATAACTCCAAAGGCATGTTCAAGCCAAAAGACCCTCTGCGCACACGGGCTGAGGCCCCGGCACATGGCGGTTGTCAATATTGTGATAATCGGCGTTGCATTACTCCGATTTCGAAGGCATGCAAGCGAAATCGGCACCCGGAAGGCCTGTGTGACAAAACCTTCACGTTCCCGAGTCGCCCGCTCCATCTCCTCCGTCAGACAATGACAATGGGGCGATAGTCCGGCGACCTCCCGCTCCGACGTGAAACTTTTTCGTGACGATCGGCCAAGAAGCGGCCGCGCGGACAAACGGAAGGCCGGGATGCATTTCCGCATCCCGGCCTCAGGTCCGCCGCAGTGCCACCCCGGCGAGCCGGAGCGGCCTCCATGCAAGCCTATTGGCTTACTTCTTCTGCCAGCTCTTCACCAGTTCGTCATAGTTGACGGTGATCGGCTTTTCCTTCTCTTCAGCGATCTTCAGCTGCGGAGCAAGGTTGCCCTTGGAGACGGCGTCCTTGTTCCAGTAGTTGATGTCATGCTGCTCGGCGAGCTTCGGGCCGATATCGCCCTGCACGCCGGACTTCTCGATGCGGGCCATGACCTTTTCCTGCTCTGCGCAGAGCGAGTCCATGGCCGCCTGCGCGGTCTTGGCGCCCGATGAAGCATCGCCGATCGCCTGCCACCACAGCTGGGCGAGCTTCGGATAGTCCGGAACGTTCGTGCCCGTCGGCGACCACTGTACGCGGGCCGGCGAACGATAGAACTCGACCAGACCGCCGAGCTTCGGTGCACGTTCCGTGAAGGACTTGTCCTGGATGGTGGACTCGCGGATGAAGGTGAGGCCGACATGGCTCTTCTTCACGTCCACGGTCTTCGAGGTCACGAACTGCGCATAGAGCCATGCGGCCTTGGCGCGATCCGTCGGCGTGGATTTCATGAGCGTCCACGAACCCACGTCCTGATAGCCGAGCTTCATGCCTTCTTTCCAGTAGACGCCGTGCGGGCTGGGAGCCATGCGCCACTTCGGCAGGCCATCGGCACCTACGACCGGCAGACCGTCCTTGACCATGTCGGCGGTGAAGGCCGTGTACCAGAAGATCTGCTGGGCGACGGCACCCTGAGCCGGAACCGGACCGGATTCCGAGAAGGTCATGCCTTGCGCTTCCGCCGGTGCATAGGCCTTCAGCCAGTCGAGATATTTCTGGATCGAGTAGACGGCGGCCGGGCCGTTGGTGTCACCACCGCGTGCCACGCAGGAGCCGACCGGCTGGGACTTCTCGTTGACCTTGATGCCCCATTCGTCAACAGGCAGACCGTTCGGCAGGCCCTTGTCGCCGTTGCCGGCCATCGAGAGCCAGGCGTCGGTGAAGCGCCAGCCGAGCGACGGGTCCTTCTTGCCGTAGTCCATGTGGCCATAGACCTTCTTGCCGTCGATCTCGCGGCCGGTGAAGAAGGCGGCGATGTCTTCATAGGCCGACCAGTTGACCGGCACGCCGAGCTCGTAGCCATACTTGGCCTTGAAGTCTGCCTTGTTCTTCGGATCGTTGAACCAGTCGTAGCGGAACCAGTAGAGGTTGGCGAACTGCTGGTCGGGAAGCTGGTAGAGCTTCTTGTCCGGTGCGGTCGTGAAGGAGGTGCCGATGAAGTCCTTCAGGTCGAGACCGGGATTGGTCACGTCCTTGCCTTCGCCCGCCATGAAGTCGGTCAGGTTACGGACCTGCTGGTAGCGCCAGTGCGTGCCGATGAGGTCACTATCGTTGACCCAGCCGTCATAGAGGTTCTGACCCGTCTGCATCTGAGTCTGGATCTTTTCGACCACGTCACCTTCCTGGATCAGGTCGTGCGTCACCTTGATGCCGGTGATCTTGGTGAACCAAGGGGCCAGCGTCTTCGATTCATAGGCATGCGTCGTCAGCGATTCAGAAACGACGCGGATTTCCATGCCGGCGAACGGCTTGGCGGCGTCGATGAACCATTGCAGTTCCTTTTCCTGATCGGCGCGCGACAGCGACGACAGGTCCTTGATTTCGCTATCGAGGAACTGCTTGGCTTCGTCCATGCCCGCGAAGGCCTGGCCGCCCAGCGCCATCAGCGCCAGAGCCGTTGTTGTCAGAAGTTGCTTTCGCATAATTACCCTCCCATTGGTCAGCGATTGCATCTTGTCTCGCGATGAAGGCCCCTCCAGGCCGTCCCGCAATTTCAGGTATTCGGCGTATTCACGCCGCAGCGCATGACCTCACACGAACAGGAAGACGCAAATTGCGTAACCCGCCGAGAGGAGTAGCGCCCACCACAGGCTTGCGTCCATCAGACCAAGCCATGCGATATGGATGAAGGCTGCACCGAGCAGCGAAATAAAGAGACGGTCGCCGCGCGTCGTTTCGAAGCGCAGGATGCCAGTGCGCGGATTGCCGCCGGGCGAGACATATTCCCAGATGCCCATGCAGACGATGAGGAAGAGGATCGCGAGGAAGAACCCTGCCGTCGGCCATGTCCAGGCCATCCATGTGAAGTTGAGGTTCATGACTTACACCCTCCCCAGTGCGAAGCCCTTGGCGATGTAGTTGCGCACGAAATAGATGACGAGCGCCCCGGGAACGAGCGTCAGCACGCCGGCCGCTGCCAGCAATCCCCAGTCCATCCCCGCCGCCGACACCGTGCGCGTCATGGTCGCCGCAATCGGCTTGGCGTCCGTCGTCGTCAGCGTACGGGCAATCAGCAATTCCACCCACGAGAACATGAAGCAGAAGAAGGCGGCCACGCCGACGCCCGAGGCAATCAGCGGCATGAAGATCTTGAAGAAGAAGCGCGGGAACGAGTAGCCGTCGATATAGGCCGTCTCGTCGATCTCCTTCGGCACGCCCGACATGAAGCCTTCGAGGATCCACACCGCCAGCGGCACGTTGAACAGGCAGTGCGCCAGCGCAACGGCGATATGCGTGTCGATGAGGCCGAAGGCTGAATAGAGCTGGAAGAAGGGCAGTGCGAAGACCGCCGGCGGTGCCATGCGGTTGGTCAAGAGCCAGAAGAACAGGTGCTTGTCGCCGAGGAACCGGTAGCGCGAGAAGGCATAGGCCGCGGGCAGAGCCACCGCGACGGAAATGATCGTATTCTGAACCACATAGATGATCGAGTTGATGTAGCCGGAATACCAGGAACTGTCGGTGAAGATCGTCTTGTAATTCGCAAGCGTCGGCGCATGCGGATAGATCGTCATCGTCGAGATGATTTCCTCGTTCGTCTTGAAGCTCATGTTGACCAGCCAGTAGATCGGCAGGAGCAGGAAGACGATGTAAAGCGTCGGCACGAGCCAGGAGAGGCGTGCAGCGGTGGATGTGTTGGACGTACTCATCTGTTGCCCTCCCCCTCAGTTCTGCGCGTCGGTCGCCGTCATCACGGTGTAGAAGACCCATGAGAACAGCAGGATGATCAGGAAGTAGACGATGGACATTGCGGCGGCGGGACCGAGGTCGAACTGGCCGAGCGCCATCTTCACGAGATCGATGGACAGGAACGTGGTCGAATTGCCGGGTCCGCCGCCGGTGACGACAAAGGGCTCGGTGTAGATCATGAAGCTGTCCATGAAGCGGAGCAGGATGGCGATCGTCAGCACGCGCCGCATCTTCGGCAGCTGGATGTAACGGAAGACCGCAAGCCGCGAGGCGCCATCGATCTTGGCCGCCTGATAGTAGGCGTCCGGGATCGAGACGAGGCTGGCGTAGCACAGCAGCACGACAAGGCTCGTCCAGTGCCAGACATCCATGATGATGACCGTCAGCCAGGCATCCACCGGGTCCTGCACATAGTTGTAATCGAAGCCGAGCGCGTTGGCGACGTAGCCGAAGAGGCCGATATCGGTGCGACCGAAAATCTGCCAGATCGTGCCGACCACGTTCCACGGAATGAGCAGCGGCAGCGCCATCAGCACGAGACAAACGGAGACCCACGCACCCTTCTTCGGCATGTTGAGCGCAATGAGAATGCCGAGCGGGATTTCGAGCGCCAGAATGACGGCCGAGAAGATCAGGTTGCGGCTGAGCGAGTCCCAGAAGCGCTGCGAACGCAGCAAATCGGTGAACCATTGGGTGCCGTTCCAGAAGAACTCGTTGTTGCCGAACGTGTCCTGAACCGAATAGTTGACCACCGTCATCAGCGGGATCACGGCCGAGAAGGCAACGAGCACCAGAACCGGCAGTACCATGAACCAGGCCTTGTTGTTCCAGGTCTTTTCCATGATCAAGCCTCCATGCCCACGCGCCAGGAATTGGCATAGATGCCGATGGCACCCGGCTCGAACCGTGCGCCGGCATCCGCCGGGATCTCCTGATCCTCATCGAGAACGATGGAGAGCGGGTGCCCTGCAAAGCGGGCGCGAACGATCTTCTGCCGCCCGATATCCTCCACCTTGTCGATGGCAATCGGCATGCCGCCGCGCTCCAGACGGACGAATTCGGGGCGGATGCCCAGTTCGATACGCCCCTCGCCCGCGACCTTAGGCGCTCCGGCCAGCGCGATCTCCTGCCCGCCGATGACCGCCATGCGACCCTGAACCTGAGCCGGCATGACATTCATGCCAGGCGAGCCGATGAAATAGCCGACGAATGTGTGGCTCGGCCGCTCGAAGAGTTCGGTCGGCGTGCCGATTTGGACGATCTCGCCCTCGTACATGACGACGACCTTGTCGGCGAAGGTCAGCGCTTCCGTCTGGTCATGGGTCACATAGACCATGGTGAAGCCGGAGCTGCGATGCAGTTGCTTCAGCTGCGAACGCAGCATCCACTTCAGATGCGGATCGATGACCGTCAGCGGCTCGTCGAAGAGGATGGCGTTGACGTCGGCGCGGACAAGGCCGCGCGCCAGCGAGATCTTCTGCTTCTGGTCGGCCGTCAGGCCGCGCGCCCGTTGCTTCGCCATGCTTTCAAGATCGGTCATGGCGAGGATTTCGCGCACGCGCTTGTCGACCTGAACTTCCGGCACATGCCGGTTGCGAAGCGGAAAGGCGAGATTGTCGTAGACCGTCATCGTGTCGTAGACGACCGGGAACTGGAAAACCTGGGCGATATTGCGCGCTTCGGTCGGCAGGTCGGTGACGTCGACGCCGTTGAAGGCGATGCGGCCGCCCGACGGGCGGATGAGGCCCGAAATGATGTTCAACAGCGTGGTCTTGCCGCAGCCGGATGGGCCGAGCAGCGCATAGGCGCCGCCGTCTTCCCATTCGTGATGCACTTCCTTCAGCGCATAGTCACCGCGGGCTTCTGCTTCGGGGCTATAGGCGTGGCGGATATGGTCGAGCGTGATGCGTGCCATGTCGTCTCTCCCCTCACCCTTCCGCCGGCGCCGGCGCGCCGATCGCCCGGCCTGCCGCGTCGAACGCCATCAGATGGCGCGTGTCGAGATAGACCTGCATGTCCAGATCGGGCTCGAATTCATACACCCCGCGCGCCAGCATGACCCAGCGCTCTGAGCCGAAATCGATGTGAATGAAGCTCTCAGAACCCGCGATTTCCGAGATCGCCGTATGCACGGCGATCGGCTGGCGCGCATGCGCCGTTGCAGCCGGAAAGAGATGATGCGGCTGGAAGCCGATGGTGACAGGCCCCTCCGGGATGCCGGTGAGATGGGCCGGCACATCAACGAACACGCGGTCGCCGACAAGGAACTGCCCGCCCCGGCGAACCACCTGGGCGATGTTGAGCGGCGGGTCGGCGAAGGTGCGCGCCGTCAGCAAGTCTGCCGGACGGCGATAGACGTCGATCGTCCTGCCGAATTGCGTGATGCGGCCTTCGCTCATGGTCGCCGTGTTGCCGCCGAGAAGCAGCGCCTCGGAAGGCTCCGTCGTTGCATAGACGAAGATCGCGCCGGATTCGGCAAAGATTTTCGGAAGCTCGTCGCGCAGTTCCTCGCGCAGCTTGTAGTCGAGATTGGCCAGCGGCTCGTCGAGCAGGACCAGGCTCGCCTTCTTGACGATGGCGCGGGCAAGCGCCGTGCGCTGCTGCTGGCCCCCAGACAGGTTGAGCGGCGTGCGCTCCAGATAGGGCGTGAGTTTGAGGATTTCCGCGGCCTTGCGGACTTCGCGGTCGATGGTGGATGCATCCGCGCCGGAGATGCGCATCGGCGAAGCGATGTTCTCATAGACCGTCAGGAGCGGATAATTGATGAACTGCTGGTAGACCATCGCGACATTGCGCTTCTGCACGGGCGCACCCGTCACATCGACGCCGTCGAACAGGATCGCGCCTTCGGTCGGGCGATCAAGCCCCGCCATCAGTCGCATCAGCGATGTCTTGCCCGAAAGCGTCGGGCCAAGCAGCACGTTCAGCGTCCCGCGCTCAAGCGTCAGGCTTGTCGGATGGATATGCATATCCTTCCCGACGCGCTTCGATACGTTGCGTAATTCCAGCATTGAATCCAGCCCCCTCCCTGGGCGGGATCAGCTGGCAGCCTTGACGCGGCTGCCCGCAATTCCCTCCAGATAGTGTTCAAGCGCTGCGACCGCCTCCGGCCCCAGATGCAAGCCCTGCTTGGTGCGCCGCCACAGGATGTCCTGCGCCGTATGCGCCCACTCGTTGTCGATCAGGAACCGCACTTCCGCTTCGTAAAGCGTTCCTCCGAAGTGCTGGCCGAGATCGGCAATGCTACCGGCCTTGCCAAGAATATCCGCGGCGCGAGTGCCGTAGCAGCGCACGAGGCGCTCGGCATGGCCGCGGGAAATGAATGAGTAGGTCTTCTGAAGGGCATCCGCCTGAGCCGCAGCACCCCGTGCCGAAAAGTTGCCGCCCGGCAGGTGCGAACCGGCCGTCCAGGGCTTTCCCTTCGCGCCGATGGAATCGCTGATCTTCTCGAGCGCATGCTCGGCAAGACGCCGATAGGTCGTCAGCTTGCCGCCAAAGACGTTGAGAAGCGGCGCTGTCCCTTCGCCGCCATCAACCTTCAAGACGTAGTCTCGCGTGGCTTCCTGCGCCTTCGAGGCACCATCGTCGAAGAGCGGGCGCACGCCGGAATAGGTCCAGACGATATCCTCGCGGCGCACCGGCTCGGCAAAATATTCGCTGGCTGCGTTGCAGAGATAATCCGTCTCCTCACCGCTGATCGCGACATCGCGCGGATCGCCGGTGAAATCGCGGTCCGTGGTCCCGATGAGCGTGAAGTCCTGCTCGTAAGGGATTGCAAAGATGATGCGATTGTCCGGATTCTGGAAGAAATAGGCGCGCGGATCGTTGAACTTCTTGCGCACGACGATATGGCTGCCCTGCACGAGGCGCACATTCTTCGCATCGTTGCGACCGACGACACCGGCCAGCACCTTGTCGACCCAGGGGCCGGCGGCGTTGACGAGCATGCGGGCCTGCCAGGTCTGCTGCTCGCCCGTATCGACATTGCGGGTCTCCACGACCCAGAGGCCAGCCTCGCGGCGGGCGCTGACGACTTCCGTCCGGTTGAAGATCTGCGCGCCGCGGTCGGCGGCATCGCGGGCGTTGAGCACGACCATGCGCGCATCGTCCACCCAGCCGTCGGAATATTCGAAGGCCTTGGCGAAGAGCGGCTTCAGCGGCTTGCCGGCCGGGTCGCGGCACAGGTCCAGCGTCTTGGTCGCCGGCAGCAGCTTGCGGCCGCCGAGATGGTCATAGATGAAGAGGCCGAGGCGGATGAGCCATGCCGGTCGGATGCCGCCCTTCTGGAACGGCAGAACGAAGCGCATCGGCCAGATGACATGCGGCGCCATCGCCCAGAGGATTTCGCGCTCCATCAGCGCTTCGCGAACCAGCCGGAATTCGTAATATTCAAGATAGCGCAGGCCGCCATGGATGAGCTTGGTCGAACCGGAAGACGTGCCGGAGGCGAAGTCGCCCTTCTCGGCCAGCACGACAGAGTAGCCGCGGCCGACAGCGTCGCGCGCGATCCCGCAGCCGTTGATGCCGCCGCCGATAACAAAGATGTCGTGAACCTGACCGCCTGCCATCTCAACCTCGTCTTTCGCACCGCAACAATTTATTGCATTCGCGAAATCCATTATATAGGAAACGAAATTGAAACGAATGTCAAACGAAAGTTTATCGACCTTCGTTGTCCACAGCGCGCGTTTCGATCAGCCGGACATCGTTCTCCGCGCAAATTTCGCGGACGCGGGCTATCGGACAGTGGTCGGTGATGAACGTGTTGATCTGCGAGATATGCCCGATCCGCACCGGCGCGGTGCGTTCGAACTTGGCGGAATCGGTGACCAGAATCACATGTCGGGCGTTGGCGATGATGGCCTGCGCGACCTTCACTTCGCGATAGTCGAAGTCGAGAAGCGCGCCGTCCTCGTCGATGGCGGACACGCCGATGACGGCGAAATCCACCTTGAACTGCCGGATGAAATCGACCGCCGCCTCGCCGACGATCCCGCCGTCCGAGCCGCGCACGACACCGCCCGCAATCACCACCTCGATTGCAGGATAGACTCGCAAGCGGTTGGCGACATTGATATTATTGGTAATCACCATCAGTTCGTGGTGGTCGCTCAGCGCCTCGCCCACGGCCTCGGTCGTCGTGCCGATATTGATGAAAAGCGAGGCATTGTCGGGAATGAGCGCCGCCGCCGCCCGCCCGATATCCTGCTTCTCGGCTGCTGCCATCGCGCGGCGCTGCTCGTATTTCAGGTTCTCGGTGCCGCTCGGGAAGAGCGCGCCGCCGTGGATGCGCGATAGCACCCTGGCATCGCACAGATCGTTCAGGTCCTTGCGGATGGTCTGGGGGGTGACGGAGAAGAGTGTGGCCAGTTCCTCGACATAGACCCGGCCCTTCGACTTGGCCAGCGCCACGATCTCATCCTGCCGTGCCGAGAAAATCATCGAAGTCCCTCCCCTTTCGTTTTGCTTCAGATTACAGATTTCCGAACACAGTTCAAAGCATTCTGAATTGCGTATGATAAAGCCGCAGCGCTCTTTCGAACGCCGCGGCTTGCAGCGGGTTGGCCCTGAAGCCTCAAGCCTGTTCCAGCTTCGGCTCGCGGATGCGGAAAGCGGCGACATAGAGCGCCGGCAGGAAGAGCAGCGTGAGCGCCGTTCCGATGACGATACCGACGATCATGGCATAGGCCATCGGCCCCCAGAACACCTCCTCGGCGATCGGGATGAGGCCCAGGCTGGCCGCAAGCGCGGTCAGCATGATCGGCCGCAGACGATGGATCGAGGCATCGAGCACCGCATCCCATGCATTCATCCCCTCCTTCCGCAAATCCTCAATCTGCACGATCAGGATGACCGAGTTGCGGATCAGGATGCCGATCAGCGCCAGGACGCCGAGGATCGCCACGAAGCCGAGCGGGGCGCCGCTTGGCAGGAGTGCTGCGACCACACCGATGAGGCCGAGCGGGGCCACCGCGATCACGAGGAAGAGCCGGCTGAAGCTCTGCAGCTGCAGCATGAGCACGGTGAACATGACGAGCAGCATCACCGGAATGACCGCGATGATCGGAGCCTGCGACTCCTCGCTGTTTTCCACCACGCCGCCGGTCTTGATCTCGTAGCCGGGTGCCAGGGAAGCGGCAAACTTCGCAACCGTCGGTTCCAGATCCTTGACGATGTTCAGCGCTTCGCGGTCGCCCTGTATGGCGGCCGAGACGGTGATCGTCGGCAGGCGGTCACGCCGCCAGATCACCGGCTGCTCTTCGGTATATTCGAAGCGGGCGATCGACGAGAGCGGGATCGAATTGCCGCTCGCGTTCGGAAGCTGCAGATTTTCCAGCGCGTCGATGGACGAGCGCTCCGTCTTGTCGGCGCGCACCATGACGTTGATCAGGTAGATCGAGTCGCGCAGCTGCGTGACCGTCATGCCGCCGACAATGCCATTCAGCGAGGTTGCGATATCCTTGGAGCTGACGCCGAGCTGGCGCGCGCGGTCCTGCAGGACATCCACCTTCACCACGCGGGTCGGTTCCATCCAGTCATAGACGATCTTGGCGAGATATGGATCCTTGCTCAGCTCCGTCTTCAGCTTCATGGCATAGTCGCGCACCTGGTCCACGTTCGGACCGCTGATGCGATACTGCACCGGCCGGCCGACCGGCGGGCCAAGTTCCAGCAGCTTCACGAGGCTGTCAGTCCCGGGGAAGGTCTTGTCCAGATAATCCTGGAACTGCTTCTGCAGCTTCTCGCGCGTCGCCACGTCCTTGGTGATGACGACGATCTGGCCGAAATAGGAGGACGGCTGCTTCACGTCGAAGGCAAGCACGAAGCGCGGTGCGCCGGCGCCGATATAGGTCGACCAGTGCTCGACACCCTCATTGCCCTTGAGCATCTCGTTTTCGAACTTCGTGATCTGCGTCGTCGTCTCCGCCATCGAGGAGCTCTTGGGAAGAGACATGTCGATCACGAGTTCCGTGCGGTCCGAAGACGGGAAGAACTGCTGTTGGACGAAGGTCATGCCGTAGACCGAGACGCCGAAGGCAGCGAAGGTGACGATGATCGTCAGCCAGCGATTGCGCATGCAACTCTGCAGGACACGGCGGAAGAGGCGCATGGAACGGCTCTCATGCCCCTCCTCGTGATGCTTCTTCCACTTCTCCGGCAGGATCGTCACGCCGATCAGCGGCGTGAAGAGCACGGCCACGATCCAGGACACCAGCAGCGACACCGCGATCACGACGAACATCGTGAACGTATATTCGCCGGCCGCACTGCTGTTGAGGCCGATCGGGATGAAGCCGGAGACCGTGACCAGCGTGCCGGTGAGCATCGGGAACGCGGTCGAGGTGTAGACGGCTGTGGCCGCCTTGTTGAGCGGATCGCCCGCCTCAAGCCGCGCGATCATCATCTCGACCGCGATCATGGCGTCATCGACCAGCAGGCCGAGCGCGATGATGAGCGCGCCGAGCGAAATGCGCTGCAGCGTGATGCCGGAATATTCCATGACCATGAAGGTGATCGCCAGCACCAGCGGAATGGCGATCGCCACGACCACGCCGGCCCGCACGCCGAGGCTGACGAAGCTTACGGCAAGAACGATGATGATGGCCTCGAACAGCGCCTTGGTGAAGCCGCCCACGGCCTCCTTCACGATCTTCGGCTGGTCGGCCACCAGATGGATGTCGACGCCGACGGGAAGGGTCTTCTGGATTTGCGCCAGCCGGTCGTCCAGCGCCTTGCCGAAATTCAGGAGGTTCGCGCCCGGCTTCATGCCGACAGCCAGCGCAATCGCATTCTTGCCGTTGAAGCGGAAGACGGAGGACGGAGGATCGATATAGGTCCGCGTGACATTCGCCACGTCGCTGAGGCGGAAGAAGCGGTCGTTGATGTGGAAATTGATGTTGCGGAGGCTGTCCTCAGAGGTGAACTGACCCGTGACGCGCAGGGCGATGCGCTCCGGCCCGCTGTTGATGACGCCAGAGGGTGCAATCGCATTCTGTTCCTGCAGCGCATTCAGCATCGCCTGCTGGTCGATGCCGAAGGCAGCAAGCTTGCGCGGCGAGAACTCCAGATAGACCACTTCGTCCTGAGCACCGATAATGTCGACCTTGCCGATGTCAGGCACCGACAGGATGTTCGAGCGCGCGTTCTCGACATAGTCCCGGAGCTGGCGATAGCTCAGCCCGTCGCCGGTAAAGGCATAGATATTGCCGAATACATCGCCGAACGTATCCTGGTAGAACGGCCCCTGGACGCCCTGCGGGAACGTATAGGCGATGTCGTTGATCATGTTGCGCACGCGGAACCAGACGCTCTGCACGTCACGCGCCTTGGTGGTCGCCAGAAGGTCCACGAAGATCGTCGCCTTGCCAGGCTCGGTCATCGATTTCGTGAAATGCAGTTCGGGCAGCTCCTGCAGCTTCTTCTCGATGCGGTCAGTGACCTGGTCAGCCGTCTCGGCCGCCGTGGCGCCCGGCCACTGCGCCTGAATCACCATCGTCTTGATCGTGAAGGACGGATCCTCCTCGCGGCCGAGATTGATGAAGGAGAACGCACCCGCGACCAGCGAGACGATCATGAAATACCAGACGAGAGAACGGTGCTCGAGCGCCCAGTCGGACAGATTGAACTTTTTCATCGGGCGGCTTCCTCGACGAGCTTGACCTGCTGGCCATCCTTGAGAGCATGAATTCCGGCAACGGCGACCAGATCGCCGCTCTTGAGGCCGGATTTGACGACGTAACTCGCGCCCGGCCCCTCCCCGGCCTCGATCGTGGTCCTGACGACCTTCGAGCTTGCCGGATCGAATTTCCAGACAGTCAGCTTGCCGTCATCGGACATGACGGCATCGGACGGAACCAGGATGGTGACCCCGCCGGTCTTGCGGGCGGAGGCCTCGATGGTGGTGCCGATCCGGAATATTTCCGCGGCATTTCCGATCGAGATGCGGACGCGAACCGTATGCGTGAGCTTGTCGGCGCTGGGGGCGATCTCGCGAACCTTGCCCTCGATCTTCCGGTCGGGCTGCAGCAGCGTCGAAATGTCGAAGACATCACCGGCAGCGATGCGACCGACAACGTCGTCGGGCACATCGATCACGGCGTCCCGCAGATCGGGACGGGCTATGGTGATGGCCGGGGCGCCGGCAGCCACCGTCTCGCCCACTTCGATATTGGACGCGGTGACGATGCCGTCATAGTCGGCGATCAACTGGGCATAGCCGAGCTGCTCGCGGGCCTTGGAAAGCTGCGCCTGCGCGCTTTCGAGATTAGCATTGGCCGCGGTCAGGCTCTGGCTGGCGCTGTCGAGCTGTGCGGGAGAGGCAAATCCCTCCTTGGCCAGCGCATTGGCGCGGTCATCGACGGACTGCGCATTGGCAAGCTGCGACTGTGCCCCGGTGACACTGGCTTCGGCAGAGCGGACGCCCTCCTTGAGCTGCGCGGTATCGAGAACGGCCAGAACGTCGCCCTTGCGAACCGTATCTCCGACATTGACGTTCCGAGCGACCACCTGTCCCGGCACGCGGAAGGCCTTTTGCGTCGAAACCTGCGGCTCGACCGTTCCGGGGAAGTTGAGAACGACTTCGGGACGGGACTGGACCATGGCCGTGAGGATCGGCCGCTCCTCGGCAGGCGCCTCGGCCTTCTTCTCCTCGCAAGCGGAGAGCATGATTGCTGCAGCCAGGGCTGCAAGCGCGGTCGTGCAAAGCTTCAAGGCTTTCATTGTGCGGCCTCCGTATATTTGACCGACAGACCGGGGCTCAGGAAAATGCTGCCACGGGTAACAACGAGATCGCCTTCCTTGAGGTCGCCGGAGACAACCATGGTCTGCCCGACATACTGGAGAAGGTTGACCTTTCGCGGCACGGCCTTGCTGGTCGCCGGATCGACCACCCAGACGATCGGTGCACCGTCCGCACGCGAAAGCGCTGCTGAAGGCAGCGGGAAGCCGGACGTCGGCAGACTGCTGCCGGTGCCCGCGACGGCGGCGCCCAGCGTCATGCGCGCCGGCGGATCAACAATGTCCGCCTTGATGCGAACCGTTCCCGTCCGCACGTTCACCGTCGGCGAGACTTCCGTCAGCTGCACCCGCGCCTTCACGGACGGGTCGGCCACGAGAAAGATCTCGGCCTTCTTGATCTCGCCCGTCGCAATCAGCGCGTCGGAAATATCGAACACGGCCTGCTTGGCATTTCCGTTGGCGATCGTCACGACAGCCTGTCCGGCCTGCACCACCTGTCCGATTTCCACGTTGACGGCAGTGACCACACCGTCGGAACCGGCCTTGAGCTCGGCATAGGAGAGATTGTCTTCCGCGATCTGCAACTGGCTCTGGGCAATATCGAGCTGCGCCTTGGCGACGTCTACGGACTTTGTCGACTGCTCATAGGCCGAGCGTGTCGCAAAGCCCTTGTCGAGCAGCGATTTCTGCCGGGCTAGATCGGACGTGGCGAGATCGAAGGTGGCCTTAGCCGAGGCCACGCCCGCCTGTGCGGCGGTGATATTGGCCTGCAGCTCGGCGGTCCCAAGTCGCGCCAGCATCTGCCCCGCCTTGACCACATCGCCCGTCTGCACGAGCCGCTCAACCACCGTTCCGCCCACGCGGAAGGCAAGGTCGCTGCTCTTGGCAGCGGCGATGGTGCCTGTGACGTTCAGGGGCTTGGACACTTCGGCGTGATGCGCCTTCTGGACCACCACCTGCAGCGTATATTCCGGCTTGTCGGCCGACAGTGCCGACACAAGCCCGAGACAGGGGACAAGCATCAATGCCGCGACAAGCGCTCGGCCTGATCGGTTTCGGAACGTCGTATCCATTGAGGCATCTCCGGCGCGTGGGATCGAATCGCGTTTCGGGTATCTAAATTCACTTATATGTCGAAGCCGTTACGAGAAGTACCCGAAATTGCAACAGAAGCGTACAGGCTTTGATGCGCAGGGCGAATATAGTAAAAACTACAGATGCGCAAGTTCGACGGTCGGCGTGCATTGTGGCGCGTCGGAGCGAGACGGCAGGCCAAAACCCTCGGAAAAAACCTCTCCCGAGTTTGCCTCCGGTTCTGTCGCTCTTGCCCTTGTATCCGGGCGCAAACTTCCGGAGAGCCACGCTGACGCGCCGCCCTGATTGAGTATTAAAAATACGGCGGAGCGCCAGCGCGACCCGTCGAGATTACCGAGGGGAGCCACATCCGACTCCATTCCTCAAGCGCGGGCCGCCTCGCTAAACCGCCTGCGGAGGCAGACGGGTTCTCTGGCGTAGCCAGGCCGCCGAGCTATTCGCAGCCCATCGGGGGAAACGTTTCATTGAGGTTTTTGTCTCAATGCCGCCCGCGCCCCCTGATGACATCCTCCACACGTTACGAGGGACATCACCAAGCTCTCCTCCCGCCTGGGCCCGTCGTCGCGGGCCCATCCGGTAGCGGAAGGGATATAGGATAAGCTAAAGTTTCGATAGCGGGGAAAACGGCGCGGCTGGGTTAGCCTCGCCCCTTGTGGGAGAGGAAGGAAAATCAGCATCTTAGCTGAAAGCTAATTGCTAGATTTTCCAGGTGAGGGGGAAGTTTTGTCCCCGCAAACGGCCCCCTCTCCGGAGCCTGAGAGGGCGTCATGACGGCAACCCCGCTTGACGCCTCCCGCCAAATCCCCCTAACATTGGCGCATTCACCAGGGGGGTCCCGCAAAGGGGCTGAGATTCTGCTGGGCAATTCCTTCCGGGGAAAAGCAGCGCAGTGACCCGTTGAACCTGATCCAGTTCATACTGGCGTAGGGACGGTGCGAGCGCTGCGATAGACGGATTCCATTCCTGGACTCCGTCAGGCGTCTTTCCATCATTCCGGCTTCGAACTGGGTCTCCAACTTTAAACCTTGGAGCCTCAAGAATGAACATTGCCGCAACCAACCTCACCCCCGTCGTCACGCAGGGCGCGCTTCCCGCCTCGCAAAAGGTCTTCCATGCCGGGCAAATCCACCCCTGTGTCATGGTCCCGATGCGCGAAATCTCGGTCCACCCGACCGCCGGCGAGCCGCCGGTGACGGTCTACGATTCCTCGGGTCCCTATACCGATCCCGCGCAGGTGATCGACATCGAGAAAGGCCTGCCACGCCTGCGCGAGCAGTGGATCGCCGCGCGCGGTGACACGGAAAGCTATGATGGCCGCGTCGTGAAGCCGGAGGATAACGGCTTTGCGGAAGGCGCACGCCTGACGCCGCAATTTCCGAACCTGCCGAAGCCCCGCCGGGCGGTCAGCGGCAAGGCCGTCACGCAGATGGCCTATGCGCGGGCCGGCATCGTCACGCCGGAAATGGAATTCGTCGCCATCCGCGAGAACATGGGCCGCAAGGCGGCTATCGCGTCTCATGGTGGCGAGAGTTTCGGTGCGGCGATCCCGGACTTCGTGACGCCGGAATTCGTTCGCGAGGAGATCGCGCGGGGACGGGCCATCATCCCCTCCAACATCAACCATCCGGAAGCCGAACCGATGATCATCGGCCGCAATTTCCTGGTCAAGATCAACGCCAATATCGGCAATTCCGCCGTCACCTCCTCCATGGCCGAAGAGGTCGAGAAAATGGTCTGGGCGACGCGCTGGGGTGCCGACACGGTCATGGATCTTTCGACCGGCCGCAACATCCACAATATCCGCGAATGGATCATCCGCAATTCGCCCGTCCCGATCGGCACCGTGCCGCTCTATCAGGCGCTCGAAAAGGTGGGCGGCATTGCCGAGGACCTGACCTGGGAAGTCTTCCGCGACACGCTGATCGAGCAGGCCGAACAGGGGGTGGACTATTTCACCATCCATGCCGGCGTGCGGCTCGCCTATATCCCGCTCACCGTCAACCGCGTCACCGGCATCGTTTCGCGTGGCGGTTCCATCATGGCAAAGTGGTGCCTGCATCACCACAAGGAGAGCTTCCTCTACGAGCATTTCGAGGAAATCTGCGACATTTGCCGCACCTACGACGTCTCCTTCTCACTGGGCGACGGCCTGCGCCCCGGCTCGCTGGCCGATGCCAATGACGCCGCGCAGTTCGCGGAACTGGAGACGCTCGGCGAACTGACGCAAATCGCCTGGGCGAAGGATTGCCAGGTGATGATCGAAGGCCCCGGCCATGTGCCGATGCACAAGATCAAGGAGAACATGGACAAGCAGTTGGCCCATTGCGGCGAAGCCCCGTTCTACACGCTCGGGCCGCTGACGACCGACATCGCGCCGGGCTATGACCATATCACGAGCGCCATCGGTGCGGCGATGATCGGCTGGTTCGGCACGGCCATGCTCTGCTACGTCACGCCGAAGGAGCACCTGGGCCTGCCCGACCGCAACGACGTGAAGACCGGCGTCATCACCTACAAGATCGCCGCCCATGCCGCCGATCTCGCCAAGGGCCATCCCGGTGCACGGCTGCGCGACGATGCGCTGTCCCGCGCCCGCTTCGAGTTCCGCTGGGAGGACCAGTTCAACCTCTCGCTCGACCCGGAAACCGCGCGTTCCATGCATGACGAAACGCTGCCGAAGGAGGCCCACAAGGTCGCCCATTTCTGCTCCATGTGCGGCCCGAAATTCTGCTCCATGCGGATTTCCCACGACATCCGCGCCGAGGCGCAGAAGGAAGGCATGGAGGCCATGGCGGCCAAGTTCCGCGAGGGCGGGGAATTGTACATGCCATTGGATGAGTCCGCGAAATGAAAGCGGCGAAGCTGAAAAAGGTCCCCCTCTGGCTGCCGCCATCTCCCCCACAAGGGGGGAGACGGACAAGGGCACGCCCTCAAACCACGTTGACCGTCCCAACAAGGATGGTGGCACGACGGTCACTCTCCCTCCCCCTTGTGGGGAGGGTTGGGGAGGGGCGATCCTTGCTCCGGAGGGCGGCATGACCATTCTCGTCAAAGGCGCCGGCGTTGCCGGCCTCACAGCCGCCTTCGCCCTTGCCCGTCGCGGCCACTCCGTCACCCTCCTGGATCCCAAATCCCCCGGCATGGGCGCATCCCATTACGCCGGTGGCATGCTCGCCCCGTGGTGCGAGGGGGAGACAGCTCCGGCGGCAGTTGTTGAGGCGGGCGAACATGCAATCGACTGGTGGGAGGAAGCGCTCCCCGGTCTGGTCGAGCGCAAGGGCACGCTCGTCGTTGCCCCGCCGCGCGACCAGAGCGAGCTGGAGCGCTTCGCACGCCGTACAAGCCGACATGTGTGGCTTGACGAGGCGGGCATTGCCGAACTGGAACCGGCGCTGGCCGGGCGCTTCCGGCGCGGGCTCTTCTTCCGGGACGAGGCGCATCTGGACCCGCGCAAAGCGCTGGCGGGCCTGGTGGATGCACTGACTAGCATGGACGTAAAGATCCTCACCGAAGCCGATGAGCGAGCCTTTTCCCACATCATCGATTGCACAGGCCGCGCCGCTATCCAGCCCGGCTCGCAGCTGCGCGGCGTACGCGGCGAAATGCTCTATCTGAGGACCAGCGACGTCACCCTCTCCCGCCCCGTTCGCCTCCTCCACCCGCGCATCCCGCTCTATGTCGTGCCGCGTGGCGAGGGACGCTTCATGGTCGGCGCGACGATGATCGAAAGCGAGCATGACGGGCCGATCTCCGCGCGCTCGCTGATGGAACTGCTGAACGCCGCCTACACGCTTCACCCCGCCTTCGGCGAGGCGGAGGTGATCGAAACCGGCACCGGTATCCGCCCCGCCTATGCCGATAATATCCCGCGCATCACCGGCGAAGGCCGGCATCTCGCGATCAACGGCATGTACCGCCACGGCTTCCTGATGGCGCCGGCGCTGGCGGAAGAGCTCGCCGCGCGGCTTCAGGCTGTGCCGCAACGAAGGAGTGCAACCGCATGAAACTGATCATCAATGGCGAAGAGCAGCAGATCGAGGCCGGCACGCTCGCCGCCCTCCTCGCAGCCCTCGACTACGAGGGCGACTGGCTGGCGACTGCCGTCAATGGCGATCTCGTGCCTCGCGCCGAGCGGGCGCAGACAGCGCTCAACGACGGCGACCGGATCGAAATCCTCGCGCCAA
Organism: Hyphomicrobiales bacterium; assembly: GCA_900467685.1. Taxonomy (GTDB): domain Bacteria; phylum Pseudomonadota; class Alphaproteobacteria; order Rhizobiales; family Rhizobiaceae; genus Ensifer_A. The sequence continues at coordinate 251,670 of UBQX01000007.1, forward strand.
AACAGGGAGGCTGACATGCTGACGCTTTACGGAACCGAACTTTCCTCTCGCCTGCTGCTCGGCACCGCCCGCTACCCATCGCCCGCCATCATGGAAGCGGCGATCCGCGCCTCGGGCACCGGGATCGTCACTGTGTCACTGCGCCGGGAAACGGCCGGCGGCGGACGCGGCGGACAGTTTTTCGAGACGATCCGCGCGCTCGGCGTCCATGTCCTGCCGAACACGGCCGGCTGCCACACGGCGAAGGAAGCGGTGCTGACGGCGCGGATGGCGCGCGATCTCTTTGCCACCGACTGGGTGAAGCTCGAAGTGATCGGCCATCACGACACGCTGCAGCCGGATGTCTTCGCGCTGGTGGAGGCCGCGCGCGAGCTTTGCGCGGATGGTTTCAAGGTCTTCCCCTATACGACTGCCGATCTCGTCGTCGCCGAAAAGCTGCTCGAGGCCGGCTGCGGTGTCCTGATGCCCTGGGCATCGCCCATCGGATCGGCGCGCGGTCTGGTCGACCCCGCGTCACTGATATCGATGCGGGCACATTTTCCCGATGTCCCGCTGATCGTCGATGCGGGCCTCGGCCGGCCGTCCCATGCGGCGCAGGCGATGGAGCTTGGCTATGATGCCGTGCTCCTCAACACGGCCGTGGCCGGCGCCGCCGATCCCATCGCCATGGCCCGCGCCTTCGCGGCCGCCATCGACGCCGGCCATGAAGGCTGCCGCGCCGGGCTGCTCGAACCCCGCGACATGGCCGTTCCCTCCACTCCCGTCATCGGAAAGGCAGTCTTCGCATGAAGCTCGATCCCTTCTATCTCATCGTTGACAGTGCCGACTGGATCGAGCGGCTGGTTCCGGTCGGTGTCAAGCTCGTGCAATTGCGCATGAAGGACCAGCCGGAAGACGTGCTGCGCGCGCATATCCGTCGCGCGAAAGAGATTTGCGCCAACCATGACTGCCAGTTGATTATCAACGACTATTGGCGTGTTGCCATAGAGGAACACTGCGATATCGTTCATCTCGGGCAGGAAGACCTCGCAGAGGCCGATGTCGCCGCCATCCGCGCCGCAGGTCTGAAGCTCGGCCTTTCGACCCATGACGAGGCGGAACTGGAAACGGCGCTGGCCGCAAGGCCGGATTACGTGGCGCTGGGGCCAATCTACCCAACCATCCTCAAGAAGATGAAATGGGACCCGCAGGGACTGGAGCGCATTCGGGTCTGGAAGGACAAGGTCGCGCATCTGCCGCTGGTCGCCATCGGCGGGCTCAGGCCGGAGCGGCTGGATGGCGTCTTCGCGCAAGGCGCCGACAGCGCCGCCGTCTTCACCGACATCACGCTGAATACCGATCCGGAAGCCCGCACGCGGGAATGGATCGAAAAGACGGATCGCTGGCGGTGAGCGGGCCACGGGTCCTCATCATCGCCGGCTCTGACTCCTCCGGCGGCGCCGGCATCGTGCGCGATGTCGAGACGGTAACGACCTGGGGGCTCAAGGCCGCCGTCGCAGTGACCGCGGTCACGGCGCAATCCGACCGGCGTGTCGCGGCGGTGCAAGCGATGGAACCGGCGCTGGTGACCGCGCAGATGGAAGCCGCGCTGAAAGGTGGCGATATCGCCGCCGTCAAGATCGGCATGCTTGCCAATGCCCAGATCGTCGCGGCGGTCGCGGATGTGCTGGAGCGCCACGCCGCCCTCCCCGTCGTCCTAGACCCGGTTCTCTCCTCGACGTCCGGCAAAGCGCTGCTGGAGCCGGCGGGGATGCGCCTGATGATCGAGCGCCTGCTGCCGCGCGCCGATCTGGTCACGCCCAATCTGCCGGAATTGGCATTGCTGACGGGCACCGGGGATTTCGCGGAGTCTGTTGAAGCGCTGATGCAATTCGGCATCCGCGCTGCGCTGATCAAGGGCGGTCATGCGGAAGACCATGTCAGCACGAAGGAATTTCGGCTCGCGTCCGCGCATTTATCGGATGCCGGCATTTGCAGCGATCTGCTGGTATGCCCAGGACTTCCGGCGATCCAATTCGACGCCCCCCGCCTCCCCAGCACGCTGCGCGGCACGGGCTGCATGCTCGCCTCCGCCATTGCCTGCGGGCTCGCGACCGGAGGGGACCTTGAAGCCTCCATCCGCGACGCGAAGGCTTATGTGACTGAGGTTTTTCGCGAGGCAATCAGTGCTGCCACGCGCTCCAGCGCCGGATGAAGCGGCTCGGCGCAATCGACGGGGATCGCGTTTTCATCCGGCCCGGGGACTTCCAGGGTGGCAAGCTGGCTGTCGAGCAGTGAGGCCGGCATGAAATGGCCGGGCCGGTGCTTCATGCGCGACAGAAGCAACTCGCGGCTTCCGTGGAGATGGACGAAGATAACATCCTCGCCCGCCTCGCGCCGCAGCACGTCCCGATAGACGCGCTTGAGCGAGGAGCAGGAGGCAACCGCCCCACCCTCGGGAGCGGCCAGCGCCTGCCCGACGCGGGCGAGCCAGGGCCAGCGATCCTCGTCGGTCAGCGGTGTTCCGCCCGCCATTTTCGCCACGTTTTCAGGCGGATGCAGGGCATCGCCTTCGATGAAGGGAAGCCCGAAACGATGCGCCAGCGCCTCGCCGAGAGACGACTTGCCGCAACCGCTGACGCCCATGACAACAATGCGCAATCCTGTCATGTCAGAGGCTCGCCGTGATGCCGCCGTCGACATGCAGCGTTTCACCGTTGACGAAGGACGAGGCCTTGGAGGCCAGGAAGACGGCGGCGCCGATCAGTTCCTCGACATGGCCCCATCGCCCCGCCGGCGTGCGCTTTTCAAGCCATGCATTGAAGTCGGGATCGTCCACCAGCGCCTGATTGAGCGGGGTCCGGAAATAGCCGGGCGCAATCGCATTCACCTGCAGCCCGTAGCGCGCCCAATCGGTGCACATGCCCTTGGTCAGGTTCTTCACCGCACCCTTGGTGGCCGTATAGGGCGCAATCGAGGGCCGTGCGAGTTCACTCTGAACCGATGCGATGTTGATGATCTTGCCAGCACCACGCTTGATCATGAAACGGGCAACCGCCTGCCCGACGAGAAAGACGCTCGTGACATTCGTCTTGAACAGAAGTTCGAACTTGTCCGCGGGGAAGTCTTCCAGCGGCGTGCGATACTGCATGCCGGCGTTGTTGACGAGAATGTCGATCGGACCAATCTCCGCCTCGATCTTTGCAACGCCCGCCTCCACCGCCTGCTTGTCCGTCACGTCGAAGACGGCAGGCCTTGCGTCAAACCCCTGATCCGAAAGCCTCCGGCAGGACTCCTCCACCCGTCCCGCATCACGACCATTGAGAAGGACGCAGGCGCCGTGGCGCGCGAGACCGGCGGCAAGTGCCAGACCGATGCCCTGACTGGAACCGGTGATGAGCGCGCGGCGTCCGGTGAGATCAAAAAGGTCCGACATTGGTTCCTCCTGTAGCATTGAGGCGGAAGGGCCAGAGCCCCGAATCCGCATGGAACATTCCAACCCCGACGATGGCTTTTTGTTGTCGACCCGTCTATCACTTCGTCCACGGGTGGAGAGACAAATCAGGGAGGCACGTCATGTCCGGCGCGATAGACGGAACGGGTTTCGAGGTTCTCGATCCGCGCTTCAGGGACTGTATCATCGGCACTGCGCGGGTGGAGCGCCTGTGGACTGGCGGCCGCTGGCTCGAAGGGCCGGCCTGGTTCGCCGCCGGGCGCTATCTCGTCTTTTCCGATATCCCTGAAAACCGCATGATGCGCTTCGACGAGACGAGCGGCGCGGTCAGCACCTTTCGCCAGCCCTCCAACAACTGCAACGGCAACACGGTCGACACGCTCGGCCGGCTTGTGACCTGCGAGCACCTGACGCGCCGCGTGACCCGCACCGAGTTTGACGGCTCGGTGAGCGTTCTTGCCGACCGTTTCGAGGGCAAGCGGTTCAACTCGCCGAACGATGCGGTGGTGAAATCCGACGGGACGATCTGGTTCACCGATCCAAGCTACGGGATCCTGAGCGACTACGAGGGCGAGCGGGCGGAAGAGGAAATCGGCGGTTGCCATGTCTATCGTCACGATCCGGCGAGCGGGGTCACGGTGCGCGTGCTGAACGATTTCGTGAAGCCGAACGGCCTCGCCTTCTCGCCGGATGAAAGCCTGCTCTATGTGGCTGACACCGGCGCCTCGCACATGGAAGGCGGACCGCGCCATATCCGGAAATTCGCCGTGGACCCGCAAGGCGGCCTCACCGATTTTGGCACCTTTGCCACCTGCAGCGCAGGCCTCTTCGACGGCTTCCGCCTTGACCGCGCAGGCCGCATCTGGACCTCCGCCGGCGATGGTGTCCATTGCTACGACCCAGACGGCACGCTGATCGGCAAGGTCCGCGTCCCCGAGGTCGTCTCCAACGTCAGCTTCGGCGGCCCGAAACGCAATCGCCTGTTCATCACTGCGACCACGTCGCTTTACGCCGTCTATCTCACCGTCAACGGATGCAAACTGGGATAGGTCGTCCCGGTATTCAGGCAAACGCGTCGGCCATCTTCCAGGGAGATGGTCAGTCTCGACGCGTGGCGGGCGTTTGCCTTCAACTCGATATGTGCGAGGTGAGCCGTACGATGTCGTCGATCACGGCATCGACCGGGCGCGTGGCATCCACACGCAACCAGGCCAGGTCGCCTGTGCCCCTGGTCAACTGATTTTCCAGCACATCCGGCGTGGCATCCGACTGCCCGTTAGGCCGAGCCGCGACGCGCGCCCGCAAGACATCTGCCGGTGCGTCGAGCCATATCCCGGTAAAGGCCACGTTTGCCGGCCTCGCCGCCTGTTCGATTGCCGCGCGACGGTCGGGACGCTCATGGACTGCATCCGCCACGACGCTTGCGCCTGCCCCCAACACCGTGCCGGCGCGATGGGCCATCTCGGCATAGACCCTAGTCGACATTTCAGGGCTATAGGTGGAAGCATCGAGACGGGTTTCCGGGGAAACGCCATGCAGCGCCTTGCGCACCCGGTCGCTCTCGATCAGTCGTGCGCCGGGCGGGGACCCGAGATGTGCCGCAAGCCCATCCGCGACGGTCGACTTGCCCGAGCCGCTGAAGCCCCCAATGGCAACCAGCCGGGGGACCACGTCCTCCAGCGTCTGCATGGCGAGATCGTAGTAGGAGCGCGCGGACGCCGACAGCCGCGCGTCGCCCCCCGCCTCCTCCGCCTGCGTCGCCGTCACATGAGCGCGCACGGCAGCACGCAGCGCCGTGAAGAAGGGCAGAAGCGCAAAACCCTCCTCCTCGCCTGCGGCGTCGCAGTAGCGGTTGGCCACGAGGTTGGCGTGATCCTTCAGCCCGCGATGCCAGAGATCCATGACCAGAAAGGCGAGATCGTAGAGGACATCGACGGTGGCAATGCGGTCGTTGAAATCGATACAGTCAAAGAGACGTGGCCTGCCATCGAGCAGGCAGAGATTGCGCAGGTGCAGATCGCCATGACAGAGGCGGATCGTTCCAGCTCCGGCGCGGCGGTCGAGATGCGCGGCGATCATTTCAAGCCGGGTCCGGAAAAGCCCGTCGATGGCTTCTTGCTCCCGCTCAGAAAACACTGCACTGGTCGCGAAGCCAGCCTTGTTGATGTCGAGCACACCGACAATATTGGCCACGCCGCCCTCCACCACCGCCGGCGCGCCGGCGTGAAAATCGGCTACCATCCGCGCGACGTCCGTCATCAGCTTGGGCGTCAACTCCCCTTCCATCGCCATGCGATCAAAGAGCGCCGACTGGTCGAAGCGCTTCATTTCGACCACTGCATCGACAAGCATCTCTGAAGGCTGGAAGGACAATTGGCCATCGGCGGCGCGATAGATGCTGCGGACACCGAGGTAAAGCTCCGGCGTCGTGCGCGCGTTCAGCTCAAGCTCCTTCTCGCAGGCTGCTAGACGAAGAACCGGGGTCGAGAAATCGACATAGGGCAGCTTCACTGCCCGCTTCATCTTGAAGGCGCGGTCGGCGACCAGAAAGATGCGCGAGATGTGTGTTTCCATCACCTCGACCGGCCCGGATAGGCCGTAGGGCGAAGCGTCACTCAGAAACGTCGTGACGGCCTTCTGATCTTCGGTGATCATGCTTCCTCCGCTGCCGACCTGTCGCGAGAGGATGACAGGCCTTGCAGTCGGAAATCTGGCAGAAGGCGGCCTTGATCGCCTTGACGCACGTCAAGTGTCAGCGGATTGCGTTCACCACGTCCATGAAACGCTTGACGCGGGCGGTTTCGACCTTGTTCCAGGTGTTGCCGTCATATTTGAAATGCGTGCCGATCACGACGCCGCTGGCGCAGGAGAGAATGTCGGTCACGTTGTCCTTGTTGACGCCCGTATTGGCGAAAACGGGAACGTCGGTCACCACTTCGCAGACCTTGCGAAGGCCAGACTGATCGACCGGCTGGCCGGTGAGCGGGCCGGAGACCAGAATGGCGTCTGCCATCGACGAGAAGACGGCGCTCTTGGCGCGCAGCTCGATCGGGCGCTGGTCGAGCGAATGGGCGAATTCGGCATTGATGTTGAACAGCATCTTCATGTCGGTGCGGCCGAGCCTGGCGCGCAATCGTGCCGGCGTCGCGCAATCGGGCGCCCAGACGCCCATGTCGGAGGCGAAGACGCCGGTGAAGATTTCGCGGACGAAGCTCGCGCCGGTAGCGGCACCAATCGCGACGCTGGCGGTCGGGTCCCATAGATAGTTGACGCCGAAGGGCACTTTGAGTTCGGCCTTGGCGGCCTGAACGATGGCGGTCATGGCCGCAAGGCCTTCCGGCGGGGCCTTCAGTTCGTAAGGTCGGTCGTTTTCGTTGCCGAACATGATGGCATCGACACCGCCTTCCTGCAGCGCGCGGATGTCCTCCATGACATCGTCGATGAGCTTCGAGACGCCGCCCTTGGCGTCATAGTTCGGAGAGCCGGGAAGCGCGCCGATATGCGCCATGGCGATGATGACCTTCTTCTTGTCACCAAAAAAATCAAAAACCATCGAATGCTCCGAAGTGGGCGTGAGGGAAAACGGGATTTCGCAAACCGTCAGTTTCAGGATGCGCCGGCGATCATGACTTCGACCCCGGCCGCCTCCAGCGCAGCAGCCAGCTTCGGCGGCGGCGGCGCATTGGTGATCAGAAGGTCGAATTGCGACAGCGGCGCGATATGAACAAGCGACATGCAATCGAATTTCGACGCGTCGCAGAGAACGACCTTCTTCGTCGCCCGGCGCAGATAGACGCGCTTCATCTCCGTGTCGTCGAAGGAATAGTCATAGATGCCATCGGGCGTGAGACCCGAAACACCAACAAAGGCAATGTCGAACCACAGCGCCTCGAACTGCGAGATCGCCGTGGCGTTGGAGATCGACAACTCGTCATTCCGCATGCGGCCACCCGGCAGATAAACCTCCGCCAGACCTTCGCCGAGCTGAGTGGCGTTGCGCACGCTGTTCGTGAAGAACTTCACATGCTGCTGACCCGCCATGAGGCGCGACAGAAGAAAGGTCGTGGTGCCGACATCGAGCGCGACAGTGCGAAGCCCGGAGGCAACCTGGGCTGCGGCCTCGGCAATCAGCCGCTTCGGCAGCGCATTCTTGGCAAGGCGCGCCTGGAAGGTCGGTTCGTTGAGGCGCGAGGTCATCGCAGACAGGCCGGGATCGACGCTAGCCGTCAATTCCGTGCTCACCGCGCCGCCATGAGTGCGCGCGAGCCGGCCTTCCTTTTCCAGTTCCGTCAGGTCGCGCCGGACGGTCATTTCGGACACACCGAGCTGGGCCGCGATGTCCGTCACGGACACAGCGCCGGTTTCAGCCAACGCATCCAGAATGAAGGCATGGCGCGTGCGCGCCAGAACCTTCGTCTTCTCCATTGTCAGCGTTTCGGTTTCGCTCATGATCCGTCTTTCATTCTCTTCCAGGCCCTTCAGCAATTGCGTGCCGCAGAGCCCATTCCTCCCATTGCATAATCAGTGCTTAACGCAGAAAGCGAACAAATTCAAACATAAATTTCGATTGATTTGTAAGTTTTTGTTGCTATATGATCGCCGTGTTGTTTTGGCCGGAGAGATAATTCGTGGCACATCCGAAGTTTGCGGAACTCGAGGGAAAGAAGGCGATCGTCACCGGCGGCGCCACCGGAATTGGCCGCGCGATTGCCTTGGCGCTGGCAGCCCAGGGCATAAAAATCACCATTTGCGACATCAATCCCGACGCTGCGAACACAGTCGCACAATCGATCGGCGGCCACGCGCTGGAGATCGATGTTCGCAAGCGCCCCTCCGTCGACGAAGCATTCGCGCAGGCCGTCGAGATCATGGGCGGCTGCGATATCCTGATCGCCAATGCCGGCGTCTCGACCATGCAGCATGCACTGGAGATCACCGACGAGGAGTGGGACTTCAACTTCGACGTCAACACGCGCGGCATCTTCCTGTCCAACCAGATCGCGGCCCGCAAGTTCGTGGCGCAGGGCCACGGCACGATCGTTAACACAGCCTCGCTTGCCGCCAAGGTCGGCGCGCCGCTGCTCGCGCATTACTCCGCCAGCAAATTCGCCGTTCTCGGCTGGACGCAAGCACTCGCCCGCGAACTGGCGCCCAAGGGCATCCGCGTCAACGCCGTCTGCCCCGGCTTCGTCAAGACCGGCATGCAGGAGCGAGAAATCCTCTGGGAGGCCGAGCTGCGCGGCGTGACGCCGGAGCGCGTGATGGAGGATTACATCGCCCAGACCCCGCTCGGACGGATCGAAACGCCGGAAGATGTCGCCGATGTCGTCGTCTTCCTCTGCTCCAATTCCGCCCGCTTCATGACCGGCCAGGGCATCAATGTCACGGGCGGCGTCTACATGACCTGACCGGCCTCCCAACCGGCCCAGCCTCACACAATCGGAGATACAATGGCGTCCATCGTCTTTGAGGGAGTGGAAAAGCGTTATCCGGACGGATATGCGGCCATCCAGCATCTCGATCTCACCATCGAGGATGGTGAGTTCCTCGTTCTCGTCGGCCCGAGCGGCTGCGGGAAATCGACCGCACTGCGGATGATTGCGGGCCTCGAGGACATTACCGGCGGGCGCCTGCTGATCGGCGATACGGTGGCGAACGGCCTCGCGCCGCGCGACCGCGACATCGCCATGGTCTTCCAATCCTACGCGCTCTATCCGCATATGTCGGTCGCCGAAAACATCGGCTTCGGCCTCTCCGTGCGCGGCACCGACAAGGCGGAAATCGACCGCAAGGTCAAGGAGACCGCCAAGCTCCTCGAACTCGACGCGTTCCTCCACCGCAAGCCCGGCCAGCTGTCCGGTGGCCAGCGGCAGCGCGTTGCCATGGGCCGGGCGCTCGTGCGCGCGCCGAAGGCCTTCCTGATGGACGAGCCCTTGAGCAATCTGGACGCCCGCCTGCGCGGCCAGATGCGCGCCGAAATCGCCCGCCTGCAGAAGCTCAGCGGCATCACCACGGTCTATGTCACCCATGATCAGATCGAGGCCATGACCATGGGCGACCGCGTCGCCGTCATGCGCGCTGGCGTCTTGCAGCAGCTTGGAACGCCCCGTTCGCTCTATGATACGCCCGCCAATCTCTTCGTCGCCGGTTTCATAGGTACGCCGTCGATGAATTTCCTGAAAGCCACGCTGGAGCGCGGCGACGGTGGCCTCGTGGCCGCCGCCGGCGGCTTCAGCCTGCCGGTGCCGGAGGCCGTCATCGCCGCACGCCCGGCGCTTGCGCGCCATGTCGGGAAGGACATCGTCGTCGGCGTGCGCGCCGAGGCGCTGATTGCGTCGGACGCGACCGATCCGGGCCATGGCCGCATCGGCGGCACGATTGCCTTCATCGAGGATTTTGGCGCGACGAAGCTCGTGCATCTCGACATTGGCGGGGCCGGCAAGCTGGAAGAGGTGACGGCCGAAGAGGACGAAGTTTCGCTCTCCGGCCCAAGGCTCCGCGCCTCGATCCCGGCGACGCATACGCTGAAGCTTGGCGAACATCTGACCCTCTCCGTCAATCCGGCGGAACTCCACTTCTTCGACGCCGAGACCGAAAACGCGATCCGCGACTGAACACTGAAAGGTTTCCACTATGCCAGTGTTCATCGGCATCGATATCGGCACGACCTCGACCATTGCGGTGGCGATGTCGGAGAAGGGCGAAGCGCTCGCCTCGGCCTCGCGCTCGTCGCACCTCTCCTCCCCGCAGCCGGGCTTTGCCGAAGCCGATCCGGCACAATGGTGGGCGAACACCCAAGTCGTGGTCCGCGAGATGCTGGCCGAACTGCCGAAGGACTGCGAACTTGCCGGCGTCAGCGTAACCGGCATGCTGCCGGCCGTCGTTCTTCTCGACAAGCAACGCCGCGTCCTGCGCCCCAGCATCCAGCAGAGCGATGCGCGCTGCGGCGCGGAGGTCGAGGCGATGAAGGCGGCGCTGGACGAAGCGACCTACCTTGCACGCACAGGACAGGGCCTCACCCAGCAGCTCGTTGCGCCCAAGCTGCAATGGCTGAAGGCGCATGAACCGGATGTCTATGGCCGCATCGCCCATGTCTTCGGGTCTTACGATTTCATCAACATGCATTTGACCGGTCACCTCACCGTGGAGCGCAACTGGGCGCTGGAGGCCGGCTTCGTTGATCTCGCCGATCACAGGATTGCGGAAGATCTGGTGGCGCTGTCGGGACTTCCGACCGAAGTCCTGCCCAAACTCGTTGCCTCGCATGAAGTGACCGGCACCGTCACGGCGCAGGCTGCAGAATTAACGGGCCTGCCGGAAGGCCTGCCCGTTTTCGGCGGCGCGGCGGACCACATTGCCTCGGCGCTCGCGGCAGGGCTCACGCAGGCAGGCGATGTTCTGCTGAAGTTCGGCGGAGCCGGCGACATCATCGCGATTGCCGGCAAGCCGGAGCCGGATCGCCGGCTCTTTCTCGACTACCATCTCGTGCCGGGCCTTTATGCGCCAAACGGCTGCATGGCCTCATCCGGCTCGTTGCTGCGCTGGCTCGCCGGCCTCATTGGTGGCGCGGAGAGCGACGACGTGCTGAAGCAGCTGGATGCGGAGGCTGCCGCCGTGCCAGCCGGTGCCGACGGCGTGCGGGCGCTCCCCTACTTCCTCGGCGAGAAGACGCCGATCCACGATCCGCTGGCGCGCGGCACGATTACGGGCTTGAGCCTCGGCCACACGCGCGGCCATATCTGGCGCGCCGTGCTGGAGGCGATTGCCTGCGGCTTCCGCCACCATCTCGATGTGCTCGCCGAAACCGGACGCCCGGCCACGCGGCTGATCGCATCCGACGGCGGCAGCCGAAGCCGCATCTGGATGCAGATCGTCGCCGATATCTGCGGCCAGCCCGTGCATGTTCTCTCCGACGCCTTCGGCTCGTCCATCGGCGCGGCCTGGGTCGCGGCCGCAGGCTCAGGGCTCGCCCGCTGGGACGATGTCGCGGCCTCCGTGAGGATCGGGGCAGTCCTTCAGCCCTCGCCCGAAGGCATCACCGCCGGAAACCGCATCTATGCCGATTACCGCGATCTCTATGCGTCGCTGAAACCCTTCTTCGCCCGCGGAGATCACCAATCATGATCCCCCCTAAAATCAAAGCAATCGCATGGGATATCGACGGGACGCTGATCGACAGCGAACCGGTGCATCACAAGGCGCTGATGGCCGTGTCTGCCCGCTATGGCGTCGATATTGCCGCCGACGACGCGCGCTTCATTGGCGTCGCCATGAGCGATGTCTGGACCGTATTGTCGCCGCTTTATCCGCCGAGCCTCGACAGCCGGACATGGCTTGCCGAAATCGTTGAAGCCTATATCAAACACGTTGCCGAGCTTGAGCCGATCCCCAGCGCGCCGCAGAGCGTTCTGTCGCTGGCCGCCGCAGGCTTTACCCAATGCGCCGTCTCCAATTCGTCGCGCCGCATCGTGGAAGCCAATCTGAAGGCCATGGGGCTTGACCATGTGATGGCCTTTGCCATTGCCCGAGAGGATGTGACTGAGGGCAAGCCGGACCCCGAACCATACCGGCTCGCCTGCCAGCGGCTGGGGCTCGATGCATCGGACGTTCTGGCCGTCGAGGATAGCGTCGTGGGGGCGCAATCGGCCAAGGCCGCCGGCATGCCCGTTTTGCGCTTTGGCGCGGATTTCAAAGACTTCTCGGCCATTCTTGACCGCATTGAAGAGCGGAGGCTTCGCGCATGACAACGTTCTGGCCCTGCACGACGCCGGAAAAGCCCGGCAAGGCCGCTCTCGTCGTCATCGACATGCAGGTCGATTTCTGCGCGCCGGGCGGCTGGGTCGATCAATTGGGCGAGGATGTCAGCAACACGCGCTCCGTCATTCCGGCTGTTGCTGAAGCGCTGACGATTGCGCGCGACGCCGGCCTTGCCGTCTATCACACCCGCGAGGGCCACAAGCCGGACCTCTCCGACCTGCCCGCCAACAAGCAATGGCGCACCCGCGTGCACGGGCTGGGCATCGGTGACGAAGGGGCTTCAGGCCGCATTCTCGTGCGGGGTGAACCGGGCTTCGAGATCGTGCCGGAAGTGGCGGCCCTCCCCGGCGAGACGGTGATCGACAAGCCGGGCAAGTCGAGCTTCCACGCCACTGATTTTGACGACCGGCTGAAGGCAGCGGGTATCACACATCTGATCGTCATCGGCGTGACCTCCGATTGCTGCGTGCAATCGACTTTCCGCGACGGTTTCGAACGCGGCTATGAATGCGTGATCCTCGAGGATTGCACCGCTGCCGTGGAGACGCCCAATCATCAGGCAACGATGGAGATTCTGAAGGCCTTTGGCGGGCGCTGGGGCACGGTCTCTGATCTCGCAGGCTTCCGGGCCGCCGTGGAGGCGCTCCATGGTTGAGCCCTTCGCAGGCATCGCCGCCAATCCCTATTCCTGGCCCTTCGACGGGCGCTGGAGTGCCGACGATAGTGCACTACTCATCCTGGGTTTCCAGAACGGCATGGTCGCCGCTCTTGACGCAGAGCCGGAACTGGCGGTCGCGGCAAGATTGGTCAGTGCCGCTCAGGCCGCCGGCCTCCCCGTCATCGCCAGCCGCCGTGGGCGCGCCGAGACGCTGTCTCCGGTCGCCGCCCGCCGCGCCGCGACGGGCGCAGACGTGGGCGATCCCATCTTTCCGCCGCGCACGCCGGAATGGCAGCTCGCCGAAGCTCTGGGCCTGCCTTCCGATGCGCCGGTCTTCGACCATGCCGGCGACAATGCCTTCTACTCCACCGGGCTCGAAACCTGGCTCCGGCAGCGCGCCATCCGCAACCTCGTGCTGGCGGGTCTGCCGACCGAGGGGCTGCTGCATGCGACGCAACGCGCGGCCAACGACATGGGCTTCGAATGCATCGCCATCTCCGATGCCTGCAAGGGCACGACGGAGGAGCGGCATACCGGGCAGTTGCGCGTCACCGCCTTCGGCAACGGGCTCTTCGGCACCGTTGCGCGATCGGATCAGATTATCGCGGCGCTGAACGCGTCCTGACGCCTTGTTTTCACGCATTTCAAAGCGGAAACGGCTCCCCAGTTTTCCGGGAAATGCTCCACCTGAAGAGGATCGACATGTCCGAGTTTCATTGGCCGGCCGAGACCGGCAGCCTCGATTTCCACACGCTGGGCGAAGCCTATGCCTCGGGGAAGCTCACGCCTTCAAAGGTTGTGAATGCGATCTACGATCGGATCGAGGCGCGGGGCGACGACCATGTCTGGATCCATCTCGTGTCCCGCGCCGATGCACTGAAGGCGGCGATGGAACTCGAAGCGGCGGGCTACGATGGCCGACCGCTCTGGGGCATTCCCTTCTCGATCAAGGACTGCAACGACGTCGTAGGCCTGCCGACAACGAATGCTCTGCAGGAAGGCGCCTACATTGCCGAAAGCACCGGACAGGCGGTCACGCGCCTGTTCGACAATGGCGCGATCCTGATCGGCAAGACGAACATGGACCAGTTCGGCATCGGTCTTGTCGGCATGCGTACGCCCTACGGCGCCTGCTCGTCCGTCTTTAACGAGGACTATATCTCCGGCGGATCGAGCTCCGGTTCGGCGGTCTCCGTCGCGGCGGGGCTTTCCAGCTTCTCGATTGCCAATGACGCTGCCGGCTCCGGCCGTGTGCCGGCGGGCTTCAACAACATTGTCGGCATCAAGCCGACGCCGGGCATTGTCAGCAATGCCTGTGTTTCGGGCGGCGGTTGCGTGAAGACCATCGAGACGCTGTCGGTCTTCGCGCTGACAGTGGAGGATGGCATGTCCGTGATGCGCGTCATCACCGGCTACGACCCCACCTACCCCTTCTCGAAGCCCGAGGCCGACCACGTTGCGCTCGACGTCGCGCCAGCGCCGCTGAAGTTCCGGTTCGGCATCCCTGCTGGTTCCGCCCTTCGCTTCTTCGGGGACACCGAGGCCGAGCAGCTGTTTCAGGAGGCGATCGAGCGTCTGGACGCCATGGGCGGCGAAGTCGTGGAGGTGGATTTCACGCCCTTCGAGGAAACCCAGCGCATTCTCTATGAGGGCCCGTGGATTTCCGAGCGCGCGCTGAGCCTCGACAAGGTGCTCGCCCAATATGGTGACGCGATCCACCCGGTGACGAAGAAGATCCTCGAAAACAGCGGACAGTATTCTTCGCTGGACACGTTCCGCGCCATCCACCGCATCGCCGAGTTGAAATGCGCCACGCGCCCGGTCTGGGAGGATATCGACGTTCTGCTGGTGCCGACCACGCCCACGATCTATCGCAAGAGCGAGATCCTTGCCGACCCGATCGCGCTGAATGCGCGGCTCGGCATCTACACCAATTTCGTCAACCTGATGGGGCTCTGCGGCGTGGCCGTGCCAAACGGCTTCCGCGAGGACGGATTGCCGTCGGGCGTGACCTTCCTCGCGCCGGGCATGGCGGAGGCAAAGGCGGCCTCGATTGCAGCCGAGTTCCATCGCCGCGTGGGCGTGGGCCTTGCCAAGCACCTCAATCCTTATCCGGCCTATGGTGCACCGAAGGGCATCCCCGCCGATCACCGCGAGATCGCCGTGGTCGGCGCACATCTGACCGGCATGCCGCTCAATCACGAACTGACCGAACGCGGCGGCGTCTTCCGCGGCAAGACCCGCACCTCGGGCGATTACCGGCTCTACGCACTGGCCGGCACGGTTCCGGCCAAACCCGGCCTCGTGCGCGATCGGAAGGCTGAAGGTCCGGGGATCGAGGTCGAGATTTGGTCGCTGCCGCTGGCCGGCTTTGCCGATTTCGTCGAGCGCATTCCGCAGCCGCTCGGCATCGGCAAAATCACGCTTGAGGACGGCCGTCAGGTCTCGGGCTTCCTCTGCGAAGCCGTCGCGCTGGAAGGTGCGACCGACATCACCGCGCATGCGGGTTGGCGGAACTATCTGGCCTCAAAGGCCGCCTGAAACGGTTCGGGCACAAGTCACGACCTCCACC
>UBQX01000020.1 GCA_900467685.1 Hyphomicrobiales bacterium
TCAGACTGCTGACAAACCGCTGGCCACATCTTGGGGTTTGTGATTCACTGGGACATGTTGAAGAAACCTGCTCCCGAACAGACGGCTCTCGAGATGGTAACGCTCGACAGCCTGGTGCCGAAAGATCACCTGCTTCGCAAGATCGATGCGGTGATCGACTTCTCCTTCATCCATGACCTTGTTGCCGGCCTTTACTGCGCCGACAATGGCCGCCCGCCGCTCGACCCTACCTTGATGTTCAAAGCGCTGTTTCTGGGCTACTTGTTCGGGGTGCGATCTGAGCGTCAGTTGGTGCGTGAGATCGAGGTGAATGTCGCCTATCGGTGGTTTCTGCGCATGAAGCTGACGGACCCGGTCTTCGATGCCTCGACACTTTCCCAGAACCGCCGCCGCCGCTTCAACGACACATCCGTGGCGCAGGACATCTTCGATGCGATCGTGGAACAAGCGATCCGCCACGACCTGGTCGATGGTAGCGTGCTCTATACGGATTCAACCCATCTGAAGGCCAATGCCAACAAGGGCAAGTATGATCTGGAGATGCTTGCAAAGTCGCGGGCCGACTACTGGGCCGATCTCGACCGGGCGATTGAAGCGGAGCGGTTAGCCCATGGCCAGAAGCCGCTGAAGGACAAGGAACGCGAGCCGCAGGTGAAGGAAACCAAGGTCAGCCGTACCGATCCGGATGCGGGCTACATGGTGCGCGACGGCAAGCCCAAGGGCTTCTTTTATCTCGATCATCGCACGGTCGATGGCCGCCATGCCATCATCACCGATACACATGTGACGCCGGCAAATGTGCATGACAGTATCGTCTATCTGGAGCGTCTCGACCGGCAGCGCGAGCGCTTCGAATTCAATGTCGGCGCAGTCGGTCTGGATGCGGGCTATGCCACGGCAGGCATTGCCAAGGGGCTGGATGATAGAGAAATCCCTGGTGTGACCGGCTATCGCAGGCCGACCCCGCCCCAGCACGGGATGGTTGCCAAATCGAAGTTCGTCTACGAGCCCAAGATCGATGGCTATCGTTGTCCTGAAGGTCAGTTGCTCACCTATGCCACCACCGATCGCAACGGCTACAAGCACTACCGCTCGGACGCGTCAGTGTGCCGCGACTGCCCGCTTCTGGCATCGTGCACCACCAATACCAAGGCAGAGCGCACCATTACTCGTCATGTGTGGCAAGATGCCCGTGAGCGCACCGACATGAACCGCAAGACAGCGTGGGGCAAGGCGATTTATAAACGACGGAAGGAGACGGTCGAGCGCTCCTTTGCCGATGCCAAACAACTCCACGGCCATCGGTACGCGCGCTTCCGCGGCCTCATCAAGGTCCGGTGTCAATGCCTGCTGGCAGCCGCAGCGCAGAACATCAAGAAGATCGCAATGGCGATGACGAAAGCCCCAAAGCCAGCCTGGGGATGAGGAGATCAGCCTTATCTTAGCTCCCGTCCGGCATCGCAAACGAAGATAAGCAAACACCTCATCTAGAAACAGAAAAAAACCCGCCGAAAAAACGACGGGTTTGTCAGCCGTCTG
>UBQX01000016.1 GCA_900467685.1 Hyphomicrobiales bacterium
AAGGAAACGGGCCCCGAAAGGGGCCCGCTGCGTTTCTGGGGAGGGGGATGGGGGAGGAGGGGTCTCTCAGTAACGGTGAGAGAAGATCAGAGGCGGTCGGTGACGTTCTTCACGGCATCCTTGGCATCGCCCTTGGCAGTCTGGACCTTGCCCTTGACTTCCTGGGCAGCGCCCTTGGCGCGCATCTCGTCATCGCCGACGGCCTTGCCTACGGCCTGCTTGGCCTTGCCCGTCAATTCATTGGCCTTGCCGGAAATCTTGTCAGTGGTGCTGCTCATGAGCGTTTCTCCTTTTATCGGAACAAGCACATTCCGTTTGCTCCGGGAAAACGCCCGAACCTCAATCGGGTTCCATCCATATCGGCAAAAAGCGATGTAACGGTGATCAGAAGCAAGGTGCGGCCGCCTGCCATGAAGGCTGCGACCGCACTTCACCAAGTCGCTCAGCTTTCCATCGAGTATCCCGCGCCGCGAACGGTGCGGATGACGTCCGGCATGTTGGAGAAGTTCAGGGCCTTGCGCAGGCGGCCGATATGGACGTCCACGGTGCGTTCATCGACATAGATGTCATGCCCCCAGACACCGTCGAGAAGCTGGGAGCGCGAGAACACACGGCCAGGCGACGACATGAAGAATTCGAGCAGGCGGAATTCCGTCGGCCCCAGGCGGACTTCGCGCGAGCGGCGATGGACGCGATGGCTGTCCCGGTCCAGTTCGATATCGCCGCATTTGAGCTGCGAGGAAACGACCTCCGGCTTGGCGCGGCGAAGCATCGCCTTGACGCGCGCCATCAGTTCCGGCGTCGAGAAGGGCTTCACGACATAGTCGTCAGCGCCTGTCGAAAGACCGCGAATGCGTTCGCTTTCCTCGCCCCGCGCCGTCAGCATGATGATGGGCAGTCGCTCGGTCGTCGGTCGCGCGCGCAGGCGCCGGCAAAGTTCGATGCCAGGCACGCCCGGCAGCATCCAGTCGAGGATCAGGAGATCCGGCACCTGCTCCTGCAGACGGATATCCGCCTCGTCGCCGCGCAGGATCGTCTCGACCTCGTAACCTTCGGCTTCCAGATTGTAACGGAGGAGGACGCTCAGCGCCTCCTCGTCTTCGACCACCGTGATTTTCGGCTGCATGACGCTTTACTGCCTTCAGCCCTGAACCGTCATCGTGGCGGTGTTGTCGTCCTTCGGACGCTCGCCATCGGGCTGCGTGCCGGTCGTCATGTAATAGATCGTCTCGGCGATGTTCGTGGCGTGGTCGCCGATGCGCTCGATGTTCTTGGCGCAGAAAAGGAGATGCGTGCAGGACGTGATGTTGCGCGGATCTTCCATCATGTAGGTGAGCAATTCGCGGAAGAGCGAGGTGTACATGGCGTCGATTTCTTCGTCGCGGTCGCGGATTGCCTGCGCCTTCTCTGCCGAGCGCGTCGAGTAGACGTCGAGAACGTCCTTGAGCTGGGCGAGCGCCAGTTCGGAAAGGTGTTCCATGCCACGGGCCAGCGCGCGCGGAACGCCGCTCTGCTGGACAGCAATCACGCGCTTGGCGGTGTTCTTGCCAAGATCGCCGACACGCTCGAGGTCCGAGGCGATACGGATCGAGCCCATGATTTCGCGCAGGTCGTTGGCAACCGGCTGGCGGCGGGCAATCGTCAGGATCGCCTTGTCGGTGATTTCGCGCTCGGCGGCGTCGAGAATGGCATCGTCGGAAATCACACGCTGCGCAAGTGCGGCGTCGGCGTTGACCAGCGCGCGCACCGCGTCGGCTGCCATCTGCTCGGCCATGCCGCCCATTTCCGCGATCCGGCGGCTGAGAAAACGCAGTTCCTCGTCATAGGCGGTCATAATGTGGGATTGGGTCATGTCGGGCCTCTTCGATCAGCCGTTGCGCGTTCATGCTCGGCCGCACCATGACACTGGCGCGACGCATTCAGTCTGGATGCGCTTTCCTAGCGCCACCCGCCAATGCTTTTATGACACTTTGGCAAAAGATTTGTGACAAATTATCGAACTGAATTCGCTGGATTATTTCATTCGCGCACATCGTCCGGCCATGATCTGCGTCAAAATCTGACCGTGAAGACCGAACCCTTGCCGATTTCCGACTTCACGATCAGGCGTGCGCGATGCCGCGTCAGGATATGTTTGACGATGGCAAGCCCGAGCCCTGTTCCCTTCTTGGAACGGCTGGCCTCGACATTGACACGATAGAAACGCTCGGTCAGTCGCGGAATATGTTCCTCCGCAATGCCCGGCCCGAAATCGCGGATCGAGACTTCCGCCCCTTGGCCTTTCGTGGCTGGCGTCAGCGTCACCTCGACGCGCTTGCCTTCCTGGCCGTATTTGCAGGCATTCTGGACGAGGTTTTCGAAGACCTGGATCAACTCGTCCCGGTCGCCGGCCACGAAAACCGGCTCAATGGGAATGTCGAGCGCAATTTCGATGTCGAGCGAGGCGGCAAGCGGCTGCAGTGCATCGCGGACATGGCCGAGCAGCGGCAGCAGGTCGACACGATCGGAGGGCGCGATATGCGCCTTCAACTCCAGGCGCGACAGCGACAGCAGGTCGTCGACCAGCCTGTTCATGCGCTGAACCTGTTCCAGCATGATGCCGAGGAAACGTTCGCCCGCCTTCGGATCGTTCTTTGCCGGCCCCTGCAGCGTCTCGATGAAGCCCTGCAGTGAGGCGAGGGGGGTTCTCAGTTCATGGCTGGCATTGGCAACGAAGTCTGAGCGCATGCGCTCGATCACGCGTGATTCCGAAATATCCCGGAAGGACAGGATGAAATGCGTTGGCCGGCTGCCTTCCGTCGCAACGGGCGCCACGCGGACCAGGTAGACCCGCGTTGAGGGGTGCCGCTCGGAATACTCCACCGTATTGACGTTGCCCTTGGCAATCGTTTCGCGCACGCAGTCGAGAATGGCGGGCGAGCGCAGTCGCGTCGTGATATGCGAATGGGATTCGCTCGATCCGAAGGCCTCTGCTGCTGCCGCGTTCTGGAAAACGATGTTTTCGCGCATGTCGATCAGATAGAGCGGCATGTCGATGGCAGACAGCGCAGCACTGGTCACACCAATATTGTCGCGCGGGGTCTCGGTGGCGGGCTGCGCCTCGATCACGGTGACGGTGGCCGCATCAACCCTCGTGATTCTGGCAGGCTGATAGGCCAGGAGCGCGACGGCACCGATGGAGAGAACGACGGCTACTGCAATGGCATTCATGGCAGCCGCAAGTGCGGCCACGAGGATCAGGGCGCCGGCAAGCAGGGTATAGGGGCTTTGCCGCCACCTGATTTTGCCATCGTCGTCCGTCAATGCCACGCCTTCCTCCCGCCATACTCGAATCGCCAATGGTGGGAACTTGTTACGCTTCTATTGTGACACATTTTTCCTCGCGCCAGTGCACTAGCTTGCATCAAAACGCACGCGAGCGCCTTTGATGTTCTCCTGATTGCTGTTTGCCCACCTGACGAGCGACATGACCGGGGCGAGAAGCGTCCGCCCGACCTCCGTCAACTCGTAGTCCACGCGTGGCGGAATGGTGGGGAACAGGGTCCGTTTCACCAACCCGTCGCGCTCCAGCCCACGCAGGTTGATCGTCAGCATCCGCTGCGAAATTCCGTCGATCCGGCGTCGCAATTCATTGAACCGCACAGGCCCGTCCTTGAGCGTTGCGATGATGTAAAGCGTCCATTTGTCGCCCACGAGATCAAGGATCTCCCGAACCATCCGGCAGTCGTCCCCTTCGCCGGGGGTGGCAAAATCCGTGTTACTGAGTGTCATTCGAGTGCCTTCTTGCGAGAAAACGGGTGGTCACCTTAATAGTGTCGGTAACAAGAAGTTACCACCCTCTTCACCTTGGAGCAAAGCCCCCATGACGACAAAGAAAACGATCGCGATATTCGGTGCAGGCACTGGCCTCGGCACGTCTCTGGCAAAGCGGTTCGGTCGCGAAGGCTACCGCGTCGCGCTCGTTGCCCGCTCAGTCGAGCCCTTGGAGAAACGTGCAGCCGAACTGGCCAAAGAAGGCATTGAAGCGGCCGCATTCCCTGCAGATCTCACGGACCTGGCCGGCATCCCTGCGCTCGTGCGCTCAATCGAAGCGCGCTTCGGAAAGATCGACGTCGCGATCTATTCGCCTGTGCCTTCCAACGCAGGGATCGTCCCGGCGGTCGAACTCGATAGCGCCAAGCTTAAGTCGCTGACGCCGATCTATACCTATGCGCCGGTCGAGGTGGCCCACGCCCTGCTACCGGGTATGCTGGCGCGTGGGGATGGCGCGATTGTCCTCGTCACAGGCCTCACGGCCATCGTCACGGTGCCCGGCATCAGCGGCGTTGGGCCTGCGATGACGGCGGCGCGCAACTACACCCTCACGCTGAATGCCGAAGTGGCCGCAAAGGGCGTTTTCGCCGGGTCTGTGAGCATCGGTGCCATGATTGAGCGTTCGACAGGCATGCGCATTGCGACCGCCGGCGGCACAGCTCTCGATCCGAGGCTTCCGGTGATCGATCCAGACACGATTGCGGAAGAGATCTGGAACCTCGTTATCAAGCGCGACCGGGTCGAGGTCATCCTGCCCGCGCCGCCGCAGTCCTGATCGGTCCTTTGCATGGCCGGTTCCGTCAAGCATCGCTTTGTCGAACCGGCCATGCAGGGTGGGGGCACTCACTCTGAAGAGCGTGCAAAAGGATAAGATCATGCTGCAAATCGATCTGTACACCGAGATCACCTGCCCCTGGTGCATCATCGGGCATCACCGTCTCGACAATGTTCTGGCCAAACGCTTCCCGGAACTCGAAGTGGATATCCGCCAGCACCCCGTCCTTCTGCTTCCCGATGCGCCGGCGGAAGGGCTCTACATTCCCGATCTTTTGCTTTCGCGCTACGGCGTCACCGATCCGAAGGCGTCGTTTGCCCGGCCCGAGGCGGAGGCGCGGGCGTCCGGCCTTGACCTCGACCTGAGCCGTCAGCCCTGGACCTACAGGACGTAGGCCGCGCACGGGCTGATACTTGCGGCGCAAATGCGCGGCACGCAGCACCGTCTCGCAGTTGCCATCACCGATGCCCATTTCATGGAAGCGAAGAACATCTCGGATACCGATGTTCTCGCGGATATCGCCGTGAATCACGGTTTCGAAAGAGAGGAAGCCCGCTCGATCGCGCGCGACCCCGAGCAACACAGACGTGTCGAACAAGAGGCTGCCCAGGCGGTAGCGTCCGGTATCAGGTCAGTTCCCCACTTTGTCTTCGGCGGGCGCATCGCCATCAATGGAGGCCGCAGCGAGGACGAAATTGCAGCCGCCATTCGTAAAGCTGCCGCTGTCGCCCCGTTCGCCAATGCGCTAGGATGACATGATATGACTGGAGGAACGGCAGCGCATGGCAGAGCAGAAGAGCAGGGCGGTTGAACTCGAGTTTGGCGGCAAGAAGCGTGTTTTCGATGTTGACGATCCGCATCTTCCCGAGTGGATCGAGGAGGCGGCGCTCGATTCCGGCGGCTATCCCTACAAGAAGAAGCTGAAGGAAGAGGATTATCAGATCGAGCTCTATTCGCTGCAGAAGGAGCTGGTGAAGGTGCAGTTCTGGCTGCAGAGGACGGGCAAGCGCGTCATGTCCGTATTCGAAGGTCGCGATGCCGCCGGCAAGGGCGGCTCAATTGCCGCAACACTCGCCTACATGAACCCTCGCTCCGCCCGCGTCGTGGCGCTGACCAAGCCGACCGAGACCGAGCGCGGCCAATGGTATTTCCAGCGCTATGTTAGCCACTTCCCCACCGCCGGCGAATTCGTTGCCTTCGATCGCTCCTGGTATAACCGCGCCGGCGTCGAGCCGGTCATGGGCTTCTGCACGGAGGACGAATACAAGGCCTTCCTCAAGGCAACGCCTGACTTCGAGCGGCTGATCGTCAATGACGGGACCTATCTCTTCAAGTTCTGGCTCAATATCGGCCGCGAGATGCAGCTGAAACGCTTCCACGATCGCCGCCATGATCCGTTGAAAGTCTGGAAGCTGTCCGACATGGACATTGCCGCGCTGACCAAATGGGACGATTATTCCAAGGCGCGCGACAAGATGCTGAAGGAAACGCACACCAAGCACGCGCCCTGGACGGTCATCCGCGCCAACGACAAGCGCCGCGCCCGGCTGAACCTCATCCGTCATATCCTCCATTCACTGGACTATGACGGCAAGGAGAAGCAGGCCATCGGCGAGATCGACAACGAGATCCTCGACGGACCGGAACTGTTGAAGGACTGAAGACCAGGCTGCCCCTCCTTTCAATCGAGGGAGGGGCAATGCCGTCAACCGCCTGCATTTGTTGACAATGACGGGTGAAATCGCGATAGTGCCCGCGCCGCTGTCGAAGCGGCATTTTTTATTCCCGTCGCCGACAGGACCAAAGGAGAGACGCGCCATGGCCGAAGCCACGCCGCTTTATGACAGTTATTCCCGTGCGCCGCTCCGTTTCGAGCGCGGCGAGGGCGTCTGGCTCATTGCGGAAAATGGCGAGCGATATCTCGATTTCGCAGCCGGCGTGGCGGTGAATTCGCTGGGCCATTCGCATCCGCATCTGGTCGAGACCCTGAAGGCTCAGGCCGAGAAGCTCTGGCACACGTCGAACCTCTATGAGGCTCCGGGCCAGGAGCGTCTGGCAAGCCGCCTCGTCGCCAACACCTTTGCCGACAAGGTCTTCTTCACCAATTCCGGTGCCGAAGCGATCGAATGCGCCATCAAGACGGCGCGCCGCTATCACTTCCATAAAGGTCATCCGGAAAAGTTTCACATCATCACCTTCGACGGCGCCTTCCATGGCCGCACGACGGCGACGATCGCGGCCGGCGGCAATGAGAAATACATCGAAGGCTTCGGCCCCAAGGCGCCAGGCTTCGACAAGGTTCCCTTCGGCGATCTCGACGCGGTCAAGGCCGCCATCACCGATGCGACTGCCGGCATCCTCATCGAGCCCGTGCAGGGCGAGGGCGGCGTACGCCCGGTCGATCCTGAATTCCTGCGCGCACTGCGCACCATCTGCGACGATCACGGCCTTCTGCTGATCCTCGATGAGGTGCAGAGCGGCGTTGGCCGTACGGGTCGCCTTTTCGCGCACGAATGGGCCGGCATCACGCCCGACATCATGGGCATCGCCAAGGGTATCGGCGGCGGCTTCCCGTTCGGGGCCTGCCTGGCCACGGAAGAAGCAGCCTCCGGCATGACCGCCGGCACGCATGGCTCGACCTATGGCGGCAACCCGCTCGCCATGGCGGTCGGCAATGCCGTTCTCGATGTCGTTCTGGCCGATGGTTTCCTGGAACATGTCAACGACATGAGCCTCGTTTTCCGCCAAGGTCTTGAATCGCTGAAAGATCGCTATCCGGACGAAATCGTCGAAGTGCGCGGCCAGGGCCTGCTGCTCGGCATCAAGGCCAAGCGCCCGGTCGCCGATCTGATCAAGGCTGTGCGCGCTGAAAAGATGCTCGGCGTCGGTGCTGGCGACAACGTCATGCGCCTCGTGCCGCCGCTCACCGTCACGGCTGAAGAAATCCGCGAAGGTCTCACCCGCATCGAACGGGCGCTCGACCATCTCAAGGCTGCGGCATAAGCAGCGCGCAATTCCGGGACATCAACATGGCCTCTCCGAAGCATTTCCTCGATCTCTCCGCCGTTTCCGCCGGCGAGCTGCGCCACATCATGAATGACGCGCTGGCCCGCAAGAAGGCGACGAAGGCAGGCACTGCCGACCAGCCGCTGAAAGGCAAGATGCTGGCGATGATCTTCGAGAAGCCCTCGACCCGCACCCGCGTCTCCTTCGATGTCGGCATGCGACAGCTGGGCGGCGAGACGCTGTTCCTGTCCGGCACCGAAATGCAGCTCGGCCGCGCCGAGACCATTGGCGATACCGCCAAGGTCCTGTCGCGTTTCGTCGATGCGATCATGATCCGCACCACGGCCCATTCGCGCCTGCTGGAACTGGCGGAACACGCAACCGTGCCGGTGATCAACGCGCTGACGGACGATACGCATCCCTGCCAGATCATGGCCGACATCATGACCTTCGAGGAGCATCGCGGCTCGGTGAAGGGCAAGACGATTGCCTGGACCGGCGACGGCAACAATGTGCTGCATTCCTTTGTCGAGGGTGCGGCGCAATTCGGCTACCGCATGAACATGGCCGTGCCAATGGGCTCCGAGCCGGACGACCGATTCCTCAACTGGGCGCGCAACAAGGGCGCCGAGCTGATGCTGACGCATGACGTCGACCGCGCGGTCGCCGGCGCCAACTGCATTGTCACCGACACCTGGGTGTCGATGAACCAGGAGCACAAGGCGCGCGGCCACAACATCTTCATGCCCTATCAGGTCAACAAAGAGCTGATGGCCAAGGCGGACAAGGACGCGCTGTTCATGCATTGCCTGCCGGCCCATCGCGGCGAGGAAGTGACCGATGAGGTCATCGACGGTCCGCAGTCGGTCGTGTTCGATGAGGCCGAGAACCGTCTGCATGCGCAGAAGTCCATTCTCGCATGGTGCCTTGGCGCCATCTGATTCCTTTACTATCTAAGGGGTAAATCCGAGGGACTGGAAACGATGAAGATCGATTGTTCAGTCCGCTTCACCCCTGTATTTAGCTTGAGAGACGGCCGCCCGGAACACCGGGCCCGGCCGGGAGAAAACCGATGTCAGACATGACCGCCAATCTCGGCGAATTCGATTTCGCCGGAGACGACAGCGTCGTTCCGTTCCAGGTCGAGGGCCTCGATGTGCGCGGCCGCGCCGTGCAACTCGGGCCGATGCTCGACACCATACTTGCCCGTCACGATTACCCGGTGCCGGTCGCGCGCCTGCTCGCCGAAGCCGTAGCGCTGACGGTTCTGCTCGGCACCTCGCTGAAATTCGAAGGCAAGTTCATCGTGCAGACGCAAGGCGATGGACCGGTCGACCTTCTGGTCGCCGATTTCTCGACGCCCGACAGCCTGCGTGCCTATGCGCGCTTCGACGAAGAGCGCCTGAAAGAAGCGATGGACGAAGGCCTGACCTCGCCGCCCGACCTGCTCGGCAGCGGTATTCTCGCCTTCACCATCGATCAGGGCGCGCATATGGGGCGTTATCAGGGCATCGTCGAAATGGACGGCTCCGGCCTTGAGGATATCGCCATGGTTTACTTCCGTCAGTCGGAACAGATCCCGACGGCAGTTCGCCTGAGTGTCGCCGAGTTGCTGGACCGGGACGAGGCCGGAAAGCCACGCCATCGCTGGCGGGCCGGCGGTCTCATCGCGCAGTTCCTGCCCGAAGCCCCCGAGCGCATGCGTCAGGCCGACTTGCCCGGCGGCGATGGCGACGAAGGCCACGAGATCGAGGAAGACGACAACTGGACCGAGGCCCGCAGCCTCGTCGCCACGATCGACGCCGACGAACTCACCGACCCACAGGTCGGCGCGGAACGTTTGCTTTACCGTCTCTTCCATGAACGCGGCGTCCGCGTGTTCGAGCCGCAGAAGGTTTACGATCGCTGCTCCTGCTCACGCGACAAGATCGCCGGCGTGCTGCGCGGCCTGGATGCCGAGGAGGTCGATCAG
This sequence comes from Hyphomicrobiales bacterium, assembly GCA_900467685.1. Taxonomy (GTDB): domain Bacteria; phylum Pseudomonadota; class Alphaproteobacteria; order Rhizobiales; family Rhizobiaceae; genus Ensifer_A. Next base: position 9,567 of record UBQX01000016.1, read on the forward strand.
GGCTTCGAGGATGGCGTGATCACGGTCACCTGCGAATTCTGTTCGCAGGTCTATCGCTACACGGCGGAAGAAGTCGAAACGGTGCGCGCCGAAGCGTAACGCCCCGAAAAGCCGGATGCTGAACTCAGTTCAGCGTCCGCGCCAGCCCCGGTGAATCCAGCGAGAAGGCCGGAATGGCGACGTCGAATTTTTCACCGTCGTCCGTCTCCATCTGATAGCGCCCGAACATCATGCCGGACGGCGTGTCCAACGGACAGCCGGAGGAATATTCATAGGTGTCGCCAGGCGCGAGCCGCGGCTGTTCGCCGATCACGCCCGGTCCCGTGACCTCGTCCACCTGACCGTTCTGATCGGTAATGTGCCAATAGCGATGCATGAGCCGCACCGGCGTCTTCGACCAGTTGGCGATGACGATGCGATAGCCCCATACATATCGGCTATCTTCCGGATCCGACTGTTCCGGAAGATAGAACGGCTCGACCGTCACTTCGATGTCCCGGGTTACCGCCCTATACATGCCACACCTGCAAAACCATGCATTTAGCTATTGTACACCAAAGCGCTTGCGTCAAGTTTCCCGTGACCATCAGGCAGCATGTCAGACATCGCGGATAAGCTGCGACACAATTTTTCTTGACTCCGAATATCATGATATTATGCCTTTCCAAAAAGCAGGGATTGCCGGATCAGGCGGTCCTGCTTGTTGTGTTCACGGAGCATATTGAAATGCGCAAGCTTCAGTTCATCGCCGCCCTGTCGGGTGCCGTCGTGATGGCCTCAGGGCCAGTCGCGGCCAGCGCCGACGAGATGAAGACCTATGAGATCACGGTGAAAGACAAGGTCTTCACGCCGAACGAGATCACGGTCAAGGCGGGTGAGCCCTTCCGTATCAAGATGACCAATGCGAATGCGATGCCGGTCGAACTCGAATCCTCGAAGCTCGGTTTCGAAAAGGTCGCCGCCGGCTTCTCCGACATCCTGGTCAATGTCCGCGCCCAGGCGCCGGGCACCTACACTTTCTTCGACGACTTCCATCCCAAGGAAACCATCGGCAAGGTCGTCGTCCAGTAATCGATCAAACGCGGACTGAAATCCATGCTCGGCGCACTCATCATCGTCTTCCGCGAAGTCTTCGAGGCCGGTCTGGTCATCGGCATCGTGCTCGCCGCGACCCGCCTGGTCGCCGGCAGCCGCTGGTGGATCGCCGGCGGTGTGGCCGCCGGCATTGCCGGCAGCGCGCTTCTGGCGATGTTTGCGGAAGTCGTCTCCCAATGGGCGGACGGTTTCGGGCAGGAGCTTTTCAATGCCGGCGTGCTCGCCATCGCGGTGTGCATGCTGATCTGGCATAATCTCTGGATGGCCCGTCACGGCCGCGAGCTTGCCGCTGAGCTGACCGCGGCCGGCGAAGCGGTTCGTGAGGGCAGCCGCCCACTCGCCGCTTTGGCTGTTGTTGTCGGCGTCGCGGTCTTGCGCGAAGGCGCCGAAATCGCACTCTTCATGTACGGGATCGTGCTCGCCGGTGGCGACAGCTGGTCTGCGCTGGCACTCGGCTCGGTGCTGGGTCTCGTCCTCGGCGGTGGCGTCTCGGCGCTCACCTATCTCGGCCTCGTCAAGATCCCGACGCGCTACCTCTTCTCCGTCACGTCGGGGCTGATCACGCTTCTGGCCGCCAGCATGGCCTCGCAAAGTGCTGCCCTGCTTCTCGCATCTGGCAAGGTGAATGTGCTCTCCGCAACGGCCTGGGACACATCCTGGCTGATCGATGAAGGCAGCATCCTCGGTCGCCTTCTGCACACGCTGATCGGCTATGCGCAAAGCCCGAGCGAGCTCCAGGTTCTGGTCTATATCGTGACGCTGGTCGCCATTGTTGTGCTGACCAAGGCGCTTTCGCCGAACCACGCACCGCGTGCGGCGGCGGCGGGACGCTGATACAAAAAGACGCCGGAGCGGTTGTCCGTCCGGCGTCATCTTTTCGTTATCATGAGCCGTTTTGGGCTCAAATCCTCAAGCCTTGACCTTCGCCAGCGCCTGCTCCAGATCGGCAATCAGATCGTCGCCGTCTTCGATGCCGAGCGACAGACGCACCGTGCCGTCGGTCAGGCCGAGTTCGGCGCGGGCTTCTTCCTTCAGGTTCTTGTGCGTCGTCGTGGCCGGATGGGTGATCAGGCTCTTGGCGTCGCCGAGATTGTTGGAAATGCAGATCACGTCCAGCGCATCCTGCAGCGCAAAGGCCGCCTCCTTGCCGCCCTTCAGTTCAAAGGCCACGAGCGTCGAGCCGCCGGTCATCTGCTTGGCGATGATGTCGGCCTGCGGGTGATCGGCGCGGCCCGGATAGATGACCTTGGCGATTGCCTTCTGGTCGGCGAGGAAATCGGCGACGCGGGCGGCATTTTCGGTCTGCTGCTTGACGCGCAGCGGCAGGGTTTCGAGGCCCTTCAGCAGCGTCCAGGCATTGAACGGCGACATGGCGGGACCCGTATGGCGGAAATAGTCGTGCAGGTTCTCGTCGATCCAGTCCTTCGAAGACAGGATGATGCCGCCGAGGCAGCGCCCTTGGCCGTCGATATGCTTGGTGGCCGAATAGACGACGACATGCGCGCCGAGGTCGAGGGGATGCTGGAAGAGCGGCGTGGCAAACACGTTGTCTACGACCAGCTTGGCGCCGATCTGGTTGGCGAGCTTGGCAACACCGGCAATGTCGATGACTTCCAGCGTCGGGTTGGTCGGGCTTTCCAGGAACATGACCTTGGTGTTCGGCTGGATCGCCTTTTCCCAGTTGGCGAGATCGCGACCGTCGACCAGCGTGCAGCCGATGCCATACTTGGGGGCCAGCGTTTCGACGATGTAACGGCAGGAGCCGAAAAGGGCGCGGGCCGCGACGATATGATCGCCGGCCTTCAGCTGGCAGAGGATAGCGGCCGAGATTGCAGCCATGCCGGATGCCGTGGCGCGGGCGTCTTCGGCACCCTCCAGCAGGCACATGCGCTTTTCGAACATGTCGTTCGTCGGCGAACCGTAGCGGGCATAGATGAAGCCGTCATCCTCACCCTTGAAGCGGGCTTCGGCAGCAGCAGAGGTCTCGTAGAGGAACCCTTGGGTGAGGAAGATGGCTTCCGACATCTCGCCGAATTGCGAGCGCAGCGATCCGCCGTGTACGAGTTTGGTTGCGGGCTTCCAATTCCTGGTCATGGATATGCACCTTTGCATAACAAAAAAACCGGTCGCAAAAGCGGACCGGTTTCACACCCGGTCCTTTTAGCCACTTGTTTAACGTGGCTGCAAGCCGACCGGCCAAATCACCACGGGATAAAAAGCCCATACGCCTCAAGGGCGCTTGCGTCAATTGGCCGATTTTGGTTTTGTCCGCCAAAGGATTTCAAAATATGACCCGCACCACCGGAATTCTGGCCGACAAGGCGATCAAGGCTCTTTTCGATGCCGGCAAGCTCAAGAGCGAGGCCGCGCTCGACCATGACCAGATCCAGCCCGCCAGCCTTGACTTGAGACTTGGCGCAAAGGCCTTCCGCGTCCGCGCCAGTTTCCTGCCCGGGCCCCATCATCTCGTCGCCGACAAGCTCGACCGCCTGAAGCTTCACGTCATCGATCTTTCCGAAGGGGCAGTTCTGGAAACCGGCTGCGTCTATATCGTGCCGCTGATGGAGAGCCTGTCGCTGAGCGCCGACATGTCAGCGTCGGCCAATCCGAAAAGCTCGACCGGCCGCCTCGATATCTTCACCCGCGTCATCACCGACCGCGCGCAGGAATTCGACAAGATCCCGGCCGGCTATACCGGCCCGCTCTATCTCGAAATTTCGCCGCGCACCTTCCCCATCGTCGTGCGTCGCGGCTCGCGCCTGTCGCAGATCCGCTTCCGCATCGGCAATGCGCTCCTGACCGAGCAGGAGGTCAAGAGCCTGCATGCGAGCGAAGGCCTCGTCGCCGCGAGTGAGCCGAATGTCTCCGGCGCCGGCATTGCGCTCTCCATCGATCTCGAAGGCACGGGCCCGGATGGCCTGATTGGCTATCGCGGCAAGCATCACACGGCCGTTGTCGATGTCGACCGCAAGGGTGCGCATGACCTGCATGATTTCTGGGAGCCGATCTATGGCCGCGGCCGCAACGAACTGATCCTCGATCCGGACGAGTTCTACATTCTCGTTTCGCGCGAGGCGGTCCACGTGCCGCCGCTCTACGCGGCGGAAATGACGCCCTTCGATCCGCTCGTCGGCGAATTCCGCGTCCATTATGCCGGCTTTTTCGACCCCGGCTTCGGCCACGCCGCTGCCGGCGGCAAGGGCTCACGGGCAGTGCTCGAAGTGCGCAGCCACGAGGTCCCCTTCATCCTCGAACACGGCCAGATCGTCGGCCGCCTGGTCTATGAGCACATGCTGGAGCACCCGCAGGCGCTCTACGGCTCGGGCGTTGGCTCAAACTATCAGGCTCAAGGGCTGAAGCTTTCGAAGCACTTCAGAAGCTGAATCTGCCCTATCTCCCGGCTGTCGAAGCGCCTGCATTTTCAAAGTCCGCCAGACCTTCGGCGGGTTAACCATGGCGTGCATCATCTGCGAACATTTCTGAGATGATTGTCCTCTGTTCGTTGACAATCATCAGTCGCGGCCTAGGGATTTCGGAAACTTTTTCAGCGTGAGGGTATAATGAAAGAGCTTCTTTTCTCGTTCCAGGGCCGCATCAACCGCAAGAAGATCTGGTTCGCATTTTTGATCCACCTGCTGGCCGCAGCCGCCGTCGGTGTCGTCATGTCGGTCCTCTGGCAGGTCATTCCGGGCACGGTCGGCGAAGACGGCACGTTCCATGTGGAAGGCACGGCATCCATTCCTTACCTGATTATCGGTTTTGGCTATCTGGTCTTTGCCGTGTGGTCTGGCCTCGCCGTTGCCGTCAAGCGCGTCCATGACCGCGACCGTTCCGGCTGGTTCATCCTGATCCAGCTGATCCCGCTCATCGGCCCGATCTGGTTCCTCATTGAGGCTTATTTCCTCAAGGGCACGACAGGTCCGAACCGCTTCGGCGAAGACCCGCTCCAAGCCTGATAAAAACGAAAACTCGGATGAAAAGCGGCGCCGGGTCAAACCGGCGCCTTTTTATGCTCAGTTGCAGTCGGACGCGACGACCTTGCAGGCGCCGTCCTTGCAGCCCTGCAGGGCCTGGACCTCGGCGTCCTTCTGGCTCGGAGCCACGCCCCACCAGATCGACTTGCCGTTGGAGGCGAGTGCGCCGCACTGTTCATAGGTCACGGCGAGCGTGCATTCCTTGCCACCCTCTTCCTTGCAGAACTTCATGGCATAGTCGGAGGCTTCCTTCTCGGTATCGCCGCCGCCGACGCCGTAATAGGGGGCTTTTGTCTTGTCCGACGTATCGACGGCAAATGCGCCCCATTTGGACTCTGCGGCCATCCCGCTGCTTGCGGCCGCCGTGACGGAAAATAGGGCAAGAAGACCAATTTTGACGATGTTTTTCATGAATTTGCGTGTCCTTTGAAGGTTGTGGCCGAGCGGACGGCCATCGAAACGGATATGTCTTAAGCCATGCGCTTGCGCCTTCAATCTCATCGGCAGAAACATTTTTGCGACGAACCGGCAGCATTAGGGGCGAGTGTCGCAGCCTTTGCGGATGCAGGCGATTAGAGCGTCCTGGGAAGCCGAAGTTGAAGCCGGCACGACGAGCGCAGGCGAAAAATTGCCTCCACAATGGAACATTTTTGCGCTTCGGCCATTGTTCGGTCCGTGTCGGGCAAGGACGAATTATGACAAATGAAAGAACCTCCAGGCAGGAGGCAATAGAAGCAGGCGACCGCCTGCTCGCAGACCACGAGTCGGACGATCCTTTTGCTGCGGCGTTCAAGGCCACGCGAATGCCGATGCTGATCACGGATCCACGCCAGCCTGACAATCCTATTATCTTTTCCAACAGCGCATTCTCGCGTCTGACCGGCTATTCCCGAGAGGAATTGATCGGGCAAAACTGCCGATTTCTGCAGGGGCCTGAGACAGACCCGCAAACCATTTCCGACATCCGCTCCGCAATCTCGGCTGAGGAGGACATCTCCGTCGACATCCTCAATTATCGCAAGGATGGCAGCAGCTTCTGGAACGCGCTCTTCATCAGTCCGGTCCGCGACAAGGCGGGCAAGGTCATCTTTTTCTTTGCCTCGCAGCTGGACTTCACCAATGTGAAGAGCCGGGAGGCAGAACTTGCCCGCGCGCGCCATTTCGCCGAAGAGGCCGTCGCCGAACGGACCCAGGAACTGACGAAAGCGCTGAAAGCCCAGACACTTCTCGTTCATGAAGTCGATCATCGGGTGAAAAACAATCTTCTGACGATCGCCTCCATCACCAAGCTGCAGGCGCGCATGTCGAACGACGATGTCGTCCGCAAGACGCTTCGTTCCGTTCTCAACCGTGTGGAGGCGCTGAGCACGGTCCAGCGCAAGATGTTCACGGCCGATGACGTCACACGCTTCGACGTTGCGGATTTTGCCAACGAATTGGTGATCGATCTGGTCGGGGCACTGAAGCGGTCCGATATCCGGTTCACCTCCGACCTGCACCCCGTTCAGGTGCCGGCTGTCAAGGCCGCCCCCTTGGCCCTGATCGTCAATGAGTTGGTGGGCGACGCGGTGCGTCGCGGTCTTGCCGATGGCGGAGGCGAAATCCACCTTGAGGTGCGTCGTCTCAACGGCCATTTCCTGATCAGGGTTGCCGATACGGTCTCTCCCGTCTCCGTCGATCCGGAAGATGCTGCCTTCGGTCAGATCATGCTCGACACCTGCGCCAGACAGGTTGGCGCCAAGGTCGAGCGTACTGTCGAGGGGCATAGGACCGATGTGCGCGTGACCCTGATGGTCGGCGAGAAGATGGAGTAGGCGTTGCGCATATTGATTGTCGAAGACGAGGCGCTTCTCGCCCTTGAGCTCGAGTTTGAGATTGAAGCGGCCGGACACGAGGTCGTCGCGCAGGCACCGTCCTACAAGGCCGCGATCGACTTCATCGACCGCGAAAAGCCGGATTTTGCCTTTGTCGATATCCATCTGCTGGATGGCCCGCGCGGCGTGGATGTCGGCTACTATCTGTCGGAACGGAGCGTCCCTTATGTTTTCGTTTCAGGGAACATCAGGCGCATCCCCGAGGATTTCGCAGGGGCCATCGGGGCCATCGAGAAACCCTACACGATGAACGGTCTCCAGAACGCGTTGTCCTATATCGACGACCTGCTCAAGGGTGCGTCAACCGCCACGCCTCCACCCAGCCTCCTGCTCCCGCCTCCAGCCACGGTCAGCAAGGGCGGGTAACGCAACGTAGCGTATATGGGTTTGCCGCTGTCTTGGGCGGAGCCTTGCGAGACGCTGCCGCCGGGTCCAGACGCGTGAAACGCAAAGCGGCCAGCGGCAGCTATCGGCGCAGCAGAGCTTCGCGAAGGATGACCGCCACATCCTTCTCGTTTCTGGAAACGACGAACCTGTTGCGGCCTCGCGCCTTCGCTTCGTAGAGGGCGGCGTCGGCGCGATTGATGGCCTCGGACAGGCTTTCATCAGGAAGCATCATGGCAATGCCAAAGCTGGCGGTCGGTTTGAGATCGGGTTGCTGAAACTCCGCGTTGCCGAGCCTTGAGCGCACCGCCTCGACCTGGAGCTGGGCGAGTGACGCATTGCTGCTGAACGTCAGAACGGCGAATTCCTCGCCACCCAGGCGGCCGCAGACATCGCCGCCGGCAGCCTCCAGACAGGCTGCAAAAACCCGGATCACCTCATCTCCGACGGCATGTCCGTGCGTATCGTTGATGCGCTTGAAATGATCGAGATCGCAGAGGATGACTGCCGGCGAACCGCTTCCCCTCCTGCGTTTCAGCCCCGTTTCACCCTGCTCGAAGAAGGCGCGCCGTGTCCACAGCCCCGAAAGGTGGTCCCGAAGCAGCGTTTGCCGGGTGCGGGAATTGCTTTCCTCCATCACCACCAGCATGAGGCTCACACCAAGCAGGATGGATAAGATCGCTGATATCGTTTGCGAATACTGGGCATAGCTGCTGAAGACATAGGTCTGAACGCTCGCTCCTGCTCCAAGCCGATAGGAGAGGAAGCCCTTGAACAGGAATTGTACCGCGCTCAGAAAAAGGACGATCATCAGGAAATGTTCGGTCATCGACCTGCGCGACCGCGATCCGAAAAGAAGCGCTGCTCCTCCCAGCGCCGTCATGACAGCAAAGGGCGTCTGATAGGCGAAGGAGTAGAAGAATGAATTCCTGGGAACGTCCATCAGGAACATCAGGAAGCCCGCTTCGAAAACCAGGTAAGGGATCAGCAACGGCCAGCGTGACCAGCGGGTAAAGTTCTTGATCAGCCCGGCCGCAACCAGCGCCAGCGCCGAATGGAGGCAGGAGAACGATGCGAAGGATACGAGCTGCGGCATGGACGTGCGCGGTGCCAGCATCTCGACGCCCACCGTGGACGAAGCAAGCAGAAAGCCGACCGCGCACCAATATGCAAACGTGACCTGCTGCGCCCGCGCAATACCAATGAAAGCCAGCGAAAAAGCCAACCCGATAGAAAAATTCACGGCTAAAAGATTGGTCGCATTGGCCATGGCGAGGCCGGTCCCACTTTTAAGAATAATTGGTCATTGGAGGATCGGTAGGTCGGCTTAATAAAGGCAGAAAACGGAAAATTGCAATGTATATTGGGGGTCTTTCCGTCGTTTTTCTGGATTTGAGGGGAAAGTTTTTTCCGTTAAGAATTTGAACGAAAGAACTTATTTTGTTTATTTCATCGTAATTAAGAGATGTATTTAGAACTTGCAGGGAGTGCCCATCTGGCTCCGGCACACTTCATGTTCGTTTGATCCCCGCATGACAGGTCGCTTGACAAAGGCAACCGAGTGTTGGATTTGTGCACTCGGCCGTCAGGTCGCGAAGCGGGTGTAGCTCAATGGTAGAGCAGCAGCTTCCCAAGCTGAATACGAGGGTTCGATTCCCTTCACCCGCTCCAGCTTTTCCGACTTTTTTATGTTTTATTTCAAGCGCTTGGTCGTCGAGTATGCCTTGAAGGCGGCGAGCGTTTCGCGGCTGACATGGTGCTCGATACCCTCGGCGTCGCAGCTGGCGATTTCGGGATCGATGCCGATGTCGATCAGGAAGGTTTCCACGATGGCGTGACGCTCTCGGCCTTCTTCTGCGAGCTTCATGCCTGCTTCGCTCAGAAAGATGCCGCGATAGGGGCGCTTTTCGATGAGGCCGGCGTCGGAGAGGCGGTTCAGCATTCTGGCCACAGTCGGCTGCGCCACGCCAAGATAGGCGGCGATATCAACCTGCCGCGCTTCGCCGGTCGCCCGCACAAGGTCATCAATCAACTCGACATAATCCTCCAGAAGCTCGGAACGCCGCGCATCCCGCGCCTGCTGAAACGCCGCCGCCCGTGCTCCGGGCGCTGCCAGCGCATCCTCCGCTTCTTTCGATTTCCGTCTAGCCATGCCCCGCCTTGCCAATTTCGCAGTCTGCCCCAACCGCGGGGGTTGTTCCGGCTTTCTGAACGCGTTGCGGTCGGACGGCAAGCGGAAAATTCAAAGCCGTTCCGTATTGACAGGAACTTGTCATCGGCTAATTATTATAGCACATGCTATAAATAAGCAAGCGGAGAGCGGGCCAGGATATGTTGCGTGACGAAATGCAGATGGCGAGTGGATCTACCATGGCTTCACGGCACGAGCAGGCAATGCGCGATGCACTTGCCGGTCGCAGAACAGGCGTGCGCGCCTTCCTGCCCTTCTTTGGCCCGGCGGTAATTGCCTCCATCGCCTACATGGACCCCGGCAATTTCGCGACCAACATTCAGGCGGGCGCCGGATACGGCTACGCGCTGCTCTGGGTGCTTCTGGCGGCCAACCTGATTGCCATGCTCTTCCAGTCGCTATCGGCCAAGCTCGGGATCGTCACCGGCCTCAACCTCGCGGAGATGTGCCGCGAACAATATCCGAAGCCGATGGTCTATGTTATGTGGGCCGTCAGCGAAATCGCCGCCATGGCGACCGATCTTGCCGAGTTTCTCGGCGGTGCGATCGGTTTGTCGCTCATTTTCGGCATGCCGCTTCTGGCCGGCATGGTCGTCACCGCCATCATCACCTATCTGATCCTCGTCATGGAGCAGGGCGGTTTCCGGCGCATGGAAATCCTCATCGGCGTCTTCGTCGCCATCATCAGCCTCTGCTATCTCGTTGAAATGCTGATCGCGCCGGTCGAATGGGGCAATGTCGCCAAGGGGCTGACAACGCCCAATATTCCGGACAGCAACGCGCTGATGATCGCTGTCGGCATCGTCGGAGCAACGGTCATGCCCCATGCCGTCTTTCTTCACTCCGGGCTGACCCAGGGCCGCATCCGCCCGGCGGATGATCGCGAGCGACGCATGCTGGTCAACTTCTCGAACCGCGAAGTCGTCATTGCGCTCGCCGCCGCCGGCCTCGTCAACATGGCGATGGTCATCATGGCGGCCGCCGCCTTCCATCTCGGCCATTCGGAAGTCGCCGAGATCGAGACGGCCTATCACACGCTGACGCCGCTGCTGGGCGGTGCTGCGGCCTCCGTCTTCCTCGTCTCGCTCATCGCCTCCGGGGTCTCCTCATCCGTTGTCGGCACAATGGCGGGTCAGGTGATCATGCAGGGCTTCGTTGGCTTCCGCATTCCACTGATCGTGCGCCGCCTCGTCACCATGGTCCCTGCCTTCGCCGTGGTCCTGATGGGTGTCGATTCGACCAAGGCACTTGTTGTGAGCCAGGTCATCCTGTCGATCGCGCTACCCATCCCCATGCTCGCCCTGCTGCATTTCACGTCAAAGCGCAGCGTCATGGGCGATTACGTGAACGGCATACCGGTCCGCGTACTCGGCACGCTGGGGGCGGCCGTTGTTCTCTGCCTGAACTTCCTTCTTCTGGCGCAGGTCGCCGGTCTGTTCTGAGGCGAATGCCGCGGTGGCTGTCGGGGCATGGGGTGTCTTCCGCCACAGGAAGGGATTGGCCGCAAGTTCCTTCGCGGCCTGCCAGGCAGCGACTGACAGCATCATCCAGTAGAACGGGACGCTTGCCCATGGGCGCCCCACCGCTGTGCGCTCCTCCGCACTCATGGGCTTGAGACCCAAAAGTGCGAAGACACAGTAGCTGCCGATGACATTCGCGACATCGACGACAAACAGCACCTGCTCTGCAAGACCCACGGCGAGCCATGCGCCGCTGGCGAAAAGCCAGATCGAGCGCAGAATGAAGATTGCGAGCAAGGGATGCGCAAGCGCCGAAAACAGCATGCCGCCGGTCGTCAGGAAGAGCGCCACGAGCCCGGCCGTGCCGATCTGCGCATAGAGCCGCGACGGCGCGCGAAAATGCACCAGCACCGTCTGCAGCCATCCCTTGAACCAGCGCGACCGCTGGGCACGCCAGACCGGCCATTCGGTCGGCGCATCCTCCAGGGTCGGCAGCCTGAGAACGCCGCAGCGGTAGCCCATGCGATGCAGGCGAATGCCGAGATCCGCGTCCTCGGTCACGTTGAACGGGTCCCATGCACCAGCCGCTTCGAGTGCCACGCGTCGGAAATGATTGGAGGTCCCGCCAAGCGGCATCGGCAAGCCGAGACGCGCGAGCAGGGGAAGCAGGCTGCGGAAAAGCCCGGCATATTCAAGGGCGAAGAGCGCCGCGATCCGGCTGTTGCGCGCATTGGAAATCGTCAGCGGGGCCTGCAGGCACGCAAGCGTCTCCGGCGCGCTTGAAAAGCGCGCATACGCCTCGCGCAACTGTCGCGGATGGGGACGGTCTTCGGCATCGAAGATCACGACATATTCACCGCGCGCGCCGGCCAGCGCGTAGTCCAGTGCTTTCGGCTTGGTGCGCGGTCCGCCAGCCGGAACCTCGACGATTTCATAATGTGCGCCTTCCGCATGCCGGCGAACGGCTTCGATTGTCGCCCGGTCATCCGCCTCGCACACGATCTTGATGTCGAGCAGAGATTTCGGCCAATCCAGCCTGTCGAGGGCGGCGATCATCTGCGGCACCATTGCCTCTTCCCGATAGGCTGCAACCAGCACGGTGTAGACGGGCAGCGGGCCGTCTGCTGCAGCGGGCGCAGATGTCGGTTCCGGCAAGCTCTCCCGCGAGCCCAGCCTGAGTGCGGCCGCGCGCAGCCCGATGGCCAGCAGGTAGATCATGCTCAGCGCCAGATGCAGAAGCAGCATAACAGGCTCCGGCCAGGTGAAGGCTGCGAGCGGAAAGCTTACCGAAAGCGCGCCCAACACGTAGCCCTGCCAGCCGGTGAGAACGACCCGCGCGCTGAACGACGGCGCGCTGCCGAAGAGATGTTCCGTAACCTTTTCGACGCGCGGCCTGCAATTGGCCTGCCAGATGGCGTCGCGGATCGTTTGCGGCGCGGCGATGGCGAGACCCTCGCGCATGTGCGGCGACGCCGTCAGCTGCTCTCGCAGCCGGATCGCGTGCTCCACGTCCGGTGCGAGAACCAGGACGGAGGGCAGGGACGGACGGCTCAGGCGCAGAAGTGGCCCCTTCGAAAGCTGCGTATCGATCATTTCGGTGAGGAGGACGTTTGCCGGATTGATCGAGGTGAAAAACGGCAATCCCAGCCAGTCGGCAAGAGCTTCATGAAATATATGGGGGTCGAGCGTGCCATCGGCGATCAGCTCGCGTTCGATGGACGTTCCGTTCCGCTGGGCCTTCAGGAAGGCGGCAGCAATGGCGGGCTTGCCGATGCCGAGCTTGAGAAACAGCCTTATTTCATCGGCTGGCAATGCGCCTTCCGCGTCGACAACAGGTCGCGCCGCCGGGTGCGCAGCGGAATTATCGAGATTTCCGGAATTCCAATATTCTCCGGCGTCCATGAGTTTGATAAACCGTTTTTGGCATCAATTGAAATTTATGAAACATCGAGAATTTGAAACCCATGGTATCGATCAAGATAGGGTCTGCATCCTTAAAAACTATGGGGTTTCTGCTGTTTCTATGGCCTGCTATGCATTCTGAAGTCGTGGCCGCCGAGGCATCGGGGCCGCTTTTGACATTCGACAGGCGTGAGCATCGCGCCATGCCCGACATCAGCAGCGTGCCGCGCATCCGGTTCCTGACGACGCTCGACTTCCCACCCTTCGAGTTTCTCGACGCGGAAAACCGGCTTTCCGGCTTCAATGTCGATCTGGCGCGCGAACTCTGCGAGACACTGCAGGTCACGGCGAAGTGCCAGATCCAGGCCTTGCCCTTTGGCGAGCTGCAATCCGCGCTTGAAAACCGCACAGGCGACGCGGTCATCGCCGGCATCGGCGTGACGCCCGAGCTTCGCGCGAAATTCGATTTCTCGCGGCCCTATCTGCAGCTTTCAGCCCGCTTCCTGTCGCTGAAGAAGACGGCCGGCGAGCCTGTCACGCCGATGAAACTCGCGGCCAGCAAGGTCGGCGTGGTCAAGGACACGGCGCATCAGGCCATGCTCAAGGCCTTCTTCCCGAATGTGAATCCGCAGCTCTTCGATGATCGCCCCGCCATGCTCAAGGCGCTGAAGGCGGGCGAGGTGGACACGGTGTTTGGCGAGGGTCTGGCGCTGGCCTTCTGGTCGGCAAGCGGCGAGGCGGACAATTGCTGCGCCTATCGCGGCGGTCCGTATTATTCCGGAGACTTTTTGGGTGAGGGCATGACGATCATGACCCGGCCCGGCGAGCCGCTGGCTGCGGCTTTCGACCACGGCCTGCTGGAGCTCGCCCGCAGTGGCAAGCTCAATGAGCTTTTCATCAAGTATTTTCCACCGGGACTTTATTGATCTTTCGTCGCCCGGTTTACATCGCGATGTAGCGATCGCGCCGGTGGTTGATGGCGAGCACCATGTTCAGAACCACGGCCCCGATGATCGAGCAGACGATAATGAAGGGTGTGGCGATGAAGAACGAGAAGAACAGCACGCAGCAATCGAAGCCTAGCTGCACCAGCCCCGCCTTCCAGCCCAGCTTCTCCTGGAGATAGAGCGCCAGAACGCCGAAACCGCCAAGGCTGGCGCGATGGCGAAACAGCGCCAGCATGGCCGTGCCCACCAGCAGTCCGCCGAAAAGCGCGCCAGCCAGTGGATCGATCTGCCCGATGGGAATGAGCCGGGGCAGAACGATGGAAAGCGCCGAGGTCGCGGCGACCGTCGCAAAGGTCTTGAGGGTGAAGGCCCGCCCAAGCCGCGTCCAGGCGAGGTAATAGAAGGGCAGGTTCACCACGAAGAAGACCGCGCCGAAGGAATAGCCGGTTGCATAGTGCAGAAGGAAGGCGACACCGGCAGTGCCGCCGGTCAGCAGACCGGCTGAGGAGAGGAGCAACACCCCGAGCGAAGCGAGCATCGCGCCGGAGGCGACGCCTTGCGCATCCTCCAGCAGGGAATGCTTGTCGCTCGTCGATTTCAGGTAATCGGAAAAGGTCTTGCCTGGGGCTGCGGTGTTCATGCCTTGTCCGCTCGTTGTCCGCTTACCGCAGCACGCTGTAGCGGTCGGAGCGGTGGTTCACCATCACAAAGACATTCAATATGACGGCACCGAGCACCGAGGCAAGAGCGATGGGAAGGGGCGCCACCAGAAAAGCAAACGCGAGCACAATCGTGTCGAACGCCATCTGGACCTGGCCGGCGCGGAAGCGCGTACGGTCCTGCACATAAACCGCCAGAATGCCAATGCCGCCAAGGCTTGCCCGGTGGCGGTAAAGGGCCAGCAGGCCGAAGCCCAGAAGCAACCCGCCGATCAACGCGGCCCAGAAGGGGTTGATATCGCCAATGGTCAGATAACGGCTCTGCACATCGACCAGCGCCGAGGTGATCGCGACCGCTGCGAAGCTCTTCAGCGTGAAGGCCAGACCCATGCGCAGGAAGGAGAGGATGTAGAACGGCAGGTTGATGAGGAAGAAGAGGAGACCGAAGGAAAGGCCCGAGGCGTAATGCAGAAGGAAGGCCGCGCCCGCCATGCCGCTGGTCACCAGATGCGCCTTGCCCATGAAGAAGAGGCCGAGCGAGGCAATGAGGGCGCCGGCCAGGATGCCTTGCGCATCCTCGAAAACCGAATGCCGGTCAGGCCGTCCGCTCAGTTGCGAAAATACATCCGAAATATTCGCCACGCCGCTCTCCATCGCGAAAACCCAAAGCCGTCCTCCCCCATGTTCTCCCCTGGCGGCGATTGTCTCAAACGCCGGAAATTCCGCAACAAAAATATGTAAGCATTGCTGACCTATTTCGATGCTGCGGCGCAACAAAATTACGCAGACTGACGTTTCTCGGCAATGAACAGAATTCCCTGCACCGGCGCCCCGCCATCCATGCGGATCACAAGCTTTTCCGATCCAAGTGGCGCGAAGCCGTGCGTCGACAGGAGCCTCTCGATATAAGCCGGCGAATGGGCGTAGCGCAGCGAGGGCTGAAGGCGAAAATCGTCGTTCCCGTCCATCAGGTGTTCGATTGAAAATGCAAGCTGTCCGCCCGAGGCCAGAAGCGCCGAGGACAGCATGAAGACAGGCTCGAGATCGCCGAGATACATCAGCACATCGGCTGCCGCGACCAGATCGGCACGCCCTGCATCCAGATCCGCATTGATCAACCGTGCTTCAGCGGTTCCAAGGGACAGGTCGGCCTGATCGAGATGATTGTAAATCCCCTTGTCCTCTGCCTTCGCCAGCATGTTCGCGGAAAGATCATAACCCTCCAGATGATCTACGCGCACGCGCAGCTCGACGCCCATCAGCCCCGTGCCGCAGCCGAGATCGATGGCGCGGACGTAATGCGCACGCCCCATGGCTTCGATCAACGCCGCCAGCCGGCCCGGCACCTTGTAGTCGAGTTTTTCGACCAGCGCCGTTTCGAAGCGGTCGGCATAATCGTCGAAAAGCTGCTCGACATAGGCGACCGGCGGCGTTGCCGGCTGCGCCCGGTCACCCAGGATGGTGAGCTTGAGCCCCGCGCCGAAGACATCGTCCTTGTTCAGTTCGAGAACCCGGCGATAGGCCTCGATAGCCGCGTCCCGGATCCCGGCCTTCTCGCGATATTCGCCGAGCAGAAACCAGCCGGCGCCCCAGCAGGGCGTGATTTCCAACGCCTGTTCCATCAGTTCGGCCGCCGCTTCCAGATCTCCGCCGGTCGCCAGCATGCGGGCATAGTCGGCGCGCCGGTCGGCGATCAGGTCGCCGGAGGTAAGGTCCATCGCAGTCATGTCGGGCGTTTCCGGTTGAGGTTGCGCGCAATATTGCTTTTGCACGGACGCGATCAAGCGAATTTTGTCATGCCTCTTGCCGCCGCCATGATTCGGACCCTATCTCTCATCACAAGCCCGGATAAGGCGATGCTGAGACTTGATAAGGAGCGAGGCAAGAGATGAACGAATCCATGAACCGGATGCTGGGCGACAGCCCCGGCCGTCTCATCGTAAAGCTGGTCGTCGTTTCCGTCATTGTCGGTTTCGTCATGCGCTCCTTCGGCTGGTATCCGATGGACATCCTGCACTGGATCCGCGATTTCCTCACCAATCTCTGGCGCACCGGCTTCCGCGCCTTCGGTGAAGTCGGAGACTATTTCCTCCTCGGCGCCGTGGTCGTCATTCCCGCCTTCATCATCCTGCGCCTGATGAGCTACCGCCGCTGATGTCTGCCAACAGTCTCGACCTTCCCCTGCTCACCCGCCGCGCTGCCTTGGCCGGTCTAGGCCTGACGCTGCTCTCCGGCTGCACGACAGTCGCCGTTCTGGAACCCGAGCCCGGCAATTCCAATGATCACACGAAGACGGTGCTGCCGCTGATCAACAAGCTGCGCGCCGCAAAGAAGCTGCCGCCGCTGGTCGAGGACAAGGCAGCGATCGCAGCCGCCGTCGACCAGGCCAACCGCATGGCGAAAGCCGGCGAGATGAGCCACGAGCTGAAGTCCGAGGACGATTTCACCTCTCGCATGAACCGCATGGGCGTGCGCCTGCAAGCCGCGGAAAATATCGCCACCGGACAGGAAACGGCCGAGCGCGCCTTCCAGGCCTGGGTGCATTCGCCGAAGCATCTGAAGAACATGCTCGGGCCATACAAGGGCCTCGGCGTTGCGGTTTCGCAAAATAGCGCTTCCGATAACCGCCCCTTCTGGTCCATGGTTCTGTCGAACTGAAGCGATTCCGTCCCCGGGAGTCGTGTAATCTCGACCCCCGCCGGACCTCCGCATGACCCTTTCCCAGCACGACCGCTCCTTCCGCGTCACCCATCGCCTTGTGCTCTCGATCGCCGTGCCGATGACGCTCGGCTTCGTCTCGACGCCGCTTCTGGGACTGACGGACACAGCCGTCGTTGGGCAGACCGGCGTGGCCGCCGATCTCGCCGGCATCGGCATTGCCGCCGTACTCTTTGATTTTCTCTTCTCCTTCACCGGCTTCTTCCGGACATCGACCACGGCCCTGACCGCGCAGGCCTTTGGCCGGATGGACGCGGCGGAAGAGCGCGCCGTCTTTTTCCGCGCTGCCGCGACCAGCCTCGTCGCCGGCTTCATTCTGCTGGCGCTGTCGTCGCCGATCCTTGCCGCCGGCCTTGCCATCCTGTCCCCGGAGCCGGCAGCGGCCACAGTCGCGGCGACCTACTTCGCCATCCGCATCCTCTCGGCACCCGCCCGCCTTATCAACGACTGTCTTCTCGGCTTCGTGCTGGGGCGGGGAAGAGCCGGTGTCGGGCTTTTCCTCCAGACGCTTCTCAACGGGATCAATATCGCGCTCTCGATCACGCTCGGGCTTTGGTTCGGCTATGGTGTGACGGGCGTCGCCTGGGCCACGTTTACCGCTGAAGTCGTCACGGCGCTGGCCGGTCTCGCCTTTGCCTTTTCCGGTTTCCGCCGCGTGCCTCTCGGCACGGACTGGCGCGCCGTCTTTGCGCTGGCCAAGTTGAAGGCGCTCTTCGCCGTCAACCGCGACATCATGATCCGTACCCTGTTGCTGACGGGCTCATTCCTGATCATGGCGCGCATCGGCGCTGAACTTGGCACGGTGACGCTCGCCGCCAATGGCATTCTCATGAATTTCTTCATGGTCATCGCCTTCTTCCTCGACGGCATGGCCGCCGCCGCCGAGCAGATTTGCGGGCGCGCGCTCGGCGCGGGCGACAGACAGGCCTTCCGCGAGGCGGTGCGGCTCACGCTCATCTGGTCGCTGGGACTGGCGGCGCTATTGGCCATCGCAAACATGCTTGCGGGGCAGCACGTCATCGCGTTTCTCACCAGCGCGGCCGATGTGCGCGCGGAAGCCGGGCTCTATCTCTTCTGGATGGCGCTGACGGCGATGACCGGCGCGCTCGCCTTCCAGATGGACGGCGTCTTCATGGGGACAGCCTGGACGGTCGAGATGCGCAACATGATGATCGTCTCCTTCCTCGCCTATCTCGTCGCCGTCTTTGCGCTTCCGCCCTATTTCGGCAATCACGGCCTCTGGGCCGCACTCAACATCTTCCTGCTGATGCGCGGCATCACGCTTGCCGCGATCCTGCCGGGCAAGGCGCGCAAGATGTTTGGGTGAGGGAGTCCTATCCCACAGAGGGACGGGAGGGCGGTCAGCCGAGCGGCTGTCTCGCCCAATGGGCGACGCGGCTATCCCGCAACTCGCGGATCGAGCCCAGCTTTTCGCGATCGCAAAGGCCAGAGAGCCCCTTGACGATACGGCTTGCCAGTTCCGGTCCCTCATAAACCATGCAGGAATAAAGCTGCACGAGGTCCGCCCCTGCGCGGATCTTTTCCGCCGCCGTTTCGGCCGACTCGATGCCGCCGGCGCCAATCAGCGGGAAATCCTTGCCGACGCGCTGGCGCATCTTGGCGAGGACCGTCGTCGAGAGTGCGAAGAGTGGGCGACCGGAAAGTCCGCCCGCTTCGCCCGCCTGCCGCTGGTCAGTCAACCCGTTCCGCCCGATCGTCGTGTTCGACACGATCAGTCCGTCGAGGCCGCGGGCGAGCGAAACCTCCGCAATGTCGTCCAGCCCGCCCTCGCTCATGTCCGGTGCGATTTTCAGGAAGACCGGCACTTTCGTGCCACCGGCCTTCGCCGCCTCGTCGTCGCGGGCGGCAAGCACGGCAGCCAGCAGCGCATCGAGGCTTTCGCGATCCTGAAGATTGCGCAGGCCGGGCGTATTGGGCGAGGAGACATTGGCGGTGAAATAGCGCGCGACCGAATAGAAGCTGCGGATGCCCGCCACATAGTCGGCTATGCGATCCTCGCTATCCTTGTTGGCGCCGATATTGACGCCGACCATCAGTGTCTTCGGCAGCCGCTTCAACCGTTCCAGCGCGGCCGCATGGCCCTCGTTGTTGAAACCCATGCGGTTGATCACCGCGCGGTCGGCGACAAGCCGGAACAGGCGCGGCTTCGGATTTCCGGCCTGCGGGCGCGGCGTCAGCGTGCCGACCTCGGCGAAGCCGAAGCCGAGGCGCACGAGTTCAGCCGGCACTTCGGCGTTCTTGTCATAGCCCGCCGCCATGCCGAGCGGATTGTCGAAGGTGAGGCCCGCAATCGTCTGCCTCAGCCGCGCGTCCGGCGCGACACCGCAGGTGGGAAGTAGTCCGGTCTTGAGCGCAGTGATGGAAAGCCCGTGTGCCGTTTCCGGATCGAAGGTGAAGAGCGCCTGCTGGCCGATACGGGAAAGGAAGCTCATGCGACAAACTCCGGGAAGACATGCTTGCCGTCCGCGCCAACCGGGAGCGGCTTAGCCCAGATCACCGCCGAAAGCGGCAGGGCGCCGTAAAGATGCGGGAAGAGCGCATTGTCCCGCGAGGGCTCGAAGACGAGCGCCTCGCCGAGCTTGGCGGTATCGACGGCGACCAGCGTGAGCCCGGTCTGACCTGCGAAGTAAAGTTCCGCCGTCTTCACCGATTGCGCGGCGGTCGACAGGTGAATGAACCCATCGTTGAGATCGATGCCCGCCCCTTCGAAAACGCCCTTCTCATGCGCGGCCTGCCATATTTCGGAGGCGACGATCTTGTAGACTGCTTTTTCCATGGGACAATTCCGCGGGCTTGGGTTCGTTCAAACCCTCTTGGCGCGAAGCCGGCCGCAAACGCAAGGGGAGTTTGACATGATCAGCCGATTTTTAGCCGCAGGCCTTCTGACTTTGACACCGCTTCTTGCGCTTGCCGATGACGCGCCCGCAGGCCGCTACCAGTTGCAACCCGTTGAGGGTGGCGTGGTGCGGCTTGATACGGCAACCGGCGAGATGACGCTCTGCAAGGCGGATGCCGGCAAGCTCGCCTGCACGCCGTCTGCCAGCACGGCCACCGCGACGACACCCGGAGCGGACGATCTCGCCGCACTGAAGGCTCGCGTCGATGCGCTGGAACGTCAGATGGCGAGCGGTAGCAAGGCCTCGGATCTCCCCACCGATGCGGAGGTCGACCGCAGCCTGTCGATCATGGAAAAGTTCATGCGCCGCTTCATGGGCATCGCGAAGGACCTCGATCAGCAAAACCAAGGGTCGAATGCTCTTCCGCAAAAGACGTGATCATGTATATAATGGTTCTAAAACAGGCGGCAGGCTGGGGAGAGAGCGGCTTAGCCGACCGGAACCATGGCCCGGGAGGGGTTGGGAATGACGTCAGCCTTGACGATCTTGATTGCGGATGACCATCCGCTGTTTCGCGGCGCGCTTCGCCAGGCCGTTTGCGGCATGCAGCCCGTGCCGCAAATCCTCGAAGCGGGCGATTTCGACAGCGCGCGCAAGACGGTCGCCGAAAATCTCGATATCGACATGTTGCTTCTCGATCTCTCGATGCCCGGCATGAACGGTCTGACCGGCCTCATGTCGCTGCGTGCGGAGTTTCCGGGCCTCGCCATCGTCGTCTGCTCGGGGAGCGAAGACCAGCAGACGATGCGCCGTGTGTTCGAGCTCGGTGCCTCGGGCTTCATCCCCAAATCCTCCGGCGCTGACCAGATCCGCGATGCGGTGCGCAAGGTGGCCGAGGGCGGCATTGCAGAGCCGGCGGGCTACGATCCGCGCGCAGGGGAGGCGGATGCGGAAGTGACCGACCTTCTCAGTCGTTTGCAGACGCTGACACCGCAGCAGGTGCGCGTTCTCAACATGCTGTCCGAGGGACTGCTGAACAAGCAGATCGCCTATGAACTCGGGGTGTCCGAAGCCACGATCAAGGCCCATGTCTCGGCTGTTCTTCTCAAGCTCAACGTCGACAGCCGCACACAGGCCGTGATCCAACTGTCCAAGCTCGGTCAACTGCAGCCGGTCTGACATGTCCTGTCAGTGGCGTTGGGATTTTATTCCTCATTCGCTTTACTCACGATGCAGGATTGGCTAATGTCCGCTCAGGGCGCCTGAACGGGGCCTTGACCGCCGGCGCGGCAAAGGCCGGGCGCGGTTGATATCCGAGCGATACGGCCATGATTTCACACGACGCGATCTGGGGCGCGATCGACGCCCTGGCGGAAAAATATGATCTGTCTGCATCCGGCCTTGCCCGCAAGGCGGGGCTTGATCCCACATCGTTCAACAAGTCGAAGAGGCTGAGCCCCGACGGGCGCCTACGCTGGCCGTCGACGGAGTCGCTTTCCAAGGTTCTCGAGGCGACGGGTGCGACGCTGGATGAATTCATGGGACTGTTGAATCCCGGTGGCATGTCGAATGGAACGCCAACCGTACAGTTTCCTACCGGCCAGTTCCCGCCGCAGCAATCGGCCATACCCCTTCTGGGTTTCGCGCAAGCCGGGGCCGGCGGCTTCTTCGACGATGGCGGCTTTCCTGCGGGTCAGGGCTGGGATGTCGTCGACTTTCCGGCGGCACCTGACCGCAAGGCCGGCTGCTATGCGCTGGAAGTGCAGGGCGAGAGCATGATGCCGCTTTATCGCGACGGTGACGTGCTGATCGTGGAACCCGGCGCGCAGGTGCGCCGTGGCGACCGTGTCGTGGTCAAGACGCGCGAGGGCGAAGTCATGGCCAAGGTCCTGCAGCGCCAGACGTCTCGCAATATCGAACTGCTCTCGCTCAACCCCGATCATCCCAATCGCTCCTTCG
This sequence comes from Hyphomicrobiales bacterium, assembly GCA_900467685.1. Classification (GTDB taxonomy): domain Bacteria; phylum Pseudomonadota; class Alphaproteobacteria; order Rhizobiales; family Rhizobiaceae; genus Ensifer_A. The sequence continues at coordinate 31,588 of UBQX01000016.1, forward strand.
ATCTCACCGAGATCGAATGGGTGGCACGGATCATCTGGGCCAGCCAATAGGAAAATTTGCCTTGCGCTTTCTGATCCTCGCTCTCGTCCTGATCGTCGGCATCCTGGGTGCCGTCGTTCTGGTGCAGAAGGGCCAGGCGCGGATCGCAGCGGAAGCTGCCGCGACGGCTGCCGCAGAGGCCCGTGCCCGTGAGGAGGCGGAACAGGCCGAAAAAGCCGCCGCACAGGCAGCGCCTGAAGCACTAACCACCGCAGGCGCCCAACCCTCGGCGGCGGGGCCGGCGCTCGCGTCCGATGCTTCGACCGACGCCGCTTTACCCGCAAAGTCGGAGGCGCAAAAGGCTGCAGAGCCTGCGGCGCCTGCCTTTCAGGTCATCGCCAGGCCGGCGATCGTGGCAGCCGGCGTTCTCGAAACCACCCGCGGTCGCGTGACGCTGAAGGACATTGCGCCGCTTGATCCTGCGGAAACCTGCGGGCAGGGCACCTCCACATGGCCTTGCGGTCAACTTGCCGCCACCCAGTTCCGCCGTTTCCTGCGCGGACGTTCGGTCACTTGCGATATCGCCGATCCGGATTGGCAGGGCGAGGTGACGGCACGTTGCACGCTCGGCAAGGAGGATGTCGGCGGATGGCTGGTGGAGCAAGGCTGGGCGCGGGCGCAGCCGGGCTCGGTATATGAGCAGGTGGGCCGTAAGGCCGAGGCAGACAGGCGCGGCATTTTCGCCCCCGATCCACGCCATCCTTGAGACGCGGACATGAGCTTGCGCTTGCCGAACGCCACTGGAAATCCTACACAAACAGCCGACATATGACAGGCGCGCGGATGGCCGATCCGCCGGCGCCGCCCACGACCAAGAGGACCTGATGGCCAAGAAGATTACCACCCACGAAGCACTGATCTACGGCATGATCCTGGTTTCCGCCTCCGACAGCAACATGACGGACGCCGAAATGGCGCGCATTGGTCGGCTTACCCATTTCCTGCCCGTGTTCAAGGGGTTCGATGAAGAGTCGCTGATCGGCGTCGCCCGAGATTGCTCGGCGCTTCTGCAGCTCCCGGAAGGGCTCGACATCGTGCTCGAAGTCATCCGCGATACGCTGCCGCACAAGCTTTATGACACGGCCTATGCGCTCTGCGTAGAAATCGCGGCCGCCGATCTGTCTGTCGCGCCGGAAGAGCTGCGCGTGCTCGCCCTCATTCGCGATCGCCTCGGCCTCGACAAGCTGACTTGTGCTGCCATCGAACGCGGCGCCATCGCCCGCTTCCGCACGGCCTGACGGGCGGGATCGGCGAGGAGGGGGCGCCGATGGAGACGCGGATTGACGGCGAACCCTCCGGCATCGACCTCTTGCCCGGCGCGTTCCAGCGCTGGTTTGCGGCCAAGGGCTGGCAGCCGCGCGCGCATCAGCTTTCCCTTCTCGAAAAGGCCCGCGCCGGCAAATCCGTCCTGCTGATTGCGCCCACCGGCGCCGGCAAGACGCTGGCCGGCTTCATGCCCTCGCTCACCGAACTGGCCGAGCGGGGCCGCAAGAAGCCCGGAACGGCGTTTCAGGGCGTCCACACGCTCTACATCTCGCCACTCAAGGCGCTGGCCGTCGATATCGAGCGAAACCTGATGAAGCCGGTCGGCGAGATGGGGTTGTCGCTCACCATCGAGACCCGTACCGGCGATACGCCGCAGGGCAAGCGCCAGCGCCAGAAGCTCAGTCCGCCCGACATCTTGCTCACCACGCCCGAGCAACTGGCGCTGCTGATCGCCAATGGCGAGGCAGAGCGCTTCTTCGGCGACCTGCGCTATGTCGTCTTCGACGAACTGCATTCGCTCGTCACGTCCAAGCGCGGCCACCTCCTGTCCCTCGGTCTGGCGCGGCTCCGCCGTCTTGCACCGAACATGCAGGCCATTGGGCTTTCGGCAACGGTGGCCGACCCGCTCGATCTGCGGAAATGGCTGGTCAGCCAATCGGAGAGCGAGGCAGCCGCGGATATCGTGGTCACTCCCGGCGGAGCGCGGCCACTCATCACCATCCTCGAAAGCGAAGACCGCGTTCCCTGGTCCGGCCATTCTGCCGGTTATGCGATCCCGGCGGTCTATGAGGAAATCAAGGCGCACAAGACGACGCTGATCTTCGTCAATACCCGCTCGCAGGCCGAGCGCGTCTTTCAGGAACTCTGGACCGTCAACGACGACAGCCTGCCGATTGCCCTCCATCACGGCTCGCTGGACGCAGGCCAGCGCCGCAAGGTGGAAGCGGCCATGGCGGAAAACAAGTTGCGCGCGGTGGTCGCGACCTCGACCCTCGATCTCGGTATCGACTGGGGCGATGTCGATCTCGTCATCCATGTTGGCGCACCGAAGGGGGCAAGCCGGCTTGCCCAGCGCATCGGCCGCGCCAATCACCGCATGGACGAGCCGAGCCGCGCCATTCTGGTGCCCGCCAACCGCTTTGAGGTGCTGGAATGCCAGGCGGCACTCGATGCCAACTACATCAACGCGCAGGATACGCCGCCCTCGGGCGATGGTGCGCTCGATGTGCTCGCCCAGCATGTTCTTGGCATGGCCTGCGCCGAACCCTTTTCCGGCGACGCGCTCTATGAAGAAGTGCGCTCGGCGCTGCCCTATGCGGACCTTTCCCGCGCGACCTTCGACCGCGTGCTCGATTTTGCTGCGACTGGCGGCTATGCGCTGAAAAGCTATGATCGCTACGCCAAGATCAGGCAGCGTGCCGATGGTCTGTGGCGCGTCTCCAATCCCCAGACCGCGCAGCAATACCGGCTGAACATCGGCACCATCGTTGAAAGTCCCATGCTGAATGTGCGCATGGTGAGAAAGAACAAGCTCGGCTCCATCGGGCGCGGCGGGCCGGTGCTCGGCAAGATCGAAGAGTACTTTCTCGAAAGTCTCTCTCAGGGCGACACGTTCCTCTTCAGCGGCAAGGTGCTGCGGTTTGAAGGCATCCGCGAGAACGAGGCGCTGGCAAGCCAGGCGTTCTCCATGGATCCGAAGGTTCCGGCCTATGCCGGCGGCAAGTTTCCGCTTTCCACCTATCTGGCCGAAGGCGTGCGCGGCCTGCTGGCCGATCGCAGCGAATGGCATCGCCTGCCGGATCAGGTGCGCGACTGGCTGGAAATCCAGCACGAGGTCTCCGTGCTGCCGCGCCGCGACCAGATGCTGATCGAGACCTTCCCGCGCGGCTCCCGCTTCTTCATGGTCGCCTATCCCTTCGAAGGGCGGTTGGCGCATCAGACGCTCGGCATGCTGCTCACGCGTCGGCTCGATCGCATGGGTGCACGGCCGCTCGGCTTCGTCGCCACAGATTATTCCCTCGGCATCTGGGGGCTGGATGACATGGGCGGCCTGATCGCCAAACGGAAGCTCGACCTTCAGGGGCTGTTCGATGAGGACATGCTGGGCGACGATCTGGAGGCATGGCTCGACGAGAGCTACCTGCTCAAGCGCACCTTCCGCAATTGTGCCGTCATTGCCGGTCTTATAGAACGCCGTCATCCGGGGCAGGAAAAGACCGGTCGGCAGGTAACGGTCTCCGCCGATCTGATCTACGACGTCTTGCGTAGTCATGAACCGGACCACATTCTCCTGCAGGCGACGCGGCAGGAAGCCGCAGCCGGGCTTTTGGACATTCAGCGCCTTGGCGCTATGCTGACACGAATCAGGGGCCATATCCTGCATCGTCCGCTCGACAGGGTCTCGCCGCTCGCCGTGCCGATCCTGCTTGAGATCGGCAAGGAGTCGGTGGCGGGCAACGCGTCGGAAAGTCTGCTGGCAGAAGCGGCCGAAGACCTGATCCGCGATGCAATGCAGGGCTGACAGACAAGGTACTTGAGGAACGGAATTGGCAAGGCTGGCGCTCGCAGGCATGGGGGATGAAGAGATCGGAGCTTCGGTGACGACGGTCGCCGGCGTCGAATTCGTCTGCGACCCGATGGGAGCGCTCTATTGCGAGGCTGATGGCCTGCTTGTCGTCTCTGACCTGCATCTGGAAAAGGGCGCGGCCTTTGCCCGTCGCGGTCAATTGCTGCCGCCCTACGACACCCACGCCACGCTGAAGATCCTCGCCCGCGTCATGGACCGCTACCGGCCGAAGCTGGTTGTCTCGCTTGGCGACAATTTTCACGACCGCGTCGGCTCGTCGCTGATGCCGGCCGATTGCCGGACACTGATCGTCGAGATGGCACGCGGTCGCGACTGGATCTGGATCACCGGCAATCACGATCCCGACGGCGTCAGCGGTCTGCCCGGAACAGTCGCGGAAAGCATGGCCTTCTCCGCTCTCACCTTCCGACACGAGCCGGCCAAGGGCGCGGAAAAGGGCGAGATCGCCGGTCATCTCCATCCGGCAGCGACGCTCCGGCGGCGCGAAAAATCCGTCCGCCGTCCCTGCTTCGCGACCGATGGCGATCGGCTCATCATGCCCTCCTTCGGCGTGATGACCGGTGGCCTCGATCTGGCCCACGTTGCCTTTCGCGGCCTCTTCGACCAAACGCGCCTGATCGCTCATATGATCGGGAAGGATCGCGTCTATCCCGTGAGCTATCGTGGCCTCAAGGGCTGAACTCAATCCTTGCGGAAAATCACCGATCCGGCCCAGCCGATGGTGAGCGCGATGATGACGGCGGAAAGGCCGTAGAGGAAGGAATTGCCATAGGCGGCTTCCGTCAGCGACTGTTCGATGCCGGTCTTGACGACGCGCAGCGGCAGCTTCGTCTCCATCACGAAATCGCCGCTCTTGAACAGATAGGCGTGGACCATGTGCACGCCGTTCGGCACGTTTGCCGGCAGTTTCAGCGTGGCGCGGAAGAGGCTGGGGCTGACGAAGCGGATGCCGCCGGGATTGGTCTGGTAGAGGCCGCTATCCAGCATCTGCCGCCGGAACGCCTGCCTGAAATCGTCCAGCGCCGCGATATCGCCGAAGTAGTTTGCGGCGAACAGGCGAATATGGTCGATGCCGACATTGAGTGATGCAAGCTCCTGCTGCGGCGCAATGTCCTTGATGACGCGCGTGCTGGTCATCGAATAGGATTGCGGCACCGCGGAGAAGGTCATCTGCTCGGTATTGATCCAGATGCCGAAGACGCGCTCCTTGCGACGGATCGTGGTATCGACGCGCGGACCTTCCAGGGTGACGATGATGTCATACTGCCCGATCTGCTGCAGATAATCGTCGATATTGGTCATCGTGCCGAAGATCGTCAGGTCGGCACCGGTGAAATCGGACGTGATCGCGATCTCGTTGGTCGACATTCCGATTTCGATGCCCTCCGGCGGGCGGACCTTGTCGGTTTGCCGCTCTACGGCAAATGCGCCGGTCGAGAGCAGCGACAGACTGAGAACAAGCAAGCGAAGTGCGGCGGCCACGGCAGGGAAGCGGCTCATGCATGGCCCCCAGTCACGATCGAATAGATGTCCTTCGGCGTCAGCACGAGGTCGATGGCAAGGCGCAGGCCGACGGCCAGCACGAGGAGCGCCAGCAACGCGCGCAACTGCTCGGCACGCAGCCTCTGGCCAACACGCACGCCATATTGCGCGCCCACGACACCGGCGATCATCAATTGCAGCGCGAGGATGATGTCGACCGTGTGGTTCAACGTCGCCTGGATCATCGTCGTATAGGCGGTGACGAAGACGATCTGGAACAGGGATGTGCCGATAACGACGCCGGTCGGCACGCGCAGGAAATAAATCATGGCCGGAACCATGATGAAGCCGCCGCCGATACCCATGACCGACGTCAGAATTCCCAGCAGGAAGCCAATGGCAATGACGGGAAGAACGCTGAGATAGATCTTCGACTTCTTGAACCGCATCTTGAACGGCAGGCGGTGCACCCAGTTGTGCTGGCCAGGCCGGTTCAGCGAAACAGCCTTGTTCTTGGCGATGCGGCGGAGTGCACGCAGGCTTTCGATCAGCATCAGCGAGCCGACCGTGCCGAGCAGCAGCACATAGGCCAGCGAAATGAAGAGATCGAGCAGGCCGAGGCTGCGCAGGAGTGCGAAGACGCCGATACCGGCGGTAGACCCCGCAAGGCCGCTCACCAGCAGCAATGTGCCAAGCTTCAGATCGAGCGTTCCGCGCCGGAAGTGACTGATCGCACCCGATACCGAAGAGGCGACGACGAGGCAGGCACCGGTTGCCACGGCGATTGCCGGTGGAACGTTGTAGAAGATGAGGAGCGGCGTGATGAGGAACCCGCCGCCGACCCCGAACATGCCTGACAGGAAGCCGACGGCCGCGCCCATCCCGAGGATGACCAGGATGTTCACCGACATTTCGGCGATGGGCAGATAGATCGTCACCGACGGGCCTCGGACTTCAACTCATAATGCAACCGGGGGACCATCCATAACCTGTCTCCCATGAACATTTCATTTCTGGAGCCGCTGTAGCGGACGACGGCACCTCAAAAAACAATGACACCCTTGCGCCGGGGGCGAAGGGTGTCAATTCATTCCGCTACAATTGCGGCAGGCCGGGCAAATTCGAGATCATTTGCTGCGGGCGATCAGTTCCTTGACCAGCGCATCGTTGATGTCGCCCGTCGGCTGCTGGCCTACGGAGGACTGAAACTGCTTGATCGCGGCGACCGTCTTGGCACCCATCACGCCGTCGGGACGACCGACGTCGAAGCCATTCTTGTTCAGCATGGCCTGGATGTAGGTGATGGCCTTCTTCATGTCGACGCTGTTGGTCTTCTGCGCCTTGCCGGCCCAAGCGTCGGGAAGGATGGTGGCATTGGCCTTGTCGTCCGTCGCGGCGGGCTTCCAGCCGTCAACTTCGGCCTTCGCCTTGGTCAACTGCTCGGCGGAGAGAACCTTGCCAACTTCGTCGCGCTTCTGCGCGGCGTCGACATCGCCATCCTTGGCGGCAATGCCGAACCACTTGTAGGACTGGACGAGATCCTGCGTGACACCGCTCCCCTTGGCAAAGAGGATTGCCAGGTTGAACTGGCTGTCGCGAACGCCGTGGTTTGCGGCTTCCGTGAACCACTTGGCGGCAGACGTGAAGTCCGGAGCGCCGAGTGTACCGGTGGCATAGAGCACAGCGAGGTTATGCATGGCGCTGATATTGCCGGCCTTTGCCGCAGTCGAGTAGTGCTCGACGGCCTTGGCGGGATCGACGCCGACGCCGACGCCCTTTTCATAGAGGCTGCCGAGGCGGTATTCCGCCGGCGCGAAGCCGAGCGAGGCAGCCTTGGTGTACCAGGCAACAGACGAAGCCGGGTTGGCGGCAACGCCACGGCCGTCGAAGATGCGGTTGCCGACTTCGTAGATGGCGAGCGCGTCACCACCGTTGGCGGCGTCAACGAGGGCCTGCGGCTCGATGCCCGTCGGCACCGGAAGCGCGGCTGCCACGGGCGTCGTTGCGGCTGGCGTGGTGGTTGCCGGCGGCGTTACCGTCGCGGCGGCCTGCGTCTCGGGCTTTCCGTCGGATGGCTGAGCGGCAACGACTGCGGGAGCAGTCTCGGCCGGAGTGGCAGCGGCAGGCGCCGCTTCCTGAGACGTTACGGCCTGCGGTTCGGCAACGGTTGCTGCGTTCGATGCCTGGGCTGCAGGCTGAACGTTCGTTGCATCGCCGGCAGCGGGCGCCGTTGCCTGATCGGTGGCAATCGCCTTCTCGGCAGCAGCCTTTTCCGCGGCGGCGCTTTCAACGGCAGCCTGATCGGCAAGAGCCTTGTCAGCCGCGGCCTTGTCGGCAGCCAGCTTGTCTGCGGCAGCCTTTTCAACGTCCGTCTCGACTGAAGGAGCGGGCAGCGTTACGGCGGCAGGCTGGCTTGCCGGCGTGTTCGGCGTGCTGAACATCGTGGTGACCAGCGGCCAGGCCATGACGGACAGGAGCACAAGGCCTGTACCGAGAAGAAGCGGACGGCGATACTTGCCAATCACGCTCGTAGACGTCTCGGCCATGTCGTCGCTGGTCTTGGCAGGGCCGACTTCTGCGGCGGCGGCCTGTGCGGCGCGGCGGGCAACGGCGATATAGTCGCTGTTGTCGTCGTCGCGGGCCGTCAGGCTCTCCTTCTTGGCCGGCTTGCCGTCCTGAACCGCGCGAACCTTTTCGAGGATCTGGCGAATGTCCGGTGCGCCCGAGCCGGGCTCGAGCAACTGGTTGGCGAGATCGGGGCTGATGTCGTCGGCGGCGTCGATCGCCGGCGCTGTGTCAAGCGTGCGACGCGGCTCCTCAGACTTCTGGTCCTGCCCGTTCTTGCGGAAACGGTTTCCGATCGAGGACAGGAAGCCCTTGAGCGGCTTGTCGCCGCCATCGCGGGTCGTCGTCGTATTGTCGAGCGCGATATCGTCGTCGAACAGGTCGTCGTCGAAATCGCTGCTGAACATTTCCGTGTCAGTGCCGGTGCGCAGGCGCGGGCGGCTTGCAGCGGCAGCGGCAGACTTGGAGACGGCCGGAGCCGCCGCAGCAGCGGCATCGGTCGAGGCGCCCAGCTTGTCAAGACGGTCGGCAATCTGCACCAGCGTCTGCTGCAGTGCTTCAAAGGTCTGCTGGTTGCGGCTCTCGCCGGAACGTGTCAGCTCTTCAAGCGCATGCAGGTCGGCGGCGAGGTCCGAAATCGTCGAGATGTCGGCCTGCGGCATGCTCGTGTTGCTCGGCTGGCCGGCAAAGTTGCGGACATAGGCTTCCAGCGCCGTCTCGGCAGCCTGTCGGGCAGCCTCCACGATATATTCGTCGTTCGTCGACATGTAGTCTTCGAGCGCCGACATGCGGCTGGTCATCTGGGCCGAGTTGATGTCTTCGGCAACGCGCGGTTCGCTGAGCAGCTTGGTGAGCGCTGCGATCTGCTCTTCCAGAGCGCCGAGATCGGCGGCCGGATTGCCCTTGGCAGCGACATTGCCATCGATGCGGGCGGCGATATCGTTCATGCGCTCTTCGAGCCAGGTGAGGATTTCCTCACTCAGCCCACCCGTTGCGCCGGCGATGTTGAGGCTGTCGATACGGCTTGCCAGATCGTCGAAGCGGTCGACGAGGTCGCTGCTGACGGTGCCGCGCGCCATGTCGTCGATCTTGCGCGAGATGTCGGAGACGATCGCGGTGAGGTCCTCGCCGGCCGGCATCGCGCCACCCTGGGCCAGAAGTGCGGCGAGTTCGTCGAAGCGGCGGTCGAGATGTTCGGTGGCCTGCAGCTTGGCAAGCTCTTCCATGCGGGAGGCAAGGCTCTCGATGCGCTCGGCGACCAGATTGTCGCGCTGCGGCAGGTTGACGGCGTCGATCTCTTCCACAAGCCGCGCGATGCGGGCCTCGAGCGAACCGAAACCGGCGTCGCCGGAAAGGTCTGCCGTTGCCTGCGCGTTAGCGTCGATGGCTGCAACGATCTCGGCAAGCCGCTCGTCCAGCGTATGCATCTGGCTGTTTAGGTCACGGTCGGCGCTCGACATCTGCGATACGAGCATTTCGATCGCGTCGGCGAGACTGCCGATCTTTGTATCGAGGCTGCGCGCCTGCGCCTGGGATTCCGTCTCGGCCATCTGCTGACGCAGCGCCTCGAAGTGTTCGACGATGACGGCGAGATCGTCCTGGCGGGCCATGCCGCTGACCATGGCGCGGATCGAGTCCAGCTCGCCGCGCATGCTGTTGGTCACGGCGTTTTCGGTGGCCTCGCCGATATATTCCATGCCTTCGGCAAGCCGCTGCAGGTCGGCGTAGAGATCCTGCGGGTAGCCGTTTTCTGCAACAGCCGCTCCGATTTCCTTGATCTCGCCGCGCAGATTGGCGATTTCCTGCGCAAAGCTCGCGGCCAGATCCTGCTTGAGATCGTGGCGTAGCTTGGCAAGCGCTTCGGAAATATCGAACGCTGCATGTTCTGCCGACGGCTGGCGATAGTCGCTCGGTCGCAGGTCGGACCGATAGTCGGTGGCGCGATAGTCGCTCGGGCGCGGGTCGCTTGCGCGGGGCGCGCTGATGCCGGCAGACACCGGAGCTGCCGGGGACCGCAGGCGCTCACGGATCTGGTCGGCCAGCGAGAGGTTCGCGGCGGCCGGCGGTGGCGGACGGTTGCGCGAGAGCAGCTTCTGTCGGTCGAGAATTTCCGAAATCTGCGTGGAGCGCGCCAGGCGACCGGCATCGTCAGGACGCGGCGAGCGAAGCAGCGAAGCGCGCGCTTCTTCCACACGGCCTGCAGCCGTCTCGGTCAGGGGGGCTGCCGGCGCACTTGCGGCCCGGTCTCCCTGACGAGGCGTATCGGATTTTGATCTGTTCATCATTCCACTCGCTTCAATTGCGTCTGGCGTTGATCCATTTCGGGCGCGGGAAATTCCCCCGCGATGCCCGTCATGGCGAAACTGCGGATGTTTCCGGCTACGAAAGACCTTAAAAAATCCCGGATCGGCGCAAATCACCTGAGTGTGATGATTACATTTGATGGGGCCGCGTTAACAGCCCGTTAACCGATGTCCAAAGATTAAAATGTGGTTTCGCGCAGAATCACCCCTCATACTTCGTTAACCATTTGCCTTGACGAGACTTGCGGCAAGCTGGAGCCGCAAAATTTTCGCCTCCTGCGATTTTGACGTTTACGCAAACGTCAAAATTTTGTATGAGAATGGCAACGACGACCCAATGGAAGGCGAGGAGACTGCCATGCCCGTGTTCAAGGCCCCCGTACAAGACACCCTGTTCGTGCTCAACGATGTCCTCGGCATCGAGCGCTATTCGAATATGCCCGGCTTTGCCGATGTCGGCCCCGATCTTCTGGAGGCCATCACGGGCGAAGCTGCCAAGGTGGCGGAAGAGGTCATGTTCCCGGTCAACCTGTCGGGCGACCAGGAAGGATGCGTTCGCAACGATGACGCCAGTGTGAAGGCGCCGAAGGGCTTCAAGGAAGCTTTCGACCAGTATTGTCAGGGCGGCTGGCTCGGCCTCTCCATGCCGGAAGAGTTCGGCGGTCAGGGCCTGCCCTATACGCTGCACAGCGCCGTTTCGGAATATCTGATCTCCGCCAACATGGCGCTGATGATGTATCCGGGGCTCACGCAGGGCGCGATTGCGGCCATCCTCGAGCACGGCTCGGATGCGCAGAAGCAGACCTATGTTCCGAACATGGTCGCCGGCACCTGGACCGGCACGATGAACCTCACCGAGCCCCATTGCGGCACCGACCTTGGCCTCTTGCGCACCAAGGCAGTCCCGCAGGCTGACGGCTCCTACAAGATTTCCGGCCAGAAGATCTTCATCTCCGCCGGCGAACACGACATGTCGGAGAACATCATCCATTTGGTTCTCGCCCGTATCGAAGGCGCACCGGAAGGCACCAAGGGCATCTCGCTGTTCATCGTTCCGAAGTTCATGGTCAAGGAAGACGGTTCGCTCGGCGCGCGCAATGGCGTCGCCTGCGGCGCGCTCGAACACAAGATGGGCATCCACGGCAACGCGACCTGCGTCATGAACTATGACGAGGCCACCGGCTACCTCATCGGTGCCGAGAACAAGGGCCTTGCCGCCATGTTCGTCATGATGAATGAAGCACGCCTCGGCGTTGGTCTGCAGGGCCTGTCGATGGGCGAAATCGCCTATCAGAACGCCGCCCAATATGCCCGCGACCGTATCCAGGGCCGTTCGCTCACCGGTCCGAAGGCTCCCAACCTCAAGGCCGATCCGATCATCGTGCATCCGGACATCCGCCGCGCGCTGATGACAATGCGCGCCTTTAACGAAGGTGGTCGCGCGTTCGCCCTGTGGACCGCGCTTCAGTCGGACATCGCGCATCGTTCCGATGATGCCAAGGCGCGCGAAACGGCGTCTGACCTTCTCGGCCTCATGACGCCGATCCTCAAGGGCGTCCTGACCGACAAGGGCTTTGACCATGCCGTCATGGCGCAGCAGGTCTATGGCGGCCATGGCTATATCGAAGAATGGGGCATGAGCCAGTACGTTCGCGATGCCCGCATCGCCATGATCTATGAAGGTGCCAACGGCATCCAGGCGCTCGACCTCGTCGGCCGCAAGCTGCCGGCCAATGGCGGCCGCGCCGTCATGGCGCTCTTCAACGAAATCGGTGCCTTCTGCGAGGAAAACCGTTCGAACGAAGCGCTGTCCGGCTTTACCAAGGCGCTGAAGAAGGGCCTCAACGACCTGCAGGCCTCCACCATGTGGTTCATGCAGAACGCCATGGCCAAGCCCGACAATGCCGGCGCCGGCTCCTACGACTACATGCATATGTTCGGTGTCGTCGTCATCGGCTACATGTGGGCCAAGATGGCGAAGGTCGCTCAAGACGAGCTTGCCGCTGGCAATTCTTCGCGCGAAGACTACCTTAAGAACAAGCTGATCACGGCGCGCTTCTACATGGACAAGGTCATGCCGGAAACGGCCCTGCGCAAGACCCGCATCGAGACCGGCGCCGACACGATGATGGAACTGGCCGCCGAGGCGTTCTGAGTTCTGACCAGCGAAATGAAAGGCCCTTTAAAGACAAGGGCCTTTCTGCATGTGAGGTACAAGGCCAGCAATTTCCGTTTGGAACCCCTCATCCGGCGCTTCGCGCCACCTTCTCCCCAAGGGGAGAAGAGGGAATGTGCCGCAGCGTCCGCGATCCTCCTCTCCCCTCGGGGAGAGGGTCGCCGAGCAAAGCGGAGGCGGGTGAGGGGGTGCCCGGAATGCAGCGGCTGAATGCCTTGTAAGATCCAATTCGCGGCCCTTGCCGCACAAAGGGAGAAGACATCATGACCGAAACCTTTATCTATGACACCGTGCGCACGCCGCGCGGTCGCGGCAAGAAGGACGGCGCGCTGCACGAAGTGCCGACGCCTCGCCTGGCTGCGCTCACGCTGGAAGCCATCCGCGATCGCAACGGCCTCGATACCGCAACCGTCGACGACATCATCTTCGGCTGCGTCGATCCGGTCATGGAAGCCGGCGCGGTCATTCCGCGTTCCGCTGCTTTCGAAGCCGGTTATCACTTCAAGGCTCCGGGCGTTCAGATCTCGCGCTTCTGCGCTTCCGGCCTCGATGCCGTGAACCTTGCCGCCTCGAAGATCGCGTTCGGCGCGGACGACATCGTGATTGCCGGCGGTGTGGAATCCATGTCGCGCGTCGGCATGGGCATGGCCGGCGGTTCCTGGCCGGTTGACCCCTCCGTCGCCTTCCCCGGCTATTTCATGCCGCAGGGCGTCTCCGCCGACCTGATTGCCACCAAGTACGGCTTCTCCCGCGAAGATGTTGACGCCTATGCCGTCGAGAGTCAGAAGCGCGCTGCCAATTCCTGGGAAAAGGGCTATTTCGACAAGTCCGTCATCGCTGTGAAGGATGTCAACGGCCTGACGATCCTCGCCAAGGACGAACACATGCGTCCTGACACGACGATGCAGTCGCTCGGTTCGCTCAACCCGTCCTTCCAGATGCCGGGCGAAATGGGCGGCTTTGAAGCCGTCGGCCTGCATGCGCATCCGGATGTCGAGCGCATCAATTATGTCCACCATGCCGGCAACTCGTCCGGTATCGTGGACGGCGCTGCGGCCGTCCTGCTCGGCTCCAAGGCCGGCGGTCAGGCCATGGGCCTCAAGCCCCGCGCCCGCATCCGCGCCTTTGCCAATATCGGCTCCGAACCGGCCCTCATGCTGACCGGCCCGGTTGACGTCACCGAGAAGCTCCTGAAGCGTGCCGGCATGACGATCAACGATATCGACCTGTTCGAGCTGAACGAAGCCTTCGCGGCCGTCGTGCTCCGCTTCATGCAGGCCTTCGATGTCTCGCATGACAAGATGAACGTCACCGGCGGCGCGATTGCCCTTGGCCATCCGCTGGGTGCCACCGGCGCGATGATCCTCGGCCAGGCGCTGGACGAAATGGAACGCCGCGATCTGAACACCGCGCTCGTCACGCTCTGCATCGGTGCGGGCATGGGCACGGCCACGATCATCGAGCGCGTCTAAGGTTTGGGAGAGAGAAGAATGTCTTACGTAAACTTCAAGGTCGAAACCGACGCCGACGGCATTGCGCTCGTCACCTGGGACATGCCCGGCAAGTCGATGAACGTCTTCACGGTCGAAGTGATGGACGAACTCGACAAGATCATCGACGCGACGGTTGCCGACGAAAAGGTCAAGGGCGTCGTCTTCACCTCCGGCAAGAACGCCTTCTCCGGCGGTGCCGACCTCACCATGCTCAAGGGCATGTTCGAGACGATCGAGCGCGAACGCGCGGCCGATCCGGCCGGTGCGGCCCAGAAGCTTTTCGATGCTGCCGGCCGCATGACCTGGCTCTATCGCAAGATCGAAACCAACGGCAAGCCTTGGGTCTCGGCCATCAACGGCACCTGCATGGGCGGCGCGACCGAACTGTCGCTCGCCTGCCATGCCCGCGTCGCGTCCAACTCGCCGTCGGTCAAGATCGGCCTGCCGGAAGTGAAAGTGGGCATCTTCCCCGGCGCCGGTGGCACGCAGCGCCTGCCGCGCCTGATCAACGCACAGGATGCACTGCAGGCGATGACGACGGGTTCGTCCTTCTCCGCCTCGCGCGCCAAGGCGCTCGGCCTCGTGGCCGAAGTGGTCGAGCCGGAAAACCTCGTTTCCGCTGCCAAGGAACTGCTCAAGAAGGGCGTCGATCCGGTCGCGCCCTGGGACAAGAAGGGCTTCAAGGCTCCGGGCGGTGCCGTCTGGACGCCGAACGGCATCCAGCTCTTCTCAGCCGCCAACGGCATTCTGCGCCGCGAAACCGCCGGCAACTATCCGGCAGCCCTCGCCATCGTGAAATGCGTCTATGAAGGCCTCCAGGTTCCGATCGACACGGGCCTGCGCATCGAGCAGCGCTACTTCACAAACATCCTGCAGACCACCGAAGCCTTCTCGATGATCCGCTCGCTGTTCGTCTCCCTTCAGGAGCTAAACAAGGGCGCCCGCCGTCCGGCCAGCGTCGAAAAGAGCGAGATCAAGAAGGTCGGCATCGTGGGTGCAGGCTTCATGGGCGCGTCCATCGGCTATGTCACGGCCGCCGCCGGCATTCAGGTCGTTCTGATCGACCGTGACATGGACGCCGCCAACAAGGGCAAGGCAACCTCCGAAGGCCTCGTCACCGAGGCCCAGAAGAAGGGCAAGCTCTCCAAGGAAGCCGGCGAGGCGCTCCTTGCCCTCATCACGCCGACGGCCGATTATGCCGATATCGCCGATTGCGACCTCGTCATCGAGGCCGTGTTCGAGGATCGCGGCATCAAGAAGGCCGTGACCGAGCAGGTCGAGGCCGTGCTGAAGCCCGGCGCGATCTTCGCCTCCAACACCTCGACGCTGCCGATCACCGGTTTGGCTGAAAACTCCAAGCGTCCGGAACAGTTCATCGGCATTCACTTCTTCTCGCCGGTGCACAAGATGATGCTGACGGAAGTCATCATGGGCGAAAAGACGGGTGATAAGGCACTCGCCGTGGCGCTCGACTATGTCGCCGCCATCAAGAAGACGCCGATCGTCGTCAACGACACGCGTGGCTTCTACGTGAACCGTTGCGTCCTGCGCTACATGAACGAGGCCTATAACATGCTCGTCGAGGGCATCCCGGCCGTCATGATCGACAACGTGGCCAAGATGGCGGGCATGCCTGTTGGCCCGTTGGCGCTCAACGACGAAACCGCCGTCGATCTCTCCTACAAGATCATGAAGGCGATGATTGCCGATCTCGGCGAGAAGTCGGTCGATCCGCGCCACATGGCGCTGATCACGCAGATGGTCGAAAAGGAAGGCCGCCTCGGCCGCAAGGCCGGCAAGGGCTTCTACGACTATCCGGCCAAGCCTGCCAAGAAGTCCATGTGGCCTGGCCTCAAGGACATGTTCCCGCAGCAGGATCCGGACAAGATCGACGTCAAGACGATCAAGCAGCGCTTCCTCGTCACCATCGCTCTGGAAGCCGCCCGCACCATGGAAGAGGGCATCGTCACCGATCCGCGCGAAGCCGATATCGGCTCGATCCTCGGCTTCGGTTTCGCGCCTTACACGGGCGGTGCGATCTCCTATATCGATGGCATGGGCGTGAAGGCATTCGTCGAACTGGCCGAAAAGCTGGCGACTCAGTACGGCCCCCATTTCAAGCCGACGCCTCTGCTTCTCGAAATGGCCAAGACGGGGGATACTTTTTATGCTCGTTTCAATCCGTACGGCGAGAAAAAACAGGCTGCCTAGGCTAAGAAAACCTTAAAATCGCATAAAAAAGGCCGCCTCGAGCGGCCTTTTCCATGCCAAAATGTGGTGCGAATGGGGCAGTGAAGCCTCTGAAACGGCATGAATGTCAGGCTTGGCTGTCGCCTCCAAAAATCTATAAGCTATTGAAACTAAATTATTAATTAGAAAACTCTCCAGTTTTGTAAGTGGACCGTACTGGTTCGATCTCACATTTCAAGGGCTCATATCGAAGACAATACGTTCGTCATTTCGAGATTGAACCGAACGGTTCGGTCATATATATCTACATCATCGGACGACGAGATGAACACCGGCAAACGCCGGACGGTCGGAACTCTGATGAGGCAACCCCGCCATTCAGTCGCGCACTTGAGAGTGCACGATTGAATAGCGGGAAACCAAAAAACAAACCCCGCTCGCGGTTGTCCCCCATGGAACCGCACTTTGTAAATGGAGATCAAAATGAACAAGTTTGTTGCATACGCTGCTGCTGGCGTCCTGTCTGTTTCCGCTCTGATCGCTGGCCAGGCTGCTGCTCAGGAAAACGAAAATTCCGCATTCGCCCAGATGGTCAACCAGAACAGCGGTTCGGCTCCGTCCGACACGGGCAGCAAGGTTGGCTACGGCTACAACGCCGGCTTCCTCGCCAAGGCTTCGCATTCCAACACTGTCAGCATCCGTTACACGGGCGAGCTGTCGCAGGCTGAAAAGGCCTCCTTTCAAGACCGCGCCAAGGCAGACCCGTCCGCAGTCAAGGCCCTCCAGGCCGAAATTGCACAGAATGCAGACGTCGTTCGTGGTCTTCAGGACCGTAACGTAAGCGTCAAGAACGTCATCGGCGCACAGCGTGCAGTCGACGGTTCGACGGTCTACATCGTTCGCTAATAAAGGCTGGTTTCAACGAAACCACCCCTCCAGCGCCCTCCGCGGTTCCACTGCCGCGGAGGGTGTTTTTTTGTCTTAACGAGCCCCTAAGGCGTTGAATAAAAGCGAAAAATGACGCGGATTGTGCACAATCCGTTTCCAACTTTGCTGTTGAACCGATCGGTTCTGCCACCTAAATGAAGTCGTGTCAGGCAACGATGCACACACCGGCAAGAAAGCCGAACGTGTCGAAACCTGGCGAGGCCCCGCCATTCAGTCGCGTACTCAAGAGTGCACGATTGAATTGCGGGAAACCAATAAATCCAACCCGCTCGCGGTCGACCTTCCCGTGGAACCGCATTTACAATGGAGACTACAATGAACAAGTTTGCTGCTTTCGCCGCCGCTGGCGTCCTGTCTGTTTCGGCCCTCATCTCGGGTCAGGCTTTCGCTGACAACGAAAACTCCGCTTTCGCCCAGATGACCCGTGCCAACACCTATGGCACCTCGGCTGCCGCTTCTGACGCTGGCACTGTTGGCTACGGCTACAACCCGGGCTTCCTTGCCAAGGCCTCGCACTCGAGCAACGTCAACATCCGCTACACCAACGAGCTGTCGCAGGCTGAAAAGGCCTCCTTTCAGGACCGCGCCAAGGCAGACCCGTCCGCAGTCAAGGCCCTCCAGGCCGAAATTGCACAGAATGCAGACGTCGTTCGTGGTCTTCAGGACCGTAACGTGAGCGTCAAGAACGTCATTGGCGCACAGCGCGCTGCCGACGGTTCGACGACCTACATCATCCGGTAATAAAGGCTGGTTTCAACAAAACCACCCCTCCAGCGCCCTCCGCGGTCACCCTGCCGCGGAGGGTGTTTTCGTTTGTCACGTACGGCTTTGAAGCGTTCCATCTCGCCCTCATGCCTATCGGTCCTGGTTGGGCAGGCAGACGGCATGATCTGGCAAACCAATGATTCGATTTGGCTTTTTCTCGCCACAATTGCCCAAACCCATTGGCGTTCGATCCTCATTTTCAAGACTCGTATTGTGCACAATACGTTTCCAATTTCGGTATTGAACCGAACGGTTCGATACCCCAAATGGTGTAGTGTAAGACGGAGACATGAAGCCGACAGCGGCATGCGGGTCTCCGGATGGAAACCCCGCCATTCAGTCACGCACTCGGTAGTGCGCGATTGAATAGCGGGAAATCAAAATCCCTGCGGAACCCCTCGCATTGTGCTGAGGGCCGCACTTGTAGAAAATGAATGGAGAATACAATGAACAAGTTTGCTGCTTTTGCCGCCGCTGGCGTCCTGTCCGTTTCGGCCCTGATTTCGGGCCAGGCCTTCGCTGAGAACGAAAACTCTGCCTTCGCCCAGATGACCCGTGCGAACACCTACGGCACCACGGCCCCTGCTTCTGAAAACAGCGCAGTCGGCTATGGCTACAACCCGGGCTTCCTCGCCAAGGCTTCGCACGAAAGTGCAATCAACGTCCGCTATGTGAGCGAGCTTTCGAAGCCCGACCGTCAGGCCGCTCTCGACCGCGCCAGCGCTGACCCGGCTGCCGTCCAGGCTCTGCAGGCCGGCATCAGCAAGGACACCTCGGTTCTGCGCGGTCTTCAGGAACGCAACATCAGCCTGAGCAACGTAATCGGCAGCAGGACCGCCCTCGACGGCTCTGTCACTTACATCGTCCGGTAAGTATGCGTTGACGCTAAAATAGCACATCGTCTCGCGGTTTGAGCCGCGAGACGATTACATGAAGTCGATCCAATACGTAAATTCGTTGAAATGGATCACGTAAAAATACAAATCCAGGAAATGAGAACATTAAAATCCTGTAATGATGAACAGTGTTTCGGATATTTAATCTACATTGTCATTCATGAAGAGAATTTAATGAAGTCTGCCTGAAACTAAACCAAATGTGGTGCGTTATTAGGTCATGCGCTTCTGATGGCGCTGTCAATTGAACAAACCACGATTGATGAACCGGCGGCTTTCCGCCAAATGTAATGGAGATGAAAATGAACAAGTTTACCGCTTTTGCCGCTGCTGGCGTTCTTGCAACCACCGCCCTTTTCGGCGTTCAGGCTTCGGCACAGGAAAATGAAAATTCTGCATTCGCGCAGATGACCAACGACAACACCTATGCCGCCGCGCCGGCTTCGCATGAAGCATCGCGCAACGCCTATGGCTACGGCTACCAGGCTGGCACGCTCTCGCGCGTTTCCGCACAGGGCTCTGACGTGACGGTCTACCGTCTCGGCGAGTTGAACAAGGCCGACCGCGAAATGTACCGCGACCGCGCCAAGGCAGATCCGGCTCGGGTTGCCGCTCTGCAGGAACAGATCAAGGCCTCCCCGGCTGTCCACAACGCCCTTCTGGCCGAGAACGTCCAGATCTCCAGCGTGATTGGCGAGATCAAGGGTGCTGATGGCTCGACCGCCTACGTGGTCCGTTGATCAACCTGCATTGTGAATGACCCCAGAGGCCCTGCAGCATTCCGCTGCGGGGCTTCTTGCTGTTTGGGCAGATTTTCTCCGGCATTGTCGCATGCTGCAATGCGAAGGTTTGCCGCATTGCGTCAGTCCGTATCAAAGGCGTATGCTCGGAAATGTTCGAGGCCAAAGGACCAGCGGTTTTTGCGTCCGGACTGCGGTAAAACAAAGAGATAGAGCATTTTAGGTGATCCGAGTTCCCCGGAAATGCTCTGGATAATTCAATAGCTTTCGAAACGCCCCGCCATGTCTCAGAAGCCCAAAATGACACCCGCCGAAGCCCGCAAGGATCATCACGAGATGCTGCGCTTCCTGGCTCTCAACGCCGCCTTCGGCATCTTCATCGGCCTCGCGCTGACCGCAGCTCTTCTTTATTTCAACATAGGCGACTTTCTGACCCGCGTTCAGCATTCGCCCATGCCGGCGATTGCCGTTCTGCTCGTTGCGGCGCCGCTTTCCCTGCTGCTCGGTGGGGCATCCATGTCCACCGCCATCATGCTGCTGCCCTACGAGAAGAAGTTCGACGATTGATTATTCCGCTGCCGAACGCGACATGGCCGCCGTTCGGGCCAGATAGGCACGCAGCGATGCTGGCTTGACCGGCTTGTGCATGATTGTGATCGCATGCGTTTCCGCTTCTCCGCGAACTTCCGGTGTCCGGTCCGCGGTGACCAGCAAAGCCGGGATTGCCACGCCCACGCGGCCCCGAACGCGGCCCACCGCCTCGACCCCCGTTCCGTCGTCCAGATGATAGTCGGCAATAATGACGTCCGGACGCAAGTTTTCTATCCGGTCGAGCGCTTCCTCGGCAGAGAGCGCTGTGGCAACCGTGCAGCCCCAGCCTTGCAGCAGCAGCGCCATGCCGTCGAGAATGGTCCGTTCATTGTCGATGCAGAGCACAGACAGGCCGGCAAGCGCCGTCTGCCGGACATCGGCAGCCTCCGGCGCGGCTTCGGCATGAGCCTCCGCCGGTTCGGCAAGCGGGATGACGACGCGGAAATCGGTCCCGTGTCTCTCTCGACTTTTCAGTTCCACGGGGTGTTCCAGAACCCGAGCGATGCGATCGACGATCGACAGACCGAGGCCGAGGCCCGAGGCCGCGCGCGCGCCTTCGTCGAGACGCACGAATTCCTGGAAAACAGTGGTGAATTTCGACTGCGGAATGCCGATGCCCGAATCGACCACCTGGATAACCGCCGTCTCTCCCCGTCGCCGCGCGCCGACGAGAACCTTGCCGGAGGGTGTGTATTTGATGGCGTTCGAGACGAGATTCTGCACCAGTCTGCGCAGCAGCGTCGGGTCTGAACGCACGGTGAGCTTGGTCGGCAACACGCGAAGCTCCAGCCCCTTTTCCCTTGCGATAGGCTGGAAATCGGTGGCGATGCGCTGGAGGAAGTCGCCGAGCGGCACGGTAGAAAAGCGCGGCTTCATAGCGCCCGTGTCCAACCGCGAAATATCGAGCACCGCGCCGAGAATGGTTTCCACCGATTCGAGCGATGAATCGATGTTCCGCACGATGTCCCGGTCCGGCGTGCCTTCGAACCGCTCGACCAGGGTCGAGGAATAGAGCCGGGCCGCGTTCAATGGCTGCAGGATGTCGTGGCCGGCTGCCGCAAAGAACCGCGTCTTGCCGATATTGGCCTCTTCGGCAGCCGCCTGCGCGACACCGAGTTCGCGGTTGACCCGTATCAGTTCTCCGGTGCGGGCAATCACACGCTGCTCCAGCGTCTCATTCGCCTGTTTCAGCGCCTTGTCGGCCTCCACCTGCTGGGTGATGTCCGTGTAGGTTGTCACGATCCCCTTGCTGGGCATCGGGTTGGAGCGTACCTCGACGATCCGGCCGCTCTTTAGCGCCAGCGAGAAGGGTTTGTCGAGCGTCTTGAAATCCGCCAGCATGTCGCCCCGCCCCGACGAGCTGACATCGCCCCTATTTTCGAGGATCGCGACGATATCGGAGAGCGGAAAGCCCACTTCGCCGACATGTTCGGGCAGGTCGAGCAGCTTGCGGAAGCGGCGGTTCCAGATGGTGAGCCCGTTCGACGTGTCGAAGACGGCAATTCCCTGATCCATCTGCGAAAGCGCGGTATGGAGCATGTCCTGGTTATACTGCAACGCCTCGGAGGCCTGATCGAGCAGGCGGGCTGTCTCGGAGGAGGGCTCTTCCATCCTCTGGAGCAGCAGCGAGAAGACGAGCCGCGCAGACGACGAGCCGATGGCACTGGCAAGCAGCTGTTCGGAGAACTGCACTAGCCCCATATCTGCCGGCTGGGTGTCGACCAGCGCAAAGCCGATCTGCCGCTCATGGGATTTGAAGGAGCGCTGCATCCGCTCCTCGCCGAGATAGCGCGCCAGCACCGACTTGAGGTCGCCCACCGAGACCCGCGTCTTGCCGCCGCGCCACTGCGTGCTGCGGCCGTCGCCCGTCGACATGAAGACGCCGGCCTGGATCCGCTCGAGCGGCTTCGAATGGCGCGTCAGCGAGCCCACGATGAAGAGGGCAGTGTTGACCATCAGAGACAGCAGCGTCGCGTTGACCAGATTGTCGGCGCCCGGTCCGTCAAAGACGTCTGTGCCGGGGAAGAGGAAGCCCAGGATCTGACCCGCCAGGACATCGTTCTGCGAAAGCCCGAAGCTCGGCAGGAACAGGAAATAAAGCCACATGAAGAAGCCGCCGGACAAGCCGGCAATGGCCCCGCGCGCATTCGCCCGCGACCAGACAAGCCCGCCGAACAGCGACGGAGCGATCTGCGCCACGGCGGCAAAGGAGAGAAGGCCGATGGAAGCAAGTGCTGCCGCGCTGTCGGTGGAGATGTAATAGGCGTAGCTGGCAAGCAGCACGACGAAGATTGCCGTGCGGCGCACGCGCAGCAGAAAGTGGGTGTAGTCCGTGTTGTGCAGGCTGGGTGTCACGAGACGCCGCCGCAGGATGATCGGCATGACAATATCGTTGGAGACCATGATGGCCAGCGCCACCGTCTCCACGATTACCATCGCGGTCGCCGCCGAAAATCCGCCGATCAGCGTGATCAGCGACACGGCATGCGCACCGGCCTGCAGGGGCAGGTTCAGGACATAAAGGTCGGGCGTGCCTGTCTTGCCGAGAAGCAGGACGCCGGCAATGGCAATCGGGATCACGAAGATATTGATGGCGACAAGATAGATGGGGAAGAGCAGCCCGGCCATGCGCAACTCGCCCGCCGTCCGGTTCTCCACCACCGTCACATGAAACTGGCGCGGCAGGAGAATGATGGCAAACGCCGAGAGCAGGACCAGCAATGCCCAGCGCCCGATCGAGGTCTGGTAATGCAGCGCCCCCATCGCCTGCGCATTCGCCTCCGCCGCATGGAACAGCGCCGTCGGTCCGTCGAAGAGGAAGAAGGTGATGAAGATGCCGGCCGTGCAGAAGGCCACGAGCTTGACGACGGACTCGGTCGCAATCGCCAGGATCAGCCCGTCCTGATGCTCTGTCGCATCCGTATGGCGCGTCCCGAAAACCACAGCAAAAAAGGCGAGGAATACGGTGACGAGAAGCGGCAGCGTGGCGGACGAAAACCCTTCACCCGCCTCGGAAAAGGCGCTCGTCTCCACCATGGCCGAAACGGAGATGGAGATCGCCTTCAATTGCAGCGCAATGTAGGGGATCGCGCCGATGAGCGAGATCAGCGCGACAAACGCGGCAACTGTCGGGTTCTTGCCGTAGCGTGCGGCCACGAAGTCCGCAGGCGAGACGATCTTTTCGGATTTCGCCAGCGTGATGATGCGGCGGAGCAATGGCAGGCCGAGCGTGAAAAGCAGGATCGGCCCGATATAGATCGCCGAAAATTCGAGTCCCCGTTGCGAGGCAAGCCCGACGCCGCCGAAATAGGTCCACGAGGTGCAATAGATGGCGAGGCTGAGCGCATAGACGAGCGGTCGCCCCTTGGCGGGACTGCGCCGCCGCGACAGGCGGTCGCCAAAGCTGGCCACGGCAAAGAGAAGCAGCAGGTAGCCGATCGCGGCGGCGAAAACCACCCAGCCCGGCAGCATGCCCTGCGTCCCCATGTTCCTGTGTCCTCCAGATCCCCTGGCTGAGCATAGGTCAAAGCCATGTCCATGGAAAGTGAGGCGATAGGCCAACGGACGCGCAGCCGGGGAACTTGTGCCTGGGCATACCGTTTCAGACTTTCGGAATGAAAAGAATGTGTTAATGTCAAAGAGCTGAAGGGTTAATAAATGGTTTCGCAACCGTCAGGCAGATTTGGGGGAAATATGTTGGAAGAGTTCAAGGCGTTTATTGCGCGCGGCAATGTCATGGATCTGGCAGTGGGTGTCATCATCGGCGGCGCATTTGGCAAGATCGTTTCGTCATTGGTCGATGACCTGATCATGCCGATCATTGGCGCGATCACCGGTGGTATCGATTTCTCCAACTATTTCATTCGCCTGAGTTCCGCCGTCACGGCGACGAATCTGGTCGAGGCCAAGAAGCAGGGTGCCGTGCTTGCCTATGGCAGCTTCATCACGGTCGTTATCCAGTTCATGATCCTCGCCTGGATCATTTTCCTCATGGTCAAGGCCATCAACCGCCTGCGCGTCAAGGAAGAGGCCAAACCCTCTGCTCCCGCCGCCCCGCCGGCCGATATCGCGCTGCTCACGGAAATCCGCGATCTGCTGAAGACGCGGGCTTAAGCCAAAAGACGGTGAGAACCTCTCATGGGGTGCATCCGCGCCACCATCTCCCCAAGGGGAGAAGAGGTCTCGCCGCAACGCTTCCATTCCTCCTCTCCCCTCGGGGAGACGGGCGCCGAGCGTCAGCGGAGGCGGGGTGAGGGTTTGCCTCGCCCGCCGACCTGCCTGAGCGGACTCCCCCACCCATCACCCCCGTTGATCGCCCCACATTATTTATGATTGGGAAATCAACCCGAATCCCTTCTATTCTCCGTCTGAATAAAGCCGGAGACCCCCATGCGCCTGATCGAGACCTTGAGCCCCCGTTCCGCCAACGCGCCTGAAAGCGGCATCGTCGAGGTGTTCAACTACGGGCGCGGTCGCGATGGGTTGATCCCGCTCTGGGCGGGCGAGGGCGATAGTCCGACGCCGGATTTCATCAGCCGTGCGGCGGCCGATGCCCTGGTCGCCGGCGAGACGTTCTACACATGGCAGCGTGGTATTCCCGATCTGCGCCAGGCGCTCGCCAATTATTATGCCCGTCATTTCGGCACCTCGCTCACGGCTGAAAACTTTATCGTCACTGCTTCCGGCATGCACGCGATCAAGATCGCTGCCGAGATGATCGCCGCCCCCGGCGATGAGATGATCTATCTCACGCCCTCCTGGCCGAATATTTCCGCAGCGCTGGAAGTTTCAGGCGCGATCGCGACCCCGCTGGAGCTGGAATTCGCCGGCGGCGGCTGGAAGCTCGACCTCAACAGGCTGGAAAGCGCCATCGGCCCGAAGACGCGCGGCATCTTCATCAACACGCCCTCCAATCCGACCGGCTGGACCGCAAGCCTCGATGATCTGCGCGCCATTCTCGACATCGCGCGGCGCAAGGGCCTCTGGATCATGGCCGACGAGATTTATGCGCATTTTCATTATGCCGGTGGCCGTGCGGCTTCGTTCCTCGATGTCATGCAATCGGATGACCGCATCATCTTCGTCAATTCCTTCTCCAAAAACTGGTCGATGACCGGCTGGCGTGTCGGCTGGGTCGTCATCCCGGAAGAGCTGGGGCAGGTGACGGAAAACCTCATCCAGTATTCCACCTCCGGCGTGGCGCAGTTCATGCAGCGCGGCGCGACCGTGGCGCTGAACGAAGGCGACCATGTCATCCGGGAGAACTTCGCCAAGGCCGCGAAAAGCCGCGATATTCTCTGCGATGCGCTGATTGCGACGAACCGCGTCGAGACGCTGAAGCCGGAAGGGGCCTTCTACGCCTTCCTGAAGATCGACGGCGTGAAAGACAGCCGGCTGACGGCGCTCGACATCGTCGACAAGGCTCTCGTCGGCCTCGCCCCCGGCACCGCTTTCGGGCCCGGCGGCAGCGCCTTCATCCGCGCCTGCTTCCTGCGCGATCCGGCGCAGATGGAAGTCGCGGCCGATCGGCTGGCGAAATATATAGCAAGGCTCTGACGGCGAATTGCTGCGGCGCACTGTTTCAATATTGCGCCGCTTTTAAGACTTTTGTCTTATCACTTAAGAACAATTGCGGATAATCAACCCCCTGCTAGCATCTGTTCCACGTTCCGGAGGAGGGACGCGGAAGCAGGTCCGAGCTAAAAGTGCGTCAGCGGTTTTGCGTCCGGACTGCGATAAACAAGGGGATGGAGCATTTTGGAATGCTCCAGTTCACATCGTCTGGGAGGATTCCGATGTCTAAGATTATCATAAACCGCCGTGGTCTCTTGAAGGCCGGCGCGGTTGGCGGCCTGGCACTGTCGACGCCGATGCATTTCATTCGCGGCGCTTATGCGGCCGATCAGTCGTGCAACATGCCGACCGGCGCAAATGTCGTCTTCGGCTTCAACGTGCCGCAGTCCGGCCCCTATGCGGATGAAGGCGCAGACGAATTGCGCGCCTACCAGCTGGCCGTCAAGCATCTGAACGGCGAAGGCGACGGCGGCGCGCTGAAGACCTTCTCGTCCAAGGCGCTGAAGGGCAATGGCGTTCTCGGCAAGAAGGTCACCTTCGTGACCGGCGACACGCAGACCAAGTCGGATGCTGCCCGCGACGCCGCCAAGCGCATGATCGAAAAGGAAAAGGCGATCATGATCACCGGCGGTTCGTCCTCCGGCGTGGCCGTGGCCGTGCAGAGCCTTTGCCAGGACATGGGCATCATCTACATGTGCGCGCTGACCCACTCCAACGACACGACCGGCAAGGATAGAAAGCGCTACGGCTTCCGCCACTTCTTCAATGCCTACATGTCGGGCGTGGCGCTTGGCCCGGTTCTCGCCGAAGCCTATGGCAAGGACCGCAAGGCCTATCACCTGACCGCCGACTACACCTGGGGCTGGACCCAGGAAGAGTCCATGAAGAAGTCGACGGAAGCGCAAGGCTGGACGACGGTCAATGCCGTTCGCACCCCCCTCGGCGCAGGCGACTTCTCGCAGTACCTCACCCCGGTTCTCAATTCCGGCGCCGACGTGCTGATCCTCAACCACTACGGCAAGGATATGGTCAACTCGCTGACCCAGGCCGTTCAGTTCGGCATGCGCCAGAAGCAGGTGAACGGCAAGAACTTCGAAATCGTCGTTCCGCTCTTCTCCGAGCTCATGGCGCAGGGTGCAGGCGATGCCATCAAGGGCATCTACGGCACGGCCAACTGGGACTGGAAGCTGGATAATGCCGGCACCAAGGCCTTCGTTCAGTCCTTCGGCAAGGAATTCGGCGCACCGCCGTCGCAGGCTGCCCAGACGGCCTATGCACAGGCCATTCTTTACGCCGATGCCTGCGAACGTGCCGGCACATTCTTCGCTCCGGCTGTCATCAAGGCTCTGGAAGGCTTCGAGTTCGACGGCCTTGGCAACGGCAAGACCGTCTACCGTGCTGAAGACCACCAGTGCTTCAAGGACGTTCTGGTCGTGCAGGGCAAGGAAAAGCCGAAGGACAAGTATGACCTTCTGGAAGTGAAGAAGATCGTGCCCGCCAAGGATGTGACCTACGATTCGAAGCCCTGGGGCGGCGATCTCGGTCCGTACGACGCCAAGACCTGCGGCTGATCCGCACCGTATTCCGGCGCGGAGGCCAGAGCTTCCGCGCCGCTCATGAAAGATGAAAGGCCGTTGGCGGATGCGGGGATGCATCGCTGCGGCGAAACTAGTCTCAGTCAATGCGCCTCGTGTTTTCGCCGGCCAATGTCCGGTGGCGAGCCCGTGCGCCTTGCAACAAGGGTGACGGCAGATGGATGCGATAATCCTGCAAATCCTGAACGGGCTGGACAAGGGCGGCGCCTATGCGCTGATCGCCCTGGGTCTGACGCTCGTCTTCGGCACGCTCGGCGTGGTGAACTTTGCGCATGGTGCGCTCTTCATGCTCGGCGCCTTCTGCGCCGTCACGTTCAACAAGCTCCTGACGCTCGAAAAGGTGACCGTCGATCCGACGCAGATGACCGCCTGGGGTTCTCCCATGGAGGTCAAGACCCCGGTGGTCGAAGCCTGGCTCGGCGAGTTCGGCAAGGTCCTGGTCAATTATTCGGTGCCCGTGTCGATCATCGTCGCCATTCCGGTCATGCTGATCCTTGGCATCATCATGGAACGCGGCCTGATCCGCCATTTCTACAAGCGCCCCCATGCCGACCAGATCCTTGTGACCTTCGGTCTTGCCATCGTGATCCAGGAAATCATCAAGCATTTCTATGGCGCTAACCCGATCCCGCAGGCCGCTCCGGCTGCCTTCGCCGGCACGGCACAGGTCGGGATGCTGCTCGGCCTTGGCGACGCCATCCCCTATCCGTGGTGGCGGCTGATCTATCTCTTCTTCTCGCTCGCCATCATCGGCCTCGTCTTCGCCTTCCTGCAATTCACCACCTACGGCATGGTGGTCCGCGCCGGCATGCGTGACCGCGAAACCGTGGGCCTGCTCGGCATCGATATCGAGCGCCGCTTCACCGTGGTCTTCGGCATCGCCGCCGTCGTCGCCGGCATGGCAGGGGTCATGTACACTCCGATCCTGCCGCCGGACTATCACATGGGCATGGACTTCCTGGTCCTCTCCTTCGTGGTCGTCGTGGTCGGCGGCATGGGGTCCCTGGGTGGCGCGGTGGCGGCCGGCTTCCTGCTCGGCATCCTGCAATCCTTCGCATCCATGAATGAAATCAAGAGCATCATCCCGGGTATCGATCAGATCATCATCTATCTCGTCGCCGTCGTCATCCTGTTGACGATGCCGCGCGGGCTGATGGGTCGCAAGGGCGTAATGGAGGACTGATCCATGTTCGGCAATCTCTCTCGCAATGACTGGGTCCTGTTCCTCGGCTTCTCTGCCGTGGTGCTTCTGGCCCCCATCCTCTTCCAGCCGATCGGGGCCGCCTATCCGGCGATCCTCCAGAAGTTCTGCATCTTCGGGCTCTTCGCCATCGGCTTCAACATCCTGTTCGGCCTCACAGGCTACCTGTCCTTCGGTCACGCCGCCTTCCTGGGCGTCGGTTCCTACGCCGCCGTCTGGTCGTTCAAGCTGTTCACGATGAACGTCATTCCGGCCATGATCATGTCTGTGGCTTTTGCCGGCATCTTTGCCTTCGTGATCGGCTTCGTCAGCCTGCGCCGTTCCGGCATCTACTTCTCCATCCTGACGCTCGCCTTCGCACAGATGAGCTACAACATGGCTTACTCCGTGCTGACGCCGCTGACCAACGGCGAGACCGGCCTGCAGCTGAGCCTGAAGGACCCGCGCATCATCGACGCCATGTTCATCACGCCCGGTGCCGGTCTTCCGCGCTCCAACATCTTCGGAATCGAAGTGAGCGGCGGCGGCATGCCCGGCTTCTACTTCACGGCGGTCATGCTCATCATCGGCTTCTATCTGTCGATGCGCATCTTCCGCTCGCCCTTCGGCCTCATGTTGAAGGCGATCAAGTCCAACCAGAACCGCATGCGCTACACCGGCTTCAACACGCGGCCCTATCTGATGGCGGCCTTCGTCATCTCCGGTCTCTATGCCGGTCTTGCCGGCTCGCTCATGGCCTCCGTCGACCCACTGGCCGGCGCCGAGCGCATGCAGTGGACCGCCTCTGGTGAAGTCGTGCTCATGACCATTCTTGGCGGCGTCGGCACGCTGGTCGGCCCGGTCATCGGCGCGGCCGTCATCAAGTATTTCGAGAACATCTTCTCCGCCTTCAACGAGAATGCGCTGAACAACATCTTCAGCTTCATTCCCGACGCGGTGCGCGAACCCATCGTCAAGCTGCTCTCGCTCTTCGTCGGCGAAGGCTGGAGCCTGACGCTCGGCCTCGTCTTCATGGCCATCGTCATCTTCCTGCCCGGCGGCATCATGGAAGGCGTGCGGCTTCTCACCTCGCTCTTCAAAAAGGGCGGCAATGGCAACAAACCGGCCGTCAGCGGCCACACGCAACCGGCGGAGTGAGACCCATGACTGCTTCCAACAAGTCGAACATCGTCCTCGACGTTTCCGGCGTGAACAAGAGCTTCGGCGGGCTTCGCGCGCTGACCAACGTCAATCTCCAGGTGGAGGAGGGCAAGGTTCACGCCATCATCGGCCCGAACGGTGCCGGCAAGTCGACGCTGCTCAATGTCTGCATCGGCCGCATCCGGCCCGATAACGGCCATGTCGTTTTCAACGGCGAAACGCTCGACAGCCATCAGCCGCACGAGATCAACCAGCTCGGTGTTTCGCGCGTCTTCCAGACGCCGGAAATCTTCGCCGACCTGAACCTGCTCGAAAACGTGATGATCCCCGCCTTCGCGAAGAGAGACGGCGCTTTCACCTTCAATGCGATCCGCGCTGTCAGTGCCGAGAAGGAACTGCGCGAGGAAGCGGAAGAAATCCTGCACGATGTCGGCCTCTACGAGCGCCGTACCCATCTGGCAGGCTCGCTCTCGCGCGGCGACAAGCGCCGGCTGGAGCTTGGCATGTGCCTCATCCAGAAGCCGAAACTCCTGCTTCTCGACGAGCCGACCGCCGGCATGGCCCGCCACGACACCAACATGACCATCGAATTGCTCAAGCGCATCAAGGCGCGGGGCATGACCAAGGTCATCATCGAGCATGACATGCACGTCGTCTTCTCGCTTGCCGACAAGATCAGCGTGCTTGCGCAAGGGACCGTTATCGCAGAAGGTCTTCCGGAGGAGGTTCGGGGCAATCCGCGCGTCAAGGAAGCCTATCTTGGGGAGGCTCATTGATGAACGTCATGGCCACGAAAATGGAATTCAGGGGAGAGATCGATACCGTGGTGAACCCGAGCGAAAAGGCGTTTTTCAGCGTCCGCGACATTCATGCCTGGTATGGCGAATCCTATATCGTCCAGGGCGTATCCTTTGACGTGAACAAGGGAGAGGTTCTCTCCCTTCTCGGCCGCAACGGGGCCGGCAAAACCTCGACGCTGCGCACGCTGGCGCGCGCCTCGAACCCGGTGCTCAAGAGCGGCGAAATCTGGCTCGACGGCCAGCCCGTGCACAAGATGAAGGCCTTTCAGGCCGCCCAGGCCGGCATCCAGCTCGTGCCCGAAGACCGCCGCATCATCGGCGGCCTCACCGTCGAGGAAAATCTGGTCCTCGCCCAGGTCTCCGGCCAGAAGGGCTGGACGATCGAAAAGATCTACGACCACTTCCCGCGCCTTGCCGAACGCCGCAGCCAGGAAGCCGTTACCATGTCCGGCGGCGAACAGCAGATGCTGGCCGTCGCCCGCGCACTCGCCCGCGATCTCAAGATCCTCTTCCTCGACGAACCCTATGAAGGCCTCGCCCCCGTCATCGTCCAGGAAATCGAAAAGATCGTCCACCAGATCCGCGACCTCGGCATCACCACGATCATCGTCGAGCAGAACGCGGTGGCAGCGCTGCGCCTCTCCGACCGCGCCGTGATCATGGATACGGGCGAGGTGGTATTCAGCGGCACGGCGAAGGAAGTGCTGGAGAACGAGCAGCTCAGGCATGATTATCTGGCGATTTGAGGCTAGAGTTAGAGCGCCGCATCCTGAACATGCGGCTCTCGATGGCTTTAATAAGATTCGCAGGAGCAAAACGAGAGTGCCATGTCCTACTTGCTCGTTGGCAAGCTACGAATGGCTTCCGCTTATTAAAGTCGAGAACTTAGGGAGTGCGAATGCGCGGCTCTGAAGTAGCCAATTGCTCCGGCTGAGGGACGTCAAATGCAAGCAAAGTCAAGACGACCTCTCTACTTGTATCGTCTCGCTGACCGAATATGTAGCGAAAACAGGTTTCGTTTTCGATCTTTGGTCCCGATTTGAAGAGCGGATGTTTCTGTGTAGAATCTTTGATTTTTTCTAAAACGTCTGAGAAATTCCGATTTTTATTGAATATGATGACTGCTGTTTTGGTGTCCCTCCATGATAGGTAGGAGAGTACCTGATCAATCGTCTCAAGATGAGATTTTTCGCCACGCCAAAATTTGCACTCAGCAATAAAGATATTGCGCCCCTCGTGGCGTATTAATATATCTGTCTTGCCTTCCGCGTTAAAAGTTTCTCCAGTTGCTTTTCCTTCATAGTGGCCGTTAAGTTGCACTAGGAAATGCTGACGAATATCTTCCTCGTCCATATGCGAGAACGCAGCAGGACTTCGTTCCATAACTAGCGTCATGTCCTGAATTATCTTAAGTATGTTGGCGTAGTCGTCGTCCGGCAGAACTGGTTCTGGCTTGTAAGGGGTCGTCGAAGCGGGCGGCATTTTTGGCTCTAACCGCTTGCGTTGCATTGGAGCAGCATACGTCTTTGGCGCATCTGCGCGCTCCTTGAGCTTAAATTTCAGCCCAGATAAAAGATTTTGATTGGCGAGTAGCTTTTCGCGCCGTTGTTCAATCGCTTGCCGAGCCAAAGCGGGAAGTTGGTCATTGAGTCCGCGTGCGTCATTTCGTTGCCAATCGAGGTACTGGTCGATTTCGCTAATTGCTCGGTCGAAACCAGCTTGCACCTGTCCGGAGCTCAGTTGGATTCCGCTTTGAATGAGAACGACTGATTGGCCTCTAATTTCCGCTCGTGGCGGCGAAGAGTTATAGGTGGACGGCCTCACCTTGAACATCTGCGGATCACCAGAAAACGGCACCTCCAATATAACTTGTGTGCCCGGCACAGATCGCGTTTCTCCTTGATCTAGATGGTACATAAAACCTGATACCTCGACCATCGCTTCCCGTTGGTCGGCTACCGCGTTCTCAACATCCAGTACTGGCACTGATAGCTGATACTTTTCAGCCAAGTAACGCACCAAATCCTCAACTGAGGTGTTTAGAAGCCGCTGTTCTGATATCGCTGTCACTTCGTTCTGCAGTTGGCGGCGCCGGTTCTCTATTACCGAGAAGCCTTCATACTCATAAAAAAGGATATCACTCCGTCCGCTCCCGTACGCCATCTAACAGCTCCAGCCTGTTTTGTTGCGAGTCGGTACCTATATTGGAGCAATGGCCGACCAGCGCAAGCATTGCGCTAAGGGGGGAATTGTTGTCGCAGTAATATATGTTTGTCTAAATCAACGCGAGGCTATCAGGCAGCCTTACACCCTCACCGCCGTCTCCTCCTTCGCCGTCTTGATCACCATCATGGTGAAAAACCGCGCCACATTTGTCTGGTCGCGAAACAGCCGGTCGCAGAGGCCCGAGAACTCTTCCATGTCCTTCAGCCGCAGCATCAGCACGACATCCGTTTCGCCGGTCACGGCATAGGCATGCGAGACGGCTTCCTCCGCGCTGGCGAGGTCGAGGAAGCGGCGCATGTGGGCCTCGCCATGCAGTTTCAGCTCCACCGTCACGATCGCCTTGATCCCGCGCCCGGCCCTGGCCGGGTTGAGGATCGCAACGATGCGATCGATGATGCCCGAGGCACGCAGGCGCTGCACGCGGCGCAGGCAGCTTGAGGGCGACAGGCCCACTTCGTCGGCCATGTCGACATTGGTGCGTGACGCGTCGCGCTGCATCAGGTTCAGGAGTTTGCGATCGATCCGGTCCATCCGACCATGATAGGCACGCGGTTGCACTTTGCAATAAAATTGCACGAAGCTGCAATCTTTGACCGCAAATGCGAAAGCGTTCTTGTTAGGAAGGCCTCCTTGGTTACGGAGCACGGCAATGCAGGTCATGAACGTCATCACCCGGAAGGTGAAGGAAACACTGGAGATTTATTGGGTGCTCGTGAAGATCACGGTTCCCATTGCGATCGGCACGGAACTCCTTTCGCGTCTTGGTGTCATCAAGGCGGTCGCCCCGGTCTTCGCGCCGGTGATGCATCTTGTCGGCCTGCCGCCGGAGCTGGGCCTTGCCTGGCTCACCGCCATGCTGGTCGGCATCTGGGGCGCGGTGCCGCTGATCTTCGCGCTCGTGCCGGTATCGTCGCTCAGCGTGGCCGATGTGACCATCTTCTCCGCCCTCATCCTCTTTGCCCATGGCCTTCCCATCGAACAGAAGATCATCGAAAAGGCAGGGCCGGGGATGCTGGTCACAACGCTGCTGCGCGTGGGCGGCGGGCTGCTCTACGCGCTCATCCTGCATCACATCCTGGCAGCAACCGGATGGATGTCCACGCCGGTCAACCCGACATGGATACCGATTGCCGCGACGCCCGATTGGGCGAGCTATCTCTTGAGCCTCGGCGAGACGATGCTCTGGATGCTCGTCATCCTCTTCGCGCTCACCATCGGGCTTGATCTTCTCAAGGTCAGCGGCATTCTGGGCCTTATGATGAAGCTACTCTCGCCGCTATTGCGCCTTGCCGGCATCCGGGGCGAGGCCGGCCATCTGACAGCTGTCGGTCTCTTCCTTGGTATTTCCTATGGCGGCGGCCTCCTGATCCGGGAAGCGCAGACGGGCCTCGTTTCCGCGCGCCAGGTCTTTCTCGCCTGCGTCTTCATGGGCTTTGCCCATAGCGTCATCGAAGACACGCTCGTCGTCATGTCGGTCGGCGCGGACGTCTGGGGCGTGCTCCTCGGCCGCGTCCTCTTTGCCATTGCCGCAACGGCGGTGATTGCGGCGCTCCTGAGCCGCATTTCGGATGAGCGGTTCTACGCGCGCTTTTATCGCGTGCCGGTGACTGCGCCCGCGGAGTAGGGTAGGAAACCGCGCAGGCGCATTACCGGTGCAAAACCGAGCCTTAGCGGTTTCGCTTCGCCCCTTTCGGCGCAAGATTGCGAATCAGGCTGCTCTGGCGGCCTGAATGTGCAGTGCCTTGGCTTGGGGGATCGGATGAAAGCGGTAATTTTGGCTGGCGGCCTCGGCTCGCGCATTGCCGAAGAGACGCATCTGAAGCCGAAGCCGATGATCGAGATCGGCGGAAAGCCGATCCTCTGGCACATCATGAAGATCTATTACAGCCACGGCATCCGCGACTTCATCATCTGCTGCGGTTTCAAGGGCTATGTGATCAAGGAATATTTCGCCAATTACGGCCTGCACATGTCCGACATCACCTTCGACCTGTCGGAAAACCGCCTCGTCTTCCATCGCCAGAGTGCTGAAAACTGGCGCGTGACGCTGGTCGACACGGGCGAAGGTTCGATGACCGGCGGACGCCTCAAGCGTGTTGCGCCCTATCTAGAGGGCGAGGAAGATTTCTGTTTCACCTATGGCGATGGCGTTGCCGATGTCGATATCGCCGAGACGATCCGCTTCCATAAATCCCATGGCCGCGAGGCGACCGTGACGGCCGTGCGCCCGCCCGCCCGTTTTGGCGCCCTGAAATTCGAGGGTGACGACGTGAAGGGCTTTGTCGAGAAGCCGGAAGGCGAGGGCGGTTATATCAACGGGGGCTTCTTCGTACTCTCCACAAAGGTCCTTTCGCGCATTGCCGGCGACCAGACGTCCTGGGAGGCAGAGCCGTTGTCCGGACTTGCCGAGGATGGTCAGCTCAAGGCTTTCTTCCACAACGGTTTCTGGCAGCCGATGGATACGCTGCGCGACAAGATCCAGCTGGAAGCCATGTGGGACGGCGGAAGCCCGCCCTGGAAGAAATGGTAGGCGCATGTCGGGCAACCGCTTCCTGATCGAGCCGACATTCATCGCGGGCGTCTTCACGGTCACACGCCGCCGGCTGGCCGACGAGCGCGGTTTTCTGTCACGCCTCTTCGAACCGGAAGAGCTGGCAAAAGCCGGGTGGCAGGGACCCATCGCCCAGATCAACGAAACAGGCACCACCCGCGCGGGCACCGTGCGCGGGCTGCATTTTCAGCACCCTCCCCATGCCGAGATGAAGCTGGTATCCTGCCTTGCAGGACGCATCCTCGATGTCGCCGTCGATTTGCGTAAGTCATCACCGACCTATCTGCAGTCTGTCGCACTCGAGCTCTCCGCCGAGAACGGTCGCGCGCTTCTCATCCCGGAAGGCTGCGCCCATGGCTTTCAGGCGCTGACGGACAATGTGCGGATGATCTATCTCCACACCGCCCCTTACGCCGCCGCGCATGAAGGCGGGCTCGACGCGCTCGATCCGGCACTGGCACTGAACTGGCCACTGCCGGTCGTCAATCGCTCGCCGCGCGACGAATCCCTGCCGCGTATCGCCTCCGGTTTCGAAGGAATAGCCCCATGAAATGCCGGCATTGCGGGGGCTCGCATTTCGCCCCCTTCCTCGACCTCGGAACGGCCCCGCCATCCAATTCCTATCTCGCGGAAGCCGATGTCGCGAAGCCGGAGCTCTGGTATCCGCTGGTCATCCGCGTCTGCCGCAATTGCCTGCTCGTGCAGACTGAGGATTTCGCAGGCCGCGAAACCTTCTTCTCCGAGAGCTATGCCTATTTCTCTTCGTTTTCGCAAAGCTGGCTCTCGCATGCCGAACGCTATGTCTCCCAGATGGTCGAGCGCTTCGGTCTCGGCCCACAATCTCATGTGGTCGAGATCGCCGCCAATGACGGCTATCTGCTGCAATATGTGAAGGCGCGCGGCATCGCCTGCCTCGGCGTCGAACCCACGAAGAGCACAGCAATGGCGGCGCGGGCGAAAGGCATAGAGATCGTCGAGGACTTCTTTGGCGTCGCGCTGGCCGAGAAGCTTGTCGCAGAAGGCAGGCAGGCCGACCTCATGGCGGCCAACAATGTTCTCGCCCATGTGCCCGACATCAACGATTTCGTCGGCGGCTTCGCCCGCCTGCTCAAGCCCGATGGCGTTGCGACTTTCGAATTCCCGCATATCCTCAACATGCTCGCAGAGAACCAGTTTGACACGGCCTACCACGAGCATTTCTCCTATCTGTCGCTTCTCGCTGTTGCCCGCATCTTCCGCGCGAATGGTCTTCGGGTGTTCGACGTTGAAAAGACGCCCTGGCATGGCGGTTCGCTGCGTGTCTTTGCCTGCCGCGCCGCAAGCGCCGCACATGCCTTGAGCGCTAGGGTAAAGGCCGTGCTCGATGAGGAGAGTGCGGCTGGTCTCGACCGTGCCGAAACCTATGCCGGAATGCAAGCCGACGCGCTTCAGGTTCGCGATGCCTTCCTCGAATTCCTCATCGATGCGCGCCGCAAAGGGCTGCGCGTGGCGGCTTATGGCGCGGCGGCAAAGGGCAACACGCTCCTGAATTTCTCGGGCGTGAAATCCGACCTCATCGCCGCTGTCGCCGACAAGAACCCGGCAAAGCAGGGGCAATACATGCCCGGCAGCCGGATCCGCATTGTGGACGAGGAAGCGCTGATGGCGCTGCGTCCGGAAAGGGTTGTGATACTGCCATGGAATCTCAAGGACGAGATCATGCGTCAGCTTTCCTCTATCAGAGACTGGGGTGGGAAATTCGTGACGGCAATCCCCACGCTGACGATCCACGATTGACTGCTGAGCCGGCGAAAAAGCCTGCCAAGCAGCGCAAGACCCGCGACGCCAGACTCGATGCAGCCGTGGAGCTACCGGCCTGACATCCGCACCCGCCCTTTCGATCTGCGTGCCCTCGCGCAATCGGCAGTTCTATTTCCAGGAAACGATCCGCGCGCTTCTGGCCTCCAGCCGCAGCGACATCGAATTCGTGTTCACCGACAATTCCGATGACCCGTCGATCATGGATGCCTTCATCGACGGCATCGGCAACGATCCACGCATTCGTTACCTTGCTTCCGAGCCCAAGTCGCTTTCCATGGTCGACAACTGGGAGCGAACCATGGCGGCCGCAACGGGCCGCTGGGTCGCCTTCATTGGCGATGACGACTATATCGATCCCAACGTTGCCGATCTGATTGCAGCCATCGAGACACGGGTGCCCGATGTCGATGCCATTGCCTGGAACCGCCTGACCTTTCACTGGCCCGGCGCCCGGGCGGATGTGATGCAGACGGCCGTTCCCACGGGCTGCCAGATCGTCGAAGTTCTGCGCGACGATCTGATGCGCAAGACCTTCGGCTGGGAGGGCGCAGGGCGCGTCCCGACCTTCATGTTCTCCGCCTACCATGCCGCCGTCCGCCGCGACCTCGTCGAAAAGAACCGCGCGCGCTTCGGCAACCGCTATTTCGAACATCCCGTCGTCGATCAGGACAGCGCCTTCAAGATCATCTCGACGGCGCGCCGCTTCATCTTCTCCGAGCGACCCTTTTCGGTGCTCGGGACCTGCCCGGCCAGCAACTCCGCCTCGATCGGACGCGTCGATGACACGGCCCGTCGCCATGCCGAATTCATGGCCGATCTCGGTCGAAACATGGATGACGATCCGCATATGGCGGACTTCCCTTTTCCCTCGGCCTATGGCGTCACCGCCTCGGTCGGCGTCAGTCAGCATTGGTTCAGGACGACTTACGGCTTGAAGCATGACGGCTGGGAGGAAAACTTCGCCCGTTCCTGCGCGCTGGACACGCAGTCTGCCGCAACGCGAGAGGATTTCGAGATCATCCGCGCCCGTTACGAGGCGGGCTTCAGGGTCTGGCATGGCGGCCGCTACCTGCCGTACTTCCAGCCGGTTTACACGGAACCTGCCCCTGCGGACGGTCCGGCCTTCAAAGGCGTCACCCCGCTGCTCGTCCATATCGGTGAGGATTTTGCGGGTGCAGAAACGCCGCTCGCGCTGTACGAGGCAGCGGCCGGGATGATGACCCCGCCTTCTGAAATTCCCGTCCCGCTTTGAACGCTTGCAAGCAGAGCGTGCCAGTCTCGGGCAAGACAGGCGGACTATCCATTCATCAGATCAATCGTGAGCCGGCAAGGGATTTGAGCCGGCTTTCGCGGGGAATGACGAAACCATGCGAAGACCTTGCCGCCGGATTGCAGATCGCTGGCCGCATCCGCGTCGGACGCGTTCCGGCTCTGTTGGCGCATGAGCAAGGTCTTCCTCACCGGTGCCAGCGGCTTCGTGGGGCGACAGGTCCTCAAGCATCTGCTCGCGGCCGGCCACGAGGTGACGGTTGCCGTACGTCCCGGCAGCATGCTCCGCGCGGGCATATCCACCAGCAACCTTAACGTCGTGCTGACGCGTGATCTCTTCGCCGAGCGGGAGGACTGGTGGACACGGGCCCTTGTCGGCCACGAAACGCTGATCCATGCCGCCTGGTATGTCGATCCGAAGACCTATCAGCGCTCGCGCTTCAATTTCATCTGCACGGTGGGCAGCATCGTCATGGCGCGCGCTGCCGCACGCGCGGGCGTCGGTCACCTCATCGGCCTCGGCACCTGTATGGAATACCGCCTGCCGTCGACACGAATCCAGCCCGACGCGCCACTGGGACCTTCGACCATCTATTCCGCTTCGAAGCTTGCGACCTATTTCGCCCTGCGGCGACATGCGGCGCTTGCCGGTCAGCGGTTTACATGGGCGCGACTTTTCTATCTCCACGGCGAGTTCGAGCAGCAGGGACGGCTTGCACCCTATATTCATGACTGTATTGCGCGCGGCGAACATGCCAGGCTCTCCGCCGGCACGCAGCTGCGCGACTATCTCCATGTCGCCGATGCAGGCCGCATGATCGCCGGGATTGCCGACACGGGGCAGGAGGGTGTCGTCAACATCTGCTCGGGCCGCCCCACCACAATTCGCCTGTTCGCCGAACGGATCGCCGATATGTACGGACGGCGTGACCTCCTCATCTTCTCGAACGATCCTGTCCCGCCAAATGATCCCGCCGCGGTCGTGGGCGTGTGCAATTGGCAGGCTCCGCAATGACGAGCGGGAGGAAGGTGCATCTCACCGCCCATCTCGGCGGCGGCGTCGGCAAGGCGCATGCCGCAATCCGTGCGGTGGACCCACAGGCGGCTGATCATACCTATATCCTGCTCGAACGCCCCCGCGACCGCCGCTACGCCGATGCCATCATGGCAACGGGCGCAAAGGTGATCGAGGCACCCGAACACGAGCATATGCTGGCGCTGCTCGAAGCGGCCGATATTGTCCAGGTCGAATTCTGGAACCATCCACGCCTCTATGACGCACTGGCGCGTTTGCCGCTTCCGGCAGGACGTTATCTGTTCTGGTCCCACATTTCGGGCCTCGCTCCGCCGCTCATTGCAGAAGGGCTGACCGCCGCCGCCGACATCTTTGTCTACACCTCCGCCTGTTCACTGGCGCGTCCAGCCCGGGGTGACCTGCGCGTCATCGGCAGCGGCTTTGGACTTGATCATCCGCCAAAGCGGAGACTGCAGCGCGGAAAGCTGCGCGGTGGCTATCTCGGAACAGTGGATTTCGTGAAGATGAGTCCGGATTTCTTTTCCATCGTCGATGCGGTGGACGGTCCGGATTTCGAGATCGCGGTCTACGGCGCCTTCGACCCGCAGGGGGGACCTGCCCGCGCGCATGCGGCCATGCGCCATCCCGAAAGGGTTCGGATGATGGGTCAGACTGATGATCCGGCGGGTGCGCTCGCCGAATTGGATTTCTTCTTCTATCCCCTGGACCGCCAGCATTTTGGTACGGCGGAGAATGCGCTGGTAGAGGCGATGTCGGCGGGGCTTGCGCCGCTCGTGCTCGACAACGCCGCCGAATGCGCGATCGTGACCAATGACGTGACAGGACTGGTCGCCGGCAATGCTGGCGAATGCGCTCAGGCGCTCACACGGTTGCTGACGGACAGGCGCTTGCGGGAGACGCTCGGCGATGCTGCGGCGCTCGACGCGGCCAGACGTTTCCGCCCCGAGGTCTCGCGCGACGCGTTTGCCGTTGCTTATGGAGATCTGATGGCGCGGCCGAAGACGAAGCCGGATTTCACCGCTGCCCTCGGCCCCGATCCGCTCAACTGGTTTCTGAGCAGCTTCCCGCAAGGGAGCGTCGAGGCGCAGGGCAAGCCCTCCAAGGGCAGCCTCTCGCATTTCATCGCCTGCTTTCCCGACGATGAAGAATTAAATCGCTGTGCCCGCGCCGCAGATGAGGCGAACGGGTGCGAGGAATGACCGCATGACGCGGTAGAAGTCCTGCGCGGTGCGAGCCTTGCCTATGAAGCGATCCACCATCAGCATGTTACCATGCAGGCCGCGCCGGATATCTGGTGGCTGCGGTCCGGCATAATAGGGCTGGAAGAGATGCGCGTGCCGCCCGCCATCCCAGGCGCGGAAAGCCTTGTCATAGGCCTCGCACTTGGCGGCAAAAGGCTCTTCATCGGTTTCCAGCAGGCAGTCTATCATGGCAGCGCGCACGAAGGCCTCTTCGGCTCCCGGGCCCCAGGGCGCGCCCATTTCCATGAAGACAGCATTCTGGACTTCGGCAATTCCGGCCGTCTCGCCAATTCCGGCATGAAATGGAAAGCGCGGCGTCGGAACACCTGCGGGGTCGAAGGCGAAGGGTTGCCGGGCAATGACCGACATCGGTCGTTCGCAAAAGGCGATCTCGTTGGCCATGAAGATCGTCCGGGCCGACCATTCGGCGGCGGGCAGTGGCGACACCCGGCCGGATGCGACCAGACTTTCCACGATGTTGAGCGCGAGCGAACGTTTCAGCGCACCGTGATAGAGCCCGAAGGGCATCCGCGGCACGTTGAGGCTGTTCTCCCACATGAAGAACGCCTTCAGCATCGCCGTCTTTTCGATGTTGACGATGGCATACTGGCTCGGCACGCCGACGGAAAAGCGCCGGTCTGGTGGGTCGCTGGCGTCGATCTGCAATGAGTGCCAGGAAAGCGCATCGGCGGCCGGGTTGGCTTGCGCCACGAAGCCCACCATGATGGCCAATTCCGGCTCCAGCATGTCGTCAGGTTTGACCAGTGTGACCCACTCACCGGTCGAGGCCGCAACCAGCGCCGACCAGATCGCCTGCTGCGGCGTGCCCGGCAGCATGGCCGGAAGAACCGTCAGGCGCGGATCGTCAATATCCGGAAGGTCGCCTGTCTGAACAGTCACGATTTCCAGATCAAGGGAGCGGTCGGCCAAAAGTACGCCCAGAAGGGTCGCAAGGCCACTTTCGGAGCTCTGGGCAGGCGGAATGAGAACCGACAGGCGAGGCATGGGCGTCTCCGCGCCGGGCATCGAATGTTGAAAGCGGCCCGGAACCGTTCAGGCGCGCAGCCAGGATGGCGGGGAGGGTGCGGTCCTGTCCCGTGCTCCGGCGCGCGCCTGAACATCTCCTGTCTAGGGTCGGTAGCTTGAGCGAAACTAACGATCGGCAGATTTGCCTTTCGCCTGTTTCACGCGGCGGCCTGCCGGGCCAGCTGGTACAGCATGGTGGAGCGGCCGCCGGAGGCGCAATAGCCGAGGACCTTGCCGGTTTCCTCGCGCAGCACCGCCTTCAGCTTCGACGCATGCTGCATGGGCATCGCACCGCCGGTAACGGGCAGGTAATAGGCTTTCATGCCGAGAGCCTTGGCGGCCGACTCGATTTCGGCAAATGCCGGCTGGCCATAGCCCTCGCCATCCGGGCGCATGCAGCAGACGGCGGAAAAGCCGGCCTCTTTCAGCTGCGCGAGATGATCCGTCGAAATCTGGCCTGCGACGAAATAGTTGCTGTCGAGCTGGCGCATGGAAGGTCCTGTTCCTTTTTTGAAGAGCGCAGCAAGAATCCGGCCTATAAGGCCGGTCTGCGGGTGCGTCGAGTTGGATGCCATCAATGAAAACTTTCAACTGCGTGATACGTGTCGGAAATATATATAATAAGTTATATGTTTTTCAAGAGGGAGATCCAGCGTCGATAAGGCTGCCATTGCCGGGCGGTTGGTACGCCTGCCAAGTTTGCGGTTGCAAGAGGCCTTCCAGAAGCTATTGTGCGTCGCACTTGAAGAGAAGACGGAGATTGTCATGGCAGTTCTTGTCACCGGTGGCGCAGGCTATATCGGCAGCCACATGGTATGGGCGCTGATCGACGCCGGCGAGGACGTTGTGGTGATCGACCGTCTCTCCACCGGTCACCGCTGGGCAATCGCTCCGGAAGCGAAATTCTACGAAGGCGACATTGCCGACACGTCCGTCCTCGATCGCATCGCTGCCGAGAACAAGATCGACGCCATCATCCACTTCGCCGGCTCCATCGTCGTCCCCGAATCCGTCAGCGATCCGCTCGGTTATTACGAGAACAATACCGTCAAGTCGCGCGCCCTGATCGCCTGGGCTGTGAAGACGGGCGTGAAGCATTTCGTCTTCTCCTCCACCGCTGCCGTCTATGGCACGCCGGACAGTGCGGAT
The DNA here is from genome assembly GCA_900467685.1 of Hyphomicrobiales bacterium. Lineage (GTDB taxonomy): Bacteria > Pseudomonadota > Alphaproteobacteria > Rhizobiales > Rhizobiaceae > Ensifer_A. The sequence goes on from UBQX01000016.1 coordinate 74,237, forward strand.
CCCGTCTCGGAAACCGCGCGTCTTTCGCCGGAATCGCCCTATGGCAGTTCCAAATTGATGACGGAGATCATGCTGCGCGACACCGCCGCCGCCCATGATTTCACCTACACGGCGCTGCGCTACTTCAACGTCGCCGGTGCCGACCCCAAAGGGCGGACGGGACAGTCGACGCCGGGTGCGACGCATCTGATCAAGGTCGCAAGCCAGGTCGTCACGGGACTTCGCGAGAAGATCGACGTTTTCGGCACCGACTATCCGACGCATGACGGCACCTGCGTGCGCGACTATATTCATGTGAGCGATCTGGCAAACGCGCATCTGAAGGCGTTGCAGCGCATGCGCGACGGTGGCGGATCGCTCGTCGCCAATTGCGGTTACGGCCGCGGCTTCTCTGTTCTGGATGTGCTCGATACGATGAAGAAGGTCGTTGGCCGCGACTTTAATATCGGCTTCGGCCCGCGCCGCGCCGGTGATGCGGTGCTCATCGTGGCCAACCCGGCGGTTGCCAAGCGCGAACTCGGCTGGCAGCCGGTGCACGACAATCTCGAAGAAATCATCTCTTCGGCGCTCTCCTGGGAAGAGCATCTGCGGCGGAAGAATTCGTATTGATCGGAGGCTTTACGCCTCCGGCCAGTCCAGCCAGTCCCGCATCAGCCGATGCGCAATCGCGCCCTTGGGCGGAGCGGAGCCCGGTTCACCCAGCGTCCGCTTCAGCATCGCCTCTGTCTCTTCGCGGCTGAACCAGCGGCAATCTGCCAGTTCCTTCTGGTCGAAGGTGATGTCGCGGCTTGTCGCCCGGCTGAAGCAGCCGATCATCAGCGAATGTGGCACCGGCCAGGGCTGCGAGGCATAGATGCGGATCTGCCCGACTGTGATGCCCGCTTCTTCGAAGGTCTCGCGGCGCACGGCATTCTCGATCGTTTCGCCGGGTTCGACAAAGCCGGCAAGGCAGGAATACATGCCGTCCGGAAACTGCACATTGCGCCCGAGCAGGCAGCGGTCGTTCTCCTCATCGATCACCAGCATGATGACGACCGGGTCGGTGCGCGGAAACAGCATGTTGCCGCAGGCTTCGCAGACGCGCTTGTAGCCGCCGGATTTGGCAATCGTCGCGTTGCCGCATTTGCCGCAGAAACGATGCGTCATGTTCCAGTGGACGAGCGAAAAGGCCTGCGCCGCTTCACCCAGCATCGCGCCTTCCAGAATATTTTCCCGATAGATGCCGCGTGCGCTCGCCGCCTTGTAGAGCTCGGGCAGATTTTCCGGATCGATCCGCACCGGCATGGCAATGCGCGGCTCGCCGGTCTCGCGATGACCGAGCAGCACGGCATTGTCCGGATCGGGATCGAGCGCGGCCAGCTCGTAAGGCGCAAACAGCGGATCAAGCACCTGCCGGTCATGCTTCAGGATCATGCGACCGTCGGCGATCGCATAGCAATGCACCCCCTCGGTCGCGAAGGCCTTTTCCAGACAGTCATCCGTGCGATTTTCCGTATCGCGGATGAGCGCATTTTCCGCAAAGGCTGTGAGGCTCGACGGCTCCGCATGGGGAGCAGCGAGGTCGAAGATCGGACTTTTCATGTGCAGAGCGCTTTCAGAATGGTGTCGGCAAGGCGTTTGCGCGCCTCTGGCTCATAGGGGACGGCCTCGCCAAAGCCCCAGATCGGCCCCGGCCAGTTGGCGTCGCCCTCGTTGCGCGCCACGACGTGTACGTGGAGCTGTCGCACGATATTGCCGATCGCGGCAACATTGATCTTCGTGCATTGGGTGACGCTTTTCAGCGCGCTGGCAACAAGATTTGTCTCGAAAGTCAGCATCGTCTGGTCGAGCGGCGTCAGTTCGAAAATCTCCGAGATATCCGGCCGTTGCGGGATGAGTGTCAGCCATACCCAGCGGCTGTCATCCACCAGGCGCAGCTGGCAAAGACCGATATTGGCGATCAGCGTCGCGTTGCGCGTCAGCCGCGCATCGGGTTCGAATCTCTCCAAGTCTGCACTCCCGTCGATTTTTCTTTTGGTCAGACTGTATGCGGGATTTGCCGCTGCCATCAAGCACGGTTCACGGGGAATTTTCGTCATTCTGCTTGCATTTCGGATGAAGATTGCCGATATGGAGGTCGGGAGGCTGGTGGTGGACGGACCACTCGCCAACCGGGTCAGGTCCGGAAGGAAGCAGCCCTAACGAGTTCAGGCACGGGTCATCGTGCTGGCCTCCCACCTTTCCTTTATATGAAAGCCCGGTTGCCGGGCGAAATCAAAGGCAACGGGCCATGAGCGGCAGCGACAAGGACATTGCGGAGCAGACTGGCTACCGGGTCCTCGCGCGCAAATATCGACCCAAGGATTTCAACGACTTGATGGTCGGCCAGGAGCCGATGGTCAAGACGCTGACCAACGCGTTCGAAAGCGGACGCATCGCGCAGGCCTATATGCTGACCGGCGTTCGCGGGGTCGGCAAGACGACGACCGCCCGCATTCTCGCCCGCGCGCTCAACTACAAGACCGATACGATCGACAAGCCGACGATCGAGCTGAAGGAGCTTGGCATCCACTGCCAGGCGATCATGGAAGGCCGCCATCTCGACGTCGTCGAAATGGACGCCGCTTCGCATACCGGCATCGACGATATCCGCGAGATCATCGAGCAGGTGCGTTATCGCCCGGTCTCGGCGCGGTACAAGGTCTACATCATCGACGAAGTGCACATGCTCTCGACGCAGGCCTTCAACGGCCTGCTGAAGACGCTCGAAGAGCCGCCGGAACATGTGAAATTCATCTTCGCGACCACCGAAATCCGTAAGGTTCCGGTGACGGTTCTGTCCCGCTGCCAGCGCTTCGATCTGCGCCGCATCTCGGCTGCCGATCTTGTGCATCTCTTCTCGACCATCGCAAAGAAGGAAGGCATCGAAGCCGAACCGGAAGCGCTGGCGATGATCGCGCGCGCGGCCGAAGGTTCGGCGCGCGACGGCCTGTCGCTGATGGATCAGGCGATTGCCCATGGCGGTGGTGCGGTCATTGCCGAACAGGTTCGGACCATGTTGGGCCTTGCCGACCGCGCCCGCGTGGTCGATCTCTTCGAGACACTGGCGCGCGGCGATGCGGCCGCAGCACTCACCGAATTTGCCGGCCAGTATGAGTCGGGCGCGAACCCCGTCGCCGTGCTGAACGATCTCGCCGATTTTACCCATCTGGTCACGCGCTTCAAATTCGCCCCGGCGTCAGCCGAAGATCCGTCGCTCAGCGAAGCCGAACGCACCCGCGGTGCGGAATTTTCCAAGACGCTCGCCGTCTCGACGCTGTCGCGCATCTGGCAGATGCTGCTCAAGGGTATCCCGGAAACCGAAAGTGCCGCCCGCCAGCAGGCGGCTGCCGAAATGGTGCTGATCCGCATCGCGCATGCCGCCAATCTCCCGTCACCGGAAGAGGCCGCACGGCGTCTGGCGGATTACGCCAATGGCAGCGCCGTCGATGCGCCCTCTGCGCCGCGCCCCAATGGCGGCGGCGGTGCGTCTATGCAGGGCGGTGGCAATGTGAATGCAGTCGGGCAATCGATGAGCCCGCGCAGCTCGACCGGCGGCGCGACCGCGATGCTGCGCGCCGTGCCGAAAGTTGATCCGGTCGCGACACCGCAGACGGCCGCCGAGACTCAAGCCGCCGAAGCGCCCCGCACCGAAGAAGGCGCCGCGCCCGAGATGCTGGTCAAGGTGGGCTCGCTGAAGGACATTGTAGAGCTCTGCTCGAAGAACCGCGAGCCGGTGCTTCGCACGCTGCTTCGCCAGCATGTTCATTTCGTGCGCCTGGAGCCCGGCAAGCTGGAGATCCGGCTGGGCTCGGATGCGCCGCGCTCGCTGGTCAACGACCTGCAGACCCGTCTCGAAAAGTGGACCGGCATTCGCTGGCTCGTCATTCTCTCGCGCGATGAGGGCGAGCCGACGCTGGTCCAGCAAGAGGCGATGGAGAAGGAAACCAATCTCCTCGACGCCCGCTCCGATCCGGATATCGTCGCCATCCTGGAGCGCTTTCCCGGTGCGAAGATCATGGACGTGCGCGTGCGCAAGGACGAGACGGAAGACGAGGAAGACAAGCCCGCACCGGCAGCCGCCGTCACCGAAGACGGCGACGTGCTGCCCGGCGACGATGTGGAATTCTGAAATTAATTCAATCATGTAAGGAGCTGACAATGCGCGACATCATGGGCATGATGGGCAAGGTCAAGGAAATGCAGTCGAAGATGGAGAAGGTCCAGGCCGAGATTGCCGCCATGGACATCGAGGGCCAGGCTGGCGGCGGCATGGTCACCGTTCATCTCGACGGCAAGGGCGTCATGACCTCGATCAAGATCGATCCGTCCATGTTCAAGGAAGACGATGTCGAGATCCTCGAAGACCTGATCGTCGCCGCCCACAAGGCCGCCAAGGACAAGGGCGAAGCCGAAGCGCAGGCCAAGCTCGCCGAACTCACCGCCGGCATGCCGCTGCCGCCGGGGATGAAGTTCCCGTTCTGAGACGGCCAGCACGAGTGCAATCGCAGGGGAAGCTGAAATCTTCCCCTGTTGCCTTACGTCATATAAGCTCTCCTGAAAATAAGTGGAGAGTAACATGAACCCGACGAATCCCAAGGTCGATGCGTATCTGAAGCGCAACGAGCGCTGGCAATCGGAATTGACGGCGCTGCGTGCGCTGTTGCTCGACTGTCCGCTCACCGAAGACCTGAAATGGGGCGTGCCCTGCTACACCCTCGACGGCAAGAATGTCGTCCTCATCCATGCGTTCAAGGACTATTGCGCGCTGCTCTTCCACAAGGGCGCGCTGATGAAGGACCCGGACGGTGTTCTCATCCAGCAGACCGACAACGTGCAGTCTGCCCGCCAGATCCGCTTCACCAGCCTGGACGAAATCCACCGCATGCAGAACCTCCTGAAGAGCTATGTTCATGAGGCTATCGAGGTTGAAAAGGCAGGGCTGAAAGTTGCTTACAAGCCGGTGGCGGAATTCGCGGTCCCCGAGGAGTTCGAGCGGGCTCTGGCGGCCGACGATACCTTGAAGTCCGCCTTCGACGCGCTGACGCCCGGCCGCCAGAGGGCCTATCTCCTGCATTTTTCGTCGGCTAAACAATCCGCGACGCGCCAGAACCGCATCGAGAAGTGCCGGCCGAAGATCATGGCCGGGAAGGGGCTGGACGATTGACCGGCGCCTCGAAGATGAACCCGGAACGATCCTAACGGCTCAACGAAATGAAGGCAGGACTTGCCCGCCTCCAGGCTGAAGGCCGCAATCACATCATCGGCTGAACTGCAATCTCGCTCAGCCGAAGGTGAACAGGCAAAGCGATGCGGCCTGCCGTGTGGAGTCGTCCTTGACGATGTCGATACTGGTAATCGTGCCATTGCTGGCGCTCACTTCAATCGTGCAGCTCTTGCGCTCGGCTTTCGCTTCGACCTTCGTCTTCATCGGCTCGCCGATCGTCACGCCGCTGACGCCGATCCCGAACGAGCGTTCATGCGCCGGCGTCACGTCGTCGCGCGTTACGCTCCAGACCAGTTTGCCTGAGGAGTTGCCAGACGGCTGGCCGAACCGGCTTTCGAATTCCTTAACCGGTTTGCCCTGCCAGCGCTGGCTGAGATGGGCTTCTGCCTTCGGGTTCTGCGCCGTCTGGCACGCCGCCAGCAACAGGCCGCACGCGAAAAAGGCTGCGGTTTTGAATGTCTTTGTCGGCATGTCTGGCTCCCAATGCGTCTGAACCCGCGATGACACGAATCGTCAGGCCGAGCCTAGCAGATCGACGCGGGTTGTCTCATACGTTGCCTGCATTCAGGCGAGGTTCAATTCTTAATTGACGAGGGCAGGGCGGGACTTGCCCTTCGCCTCAACATGCCGCTTGAAGTTGGTCAGAATGGCCTGCCAGCCCGCGCGCTGCATCTCCTCGGGGTGTTCGCTCTCGGGGTCGAAGGCGACAGTGATAGTCACACCCTCCGGGTCTTCCACGAAATCGACGCGCGCATGGCGGCCGCCGAATTCGTATTCGATGACCGCATAGGGCACGATGCGCGTGTAGGTCCCGGCGAAATCGAAGCCCATGGAGCCGTCTTTGGCTTCCATCCGCGAGGAAAAATGGCCGCCATTGGTCAATTCGACCGTCGCGTGCGTGGTGTGCCAGTCATCGGATGCCGCGTTCCACTGCACGATATCCTCGGGCGTGGTGTAGGCATGCCAGACCGTTGCGATATCTGAAACGACCCTGGTTTCGACTTTGATGGTCATGTCTCTCTCCCTTGAGCTTCCGACCTCTAAACGCATCAACCGCGCGATTCGATCCCCTTGAGGAAATTCGCGACATTGAGCCCGATTTCCGGCACCCCGTAACCGCCCTCCATCAGCGTCAGCACCGGCACGCCGCTGCCGGCAATCATTGCGCCCATGCTGATGTAGTCGGGGCTTGTGAGCTTGAAGAAGCTGATCGGGTCTTTCTCGAACGTATCGACGCCCAGCGAGACGACAATTGCTTCTGCCCCATAAGCCTTGATCCGGGCCAGCGCATCGGCGAGCGCCTGCGACCATGTGCTCCAGGGCGTGCCCGGCGGCATCGGGTAGTTCGCATTGAAGCCTTCGCCCGGCCCTTCGCCGATCTCGTCCGCATAGCCGAGGAAATAGGGGAAGGCATCGACCGGATCGCCATGCAGCGAGGCAAAGAAGATATCGTCGCGACGATAGGTGATGTCCTGCGTTCCATTGCCGTGGTGGAAATCGACATCGAGGATCGCCGCCCGCTTGGCGCCATGATCGAGTAGGCTCTGCGCCGCAACGGCCGCATTGTTGATAAAGCAGTAGCCGCCATAGGTGTCGATACCCGCATGGTGGCCCGGCGGCCGGCAGAGGGCAAAACAGCTCTCGTTACCCTTGTTCAGCCAGTCCGCGCCTTCAAGCGCTGAGGACTGCGAGGCAAGCACGGCCTCATACGTGCCCTTGCTGATCGAAGTCTCGACGGAGTTCGCATAATAGCCGAGTGCGCCGTCGATATTGCGCGGGACGCGCGCCATCTGCGTGCGCCGGACAGGCAGTGTGCAAGGAATTGCCTCGCCGGCAAATCCTTCCGCCGCCCAGCGATCCCATGCGGTCGCCAGAAATTCCAGATACCCCCGGTCATGCAGTTTCATCGCCACGGCAAGATCATGATCTGCCGGCGCGGAAACATCCTTGAAGCCCGCATTCTGGAGAGCCTCCAGTATCCACTCCGCCCGAAACGGCCCCTCGAAGGGCTTCACCAGCTCCCCGCCATGCAGCTCTGTCTTCGCGTCGCGCAGCTTGTGCTTCTCGGAATAGATGACTTTCATGGGGTTCTCACGGCTGGATTGGCATACGATTGAAGGAAATGCGGTTTCGGATTACCTTTGGTCGAAAGAGGTGTGCCATGACCATAGTCACAGTCAACCCGCAAGGCCAGATCATCGTCGATGAGGATGTGGTGAAGCAGCTTGGTGTCAAGCCGGGGGACAGGGTGGAGCTCCATGTCCTGCCGGGCGGCAAGGCGGAGATAGGGACCTCAGAGAAGACGCTGACGTTTCGGGATGTAAAGGGCATGCTTCACGAGGCGGCCAACGGCAAAGTCTTGACGATCGAAGAGATCAATGAAGTCATTGAAGATGCTTGGGCTCGCGCTGGAATGGCCGAATGAGCTTCGTCGTAGATACGAACGTGCTACTGCGATACTATCTTGGCGATGACCTCCGACAGCAAGAGGCTGCAACATCGACGCTGGAAGGCGCAGAACCGGTCATCATCACGAACGAAACAGTTCTCGAATTTGTCTGGGTTCTTCTGCGCGGCTACAAGATACCGCGATTGCAGGTCGCACACGCGGTACGGTCGCTATTGTATATCGAAACTGTCAAACTTGATGAATTGGCACTCGATGCGGGCCTGGCGTTTCTGGAGGCCGGCGGTGATTTCGCCGACGGCCTGATCGCCTATGAAGGCCGAAAACAAGGCGGCGAAACCTTCATCTCATTCGACCGGAAAGCAGTCCGTCTGCTTGAGCAGCAGGGCTATGTTGCTCAACTGCTGACGTGAAAAGCCCGACCTCAAGGCCGGGCCCTCTTGTCCATTTTCTACCGGTCGATCAAGCCCGCAGCGTTCCGCCCGTCGTCTTCTCGACATTGGCGATGATGCGCTTGGTAAGCCCCTCGAAATCCTCGTCCGTCAGCGTGCGCTCCGCCGGCTGGATCGTGACTTCGATGGCGACCGACTTCTTGTCCGCACCCAGCGACGCGCCCTCGAAAATGTCGAAGACATTGACCGCGCCGATCAGCTTGCGGTCGGCCGAGGCTGCGGCGCGGATGATCGCGCCGGCTTCCACCGACTTGTCGACCACGAAGGCGAAGTCGCGCCGCACGGCCTGGAAGGGCGAAAGTTCCAGAACCGGCTTGGTCTTGGTCGCCTTCTTCTTCGGGTCGGGGATGGCGTCGATATAGACCTCAAAACCGCAAAGCGCACCGGAAACGTCCAGCGCATCAAGCGCCTTCGGATGGAACTCGCCGAACGTGCCGAGAACAACCTTGGGACCCATCTTGATCGTGCCGGAGCGGCCGGGGTGATACCAGTCCGGTCCGCCCTTTTCGATCTGCACATTGCCCATCGGCATGCCGCAGGCTTCCAGAACCGCCAGCGCATCGGCCTTGGCGTCATAGACATCGACGGCCTTGCCGCCGCCCGACTTGCCGTTGGACCACATGCGGCCCGCACCCGCAATCGAGGCCGTGCCGCGGCGCACGCCGCCGGCCACGCGCCGCTGGCCTTCCGGCCGGTCGCTCTCATAGGTGCCGGAGACTTCGAACAGTGCAACGTCACCATAGCCACGCGCCGCATTGCGCTGGGCGGCTGACAGCAGGCCCGGCAGCAGCGAGGGCCGCATGTCCGACATGTCGGCGGCAATCGGGTTCGAAAGCTTCAGCGCCGCACTGCCGCCGCCGAAAAGGGCGGCCTGTTCGGCGGGAATGAACGACCAGGTCACAGCCTCGCCCATGCCTCGGGCAGCGAGCGCCCGCTTGGCCGCACGGGTGCGGATCTGCAGCGTGGTCAGGATCTTGCCATTGACCGCGCCGTGGCTGTCCAGCGGCTGCGCCTTGACCTTGTCGACGCCGTGGATGCGCAGCACCTCTTCAACGAGATCGGCCTTGCCATCGACATCCGGACGCCAGGACGGAACCGAAACCTTCAAGGTCTCGCCCGAACCTTCGACGCCGAAGCCGAGCTTGACGAGAATGTCGCGCGATTCCGCTGCCGGAACGTCGATGCCCGTCAGGCGCTTGACCTCGGAAATCGGGAAGTCGATCGCCTTGGCCGTGTAGCCTTCGTAACCGACGACTTGCGCTTCGGCAGCGACGCCGCCGCAAAGCTCCAGCACCAGCTCGGTCGCGCGCTCAAGCCCGGTGACCATATATTCCGGGTCGACGCCGCGCTCGAAGCGATAGCGCGCATCGGTGATGATCCCATGCTCGCGGCCGGATTTGGCAATGTTCAACGGGTCCCACAAAGCGGATTCGACGAGAACATCGACCGTGTTCTCGTCGCAGCCGGAATGCTCGCCGCCCATGATGCCGGCGATGGATTCCACACCGTTCTCATCGGCAATGACGACGTTAGCCGGATTCAGCTCATATTCGCGCGTGTCGAGCGCCAGCACCTTTTCACCCGCCTTGGCGCGGCGGACGGTGAGGTTGCCCGCAACTTTCGCCGCGTCAAAGACGTGCAGCGGGCGCGCCTGATCGAAGGTCATGTAATTGGTGATGTCCACCAGCGCGTTGATCGGACGCAGCCCGATCGCCTTCAGTCGCTTCTGCATCCAGGCGGGCGCGGGGCCGTTCTTGACGCCGCGCACAAGGCGAAGCGCAAAGCCGGGGCAGAGATGCCTGTCGTCGGCGATGAAGTCGAGCTTCACCTCAACCGGCGTCTTGCCCTCGACCGTGAAAGCCGGCGCCTTGCCTGTCTTCAGCGTACCGAGACCGGCCGCCGCCAGATCGCGCGCGATGCCATAAACGCCCGTGCAATCCGGCCGGTTCGGCGTCAGGTTGATCTCGATGACCGGATCGTCCAGCCCCGCATAGGCGGCATAGGACGTGCCAAGCGGCGCATTGGTCGGCAGGTCGATGATGCCGTTATGATCTTCCGAGACCATCAACTCCTTCTCGGAGCACATCATGCCATGGCTCTCGACGCCACGGATCTTGCCGACGCCGAGCGTTACGTCGATGCCCGGAACGTAAGTGCCCGGTTCCGCAAGCGCACCGATCAGGCCCGCCCGCGCATTCGGCGCGCCGCAGACGATCTGGATCAGCTTGCCATCGCCCTTGTCGACGCCGAGCACCTTCAGCCGGTCGGCCTCCGGATGCTTCTCCGCCGTCACGATCTTCGCAATGGTGAAAGGCTTGAACACGGCCCGATCGTCGACATCCTCGACCTCAAGGCCGATGGCCGTCAGCTTCTCGCAAATCTCATCAAGCGTCGCGTCGGTTTCAAGGTGATCCTTGAGCCAGGAGAGTGTGAATTTCATCGTCTTGCCTTCAAAAAAATCGGGTCGTCCGGCGCCGAGCTATGCTCACGCCACCTTCTTCGGTTCCGTTGCGCCGGGTGCCTTTGAGCCCATAAATATGCTCTTGACCGAAATGCCTTCGTCCACGGCGGTCCACCAGATGCCCTCGTACATCAGCTCGATGTCGTTGAGCTGCTCGTGCGAGAGGCCCCGCAGGAACGGATACCACCAGAGCGGCGCGGAAATCGTGCGTCCGTCGAACAGGGTGACATGCACATCATGTTCGTCACACCACGCCTTTACGGGGCGCATTTCCTCGGTTTCAAATTCCAAAGAAGCCATTCCATGCCTCCATCCATTCCTCGCGATGTTCGGCGATCACTGCCAGCACACGCTCGATCTCCCGATCAGTGTAACCGACATTCCGTGCCACTTCCATTCGCTCGAGCCAGACCTTCAGTGACTTGCCGTCCTTGACGATATGCACATGTGGCGGTTCTCCGCGATCGAGCGCGTAGAACCTGAATTTATAGCCATGCCATATCAACAGGGTCGGCATCGCCTTTACGCGCTCAAGCCCCCAAACAGCGTCGGCATGTCCAGCGGCCTAAACCCGTAGTGGTTGATCCAGCGGATATCGGCATTGAAGAAGTCGCGCAGGTCGGGCATGCCGTATTTTAGCATGGCGATGCGGTCGAGACCCATGCCCCAGGCGAAGCCCTGATACTCGTCCGGATCGATGCCGCCGAAGCGTAAGACGTTCGGATGCACCATGCCGCAGCCGAGGATTTCCATCCAGTCCTTGCCTTCGCCGAACTTCACGACGGGACCCGAACGGTCGCACTGGATATCGACCTCGAAGGACGGCTCCGTGAAGGGGAAGAAGGACGGGCGGAAGCGCATCGTCACGCTGTCGACCTCGAAGAAACTCTTGCAGAACTCTTCCAGCACCCAGCGCAGGTTCGCCACGTTTGCCTTCTTGTCAATCACAAGGCCTTCGACCTGATGGAACATCGGCGAATGCGTCGCGTCGCTATCCTGGCGGTAGGTCTTGCCCGGAATGATGATGCGGATCGGCGGCTTCTGCGCCTCCATCGTGCGCACCTGCACAGGCGAGGTATGCGTGCGCAGCACCTTACGCTCGCCATTCGCATCCGGGGGGAAGAAGAACGTGTCGTGCATCTCGCGCGCCGGATGGCCGACCGGGAAATTCAGCGCGGTGAAGTTATAATAGTCCGTTTCGATATCCGGACCCTCGGCAATCGAGAAGCCCATGTCACCGAAGATGGCGCTGATCTCGTCGACGATCTGCGTGATCGGATGGATGCGGCCAAGCTCCGCTGGCGAGGTCCGCACCGGCAGCGATACGTCGACGCTTTCTGCGGCAAGGCGCGCGGCAATCGCGGCATCCTTGAGTGCCGCCTTGCGCTCGGTGATCCGCTCGGTGATCTCGTTCTTGAGGAGGTTAATCGCCGCGCCCCGCGTCTGGCGCTCTTCCGGGCTCATCGCGCCCAGCGTCTTCAGGAGTTCGGAAACCGACCCCTTCTTGCCCAGCGCATTGACGCGCACGGCTTCGATCGCGGCCTCGTCGGCCGCTGCCTCGATCTCTGCGAGCAGCGTGGATTTCAGACTTTCAAGATCGGACATGCATCTCACCGTCTTTTGATATGTGCATCATGCCTGCCGACATATCCGGCTCTCATGACGCCTGAAACAAGAAAAAACCCGCGCTAGCCCTGCCAGCGCGGGTTTCCCAATATTTAAGTCTCAAATAAGCTTGGGAAGCGCTGGAACTTAACGTACCGCGCCTTCAAACTCACCGGCCGTGCCGGAAGTCTTGAGGTATTCGAGGGCCTTCTTCGAAGCGGCAACGAGAGCGGCAAATGCTTCCGGCTCATGGATTGCCATGTCGGACAGAACCTTGCGGTCAACCTCGATACCAGCCTTGTGCAGGCCGTCCATGAAGCGTCCATAGGTCAGGCCCTGTTCGCGAACAGCGGCGTTGATACGCTGGATCCACAGAGCGCGGAAATTGCGCTTGTTGATCTTGCGGTCCTTGTAAGCCCACTGCTTGGAACGATCGACGGCAGCCTTTGCGGTGCGGATCGTATTCTTGCGGCGGCCGTAGAAGCCCTTGGCCTGCTTCAGTACTTTTTTGTGCTTGGCGTGCGAGGTGACGCCTCTCTTTACACGTGCCATGTCATGATCTCCTTAAAGCTTTGAAAACGCTGCTCAGTCTCAGAGACCGTTGGGCAGGTAATTCTTGACGACCTTCTTGCCATCCGGCTCCGCCAGCACCATCGTGCCGCGAGCGTCGCGGATGAACTTATTGGTCCGCTTGATCATGCCATGGCGCTTGCCAGCGGCAGCTGCCTTGACCTTGCCAGTTGCGGTGATCTTGAACCGCTTCTTGGCAGACGATTTCGTCTTCATCTTGGGCATTTTGCTACTCCGTTCTTGGTGTGTTTTCGGAAATGGCTGATGAGGCCTTTTCTCAAGCATTTAGAACGGCCACGGCATGCCCTGCCGGACCGTTCGGACGTGGGCTTATAACCGCGGTGTTTGAAATACGCAACGGGGCGCGCAAGGAATCTTCTGTGCGGCAAGGATTCTCTTGGCAACACGGTCTTTGCCTTGACGTTTGGCACCTGCTATCCGTCGCACCCAAATCCAATAAGCATGACAGAGATGCCCGAAAAGACCGCCATCCACCGTCTGGCCCTGACCGACTTTCGAAACTACGCCGCCGCCTCGCTGCGTTTCGACGGTCGTCATGTCGTGCTGACGGGCGATAACGGCTCGGGCAAGACCAATCTCATGGAGGCCGTCTCCTTTCTCTCGCCCGGCCGCGGCTTCCGCCGCGCGGCTTACCCGGACATCGTTCGCAATGGTGCGGATGCCGGCTTCACCGTCTTCGCCGCCGTCGAGGGCATGAATGGCGAGGCCGATATCGGCACCGGCACGGAAACGGGCCAAGAGGGCGGCGTCACACGCCGTCTGCGCGTCAATGGCGTGGCAGCGCCGGCCATCGACGATCTGCTCGACCACCTGCGCATTCTCTGGCTGACCCCGGCGATGGATGGCCTCTTCACCGGCGGCTCGTCCGACCGTCGCCGCTTTCTCGACCGTCTCGTTCTCTCTATCGACCCGACCCATGGCCGCCGCGCCAGCGATTTCGAGCGCGCCATGAAGAGCCGCAACCGGTTGCTCTCGGAAAACCGCTGGGACACGACATGGCTTGACGGGCTGGAAGAGCAGATGGCGGGTCTCGGCGTCGCCATCATGCTGGCCCGGCGCGAAATGCTCGGTCTGCTGGCCCGTCTGGTGGAAGAGGGCGCGCCGGAGGTGGCCTTCCCCGTTCCGGCCCTCTCGCTGGCCGGTTTCATGGATGAGGATGGCGAAGGCCGCGTTGCCGCCGATCTTGAAGATGATTACCGTCTGGCGCTCGGTCGCGACCGCCCGCGCGATGCCGCCGCCGGACGGACCCTCGAAGGTCCGCACAAGACGGATCTTCTCGTGCGCCACCGCGCCAAGGATATCGAGGCCGAGCGCTGCTCGACGGGCGAACAGAAGGCGCTGCTGGTCGGCCTGGTTCTGGCGCATGCGCGGCTCGCCGCCCGCATGACCGGCTTCGCGCCCATCCTGCTGCTTGACGAAATCGCCGCGCATCTCGATGAAAACCGCCGCGCCACGCTTTTCGATCTCGTGCACGATATCGGCGGACAGGCTTTCATGACCGGCACGGATGCGGCTATGTTCAACAGCCTCGGCGAACGCGCGGAATTCTTCCGCGTCAGCAACGGCACGGTCACGCGGGAGGATGCGCCATGAGTGAAGCGAACGGCGGAAACCTGCTGTCGAAGGACGAGATCGGCCGCTATGCGCGCCATATCGTCCTTTCCGAAATCGGCGGCCCCGGCCAGCAGAAGCTGAAGGCCGCGCGCGTGCTGGTCATTGGCGCCGGCGGCCTCGGCGCGCCGCTCATTCAATATCTCGCCGCCGCAGGGGTGGGCACGATCGGCATCTGCGATAACGATACCGTCTCGCTCTCCAATCTCCAGCGCCAGATCATTCACACGACAGACCGCATCGGCGCACCGAAGACTGAAAGCGCTGCCGCCGCCGTCGCCGCGCTAAACCCGCATGTCAACATCATCCGCCACGACCTGCGCCTCAGCGCCGAAAACGCCCCCGAGATTTTGAAGGGCTACGACCTCATGGCCGACGGCTCGGACAATTTCGCCACCCGCTACCTCTGCGCCGACATGGCCGACCAGGCCCGCATCCCGCTCGTCACCGGCGCGGTCGGCCGTTTCGATGGCTCCGTGACGGTGCTGAAACCCTACGAGCAGGGCACGGATGAGCGATTGTTACCCGGCTATCGCGACCTCTTCCCCGAACCGCCGCCGGAAGGCATGGTGCCCACCTGCGCCGAAGCCGGCGTGATCGGCGCCGTCACCGGCGTCATCGGCACCCTGATGGCCATGGAAGTCATCAAGCTCGTCACTGGCGCGGGCGAGCCGCTGGTCGGGCGTCTGCTTCTTTACGATGGCCTCTCGGCGCGCTTCGATACGGTCCGCTACAAGCGGCCGGCGTCTACTGGCTGAGCGCGAATTACGCCGACATTCGCTTTGGTCCGCCCTCGGTGCCATTTCGGTGCACTTTCACGACACGCAACTCGACCTTCCGGTCTAGATGAGCGAGCACTTTGACCAGCCGGTCGATGGTAAATCTGCCAAGATCGGCATTGCGGATTCGCGATATATCTGCCGCCGCAACACCGGTGAGCTGTCCTGCCTCGCGTACCGTAAGCTTGCGCCGGTCGAGGGCGATTATGATTTCGGCGGCCAGTTGCGCCTTCATCTGGCGCGTGGCGGCATCTGCAAATCCGAGATCGGCGAAAATATTGTCGCTGCCCCGAACGACTTCGAAGTCTTCATCCATCATGACAGCATCTCCTTCAAGCGTTTCAAGCGGGCTTCGATCAATTCGATTTCCTTTTGAGGCGTCGCGATACCCTTCGTCGACTTCTTCTGAAAAGCATGAACCACCCAGAGATCATCGCCAATTTGCACTGCGTAGACGACGCGGAACGCATCGCCTCGATAGGGCAGGGCAATCTCCATGACACCCGATCCCAAGCCCTTTATGGGCTTGGCAATTTCCGCCTTCGCGCCCCGCGCGGCCAGCGCGAGAGCATCCGCCATGCGTTCCTGGGCTTCGCGCGGAAACTTTTCAAAGTCCTTCTGCGCTGCCCTGATCCAGGAAATCTTCCTCAGAGTGGTCATGTCTTGTCACAGCTGACGTCAAAACCATAGCACGATGTTGTCATATTTGACTATCATATGCGGAATTGCAAGGCATCTGCTGCATTCATCGAGAGATTTTCATTTTGAGACTACCGCGGTCGCTCACCCCGTTGACTGTGTAAGTCTGACCATCTACCTTAGAATTATTCTAAAAAGGATGCCTCCCATGATCCGACTCTTTGAGCGCTCGAAGAAGCGCGAATTCTCCAGCCTGAGCGAAGCCGAAATTCTGGCGCTTGCCATCTCTTCCGAAGAGGACGATGCGCGCATCTATCTCGCCTATGCCGACAAGCTGCGGGCGCAATATCCGCAGTCCGCCAAGGTTTTCGACGACATGGCGGAGGTGGAGAACACCCATCGCCGCATGCTGATCGACATGTTCGAAAGCCGCTTCGGCAAGCGCATTCCGCTCATCCGCCGGGAACATGTGCGCGGCTTTTACGAGCGCTCGCCCGACTGGCTGATGGAGACGAAATCGCTGGACGACATGCGTGACGAAGCCGAGCGCATGGAGCAGGGGGCGTATCGCTTCTATCTCGAGGCGCAGAAGCAGGCGCAGGACACGGGTATCCGCAAGCTGCTCGGCGATCTGGCGATTGCAGAGCAGAGCCATAGCGATGTCGCCGCAATGCTGGAAGACAAGCATCTGCCGGAAGGTGCGCGCGAAGAGGAAGACGAGACCGCCCGCCGGCAATTCGTGCTGACCTATGTCCAGCCCGGCCTCGCAGGCCTCATGGACGGTTCGGTCTCGACACTCGCGCCGATCTTCGCCGCAGCCTTTGCCACGCAGGACACGACGCAGACCTTCCTCGTCGGCCTCTCAGCCTCGGTGGGTGCGGGCATTTCGATGGGCTTCACGGAAGCCGCCCACGATGACGGCAAGCTGTCCGGCCGTGGTTCGCCGATCAAGCGCGGTCTGGCCTCGGGCATCATGACGGCGCTCGGCGGCCTCGGCCACACGCTGCCTTACCTCATTCCGAACTTCCTGACGGCGACGATCACGGCAATTGCCATCGTGTTCTTCGAACTCTGGGCCATCGCCTTCATCCAGAACAAATACATGGACACGCCGTTCCTGCGCGCCGCCCTCCAGGTCGTCGTCGGCGGTGGCCTGGTTCTGGCTGCCGGTATCCTGATCGGCAACGCTTAAACCTCGCTCAAGCGCAGCGCCGTCAGGCGCTGCGTCTCGCCGCGACCACGCAGGCCACCACGGCGACGGTGATCGCAATCATCGCGCCGGAGATCGCCTCTCCGAGAAAAAGGAAGGCGATGACAAAGGAAAAGAAGGGCTGCGTCAGTTGCAGCAGCCCGACCGAGGCCGTGCCGCCCAGCGACAGCCCGCGATACCAGAAGACGAATCCCACCAGCATCGCCATCAGCCCGGCATAGATGAGCCCAAGCCAAGACGCCTCGTGAACAGCCTGAAAATCAGCCGGCGCGTAGAAGAAGCACAGCGCCAGCATCAGCGGCATGCCGAGCACCAGTGCCCAGGAAATCGCCTGCCAGCCGCCCAGCCGCCGCGTCAGTTGCGCGCCTTCCGCATAGCCATAGCCGCAGACTGTCACGCCGATCAGCATGAAGAAATCGGGCAGGGACAGCGCCAAGCCATTGGAGATGAACGCATAGCCGACCACCAGCGCGCTTCCCGCAATGGCGAAGACCCAGAAACGCGGTTTCGGCCGCTCGCCGCCGCGCATCACACCGAAAATGGCGGTCATCAGCGGGAGCAGGCCGATGAACATCGTCCCATGTGCCGAGGGCACGAGCTGGAGCGAAAAGGCGATCATCAGCGGCCACACCACGACAACCCCCATCGTCACGCCGAGGAGCGGCAGCAGATCGCGTCTTTCCGGCCGCTTCGCCTTCAGCGCGAAAAGCAGAGCGGCCCCCAGAACGCCGGCAATCACGGCCCGCGCGCCAGTAACGAAGACCGGATCGAAATCCGCGACCGCCGCGCGTGTCGCCGGCAGCGAGCCGGAGAACACGAGAACACCCAGAAAGCCGTAGATCAGGCCCTTGGCCCTGTCGCTGACGGGCGGTGCAGTGATGGCAATATCGGTCATGGCAAATCTCCTTGTCTGCCTGAAATGCCTAAGAACCCGCCATCCGCAAAGACACAGTTGAATACAGTTTTGAGAAACTGTACTGATACGAAGATCGGTACAGAGGGTGGGCCATGGCGTCGGGACAATGCGAAAAGGTGATGACGCTGATCCGCGAGCGGATTTCAGCCCGCACGCTGCTGCCGGGCGAAAAGCTGCCCTCGGTGCGCAGCCTTGCCGCGACCACCGGCATTTCCAAATCCACCGTGGTAGAAGCCTATGACCGGCTGGCGGCGAGCGGCCTCATCGAGCCGCGGCGCGGTGCCGGCTTCTACGTCGGCAGCCAGCCGGTTCCGCATTCCTTGAAGACTGCGGCCCGACCGGTGGAACGCGCCGTCGATCCGCTCTGGATGTCGCGCCAGGCGCTGGAGCCGCGCCCCGGCATGCTCTCGCCCGGCTGCGGCTGGCTGCCGGAGAGCTGGATGCCGCAGGAGATCATCGCAAAGGCGATGCGCAATCTGGCCCGCACCGGCGGTGCGCCGCTCACCGATTATTCCGAGCCGAAAGGCTTCGCGCCGCTGCGCCAGCTCATCGCCCGGCGTCTCGCGACACGCGAGATCAATGTCGGCGCGGACGACGTGTTGTTGGCCGATTCCGCCTCCTCGGCGCTCGATCTGGTGCTTCGCTTCCTCACCGAGCCGGGTGATACGATCCTCGTCGACGACCCCTGCTATTTCAACTTCCTGGCGGGGCTTCGGGCAAACCGGCTGCGCGTCGTCTCCGTCCCCTTCGGCCCCGGCGGCCCGGATGTGGAGGCCTTCGCGCATCTGGCGGAAACCGAGCATCCGCGGCTTTATCTCACCAATGCCGGCCTGCACAATCCGACCGGCTGGAAGCTCTCAGCCGTTACCGCGCACAAGGTGCTGAAGCTCGCCGAGCGCCACGATCTGCTGATCGTCGAGGACGATATCTTCGGCGATCTGGAAGGCGAGCCCGCGCCGCGCTATGCCGCGATGGACGGGCTGGAGCGTGTGATCGTCATCGGCAGTTTTTCCAAGACGCTCTCTGCCGCCTTCCGCACCGGCTATGTGGCGCTGAGGCCCGACTGGGTGGAGGACTTCACCGATTTTCGCATCGCCAGCCGCTTCGGCGGCAACCAGATGGCCGAAGCGCTGGTGCATGCCGTGCTCTCCGACAGCGCCTATCGCCGGCACCTCGACGGCCTGCGAAACCGGCTCATGGCAAGCGGCGACACCGCGGCGCGTGAACTTCAGGCGCTCGGCTTTGACCTCCTCAACCCGACACTCGGCGGGTTCTTCCTGTGGTGCCGTTTGCCCGACGGGCTGGAGGCGACAGCGCTGTCGAAGATTGCGCTTGATCATGACCTCGTGCTCGCCCCCGGCAATGTTTTCAGCCATGCGGGCAAAGCCACCGACCTCATGCGCTTCAACGTGGCGCAATGCGATAACGGTGAGGTTTTCAAGCTGCTGAAGCAAGCACTGGCCGCGGCCCGCAAAAAGTGAGAGGGCCGCCATGTCCCCACAGGCGGCCCTCAATCACGTCCTTCCCCCTCCAGAAAAGGACGCTACATATCCATCGGTTATTTCCGGAGCGAACCCACGAGAACGTCGCCGCCATTCTCGATCGTCACCCACTGGCCGGAATTGGCCGACGATTGACGCTTGAGATAGTGATAGGGCGTGTCCGTCCAGAGCTTCACTTCATTGTCGAGATTGTCGAGAATGTAGTCGCCCTGCGCCGTGCGCACCGTCAGCACGGCATGGCCTTCGCCGTCCGGCTTGCGCACGACGGTGATCAGCAGCGTGTTGATCGGGAAACCCTTCTCGATCAGCATCTTGCGCTTGAGAAGAACGAAATCCTCGCAATCGCCCGCATCCACCGGATAGGCCCAGACTTCGTCGCGGCCGTAAAGCTCCATGTCGGTCATCGGCACGATGGTCGAATTGACGTGGTAGTTGATGTCGCGGATCGTCTGCCAGCCGAAGCTGGTGAGCTTGGGAGCCGTCTGGTCCGAAGACTTCACGCTGCACTCGTCCTGATGGCTCTGGCAGAATTCGTAATGACCGATCGGCTGCGAGGTGACGGCGCCCGTGCGCATGACAGCCGGCGCAACGCCGACCGCATTGGCAGCCGAAGCCAGCGTCACTGTCAGGGCGAAAAACGCAAAACCGAGCCTGAATGCCATCACGGAAACCCTTCAATTCTTAACAAACAGTTAAGAACCAGAGGCCCGAAGAGTCAATTACAAGGCTTGGCCGCTCCCGGCATTCTTTGAGACATGGTTAAAATTGCAACGAATTGTTAACCATGACTGCCCGGCAGCAGCGCTTCCAGCGCCCGGCGCATCAGCGCCAGATCCTCCGGCCGCGACAGCCGATGGTCGCCATCCTTGACGAGACTGATGACCACATCGTCGGCCGGCAGATGCTCGACCAGCTTCATCGCATGCCGCCACGGCACGTCCGGATCCTTCATACCCTGCAGGATATGCACGGGGCATCCCGTCTCGATAATGCCGGTCAGCACCTGGTTCGCCTTGCCGTCTTCCATCAGCTTGGCCGTGAAGATGTTCGGCTCTGTCGAGTATTCCGAATGCTCCTCGAAATAGCCCTTCTCGACAAGGCTTCTGCGCTCCGCCTCGCCAAGCGACGGCTCCACGAGGT
This sequence comes from Hyphomicrobiales bacterium, assembly GCA_900467685.1. Lineage (GTDB taxonomy): Bacteria > Pseudomonadota > Alphaproteobacteria > Rhizobiales > Rhizobiaceae > Ensifer_A. Next base: position 94,795 of record UBQX01000016.1, read on the forward strand.
CCATGGTGAAGTCCGGTGCGGGCGCGATCAGAACAATGCCTTCGACAGTCGCCGTCTCGCGCTTGCGCAGTTCCGCCACCGCGCGCAGCGCAATCCAGCCACCCATGGAGGAGCCAATGAGGATCAGGCGTTTGAAACCCGTATGCGCGATGACTGCCAGCGCCTCTTCCAGCCAGCGCGAGATCGTGCCGTTGCGAAATTCGCCGCCGGACTCGCCATGGCCGGAATAGTCGAGACGCAGGCAGGCGAGCGTCTTATCGCGGGCAAAGCTTTCCAGCTCCAGCGCCTTCGTCCCCTTCATGTCCGAGCGGTAGCCGCCGAGCCAGACGAGCAGCGGCTTGTCCTTGGGGCCGTCGCTCAGTCGCCAGGCGATCTCGCGGGCGTCCTCGCCTTTTCCAACGATCAGGAAATGAGGGTTTTCGTCTGTCATTGCGCCTCTCCGCTTGAAAATATGACTGCCATACAACAGATTCGACGAAATAAGCACAGATGGTGATTTTTGCGGCGAACCATGCTATTGACTCGCGCACGTGAAAGCACACATTGCAGCGGAGACAAATCCCCGCGCACGTTTTCGGAAACAATTTGAGGAGAATACGACCATTCGCAGACCATTCAAAGCCGACGCCCCCGTAAAGGACGGGCCTCGCGCCAACCGGGAAATTCGCCTGCCCCGCATTCAGCTCATCAATGAAGAAGGCGAGAACCTGGGCATCGTGCCCACGGACGAGGCAATGAAGATGGCAGAAGAGGCGGGGCTCGATCTCGTCGAAATCTCGCCGAATTCCGAACCGCCGGTCTGCAAGATTCTCGACCTCGGCAAGCTGAAATACGCCAACCAGAAGAAGGCGGCGGAAGCGCGCAAAAAGCAGAAGATCGTCGAGATCAAGGAAATCAAGATGCGCCCCAACATCGACACCCATGACTATGAGGTGAAGATGAAGGCCATGAATCGCTTCTTCGAAGAGGGCGACAAGGTCAAGGTGACGCTGCGTTTCCGTGGCCGCGAAATGGCGCATATGGAACTCGGCATGAAGCTGCTGATGCAGGTCAAGGAAGACACGGTCGACATCGCCAAGGTGGAAGCCGAGCCGAAACTCGAAGGCCGCCAGATGATGATGGTGCTCGCGCCTCGATGAGCGCGAGCCTTGCTGATCGATAGATCAAAAAAAGCCGTCCGCAGGGGCGGCTTTTTTGTTGCCTGCGGCCGCCACAATCGTCGCGTATCGCATGTTATGCTTCAGTCGGACATTCCAAGGAGAGAAGGAAAACCATGACGAAACTGATCGGTATTTCGGGAAGCCTCCGCAAGGGCTCGCTCAATTCGGCTCTGCTCAGCGCCGCCGCCGGCCTCATGCCGGAGGGCTCCGAACTGGAAATTGGGACGATCCGCGGCATCCCGCTCTATGACGGCGATGTCGAGGAGGCGAGCGGCATTCCCGAAGCGGTCACCGTTCTGAAGGACAAGATCGTCGCCGCCGACGGCCTGCTGCTCGTCACGCCCGAATACAACAACTCCATCCCCGGCGTGTTCAAGAATGCCATCGACTGGCTGTCGCGCGGCCCCGGCGGCGCGAAGATTGCCTTCGGCAACAAGCCCATCGCCATCATCGGCGCCTCGCCCGGCGGCTTCGGCACCATCCTCTCCCAAAACGCCTGGCTCCCCATCATGCGCACCTTCGGTGCGGATCTGTGGATGGGCGGCCGGCTACTCGTGTCGCATGCGGACAAGGTGTTCGACGGGGAGGGGGAGCTTGTGGATGAGAAGGTGAAGGAACAGCTTGCCGGGTTCCTGAAGGGATTTGCGGAGCATGTGGCGGGGCGGAAGGAGTAGAGATATAAGATCTCTCACTGCTCTTCTGTATCAGCTGGCTCTTTGTTTTCTCTGCCCAAATCAATAAAGAGCTTTACAAGTTTAGAAAGCTCGTTCGTATCGTTCAATATAGCTGATGTCTCACGGGCATCAGGATCATTTCCGACCTGCCCGGCGCTCTCCTCGAGGGCTTTGACCTTTTTGATGTCATCCAGATCTGCCCGCCATTCCTCAATATACTTCTGGTAATTTGGTGGTGGAGAGACAGAGGCTCCCTTGTGGGTTAATTTCAGCTCGGGCTTCTCTATCCCGTGGTGCACCATATATTTCTCTAGATAATCAGACAGAGTTACGAAATTGGCTTCGCGTGGCCGGCCCAACAGTCTGGCTTCAAGTTCCTGAAGCTTGTCTGCCTCGTCGTCGCGGCTCGTAATGATCGATATTACGGGGTACTTTTCTCCCTTCACCATGCCTTTAAACTCTTGCGGTTCATGAAATACGAACCGGCAGTCAAAGCTTGTGGTGTCGATATTCCGTTTAGCCCGGCAAAGCAAATACGCCAATGCCGGAGAAATGGTCAGAGTATCGACTGTTGAATTGCGAGAAATTCGAAATCCGCCATCTATGCCTTTACCAAGAAAATCATACTTTCCGGGATTTGAGTCGACAGCTGCTTCGAACTCCTCGGTAAGGACATCATTCGGCCCGATGAGAGGATCGTCACCATTTGAAGAGAGAAGAATACTTCTGTTGGGAGTTGGGAAGGCCGCCAACCATGCATTTCCTTTGGTATTAAGCGAAAACGCATTCTGAACTTCACGACCAAATTCTTTGAGACTCTCTACAAATGCGCTTACGCACGCCCCCAAATGAGTGACGCTGTTTACCCTTACGACAAAGAGAATTTCATCGCCTATTGTCTTCCATATTTTTGGGGTGTTGGCGAGTTCCTCAGGGGTTATCTCGGGGATTTTATTGCAGAATTCTGCGAAGTTTCGAAAGTATAGCTTTGGAAATTCGCCGTAAAATTTCTGAAACGCCTTTATCCATTTTATATTCGTGTTTCCCTCTTGTGACTTAAAGGCTGTGGAGCCAACAAGATCCACAGAGAGAAACAAACGTAGCCTATATTCAGGCGGGTTTTCGCTTTTCATCAATTTACTGCAACCCGAGGGATTTGGCGCGAATCTCGGCTGCGGCTGCACTTACATCGAATTGAGACTGGATTTCAGCAAGGCCGCCGCCTTCATATGCCGCAGTGACTTCAGCTTTTGGCATCAAAAGTGCGGCGGCGAACCAGTTTGCCTCCCATTCCGCACGCTTCTGATTCTCGTCAGCTTCATCCACCCATCTTGTGGCACGCATAAACGCACCGGGATGCGCAGACTGTACTTTCGGAAAATGAAGGACGAGATGCCCTAGTTCATGCGCTATCGTGAAGCGATCACGCTGCCTAGATGTGTTGCGCGACAAGTAAATCGTATAGTCATTCAAGGCTCGCGCAATAATAGAGCCGCTCTGCTGATCCTCGATGCCAGTGGAGCCATAGATGAGCTTACCTCCTGTGTTGGAGACTAACTCTTCGAGGCTACCTCCGGGCTGCAAGCCAACCTGCTTGGCCACGTCTTCAGCAAAATGCTCAATCACGTGTTTGGGCAGGCCGGTGCCAATGGGGTGTTGATAAACGGGTTTCATCGGTCTCTCGCCATGAACGAAACAGCAACTTCATTATAGTTGCAAATCAGAAAAAATCAATAAACTAAGAAAATATTCCCACTTTGTTCACTTGACTCTGCGTGAGTTTTGATTGTCAAAAACCCCCGGCGTCGCCACCGGGGGTCTTAATCTTCAGTCCAAACCCAAACTCAATTGATCAACGGAAGCAGCTTGTTGATCGAGTCCTTGGCGTCGCCGTAATACATGCGCGTATTGTCCTTGTAGAACAGCGGGTTCTCGATACCGGAATAACCCGTGCCCTGGCCGCGCTTGGACACGAAGACCTGCTTCGCCTTCCAGACTTCCAGAACCGGCATGCCGGCGATCGGCGAGTTCGGGTCTTCCTGGGCGGCGGGGTTGACGATGTCGTTGGAGCCGATGACGATAACGACGTCCGTGTTCGGGAAGTCCTCGTTGATCTCGTCCATTTCCAGAACGATGTCATAGGGCACCTTGGCTTCGGCGAGCAGCACGTTCATGTGGCCCGGCAGGCGGCCCGCGACCGGATGGATCGCGAAGCGGACTTCCTTGCCGGCCGCGCGCAGCTTGCGGGTGAGTTCGGAAACTGCCCCTTGCGCCTGCGCCACGGCCATGCCGTAGCCCGGCACGATGATGACCGAGTCCGCGTCGTTCAGCGCTGCTGCGACACCTTCGGTATCGATGGCGATCTGTTCGCCCTCGACCGCCATCGCCGGACCCGTCGTGCCGCCGAAGCCGCCGAGGATGACCGACACGAAGGAGCGGTTCATCGCCTTGCACATGATGTAGGAGAGGATCGCGCCCGAAGAACCAACCAGCGCGCCGACGACGATCAAGAGGTCGTTCGACAGCGAGAAGCCGATGGCTGCCGCTGCCCAGCCCGAATAGGAGTTCAGCATCGACACCACGACCGGCATGTCGGCGCCGCCGATGCCCATGATCAGGTGATAGCCGATGAACAGCGCGGCCAGCGTCATGATGACGATGGCGAGCGTCGAACCGGACGAGAGATAGACGAACAGCATGACGAGCGAAATGATCGCCGCGGCCGCGTTCAGCACATGGCCGCCCGGCAGTTTCTTTGCCTTGCCATCCACCTTGCCGGCCAGCTTGCCGAAGGCGATGATCGAGCCCGTGAAGGTCACGGCACCGATGAAGATGCCGAGGAAGGTCTCGACGCGCAGGATGTTGATCTCGACCGGGGTCTTGTGCGCGATGACGGCGGCAAAGCCGGTCAGCGCATGACGCGTCGCCTCATCCATGCCGGCGAGGCGGATGAGTTCAATATGCGTGTTGAAGCCGATGAGCACCGCGGCCAGGCCGACCAGCGAATGCATGGCGGCCACAAGCTGCGGCATTTCGGTCATCTGCACGCGCTGGGCAACGACCCAGCCGATGGCGCCGCCGATGACGATCATCGCCAGCGAAATCAGCCAGTTGCCAGCACCAGGGCCGTAAAGCGTCGCGAGAACCGCAAGCGCCATGCCGACAATGCCATACCAGACCGCGCGTTTGGCGCTTTCCTGGCCCGAAAGTCCGCCCAGCGACTGGATGAAGAGGACGGCTGCGACCACATAGGCCGCCGTGGTAAATCCATATTCCATGTTTCAGCCCTTCCCCGTCACGACTTCTGGAACATGGCGAGCATGCGCCGCGTCACCATGAACCCGCCGAAAATGTTGATCCCCGCCATGAAGACGGAGACAGCGCCGAGAAGCGCCACCAGCCAGCTTCCCGAGCCGATCTGCATCAGCGCTCCGAGAATGATGATGGAGGAGATGGCGTTGGTCACCGCCATCAGCGGCGTGTGCAGCGAATGCGACACGTTCCAGATGACCTGGAAGCCGACGAAGCAGGAGAGCACGAAGACGATGAAATGCGACATGAAGCTTGCCGGCGCGAAGAGCCCTGCGAGCAGGATCAGCGCCCCGCCAACAACCAGCAGGCCGACCTGCTGCTTCGTCTGCGCCTTGAAGGCGGCGGCTTCCGCAGCGCGCTTTTCTTCCGGCGTCAGTTCTTTCGCCTTTTCCTTCGGCTTCTGCGCCGCGATCGCCTGGATCTTCGGTGGCGGCGGCGGGAAGGTGATCTCGCCCTGATAGGTGACCGTCGCGCCACGGATCACGTCGTCTTCCATGTTGTGGAAGAGCGCGCCATCCTTCTTCGGCGTCAGATCCGTCATCATGTGGCGGATGTTGGTGGAATAGAGCGTCGAGGACTGCGCGGCCATGCGGCTCGGGAAGTCCGTATAGCCGACGATGGTCACGCCATTGTCGGTGACGATCTTCTGGTCCGGAACGGTCAGGTCGCAATTGCCGCCGCGCTCGGCCGCAAGGTCAACGATGACCGAGCCCGGCTTCATCATGGCGACCATGTCGGCGAGCCAGAGCTTCGGCGCATCGCGGCCGGGGATGAGAGCCGTCGAAATGACGATGTCGATGTCCGGAGCGATCTCGCGGAACTTCTTCAGCTGCGCCTCGCGGAATTCGGGCGAGGAGGGAGCTGCATAGCCGCCTGTCGCCGCACCGTCCTGGGCCGGGCCTGCAAAGTCAAGGAACACGAAATTCGCGCCCATGGATTCGATCTGCTCGGCCACTTCCGGGCGAACGTCGAAGGCATAGGTGATTGCGCCGAGCGACACGGACGTGCCCACCGCAGCGAGACCGGCGACGCCCGCGCCGATGACCAGAACCTTGGCCGGCGGGATCTTGCCGGCGGCCGTCACCTGACCGGTGAAGAAGCGGCCGAAATTGTTGCCGGCCTCGATCACAGCGCGATAGCCGGCGATATTGGCCATGGAGGACAGCGCATCCATCTTCTGGGCGCGCGAAATGCGCGGCACCATGTCCATGGCGATCACATTCGCGCCCGTGCCCTTGGCCTGCTCCAGCAGGTCCTTGTTCTGCGCGGGGTAGAAGAAGGAGATCAGCGTCTTGCCGGGGGCGAGTTTGGAAACTTCGTCCGCCAGCGGCGGCCGCACCTTGGCGATGACATCGGCCTGCGCATAGAGCGCGTCAGCCGTGTCGACCACCGTCACGCCAGCGGCGCGATAAAGGTCGTCCGAGAAGCCGGCGGATTTGCCCGCGCCGCTTTCGATCACGCATTGATATCCGAGTTTCTGCAGCTGGGTGGCGCTGTCCGGCGTCATCGCGACGCGCGCCTCTCCCTCAAGCCGTTCTCGTGGCGAACCGATCAACATGTTTGTCCTCCTGCTCTGCGTCAGCGCATCTTATGGGACGGCGCCCCTGCCGTCCTTAAACTTTTCAACGCAGTTCGGCTTGGTTTAAAGCAGGGAACAGGACATCATGCAACTCCGCGAGAGACGAATCCGGTACGCTGGCACGGGCTTGTGAGTGTCTGCGCAAGCCCCGAGGAACGCTGCGAAATCAGCAAAAGCGGCAAATGTATTTTAAGTTTGAAATATTTAGGCGTTCCGGTTATGGACGTCGTGTCGGCGTCCAATTGGCGGCAAAAAATATTCTCATACCGACATAAAATTTTGAATTAAAAATCGAAAGCGGCAGTTAATCCGATTTGGATTATAAAATTCATCTTACACGTTTTCCAGTTATATTGCCGCTAAAGCTGCTTATAGTAGAAGGTGGTGTCGCAGAAGCGGCCGTCCGGGAACAGGGCATAACCGGGAATGATTCCCGCGTGCTGCCAGCCAAGATGCTGGTAGATTTTCTCTGCCGGCTCGCCGGTGGCCGTATCTAGCACCAACAGGCTCCGTCCCCGCGCCGCCGCTTCCGTTTCGGCCGCGTCCATCAGCCTTCGCGACAGCCCGCGTCCCCGCGCGAGCGGATGCACCATCAGCTTCTTGATGTCGGCGCGATGCGGCTGATTGGGCGGCATGGCGATGCCGAGTTGCACGGAGCCGGCAATACGCCCGTCATGCACGGCGACGAGAAGCACGATATCGCCACGCCCGACCGCCTCGGCCACGCCCCGCCAATAGGCCTCCGCCTCCTCGGGCGGGAAGGGCAGCATGTAACCCATGGATGCTCCGCCGCGCACGGTTTCGGAAAAGAGTTCGGCGAGGTCCGTGAGGGCGGCAAGGGTTGCGGCCTGGTCGAGCGTTTGGATGTCGGACATGTCAGTTCTTTCGGAGGACCACCGCATAGCGGCAGGTTTCGTTGCTCGGATTTTCGAAGACGGTGCCTTGCGCGAGCGTCATGTGCAGACAATCGCCCGCATGCATTTCATGCCGTGCCCCGTCGCATTCCATGATCAGCCTTCCTTCCAGTAGCCAGACATATTGCATGTGGGGCGGTTCGGAGATGACAGGCGGCATGGCGGCGCGCGCACCGCCCGGCAGTGTCACATCGACGAGATCCGTGGCGATCGCAAATCCCGGCGGCGACACCGCACGGCGCACATAGCCCGTCTCTGGATCGCGCCAAACCGGCTGCTCGGCAAGCCGCCTCATGGGGGAGGGCGTTTCAGACGCGCTGGCAAAGAACCCCGACAGGGTCTCCTTCAGCGGCCCCAGCAGCCGCGCCAGCAACACCGCCGTCGGGCTCGCCTCTCCCCGCTCGATCTTGGATATCATCGCCCGGCTGACACCGGAGGCGGAGGCTAGCTGGTCTAGCGTCATGGCACGCTGCATGCGCAACGCTTTCAGTGACTGGCCGATATTCTTCTCAAAGTCGTCGTTCGAAATTTCCATTATAGGAGAATTATGGATTCCTATAGTGGAGTCAAGCGGAGATCGACTGAGGTCGGTCAATCTGGTCCACGCTGCGCCGGGATGCTCCGTAGCCGTTGAAGACAAAGCGCATGCGGCCTACCCTCTGCCCGTTGAGCAAATAGCCAAGCATCGGGAGGCGACCTCGTGAAGCGGGATCCATCGTTCAAACAGTTGCCTCAGGACGGACACGTCCTGTCCAGTCTTCGGCTCGGTCTCGCAATCTGGATGTTGCTCGCGCCGCCAAGCGTCTTCGCACAGTCGCCGCAATCCGGCCCTTCGAGCTCAGTCTGGTTGGATAGAGGCGATGCGGTTGGCCTGCTGGTGATCGCCTCTGCGCGTGACGGGGCCAAGCCGCTGGCGCCCGCCTGCCACTTCAACAATCGCACCTATGCTTCCGGGTCAACAATCCGGTGCTCGATGGATCCGAACAAGAACCGAGGCTGCGCCATGGGGCTTCCCTTTGCCGAATGGTCCTGCAAAGCCGGGCGATGGGTGCTCTCTGGTTCCCACCGCTGAGGCAAGGTCGCCAAGCTGGAAACGGCGTTCCGTCCGCCATTGCGCCAAGGCAAACGAAAAGAGCGCCCGGGCAAAACTGTTTTGGCCCGGGCGCTCTGAATAATCGTTGAATAGGCTGTCTGCTCAGAAGGCGAAGCCGAGGCCAACTTTCAGCGCCACGTTAGAGGTCCGGCTGTCGGGCTCGAACGTCGAGTCGATCGGCGAAACGGCCGAGCGACCGTAGCTGAAATTCGTGTAATCGACCGAGAGGTTTGCATGTACCGTGTCGGTGATCGCGCGGTCGACCGAAGCGCCGACCATGTAGATCGCCGAATTGCCAAGCTTGTAGGTCTGCGGCGTAATCGCCGCGCCGCCGGCCACGGCCGTGGTCTTCATGCTGGCCGAGAAGGTCGAGCCGACGAGGCCGTTGACGCCCAGAACCCAGCCGGGTGCTGGCGAATATTGCGCCAGCAGGCCGCCGCCGACATAGCCGTGCGAATAGTCTTCGCGATAGCCGCCTGCACCGGAGATGTCACGACGCCACTGGCGCGCGCCGATGCCGAGATAGGGAGTCAGCATGAAGGAGTCGCTGACATCGAAGCCCTTGCCGATGCGGAAATCCTCGTTGGTGATCTCGGCATTGTCACGCTGGCGCAGGTCGCCATAGTTGCCGCCGATGAACGAGCCGACATAGTCGCTGTTGCCCTTGTTCCACGACAAGCTGCCATAGAGATAAAGGTTCGGAACCAGGAAATCGGTCATCATCGAGCCGGAGAGCGAGAGGCCGGGCTGCCAGCCGCGCTCGCTGTCGAGCGGCGTCGAGCCGCTGGATTCCAGATAATCCAGGTAGCCTTCGCTGATATTGAGAGTGACCTGATTGTTGGCCTTCACGATGTCGCTGCGTGTTCCGCGCAGCTCCATGTCAGCCGCATTCGCTGCCGCGACAGACAGGGCGCAGGCAAAGCCTGCAGCCAGCAAAAGTTCGATATGCCGTTTCATAGGAGACCCCAAGTCGACTCGACAGACCGCCCGTCGAAGATGCGATGCATCCTCGAAACTTATGGTGAACGAATTCCTAACGCGCTATCGCGCCGGAACGATTTAATGCTCCTGTAATGTGAGGGTTTTCTGATGGATATGTACCCGCCCTCTCAGCGGTTCCGCCGCAGCCCCGCAATATCCCCCAACACCGCATTCGCCGCCGCCATCACGTTCGAGCCGGGGCCGAAGATTTCCGCCACGCCCGCATCGCGCAGGAACTGGTAATCCTGCTCGGGGATGACGCCGCCGGCGACGACGATGATGTCATCCGCGCCCTTTTCCTTGAGCTTGGCGATGAGTTCCGGGATCAGCGTCTTGTGACCCGCAGCCAGCGACGACACACCGATGACGTCCACCTTTTTGTTGACCGCCTTGTCGGCCACTTCCGCCGGCGTCTCGAACATGTCGGTGAGGTCCACGCGGAAGCCCATGTCGGCAAAGGCCGTCGCAATCACCTTGGCGCCGCGATCATGGCCGTCCTGGCCCATCTTTGCGACGAGGATCGAGGGTTCCGTGCCGCGCTCGGCCTTGAAGGCCTCGATCTTGGCGCGGATCGCCTTATATTCCGCATCTTCCTGATAGGCATCGGCATAGACGCCGGAAATGACGCGCGTGGAGGCATGGTGGCGCGAGAAGGCGCGCTCCATGGCATCCGAAATCTCGCCTAGCGAGGCGCGGGCGCGGGCAGCGTCCACGGCGGCGGAGAGCAGATTGCCCTGCCCGGAGGCGGCGACCTTTTCCAGCGCCTTGAGCGCTGCCTCGACCGCCTTCGGGTCACGCGTTTCGCGGATGCGGGTGAGGCGTGCGATCTGGCTGGCGCGGACCTTGGCATTGTCGATCTCGAGAATGTCGACGGACGGTTCGTTTTCCAGCCGGAACTTGTTGACGCCGACAATGACGTCCTCGCCGCGGTCGATGCGCGCCTGCTTGCGCGTGGCCGCTTCTTCGATCCGCATCTTCGGCAGGCCCTGTTCGACGGCCTTCGTCATGCCGCCCAGGCTTTCGACCTCCTGGATCATGGACCACGCCTCTTCCGCGAGCTGCGCCGTCAGCGCCTCGACATAATAGGAGCCGCCGAGCGGATCGACGACATTCGTGACGCCCGTCTCGTGCTGGAGGATGAGCTGCGTGTTGCGGGCGATGCGGGCGGAAAACTCCGTCGGTAGCGCAATGGCCTCGTCGAAGGAATTGGTGTGCAGCGACTGCGTACCGCCGAGCACCGCGGCGAGCGCCTCATAGGCCGTGCGGACGACGTTGTTATACGGGTCCTGTTCGGTCAGCGACACGCCCGACGTCTGGCAATGGGTGCGCAGCATCTTCGAGCGTTCGGACTTGGCGCCGAAATCGGTCATGATCTTCGACCAGAGCTGGCGCGCTGCGCGGAGCTTCGCCGCTTCCATGAAGATATTCATGCCGATACAGAAGAAGAAGGAGAGCCGGCCGGCGAAGTCGTCGACATCGAGGCCCTTCTTCATCGCCGCGCGGACATATTCCATGCCGTCGGCGAGCGTATAGGCGAGTTCCTGGCTGAGCGTCGCGCCGGCTTCCTGCATGTGGTAGCCGGAAATGGAGATGGAATTGAACTTCGGCATCTCCTTGGCCGTGAACTCGATGATATCGGCGACGATCCGCATCGAGGGTTCCGGCGGATAGATATAGGTGTTGCGGACCATGAACTCCTTGAGGATGTCGTTCTGCACGGTGCCGGTCAGCTTGGCGCGCGGCACGCCCTGCTCCTCGCCGGCCACGATGAACATGGCCAGCACCGGGATGATCGCGCCGTTCATGGTCATGGACACGCTCATCTCGCCGAGCGGAATGCCATCGAACAGGATCTTCATGTCCTCGACACTGTCGATCGCCACGCCCGCCTTGCCGACATCGCCGACGACGCGGGGATGATCGCTATCGTAGCCACGATGGGTGGCGAGGTCGAAGGCGACCGAGAGGCCCTTCTGCCCGGCGGCGAGGTTGCGGCGATAGAAGGCATTGGACTCTTCCGCTGTCGAGAAGCCTGCATATTGCCGGATCGTCCAGGGCTGGCCCGCATACATGGTGGCGCGAACGCCACGCGTGAACGGGGCGATGCCGGGAAGCGCGGTCGCGGCGTCGGCTGGCAGATCGTCGGCCGTGTAGAGCGGTTTCAGGGTGATGCCTTCCGGCATCTCCTTGTTCAGCGTCGTTGGGTCCGCGCCCTTGAGTTCCTTCGAGGCGAGAGGGAGCCATGCGGAATTGATCGTCTTGGTCATTTGAGGCGTCTCCTCGATCCTCGGGTTCGTTCATCAACGCGCGCCGCCCATCTCCCCCCTTGTGGGGGAGAAAGCGATTTCGATGGCTTAGCCGCAGGCTAAACATCAGAAATCGCAAGAGAGGGGGTTGGGCCGCAACGGACCCCCTCACCTGAAAAATCTAGCGCTTAGCTGAAGCTAAGACGCTGATTTTTCTTCCTCTCCCACAAGGGGAGAGGCGGAGCCTCACGCAAACTCCATGATCACATCGTCAACCGCCAGGCTCGCGCCCGGCTTCGCCAGCACCTTCGAAACCTTCGCGCGCTTTTCCGCCCGCAGCATGTTTTCCATCTTCATCGCTTCCACGATGGCCAGCGCCTGGCCTTCCTGCACCTCGTCGCCTTCCTTCACCAGCACGGACGTGATGAGGCCCGGCATGGGGCAGAGGAGAAGATTGGACGTGTCCGGCGGGGCCTTTTCGGGCATGAGGGCGGCAAGTTCCGCGACGCGGGGCGAGAGTACCTGAACCTTCACGTCGATGCCGCGCTGGCGCATGCGGAAGCCGCCCGGCGCGGGCTGGACCTTGAGGGCGACCGGCTTGCCCTCGATCACAACAACGGCCAGCGGGTTGCCCGGCTGCCATGTCGTTTCGACCTGCAGAACAGGCCCGCCTTCGAGGCTGACGCCGATGCCGGTGGAGAGAGGCGAGATTTCAGCCTTGACCGTGTGGCCGGCGACGAGCACGACCTTCTTGCCACCAGCCGCAGTCGGGAAGCGGCTGCCGGAAATATGGGCGTTGCGGTCGGCGGCGATCTTCGACAGCACGACGGCGGCGGCGGCGAAACGCTGGACGCTCTCCGCATCCGGCGCGACCGGGCCGAAGCCTTCCGGATATTCTTCCGCAATGAATCCGGTCGAAAGACGGCCTTCGCGCCAGCGCGGATGCTGCATGAGGGCGGAGAGGAAGGGCAGGTTATGCCCGATGCCTTCAACCTCGAAGCGGTCCAGCGCATCGGCCATGGCGTCCACAGCCTCAAGGCGCGTCGGCGCATGGGTGCAGAGCTTGGCGATCATCGGGTCGTAATACATCGAGATTTCCGAACCCTCGGTCACGCCCGTGTCGTTGCGCACCGTGATGCCGCCCTTCGTCTCCTCCTGCGGCGGACGATAGCGCGTCAGCCGGCCGATGGAGGGCAGGAAGTTGCGATAGGGGTCTTCGGCATAGAGCCGGCTTTCCACCGCCCAGCCGTTGATCGTGACATCCTTCTGCGCGATCGGCAGCTTCTCGCCGGCGGCGACTCGGATCATCAGCTCGACCAGATCGAGCCCGGTGATCAGCTCCGTCACCGGATGCTCCACCTGCAGGCGGGTATTCATTTCGAGGAAATAGAAATTGCGGTCCTTGTCGACGATGAATTCCACCGTGCCGGCGCTCTGGTAATCCACGGCCTTGGCGAGCGCCACGGACTGCTCACCCATGGCCTTGCGGGTTTTCTCATCGAGGAAGGGCGAAGGAGCCTCTTCCACGACCTTCTGGTTTCGCCGCTGCACCGAGCATTCGCGTTCATTGAGATAAACGACATTGCCATGACCGTCGCCGAGCAGCTGGATTTCGATATGGCGCGGCTCGACGATGAACTTCTCGATGAAGATGCGGTCGTCGCCGAAGGAGGAGGCCGCTTCGGATTTGGAGCGCGCGAAGCCTTCGAGGGCTTCCTCGTCGTTCCACGCAATGCGCATGCCCTTGCCGCCACCGCCGGCGGAGGCCTTGATCATCACCGGATAGCCGATTTCCTTGGAAATCTTCACCGCATGTTCGGCATCGTCGATCAGGCCCATATAGCCGGGCACGGTCGAAACGCCGGCTTCGGCCGCGATCTTCTTGGAGGTGATCTTGTCGCCCATCGCCTCGATGGCCTTCACCTTCGGCCCGATGAAGATGATGCCTTCCTTCTCCAGCGCCTCGCAGAACGAGGCGCGTTCGGAGAGGAAGCCATAGCCGGGATGGACGGCTTCCGCCCCGGTCTGCTTGCAGGCCTCGATGATCTTGTCCGGCAGAAGATAGCTCTGTGCCGCCGGCGGCGCGCCGATATGCACAGCCTCATCCGCCATTTTGACATGCTCGGCATCCCGGTCGGCGTCGGAATAGACCGCCACCGTCTTGATGCCCATCTTTTGAGCCGTCTTCATCACGCGGCAGGCGATTTCGCCGCGATTGGCAATGAGGATCTTCTTGAACATGCTGTCTAGACCTCGAATATGTCGTCGAACGACTGCGGGAAATTCGCCCGCGCGACGCTCATGTTGATTTTCAGGAGCGCCGTGTAGGACTCCGGATCGAAGGGATGTTCGGCCGGCACGACCTCTCGCTTGAACAGGCGCGAGAGCCGGCCGGCATCGAGATTGCCGCGCTCGAAGGGCTCTTCACCGAAATGGTGCCAGAGCGCGTGGAGAAAGGCCGCATCCGCCAAGGGTTCCGTCTTGTCGGCGGTCAGCGGGCGCGGCTTTTCGAAGAGCTTGGTGACGCCGCGCGGATTGGCGCGGCGGATGGTGAATTGCCAGCCGGTTCCGGTCAGCCCTGACGGGAAACCGCGATGCTTGGTCATTTCAGGAAGCTTGCCCATGGTCTCAGGCCTTCCCGATCTTGTCTTGCGTCTTCGTGTCGAAGTCGGAGGCATCATGGCGCTCATGAAGCTGCATCGACGGCTCGCCGAACACGCGGTTGACCATCGAGCCACGCTCCACAGCCGGGCGCGCGAAGAGCTGCTTGCGCCAGCGCTGGACGTGCTCATACTCGTCCACCGACAGGAAATCGCCGGCGTCGCTATAGGCAGCCTTGGCGGCGAGACGGCCATACCAGGGCAGGATCGCCATATCGGCGATGGAGTATTCCGCGCCGGCGATGAATTCGTTGTCGGCGAGCTGGCGGTTCAGCACGTCGAGCTGGCGCTTCACCTCCATGGCATAGCGGTCGATGGCATACTGGATCTTGATCGGCGCATATTCATAGAAATGGCCGAAACCGCCGCCGAGGAAGGGCGCGGAGCCCATCTGCCAGAACAGCCAGTTCATCACTTCCGCGCGGCCGCGCGCATCCTTGGGCAGGAAGGCGCCAAACTTGTCGGCGAGATAGGTCATCATCGAGGCGGACTCGAAGAGCCGGATCGGCGCGCCGCCATCGACGGGCGCATGGTCCATCATCGCCGGGATCTTGGAATTCGGATTGACAGAGACGAAGCCCGAACCGAACTGGTCGCCATCGTTGATCCTGATCAGCCAGGCATCGTATTCCGCGCCCGAATGACCGGCCGCGAGCAGCTCTTCCAGCAGGATCGTCACCTTCACGCCATTCGGCGTTCCGAGCGAATAAAGCTGCAGCGGATGCTTGCCGACCGGCAATTCCTTCTCATGCGTCGGGCCAGCAATCGGCCGGTTGATGCTGGCAAACGCGCCGCCATTGCCCTTCTCCCAGGTCCAGACCTTGGGCGGCTGATAGCCGGCGGGAAAGTTCTTCTCGGGCGGGAATTTGGTGTTGTCAGTCATGACATCATTCCTTTTAAACGGGGATTCGACCCATCAAAGTTAGGGGCTGGCACCTGAAATAGCAGCCCCTGCCTTTCGTTAAAGCGGAATATTGTCGTGCTTCTTCTTCGGCTGGTGGACTTCCTTCGTCTTCAGCATTTCAAACGCCCGTATCACCCGCCGCCGGGTTGAATGCGGCATGATGACCTCGTCGATGAAGCCGCGTTCGGCTGCCTTGAAGGGGTTGGCGAAGTTGTCTTCGTATTCCTTCGTGCGGGCGGCGATCTTTTCCGGGTCGCCGAGTTCCGAGCGGTAGAGGATTTCGGTGGCACCCTTGGCGCCCATGACGGCGATCTGGGCGGTGGGCCAGGCATAGTTGACGTCGGCGCGGATATGCTTGGACGACATCACGTCATAGGCGCCGCCATAGGCCTTGCGGGTGATGACCGTGACCTTCGGCACGGTGGCTTCGGCATAGGCGAAGAGCAGTTTCGCGCCATGCTTGATGATGCCGCCATATTCCTGGGCGGTGCCGGGCAGGAAGCCGGGCACGTCGACCAGCGTCAGGATCGGAATGTTGAAGGCATCGCAGAAGCGGACGAAGCGGCCGGCCTTCTTGGCGCTGTCGATATCGAGGCAGCCAGCGAGAACCATCGGCTGGTTGGCGACGACGCCGACGGTCGAGCCGTTCAGGCGGATGAAGCCGCAGAGAATGTTCTTGGCGTGATCCTTCTGCACCTCGAAGAAATCGGCCTCGTCGGCGACGCGGGCGATGACCTCGTGCATGTCATAGGGCTTGTTCGGATTGTCCGGGATGATCGTATCCAGCGCCATTTCGATGCGATCCGGCCGGTCGGCGGTCGGCAGGACCGGCGGCTTTTCGCGGCTCGACAGCGGCAGGAAATCGAACATGCGGCGGATTTCGATGAGCGCCTCGACGTCATTCTCGAAAGCGCCGTCCGCGACGGAGGACTTTTTCGTATGCGTCGAGGCGCCACCCAGCTCCTCCGCCGAGACGATTTCGTTGGTGACGGTTTTGACCACATCCGGCCCGGTCACGAACATGTAGGACGTGTCCTTGACCATGTAGATGAAGTCGGTCATCGCTGGCGAATAGACCGCGCCGCCGGCACAGGGACCCATGATGACAGAAATCTGCGGGATGACGCCGGAGGCCTGGACATTGCGCCAGAACACTTCTGCGTAACCACCGAGCGAGGCCACGCCTTCCTGAATGCGCGCACCGCCTGAATCGTTGAGGCCGATGACCGGCGCGCCATTCTGCACGGCGAGGTCCATGATCTTGCAGATCTTCTCGGCATGGGTCTCGGAGAGCGAGCCGCCGAAGACGGTGAAATCCTGGGAGAAGACGTAAGTTGGGCGACCGTTGATCGTGCCCCAGCCCGTAATGACGCCATCGCCCGGAAACTGCTGGGCTTCCATGCCGAAATCGGCGCAGCGATGCGCCTTGTACATGTCGTATTCTTCGAAGGAGCCTTCATCCAGCAACACATCCAGCCGCTCGCGCGCCGTCAGCTTGCCCTTGCCATGCTGCGCATCGATGCGCTTCTGACCGCCGCCAAGGCGAGCTTCCGCGCGCCGCGCTTCGAGCTTCTCAAGGATGTCCTGCATGGGTGTTCTCGCTCCCTGTTCTCCGCCGTCATCCCGGCCTTGAGCCGGGATCCAGCCAGCCCGCGTCTGCGGGCTGAAAGATGCATTTTGTGAGAGTCCTTTCGCGCGATGGACATCGCGCGGCTGGATGCCGGATCAAGTCCGGCATGACGGAGTGTTGGGGAACCTCCCCGCAAAACGCCTCCTCCCGCATTCCCTCATTGGTAGCTGCAAATTCCTCCCATCGGAAGGATTGAAAAAGCGGTGATGTGAAAGTATCAAATTAAAAATCTGCAAATTGCAAAATTGTGAACATCATGCGCGCGAAAAAGCTCTTCATTGGCCGCAAGCTCCGCGATATCCGCGCCGAAGCAGGCCTCACGCAGGCGGGGCTGGCCTCCAAGCTCGGCATTTCGGTGAGCTACCTGTCTCAGCTCGAAACCAACCAGCGGCATGTCACGGCTCCGGTCCTTCTGGCGCTCGCCTCGCAATTTGCGCTCGATATCGCCAGCCTCTCGCAGGATGATGGCGACCGGCTGATCGCGGATCTGGGTGAGGCCTTCGCCGATCCGCTGTTTTCCGGCGCACAGCCCTCCGTGCAGGACCTGAAACACGTCATCCAGAGCGCGCCGGATGTGGCGCATGCCTTCCTCTCGATGCATCGCGCGCTGCGCCGCGCCGGCGAGCAGCTGGCGGAACTGGACGACACGATTGCGCGCGCCGCCGCCACCGAGCCGACGCCCTATGAGGAGGTGCGCGACTTCTTCCACTATATCGACAACTATATCCACGAGTTGGACGTCGCCGCCGAAAAGCTGGCGAGCGGCATGGGCGAAAGCCCGCGTAACCGCGTCCGCCAGATGGCCGACACGATTGAGAAGAAGCACCGCGTCCGCGTCGTCATGGGCGGTGAGGGGAATGCGGTGCGCCGCTACGATCCTGTCGGTCGCGTGCTGACGCTCAACCCGCGCGCCGACAACGCGACGAACGCCTTCCAGATCGCCCATCAGATCGCGCTGATCGAACACCAGAAGATCGTCGACGCCATCATCGCCAAGGCCGAATTCCGCTCGGCCGATGCCGGCGCCATCTGTCGCATCGGCCTTGCCAACTATTTCGCCGGCGCCGTGATGCTGCCCTATGGCGCCTTCGCCGCAGCGGCCAAGGAATTGCGCTACGACCTCGAACTCCTCTGCGACCGCTTCGGCGCAAGCCTCGAACAGGTCTGTCATCGCCTCTCCACGCTCCAGCGGCCAGGTGCGAAGGGTGTGCCCTTCTTCTTCGCCCGCGTCGACCAGGCCGGCACGATCACCAAGCGCCACAGCGCCACCCGCCTGCAATTCGCCCGCTTCGGCTCCGCTTGTCCCTTGTGGAACGTCCACCGCGCCTTCGAGACGCCGGACCGCATCATCCGCCAATTGGCCGAAACGCCGGACGGCGCGCGCTATCTCTGCCTCGCCATGACCGTCTCCAAGCGCTCCGGCGGTTTCCGTGCGCCGGTGCAGCGGCATGCCCTGGCGCTGGGTTGCCAGATCGAATATGCCGGCGAACTCGTCTATGCCGACGATCTCGAGATCGCCCGCGCGGAAGCCTTCGAGCCCATCGGCATCTCCTGCCGCATCTGCGAGCGCCGCGACTGCCACCAGCGCGCCGTCCCGCCGCTGAAACGCAAGCTCATCATCGAGCCGAACGATCGCGGGTTTATTCCGTATGATTTTCTGTGAGGTTTATCCTCTCCCCTCGTGGGAGAGGATAGCTCGCCCCAAGAGGCGAAGCCGATTGGTTTGGCGAGCTTGGTGAGGGGGAATTACTGTGGATGTCGTGGATAAATTTGCCCCCTCACCTGGAAAATCTAGCACTTAGCGTTCCGCTAAGATGCTGATTTTCCTTCCTCTCCCACAAGGGGAGAGGCCAACCCGGCCGCACCGTTTTCCACACTCTCCACACCTTCGCTTATCCTGAACCCCTTCCGCCATCGGATGGACTCGCGACGACGGGTTCAGGCGGGAGGAGAGCTTGATGCGATATCCCGTAACGTGCGGGACATTGCATCAGGGGGCGCGGGCGGC
>UBQX01000030.1 GCA_900467685.1 Hyphomicrobiales bacterium
GCTGGCGCTCCGCCGTTTTTTACTTCTACCAATCAGGGCGGCGCGTCAGCGTGGCTCTCCGGAAGCTGGTGCCTAGAGACAGGGGCGGAAGCGATAGAACCGGAGGCAAACTCGGGAGAGGTTTTTTCCGGGGGTTTTGGTGCGCCGCCCATCGCCCCGATTGGCAAGCCACCCGCGCCGCGATAGAGCTTGTGCCCGCATCGCAACAACAGGCAGTTCATGACCCCGCTCGATCCACCCAGCTCGGCAACGGGCCGCCGCCCGGACAAGGACGCGCTACGCTTCCAGATGCGCACCGTCTTCGGATCGCTCCGCCACACGCGCACTCGGACGCGCATCACGTTCCTCTCCATCGGCCTGGTCATCCTGATCTGCCTGACCTCCTATATCCAGGTACTGCTCAACAACTGGAACGGCCCCTTCTACGACTCGATCGAGAAGCGAAATCTCGCCGAATTCGGCCGCCAGCTGGAAGTCTTCGTGCTGATTGCCGGCGCGCTTCTGGTCTGCAACGTGGTGCAGGCCTGGCTCACCCAGACGGCGACTCTGCTTCTGCGCCGCGGCCTTGCGGTCGATCTTCTGCGCCTCTGGAACAGCTGCGGCCGCGCCGTCCCGCAGGATGCCACGCTGGAAGGTGCGCGAAACCCGGACCAGCGCATCCAGGAAGATTCGCTCAATGTTGCCGACTGGACCGTCTCGCTATCCATCGGCCTCTTTCAGTCGTCGATTCTGCTCCTGAGCTTCGTCGGCATCCTCTGGTCGATCTCGGGGGCCTTTGCCTTCACGCTCTTCGGCTACCACATCTCCATTCCCGGCTACATGGTCTGGATCGCGCTGATCTATGCCGGCGCCGGCACGTTCCTCAGCGCCGTCGTCGGCCGCCAGCTCGTCGACCAGAACAACCGCCGCGCCGCGTTCGAGGCCGAGTTTCGCAAGGCGCTGGTGGAGGCAAATACCGCGCGCGGCACAGACACGGTCACGCGCGGGTCCGTCTACGCCACAAGCTGGCATCTCTACCGCATCTTCTCGAACGTGCTCGCCTCCACGCGGCTGATCATCGTCTCGCAGACCAACCTCACCTGGATTTCGGCTGGCTTCGGCTGGGGCGGGCTCGTCGTGCCGGTGCTCGCCGCAGCCCCCGCCTATTTCTCCGGCCAGCTTTCCTTCGGCGGCCTGATGATGGCCGTCGGGGCCTTCAATCAGGTCAACACGGCACTCCGCTGGCAGATCAACAACTTCTCCATGATCGCGCAATGGCGCGCCGCCATGCACCGCATCGTGCAGTTCAAGCTGCAGCTGCAGGTCTTCCGCGAATCCACCGGTCACAACGGCAAGAGCTGACATCCGTCAATTGACCTTGTCTCGGCAGGCCCGCGGCCCCATCTTGATTCAGACTTTGAAAGGACGCCGCGATGCCGCTGATCGGATTCGACAATTCCTATACCCGCCTGCCCGAGCGGTTCTATGCGCCGGCAGCCGCGGCGAGCGCGTCGGAACCCTTCATGTTCTCCTTCAACGAACCGCTGGCCAAAGAACTCGGGCTCGATGTCGCGTTGCTGAAACGCGAGGGCGCCGCCCTCTTCTCCGGCAATCTGAAACCCGATGACGCGGCCAATGTGGCGCTTGCCTATGCCGGCCACCAGTTCGGCCATTTCGTGCCGCAGCTCGGCGATGGCCGCGCCATGCTGATGGGCGAAGTCACCACGCCGGATGGCCGCCATGTCGATATCCAGCTCAAGGGCTCCGGCCCCACCCGCTTCTCCCGCAATGGCGACGGCCGCGCAGCGCTGGGCCCGGTGATGCGCGAATATATCGTCTCGGAAGCCATGCATGCGCTGGGCATCCCCACCACCCGGTCGCTCGCCGCCGTCACGACGGGCGATCCCGTCTATCGCGAACAGGCGCAGCCCGGCGGCGTGATTGCCCGCGTGGCCGCCAGCCATATCCGCGTCGGCACCTTCCAGTATTTCGCCGCCCGTGGCGACGAGGAGGGCGTGAAGCTGCTCGCCGATCACGTCATCGCCCGCCATTATCCGGAAATCGAGGGCGAGACGGATCGCTATGTCCGTCTGTTCGAGGCCATTGCCGGAAGACAAGCCGCCCTGATCGCCAGATGGATGGGCGTCGGCTTCATCCATGGCGTGATGAACACGGACAACATGGCCGTCTCCGGAGAAACGATCGACTACGGCCCCTGCGCCTTCATGGACGCCTATTCGGCCACCAAGACCTTCTCCTCCATCGACCGCAACGGCCGCTATGCCTATGCCAACCAGCCGGGCATCGGCCAGTGGAACCTCGCGCGGCTCGCCGAATGCCTTCTGCCGCTCTTCGGAGAGGTGCAGGATGAGGCAATGGAAAAGGCCAATGCGGCGCTCAAGGCCTATGGCGAGCACTTCCAGGCCGAATGGCTGAAGGTCATGCGGGCAAAGCTGGGATTGGTGCGCGAGCGCGAGGACGATCTGAAGCTGATCCAGTCCTTCCTGTCGCTGATGGAAGAAGGCGAAGCGGATTTCACCCTCGCCTTCCTCCGTCTTACGGCCGCGGCTGGAGGTCCGACAACCGAGTTGAATGTCGCAGACAGGGATCTGCGGGGAGAATTCAGCGCTCCGGATGCGGCACAATTATGGCTCGACGGCTGGCGTCTCTATCTGGAAGGCGATTCCGCCTCGCCGGAAGACCGCAAGGCGCTGATGCAAAAGGCCAATCCGGTCTACATTCCGCGCAACCACCGCATCGAGGAAGCAATCCGCGCTGCCGTCGATGATGGCGACTTCTCGCTCTTCGAGGCGCTGAACAAGGTGCTCGCCCGCCCCTACGAGGAGCAGCCGGGCTTCGAGCGCTATAAAGTAGCACCCCTCAACCATGAGATCGTGCCGCGCACCTTCTGCGGCACGTAATCGTCCCCGCCTGCGGCAGACATGATATCTTCTACGGAAGCCGGCCCTTGATTGCGCCGGCAAATCTCCTAAATCTCTAAAGACTAGAGGTTCAGGAGCGATCTTTGACATGATGACAATCGGCAAGCTTTCCGTCACGGCTGGCGTCAAGGTCCCGACGATCCGCTATTACGAGGACATCGGCCTGATGCCCGAACCGGAACGAACGGAAGGAAACCAGCGTCGCTATGTCCGCGCCCATCTGGAGCGGCTGAACTTCATCCGCCATGCCCGCGATCTCGGCTTCTCCGTAGAGGCCATCCGCGATCTTCTCTCGCTACAGGCAACGCCCGACGCCCCCTGTCACGATGCCGACCGCATCGCCGCCGACAATCTCGCCGATGTCCGCGCCAAGATAGCCCGGCTGAAGAAGCTGGAGGCGGAGCTGGAGCATATCGTTTCCGAATGCGCCGGCGGGCGGGCGGGCGAATGCAATGTGCTGGCAACGCTGGCCGACCATGCGCTCTGCATGACCAACCACGGACACGCAAACAATGCTCTTGACAACGGATCGGTTTAGGAGAATGTTGCCCGCCATGATCGCACAGGCACACACCACGGCTGTATATTTTTGGGGCTACCGTTAACCGGCGGCCGCGATCGATCATATCGACAAGAGGCCGCCTTCGGGGCGGCCTTGTTGTTTTCAGCGGCTCTTCCGAAGGCAAAATGAGGAAGAAGGCAATGCTGAACTTGGAACACACCATCATCATCGAAGAACCGCCCGCAGGACCTGCGTCGGAAGCCGCGCGCGTCAGCGTGCGTCGCGCCCAGAAATCCGATCTCTTCGCGCTCGCCGCCATGATCGAGGCGCTCGCCGCCCATCACGGCGACAAGACGACGAACAGTGCCACCAAGCTCGACCGGGACCTCTTCGGCGACCAGCCCTTCGCGACCGCCTTCGTCGCTGAAACGGGCGGGGAACTGATCGGCTACGCCCTCCTCTATCCCGTCTACCGCGCCACCGAAGGGGAACGCGGAATGGAACTGCACCACCTCTTCGTCAAGGACGGCCATCGCAGCGAAGGCATTGGTCGCCATCTGATCGACCGCGCCAAGGCGCACGCCCGCACACTCGGCTGCGACTTCCTCTCGCTGGGTGCCGCCACCGGCAATTTCGCCGCCTACAAGTACTACCAGGGTCAGGATTTCAAGGCCTACCCGGCAACCGGCATGCGCTTCCGAGCCGGTCTTTGAAACGTTTATCGGAGGTTTGAGCGGCGGATCCCTGCCCGGCGCTCTCGCCTTATAAAGATTGCCCGCGCAGGCCTCCGCGCGGGCAATTTCCTTTATAATAAAATAATCCAATAATGGAATTATTTTGCAGGAATGGCCTTCAGATAGGCCGCAATAGCCGCGCGATCTTCCTTGGTCAGATGCGCCATGTTCTGCTGCACCGCCACCATCGAGCCGCCAACAGTGTCGAAATCGGGCGTGAAACCCATCTCCAGATAGTTGGCTATATCCGCCTCGCTCCAGGAACCGATGTCCTTTGAACCGGGCGTGATATCGGGGATCGTGCCCTTGCCTTCCGGGTTCGGGCCGCCGGCGAGCCACGCGCTGGTCTTCAACCCGCCAAGAATGTCGCGCGGCGTGTGGCATTCGCCGCAGTGTCCGGGACCTTCCACGAGATACTGTCCGCGCTTCACCTCCGGCGAGGCATTCGCCAACTCGACGCGCGGCTGATCGTTCAGATAGAGGAACTTCCAGCCACCCAGCGTGAAGCGCATGTTGAACGGAAATGCCAGATCGTGTTCCGGCGCCACATTGTCGCTCTTCGGCAGCGTCTTCATATAGGCGAAGAGGTCACGCAGGTCGGTGTCCGACATCCGCGAGTAGGAGGCATAGGGGAAGGACGGATAGAGATGACGCCCCTCCTCGTCCACGCCGCGCTTCATGGCCGAGGCAAACTGCGCCAGCGTCCAGTGACCGATCCCCGCCTTCTCGTCGGGCGAGATGTTCGGCGGATAGAAGGTCCCGAAGGGTGTCGGCAGCGGCGCGCCGCCCGAAAGGATCAGTTTGGCATCGCCCTCGGCGCCCTTGGCCGCGTGGCAGCTCTCGCAGCCGCCCGCCCAGAAGATCGTCTCGCCGTTCTTCACGTCCGCCGGGCCGAGATTGGCGAATTCGCTCTCCGGCAGCGGCCGTGGCCGCGTGATCCAGAAGAAGGCGCCCGCGCCGACGATCCCGATGCCGATCAGGGAGAGAAGGGATTTGGTGAGTGCCGAGGCCATGTTCGCGCTCCTTAAGCTCTGCCTGAACGGAAAAAGGGCGCTCCCCATGACAGGAAGCGCCCGAAATGCGCCGAAGCGGCTTACTTCTTCAGGCGGAAATCCTGGTGGCAGGCCGAGCAGACCTTGCCGATGTCGCCAAGCGCTGCGCCAACTGCCTTCTGGTCGGCCGGCGGAGCGGCGATCAGCTTGTCGGTGACCATCGCCAGTTCATCGGCATGGCCCTTGAAGGCAGCCATGTTTTCCCAGATCTTCGGGCTGGCATGCCCGTCTTCGTCCGGCTTGCCGGCCGGGAAGAGCGCCGGGAATTCCTTGATGGTCGTGTTGATAGTGGTCAGCGCGGTCTTCACGACGGCGGCGTCATAGGGCTTCTCACCCTTGGCAATACCGGCGAGCTGCGCGGTGGCGCCGCCAATCTTCTTCATGTCTGCTTCGCGCTTCTCGCCAAACTCGCTGGCGGCAAACACGGCGGTGGCGCCGGCAAGACAGATAAGGCTTGCAGCGATTGTTCTCTTGATCATCAGGAATCTCCATTGCTCCCCCCGGAGGGGCTGACCGGGACTTGCACAACAGACTATCCCGGCATCATCAATTCAAAATCACAATCCGGTGAAATTCAGGCGACAAAACCGCCTCCACGGCCGAAACTTCCAAAATAGCCTGCAAATACCTTCACTTACCCACAACGAAGCGATTGTTCATATATAGTGAACACTGTGGTCAGGTTTGTCTTCATTTGGAATGCGACGAACTCTCAAAGAAAAAGCCCGCCGCGCATACGCGCAGCGGGCCCGTGTTCAGAATGCCTGGAAGCCTTACTTCGCAGCGGCTTCGTACATTTCCAGCACGTAGTCCCAGTTGATCAGGCTGTCGACGAAGGCTTCGAGATACTTCGGACGCGCGTTGCGGTAGTCGATGTAATAGGAATGCTCCCAGACGTCGACGCCGAGAATCGGCGATGCGCCATGAACCAGCGGGTTCTCGCCGTTCGGGGTCTTGGAGATTTCGAGCTTGCCGTTCTTGACGGAGAGCCAGGCCCAGCCGGAACCGAACTGCGTCGTACCGGCGGCGATGAAGTCGGCGCGGAACTTGTCGTAGCCGCCGAGGTCGCTGTCGATGGCGGCCTGCAGCTTGCCCGGAAGCGACTTGCCGCCGCCGTTCTTCTTCATCCACTTCCAGAAATGGATGTGGTTGTAGTGCTGGGCGGCGTTGTTGAAGAGACCGGCGTTCGTGCCGAAGGACTTCTTGACGACGTCCTCGACCGAGAGATCGGCCATGCCGGCTTCTTCCGCCAGCTTGTTGCCGTTGGTCACATAGGCCTGATGGTGCTTGTCGTGGTGGTATTCAAGCGTTTCCTTCGACATGAAGGGCACGAGCGCTTCGTAGTCATACGGAAGGGCGGGAAGTTCGAAAGCCATCTTGGTCTCTCCTTGATGTCCATTGCGGGGGATTGAAACGGATGAAGTGGAACATAGGTGTGTGACACTTGCGAGGCAACCGCAACAGACGGAAAATTTGAAGCTTTTCGCAATCTGAAGGGGGATGGGGAGCCGATCCGGACCGCCCACCGCCGATGCCAAACGGCAGGTATTGGCTCAAATCGGCAGGATGCCTGCCTTATGCGCGATCAGGCCCGGCTTGGCGCTCATCAGCATCAGACCTTCATAGCGGGCCTGGGCCAGAAGCAGCCGCGCGAAGGAATCGACCGGAAGATCCGCAAACTCCCCGACCGCCATCGCATGCTCGGAGCGCACAGGCACCTCGCCATAGCCCGCATCCAGCAACCCGCGGCGCAGCAGCCTCACATCGACCGGCGGGCCATCGAAGCTAGACGCCCCGCGCAGGCTGATCTCCCAGATGCTTGCCGCGCTGAAATAGAGGTCGTTGCCCTCATCGAGAATCAGCCGCCGCGCCCGGTCATCCAGCTGAACGCTGTCGGCGGCGACCCAGATCAGAACGGGAGTATCGAGAAGGATCTTCAAAAATAGCCCCCCAGCAGACCATCGGCCGCAGCACTGCCGGAAAACTCGGGCTGATCGCCGCCCTTCACATGTCCCTTCAGGAAGCCGATCCGACCCGACGAAAGCTCCACCGCGATCGGCACGATCTTCGCCACCGGCTTGCCGGCGCGGGCAAGGATGACCGTCTCGCCCCGCTCCACCTCCTCGATCAGCCGCGACAGATGCGTCTTGGCCGCATGAACATTCACCTGCCGCATCTTGGGCCCCCCGAGCGTAGCTTAGTCCGCTTAGGCTAGGCGAGATGGGGAGCGGTTGCAATGGGGTACGGGGAGCCGCTGCCCGCCCCGATATTCACCCGCCATGCGCCCAATCCATGTAAAGCCCGTAGGCCTTCTCCGTCAGCGGCCCCTTCTGGAAGTGGCGATCATCCAGCTGGATCACCGGCTGGACCTTCGAATAGTTGCCCGACATGAAGACCTCGTCGGCCGTCATGAAATCATCGACCGAGAGCGTCGCTTCGCGCACCTCAACACCCTCGGCGCGCAAGAGCTTCATGACGCGGGAGCGGGTGATGCCGGCGAGGAAGGTGTGGTTCTCGGCAGGCGTATAGGCCACGCCGTCCTTGACCATGAAGATATTGGCCGAGCCCGTTTCGGCGACATTGCCCAGCATGTCGCGCACCAGCGCATTGTCGAAGCCGCGCGAGCGGGCTTCCGACAGGATGCGGCCGTTGTTGGGATAGAGGCAGCCGGCCTTGGCATTGGTCGGCATGCATTCCATCGTCGGGCGGCGGAAGGGCGAGAGCGTCAGCTTCACGCCCGGCTGATCCTTGGGCGGCATGGCGGCTTCGAAGATGACGAGCGCGAACCGGGTCGATTCCGGATCGACGGCGACCAGCCCGGCAGAGCCGCTTTCGCCCCAATACATCGGCTTGATATAGAGCGGGCTGGAGCCATCGAAACGGGCGATCCCCTCCCGCGCCAGCGCCTCGATCTCCTGCGGCGTCTTCGTGGGCTTGAGGCCGAGCGCCAGCGCCGAACGGTTGATGCGCTGGCAATGCAGATCGAGATCGGGCGCCACGCCATCGAACCAGCGCGCGCCATCGAACACCGAGGAGCCGAGCCACATGGCATGGGTCGAAGGACCGGCCACGGGCGGGTTGCCGGGCAGCCATTCGCCGTCGATATAGTTCCAGGTGGTGATCTTGGTCTCAGCGCTGCCGTGCATGGCCGCCTCCTTCTTTATCTTGAGGCGGGCAATGAAGGCCTATTTGCCGGCGGCGTCAACCCGAGGAAAACCCGTGATATATTGACGCGGACGTCAATCTGCCTCATTTTGCGCCGCACAATGGGGAACCCGCAAGCAATTGCGGCAACTGATAAAAACCGGACGGGACATGTCATACGCAGCCTATGTTTTCGATGCCTACGGCACGCTTTTCGACGTTCATGCGGCCGTGCGCCGCTACGCCGGCGACGTGGGTCCGGACGGGCAGCTTTTCTCCGACGTGTGGCGCGCCAAGCAGCTTGAGTATTCCTGGGTGCGCGCCCTGATGGACGGCTATCAGGACTTCTGGGCGCTGACCGAACAGGCGCTCGACTATGCCTTCTGGCGCGTGCCGAGCGTGAACAAGGGGCTTCGTGACAAGCTGCTGCAGGCCTATTGGAAGCTTGATTGCTATCCGGAAGTGCCCGCCACGCTGAAAATGCTGAAGGCCGGCGGCGCGCGCATCGCCATTCTCTCCAACGGCTCGCCGGCAATGCTGGCGGCGGCGGTGAAGAATTCGGCCCTCGACATGATGATCGACGACATCTTCTCCGTCGATGAAATCCGCACCTTCAAGACCGCGCCGCAGGTCTATGACATGGTGACGACCAACTATCGGCTCTATCCGGACGCCGTCTCCTTCCAGTCGTCCAACCGCTGGGACGTGGCGGGTGCGACGAAATTCGGCTTCCGCACCGTCTGGATCAACCGGGCCAACGCGCCCGACGAATACAAGGACTACGGTCCCTCGCTCATCCTGCCCTCCCTCAACGGATTGGAATAGACATCATGGCCTGGTCGCCGGCGCAGTATCTCAAGTTCGAAGACGAACGCACCCGCCCCGCCCGCGACCTTCTGGCCCAGGTGCCACTCGATGCTCCGGCGCATGCCATCGACATGGGCTGTGGCCCAGGCAATTCCACGGAGCTGATTGCCGAGCGGTTTCCGAAGGCACGCGTCGAGGGCATGGATAGCGACGAGAACATGCTAACCGCGGCCCGCAAGCGGTTGCCGGCTCTCAGCTTCTCCCACGGCGATCTCGAAACCTGGCTCCCGGCGGAGAAAGCCGACCTGCTCTATGCCAACGCGGTGTTCCAATGGGTGCCGGACCAGCTGGCCGTGCTGAAGCGGCTGATGACCCAAGGGCTAAAGGCCGGCGGCGTCCTCGCAATCCAGATGCCGGACAATCTGACCGAGCCGACGCACCGGCTGATGGAGGAAACTGCGCTCACCGGTCCATGGGCCTCGCGCTTCGCCGGCGGCAAGGGCAAGCGGCCCCTGCTGCCGAGCCCGGCGGACTACATGAACGCGCTCACGCCGCTCTCATCCCGCGTCGATCTCTGGCACACGGTCTACTATCACCCGCTTGCGAATGCGGAAGCGATTGTCGAATGGGTGAAGGGAACGGGACTGCGACCCTGGCTGGATCTCCTGGAAGAGAAGGACCGCCAGGCCTATCTCGAAGTCTATACGAATGCGATCAGAAAGGCCTATCCGCCGCTGGACGACGGCCGCGTCCTGCTGCGCTTCCCAAGGCTTTTCGTTGTTGCAACGAAGGCTTGAAATATATTCGATTATCTGAATCTTCGAAAATCGAGATTTATGATAATTGAGATGAGAGCTTATCTAGAGGTTGTCGGCGGGGTCACGGAAAGCTCAGTCACAGCCTTCTCTTCCTAGCGCGAAAACAGCCAAAATTCCGTAAACGCCCTTCAGAAACGACGAAAGCCCGGCGCAAGGCCGGGCTTCCTTGAAGGTCTTTTACATCCGGATCAGACGAACTGGCTGAGACCGGGGACCGAAGCAATCACGTCGTCAACAACCTGATCGCCGGCATATTGACGGGCAACCGACATGGTTTCCTTGGCGAGCTGGGTGATCTCGCCCATGCCGAGACCGGCGCTCATCAGCTGCTGGCCGAGTGCCATGATGCCGCCGCCGAGCAGGCCACCGAGGAAACCGCCGCCGCCGTTCTGCGAGGCTGCCAGCTCTTCGGCACCCGGGATTGCCGCGATCATGGCGGATACAGCCTGCTCATCGCCTTCCTTCTTCAGGAAGGAGAGCATGAGGCCGATCGCCTTTTCGGCAACAGCAGGCTCGAGACCGACAGCATCGGCAACCTTGGAAACCAGTTCGTTCATGAAGTTCTCCCGTAGAGTCAATATTGACGTGAACGTCAACGTAATAGAAATCGCGAAGGATGACAAGAAGCCGTCCGGCTCTTGTTGCCGCCATTGCGCCGTCACCATATAAAATCATGTCTACGATTCAATGAACAGCCACCCGCCTCGACGGGGAAGGCGCAGGGAGCACCGCATGACGATGCAACAGGACGGCAAGATCTATCTCGGCACCAGCCGCAAACCGGACGACAGCATCAACAAAGGCGAATATCTGGACCTGAAATACGGCAACCGCCACGGCCTCGTGACGGGCGCCACCGGCACCGGCAAGACGGTGACGCTGCAGATCCTGGCGGAAGGCTTCTCCAATGCCGGCGTGCCGGTCTTCTGCGCCGATGTGAAGGGCGACCTCTCCGGCATCGGCGGCAAGGGCGAGCCGAAAGATTTCCTCGAAAAGCGCGCCAGGGAAATCGGCCTCGACGATTTCGCCTACAACAAGTTCCCCGTCATCTTCTGGGACCTCTTCGGCGAGCGCGGCCACCGCATGCGCGCCACCGTCACCGAAATGGGCCCTCTCCTGCTCGCCCGCATGATGGATGCTTCGGATGCCCAGGAAGGCGTGATCAACATCGCCTTCAAGCTCGCGGACGAACAAGGACTGCCGCTTCTGGATCTCAAGGACTTCCAGGCACTGCTGACCTACATGTCGCAGAACGCCAAGGAGATATCGGGCCGCTACGGCCTCGTCTCCCCGACATCGGTCGGCGCGATCCAGCGGCAATTGCTGATCCTCGAACAGCAGGGCGCGACGAGCTTCTTCGGCGAGCCGGCGCTGAAAATCTCCGATCTCATGCGCACAACTTATGACGGGCGCGGCTATATCTCGGTGCTGGCCGCACAGAAGCTGATGCTGAGCCCGAAGCTCTACGCCACCTTCCTGCTCTGGCTGCTTTCGGAGCTCTTCGAGGAACTGCCGGAAGTCGGCGATCCGGCAAAGCCGAAGCTCGTCTTCTTCTTCGACGAGGCGCATCTTCTCTTCAAGGACGCGCCGAAGGTCCTGCTGGAGCGCATCGAGCAGGTCGTGCGCCTCATCCGCTCCAAGGGTGTCGGCGTCTATTTCGTCACGCAGAACCCGGCCGACGTGCCGGACACGGTGCTTGCCCAGCTCGGCAACCGTATCCAGCACGCGCTGCGCGCCTATTCGCCCAACGAGGTGAAGGCGGTGAAGATCGCGGCCGACACGTTCCGGCCCAACCCGGATTTCAACGCGGCGGAAGTCATCTCCAATCTCGGCACCGGCGAAGCGCTGGTGTCGACGCTGGAAGCCAAGGGCACGCCCTCGGTCGTCCAGCGCACGCTGATCCGCCCGCCGTCTTCGCTGCTCGGTCCCTTGAGCGATGACGGCCTCGCCGAAGTCCTGTCGCAGACGCCCATTGATGACACCAACGACACCGACCTGGACCGCGTCTCGGCCTATGAGATGCTGGCCGGTCGCGCGCAGGCCGCAGAGGATAAACAGCAGCAGGGTGCGCCGCATCAGGAAGACATCCAGCCGCCGGAAGGCACGCCGGGCAGCAATCGCTGGACGCTCCCCGATCTCGGCTCGGTTCTCGGCGGTGGCGGCACGACGAAATCCGGCGGCCGGCAGCGCGAAACAGTGGTGGAAGCGGCGATGAAATCGGCAGCTCGGTCGGTAGCCAGCTCGCTTGGGCGAGCATTGGTGCGTGGCATTCTGGGAAGTTTGAAAAAGTAGTCCGCAGCGTCCCTTCTCCCCGTCCGGGGAGAAAGTGACTCAAGGAACCGGATCAAGAGAGCGAGGGCGCTTCAGAAAAGCGCCTGCCGCTAGGCGTGGACTCTGCGGCGCCCGCGGAGAGACGCATCCGAAACTAACGCTTCCCGGCCGTCAGCGCGAATTTCGCGCCCTGTGGGTCAGAGCCCTCGACGATCCAGGCATCGCCTGGCACGGGATGCGGCCCGTTGGTAATCGTTCCGCCGTTGGCGTTCACGCGTTCCACCGCCGCATCGATCGCATCCACGGTGATGTAAAACTGCCAGAAGGGCATCGGAACATGATCGAGTTTCCGCATCATGCCGCCCGTATCCTGCCCTCCATTGGCAAAGACCTGATAGACGCCCAAATCACCCATCGGCACGGCCGTGGATTTGGTCCAGCCGAACAGAGCGGAATAGAAGTCGAAAGCCTCGTCCAGATCACCCGCATTCAGTTCGTTCCAGCCGAAGGTGCCGGGCGAACCGGGCTTCGGCATGTCGGGCATCGGCCCATCGGGCATATTGGGCTTGAAGAGATAGAAGGTCGCGCCATGCGGGTCGGCGACGACCGAGAAACGGCCGATTCCGGGAATGTCGGTCGGCCCCATATGGACCGCCCCGCCCCGCGTCGTCACCTCTGCGGTCTTCGCGTCGACGTCATCGACAAAGATATAGCCGATCCAGGCCGGACGTGCGCCGCCGGCGCGCATTTCGGGCGTCAGCGCCATCATCCCCGCAGACCCCATGTCATAACCGGGGATCTTGAACAGCGTGTAGTCCATACCTCCGGCGGTCGTGTAATCCGCCTTCTCCGCGCTCCACCCCGCCACTGCGCTATAAAAATGCCCCGCCGCCGCGGTATCTATGGTCATAAGTTCGTACCAGATGAAATTTCCCTCGCCCGCCATGTCATCCTCCGCCATAGTGAAAACAAGATATTTGACTATAGGTTGATACCAACATAATATGACAGACATGTCAAACGCTTCTCCGGTTCCCTACCAGACCACGCTGCATGTGCGCGATCACTGCCTCTGCCTCCATGCGCAGCGCGCCGCGCGTGCCCTGGCCCGCCGTTTCGACCGCGCCTTCCGGCATCTCGGCATCAACAACGGCCAGTTCTCGCTGCTGATGTCGCTGAACCGACCCGAGCCGCCCGCCATGTCACCGGTCGCAGACCTGCTGGCCATGGACCGCACGACGCTGACTGCGGTTCTCAAGCCACTGACACGCCGGGGACTGGTGGAGATCGTCGCAGGCGAGAAGGATCGGCGTGAAAAGCGCCTGAAGCTGACGCCCGCCGGCCTTGCGCTTCTGGCCGAGGCAACGCCGATCTGGGTTGCCGAGCACGCGGATGTCGAAACAAAACTGCCGCAGGGCGACGGGGATCGCCTGCGGCAGGATTTGCTGATCATTTCAAAGGAAGTTTGAGCGCGCGGTCTCAGGCGAGAACGGCGGACACTTCCTTCGTCGTGCGCATGGCATGGCTGTAGGGGCAGACCTGGTGTGCCTTGGCAACGAGGTCTTCAGCCTGCGCACGGTCGAAGCCGGGGATCGAAACCGAAACGGCCGGATGGATCTCGAAACCGCCTTCACGCGGGCCGATGCCGACGCTGACCGAAACGGCAGTGTCTTCCGGCAGCTTCACCTTGGCCTGACCAGCGACATAGCGCAGCGCGCCCATGAAGCAGGCGGCATAGCCGGCAGCAAAAAGCTGTTCCGGGTTGCTGCCGCGCGCGCCGTCGCCGCCGAGGCCCTTCGGAACCGTCAAGTTCAGGTCGATGACGCCATCGTCAGACTTCGTGTGACCGTTGCGGCCGCCGCCGGTTGCCGTTGCATTCGCAGTGTAAGCTACAGACATTTCAATCTCCGTCTTTCCGGGTTGGTGTTGCATTTTAAATAGCGCATAATTATATTGTGCGCAATAGGATTTTGCAGAGTTTTTCACCGTCTGTTATCAAGAGGTGGGGAATTTGGGGATTAAGGTCATGAAACCACAGGACAATGTTCTGAAACTCGAGCAGCAGCTCTGTTTTGCGGTCTATTCCGCGGCGCATGCATTCAACCGCGCCTACAAGCCGCTGCTGGATTCACTCGGTCTCACCTACCCGCAATATATCGTCATGATGGTGCTGTGGGAGCGCAACGGGCAGACGGTCAAGGAGATCGGCGCGAAGCTCGACCTCGATTCCGGCACGCTCTCTCCCCTGCTCAAGCGGCTTGAAAAGCTCGGCATGATCACCCGTACGCGCGACGAAAACGATGAACGGCAGGTGGTTGTTTCGCTTACCGAGCAGGGCAAGGCCGCACGTCGCCAGGCACTCGACAAGATCGTGCCGGCCATTGGCAATCTGGTGGGCTGCGGTGTCGACGATCTGGATGAGATGCGCAATCGCGTCATCAAGTTGAAGACGGCGCTCGATACCGCCGTCCCCCATGGCTGAATTACAGCCCGCACCCAAAGGGCCAGCTTAGCCGGACGCCTTGCAGGCGGCAGAACCGCCCAGCGGATCGCGGGTCAGCGCCTGCCGCAGCTTTCGAACCTTGCCGGTCTTCTTGGCCGCCTGCGGAACCAGGATTCCAGATTCCACGCAGGCCGAGACGAAAGCCTTGCGCGCGACCTCGACCGGTGTCAGTCGTGCCAGCGCAGCACCCAGAACCTCGATGGCCTTCTGATGGCGCTTTCCGCGCGGCGACGGCCATTCGTGCTGCAGGCAATCCAGCGCATCGTGAACGCAATCGAACTGACGAACGGCGCCATTTGCGAACGTGACCAACACGGGCGTCGTCCAACGCACAGAAACCAACAACATCATAAAACTCCTCGCATTCTCCAGCGCACAACCGGCGCCAGACGCAAAACGACCGCACGAGACGAATGTTCCGCACCCGCGACCAGAGAAGGGAAGATTTTATGAAAATTGAGTCGGCGTCTCTGATCTGGGTCAGGTCAGCCGATAACTGATGTCTACATCACCACGATGACAGCGCCGTCGCGGACGCGGTTATACAGGTCGACGACATCCTGATTGTACATGCGCACGCAGCCCGAGGACGCCTGCTTGCCGACCGACTGCCAATCGGGCGTTCCGTGAACGCGGTAAAGCGTGTCCTTGCCGTCCTTGTAGATATAGAGCGCCCTCGCCCCGAGCGGATTGTCGATACCCGCAACCATGCCGCCGCGGACCTTTATGTTGTTGATATCGGTCGACGCATCCGCCATGCCGTCCGTCGGGGTCCAGCGCGGCCATTGCTGCTTGTAGCGGATGATGCCGCGTCCGGACCAGGCATAGCCCTGCCGCCCGAGACCGACGCCGTAGCGCAGCGCCCGGCCGTTGCCCTCGACAAGATAGAGAAAGCGCGAGCGCGTATCGACAACCAGCGTACCCGGCTTCTCCGTCGTCGGGTAATCGACCTTCTGGCGCAACAGCTCGGGGCTCACACGCTCGATCGGTATCGCCGGCAGAAGATGGCCGGCATCGTTCAGCTGCCCGTAGCGATGCCAGACATCCGGATCGAGTTTCGCAACCCGTGTCTGGGGCTCCGGATCGGAGAGCGTCGGACGCACCGAGGACTGCTCCCCAAGAGGCTGCGGCGCGGACGGATAGTAGGTTTGCTGCCCCCTGACCCGCGACGGATCAAGGATGGTGGACGTCGCCGGCGCCTGATAGGTCCGTTGCGGCGGCTGCGAACCCTGAGGCTGCAGTGCATAGGGCGTGCCGGTCGGGCGCATGAAGACCGGAAATGTCTGGTCGCCGAAGCGTTCGGCATTCATCGAGCCGGTGTCGGGAAAGAACGGGATCTTTGAAGGATTGCGGGCATCTCCCACCAGTGGCCTGCCGTCCTCGAAATCGACAGGCCGTCCGTCCGCACCGACACAGGCCGAAAGCGACAGAACAAGGCCCACGGCAACACCAAACCTCGGCAATGCAGCTTTCAGCCTTGCAATCACGGGCACAGTCATGGGCGGTCTCCGGACAATCATCGTCGTCCGGCTTTATGCACCGCCCGGCTGGCGCGTGGCTTTCTTCTCGTCAGGCATTGCGGGTCAGCGCGAAGAGATGCTTGCCGACGATCCAGGAGACAGGAAACGCGATGACAGCACCCGCCAGTGCCGAGAGCGCGATATCGGAGCGGCCGAAATGGCCGAGCGACAGCACCGCGGTGACGAAAATGCCGGCAAGAACGGTGGCGACGAGCACATACAGAATGGCAATGAGCCGGAACATGAAAGGTCCCTTTCCTTGTAAAAACACGAAAAGGTTACGCCGCCCCACCCCGTCGGCGTTGATCCATCTCAACTAAAATATGATTATTCTAATATGAGTTGCGGACTATCAAATTCCGGCGTCAGGACGCCGAAAGCGCCCTCTCGAAGCGCCTGTCGGGAATGAACCACACGGCCGCGATCACGACATAGATGCCCACCGAAATGAGTGGCGTGACCAGGGCCGCAGGGATCGCAACCACATAGGCGATAGCCGAGAAAATACCCTTCGCGTCACCGCCGAGAGCCTTGGCGAATTCCGAATCGCGACCATGGATAGCGATGAGGCAATGGGCGAGGATGTAATAGGCAATCGCCGCCATCAGCATGACGACCCCATAGATCAGCACGGGCGTGGTGGAGAAATGGCTCTCCCCCATCCATTCAGTCGTCACCGGCACCAGGGACAGCCAGAAAAGCAGATGCAGGTTTGCCCAGAGCGCGCCACCCGTCACATGCTTCACCGCGTGGATCATGTGATGGTGATTGCTCCAGTAAATGCCGATATGCACGAAGCTGAGCACGTAGGCCAGGAAGACCGGCCAGAGCGGCAACAGGTCCTGAAAAGTCTCGCCATGCGGCACTTTCAGTTCCAGAACCATGATCGTGATGATGATCGCAATCACCCCGTCGGAAAACGCTTCCAGCCTGCCTTTTGTCATATCTTGCCCCCAAAACCCCTGCAAACGACTGTAGCAGCAAGCCTTTCCCGCGCAAGCCGGATTGAAAGCTTAGCCAGCGCTTTCTATGTCAGGGACAAAGGCGACGCGATGTCGCTGAAATCGAGGAAGGATATTCCATGAAGCGCATGGCACAGTTTGCAGCGGCGATCGCGACAGCAATGGTTCTCGGCAGCCCTGCCGCAAAAGCCGAAACCGTAGGCCAGGTCGGCGTCGACTGGATCGGCAACGACATCATGATCGACGCGGTGACCGATCCGAAGGTCAAGGGCGTGACCTGCCATGTCACCTATTTCGACCGCTCCGTCATTGACCGCCTGAAGAACGGCAAATGGTTCGAGGACCCGTCCAACAACTCCATCGCCTGCCGCCAGACCGGACCGATCGAGATCGGCGATATCGAACTCGGCAAGGGCGGCGAAGAGGTCTTCAAGTCCGGCCTCTCGCTCATATGGAAGAAGCTCGTCGTCAATCGCATCTATGACAAGCAGAACGACACGCTGATCTATCTGATCCATTCGCGCCAGATCGTCGACGGTTCGGCCAAGATGTCGATCTCGACCGTCCCCCTCTTCGGCCAGAACGTCACCTGGGAAAAGGGCAAGCCGGCCGCGAAGTGAGGCAAACCGTCTATCCACTGCAGAGGCCATGCTCATAAACAAACCCGCCCCCGGCGCGGCTCACGCGCTGGAGGCGGGCGATCAGTTCAACCGATCCTGCTATCGCTGACGGCTCAGGCCGCCATCGAGAGCTCGTCGGCGATGACGGTATCGAGGTTGAGGAAGCAGACCATGTTCTTCTCGAGCGCGACGATGCCGCGGCAGAAGGCGCGCTGGGCTTCCGGAATGATTTCCGGGGCCGGCTGCAGGTCTTCGGCCTTGATAGACATCATGTCGGATACCTGCTCGACCAGGAGACCGACCAGCTTGCCCTTGATGTCCGTGACGATGATGGCGGAGCGCTCCGACGGTTCCGTCATCGGCATGCCGAGACGGCAGGCCATGTCGATGACAGGGATCACCGCGCCGCGCAGGTTGATGAGGCCGAGCACGTAACGCGGCGTATGCGGCATCGGGGTCACCGGGGCCCAGCCGCGAATTTCGCGGATCGCCATGATGTCGATGCAGAACTCCTGCTCGCCGAGATGGAAGGAGACGATTTCCAGATAAGCTCCGGACTGCTTGATAACGTTGGTCATTTCAGAACTCTTCCCATTGATCGGTTGAAGGAGAAGCCTGCGCGCTGGCGCGCTGGCCGGAAGACTGGAGAGTGGATTTGGCGGGAGCTCCGCCGAAGGCGTTTTCGAGGCGGCCCATCAGCTTCTGAGCCGGCGAGCTGCGCGGACGCTGGCCCGGCTGTGCGGGCGCGATCGCGGGCTTGAAGCCGGTGGAAACGACCGGCGCACGCGGCGGGATCGGCGTATTTGCGTGAACCGAGGGACGCTCGGCCTGCGACTGCGCCGGCATGCCAAGCTTGATGCGGAACTGCGAGATCACGTTTTCGAGACGCGTCGTATCTTCGTTCAGCGTCTGGCATGCGGCATTGGTCTGTTCGACCATCGCTGCATTCTGCTGTGTGACATGGTCCATCTGGCCAATTGCCGTATTGATTTCGGCAAGGCCCGCATTCTGTTCACGCGCCGCGCTGACGATCGAGATCATGTGCTCGTTGATCTTCACCACATCCGCGCCGATGTCGCGCAGCGCCTGTCCCGTGGCGGTGACAAGTTCGGCGCCAGTCTGCACTTCGGCGCTCGAGCGGGCAACGAGCTGCTTGATATCCTTGGCGGCGGTCGCCGCACGGTTGGCCAGTTCGCGCACTTCCTGGGCAACGACGGCAAAGCCCTTGCCCGCCTCGCCTGCACGTGCAGCCTCGACGCCGGCATTCAGCGCCAGAAGGTTGGTCTGGAAGGCAATCTCGTCAATGACGTTGATGATCTTGCCGATCTCGGCAGACGCGCTTTCGATGCGCTCCATGGCCTGCATCGCCTCGCGGACGACGGTGGTCGATTTCTCGGCCTGCACCTTCGTGCCCTCGACCAGCGTACCGGCGGCCTCCGCCTTGCTGGTGGAACCGCGCATGGTGATCGTAATCTGTTCGAGCGCGGAAGACGTTTCTTCCAGCGATGCCGCCTGCTGCTCTGTGCGCTTGGCGAGGTCGTCTGCGGCCATGCGGATCTGCACGCTGCTCGAATGAATGGAAGACGATTGATCCGTGATGTTGCCGATGACGGTGCTGAGACGTGTGACGGCCGCATTGTAGTCCTGGCGCAGGCGCTCGAGATCGGCCCGGAAGGGATCGTCGATCTGCTGGGTCAGGTCACCCTCGGCCAGACGGGCAAGGCCGCCGGCAAGAATGGTGACGCAACGGCGGATTTCTTCCTCGTCGCGCTGACGCTCGGTCTCGTTGTCGCTGCGCTCGCGATCGGCATTGAGACGCGCTTCATGAGCGGCAACTTCCACCCTCTCCTTCTCGACCGTCGCTTTGCGCAGCGTTTCGGCAACGCGCGCAATCTGGCCGATCTCGTCGGCGCGGGCGGTGCCGTCGACAGGCGTGGCGGTATCGCCTTCGGCAATGCGGTTCATGCTTCGGCGAACGGCGTTCAGCCCCTTCATCACATTGCTGGACTGCCAGGCAATCAGGCCGCCAGCCAGAAGGATGGCGACGACACCGATGAGCAACTGCACGAATGCGGACTGCTGAACCTGATCCATGGCGGCAGAGATCTCGCGCTGCTGGGCCTTGCCCGTCGCCGTCGAGACGACATCAAGGACCGTCTGGATGCGTCCGCCGGCTGAATCGATCACGTCATCGATCTTGTCGAATTCGGCTTCCGGCGCTCCGCCGGTCACAAGCGCCGGCAATTGCTCGCCTGCCGCCTTCACGATGAGATCCACGTCGGCGCTCAGCGCACTGGCATCGACGGAAAGGCCCTCGGCCTTCGCGAAAGATGAAACGACCGAGGCCCCGCCTTTCAGCAGCTTGATGCTCGCCTCCAGCATGGTCTTGCGGTCCGCGGAAATCTGCCGTTCGGCGCGATCGATGATGATGTCCATCGCGGCAAGTCGAAGCTCTTCATTGGCGAAGCGCAGATCGGTGACCTGCCTGTCGATGCCGTCGATAACCTGCGAATGCTCCAGCGCGCTCGAAACGGCATTGCTGGAATACCAGCCGACGACAACAAGAGAGCCGATACCGATGAACGCCGCGACACCAGACACCCACAATCTCTGGCTGACAGAAAGTTTCATATGAACGTCCTTAGTAAGGGAGCCGCCCCGAGGCTCTTAATAGTGCGACACTGACAAACAACTTTTAAAGATTTGCTAACTCAAACACCCAGCATTCCGGGTGTGTACGGCGCGTCGGGGCACCAATGTGCCGATGTGACAACGTGCCTGTTTACCGCTTCGCCAAGGCGCACTAAAACGGCGCCTCAAGAAAACGAAACCATTCAGGAGAGCCGCACCATGAAAAAGGCCAGCCTCATCATCTGGATTGCGATCCTGCTCCTCGCCGGTTTCCTCGGCTGGTTCACGCTGGAATACACGAAAGACAAGCAGCAGATCGCTGACGGCCCCTTTGGCGTGCCCTTCCAGCTCGTTGACCAGACCGGCAAACCGATCACCGAGGCCGCCTTCCGCGACAAGCCGACGGCGATCTTCTTCGGCTACACGCATTGCCCGGATGTCTGCCCCACCACCCTCTTCGAAATGGATGGCTGGCTGCAGAAGGTCGATCCGGACGGGACGAAAATGCATGCCTATTTCGTGACCGTCGATCCGGAGCGCGACACGCCGCAGATCATGAACGACTATGTCTCGAATGTCTCGAAGCGGATCACCGGGATTTCAGGCGACCCGGCCAAGATCGCAGAGGTCGTCAAGGGCTTCCGCATCTATGCGAAGAAAGTACCGATCGACCCCGCCAAGCCCGATGGCGATTATACGATGGACCACACGGCCTCCGTCTTCCTTCTTAACAATGGCGGTCGCTTCAAGGGAACGATTGCCTATGGCGAGGATGGCGACGTTGCGGTGAAAAAGCTGGAAAACCTGATCAAGGGCTAGTAGAGCCTTCCCCTACCAACACCCCCACATTGGGGCCCTTCAC
The DNA here is from genome assembly GCA_900467685.1 of Hyphomicrobiales bacterium. Taxonomy (GTDB): domain Bacteria; phylum Pseudomonadota; class Alphaproteobacteria; order Rhizobiales; family Rhizobiaceae; genus Ensifer_A. The sequence continues at coordinate 21,348 of UBQX01000030.1, forward strand.
AATTGGGGAATGCCTTGAGCGAAGTCCGTCTCTACATCCACGCCACCGAAAACGACTGCGCCCTCATCCTCGATCGCCTTGGCGCGATCTTCGAGGACGGCGAATATGCCGTGACGACGATGGAGATCGATGAGGCGAACAACGTCTGGGAAACCGCCGTCTACACGATGATGGGCGACGAGGACGGCGCGAGAGCAGCTTTTGAACAGGCACTGGCATCGGACTTTGGGCATCTCGAGATCCAGCGCGAAGTGCTGCCGGATACCGACTGGGTGGCAAAGTCGCTGGATGGCCTGCAGCCGGTGCGCGCCGGCCGCTTCCTCGTGCACGGCTCGCATGACCGCGACCGCGTCATGCCGGGTGATGTCGCGATCGAAATCGACGCCGGTCAGGCTTTCGGCACCGGCCATCACGGCACCACCGCCGGCTGCCTCGAAATGCTCGACTGGGTGCTGCGCTCCCGCAAGGTGAAGAACGCGCTCGACCTCGGCACCGGCAGCGGCGTGCTCGCCATTGCTGCGCGAAAGATCCAGCCTATTCCGGTTCTCGCCACCGATATCGATCCGATCGCCACCCGCGTGGCGCAGGAAAATGCCCGCAAGAACGGCGTCGGCGCCGGCCTCCGCTTCGAGACCGCACCCGGCTTTCACCACGGCGCCTTCCGCCGCAACGGCCCGTTCGACCTGATCATCGCCAACATCCTGGCCAAGCCCCTGATGAAGATGGCGCCCGATCTCGTTCGGCACCTCGTTCCCGGCGGCACCGTGATTCTCTCCGGCATCCTCGCCAGCCAGCGCCTGAAGGTTCTCGCTGCCTATAACGGCCAGCGCCTCGCCCACCGCCGCACCATCTGGCGCAACGGCTGGGTGACGATCGTCCTGGAACGCGGCGCTAAAAAATAAAGCAATTCAAGTGAGTTATGCAAGTTAAGCATGCCATCGGGCACGCACGATTGTGCCTGCACGATTGAGATTTGTTGCAATGCAACAAAATCAGGACAAAGAAAAAGGGCGATGCCGGGAGGAGGTGGCATCGCCCTTGGATCAGCTAGGCTGATCGTGTCCCGGCATTGGGAGGAGGAGGTGCCGGGAACAAACCAGTTTCGACATTGGCGCAGGATCTTGGGAGGAGGAGTGATCCAACGCGGCCGAAACAGGAACTAAAACACTTAGAACGGGCCCCTGGTGAGACCTTCGCGAGATTTGCCGAGAGAGTTCAGGGCGAAATCGTCCATGCCGGCCAGAACGCGGGCGACATTGCGCAGCGACTTGCGACCGCGCGGCATGTTCATGCCATTCATCGTCGAGCACAGGATGGACATTTTCACTTACCTTCGTTTCCGCAGCACTTCTGCTTCGTTCGTTGATTTTTTTATAGCTCGAATTATTGCATCGCAACACAACGAATTGCTCATGGGAGCTATGCGTTTTTTGCATGAATTTGACTATCCGGTAAAAAAACACCCCCACTTCCAAGACTTGGCGTGTCGAGCAGGAATAGGCTAAACCTCGAAGCGATATCATCGATTGATCGGTCGCATCATGTTCCAGAGCTTCGAAACCACCGCCAGCCCCGCAAACGGCGCACCCCGCGTTCAGGCGCTGAGAGAGCGCCTCGCAAGCCTGGACGTCGACGGGTTCCTCGTGCCCCGCGCCGACGATTATCAGGGCGAATATGTGCCGGCCTCTGCCGAACGTCTCGCCTGGCTCACCGGCTTCACCGGCTCGGCGGGCGCAGCACTCGTCGCGCCGCACGTCGCCGTGGTCTTCGTGGACGGCCGCTATGTCACGCAACTGGCGCAGCAGACCGATCCGGAAGTCTTCACGCCCGGCGACCTCGTCAAGGAACCGCCTGCCGACTGGATTGCCCACCATGCCGGCCACGGCTTCCGCCTCGGCATCGATCCCTGGCTCCACACGATTGCGGAGGTCCGCAAGCTGAAGGCCGCGCTGGAGGCCAAGGGCGGAGCGCTGATCCTCCTTCCCGAAAACCCGCTTGACGCGCTCTGGTCCGACCGCCCCGCCGAACCGCTCGGCCGTGTCACCATCCAGAAGCACCAGCATTCCGGAACGCTCGCGCGCGACAAAATCGCAACGATTGCCGAAGGTCTCAAGACGCGCGGCACCGATGCCGTGCTGATTGCAGACCCCTCCTCCGTCGCCTGGGCTTTCAATATCCGGGGGTCGGATGTTCCCCACACGCCGCATCCGCTCGCCCGCGCCATCGTTCATGCCGACGGGCTCGCGGAGCTATTCCTGGACGCGCGCAAGACCAGGATCGAGGAAAAGGCCTACCTCACCCAGATCTGCGAAATCCGCGAGCCGGCCGATTTGGCTGACACCCTGACCGCGCTCGGAAAGCGCGGTGCGTCGGTCGAGGTGGATGCAGGCATTGTCTCCTATGAACTCGTCCGCCTTATCGAAGAGGCAGGCGGCGCGATCAGGGAGGCCACCGACCCCTGCGCCCTGCCCCGCGCCACCAAGAACGAGGCCGAGCTTGCCGGCACCCGCGCCGCCCACATCCAGGACGGCGTGGCCATGGTCGAATTCCTCGCCTCGCTTGATCAGGCCGAGCCCGGTTCGCTGACGGAGATCGAGGCCGTCGAGCGTCTGGAAGCCTGCCGCCGCCGCGTGGGTGAGCGCATGCAGAACCCGCTCGCAGACATTTCCTTCGACACGATCTCGGGCGCAGGTCCGAACGGGGCGATCATCCACTATCGCGTCACCCGCGAGACAAACCGGAACCTGAAGCCGGGCGAGCTCTTCCTCGTCGATTCAGGCGGCCAGTATCGCAACGGCACGACCGACATCACCCGCACGGTCGCCATAGGCAATGTCGGCGAAACCGAGAAGCGCTTCTTCACGCTGGTTCTGAAGGGCATGATCGGTATCTCGACGGCCCGTTTCCCGGCGGGCTCCCGCGGCGTCGATCTCGATCCGCTGGCCCGCATCGCGCTATGGAGGGCGGGCGCAGATTACGGCCACGGCACCGGCCATGGCGTCGGCTCCTATCTTTCCGTGCATGAGGGCCCGCAGCGCATCTCTCGCGCCGCGATGCAGGAGCTTCTGCCCGGCATGATCCTCTCCAACGAGCCGGGTTATTACAAGCCGGGCGCCTTTGGCATTCGCATCGAAAACCTGATCGTCGTCGAAGCCGCCAGCGAGATTGCAGGCGGCGATCGGCCGATGATGGGCTTCGAGACGATCACCTGGTGCCCCATCGACCGCCGGCTCGTCCTGCCGGACCTGATGACGCGCGACGAGCTGGACTGGCTGAACGCCTATCACGCAACGACGCGGGAAAAGCTGATGCCCCTGATCGAGGATGCAAAGGTTCGCACCTGGCTGGACGAGGCCACCCGCCCAATCTCGTAAGCTTTGATTGCCGGATAATCAGATCAATGAATTATCTGACAATCAATATCAGAGAACGAAATGCCGGAGCGCCATCGCCACGGCCCAGCCGATGACGATCAGTGTCAGACCGGATACTCTCAGTCCGGCCACGAGCGAAACGACAAGCGCGATTGCGGTTTCCGGCCCGCCCGTCAGCGCCGCCGGCGCAACCAGCGTGGTCAGGACCGCGGCAGGCACGGCATTCAGCCCGGCTTCGACGCGCGGCGGTATCGTCTTGAACCGCTTGATCAGAAGATAGCCGCCGATGCGGGTCAGATAAGTCGCAACGGCACCACCCAGGATGATGAGCAGCATTTCGGGCCGAAACAGCGTCTCCATCTCAACCCTCCTCGATTTCGGAATGTGTGCCGGCTGGCAGCGGCATGAGCGCGGCAACGATGATGCCGGCGACTGCACCGATGCTGACATGCCAGGGCGAGCCGACGAACGTGACGGCGGCCATCGAGGCAAGCGAGCTGGCAATCACGACCGGCAGCCAGTTCGGCCGCTTGCGGAAACCCATGACGAGACCGAGGAAATAGATGGGCAGCAGCACGTCAAGCCCGATGGACTTCGGATCGCCGATGAAGGCGCCCAGCACGCAACCGGCATAGGTCAGCACCATCCACGGAATATAAAGCCCGATGCCGAGCCCCAGGACCCAGCCGAAGGTGACGGGCTGGCCCGAATGGGCCTGCCGTTCGATCTCGGCATAATGCGGGTCGGTCAGCAGAAAGAAGTTGATCGCCTTCTGCCAGGGATTGAGACGTTCGATATGGCGTGCAATCGCCGCCGAATAGAGGATGTGGCGGAAGTTGACAGCCAGGATCGACAGGATCACCACCCAGGCCGGCAGGTGCTGGTCGAAGAGATTGACCCCGACGAGCTGGCTGGCGCCCGCATAGACGACGCCGCTCATCAGCACCGCCTCGCCAATGCTCATGCCGTGCTGGACGGCAACCGCGCCGAAAAGCACGCCGAAGGGAGAGGCGGAAATGATGATGGGCGCTATGCGCTTCAAACCCGCCTTGAAGTCATCGATGAACATGCCGCCCCCTGCTGGAAAGCTTTCTTAAGACAACTCATCCAACGCAGGCGCAAGTCAAATTGTTTGATGACCATACAAAAATTATTGAGCCTCAGGCGGCACTCAGCGTGAAACGGAAGATGCTGCCGCCTTCCGGCGCGCTCTCGCACCAGATGCTGCCGCCATGCCGCTCGACGATCTTCCGGCAGATCGCCAGCCCGAGCCCCGTCCCCTCGATCTCCGACTGTCGGTGCAGCCGGCGAAAGGGCTGGAAGATTGCCTGATGCTGGACGAGCGGCACGCCGATCCCGTTATCCGCGATCGAGACCGTGACCTGCTTTCCGACAGCTTCCGCCGAAATGCGGACCTCCGGCCGGGCCTCCCCGCAATATTTAAGGCTGTTGCCGATGAGGTTCTGGAACAGTTGCGTCAGCAGCGCCAGGTTGCCCCGCACCATCGGCATGTGATGGTAATCGATCCGGGCGTCACGCGCGGCAATTTCCTCCGCCAGATTCGAAATACATCCCTCCACCGCACCGTCGAGCGGGATAACCGAGACGTCGATTGGCTTGTCGCTGACCGTATAGTGCTGCAGCGTATTGATCAGGTCTTCCATGCGCCGCGCAGTCGCCAGCAGCCGGTCGCGATTGGTGCGCAACCGTTCGTGATTGCCCTCGTCCAGATCGCTCTCGATGAACTCCACGAGGTAGCGGATCTGGTGGATCGGCGTCTTCAGGTCATGGGCAAGGACATGGCCGAAGCGCTCCAGCTCCTCGCGCTGGTCGGCAACGATCCGCTCCAGTTCGGCCTTGCGCAACGCACTCTGGATGACATGGGCGATATAGCTTTCGGAGAGTTGCGATTTCGGCACATAGTCGGCCGCGCCAAGCTTGATCGCTTCGGTCGCGATCAACTCGTCCCCCTGCCCCGTCACCATGATGATCGGAAGATGAGGATGCCGCTCCCGCAGCGCAACGATGCCCTTGAGGCCGTTTCCGCCGGGCATGCGATAGTCGATGATGGCACAGTCATAGGCGCGTGAGGCACAGGCCGCCTCCGCCTCGTTGAGATCCAGCGCCTCATCGATCTCGCAGACGAGGCCGCAGGCGCGGATCAGCCGCCGCAACTGCATGCGGTCGCCGTCGTCGTCGTCAGCAATCAGCAGCCGAAGCTTTCCACCCGTCATGTCGGCAATTCCACGATCTTCCAGAAGCTGTCGATCATTCCGACCAGGTTGAGAAAATCCACACCCGCATTCTGCTTCACGATATAGCCTGCAACGTTGAGGTCATAGGCCGCCGCCATGTCTTCCTCGCGCTTCGAGGTGGTCAACAGGAAAACCACGGTTCGGCGCAGGTCCGGATGCGCGCGCAGCGCCCGCACGAACTCGATGCCGTTCATGCGCGGCATGTTCAGGTCGACCAGCAGAAGGATCGGCGGGCGCGCCAGCGCGCTCCTGCCCTCGCCCGTCAGATAGGCCAGCGCCTCCACACCATCCTGCGCACGAATGATCGGATTGCCGATATTCGCCTTGGAGAAGGCCCGGATGACTGCCTTGGCGTCACCATCGTCATCTTCCACGAGAAGGATCTTGATGTCGGTCGTACCCGACCTTGCATAGAGCGTCATGCTCCCGGCTCCTTCCTGAACATGCCCGGCAGAGGCCGAGGATAGGTGAATTCAAATATGCTTCCCCGCGCGCCGGCTCGCTCGACCGAGAGGCTCATGCCCAGCACGTCGACATGTTTGCGGACGATAGCAAGCCCCATGCCGCTTCCCTCCACCCGGTCGCGCGGACGCAATGTCTGGAACATCTTGAATATCTGCTCGCGATATTCGTCCGGTATGCCCGGCCCGTCGTCAATCACGCGGATCAGGTAGGTCTTCTCCCGCGCCTCGGCCGCAACCACGATCTCGCCCTGCTCAAGGTCGTGGTGTTTCAGCGCATTGCCGATCAGGTTGATCAGGATCTGCTGTAACGGCATGCGCGCAGCGGAAATCGCATTGAAGGACGGATCGAAGGTCACTTGGAAGCCATCGCGCAGCGGCACCAATGCCATCACGTCGTCGCGCAACTGCGCCCCGGTGACGACCTCCCGCCATTGCTCGTTGGTCTTGCGGCCAATGCGGGAATATTCGAGCAGGTCGTCCAGCAGCCTGTCCATGCGACGCACGCGGCTGCGCAGCAGGCCGAGATTCTCGCGGCTTTCGTCGTCGAGCTTGTCGGCAAGATCCTCCGCCAGCCACATCGAGGCGTTGTCAATGACGCGAAGCGGCGCCTTCAGATCATGCGAGGCAACGAAGGCGAACTCGTCCAGCTCGCGGTTGGAGCTTGCCAGCGCCTCGATCAGTCGTTCGCGCTCCGCGTCGGCCGCCTTGCGGGTGGAAATATCGCGCACATTGCCTGTGAAAATGCGTTGACCGTTGATGATGGTCTCGCTGACGGAGAGTTCGGCCGGAAACACGGACCCGTCACGCCGCCGCGCGGTCACCTCCCGGACATGCCCGATGACCCGACGGATGCCCGTCTCCTTGTAGTGGCCGAGATAGACATTATGCGCGCCCGGCCCTCCGACCCCCATCAGCTTGTCGATGCTCTGGCCGACCAGCTCGCCCGGCATGTATTGAAAGACCCGCTCGACCGCCGGATTGTCCGAAAGGATGCGGCCATCCTCGTCGATGGAGATGATGACATCGAGCGCACTGTCGATGACCGCGCGGGATCGGGCCGCCACATCCACGACGTAATCGGCAAAACGGCGCGAGGCCAGGAACGAGACGAGCACCACGACGACCAGAATGGCAGCCCCGATCACCAGCGTCTCGCGCCGTGCCTCCCAGGCCTGCGCCAGCAACCGGCTTTCCGGCTCGCGCAGCGCCACACCGACAAATCCGTAGGGCTGCTGCGCATCGAAGTAGCGGCGAACCGCGAAGGAAATCGCGCCACCCTGGCGCACTGCCGCCTCAGCGAGACCGGGCGCCATTTGCCGCGGATCGACAAAGCTCGGCTGCCCCATCTGATCGCGCCGAAGAAAACGCATCGTTTCTTCCCCGGCAAGACGCTCGAGCCCGTCGCCATCGCTGTTGAACACAAGGATGTCGCGGTTCGGCGGCGCGTCCTTCAGTGCGCCGGCGAGCATCTTCACGTAATCGACGTCGATGACGGCAAGGCCGATGGGCTTGCCTGCTGGATCCGGTATCGGATAGACGACCCGCCACACGGCCTCGGGAGCGGCATTTCCGCCCGCAGACATGTCCTGAATCTCGACATGCGTGTAGTGGGCTGTGCCGGGGAGCAGGCCGGACGACGCTTCGCGGAAGAACCGCTCTCCCTCAACCGAGGCAAGTTCCGCCGCCGGCACGCTCCGGCTTCCAGACCCTGCGCGAACGACCCGAACCACCTCGCGCCCGCCATCGAGCGCAATGACGCGCACCTGCAGATATTCCGCGCGGCGCATCACGATGCGACCGAAGACCAGCGCTGCGGCGGACTGATAGCGGGCATTGCCGGGATCCTGCACCAGCCCGGCGGCAAGCGGAGATTCGCCTGCGAAGGCAGCATCACGCTCGACGGCACCGTTTGCAAATTCGACATGCTGCGCCAGAAGCCGCGTCTCCGACGCAAGCCGCTCCATCGCCATGCTGATCAGCAACTCGGTGGCGCGCCGGTCATAGAAGAATGCGACCGCAGACACCGCGACAAAGGCAATCCCCACTGACAGGACCATGATCCTCGTCCGCAGCGAACGCGACACCTTTAAAGCGCGATTTGGCAAGCCATCCGCCCCCACGGCACGACGCAAAGGATGACAGTGTTAATCGAGCCGCGCGGTAATGGGTATCGCGTATTCTAGGGGTTATACATTTCCGGAACCTTATATTTCAAAGACTTGAAATAGAGATCAAAGCCCTTTGATAAGCTCCAGCCAGCCGTCCTCGTCCATGACCTGCACCCCGAGTTCCTGCGCCTTGGCGAGCTTGGAACCGGCGCCGGGTCCGGCCACGACGATGTTGGTCTTGGCAGAGACGGAGCCCGCCACCTTAGCCCCGAGGCTCTCAGCCTTCGCCTTGGCTTCGTCGCGGGTGAACTTCTCCAACGAGCCGGTGAAGACCACCGTCTTGCCGGCAACAGGCGAGCCGGTCGTATCGGCCACTTCCATCGGGTCCGGCTTTACTTCCTTCAGGAGCCGGTCGATCACCTCGATATTGCGCGGCTCGTGGAAGAACTCGACCACGGCGCGGGCGACAACCTCGCCGATGCCGTCGATGTTGTTCAGGTCGTTCCAGGCGTCTCCCGAGAACGTCCCGGCGGCCTTCATTCCCTCTAGGAAGGCCTCCACTGTACCATAGGAGCGCGCGAGCAGCTTCGCCGTCGTCTCGCCCACATGACGGATGCCGAGTGCGAAGATGAAGCGGTTGAGCGCAATGGAACGACGGGAATTGATCGCGGCGTAAAGCTTCGTAACGCTGGTGGCGCCCCAGCCGTCGCGATTTTCGAGCTTCGCCAGCGAGCCGCGTTGCCGCTCTTCCAGCGTGAAGATATCGGGCGCCGTGCGGATCGCGAGCGCCGGATCGTCTGCTGTGAAGAAGAACTCCACCTGCTTCGTGCCCATCCCCTCGATATCGAAGGCATTGCGCGAGACGAAATGGCGGAGATGCTCGATCGCCTGCGCCGAGCAGACGAAGCCGCCGGTGCAGCGGCGCACGCTGTCTTCCTTGCCGGTCTTCTCGTGGATCTCTCTGACCGCATGGCTGCCGCAGACAGGGCATGTCCTGGGAAACTGATAGGGCCCTGCCCCGTCTGGCCGTTTCTCCATCACGATATCGACGATCTGCGGAATGACGTCGCCCGCGCGCTGGACGATCACCGTATCGCCGACGCGGATATCGCGGCCTTCGCGCAAAGGCTCGCCGGAATTGCCGATGCCCCTGATGTAATCCTCGTTATGCAGCGTCGCATTGGTGACGACGACGCCGCCGACCGTGATCGGCTTCAACCGTGCCACTGGCGTCAGAGCCCCCGTGCGGCCAACCTGGATGTCGATCTCCAGAAGCTCGGTCGTCGCCTGCTCCGCCGGGAACTTGTGGGCGGTCGCCCAGCGCGGCGAGCGCGAGCGGAAACCGAGACGTTCCTGAAGCTCAAGCCGGTCGACCTTGTAGACGACACCGTCGATATCATAATCGAGACCGGCGCGAGCCAGGCCGATTTGCCGATAATGTTCAATGAGTTCCGCTGCGGAATGGAATCGCTTCATGAGCGGATTGACCGGGAAGCCCCAGCGCTCGAATACCTCGACATTACCAAGCTGCGTTTCCGAAAGGGACTCGGAAAGCTCGCCCCAGGCATAGGCGAAAAATTTCAGCTTGCGGCTCGCCGTCACCTTTGCGTCGAGCTGGCGGAGAGATCCTGCAGCCGTGTTGCGCGGGTTCACATAGGTCTGCTTGCCCTCCGCCTCCATCTGCGCGTTGAGCGCCATGAAATCGCTCTTCGCCATGTAGACCTCGCCGCGCACCTCGACGACGGCCGGGGCATCGGCTGGAAGCTGCTGCGGGATCTGGGAGATGGTGCGGATATTGGCGGTCACATTCTCGCCGACCGCGCCGTCGCCGCGCGTGGCGGCACTGACCATCTTTCCGTTCTCGTAACGGATCGACATGGAAAGCCCGTCGATCTTCGGCTCGGAGGTGAAGGCAATGGAATTGTCCGGGAGCCGCCCGAGGAAGCGATAGACGCTGGCGACAAAGTCCGTCACGTCCTCGTCGGTGAAAAGGTTGTCGAGCGACAGCATCGGCCGCGCATGAACGATCTGCTGGAAGCCGGCGGCAGGCGCCGCCCCCACCCGTCGCGATGGACCATCGGCGCGCACGAGGTTGGGAAAGGCTTCCTCGATCGCCTCGTTACGCCGCTTCAGCGCATCATATTCGGCGTCGGTGATCTCCGGCTCATCCTTGCCGTGATAGAGCGCATCATGATGGGCAAGCTCGGCCGACAGGCGCGCAAGCTCCTGAGCCGCCTGTTCCTGCGTCAGTTCCGCAACGGAAATCGCTTCGTTCGCCATGCCTGCCTCCGGTCAATTGCTGCGCTTTTCTTAAAGCGCCGGGCGAAAAAGTGGAGTCCGGTTTTTCGCGAACCCGGCGCGGCAAACAAGAAATCAAATCCTGAAGAATGAAAAGTGCCTTGCACCATTCTCCCGTCACGTCGTGGCAGCATCGAGATCCACAACCGCCGCCAACGGCAGATGATCCGACGCCAGCCGCGCCAGCGGGGTGTCATGCACGGCAATGTCGGCGATCATGCCACGGCGATTGCCGATGATGCGATCGAGCGACAGGATAGGCATCCGCGCCGGAAAGCTGGGCAGCGCGGGCGGCAAAGGCCCGACAACCGCCTCGAAATGCTTGAGCGCCGAGCGTTTGCCAAGCCGCCATTCGTTGAAGTCGCCCATCAGAAGTGTCGGACTGTCACCGCGCCGGGACATGAGGTCGAGCAGGAATTCCGCCTGTTGCTGACGCGAGCGGCGCAGAAGGCCGAGATGTGCGGCGATGATGCGCAGGTTGGCGCCGTTGTCCAGTTCCAGTTCGGCCACCAGCGCGCCCCGCGGCTCAAGCCCCGGCAGCGCCACCTCATGCACATCCTTGAGCGCGCCCTTGCGCACAAGAATGACGTTGCCACGCCAGCCATGCGACTTGGAAACGGTCTTCATCGGCACGGCGACAAGCCCCGTCTCCAGCCGCAGACGGGTGAGATCGAGCAGCCCGGCGCGCTCGCCGAAGCGCATGTCGGCCTCCTGCAGCGCCATGACGTCCGGGCCGATCTCGCGGATGACATCCATGATCCGCCCCGGATCGAACTTGCCGTCCGTTCCGACGCATTTATGGACATTGTAGGAGGCGACCACCAGCCTCTCCTCCGCCTCGCCGAAGGCATGGCGTACCGACGCCTCCGTCCGCTTGCGCCGGATGGAGGAGACAAGAGCTTCTGCCAGATTTCGATGAGTTTTCAGGACGGGATCACGCATGGGGCACTAGAGATAAGGTGAGGCAAGCCAGAAGATACGGTCGAGAAGCCGGATCGGAAAGGGCCGCCGCCGCAGGGTCTCCTGCGTCACCTCGCCTGCCCCCTCCATAGCTTCGTCAAAGCGCGCGTGAAGGTCGCGCACAAATGCGCGGTCATGCACTTCCATGTCGATCTCGAAATTCAGCCTGAGCGAGCGGGAGTCGATGTTCGAGGAGCCGATATAAGCCCATTTGTCATCGACGATCATCAGCTTCGAATGGTTGAACACAGCGCCGGCCTTGAAGATGCGAACACCGCTACGGATCGTCTCGCCGAACTGCGCGGTCATGGCGCGCGCCACGACACCCAGATTGTTCTTCGCCGGCACGACGATCTCCACCGCCACGCCACGCAGCGCGGCGGTCGCAATCGCCCCTAATAGAATACCGTCCGGCAGGAAATATGGTGACATGATGCGAACCGAACGCTCGGCAACCGAAATTGCTCCCATCATGACCTTGTGATTGGTCTCGAGATTGGCATCGGGCCCGGAAACGACCACGCGCGCCATCATGGAGGCTTCGTCGGCTGGCTCCGTCGAGGCGCGCCAGGCATCGCCCTCCAGCAGTTCGCCGGTGTCGAAATGCCAGTCATCCGCCGCAACGGCCAGAAGATCCCCGACGATCGGCCCGGTGACACGAAAATGCGTATCGAGCGCCGCACCCGGCCCGCTGAAGGCCGCGCGGATATTCATGCCGCCCATGAAGCCGATCTTGCCGTCGATCACCGCAATCTTGCGGTGGGTGCGCAGGTTCGCATAGGGCAGCCGTAGGCCGACAATGACCCGACCATTGAAGTCGGCCACGCGAATCCCCCGGTCGCGCAGAGTGGGCACGATGCTCGGCACCGAGTAGCGCGCGCCGACCGCATCGATCAGCACCCGGACCTCGACCCCGCGCGACACCGCCGCCGCCAGCCGTTCTGCAATGCGCAGGCCGACGCGGTCGCGGTCGAAGATATAGGTCTCAAGGATAATGCTCCGTTCGGCGGTATCTATGGCCGCGCAGAGCGCGTCATAGGTCTCGTCGCCGCTTGCCAGAACCGTGACGAGATTGCCCTCGCGCAGAGGCCCGGCCACCCTGTCGCCCAGCGTCTTCAACGCGCCGAAATGCGGCCCGAAGGCCGTCTCGTAATCTTCTTGCGACACCGGCTGGGACACATGCTCGCCCCGAAGCCGCTCATTGCGCAGCGTGCCGCGCCCGATGATCGTCTGCCGCCGCATGCGGTTGATGCCGGCCACCGCATAGATCACCGCACCGAGAATGGGAGACAGAAGAATGACGCCGACCCACCCGACCGCCGAGCGCACATCCCGCTTGCTCATCGTCGCATGAACGGCCGCCACGCCGCCCATGACGATCGAAAGCACGAGCAGGATATGCGGCCAGTAGGTCGTCAGAAGGGCATACACACGCGAACTCCCCGTGGATGGACGCTGACGGCGGACAGTGCCAAGAGACTAGCTTGTGGCAGGTGGGTGGGCAAGCAAACCTTCCACCCATTCGGTCGCGTCTGCTTCCCGCATTTCATCTGATGCCATCTCTTGATACCCTCTATCCAAGGCATCGACCTCAACAAAATCAGCCAAAGGAGATATGCGCGAGATCAACGCATCGGGATCAAGGTCGGCACCGTTGGGCCAGACGATAGCCCCATATGCATCAATGGAGACACGCGCAAACAGCTCAGGATCAAGCAGCGGCGCGAACACCGGGCCGAAAAGCCTGTGCTTGATATCAACTAAGCCCGACAGCCCATCTTCAAAAAGCAGTTCGAGCCGATAGTCCGGTCTTGCAATCACGCGCTTGAGCTTTCTCATCGTCCCAATCTCCGGTCATGCCCCAGGATAGCACGAATCGCTTGCAACTACCCGCCCAGCAGGCTGGCAGCCGCCGCCCTCGCCTCGTCGGTCACAGTCGCACCGGCCAGCATGCGCGCGATTTCCTCGCGGCGGGCGGCTTCGTCCATGCGGTGGACGCGGGTGGCGATCGTGCCGGCGTCGCCGGTCGGGCCCTTGGAGATGAGGAGATGCGTGGCCGCGCGGGCAGCAACCTGCGGCGCGTGGGTGACGGAGAGAACCTGCACTTTTTCCGACAACCGCTTCAGGCGCTGGCCGATGGCGTCCGCCACGGCACCGCCCACTCCAGTGTCGATTTCGTCGAAGACGAGCGTCGGTGCCGAGCCACGATCGGCAAGCGCCACCTTCAGCGCCAGCAGGAAGCGCGAGAGTTCGCCGCCCGATGCGACCTTCATGATTGGACCGGGCCGTGTGCCGGGATTGGTCTGCACATGGAATTCCACAAGGTCGATGCCGGAGGAGGCCGCGTTGGCATCGTCGCTGGCGACATTGGCGAAGAACCGCGCGCGTTCAAGCTTCAGCGCCGGCAGTTCCGCCATGACAGCCTCGGCAAGTGCCACCGCGCCGTTGTGACGCTTGTCGGACAGCGCGCGGGCCAGAACGAAATAATGCTGCTTCGCCTCCGCAACGGCGGCTTCCAGCTTGCCGAGCTTTTCCTCGCCTGCGTCGAGATCGGCCAGATCGCCGATCATCCGCACGGCGAGCGCCGGGAGCTCCGACACCGGGACGTTATACTTGCGAGAGGCGGCGCGAAGCGCAAACAGGCGCTCCTCGACACGCTCCAGTTCACGCGGATCGAATTCCGTCTTGCGCAGTGCCGCCTCGACGGCCATCTGCGCGTCGGAAAGCTGGTTCAACGCGCCGTCGAGCAGCGCGACCGTGTCTTCCAGAAGGCCCGGCACCTCGTGGCTCTTGCGCTCCAGCCGGCGCAGCATTGATGCAATTTCGGGCACGGGCGAATGGTTGCCGTTGAGGAAGTCGGAAGCCTCGGAAATATCGCCGGCGATCCGCTCGGATTTCTGCATGGCGGTGCGGCGCTCCGCCAGCACGTCCTCTTCGCCATCCTCGGGGCCAAGCTTCTCCAGCTCTTCGACCGCAGATCGAAGGAAATCCGCCTCGCGCGCTGCAGCCTCAACCCTTTGACGATGCGTTTCGAATGCCTTCTCGGCCTGCTTCCAGCTCCGCCACGCCTGCCCGACACCCTCCGCCTCCGCGGACAATCCGGCAAAGGCATCGAGCAGCAGGCGATGCGCATGCATGTCCACCAGTGCCCGGTCGTCGTGCTGGCCGTGGATTTCCACAAGCCGCGCGCCGGCGTCGCGCATCAGTTGCACGCTCACGGGCTGGTCGTTCACATAGGCCTTGGTGCGGCCGTCGGCCGATTGCTGGCGGCGGAAAATCAGATCGCCATCGTCGTCGATGCCGTTCTCGCGCAGCAGGAGACGCGCGGGATGATCCATCGCAACATCGAACGAAGCAGTCACCTGCCCCTTCTCCATGCCATGGCGCACAAGCGAGCCGTCGCCGCGCCCACCAAGGGCCAGCGACAGGCTGTCGAGAAGGATGGATTTGCCGGCACCCGTTTCGCCGGTCAAAACCGACAGGCCGGCAGAGAACTCGAGGTCCAGCCGTTCGATCAGAACGATATCGCGGATCGACAACTGGGCAAGCATGGGATCAGCCTTCGCCGAGCACCAGCTTCTTGGCAGCGCGTGCGATCCACGAGCCGGAATTCTCGCGCGGCTCAAGGCCACCGGACTTCAGGAGCTTGTAGCTATCGGCGTACCATTCGCTGTCCGGATAGTTCGCCCCCAGCACGGCGGCAGCCGTCTGCGCCTCGGTCGTCACGCCCATCGCATAGTAGCATTCGACGAGACGGGCCAGCGCTTCCTGAACCTGATTGGTGCTCTGGTAGGTTTCGACCACGTTGCGGTAACGCGAAACGGCGGCGATGTATTCCTTGCGCTCCTGATAGTAGCGCCCGACCTGCATTTCCTTGCCGGCCAGCTGGTCCTTCGCCATGCGGATCTTGGAGCGCGCATCGTCGGCATATTCGGAGGTCGGATAGTTGTCGACGACAGCCTGCATCGCCTTCATCGTTTCAGCCGCGTAGCGCTGATCCTGCGTCACGTCCGGGATCTTCTTGTAGAACGACAGGCCCACGAGATACTGAACGTAAGCCGCATCCTTGGATTCCGGATAGAGCTTCATGTAGCGGTTGCCGGCTACGATTGCTTCGTCAAACTGGCCATTGCGATAGTTGAGAAAGGTGCTCATGACGAGCGCCTTGCGGGCTTCTTCCGAGAAAGGGTCCTGCTTGTCGATGGCCGCAAACTTCGCCTTCGCCTCACCGACATTGCCGGAATTCAGGTTGGCAAGGCCTTGCGCATAAAGCTTGTCCGCCGGATCCGTGTTCGCCTTGATCTTGGTGATGTCGATATCCGGATCGCTGTTGCAGGCCGAAAGACCGGCGCCGGCCACGGCAAGCGCAACAGACAGCAGGGCAAAGCGTACTTTCTTGTTCAGCGCAGCGGTATTCGCAAATTCCATCGGAAAAGTCCCATTTGAAGCGGCCCTGCCAAAGGTGCCAGAACCGCCAGTGACGCGTTTCTATCTCCAAACGCATGCCAAGAGCAACGCCATGATAGGCCTTTGCCGCAAATTTGTGGCGTTCCTAACAAAGAACAGCCCGATTGGGCTGTTCATCAAGCAAGAATTTTTGAGATGAAGTCGATTGTCTGAAATCAAGTCCCCGCCCCGGCAAGTCTGCGTGGGGCGGCAAGCTGTTTAGCTCAGGCGCTCCAGGGCGCAAATTCCGGAGCGTTAACCGCGATCATCTCGAAAGCACGGACGCGCTGACGGCTGACGGGCGCTTCCACAACTTCATAGGCAGACGGATCCTGAAGCAGTGCCTTGAGCGCAAGCGCGTTCATCTTGTGGCCGCCGCGATAGGAGCGGTAGCAGCCGATGAACTGCGCGCCGGCCAGCGCCAGATCGCCGACGGCATCCAGCGTCTTGTGACGCACGAACTCGTCGCCCTTGTAGCGCAGGCCTTCCGGGTTCACGATCGTGTCGTTGTCGGAGATGACGACGGAGTTCTCAAGCGACGAACCGAGCGCGAGGCCGGCAGCCCACAGGCGCTCGACATCACGCATGAAGCCGAAGGTGCGGGCGCGCGACAACTCGTTCTTGAAAGACGCAGCCGTCAGCTCGCCCTTCCACGACTGCCTGCCGATCAGCGGCGTCGGAAAATCGATATCGACTTCGAATCGCGTGCCGTCATGCGGAACGAACTCGCTCCAGCTGTTGCCGGCTTCGATCCGCACCGGCTTGATGACGCGAATGTAACGGCGCTTGACGCCGAGCGTCTGCGTTCCGGCCAGTTCCATCGCTTCGATGAACGGTGCGGAGCTGCCATCCATGACCGGGATTTCAGCGCCCGTGACCTGGATAACGACATTGTCGACGCCCATCGCGTAAAGAGCGGCCATCAGATGCTCGATCGTGGCAACGGAAGTTGCAGGCGAGAAGCCAAGCATGGTGCAGAGATCGGTATTGCCGACCTGCGAGGACACCGCCTTCAGTTCGGTGACATCACCATTCTCATGCATGCGGTGGAAAACGATACCCGTACCGGCTTCGGCGGGAAGAAAGGTAACGCTGACCTCCGACCCCGAATGGACGCCTACGCCCTCCAGCGTAAAAGAGTTTGCAATCGTTGTTTGCAAGCCCAGGAAATCAACGCCCATCAGAACCTTCCGATCATTACCTGCGGCCACTGCCGCCACTACGCATACTCGCTGACACAAGGAGCATTCCCGGCTCATGTCTGCGCGGACTCACATACATGAGACCCTTGTCATGGAACTAGATAGTCCCCTCGCCGGAAAAGGCCAAATCACTGTTTCTATCGCTTTGTAACGTTTTGAACCGAACCCGAGATCGAAATGTTTCCAATGCGTTAAAAGTCACGACCTCCACCA
>UBQX01000017.1 GCA_900467685.1 Hyphomicrobiales bacterium
GGTGGAGGTCGTGACTTGTGTCCGGGGATGGGCGCTTTCAGGCACAAAAAAGCCGCAGCGGCTTTGCACCCTGCGGCTCCTTTAAACGCTTATGAAAAGCCGATCAGAACAGCATGATGCCGCCGACGCTCAGGATGATGAAGAGCAGGACGGAGAAGAGGAAGCCGGCGGTGGTGAAGAAGCCCACAGCCATCGCGATCATCAGGAAAACGATGATCATCGTGCCGTATTTCGCGCCCTTGATGAAAAGATCGTAGCTCTTTTCATGTTCCTTGTAGTCCATCGGCGCGCCGAGCTCGACCGGACCGGACTTGTGTTCTGCCATCTTTCTCTCCTCATCCACTGCGTCCGGCGCACTGTCCCAGCCGGATTTGCCGCATCTCTCTGGTGATCAGGAATTACATAAAGAGCGGGAAATGGCAATGGTGGCGGAGTGTCGCTGTGGGTGTTCGACGCGGTGGAAATTTCCCTTCAGCTTCTTCGGAATAGACGGCAGGCCCCCTCTGGCTGCCCCCATCAGTGAACGCTCTACTAATCTAGCATTCTGACAATTCTTATCGCTCCGCCGATCAGCAATTCCCACCATATAGGCATCCCGTCAATCAAAGGAGGCAAAGAGGTCGGGCTGCCATTGTATTGACGTCCATTGATCCAATAGAAGCCTGCCGCATCGAATCCTTGAGGCACAGCTCCAAACACATTCAAAGGAGCCGCAAACAGTGGAGTAATTCCAACCGTTTCAACTTCATAGAGATACTCTAGGGACTTTTGCTCTCGTTCGTAATATTGGCGGGCGTCGGCTTCCGTGGCTAGAGCATAAGTGCAGTTAAGCCGAGACGGAGCTTCTGGCCTTGATGTCAAACGAACATTTTCGAACACCATTTCGCGAATGAAGAAATGATGCCGGTATCCCATTTTTCGAACGTTTCTGCCCCAATTACCGGGAAGTATTACGCTTCCATCAGCAAGTGGAAGAGGGCAACTGTGAAAAAGTGGCATAGTCGTACCATTCGGGAAGCGAGTGCGTCTCTTACGATAAATCCCTAAAGTTGAATTCGTCAAGCTAAGTTCAGGGCTTAGGAAGCTTTCGATTTACTCCGCCGCGACCCGAACCTCCGGTTTCGGCGAATCAAGCTCGCGCTCCATCTCCTCCATCCTAGTCAGAACCTCCTTCACCGCCTTCTCCTTCACATGGCCGAAGCCGCGGATCTTTTCGGCTGCGGCAAGGAGTTCGGCCACCGCGGGGGCATTCGTCGCGTTGAGCCTGCCGGCAACTCGACCCAGCAGCGCTTCGAAGTCGGCGATCATCTGCCGTTCCATCTTGCGCTCTTGCGTGTAGCCGAAGATGTCCAGCGGCGTGCCGCGCAGGGCCTTGAACCTGGCGAGTACGTTCAGCGCGCCCATCATCCACGGGCCGTATGAGCTTTTCACCAGATGGCCTTCTCTGTCCTTCTTTGCGAAGATCGGCGGGGCCATGTGGAATTCGAGGCGGTCCCAGTCGGCGAACTGTTCGGCGAGGCGCTTTTCGAAGTCGCCATTGGTGAAGAGGCGGGCGGTTTCGTATTCGTCCTTGATCGCCATCAGCTTGCCGAGGCTGCGGGCGGCGGCGAGCGTCACGGGGCCGGCTGAGCCGGTGGCGCGGATTTCGGCCTCGCGGATCGGGGTGAGCGCACGTTCGAAGCGGCGGGCGTAGCGGGCGTTCTGATAGGCGGTGAGATGCGCCTTCATCCGGTCGATCGCCTCGTCGGCGGTTTCGGCGCGCGGGGCATCGTGATGGTGGTTGCGATAGATCGCGGTGACGGCTTCCGGGTTATTGCCGGCGATGCGGCCCCAGCGGAAGGCGGCGATGTTCATGTCCACCGCTTCGCCGTTGAGGCGGATGGCCTCTTCCACCGATTCAGGTGAAAGCGGTAGGCCGCCGAGCTGGCTGGCATAGCCCAGCATGAACATGTTGGCGGCGAGCGCATTGGCAAAGAGTTCGCGCGCAGCCTCGTCGGCGTCGAAGAAGCGGGTCTGCGTTTCGCCGGCTGATTTGCGGATCGTCTTCTTCATCAGCTCGGCGGGGAAGGAGAAATCCGGGTTGCGGGTGAAGCCGCCGGGCATGATTTCGGCGGTGTTGGCGATGAAGAGCGTCTTCTCCTCGGTGACGGTGGCCAGCACCTTCTTGGAGGCCGAAACGGCGAGGTCGCAGCCGAGCACGAGATCGGAGCGCCCGGCGGGGATGCGGATCGCGGTGATCGCCTCCGGGCTCTTTGCGATGCGCAAATGGGTGAGCACCGCGCCGCCCTTCTGGGCGAGGCCCGCCATGTCGATCAGGCCGCAGCCCTTTTCCTCTATATGTGCGGCCATGCCGAGAATCTGGCCGATGGTGACGACACCGGTGCCGCCGATGCCGGCGACGATGGCAGCCCAGCCGTCATCGAGCGAGGCAATCGCGGGGGCAGGGAGGCTGGCGAAGAGGGCGTCGAAGCCGCTGGCATCTTTCGCTTTGGCTTCGGCCTTGCGCAGCTTGCCACCATGGACGGTGACGAAGGAGGGACAGAAGCCCTCGACGCAGGAGAAGTCCTTGTTGCAGCTCGATTGATCCACCTTGCGCTTGCGGCCGAAAGCGGTTTCGACCGGCTGGATCGAGACGCAGTTGGACTTGACGCCACAATCGCCGCAGCCTTCGCAGACGGCTTCATTGATGAAGGCGCGCTTGTTCGGATCGGGGAAGGTGCCGCGCTTGCGGCGGCGGCGCTTTTCGGCGGCGCAGGTCTGGTCGTAGATGAGGACGGTGACGCCAGGGACGTCGCGGAGTTCCCGCTGTACATCGTCCATGTCGCGGCGATGGTTGAAGGTCGTGCCTTTGGGCCAGTCGATCCCCGGCGGATATTTGTCCGGCTCGTCGGAGACGACGGCGATGCGCTTGACGCCTTCCGCTGCCAGCTGGCGGGCGATCTGGTCGACCGTTGCGCCGCTTTCGACATGCTGGCCGCCGGTCATGGCGACCGCGTCGTTATAGAGGATCTTGTAGGTTATGTTGGTGCCGGCCGACAGCGCGAAGCGGATGGCGAGCGAGCCGGAATGGGCATAGGTGCCGTCGCCGAGATTCTGGAAGATGTGGCCGCGATCCGAGAAGGGGGCGACGCCCACCCATTGCGCGCCTTCACCGCCCATTTGGGTGAAGCCGACCGTGTTGCGGTCCATCCAGATCGACATGAAATGACAGCCGATGCCGGCCGCCGCGACCGAGCCTTCCGGCACCTTGGTCGAGGAATTATGCGGACAGCCGGAGCAGAAGAAGGGCGTTCGGATATTGCCGTCGGCAATGCTGGCGATCATCGCCTGCGCCTGTTTCAGCCGCGCGGTGCGGGCGGAAATCTCGTCGCTCGGGCCGATATAGCGGATGATGCGCTCACCCATCGCAATCGCAATGTCGTTGGGATCTAGCGCGCCCTTGACGGGGAAGAGCCAGTCGCCGCGCTCGTCGCGCTTGCCGACAATCATCGGCTGGCCGGCGGTACCATAGAGCGCTTCACGGAGCTGTGTTTCGATGAGGGAGCGCTTTTCCTCGACGACTACGATTTCGGTGAGGCCGCTGGCGAAGTCCTTCACGTCGTCGAGATCGAGCGGCCACGTGCAGCCGATCTTGAAGAGGCGGATGCCGAGGCGATTGGCCTCCTCCTCGCCAATGCCGAGATTGGAAAAGGCTTGCAGGACGTCGAGATAGCTCTTGCCGGTGGAGATGACGCCGAGCTTCGGCGCCGTGCCGCCCGACCAGATGATCTTGTTCAAGCCGTTGGCGCGGATGAAGAGATTGGCGGCGGCGCGCTTGTATTCGTGCAGCCGCGCTTCCTGGCCGAGAAAGTCGATGTCGTTGAGGCGAATATGGATGCCGCCGGGCGGGCCTTCGAAGGGGGGCGTGACGATGTCGAGGCGGTTGAGGCCGGCATTCACTGAAGCCGTGGACTCGACATTGTCCTTCACGCATTTCAGCGCCACCCAGCAGCCGGAATAGCGGCTGAGCGCGTAGCCGAGCAGGCCGTAATCGATGATTTCCTGAACGCCGGCGGGGTTGAGGATGGGCATCATGTAGTCGACGAAGTTGAATTCCGTCTGGTGGGCATTGGTGGAGGATTCGGCCGTGTGGTCGTCGCCCATGAGCACGAGGACGCCGCCATTGGGGGAGGTGCCGGCGAGGTTGGCGTGGCGGAAGACGTCGCCGGCGCGGTCGACGCCGGGGCCCTTGCCATACCAGAGGCCGAAGACGCCATCATATTTGCCGTGGCCATCAAGCCCGGCCTGCTGCGAGCCCCACACGGCGGTGGCCGCGAGCTCTTCATTGAGGCCGGGGGTGAAGGTGATCTGATGTTCGGTAAGCGGCTTCTTCGCCTTCATGAACTGGCTGTCGAGCCCGCCCAGCGGCGAGCCGCGATAGCCGGAAATGAAGCCGGCAGTGTTGAGCCCTGCGGCCCTGTCCGCCTCGTGCTGCATCATCATCATCCGCGCGATGGCCTGCGCGCCGGTGAGATAGACCCGGTTGCGCGAAAGGTCGTATTTGTCTTCGAGCGAGATTTTCTGATGCATCCACGGTCCTCCCAAACCCTGACTGACAGCTGGATTGTTCTACCAATGTCTAAGGAGGTCAAATCTTTTCAGGCACCTGCTTTACAGACGCAACGGAGTTGCGGATAACCGTCGAAGAGAGAGGTAATCTTTCGGACAAGGGCGGCATAGGGAAACAAGCGAAAAGCGCCCGCCGTTGTAAATCGGCTTTTTGCCGCAAGGCAGGGACCTTCAGGGGGAGAAAAAATGGCTTTCTTGTTAAGGCTGAGCGCGTTTGTCGACGCGATCACGGCAGCGATCGGGCGTAGCGTCTCGTGGCTCATACTCGTGGCGGTGCTGGTCAGCGCGATCAATGCGGTCGTGCGCAAGATCTTCGACATGTCGTCCAACGCCTGGCTCGAACTGCAATGGTATCTGTTCGGCGCCGTTTTCCTGCTGGCGGCGGCCTATACGCTGCAGAAGAACGAGCACATCCGCATCGACATCCTGTCCTCCAGCTGGAGCAAGCGGACGCGCGATACGATCGATCTCGTGCTGCACATCATCTTCCTGCTGCCGTTCTCGTCGCTGATGGTCTATCTCTCCTGGTCGTGGTTCTGGCTCTCCTTCCGGACGGGCGAAGTCTCCGCCAATGCCGGCGGCCTGATCATCTGGCCCGCCAAGTCCTTCGTGCTCATCGGCTTCATCCTGCTGACCGCGCAGGCCTTCTCCGAAATCATCAAGCGCATCGGTGTTCTGACGGGCCGGATCGAGGATCCGCTTGTCGAGGCCAAGCCTGTCGATCATGTCGAGGAGGCGCGCTGAGATGTTGGAGTTCCTGGTCGAAAATCTCGCGCCGATCATGTTCACGACCGTCATGGTCATGCTTCTGCTCGGCTATCCCGTTGCCTTCACGCTTGCCGCCGGCGGTCTTGCCTTCTTCGCCATCGGCGTCGAATTCTCGCATCTGTCGCCGTCGATCAATCTTTTCTGGCCGCTGCTTCAGTCGCATCCCGAGCGCATCTACGGGATCATGAACAATGACACGCTGCTGGCTATCCCCTTCTTCACCTTCATGGGGATCATTCTCGAGCGGTCGCGCATGGCCGAAGACCTGCTCGACACGATCGGCCAGCTTTTCGGGCCGATCCGCGGCGGTCTGGCTTATGCCGTCGTGCTGGTCGGCGCGCTGCTTGGCGCCACGACCGGCGTGGTCGCGGCCTCGGTCATGGCCATGGGCCTCATCTCGATGCCGATCATGCTGCGCTATGGCTATAACAAGCCCTTCGTCTCGGGCACGATTGCTGCTTCGGGCACGTTGGCGCAGATCGTGCCGCCATCGCTCGTGCTCATCGTCATGGCCGACCAGCTTGGCCGCTCTGTGGGCGACATGTATGTCGGCGCGCTCTATCCGGCCCTGCTGATCGTCGGCGCCTATTGCGCCTATGTCTTCCTGATCACGCTCATCAAGCCTTCCTGGGCGCCGGCGCTGCCGCGCGAGGCGCGCACGCTCGGCGGCGGTGTCACGTCGCTGGCTGTCATGATCGCGATTGCGGTTGCGCTCTATTATCTGGCGGACATGGTGTTCTTCACCGGCATTTCGCCTGAATGGCGGATGGTCATTTCGCTGGCACTGGCGGTCGGCGTCATCTACGCCGTGGCGTTGGCAAACGACACCTTCAAGCTCAACATCATCTCGCGGCTTGCCCAGCAGGTGATTATCGTGATGATCCCGCCGCTGGCGCTGATCTTCCTCGTTCTCGGCACGATCTTCCTTGGCATTGCCACGCCGACGGAAGGCGGGGCGATGGGCTCTGCCGGCGCGCTGATCATGTCGCTCCTGAAAGGCCGACTGAGCTTTGCGACGCTGAAGCAGGCGGTCGAATCGACCACGAAGCTTTCGGCTTTCGTGATGATGATCCTTATCGGCTCGCGCGTCTTCGGCCTGACCTTCTACGGCCTGAACGGCAATCTCTGGATCGAGCATCTGATGCTGTCGCTGCCGGGCGGCGAGTATGGCTTCCTGATCGTCGTCACGATCATCGTCTTCATCCTCGGCTGCTTCCTCGACTTCTTCGAGATCGCCTTCATCATGGTGCCGCTGCTCGGGCCGGTCGCCGAAAAGCTCGGCATTGACCTCGTCTGGTTCGGCATCATTCTGGGTATCAACCTGCAGACCTCGTTCCTGACGCCGCCCTTCGGTTTCTCGCTCTTCTACCTGCGTTCGATCGCGCCGGTGGGCAACTGGAAGGATCCTGCAACGGGCATCACCATGTCTGGGGTCAAGACTTCGGACATCTACAAGGGTGTCTTCCCCTTCATCGTGATCCAGTTTGTCATGATCCTGGTGGTGATCGCCTTCCCGCAGCTCGTCATGGTCTACAAGAGCGGCGATGTCGTCGTCGATCCGTCGAAGGTCAACATCACTGTGCCCATGTCTTCGTCCGGTGGGACAAGTGGAGCGCCCGGCATGTCGCTGCCTCCGCTCGGTGGAGCAGGGGGCAATGGGGGGATTCCGGGCCTTTCGCTGCCGCCCATGGGGGCGCCTCCGGCTGGCTCGGGCAATGGCAGCGACCAGAGCGGCAACACGCTCGGCCTGCCTCCGCTCAACGGTCTCGGCAATCCGCCGGCACCGGCTGCGCCAGCAAATGATGCCGCGAAGCCAGCGGAGGGCGCAAAGCCGGCTATCGATCTCAGCCAGCCGCCGAAATTCAACTAAGGCGGGGCGAACAAGCAACGCACAAGACCGGTTCTCCGGTCTTGTGCCGAGACCTTGCGCGCCTGCGGATTTCCGTCTCTATTGCGGTCTCCATCCAAAAATCGTGACCGGAAATCGAGACATGGATCATCTGCAGCAGTTGGCGCCGGTTTATCTGACCTACCTGATTGTTATCGCCAGTCCCGGTCCGAGCAACATGGCGATCATGGGTGCTGCGATGAACCAGGGCCGGGCGCATGGCGTGGCGCTGGCGCTGGGTGTGCTCACGGGCAGCTTTTGCTGGGCCGGTCTGGCGGCCGCGGGGATTTCGTCGGTGCTGACGCGCTATGCAGAGGCGCTGATCGTGATGAAAATCGCCGGCGGGCTTTACCTGCTCTATCTCGCGTGGAAATCGGCAAAATCCGCGATGACGGAAAAGGTTTCGGGCGTCGCGGACATAACGCCCGCTAGCCGCCTTGCGTCCTACCGGCGCGGTGTTCTCCTGCATTTGACCAATCCCAAGGCCATTCTCGGATGGGGTGCCATCATGACCTTGGGGCTCAAGCCGGATGCGCCGGCGCATACGCTGTCCGCCATTATCGGCGGCTGCGCGGTTCTCGGCTTCATCGTTTTTGTCGGCTATGCGCTGCTCTTCTCGACGGCGGCCATGGCGAATGGCTACCGCAAGGCGCGGCGCGTCATCGAGGGCACGCTGGCTGCCGTTTTCGGCTATGCGGGGCTCCGGCTGCTCTTATCGAAGCCCTGATCAGGCGGATTTCTCGATCATCACGACGACTTCGTGCAGATCATGGGCGACCGCTGTGCAGAGCGGGCGGATTTCGTCGCTGGGGTCCAGCAAATCCGGCACCATGACTGCCATCATCCCTGCGGCATGGGCCGACCGGATGCCGTTGTGGCTGTCCTCCAGCGCGAGGCAAGCGGCTGGATCGACGCCAAGGCGATCGGCCGCCATGAGGAAGGGATCAGGCTCGGGCTTGCCCTTCGGATAGTCGCCCTGGGCGACAATGGCATGGAAGCGGTGGGTGATGCCGAATGTGCCGATCTTGAAATCGACCTTGTCGCGCTGCGACGAGGTTGCAATCGCCCTCGGAATGTCGAGACGATCCAGCAGGTCCAGGATTTCGACGACACCGGGCTTGATGTCGAGGCGCAACTTCAGAAGCGTTTCATAGTGCGAGATCCAGACCGGGCGGAACGCTTCCGCATCGAAGGTGTTGCCCAGTCCAGCCATCAGCCGCATCCGGATATCGGGCCACTGCCGGCCGATCAGGGTGCTGAAGAGGTCCCAACCCACTGTATGTCCGAAATGCGCGGCCGCCGTCACGGCGGATTCGAAGGATAGCGTCTCGGTGTTGAACAGCAGGCCATCCATGTCGAAGATCACGGCGGCGGGTCGGCGGGGGAGCGACATCGAAAGGTGATTCCTGAAAAGGTTCGTACGCTACTGTCTTTAATGGCTTTCGCGACAGTTGTGCAAAATAGAAATGCCCCGGAGACGAACTCCGGGGCATCTCAAAGTACAATGGGATCGATCAGAGCTTGCCGGCGCGCTGCTGGATCATCATGAACGTGTCGAACGTGTATTCGCCGACCTGCGCCCAGAGATAGGCGTCCTTCTTGAACGCCAGCTGGTCGTCATAGACCTTCTTGAAGGCAGGGCTCTTTGCCGAAAGATCGGCGTAGATTTCGACGGCGGCCTTGTAGCAGGCTTCCATGATTTCCTGGCTGAACGGACGAAGCTGCGTGCCGGAGCCGACGAGCTCCTTCAGGGCCAGCGGGTTCTTCACGTCGTATTTCGCCATCATGTTGGTGTTGGCAAAGGCGCAGGCGTCCTGAAGGATGGCCTGATAGTTCTTCGGCAGCGCGTTGAACTTCTCGACGTTGAAGAAGGCATGAACGACCGGACCGCCTTCCCAGAAACCCGGATAGTAGTAGTACTTCGCGACCTTGTTGAAGCCCAGCTTGGCGTCGTCATAGGGGCCGACGAATTCAGCGGCGTCGATCGTGCCCTTTTCGAGAGCCGGATAGATGTCGCCGCCGGCGAGCTGCTGCGGCACGACGCCAACCTTTTCGAGGATCTTGCCGGCAAGACCCGCGATGCGCATCTTGAGGCCCTTGAGGTCGTCCAGCGTGTTGATTTCCTTGCGGAACCAGCCACCCATCTGCACGCCGGTGTTGCCGGCCGGCAGGCCGTAAACGCCCTGCGTGGCATAGAATTCGTTCATCAGCTTGTTGCCGTTGCCCTGGTAGAACCAGGCGTTCGACATGCGAGCATTGAGGCCGAAGGGGAGCGCGGTGCCGAATGCGAAGGTCGGCTCCTTGCCCCAGAAATAGTAGGAGGTCGTGTGCGCGGCTTCGACGGTGCCGGCAGCGACCGCGTCCAGAGCCTGCAGGCCAGGCACGATTTCACCGGCAGCAAAGGTCTGGATGGTGAAAGCGCCGCCCGTTGCGGCAGACACGCGCTCGGCAATATCCACAGCGCCGCCCCAGATCGTGTCGAGCGACTTCGGGAAGGACGAGGTCAGGCGCCACGTGATCTTCGGATTTTCCTGCGCGATGGCGGGTGCAGCAAGCGTCGTGGCGACGGCGGCGGCTCCCGCGCCGGTTACACCGGCCTTTTTGATAAATGAACGGCGATCCATAAATAACCTCCCGATTTGTTTGAGTCCGCGACCCGGATTCCCCCTCTATGTCGCAGAGTGGTCGAAGCTAACCATTTTGCCGGCTGACTGGCAAGCGCGAAGACCAAAAAAATTCTCTGTAAGTGGCTGCAAGCAAATACGTTTTTGTTAAATGTACCGAACATTTCCGGGGCTGTTGGCTCCTCATGTTGCCGCAATTTTGATTGACTTGCGTCAGTTGTGGCGTGATGAATGCCAAACTTGATCAAATTGGAGACCCTTCATGAGCATGCCGATTGTCGCCATTCCTGCCGATATCCGTGAACTTGACGGAACGACCTGGCATATGGTGCAGACGCAGTACGTGAACGCGGCGGTTATCGGGGCCGGGCTTCTGCCGCTGATCGTGCCGGCGCTCGAAACCGGCCATGACATTGATGAAGTGCTCGACCGGGTCGATGGCGTGATGCTTTCGGGTTCACGATCCAACGTGCATCCTTCGCTTTACGGCAAGGTGGCGGAAGAAAAGGACGGTCCCTTCGATCCGGCGCGCGACGCGACGACCATGCCGCTCATCCGCCGCGCGATCGAGCGGGGCATTCCGCTGCTGGCGATCTGCCGCGGCATCCAGGAACTCAACGTGGCTCTCGGTGGTACTTTGGCCAGCGAAATCCAGGAGATGCCGGGTGTCTCGGATCATCGCCGTCAGGATGTTCCCGACCGCGA
Organism: Hyphomicrobiales bacterium; assembly: GCA_900467685.1. Classification (GTDB taxonomy): domain Bacteria; phylum Pseudomonadota; class Alphaproteobacteria; order Rhizobiales; family Rhizobiaceae; genus Ensifer_A. The sequence continues at coordinate 10,594 of UBQX01000017.1, forward strand.
CGTGCAGTACAAGATCCATCAGACGGTGCGCGTGAAGGAAGGCAGCTGTCTGGCTGGCGCGCTCGGGTCGGGCGAGATCAAGGTGAATTCGCTGCACCGTCAGGCGATCTCGGCGGCTGCACCCAATCTGGCTGTGGAAGCCGTTGCCGAAGACGGTACGATCGAGGCCGTTTCGGTGATCGGCGCCAAGGCTTTTGCCGTGGGCGTTCAGTGGCATCCGGAATATTGGGTGGGGAAGGATGGGCCTTCCAACGCGCTCTTCAAGGCGTTCGGCGAGGCCGTTCGGGAATTCGCGGCTGCGAAGAAGCTGACGGCTTGAGAAATGTGTTGAGCTTTAGTTTTCCGAGGGAGCTGCCTGATTCCGTCATCCTCGCCCTTGTGGCGAGGATCTGCCACATTGCCTCAGCCGCTTCTGGAATGGATTACCCGACGCTGGTGCTGCGCGCCCTGCATTCCTGCCAGACCTTCGAGCCCGCAGCTTCTTCCGTAGATCCTCGCCACAAGGGCGAGGATGACGCAGGATATTTGGGCGAGGCCGATCAGACCTACCTACTGCACCGCCGTCAGCGTCAACGCCGCCGAAGGGGGTTCTACGGCCACGTAGCCAATGCCGTCGCCGGGGGCGATCATGAGGACCTGCTTGCCGGCCTTGTCGGTCAGCGCAACGCTGCCGTCTGAATTTTCCGTCCAGTTGCGGGCGTTGCTGAGACCCGGCCAGATGTCGTCGCATCCGGGTTCCGTTTTCAGCGCGAAGGTGCGGGCAGAGGCGAGCTTGCCGCGGTTGACGACGCAAGCCTTGCCTTCGGCAATATTGGCGACCGAATAGCTGGAGGCCTTGCCAATGGCGGCCGTCTTTGTGGGGTCTATGCCTGGCGTCTGCTGGGGCGAGGGCGCAAGGTAGCTTGCGGCGGCTCCGGCGATCGCGATTGCCGAGGCGGCGATAATCATCTTCATGCGTTTCTCCTTTGTTTTCGGAGACTATTGCAGACTTGCGCCGTCCCTTGATCGGCGCGGGATGCGCTGCAAAGCTTTCACATGCATCATAAAAGCATGTTGCGCGCCATTTCCTAACAGAAGTCTAACGCGCAACAGAGATATTAACCGCTTATTGAGGTCAGACCATGACCACGATCAAATCGATGCCCTTCAGCGCTTGAACGGCGTCTCCGGGACGGGGGTGATCGGGCGTCCAGTCTCAAACCAGGAGATGAGGTTCTCTGCCGTCAGGTCGGCCATCGCGTTGCGCGTTGGAACCGAGGCCGAGGCGACGTGGGGCAGAAGGCAGGCGTTGTCGAGCGCGATCAGGCGGGCCGGGACATGTGGCTCGTCCTGGAAGACATCGAGGCCGGCGGCGGCGATGACCTTGTTTTCCAGCGCGTCGGCAAGCGCCTCTTCATCGACCGTCCAGCCGCGCCCGACATTGATCAGAACGCCGTTCGCGCCGAGGCGGGCGAGGATATCGGCATTGATCGTCTTGTGCGTCTCCGGCGTCTTGGGAACGATGCAGATGAGCGTATCGACGGCCTCCGCTAACTCCTCCAGCGTCGGATAGTAGCGGTAGGAAACGTCCTTGCGCTCGGTCCGCGTGTGATAGCTGACAGGCAGATTGAAGGCTGCGACCCGCTGGGCGATTTCCAGGCCGATGCGGCCGAGGCCGTAAATGCCGACGGAGCGGCCGCGCAGCGACAGCGGCGAGAGCATGAAGGCGCCGTCCTTCTCCCAGCGGCCATCGCGCAGCCAGGATTCCGCGCGGGGCAGCAGGCGGACGGTGTTGATCAGGAGGCCAAGCGTCGTGTCGGCCACTTCCTCGTTCAGCACGTCGGGGGTGTTCGTGACGATGATGTTGTTCGCGGCGGCATGGGCGACATTCACGCCGTCATAGCCGACGCCGAAATTTGCGACGATCTCAAGGTTGGGGAGCGCGGCCATCAGGTTCGCCGGCATGCCGTTGAAGGCGGTGGCACCGCGCACCCTGGCGGCAATTTCCGGTGTGACGAGCGCCGGGTCCGCTCTCTCGATGCGGACGAGTTCGAAGCGCTCTTCAAGCCGTTCGATAACGCGCGGGTGGACCTTGCCGGCGGTGAGGATGGAGACTTTCGACATGGATTTCTCTGCCTGTTCGGTTCGCGCGGGCTGAGGGCCAAGCCCGTCCGCGCGGGTTCAGGGTTTGCGCCGGGATCAGGCGCGGTGCAGGGGCGCGGTCGATTGCCGAATGCGCATTTCCGGTTTGATCAGGTGCATGCCGTCCGGCTCATGGCTGCCGGAGAGCTTGTCGAGAAGCGCGCGGGCAGCCAGGCGGCCCACTTCCGACTGACCGTTCCAGACCGTGGTGAGGCCGGGCGTTGCGATGGCAGCTTCTTCCAGATCGTCATAGCCGGTGACGGAAATGTCGCGGCCGGGCATGAGGCCGGCGCGCGCAATGCCGTTCATGAAGCCGATGGCGACCAGGTCGTTCCAGCAGACGGCGGCGGTCGGCTTCTGTGGCAGCGACAGGAAATGCACGGCAGCCTCGAACCCGCCCTGCTTGGAGCGGGGACCGGCGATGCGCAGCGCCGGATCGACCGGGATATTCGCCTTCTTCAGCGCATTGACATAGCCCTGGTAGCGGTCGCGCCCGGTCGAGGTCTGGTCGGTGCCGCCGACCATGGCGATGGTGCGATGGCCAAGGCCGATCAGGTGATTGGTGGCGAGCGAAATGCCGTAGCTGTCATCGCCGCGATAGGTCGGCAGATCGAGATTTTCGACCGAACGGGCGACCAGGATGGCCGGCATGCCGTTGTTTTCAGCCAGTTCCAGATCCTCGCGCGGCGTGCCGATGGCCGGCGACATGATGACGCCGTCGCCGCCGAGCTGCAGCAGGGTCTCGATGAAATTGCGCTGCTTTTCGACCGAGTCGTAGTGGTTCGACAGGATGAATGTGTGGCTGGAGCGATCAAGTTCGCTTTCGATCGCTTTGAGAATTTCCGCGTAGAACGGGTTCTGGATGTCGTGCACAACGACGCCGATGATGCCGGAGCGGGAGGTTCGAAGGCTGGCGGCGCGGCGGTTATAGATGTAGCCGAGCGCACGCGACTGTTCCTTGATCTTCTCTCGTGTGGCGGCGGCGACGAGCGGACTGTCGCGCAGCGCGAGCGAAACGGTGGCGGTCGAGACGCCGAGCGACTCGGCGATCGTAGAAAGCTTGATCTTTTGCGCCACGTTGCCTCCCCGACGCTATCCTCACACGGGGTCTGCGCCCCGTTTTCAGATCATCATGCGACGATCTGGTCTCCTCGTGCCGCGCCAGGTTTGCGAAAAGCCGGTTCCCACCTCTTCGCCGGGCGCGTTGGTCTACTTAAAAATTTTAAGTAAACTGTTTTAACGGGGCTTGCAACAATTTCAGACGTGAAGTGTCTTCAACCTTCGGCGGAGAGGGCCGCTTCGAGATTGCTGCTGACCTGCTGAAGAAGCTCGAGCAGCCGGCGCATCTGTTTTTCATCGAGATCACGGAAGGCGGCATCCATGACGGTCGCACCGGAGGTCTCCACATTCGCGAGCTTGGCGCGCCCGTCCTCCGTCAGCCAGACGGTGGTCTGGCGGCCGTCTTCGCCGCCCTTGCGGGTGAGCAGGCCTTGCGCTTCCATGCGGGTGATCGTGCGGGTGATGGTCGGCGGCTTGACGCCGAGGCGGGTGGCGATGGCGCCGGCGGTCAGGCCATCCTCCTCGCCGAGCGCGGTCATCACGCCCTCCTGTCCACCATAAAGGCCGACATCGCTCAGCGTGCGGGAGGTGAGGGTGCGGAACTGGCGAGCGACCTGCGCCACCTCGAAGGCGATATCCGCCGGACTGGCCGACGACTTGCTGCGCTTGCCTTCTTTTTTCTTGTCCTTGTTTTTCTTGGCCATCTGCCCGCTTGCCTCCGTGCCGAAGCACGTTATGACTCCCCTGCACAAAGGGATACCGGAGGTTTCGGGACGTGTCCACGCTGTCGGGAGGCCAAATGGCCGGAAATGACGAACGTATCGCGGTGCTTCCGCTCGGCGCACATGAGCAGCATGGGCCGCATCTGCCGTTTGCGACCGATACCATTATCGCAACGGGGGTTGCCCGGCGGGCCCAGACGCTGCTGCCGAAAGATCTCGACGTGATCTTCCTGCCGACCGAGGCGGTCGGCTACTCGATCGAGCATATCGACGTGGAGGGCACGCGGACGCTGACCTATCGGGAGGCTATCGAGCGCTGGCTGGGCATTGCGGAGCGGCTGAGCGAGGAGGGCATCCGCCGTCTCGTTCTGCTCAATGCGCATGGAGGGAATTCGCCGCTGATGACCATCGTGGCGACGGAGGCGCGGGTGCGGTTCGGCATGCTCTGCGTCGCCTCCAGCTGGACGCGCTTCGGAGCGGAAGCGGGTCTCGTGACGCCCGAGGAAAAGGCGATCGGCATCCACGGCGGGGAGATCGAGACGTCGGTCATGCTGGCGCTGGCGCCGGAGCTGGTGGACATGGAAAAGGCGCGCGACTTTGCGTCCCGGCAGAGCGACTTCATGTCCGACTTCAAGCATCTGCGGGCCTATGGCCCCCATGCCTTCGGATGGATGATGCGGGACCTCAATGCCGATGGCGTTGCGGGCAACGCCGCGCTGGCCACTGCGGAGAAGGGGCGGCAGATGATCGACCGTGCGGCGCGCGGACTCATTGAACTGCTGCAGGACGTTGCGCGTTTCGATCTGTCGCTGTTCGACGCTACAGAGACGCCTTGAGCAGCGGGTGACCGGCCAGGAAATCGATGAAGGCCCGGACCTTGGGACTGCGATTGCCGCCGGGCGGCATGATCGCGTGTATCGGGAAGGGATCGATGCGGTGCACATCCTGCAGGATTTCGATGAGGCGCCCCTCCTTCAGCGGCTGCGCCACGGTGAGACGCGCCAGTCGGCCAATCCCGAGCCCGGCCAGCATCATGTCAACGATGACGTCAGCACTATCGGTGACGAGGCTGCCGCCGACCTCCTGCAGGTTCACGCCCTCCGGTGAGGCAAAGGGCCAGCGCCGGAGATAGGGGAAACCTGAAATCACGATGCAATTATGGTTCGCCAGCTCGGCCGGTGTTTTCGGAAGGCCGTAGCGTTCCAGATAGGCGGGGCTGGCGCAGATGGCGCGCGAGGATTCGCCGATCTTTCTGGCGACCAGAGAAGGATCGCCAAGCTGCCCCATGCGGATCGCCACGTCCCATTGTTCGCCGATGAGATCGACCTGCCGGTCCGCAATGCCGAGGTCGAGGCGGATCTTCGGATAGCGCGCCAGGAAGTCCGGAATGATCGGCCCCAGCACATAGCGGCCGAAGGCGGTGCCGGTGTTGACGCGCAGCAGGCCTGAGGGCTCGACAGCACTCGCCATCACTTCCTGTTCTGCATCCTCGACAGCCGTGAGAATGTCGCGGGCGCGGGCAACATAGGTCGCGCCTTCTGAAGTGAGCGACAGGCGGCGGGTGGTGCGGGTGATCAGGCGGATGCCGAGACGGGCTTCCAGCCGGCCGACGAGCTTGGAGATGGCCGAAGGCGTCAGTGCCAGATCGTCGGCAGCCTGCGCAAAGCTTCCCGTTTCCGCAATCCGGCAGATGGCCTGCATTTCTTTCAGAGAGGCGTCGGACATAGCTGAATAAAATTCACGGATGTGAGGAAGCTTGAGATCATTATCATCTACCGGGAATGAATTAAGATCAAGGCCAATTCAGGAAATCGGAAGCACAAGGCTTCGCAAAGGAGAGCGACATGGCCGAGATTGACAGCACCCTTGCAGGCGGGTTCGAACTTGTCGGAGAGATCGATGCACCGAAGCGGCGCGCAATCCGCGAGGTGGAGGTCCCGGTCGACATCTGGCCGGGGACGCGCACGGACATGGTAAGCCTGGAGCGTAACGCAGACGAATGGCGGCGCATGGAGCGCCGCCAGGCCGTGACAAGGTTGATCCGCCGGTTCTTCAGGCTGTGAGGGGCGAGAGGCCCGCGGTCGGCGCCGCAATCGTCTTGGCGGGCTTGGACTTCTTGCGGTTGGCCTCGTCGCGCATATCCAGCCAGTAGGCGGCGATGATCTGGATGAAGAGGCCATTGGCGATCAGCAGCAGGCCGGTTTCCGGCCAGTTGCCGATGACGGCCATGATGGCCTGGGCGAGCACGGCCAGGACCGTGCCGATCAGGAAGATCGCCAGACCATGGCGACCGATGACGGCCAGCGGGTTGTCGTGATCCAGTCGGGTGATGCGCGACAGGAACGGCACCGACAGGAAGATATAGACAAGCGCCATCATATGGACGAGGCGCCAGCCGGTGAGGTAGGTCTTGTCGAAACCGGTCAGCACGAAGGGCAGGCCGAGCGACAGGCTGGAATGTGCGCCGAGGTTCATCACGGTCCACAGCGCCGAGAAGAGGACGAAGGTGATCGAGGCAGCAAGAAGGCCGGGGCTGCCGCCGATGCGACCGCCGCGAGCGATATGGCGCGCGCCGACATAGCCGATCACGAACAGGAACTGCCACGACAGCGGATTGAAGAACCAGATGCCGTCTTCCAGCATGCGCGGCGGGCCGATGCGCCAGGTGCCGGCAATCGCCCAGAGCAGGGCGGACGTGGCAATCAGGAGCGACGGATTGCGGCGCTCCAGCCAGATCATCGCCGGGGCCATCGCCATCAGCACCATATACATGGGCAGAATGTTGTTATAGCCGAGCTGGTGGCCGAGCGTCGTCAGGGCGACCAGTCCCTTGGCAGGCGCCTCCATGACAGGACCTATGGCGACCTGCTGCATCAGATCAGGACGCAGGAACAGCCAGGCGGCGCCGACGAAAATGCCAAGCGTCAGCAGCGTGCCCGTCATGTGGGCCACAAACAGCGTCACCACGCGGCGCCATGCCTTCACGGAAAGCGAGGCGAGGTTCGTCAGGTCGTATTTCCGGCCATAGGCAAGCGCGACGGCGATGCCGGAGATCAGCACGAAGAGTTCGGAGGCGTCGGAGAAGCCGAAATTCTTCATCGTCCAGTGTTCCAGCGGCTGGCCGGGAACGTGGTCGATGAAGATCATGAGAAGGGCAAGCGCTCTGAGCACGTCAAGGCGCGTGTCGCGGCGACGTACGGGCGTTGTCGTCGGAGCAGCTTTTGCGGGCGAAATGGAAATCGCGGACATGGGTTGTCTCCTTTCGCCCGACAACGCACGGACGATTCGCTTGTTCCATCATGTTCATCCCGCAGCGCAGCAGAAGTGCGTTCGAGTTGTGGCTGCATTGTGAAATTAACATGACAGCCTTACTTTCCGGGTCGTGCCTTTTAATTCGACCCGATTGTTGCGGTCCCCGGCCACGGCGTCCTATATAGGCAGCAATTCGAAGCCCTTTCCCCAAAGGTGGATCATGACCGAAGTGCAAGCGACCAAACCCATTCCCGTCACCGTGCTGACCGGCTATCTCGGCTCCGGCAAGACGACGCTGCTCAACCGGATCCTGACGGAGAACCACGGCAAGAAATACGCCGTCATCGTCAACGAGTTCGGCGAGATCGGCATCGACAACGATCTGATCGTCGAGTCGGATGAAGAAATCTATGAAATGAACAATGGCTGCGTCTGCTGCACCGTGCGCGGCGACCTGATCCGTGTCGTGGAAGGCCTGATGCGCCGTCCCGGCCGTTTCGACGGCATCATTGTCGAGACGACCGGTCTTGCTGATCCGGTTCCGGTGGCGCAGACCTTCTTCATGGATGACGACGTCCGCACCAAGACCGAACTCGATGCGGTCGTCGCACTCGTCGATGCCAAGCATCTGCCGCTGCGCCTGAAGGACAGCCGCGAGGCGGAAGACCAGATCGCCTTTGCCGATATCGTCATCATCAACAAGACCGACCTCGTCTCGCATGACGAGCTGCATCAGGTCGAAGACGTCGTGCGCGCCATCAACCCGGCCGCCCGCGTGATGTTTGCCAAGCGTTCGGAAGTCGATATCGCCAAGATCCTCGATCAGGGCGCGTTCAACCTCGAAAAGGCGATGGAGAACGATCCGCATTTCCTCGACGAATACGAGGATCATGTCTGCGGTCCCGATTGCGACCACGATCACGATCATCATCACCATGGCCACGATCACGGCCACCACCATCACGACCATGATCATCATCACCACGATCATGACCATGGGCACGACCACCACCACGGTACGCCCTCGGCGATCCACGATGTGACGGTGAAGTCGATCTCGCTGCGCGCCGGCGAGATGAACCCGGACAAGTTCTTCCCGTGGATCCAGAAGGTGACCCAGACGGACGGCCCGAAGATCCTCCGCCTCAAGGGCATCATCGCCTTTACCGGCGACGAGGAACGCTATGTCGTTCAGGGCGTGCACATGATCATCGAGGGTGATCACCAGCGCCCCTGGAAGGAACACGAGAAACGCGAAACGCGTCTCGTCTTCATCGGCCGCGATCTCGACCAGGAAAAGCTGGAACGCACCTTCAAGGCCTGCGAAGCGCAGACGGTTGCCGCATAAATGCCCACAGTTGCTCCGCTTGATCTCGAAGGCCACATCGCCGGCGCACATTTCCTCGGCGATGTTCCCTTCTTCACCGCGTCGTCCGGCGAGGTTCATCGGCTCGACATGGGCCACAAGACAGTTGTCGCCCATGAGGGCTTGCTGGCGTCCATCAAGGACGAGGCCAGCAACACGCTGGTGACGTCCGGCGAGGACGGCAAGGTCAACCGTATACACGACGATGGCCGCGTCGAGCTGTTGGCCGAGGAGCCGCGCAAGTGGATTTCGGTCATTGCCGCCGGTCCGCAAGGCGCGGTTGCCTATGGTCTCGGCAAGGAGGCCAAGGTGCGGCTTGCCGATGGCACGGTGAAGAGCTTCACCGAGCAGCGCACGGTCGAAGCGATCGCCTTCGCGCCCAAGGGCCTGCGCATCGCAGCAGCCCGCTACAACGGCGTGACGCTGCATTGGGTGATGACGGCGGGTGCGCCGATCGATCTCGACTGGAAGGGCGCGCATAATGCCGTGACCTTCTCGCCCGATGGGCGCTTCGTCGTGACCGCCATGCAGGAAAATGCGCTCCATGGCTGGAAGATCGACGTCAAGCCCGGCGAAGAGGCCCGGCACATGCGCATGACCGGCTATCCGGCCAAGGTCAAATCGCTCTCCTGGTCGGTCAAGGGCAAGTGGCTTGCCTCGTCCGGTGCGCCGGCGGCCATCGTCTGGCCGTTTTCGGCCAAGGACGGCCCGATGGGCAAGCCGCCGCTGGAGCTCGGCACGCGCGGCAACATCATGGCGACCGCCGTGTCCTGCCATCCGGCGGAAGAGGTGGTAGCCATCGGCTTCATCGACGGCATGATCCTTCTGGTTCGCCTGGCGGACGAGAAGGAAGTGGTGCTGCGCCGCCCGGGCAAGGGCGCGATTACCTCCATGGCCTGGTCGAAGTCCGGCAAGATGCTGGCCTTTGCGTCGGAAGCTGGCGATTGCGGCGTGGTCGACATCGCGGGGTAAACCCCGCCGCTCGGCCTTGCCATTTCTGTCGTTGAAATCTCTTCTTTGATCGACTCCTGAAGCTGCTGTTCCGCCGGGAACAGCAGCGTCGTCGTCTCGCATCTATACCTGTCTCCATCAGATGCAAGCCAACCGGAGGCGAAAGCCTCCAGACGATCACTCAAGGCTCGGGATGAGCCATATCGGGAGACATGACCATGACCAAGATCCGCAATCTCTTCGCACAATCCACTCTTGCCGCTGCACTCGTCATCGGCGCTGCCAATCTCGCACATGCCGATATCTCGAGCATGTCCACCTCCATCGGCGGACCCTCGAATGGCGGCCAGAGCGCCGGCAACAGCAACAACAGCACCGACAGCGTCGGCAGCAGCACCAACAATGGCGGCAACGGACCCGATGTCTTCACCTATGACACGAAGCTGCCGAACAAGGTGAACCTGCCCAAGGTGCCGCTGCTGCCGAAAAAGCCCTGCCATGGCTCCCAGTGCAAGGTGCAGACCGCCTCGGTCGATGGCAAGGTGTGCTTCTATACGGGCGCGAACTTCACAGGCGCGCATTTCTGCGCCTCGATCGGCACCAGCGCACCGCGCCTGCCGGCCACCTGGAACGACCGCATCTCCTCCGTCGAGGTGATCGGCCCCGCCAGCGTCAGGATCTGCTCGGACCGCGCCTATTCCGGTTCCTGCCTGGCGCTGAGCGGCAGCCGCGGCATGCTGATCTCGCTCGACAAGGCGATTTCGTCCTACGCGGTGACGCGCTGAACAGGTGAAGGCGGCAGCTCTGTCTGAGCAACCGCCTTTTGCTTCACCATTCCAGTTCCATATGCGGCCGGCCGTTGGAGGTTTTCTCCACGGTGCGGCCGTCTTCGCCGATCGTGCAGGTCACCCGCTTGCGGAAGGCGGAGAAGCTGTCGAAGGTGACGACATCCACCGGCTCTTCGAAGTCGAAGGTGATGCGGTAGCGCCCCGGCGCGTGGGTGAGCGCCTGCACGGAGAGGATTTCCGCCTTGAAGGGTTGGCCGAGATAGTGGCCTGTGACCTTCGAGCCGAGCATCCAGGGATTGAGCGGCGGGCGGTTGCCGGCTTTCGCGGCGAGCGTGTTCCAGTCGCGGAAGCCATATTGGGCCGCGATCAGTTCCAGCGCTTTCGAGTGGGTAATGTCCTGGGCTTCGTCCTTGAGCCGGGTGCGCAGGCGCTTGGCCTGATCCTTGAGGGTTTCGAGCGAGGGAATGGGCATCGATTGTGACATGGTTGAAGTCCTTGTCGCATCCGCAGTGCCATGATCGGGACCCGCATTGCCGATGGCGCGAATGCATCAAAGCTTCGGTCATCAATCGTTTTCGATGCCATTCCAAAGGAACTGCATCGCGGAACTTCACCAGGGCTGCAAGCCAGCGGGCGGCAGGCGTTCCTTCAGCCTTCCGCATTCCTATGCGCCGCACGGGGCAAAAAGTCAAACCTGCGGCAATCGGTCAGCGAGGACGGGCTTGGAAAAGACAGAATATTCTCTATATATATGAAAATCGATATATGGAGATTGACGTGACGACCATTACCATTCTCGGATCTGGCTTCGGGGCCCTGACGGCCATTCGTTCGTTGCGCCGTCGCGGCGTCGATGCGGAGATCGTCGTGATCTCGCCGCGCGATGCGCTGCATTATCTGCCCAGTTCGATCTGGCTTCCGGCGGGTCTGCGAAAGGCTGAGCGGCTGAAAGTGCCGCTGTCGCGCTTCTTCGACAAGCATCGCGTCAAATTCGTCAAGGCTAGCGTCCTGCACGTTGAGGAGGGCGGTCGCAGCGTCGTGACCGACGCCGGGACCTTCCGCAACGATCAGCTGCTCATTGCAGCCGGCGGAAGGTTTCTCAAGAAGCTGCCCGGCATCGAACACGCTCTGACGCCCTGCGAGGGCATCGCGGTCGGAGAAGAGATTTCCCGACGGCTGGAGTCCATGCAGGGCGGCACGATTGCCGTTGGTTTTGCCGCCAATCCGAATGAGCAGCAGGCGGTGCGCGGCGGACCGATGTTCGAATTCCTGTTCATCATCGATACGCTGCTCAGACGGCAGGGGCGGCGCGAGCGGTTCAAGCTCGTCTTCTTCAATCCCTCCACGAGACCCGGCCAGCGGCTTGGCGAGAAGGCCGTGGACGGCCTGCTGAAGGAAATGGCGGCACGCGGGATCGAGACGCATCTCGGCCACAAGCTGGTCCGGTTCGAGGCGGACAGGGTTGTAACCGAAGGCGGCGAAGTGCAGGCGGATCTCATTCTCTTCATGCCCGGCATGACGGGGCCGGCTTTCCTGGCCGGGTCCGATTTGCCGCTTTCGCCTGGCGGCATGATTGCTGCGGACGAGATGTGCCGCGTCAAGGACCGGCCAGGGGTCTGGGTCGTTGGCGATTCGGGCAGCTTTCCGGGGCCGGATTGGATGCCGAAACAGGCGCATCAGGCGGATTTGCAGGCAGAAGCGGCAGCGGAGAACATTGCTGCCGTGCTGGCCGGCACTGAGCCCCAGCGAAAATTCAGGCCGGAGCTGATCTGCATCGTCGATACGCTTGACGCCGGCATGCTGATCTTTCGCAATGCGAAGCGAAACATCCTATTGCCGAAAAGCCGCATATTCCACTGGACGAAGCGTTACTTCGAGAGCCACTATCTCAAGTCGTTTCGCTGAGTGCAACGTCAGCTGATGGCCGGAACGGCCATCAGAACCGCCACGTAATGGATCACGGCCGCAGCCAGCACATGGGTGTGCCAGATGGCGCGCGAATAGGGCAGGCGGTCGAAGTGGTAGAAGATCGTGCCGGCCGTGTAGGTGACGCCGCCCACCAGCAGCAGGATGAGCACGCTCGGATGCAGGTTCTGGATCAGCGGCCAGACGGCGACGATGCCCAGCCAGCCCATGCCGAGATAGAGGAAGAAGCCGGCCCGCGGCCAGCGATGGAAGAAAGCCAGCTTCATCACGATGCCGACGATGGCGAGGGTCCATGAGGAAATCGCCAGACCCCAGCCGAGCCAGCCGCCAAGGCCGATGATCCCGATCGGCGTATAGGTGCCGGCGATCATGAGATAGATGGCCGCATGGTCGAATCGGCGCAGCACGGCGCGAACCTTGCCATGGACCGTGAGATTGTAGGCTGCGGAGAACGAGAAGGTGGCGATCAGCCCGACGCCGTAGACGGTGAGCGGCCAGATCCAGTCTGCCGGCAGCCGCAGGCTTGCCCACACGATCAGAGCTGACGTGGCAGCAATCGCAAAGGCCACGCCGATCACATGGACAACGCCATCGGCGAAATGTTCCCAAGGCGTATGCGGCAGCTGAAATCGGGTCATGGGGTGGTCTTGGATCTCGTCGGGGTGGTTTGTGGGCGCAGTTTACCGGCCAGACTTGCGCAAGGCAATCGCCGCCGCTGCGACATTCGAGCCCGTCTGGCGGCAAGATTAATCAGCCGTAAGAGTCATGATTATGACTGACAAAGGCGCGTATCGCCGAAATGCAAAAGGGCTCAGCAATTTCTTGCTAAGCCCTTGAAAAGGATGGTGGGCGTGACAGGGATCGAACCTGTGACCCCTACGATGTCAACGTAGTGCTCTCCCGCTGAGCTACACGCCCATCCGATGTCGGCGCATAGATCATAAAATGCTTTGCGCCGTCAATAGGGTATTTGAAGCTTTTTTTCCAATCGGTGGAAAAGCTTCCGCTGTCGCCTGATCAGGCGGCCAGCATCTTGTTGACCTCGTCGACGAGGTCGCGAAGGTGGAAGGGCTTGGAGAGGACCTTGGCGTCCTTGGGGGCGCGGGAATCCGGGTTCAGCGCCACGGCGGCGAAGCCGGTGATGAACATGACCTTGAGGTCCGGGTCGAGCTCGGTGGCGCGGCGGGCGAGTTCGATCCCGTCCATTTCCGGCATCACGATGTCGGTCAGAAGCAGCGAGAAGGGCTCTTCGCGCAGACGGTCGTAGGCGCTGGCGCCATTGTCATAAGACATGACGTTATAGCCGGCGCGTTCCAGCGCCTTGACCAGGAAACGGCGCATGTCGTTGTCGTCTTCTGCAAGGAGGATCTTCTGGGTCATTTTCTCTGACATCTGGTGTTTTCTCGTTCTGGCATATGAACATGAGTTGTATGCTGGAGCGGGTAAATTTCCCGTGAACACGGCCAGCCAAGGCTATGTATAACGCATGAGAAGCCGTTTTGGCTCCCCCGAATGGTTTTGACTTCACGCCCGCCTGCTGGCAACATGTTTGACACTGCAAATCACCAGAACAACAAAACATGGTAAAGGGGAATGATGCGCGGACCGGCCGAGGAAAACATCGACTTCGAGGTCTTCGAGCCCGCCGCTCACACAATCCCCTTTGTGTTCAACTCGCCGCATAGCGGACGCCGCTACAGCCGCGATTTCATGGCCCAGTCGCGGCTTGACCCGCTGACGATTCGAAAATCCGAAGACGTCTATGTCGATGAACTGTTCATCTCGGCCGTGTCGCTTGGCGCGCCGATGCTGATCGCGCATTTCCCGCGCGCCTTTCTCGATGTGAACCGCGAGCCTTACGAGCTCGATCCGCGCATGTTCATTGGCGAACTGCCATCGCATGTGAACCGCAACTCGGTGCGCGTTGCCGGCGGGCTCGGGACCATTCCGCGCATCGTTGCGGAGAATACCGAGATCTATCGCACACGGTTGACGGCGGAAGAGGGGCTGGATCGCATCGAGGCGGTCTACAAGCCCTACCACGCCTGCCTGCGCAAGCTGATCGCCCGAACGCATGTCTGCTTCGGCCAGGCCATCCTCATCGATTGCCATTCCATGCCCGGCAATATCCGCATTCCCGGCTCTCCGGAAAAGCCGGAGATCGTGATCGGGGATCGTTATGGCACAAGCGCTTCCTCGCGGCTCACCCGTGCGGCCAGCGATATCTTGACCGACCTCGGTTTCGCCACCGTGCGCAACAAACCCTATGCCGGCGGCTTCATCACCGAACATTACGGACGCCCCGCGCGCAGCCTTCATGCCATCCAGATCGAGGTGAACCGGTCGCTTTATGTGGACGAGACGACGCTGGAGCGGAAGCCGGAGTTTCTTCTGGTGGCCGGGTTGCTGCGGGAGTTCATGATGCGGCTGGCGGATTATGTGGTCGAGACGTCGGGCGACATGGCGTTTGCGGCGGAGTAGGGGTTCTTCCTCTCGCCTTGTGGGAGAGGATAGCTCGCCCCAAGAGGTGAAGCCGATTGGCTTGGCGAGCTTTGTGAGGGGGAATTGCGGGGGATGTCGGGGATAAATTTGCCCCCTCACCTGCGATTTCTAACATTTAGCTGAAGCTAAGATGTTGAAATCGCTTCCTCTCCCACAAGGGGAGAGGCTGGGCCGCACCCTCTCCTCCGTCATCCTCGGGCCTGTCCCGAGGATCTGCTGACGAGACCGAGCAAACGACGGTGCGGCGTGAATTCGGCGTAGCAGATCCTCTGGTCAAGCCAGAGGATGACGACCGAGAGGGGGGAACGAGGGTGCCTCAAGTGAGCGCCGCAAGAAAAAATTCATCCCGCAATTTCCCCGTTATCGCATCTCCTCTTATCCTAAACCCCTTCCGCCACCGGATGGGCTCGCGACGACGGGCTCAGGCGGGAGGAGAGCTTGATGGCGTCCCTCGTAACGTGCGGCGGATGTCATCAGGGGGCGCGGGCGGCGGTGAGTCTTACAACCTCACCGAAACGACTCCCCCGATGGGCTGCGAATAGCTCGGCGGCCTGGCTACGCCAGAGAACCCGTCTGCCTCCGCAGGCGGTTTAGCGAGGCGGCCCGCGCTTGAGGACTGGAGTCGGATGAGGCTCCCCTCGGTAATCTCGACGGGTCGCGCTGGCGCTCCGCCGTTATTTTTAAACTACCAATCAGGGCGGCGCGTCAGCGTGGCTCTCCGGAGGCGATTGCCCAGAGACAGGGGTAAGAGCGATAGGACCGGAGGCAAACTCGGGAGAGGTTTTTTCCGAGGGTTTTGGCGTGGACGGTCTGGCTGTCCCCCAAGACGGCGGTGCTGCATGACCGAAAAAAAACCGCGCCGTTGGGCGCGGTCAAATCTAGGGAGGAAACACCCAAGGAGGGTATTACAGCCGCGAGCGACTGTAAGATGACATTAATATTGCACCGCACCAATGTCAACGGATTTGGCACAGGATTTAAGCAGAATTTTTTCGTGCTCAAATTTTACCCACTCCTGATGGAAGTGGCGGCAAATGTGAAGAGACGCTCTTTTCTCCGCCGCGAAATTCCGGTTTAAGCATAGCGATATCTGCACACGAAAAGCGCGGCTCGCGCGCCGACACGAGGACCCCATGCTGCCAGACAGAGCGTTTTTCGATCGCCTTGCCGAAATCGCCGCGCGCGAAACGCTGCCGCGCTTTCGGGCCGGTGCTGCGGTGGTCAACAAGGAGGCGGGCGGCTTCGATCCCGTCACCGAGGGCGACCGGGCGGCGGAAGAGGCCATCCGTGCCGAGATCGAGCGGGCCTTTCCCGATCACGGGATTCTCGGCGAGGAGCATGGCAATGTTGGTCTGGATCGCGAGAATGTCTGGGTGATCGACCCGATCGACGGCACGCGCGCCTTCATTTCAGGGCTCCCGGTCTGGGGGACGCTGATCGGACTTTACAGCGGCGGTCGCGCCAATATGGGTCTGGTGGATCAGCCGTTTACCGGCGAGCGCTATTTCTCCGACGGCACGGCGTCCTATTACACCGGCCCGGGCGGCGCGCGGCAGATCAAGACGCGCGACTGTGGCGATATCTCCAATGCCACGCTGTTTTCCACCTCGCCACATCTGTTTACGGGCGAGGACGAGCGGAAATATCGGGCGGTTGAAAAGACCGTGCGGCTCTTCCGCTATGGCTGCGACTGCTATGCCTATATGCTGGTCGCCAGCGGCAATATCGATCTCGTGGTCGAGAACCAGCTGAAGCCCTATGATGTCGGCGGGATCATTCCGATCATTGAGAACGCCGGCGGCGTCATCACGACCTGGGATGGCGGGCGGCCGGAAATGGGCGGGCGGATCGTTGCCGCGGCGACGCCGGCGCTGCACAAGCAGGCACTGGAACTGCTGGCAGGCTGATCAGCCTGCCGCCTTTTCCGCGGTCTCTTCCTCTTCGATCAGTCGCACCGGCTCGGCAAAGCCGCCTGGAATGAAGGCGAAGAGCGCCGCCATGGCCTGGGCGCGATATTTCTCGGCTTCCTGGAAGACTTCGTGCTCCGCGCCGTTGATCGGGATCAGCTTGCCGGCGCGGAAGTAGCGCGACATCCGCTCGATCTCCGGATAGGAGGCCACGCGGTCGGCGGTTGGGGCGAGGATCAGGGTCGGCACGGTGATCGATTGCAGATAGGTTGGCGAGACGACCTTGCGACCGGCCTTCAGGCATTCATAGAGCCAGCGCCAGGTCGGTGGCCCCAGCGTCAGTTCCGGATGCGCATCGAAGATCGCCTGATTGCGGGCAAAACGCTGCGGGTCCGAGGTGACGGCATTGCCCTCGAACTGTGAATAATCCCTGTCCTTGCGCGAGGCACGACCGCCGAGGCCGACGAGGCACATGAGGCGGGCGACGAAACGCACCATGCCGGGCGAAGGCCGCGTCGAGGCTAGCCCGAGGAAGGGCGCTGACACGACGACCCGCTCGACCCGGTTGGCGAGCCGCCGCGCGCTGGCCAGCGCAATGAGGCCGCCCGTCGAATGGGCGACCAGGAAGAAGGGCAGTTTCGCATCCGGCAGCACGATCTGCTCGAAGAAGGCGTCGAGATCCTTCTGGTAGTCGCTGAAACGGCGGACATGGCCGAGCCGCTTGTTTTTGATCAGCCGCGGCGAGCCGCCCTGGCCGCGCAGGTCGAAGGTGGCAACCCAGAGGCCCGCATTGGTGATGTCGGTGATCGTCTCGGCATATTTCTCGATCGGCTCGCTGCGGCCCGGAAGGAGCACGACCGTTCCCTTGGGCGGCGAGGTCTTGCCCTTGAAGACGGCATAGCGCAGATCGATCCCGTCATGGGTCCTGAAGGTGCCGTCCAGATGGACCGGCGGCAGCGGATTGTCGGGGGTCTGATAGAGCAATGCGGTCACCGGGAATTCGATTTTGAGCGTTTCCTGTCTTCGCCTCTTGAAGCGCAAAAATCAATTCCCATCTGTTTCTTCGAAGATGCCAAACGGGTCTTCGCTAACCGCCTCCCGCCGCCTGAATCGGGGCATGAGGCATTGAAAACATTGACTGACGTCGCTTCTCAGGAGGACATCATGCGTCACATCGACTACTCTCCCCTTTATCGCTCCACCGTCGGCTTCGACCGTCTTTTCAACATGCTTGACGGCGTCAGCCAGCCCGACCAGTCGCAGAGCTATCCGCCCTACAATATCGAGCGGACGGGTGAGAACGCCTATCGCATCACCATGGCCGTTGCCGGCTTCGACGAAAGCGAGCTTTCCATCGAAGCACGCGAGCATGCGCTGACCGTCAAGGGTGAAAAATCCGCCGAAACCGACAAGGATATCGACTATCTCTATCGCGGCATTGCCAAGCGCGCCTTCGAGCGCCGCTTCCAGCTTGCCGACTATGTCGAAGTGCGCGGCGCCTCGCTGAAGAACGGCCTGCTCCACATCGACCTCGTGCGCGAAATTCCCGAAACGATGAAGCCGCGCCGCATCGATATTGTCGCCTCGAAGAGCGAAGCTCCGAAGGCGATCGAAGGCCAGCTCAACTAAGCTGACTTGATACTGAACATACTCCTCCGGTTTGATTGGAAGAGGCCCCCGGTTTCCCTGCCGGGGGTCTTTTCTTGTCTGCGTCAGGCCATTTGCGGCTTTGGCGCAAGACGGGACAGGATCGCGTCGAGCGAGATCGCGCCACCGCCCTTGAGCGCCAGATAGACGAGCGGGACGCTCCAGAGCAGGCGCTGGTCGGCAATCAGGCTGTCGGGGAAGCGGTCGAACAGCGCGCCGATGGTCTGGGCGTCGGCCATGTGGCCGAAGATGTCGGTGAGCGTCTGGACGACGACGAAACCGATCATGCCGACGGAAGCCACGCGGGTGAAGAGGCCGAGCACGACCAGCGTGGGCAGGATGAGTTCCATATAGGTGCCGAGCGGCACGATGATCTTCCACGGAAAGAAGGGAAGCGCGCCGACATCGCCGCTGACCGCGTCCATGGCCTTGGGTGCAATCTGATAGAAGGCGCCGTCCTGGATCTGGAAGAAGCCGGCAAAGCCTTCGCCCACCTTCGTGCCGAAGGAGTTCAGGAAATAAAAATAAAGGACGGCGAAGAAGACGAAACGGGCGAAGAGGCCGAGAAACCAGCTCTCCGTCAGCTTTTCGGCCAAGCCGAAGACGCCGTCGTGCAATTGCTTGATCTTCATCAGAAAATTCATGTCAGGAAACCTCCATCCCCTCAAATAGGACACTTGAAAATGCGCCTGCCTCGATGATGGCCGAAATTGCGGCCGGCAGGTTGAAATGAGGATCGGCAGACAGGGCTGCTCCTGCGGCCTCGCCGAGTGTGTGGCCCTCGATCAGCAGGCCGACGAAATCCGCGCCGCCTTGCGGCAGATGGCGGATTTCGGGGTCGTAGGCGGGGCGGGTGATCAGGCCGTCTTCCGCCACGAATGGGTCGAGGCCATCCAGCGGTTCGCCGGCACGGTCGCGCGCCATGATCGTCACGGCAGCGTGTTCGCCCCGGAAAAGGCGCGTCGCGGGATGGGCGACGAAGGTGAGTGCGGCAAGCTGTTCGGGGAAGACCCGCTGAAGGACGCTTCCATCGAAAGGCGTGGCATCGGCCGCGTGGAAACTGTCGAGCCACAGGCGTTCCAGCCGGGCAACACCGGCCAGGAACGGCAGGTCTGCCGCCGGCTCGAACCGTGCGATAAAGTCGGGGAAGCTCGCGCCATATTCGAAGAGCAGGCGCGAGGTCGGCGGATTGTCCTGCACGTAAAGCCTTGCCATCGCTCGGAAGAACTCCTCGCCGACCAGGTTCTGGACGGTCGGGAAGACTTCAGACAGCGCGTTGACGAGGCTCACCGTGACATTGTTGCGATAGATGCCGAAGCGCCGGGACGCCTCCCTCCCGTCCGGTGTGACCATGCCTTCGGGGATGGTGCGGTCGGGATCGAGAAGGGCGGCTGCAAAGGACTGTTGTGCGGACGGTGAAGCGCTATCCATGGCGCAGACCCATGAGATAGGTGCTGGCGTGACGGGCAAGGATTGCGTCGGCGGCCTGCGCTTCGCGGCGAAGCACCGGCCATTCGGGGACGTCATTATCCCATTCGATCAAGGTCGGGAGCGGGCCGGTCTGGCGGATGATGATATCGTATAGTTGCCAAACCTCGTCATCGACGGGGCGGTCATGGGCATCGATCAGGAGGCGCGCGCCGTCCTCGTCCTGGTCTTCCGCGTGGCCTGCCAGATGGATCTCCTCGACAAGGTCGAGCGGGAAATCCTGCAGATACATCAGCGGCTTGAAGCGGTTGTTGACCGACGAGACCAGTACGTTGTTGACGTCGAGCAGCAGGCCGCAGCCGGTGCGGCGGGCAATCTCGCGGATGAAATCCGTCTCGCTCATCGTCGAGTGTTCGAAGACCGCATAGGTCGAGGGGTTCTCGAGCAGGATCTTGCGACGGAGGACAGATTGCACCAGGTCGATGTGATCGCAGACGCGGTCGAGCGTTTCCCGGTCATAAGGGACCGGCAGCAAATCATTGAAATAGCTGTCGTCATGCGTGGACCAGGCCAAGTGTTCGGATATCTGTTCGGGCTGATAGCGCTCGATGACGGTCTTGAGGCGGGAAAGGTGCATGGCGTCGATGCCGTTCTCGGACCCGATGGACAGTCCGACGCCATGCACGGAGAGCGGAAATTGCTCACGCATGCGGGTCAGCAGGCGGTGCGGGTGACCGCCAGCCCCCATGTAGTTCTCCGCATGTACTTCCAGGAAACCGATCCGGTAGCTGTCCGCGAGGATCGCGTCGGCATGAACGGACTTGAAGCCGGCTCCGGCGCGAGCGGGCAACGTCTTGCCGTTTCGGGCAGGGTGGCCGAGAACTTCCGGTTTCATGTTCTTGTTCCTCAAATGATTTTGGTCATGAAAAAGCCGGCACCCCAGCCGGGGGCAGCCCGGACGCCGGATTCAATGGTCAAGGCCTCCGCCTCGCGATATCCATGGATCGAAACCCTTGGCGGCTGAGGCATTGACGCAATGTCTGGCGTTCCGGATTGGGGCGTCCTTAGACGCTCTGCCGGTCCTCTTGGCCCGCGATTATGCCGGCAGGTCGCGCTTCAGCGCTTCGAGCGAGCCCGCGCGGTCGCCCGGCAGCTTCATCGTGGTGCAGGTGCCCTTGGCCACGTATTTCCAGGAATTGCCCTGGAAGTCGACCTTGGAGGTGCCGGCGCAGGTCGTGCCGGGGCCGGCTGCGCAGTCGTTCTTGCCAGCCATGGCAACGCCGAAGCACTTTTCCTTGGCGTCATCGGCCGCAGCCGGGGTGACGGACGAGACGAAGGTGGTGGCGGAAACTGCCATCATGAGGGCGCTGGCAACTGCAGATGCGCCGATTACGGACTTGGTGGACATTATGGATCTCCTCAAATTGCTTGGTTTCGGCGAGGCTGAAATTCCCGCCGCCGGGCCTCTCTGGTCCGGTGATCAGAAGCTCTCACATTTTCTGCTGAAGTCAAAATCAAGCTGCGTTTATCTGGCGATAAACGTCGTGTGATACCCACGTGACGGCCGCGTCATCGGCGGCGCGCCAACCGTGACGTTTCCGTGATCGGCGGTTTACCGCAAGATATCGATGAAGCGGTCGACTTCCGAAGCTTCCGTGGCGAAGGCCGTGACGAGGCGGACGAGGGTTTCATCCGGGGCCATCGTGTCGTGCAGATGCTCGGGGATCTCGTGCCAGTCATAGAATTGCGCTCCGGCATCCCGCAGGCGCTTGGATGCATCATTGCGGACAATGGCGAAGACTTCATTGGCATTCGTGTCCCAAGCGGCTCGGGCGTTGGTGCTGGCGGCGATGCCTGCCCGCAGGCGATCGGCCATCGCGTTGGCATGGGACGCGAGCTCCAGCCAGAGACCGTCTTCGAAATAGGCTTCGAACTGGGCTGCAACAAAGCGGGTCTTGGAGAAGAGCTGGGCCGACTGCTTGCGGATGAAGGGGAGCTGGCGGGCCTGTTCCGGGTTCATGAAGACGATCGCTTCCGCGCACCAGCAGCCGTTCTTGGTCGCGCCGAAGGAGAGGATGTCGACGCCGCGCTTCCAGGTCATCTCGGCGGGTGTCACGTTGAGAGCCGTGAGCGCATTGGCAAACCGCGCGCCGTCCATGTGGAGCGGGATGTCGTGGCTCTTCGCGATGCCGGCGATACGCTCGATCTCCTCCAGAGAATAGAGCGTGCCGGATTCGGTCGATTGCGTCACCGTCACTGCCATGGGCTGGCCGGCATGGATGAAGGCGGGTGGGACGGCGCGGATGCCGCGCTCCAGGCTCAACGGATCGATCTTGCCATCCTTGCCGGCTATGGGCGAGAGGCGGGCGGCGCTGGAGAAGAAGCCGGGCGCGCCGCATTCGTCGCAGAAGACATGCGCGCTGTCATGGCAGAAGATGACGCCGCCGGGCTTGCCGACGCTGGCGAGAGCAAGCGAATTGGCCGCCGTTCCTGTCGAGACAAAGAAGACGGCGACCTCGCGCTCGAAGATGTCGTTGAAGGTCTGCTCCACCTTCTTGTCGAGCGCGGAGGTCCCGTAAGCCGAGGCGAAGCCGCCCGCTTCCGTTGTCAGACGCTGGGCAATCTTGGGGTGGGCACCAGCCCAGTTGTCGGAGGCAAAAAACATGGTGAATTCGGTCTCGCTCGTGTCTTATAAAGGGGAGTGTCG
Source organism: Hyphomicrobiales bacterium (assembly GCA_900467685.1). GTDB lineage: Bacteria > Pseudomonadota > Alphaproteobacteria > Rhizobiales > Rhizobiaceae > Ensifer_A. The sequence goes on from UBQX01000017.1 coordinate 32,970, forward strand.
GGACATTAATCAATTGTCTGCCGTGCGGCCACATGGGTGCATGAGAAACGGCCAAATTTGATCAATTGGCAATATTGAGAGCATATTCACGCAATCGGCGAAATTTAATTACGCAAAGCCGTAATTTTGCGAAAGCTTGTGTGGTGGGGCGTTAATATTTTGCCCCAAGGCCCTTGCAGCTTCGGCGTGTTTCTGGCATAGAACCGATGAAATAGGACAGGTTTGCTGTCCTATTTCGGTCTTGAGGGCCGAAGACGCGGCAAAAACGCTGGAAACAGCGACAATTCGCGCTATAGTCCGATCGTCACTTGCGGATGATAACGTCCGCCCAAGGACATCAATCAAGGCATGAGAATTTCGCAGGTTCCTGCGCCGTGTGACGGGGCAGGCGAGGCTGAGGGATGCTCACAGACGAGATGCGCAGCTTGTGCTGTGCGACGGACATGAGTCATGCAGCGCTTTGCTGCGTCAAGGGAATGAACAGGGGCGTCCGCGTGTGCGGACCGGTTTTTGGAGGAACGACGATGACGGATTTGTCGCCATCTCAGGTCATGGGTGTAGACATCGCGGCTGGTGAGACCACCGCCACGAAAACCCGCGCCTTCGCCCGAAAACTCCCCGACGCTCAAGGGCTCTACGACCCGAAGAACGAGCATGACGCCTGCGGCGTCGGCTTTGTCGCGCATATGAAGGGTGTGAAGTCGCATCAGATCGTCAAGGACGGTCTGTTCATGCTGGAAAACCTGACGCATCGTGGTGCCGTCGGTGCCGATCCGCTGATGGGCGATGGCGCGGGCATTCTCGTTCAGATCCCGGATCGTTTCTTCCGCGAGGAGATGGCCAAGCAGGGCGTGACCCTGCCGAAGGCCGGCGAATATGCCGTTGGCCACATCTTCTTGCCGCGCGAAGGCGATCAGGTCGCGCATTTCAAGAAGGTCATCGGTGAGGTGATTGCGGAGGAGGGGCAGGTGCTTCTCGGCTTCCGTGACGTGCCGGTCGACAATTCCTCGCTCTCCAAGGCACCCGACATTGCCGCGACTGAGCCGCACCACGTGCAGGTCTTCATCGGCATGGGCGCTGGTGTGGCGTCCGCCGTCGAGTTCGAACGCAGCCTCTTCCTGCTGCGCAAGGTGATCTCCAACCGCATCTATAACGAAGGCGGCGGGCAGGAAAACCGCGATTTTTATCCCGTGTCGCTGTCGTCCTCGACCATCGTCTACAAGGGCATGTTCCTGGCCTACCAGGTCGGCGCATACTATAAGGACTTGATGGATCCGCGTTTCGAAAGCGCGGTTGCGCTGGTGCACCAGCGCTTCTCGACCAATACCTTCCCATCCTGGAAGTTGGCGCATCCGTACCGCATGGTCGCCCATAACGGCGAAATCAACACGCTGCGCGGCAACGTCAACTGGATGGCGGCCCGTCAGGCTTCGGTCTCGTCGCCGCTCTTCGGCGAGGACATCTCCAAGCTCTGGCCGATCTCCTATGAAGGTCAATCGGACACGGCCTGCTTCGACAACGCGCTCGAATTCCTCGTGCGCGGCGGCTATTCCATGGCGCATGCCGTGATGATGCTGATCCCGGAAGCATGGTCTGGCAACCAGTCCATGTCGCCCGAGCGCAAGGCATTCTACGAATATCACGCCGCTCTCATGGAACCGTGGGACGGTCCGGCAGCAGTCGCCTTCACGGACGGCCGCCAGATCGGTGCCACGCTCGACCGCAACGGCCTGCGTCCGGCCCGCTATATCGTCACCTCCGACGACCGCGTCATCATGGCATCCGAAGCCGGCGTTCTCCCGGTCGAGGAAGAAAAGATCGTCACCAAGTGGCGTCTGCAGCCCGGCAAGATGCTGCTGATCGACATGCAGGAAGGCCGCATCATCTCGGACGAGGAGATCAAGTCCTCGCTCGCGAACGCGCATCCCTATCGCAACTGGCTCGATAACACGCAGCTGATCCTCGAAGACCTGAAGCCGGTCGAGCCGCGTGCGCTCCGCCGCGACGTCTCGCTTCTGGATCGCCAGCAGGCCTTCGGCTACACGGTGGAAGACACGAAGATCCTGATGTCGCCCATGGCGACGACGGGTCAGGAAGCCATCGGCTCGATGGGCACGGATACGCCGATTTCGGCCATGTCGTCGAAGTCGAAGCTGCTCTACACCTATTTCAAGCAGAACTTCGCGCAGGTCACCAACCCGCCGATCGACCCGATCCGCGAAGAGCTGGTGATGAGCCTCGTCTCGTTTATCGGGCCGCGGCCGAACATTCTCGATCACAAGGGCGCTTCCAAGGCGAAGCGCCTTGAGGTTCGCCAGCCGATCCTGACCAATGGCGATCTGGAAAAGATCCGCTCCATCGGCCACACGGAAGACCGTTTCGACACCAAGACGCTCGACTTCACCTATGAAGCCGAGATGGGTGCCGAAGGCATGCCGGCGATGATCGAGCGCCTCTGCGAGCGTGCGGAAGCGGCCGTCACCAGCGGCTATAACATCATCATCCTGTCGGACCGCCAGATTGGGCCGGACCGCATCGCGATCCCGGCGCTGCTGGCGACGGCTGCCGTGCATCACCACCTGATCCGCAAGGGCCTGCGCACCTCGGTCGGTCTCGTCGTCGAGAGCGGCGAGCCGCGCGAAGTGCATCACTTCTGCTGTCTGGCAGGTTATGGCGCGGAAGCCATCAACCCCTATCTCGCCTTCGATACGCTCACCGACATGCATTCGCGCGGCGAATTCCCGAAGGAAGTCGATGCCTCGGAAGTGGTCTATCGCTATATAAAGGCGGTCGGTAAGGGTATTCTGAAGGTCATGTCCAAGATGGGCATTTCGACCTACCAGTCCTATTGCGGCGCGCAGATCTTCGACGCCATCGGCCTCAATTCCGAGCTGGTCGAGAAGTTCTTCTTCGGTACGGCAACGACCATCGAAGGCGTTGGCCTGGAGGAAATCGCCCGCGAGACGGTCGACCGCCACGAGTCGGCCTTCGGCAACGATCCGGTTCTGGCCGGCACGCTCGATGTCGGCGGCGAATATGCCTTCCGCAAGCGTGGCGAAGGCCATGCCTGGACGCCGGATGCGATTGCGTCGCTGCAACATGCGGCGCGCGGCAATTCACGCGACCGGTTCAGCGAGTTCTCCGCTCTGGTGAACGATCAGACCCAGAAGATGAACGCGATCCGCGGCCTCTTCACCATCAAGGATGCCGCAGCGCTCGGCCGCAAGCCGGTGGCGCTCGATGAGGTCGAGCCGGCAGTGGAGATCGTCAAGCGTTTCGCCACGGGCGCCATGTCCTTCGGCTCCATCAGTCGCGAGGCGCATACGACGCTGGCCATTGCCATGAACAAGATCGGCGGCAAGTCCAACACGGGTGAGGGCGGCGAAGAGTCCGAACGCTATCTGCCGAAGCTGGACGGTTCGCTGCCGCTCGAGCGCTCGGCGATCAAGCAGGTCGCTTCCGGCCGTTTCGGCGTCACGACCGAATATCTGGTCAATGCCGACATGCTGCAGATCAAGGTCGCGCAGGGCGCCAAGCCCGGCGAGGGTGGTCAGCTTCCCGGCCACAAGGTGGACGCGACGATCGCCAAGACGCGCCACTCGACCCCGGGCGTCGGCCTCATTTCGCCGCCGCCGCATCACGACATCTATTCGATCGAAGATCTGGCGCAGCTGATCTACGACCTGAAGAACGTCAACCCGAAGGCCGATATCTCGGTCAAGCTCGTCTCGGAAGTCGGCGTCGGCACGGTTGCCGCCGGCGTTGCCAAGGCGCGCGCCGACCATATCACGATCTCCGGCTATGACGGCGGCACGGGCGCATCCCCGCTCACCTCGCTGAAGCATGCCGGCAGCCCCTGGGAAATCGGCCTTGCCGAAACGCATCAGACGCTGGTCCTCAACGGCCTGCGCTCGCGCGTAGCACTTCAGGTCGATGGCGGTCTCAAGACCGGCCGCGACGTCATCATCGGCGCGCTTCTGGGTGCCGACGAGTTCGGCTTCTCGACCGCGCCGCTGATTGCCGCCGGCTGCATCATGATGCGCAAGTGCCATCTCAACACCTGCCCCGTGGGCGTTGCGACCCAGGACCCGGTCTTGCGCAAGCGTTTCAAGGGCACGCCGGAGCATGTCATCAACTTCTTCTTCTTCGTCGCCGAAGAAGTGCGCGAGATCCTTGCCTCCATGGGCTTCACCAAGCTCGACCAGATCATCGGCCAGACCGACATGCTCGGACAGGAAGCGATGATCGCGCATTGGAAGGCCAAGGGTCTCGACTTCAGCCGCATCTTCCACAAGGTCGATGCGCCGAAGGAAGCGACCTACTGGACCGAGCGCCAGCATCACCCGATCGAGCATGTTCTCGACCGGACGCTGATCGAGAAGGCGATGCCGGCTCTGGAATCCAAGACGCCGACCGCCTTCGACGTGACGATCAAGAACGTCGACCGCTCCGCCGGCGCGATGCTCTCGGGCGAAGTCGCCATGCGCTACGGTCACAAGGGCCTCAAGGACGATACCATCGACGTGACGCTGCGCGGCACGGCCGGCCAGTCCTTCGCAGCCTTCCTGGCCCGCGGCGTGACGTTCCGCCTCATCGGCGACGGCAACGACTATGTCGGCAAGGGCCTGTCGGGCGGCAAGATCATCGTGCGTCCGCCGGAAAATGCGAAGATCGTGGCTGAAAACTCGATCATCGTCGGCAACACGGTTCTCTACGGCGCAATCGCCGGCGAGTGCTACTTCAACGGCGTGGCCGGCGAACGTTTCGCCGTGCGCAACTCCGGTGCGGTCGCCGTCGTCGAGGGCGTGGGCGACCACGGCTGCGAATACATGACCGGCGGCGTCGTCGTCGTCATCGGCAAGACGGGCCGCAACTTCGCGGCCGGCATGTCGGGTGGCGTGGCCTATGTTCTGGACGAGGAAGGCGATTTCGCCAGCCGCTGCAATATGGCCATGGTCGAACTCGAGCCGGTTCCGGAAGAGGACGACATGCTGGAGAAGCTGCACCATCATGGCGGCGACCTCATGCACAAGGGCCGCGTCGACGTGTCCGGCGACATGACCCGTCACGACGAAGAGCGCCTCTACCAGCTCATCGCCAACCACCTGCATTACACAGGTTCGGCACGGGCGAAGGCCATCCTCGACCATTGGGCCGACTACCGTCCGAAGTTCCGCAAGGTGATGCCGGTCGAGTATCGCCGTGCGCTTGAGGACATGGAACGCATGAAGATGGGCGTCGCCGCGGAATAAGTTCACCGGGGTCATTTGCTGTGATATGCTTTCGGCATATCACAGCCGTGGAGCCTGAAATGAACGAGCATGTGAAAGACACTGGTGAAGGTGGCGAAGTTGCAGTCGCCATCTTCAAGAATGGTCGAAGCCGTGCTGTTCGCATTCCGAAGGAATTTGATCTTGAAGGTGATCGCGCCGTGATGGTGCAACAACCGGATGGTTCGATCCTGATGCGGACGGCGGAGACGGCCGGGTTGATCGAATATCTCAAGCAGGCGGAAGCCTGGGGTGGAGAGGATTTCGTCGAAAGCGACGACGATCTCGCGCCGATCGATGAGGTCGAGATCTGATGCGCTACATGCTCGATACCAACATCGTTTCGGCGATCGTGAGGGATCCGCGTGGAAAGGTTTTCGAGCGGCTTCTCGAAGTTGGCGAGGAGAACGCTTTCATCAGTATCATCACCCATGGTGAGATCTGGTACGGCGTGAAGAGGAACGGCTCCGAGGAGCTGGCCCAGAAGGTATCGGCAGTGACGCGGCGTCTCTATATGGCGCCACTGCAGCTACCGGCAGATCAGCGTTACGCCGAAATCCGGCTGGCGCTGAGGCAGGGAAAGAATATCGGTCCAAATGACCTTTGGATCGCGGCACATGCAGTGGCGTTGGACGCCGTGCTGGTGACGAACAATGAAAGCAAATTTTCCCGGGTGCCGGGGCTGAAGGTCGAGAACTGGATGAAGTAGGCGCGGCGTTGGCCGCATGAGGGGATGCAGGAATGATCGTCACGACGACGAACACGATAGAGGGACGCGAGATCGTCGAGTACAAGGGCATCGTCACGGGCGAGGCCATCCTTGGGACGAACGTGTTTCGCGATTTCTTCGCCAGCATCCGCGATATCGTCGGTGGTCGCTCCGGGTCTTACGAGCGGGTTCTGCGCGATGCGCGTGAGACGGCTCTGGGCGAATTGCAGGGCGAAGCTGCCCGGCTCGGTGCGAATGCAATTGTCGGTGTCGACATCGACTATGAAACGATTTCGACCGGTTCCAGCGGTTCGATGCTGATGGTTTCGGCCTCCGGCACTGCCGTTGTGGTCCGGTAAACAGGTGGGAGTAAGATGGGCAAGGTAACAGGTTTTCTGGAAATCGACCGGCAGGTGGCGAAGTATCAGACGGCGTCTGATCGTATCCGCCATTTCCGCGAATTCACGATCCCCATGTCGGATGCGGAAGTGCAGAAACAGGCTGCCCGCTGCATGGATTGCGGCATTCCCTTCTGTCACGGCGATACGGGCTGCCCGGTTCACAACCAGATTCCGGACTGGAACGACCTCGTCTATAGCGGCAAGTGGAAGGAAGCGATTGCGAACCTCCACTCGACCAACAACTTCCCGGAGTTCACCGGCCGCGTCTGCCCTGCGCCTTGCGAGGAAGCCTGCACGCTGAACCTGGAAGATGTGCCGGTCACTATCAAGACCGTAGAACAGGCAATCGCCGACAAGGCTTACGAGCTTGGCTATATCGTGCCGCAGCCGGCAACGGTAAAAACCGGCAAGCGCGTCGCCGTCATCGGTTCCGGCCCGTCCGGCATGGCGGCGGCCCAGCAGCTTGCCCGCGCCGGTCACGAGGTCCATGTCTACGAGCGCGAATCCAAGGCCGGTGGCCTGCTGCGTTACGGCATTCCGGACTTCAAGATGGAGAAGAACTTCATCGATCGCCGCGTCGAGCAGATGCAGGGCGAGGGCGTGACCTTCCATTACGGCTTCAATATCGGCGTCGATATCCCGACCGAGAAGCTGATCGCCGAGCATGATGCCGTGCTTTATTGCGGCGGCTCCGAAACGCCGCGCGAAGCCGGCATTCCGGGTGCGGATCTGGCCGGCGTTCATGACGCCATGCCCTATCTCGTGCAGCAGAACCGTCGCGTCGGCCGCGAAGACATCGACAGCGTCGGCTGGCCGTCCGATCCGATCCTGGCCGGCGGCAAGCATGTCGTCGTCGTCGGCGGTGGCGATACGGCCTCCGACTGCGTCGGCACGGCCTTCCGCCAGGGTGCCGTTCGCGTCACCCAGCTCGACATCCGTCCGCAGCCGCCGGAAAAGGAAGACAAGCTTGCCGTCTGGCCCTATTGGGCGACGAAGATGCGCACCTCCTCCTCACAGGCCGAGGGCGCGGTGCGCGAATTCCAGGTCGGCACGCTCGAATTCGTTGGCGAAGACGGCATCCTGACGGGCGTGAAGTGCGTTCAGGTGGATGACAAGCGCAAGCCGATCGCCGGCACGGAATTCATCATCAAGGCCGATCTCGCCTTCATCGCCATCGGCTTCCGCGGTCCGTTCACGGACAGCGTCGTCAAGGAGCTCGACGGCAAGATGGCGGTCTCGACCGACAAGCGCGGCTCGCAGAACGTCATTGCCAACACGCGGGACTACAAGACCTCGGTCGACAAGCTTTGGGCTGCCGGCGACGTGCGTCGTGGCCAGTCGCTCGTCGTCTGGGCGATCCGCGAGGGCCGTCAGGCCGCAGCTGCGATTGACGAAGCGTTGATGGGCGCGACCAACCTGCCGCGTTGATCGCATCGGGACTTACCCGACTGAAAGCCGCTCCTTTGTGGGGCGGCTTTTATTTTGTGCGGATCTTGTAGTCGTCCACGCGGCCTGCCGGCGGGTTGCCGGTGTCGCCGTGCAGCACAAGGCGGTCGCGGGCGCTGGGGACGGTGAGGGGGGCGTTGGCGTTGGTCGCGACAGTTGCTGCCAAGGCAGTGCTCCCGTCGAGCGATGGATCGATCATGCTGATCGGCTCGGTGCGCGTGATGGCAACAGGGGCCGGTGCGGCTGGCATGGCGAGGTTCGGGAGGCCGTAGTCAGAGATCGGCGGATTGGCAGCCGAGAGCGGCGCCTGAACGCTCGTGTCACCCAATATGCGGCGCAGCGGCTTCTCGACGTAGAAAGCAGCCTTGGCGCGGCCGGCCTTGGTGAGGCTCACGCCATCGGAGCCGCGCAGGCGCGCCTGCTGGCCGTCTACGCCGGAGCCGGTTGCGGTGAACTTGCCATCGGCGTCGATAAAGCCTTCCCAGAGATCGATGAACGTGCCGCCTGCCGCTTCCACCTGCCGGCGCAGCATGAGATTGATCGTCACGATGTCCGCAGTGAGCGAGGGCGACTGGAAGGGTGGGGCGCCTACCCAGAAGACCGGGACCTGCCGCTTGGTCGCAACCGAAGTCAGCTCCGCGATGCGACGCTCATACTCGGCCGTCCATTTGGGGGTATGAAAATCCTCGCGCGTTCCTTCGATCAGCATCTTCTGCCGGTCGTTGGATCCCAGAGCCACGACAACGGCAACCGCCTTGGTTTCATCGAGAAGGCCAGGAAGCAAAGCAACCCAGTTGCGGTGATCATCGCGGACAAGGCCGGAGGCCCCGTCAGTCTTCTCGTCGATGACAACACCCGGCTCACCGGCAAACGTGTCCATCAACCCGTCGCCAACCGAGCCTGCCATGAAGTCGCCGATGACGAGGACATGCTTTGCCGTGTCGAGTTTCTGCACCGGTTCGTCAGGCTTGCCGGTCTGGATATTGATGATGGACGACGATTTCGCCTTGGGCTTGGGCTTGCGCTTGACGGGTGCTGCAGGCGCAGCCTGTTCGGGAGCCTTGCGGTTGCCGAAAAGCAGTTCCAGAAGCGTGCGTGGCCGCTCCTGTGCCACGGCCGGAGAACTTCCGGCAAACGACACGGCGAGAAAGCCGATCGCCAGCAAGGCGGCCAGGCAGGAGGTCGGCAATCGGGGCATGAAAAATCCGGCGCGTTTCATCGTGCCGGATGTCTTATCATGGAAGCTTGCTCAATCAAACGGGAAGACGCTGACGTCAACGCCGCAGATGCTGCAGCAGGTTCTTCGAAGGCTCCGGTTCACCGTTCAGGCCCTTGCGCTTCATGAAGGCCTCGATGGCCGACTTGGAGCCGGAGCCCAGATTGCCATCGACCTCGCCGCTGTAATAGCCGAGCTCCTTGAGGCGCGACTGGATCTCGAATTTCTCGTTGGCATCCAGCGCGCCGGCCGGACGCGGCCAGGTCTGCACGAGGCCTTGAGAGCCGGCAAGGCGGTCTGCCAGCATGCCGACGCCCAGCGCATAATTGTCCGAGGCGTTGTAGCGCTTGATGACGTAGAAATTCTTGGTCAGCAGGAAGGCGGGACCGCCGTCACCGGCCGGCATCTTCAGCGTTGCGCGCTCGTCCTTGAACCGGAAGCCCCGGTCGGCCGGACGGCGGAAGCCGAGTTTTTCCCATTCGCCGATCGTCTTGGTCTTGCCTGCGAGGCTGCTGGCCCGGCCCGGCGCCACGACTTCGTAGCCCCAGGTGCGGCCGGTCTGCCAGCCGTTCTTGTGCAAGAGGTTTGCAGCCGTGGCGAGCGCATCGGGGATCGAATTCCAGATGTCGCGCTTGCCGTTGCCGTCCGCGTCAATGCCATAGAGGAGATAGCTGGTCGGGATGAATTGCGTGTGGCCCATGGCACCAGCCCAGGAGCCGGTCATTTGCGAAGGCTTGATGTCACCCGCCTGGATGATCTTCAGCGCGGCGATCAGCTGCTTTTTCGCATAGCCCGCACGCTTCGGATCGGCATAGGCCAGTGTTGCCAATGCCTGCGGCACATAGTGCAGCTTCTCGGTTTTGCTGAGGATCGCGCCGTAATTCGATTCCATCGACCAGATGGCGACGAGAATATTGCGATCGACCCCAAAATATTTCTCGATGTTTTGAAGCGAACGCATATTCTTCGCTTCGGCATCCTTGCCCATCCGGACCGTGTAGGGGTTTACGCGGCTGTCGAGATAGTCCCAGATCTGCGTGGTGAATTCCGGCTGATACTGGGCTTTCTGCAGCACATCGGGATCGGGGTTGGTGATGCCGGCGAATGCTGCATTGTAGGTTTGGGTGGTGATCCCGGCTTTGGCAGCTTCAGGGTAAAAGGCGCGAATCCACTTCTCGAAGCGGGCATCAGCCAGGGCACCTGTTGGCGCGAGGGCAAGAAAAACGGCTGTAATTCCGCCGATTAGAGCGGATGTCATGGATTTGCCTTGTACATGCTTCATTGGATCGCTCCTGTGTTTGGGACACCGGGTGAGACACGCAAGGTAACAAACAGGACCTCAACAAATTCTTTACCATGATGAAGATTTTTTGTTAGGTGCCGTTTTTATAAGAGGGTTCGAATCCTGGTTTTTAAACATGCGAGCTTATCGAGAGCTTGCGAAGCGTATGATTCTTGCACAAGGGCACTTCATGTCTGAGACGAACAAAGTCCGTAAAGCTGTATTTCCGGTCGCCGGTTTCGGGACCCGCATGCTGCCAGCTACCAAGGCCATGCCGAAGGAAATGATCACTGTTGTCGACAAGCCCGTACTGCAATACGTCGTTGACGAGGCGATCGAGGCCGGTATCGAACATTTCGTGTTCGTCACGGGCCGAAACAAGGCTGCTATCGAGGATTATTTCGACATCCAGTTCGAGCTTGAGCGCACCTTGAAGGAGCGCAACAAGAAGGCAGAGCTTTCGCTTCTCGAAGAACAGCGTCTGCCGGCCGGTGCTGCCAGCTTTACGCGCCAGCAGGAAGCGCTGGGTCTCGGACACGCCGTCTGGTGCGCACGCGACATCGTCGGCCACGAACCTTTCGCACTGCTCCTGCCGGACATGCTGATGAAGGGTGACGTCGCCTGCATGAAGGGCATGATGGACCTGTTTTCGAAGACGGGGGGCAACATCGTCGCCGTCGAGGAATGCGATCCGGCGCTGGCGCATAAATACGGCATTGTCGGCGTGGGCGAAGAGATGGATGGTGGCTTCAGCATTTCCAGCATGGTCGAGAAGCCGCCGCAGGGCACGGCTCCTTCCAATCTCTACATCAACGGCCGCTATATCCTGCAGCCGGAAATCTTCGAGATCCTCTCCACGCAGGAGCGCGGCGCCGGCAACGAGATCCAGCTCACGGACGGCATGCTGAAGCTTGCGAAGAACCAGGAATTCTTCGGCTATCGCTTCAAGGGTCGCACGTTCGACTGCGGCATGAAGGAAGGCTATGTTCTGGCAAACGTTGCCTATGCGCTGGACCGCCCGGACATCCGTTCGAGCGTCGAAGGCGATCTCAAGGCGCTGCTGGCCGCGCTGAAATGATCAGCGCTTGACGCGAAGCTCCGCAATGGCGCTCCAGGACCGGGTATCCGTCCCGGTCTTCACGTCGGTATAGTTCCAGGCAACCGTGCCTGCGAGTTCCAGGTAGCGGCTGAGCGACCATGTCAGGCCCGCATTGGCCGCCCACTCGGTCTGGTCTGAGGCGACGCCTGTCGGCGAGAAATGGCGGAAGGTCGTCGCTCCGCCTGCCGTGGCGACCAGATTGTCGATCATCTGCTGGGAAACGGCGGCGCCGACCGTGTAATAGGTCGAGCCGCTGACGCCTGCGGTCGTGGACGGCTCTACGCCGGTGGCCAGCGTGAAGCTGACATCCGTGCCGCGGATCGGCGACCAGTCCACCTTTCCATCCACCGTGAAGGCGTCGATCTTTGACAGGCGTGAGTCGAAATAGCGGACCTGCTTGTAGCCGGCGGCGACTTCGCCGCGCAGCTTCTCCGTGAAGTCGAGCTGCACGCCGGCCTTGGCGGCGTAGATGTTGGCGTTGCGGTTATAGCCGTTGCGGTCGAGCGTCTGGTCGCTGATGGAGCGGCCCAGCGACGCCTCGACAAAGGGAATGAGCGCCGGCGAGATCTGGTAGCCGAGGCGGACGCGGCCTTCGGCTGTCGTCTGGTTGCGATCGCTCATCGAGAAGAGCGTGCCGTCGGAAAGTGTTGCGGCGGTGTAGACGGTTCGGGTGACAGTCCCGCCCACCGTTCCACGGAAGTCGCCGAACTCGCGGGTGATGTCTGCCCCGCCCTTCAAGGTATGGATGCCGGACTGGGTCGATGCGCCGACGATCGAGTTGGGGTCTGTCGTGCTTTCGCGCGCGAAGCTGTAGCCGGCTGTCAGATTGGCGGTTGTCAGCCGGTCGACATCGAGCCTGAGTTTGGCGTCGACATTGGCGGTGGGCTTGGTTGCGCCGCTGCCGCCGATATTGGTCTGCCAGACGCCGGCGGCGGAAATGCTGAGCTGATGCAGCGACCAGTCGGATATGATATCGGCCTTGCCGGTCGTCTGCAGGAAGCTGCGGGTCGTGGTCGCGCTGCCATAGGTCGTGCTTTCGACGCCGATGCCCTGGGCGACGCTCGGGCGGATGATGAAGGTGCCGACGCGGATGCCGGGTGCATCGATGTCTTCACGGCGCGGGCGCAGATTGTCGATGGAGCCGGTGCGCGTATTGTCAGCCGGTTCGCGGAAATTCATGCGGCCGAACGTGTCGGGATCCGGTGTGGCGGCCTCTGCCGTGCGCGTGGCTGTGGCCGGGCGCGTGGCTGCGGTCACTGAAGTCGGCGCTGCAGCCGATGCGCTGTCGTCAGCGGTCGCCGTGGCATCGCCCGTGCGCAGTGCAAAGTTCGAAGACGTATCGCCGAAATTGTCGGTCGCAGCCGCCGGATTGGACGGCGAGCCCGGCGTTGCCGGCGCCGGAACCACCGTCTGCGCCTGCGCTGCTGTCGCCATGAGGGTCGCGGCGCCGGCGAGCAGCAGGCTCGTCAGGACGGGCAGGCGAAGCTTGGTGCGATTTTCGGTCGGCATGAGACGGCACGGCTTTCAGTATGATTTGTTTTCAAACGCGAAATTATTTCAACATGGTAAACAGTCTGTTGACGCGGGCTGCCGGAGGGAAGAAAAACAGTTGAATTCTCGGGCGCGCCATGCGCTGCAAGCCTTGCGATTTTGACAGGCGCAACGAAGAGACTATATAGAACCTCGCTTGCCCGGGCCTGTCGCAAGGGTTGCAGGCAAAGGGCAGTATTTCCCGCCGGAGACCGGACGATGGTTCGTGTCGGAGTGAGCGGGCGCAGAAGGCGCGCAAGCATGATCGACAAGCCGTTCACGACCGACAGGGTCGACATCACCGCCGCCGGCAAGCGTACCGTGGAAACCGGCATGGCCGGACTTGCGGCACTGGCCCGCGCCATGGACGGATCGCTCGGCGATGCCTTTGCCAGAGCCGTGACGCTGATCGGCCAGAGCAAGGGCCGCGTGATCGTGACGGGCGTCGGCAAGAGCGGCCATATCGGCTCGAAGATTGCAGCGACGTTCGCCTCGACCGGCACGCCTTCCTTCTTCGTGCACCCGGCGGAAGCCAATCACGGCGATCTCGGCATGATCACCCGCGACGATGCTATCCTTGCCATGTCCTGGAGCGGTGAGACGGCCGAAATGCAGGGTATCATCGCCTTTTCGCGGCGCTTCTCGATCCCCCTGGTTGCGGTGACGTCAGGCGAAAAGTCGGCGCTCGCACGCGCTGCCGATGTGGTGTTGCTGCTGCCGAAGGAAAAGGAAGCCTGTCCGCACGGGCTCGCACCGACGACCTCGACCATGATGCAGCTGTCGATCGGCGATGCGCTGGCGATCTCGCTGCTCGAGGCCCGCGGCTTCTCGGCATCCGACTTCCGCACCTTCCATCCGGGCGGCAAGCTCGGCGCGTCGCTGACGCATGTGTCCGAGATCATGCATATGGGCGACGAGATCCCGCTCGTTGGCCTCGGGACGCTCGTGCCGCATGCGGCCATGGTGCTGTCTGAAAAGCGTTTCGGCTGTGTCGGCGTCGTCGATGGCGATGGCTGCCTCGTCGGCATCGTCACAAATGGCGACATGGCCCGCAACATGAGCCGCAATCTGCGCGATACGAAGGTGGAAGAGATCATGACGCGCGGACCGAAGACGGTCGCCCCGGATACGCTGGCCATGACCGCCATGGCCATGCTCAACGATCACAACATCTCGGCACTTCTGGTGATGCAGGACCGCAAGGCAGTCGGGATCGTGCATTTCCACGATCTGTTGAGGATTGGGGTGGCTTGAGTGAGCGTCGTACTCACTCCGCCTCCACCCGCAACTCATTCCCCGACGCGCTGACAATCCGCACCTTCGCGCCAGCCGGTTGATCCGGTCCCGACACGCTCCACGTCGTGTCGCCTACCTTCACGCGCCCACGCCCATTCTCTATCGCCTCGACCACCGTCACCACTCGGCCTACAAGGCTTTCGGCGCGCTGGTTGAGGTGCGGTTCATCGCTTGCCGTCTCGCCGCGCTTGAGCACCGAGCGGCCGATGAGGACGGCGACGAAGGAGAGGATGACGAAGGTGACGACCTGAACCTGCCAGGCCCAGATCGCCGATCCCCAGAGGATCAGCGACAAGAGACCGGTGGCGATGCCGGCGAGGCCGATCCAGAAGAGGAAGACGCCGGGGACGACGATTTCCAGGATCAGGAGGACGACACCGAGAACCCACCAGCTCCATGGTCCTGCACGGGCGACGAGATCGGCGATCATGGCGTCAGCCTTCTCGGCTCGGGGTGATGGGCGGGGTTACGACGGGCGTTGTCCGCGGGCGTGCCGGTTGAGCCGGGGCGCGGGGTGCGGCCTGTGTCGGCTGGTCGCCGAAGACCTCGCGGGCAATCTGGCCGATACCGCCGAGCGAGCCGATGAGCGAAGAGGCTTCCATCGGCATCAGCACGACCTTGGAGTTGGGGCCGGAGCCGATCGCCTGCATCGCTTCGGTGTATTTCTGCGCCACAAAGTAGTTGATTGCCTGCACGTCGCCCGAGGCGATGGCTTCCGAGACCATATGGGTCGCCTTGGCTTCGGCCTCTGCCTGACGCTCGCGCGCCTCGGCGTTGAGAAAGGCGGCCTGACGCTGGCCTTCGGCTTCCAGAACGGCGGCCTGCTTGGCGCCCTCGGCGCGCAGGATCTGCGCGTTGCGCGCACCCTCTGCTTCCAGCACCTGTGCGCGCTTTTCGCGTTCGGCCTTCATCTGGCGACCCATGGACTCCACAAGATCGCGGGGCGGCTGGATATCCTTGATCTCGACGCGCGTGATCTTGATGCCCCACGGGCTTGCGGCGTCATCGACGACGTGAAGCAGGCGATCGTTGATCTTCTCGCGGTTCGAGAGGAGTTCGTCCAGGTCCATCGAGCCCATGACCGAGCGGATATTGGTCATCGTCAGGTTGAGGATGGCCTGCTGGAGATTGGAGACCTGATAGGCGGCCTGTGCGGCGTTGAGCACCTGATAGAAGGCGACGGCGTCGGCGGAGACGGAGGCGTTGTCCTTGGTGATGACCTCCTGCGTCGGCACGTCGAGCACCTGTTCCATCACGTTCATCTTGTTGCCGAGGCGATCGATGAAGGGGATGATGAGGTTGAGGCCGGGTTCCAGCGTGCGCGTGTAGCGGCCGAAGCGCTCGACCGTGTAGCGGTAGCCCTGCGGCACGGTCTTGATGCCCGAATAAAGGAAGATGATCGCCAGCACCACGATGGCGATGACGGTGATGTCCGAACCGGTGAAGTCCATGGGTGTCCCTCCAGCCTGCGTCGCGCGTCTTCGCGCGGTTGACGGCGCAGGTTGTAGCATGAACGTGGGAATGGCGAGGGTTATTTCAAGGTGCGTGGTGGGGGAAATTGGCGCGGGCGCGCGCGACGCTTATGCTTGGGGGAGCGGGTGCCACAAACTCCGTCATGCCGGACTTGATCCGGCATCCAGTCAGCCCGCGTCTGCGGGCTGGGAAGATCCGTTCAAAAAAGAGTCCTTTCGCGCGATGGACATCGCGCGGCTGGATCCCGGCTCAAGGCCGGGATGACGGAGGAGAGGGGCGCCTGCTCACCGGCGGCCGTTATAACTCAGGCGCCGATGGTGTCTGGTTACACCCAGCCCTGCAACTCCCGCCGTAGAACCTTTTCCAGCACGTTCATGCCGTCCACGCTGTCATTGAGACACGGGATATGCGTGAAGTGCTCGCCGCCATTGTGCTCGAAGCTTTCCTTGGCCTGTTCGGCGATTTCTTCCAGTGTTTCCAGGCAGTCGGAGACGAAGCCGGGGTTCAGCACGGCGATGCGCTTAGTGCCGGTCTTTGCCAGCTCCTCGACGGTCTTGTCGGTATAGGGCTGCAGCCATTCTTCCGGTCCGAAGCGGGACTGGAAGGTGACGCGGAATTTTTCCTTCGACCAGCCGAGCTTTTCGCGCACGAGGCGCGCCGTCTTCATGCACTGGCAGTGATAGGGATCGCCGGCTTTGAAATAGGATTGCGGGATGCCGTGGAAGGAAGCGAGAACCACCTCCGGCTCCCAGTCGAGCGTGGCGAGATGCGCGGTGATGGAATTGGCCAGCGCCTCGATATAGGCGGGCTCGTCGTGATAGGGCGGCACGGTGCGGATGGCGGGCTGCCAGCGCATCTTCTGCAGCTTCTCAAACGCCTTGTCGTTGACGGTTGCGGTCGTGGCGGCGGCATATTGCGGGTAGAGCGGGAAGAGCACGATCCGCTCGCAACCGGCGGCCTGCAGCGCCTCGATGCGCGAGGCGATGGACGGATTGCCGTAGCGCATGCCCCAGTCGACGACGACATTGGGCAGGTCCTTCAGGCGCTCGGCCATCAGTTCCCCTTGAGAGCGGGTGTAGGTGCGCAGATAGCTTTCGTTACGTTCCTTGTTCCAGATCGTCTCATAGGCCTTGCCGACCTTGGCGGGGCGCCGGTTGAGCACGATGCCGTAGAGGATCGGATACCAGAAGAGCCGCGACCATTCGATGACACGGCGGTCGGTCAGGAACTCTTCCAGATAGCGGCGCATCGAGGCCTTGTCGGTGCCGTCGGGCGTTCCGAGGTTGACGAGAAGGACGCCAACCTTTCCGAAGGCGACTTTCGGGTGGTCGGCAGGTAGCGCGCCAGGCATCATGGTCTTTATCTTCCGCGTTCGAATTTCTCTGTCGCCCATATAGGCGAATTCATTGCCATTTGTATTGCTGGCATGCGGCTATACGACAAAAAAGCGCGGATGGTTGTCCGCGCTTCCTCGAAATCAGGTTCTGTGATCGATCGCTCAGATTGCCTTGCGGGCGAGCGAGAACTGCGCGCCGGAATCGGTCGTGCAGTTGAGCTGGTTCGGCGTCACGAGCGCGCAGTTGACGCGCGACTGCGTGTTGCGCACCAGCGAGGTCATGTTGATCTCGACCACCTTCGGCGCGCTGCTCGTATAGGTGCCGGAGGCGAGCAGCTGGTTGGTGTCGGTCGTGCGGGTGGTGAATGCGCCGGCCTGGAAGCTGGAGACGATCCCGTTCGGGTCGATCCACTGGCCTTCGACGCTGGTCTGCTGCTGCGGTATGGGCGGCAGCGCGCGCGGTGCCGGGGACGACATGCAGCCGGCAAGCGCGAGGCTGGAGCCGAGGATGAGGCAGATGGACGATTTCTTCATGGCATTCTCCGGCATGTTCATGGACCATGAAAGGCCGACGCTCGCGGCGTCATTGTGGCCTTTCCGGTGAATTAAACGTGTCAGCGCGTGTTTTTGCACATTTACGATTGGCGCGCCCTGGATACGATTCCTGTCCCGCGCCAGATTGCAGCGCCGCCCCGGTCAAAGCAAGACCGGGGCGGCGAATTTACATATTATCCTATGTATTTCGAAGGGCGCCAGATGGGCTCTCCGCTGGTGCTCAGTGAACGAGAATGTTCTTGAACTGCCAGGGATCCTTCTCGTCCAGCTTTTCCGGGAAAAGGCCCGGGCGGCCATCGAGCGGGGTCCAGTCGGTGTAGTGGCCTTCGACCGGGCCGAGATAGGGCATCTGGACTTCGAGGCAGCGCTTGTAATCCATCTCGTCGGCCTCGACGATGCCGGCCTTCGGGTTTTCGAGCGCCCAGACCATGCCGGCGAGAACGGCCGAGGTCACCTGCAGGCCAGTCGCGTTCTGGTAAGGCGCGATGCGGCGGGTTTCTTCCAGCGACAGGCGCGAACCGTACCAGTAGGCATTCTTCTCGTGACCGTAGAGCAGCACCCCGAGCTCGTCGACGCCGTCCACCAGTTCGTTCTCGTCGAGAACGTGGAGCACGGGCTGCTGATGGCCGCCATTGCCGAACATTTCGTGCAACGACAGAACGGCGTCATTGGCCGGATGGTAGGCGTAATGGCAGGTCGGGCGGAACTCGGCTTCGCCGTCCTTGTCCTTCACGGTGAAATAGTCGGCAATCGAGATCGACTCGTTATGTGTGACGAGGAAGCCGTATTGCGGGCCGGGTGTCGGGCACCACGTGCGGACGCGGGTGTTGGCGCCCGGCTGCTCAAGATAGATCGCTGCCTTGCAGCCCTTCTTGTGCTTCTTGGCGTTCTTCGGCATCCACTTTTCATGCGTGCCCCAGCCGAGTTCGGAGGGCTGCAGGCCTTCCGAGATGAAGCCTTCGGCCGACCAGGTGTTCCAGAAGACGTTCATCGGCTTCGGGTTGATCGTGCGCTGCGTGTCGCGCTCGGCAATGTGGACGCCCTTGACGCCCAGCGTCTGCATCAGCTTCGCCCAGCCTTCGCGGTCATCGGCGGCCGGCTCGTCGATCTTCGTGCCGGTGTCCTTGGCAAGGTTGACCAGCGCCTGCTTGACGAACCAGGAGACCATGCCGGGGTTGGCGCCGCAGCAGGAGACCGCCGTCGTGCCGCCGGGGGTCTTGGCCTTTTCCTTCCGCACGGTTTCGCGCAGTGCATAGTTGGTGCGCGCTTCGTTGCCGAGCGAATTGTCGAAGTAGAAGCCGAGCCAGGGTTCGACCACGGTGTCGATGTAGAGCACGTCGAGCTTGCGGCAGAACTTGATCATGTCGAGCGAGCCGGTGTCGACCGAGAGGTTGACGCAGAAGCCCTGCCCCTTGCCTTCGGTGAGAAGCGGCTTCAGCAGTTCCTTGTAATTGTCCTTGGTGACATGGGCCTTGATGAAACGGATGCCGCGCTCTTCGAGCAGATGCGCATCTTCGCCGCGCGGGTCGATGACGACCATGCGGGACTTGTCGAACTTGAAGTGACGTTCGATGAGCGGCAGCGTGCCGCGACCGATCGAGCCGAAGCCGATCATGACGATCGGGCCGGTGATTTCGCCATAGATCGGATATTGAACGTCAGACATCGGGTCCGTGCTCCTGATAGATGCGCCTGCGAGGATGGCAGGACAGGTTGGCGGGCCCCGTTATCGAGGCCTGTGCGCGCTCTAATCACAGAATCGAGTCACAATAAAGTACAAACGAAGCTTCTGGCGGACGGGTTACTCCGAAAGCCAGGAACTCACCGCAGATTTCGCAGAAATGTCATGAGCTTCTCCCGCTTTTCCGTCATGCCCTTGTAGGCCAGTTGCGCCTCGCTCATCGCCTCCAGCCGCGCCGCAAGTTGACGGCCGAGTTCGGGATGGGCGGTAACGGCTGCAATCGGGTCCTGATAGATGCGGATGGTGAAGAGCATGGCCCCGGTTTCCGGCAGCTTGCGCAGGGTCTGGCGTTCCACGCGGATGAAATTCGAGGCCGGGTCGAAGTGCTTTCTCGCCAGCCGCGCGCCCTTTTCCGGCGGCCAGTCGAGATCGGCTTCCGGATAGATCGACCAGTTGAAGCGCTCGACCACCCGTCCGGGCGCGATGCGGTCGAACATGCGAGTAATCAGCCCGTCATTGCGGCTGCCGGGCTCGAAATCCGGGACAGGGCCGTGGATTTCGCCCATCGTCCTGCCTGCCTTTTCCTTCAGCGACCATGAGGAGGGGAAGGCGACATAGCCTGCCGTCACGCGCCAGCCGCCGTCGCGGTTTTCGAGGAGCACGAGATCGTCGGCGACGAGCGCGCCAGCGGTGAGAAGCGGGGGCTGCGGGCTGTCGAGGGGGATACGGCGACCAAGGAAGGCGAGGGCGTTGTCATGCCTAGCATAGACGGCGGCGTGATTGTCGAGGAGATGCGCCACGAGCGTGTCCAGCGCTTCCGCCTGCGCGGCTTCAGAGCCAGTGACCGCCTGAAACACGGCGTCGCGATCTTCACCGAGCAGCCGATCCTTCTCCGCCAGATACCGCTCCAGATTGCCATCCGTCTCGATCCAGCGTTCGGGCGCGATCTGCGTCAGACCGATGGCAAAGGGTTCGGACGAGCCATCATAGGGCGTGAAGCGGGGCTTGTTCATAAAGACGCCTTTCAGGCGGATTTCTCGATTTCCTTCAGCGCCGCACTTGCCAGGAAGGCGGAGCGCGTAAGGCCGCGCCGCTTGGCGGCGGCGTCTATGGCGGCCAGTGTACCCGCTTCCATGGTGATGTTGGCGCGCACTGTGCGTGTATCGTCCCGCACCAGCGGAATGCGAACGAGAAAGGCGCCTCCCTTCAGTTCCTCGCGGACATCGTCACGGGCCAGAATATCGGTGTGTGAGGACGGCTGAGGCAGCACTTCGTCTTCCGCCCAAAGGCTCAGCGCCTCGATGGCATTGGGCACGATGTCTTCTTCGTCATCCGCAGCGGAGAAAACGGACGGCAAATCCGGAAAGCTGATACCATAGGCGCTTTCGGGGTCCTTGTGGACGAGGGCGATATACCAGGTCATCTCTTCAATTCCTCACATCCAGCCGGCCTGTTTGGCGATGGCGCGGGCGGTGCCAAGCGGAAGGTCTTTCTTCGGATGTGGCACAATCACGGTTTTGCCATCCTTGCGGAACTTGTGGTGTGATCCTGCGACCGCAACAAGCTCGAAGCCGTCCGCTTTCAGGCGCTTGATGATCTTGCGTGAGTCCGTTTCCATCGTTGCCCCGATCATGTGTTAATATATACACACGGGATCAACCCTTCAACCCCTCGAAGCCTTCCGCCGCCGTGGTGAAGTTCACCTCGGTGACCTCGATATCGGCAATGTCGTGGATCACGAACGGGTCTTGTGCACACAGTGCCTCGATCTCCTCGCGCTCGCCGCGGGCGATGATGACGCCGCCAGTGCGGGGGACCTTGCGGCCGGAGGCGAGGAATGTCCCGTTCGCGAAGGCAGCTTTAACCCAGTCCATGTGCGCGGACGTATGTTTTTCGGCCTCTTCCAGGGATTTCTTGTAGGTAAGGGATATGATGAACATGGATTATTTCCCTATCAGTTCGGCGCGGATCAGGCCGCGCAGCGAATTGCCGACATAAAGCTTTCTGCCGTTGAGGTCTTCAAGCCGCAGGCGGTGATTATAGGCCTTGCGGGCGCAAATGAGTGAGGTGCGCAGGACGCCGGCGAGGCAGCCGGAGGAGATGGGCGGGGTCATCAGGCAGCCGTCGTCGTCCTCGACGAAGAGATTGGTGATCGTGCCTTCGGCAAGTTCGCCTCTTTCGTTGAGGAGGATGACTTCGTTGACCTCATCTGCCGGAAACTCGGCGCGGGCCGCCTCGTAGAGGGCGCGGCGGGTGGTCTTGTGACGGATCAGCGGGTCGGTGGAGGCGGTGCGCGTGGCGGCGATGGCGATGCGCCAGACGGTGTCGTCGGGCTGGAGGGTGAAGGGGGCGGAGGTGATGGCGATGTTGCCTGTTGGGGAGAGTTCGAGGCGGAGGCGTTGCAGCGAATCCGGCGGGGTTGAGAGATAGGCCGTCAAGGCCTCGCCCGCCTTGTCAGCGCCGGCAAAGCCGAGCCGTCTCGCTGATGTCTCCAGCCGTTTGAGATGCAAGTTCAGCCGCGCAATGCCGTCTCCGGGCGTGTAGCGCATCGTCTCGAAGAGCGAGAAATCCATCATCGCGCGATCTCCTCGTCGCCAACGGCGAAGCGGGCCTTGAGGAGGGCTTCGGCATATTCATCCTCGGCTTTGGAATCGAAGACGATGCCGCCGCCGACGTTGAAGGTGGCCTTGCCGTCTTCAAAGAGCGTGATCGTGCGGATTGCGACGTTGAAGAGCATTTCGCCTGATGGCGCGACATGGCCGATGGAGCCGCAATAGGCGCCGCGCGGGGTCTGTTCGATCCGGTGCAGAATCTCCATCGTCCACATTTTCGGCGCGCCGGTGATCGAGCCGCAGGGGAAGAGGGCGGCGAAGATGTCGGTCAGCGTCGTGTCCGGCAGGAGCCTGGCACGCACATGGCTGACCATCTGGTGCAGCGTCGGATAGGTCTCGACCTCGAAGAGCTTGGGAACAGAGAGCGTGCCGACTTGCGTGATGCGCGAGATGTCGTTGCGCAGGAGGTCGACGATCATCCGGTTTTCGGCCTGCGTCTTCTCATCCGCCTTCATGGCCTCGATGATGGCGGCATCTTCTGCTGGCGTCGCTCCGCGCGGAGCGGTGCCCTTCATCGGATGGGTTTCGATCCAGCCGTCTTTGTCCACCTTGAAGAAGAGCTCGGGCGAGCGCGACAGGATGACCGGGCCGCCGAGATCGACCAGCGCGCCGTATTTCACCGGCTGGCGTTCGGCGAGCGCGTGGAACGCCTCCAGCGGGTCGCCATGCCATTCGGCGTCGATGGGGAAGGTGAGGTTGCCCTGATAGCTGTCGCCCTTGCGCAGGTGGTGGTGGAGGATTTCGAAACGGGATTGGTAGGTTTCGAAGTTCCAGCGGGCGCGGGGGGAGGTCAGGAAGGGGAGGTTGGAGCCGACATGGTCCGAATCCCTCATCGGGGGCGCAGCATCTGTTGGTCCGTCAAAAACCCCGAAAAGAAGATACGGCACTGCCCCGTTATCGTCCGCCAGCTTTTCGATGCGCGGCTCGAAGAGGTGACCGGCTTCGTAGGACAGATATCCGGCCAGCCAGTGGCCGGCCTTGTGCGCGGCCTGCAATCGCTCAAGCGCCGGGAAGAAGTCAGCCTTGCGGTCGACGCGGACGATCTCGCGCGGGTGCGCGAACAGCATCCTCCGATCGGCGGGATCGTCGCGGAAGAGAATAGATGGGGACTGGGGCGCGTTCATTACGCCTTATCTAAAGCCTCCAGCTCGTCGATCAGCCCTTCGATCATCGACAGTCCCTTGCTCCAGAACGACGGGTCGGAGGCGTCGAGGCCGAAGGGGGCGAGGAGTTCGGAGTGATGCTTGGTGCCGCCGGCCTTGAGCAGCGCGAAATACTTGTCCTGGAAGCCTTCCGCCGCGTTCTGGTAGACGGCGTAGAGCGAGTTGACGAGGCAATCGCCGAAGGCATAGGCATAGACATAGAAGGGCGAGTGGATGAAGTGGGGGATATAGGACCAATAGGTCTCGTAGCCGCCACCGGAAAGGTCGATGGCCGGGCCGAGGCTTTCGGCCTGAACCGACATCCAGAGTTCGCCGATCTGGTCGGAGGTCAGCTCGCCCTCTTTCCGCGCCGTGTGGACTTTGCGCTCGAATTCGTAGAAGGCGATCTGGCGCACGACCGTGTTGATCATGTCCTCGACCTTCTGGGCGAGCATGGCCTTGCGCTCGCGCTTGTCCTTCGTCTTGTCGAGCAGGGCGCGGAAGGTCAGCATTTCGCCGAAGACGGAAGCCGTTTCGGCGAGCGTCAGCGGGGTTGAGCACATCAGCGCGCCCTGGCCGCCAGCCAGAACCTGATGCACGCCGTGGCCGAGCTCATGCGCCAGCGTCATCACGTCGCGCGGCTTGCCCATGTAGTTGACGAGGACGTAAGGGTGCGCGGAGGGGACGGTCGGATGCGCGAAGGCACCCGGGGCCTTGCCGGGGCGGACAGGGGCGTCGATCCAGTTGCGGTCGAAGAAGGTCCTGGCGATGCCGGCCATGTCAGGCGAGAAAGCGCCATAGGCGGAAAGCACGGTCTCGCGGGCCTCGTCCCACGAGATCGTCGCGTCCGGGGTTTCCGGCAACGGCGCGTTGCGGTCCCAGAACTGCATCTTGTCCATGCCGAGCCACTTCGCCTTCATCGCGTAATAGCGGTGCGAGAGACGGGGGTAGGCGTCTTTCACGGCGGCGGCGAGTGCATCGACCACTTCGCGTTCGACGCGGTTCGCCAGATGGCGGCTACCGGCAATGTCCTCGAACTTGTGCCAGCGGTCGGAGATTTCCTTGTCCTTCGCCAGCGTGTTGGTGATCAGCGTGAAGGTGCGGATGTTGGCTGCGAAGGTTGCGGCGAGCGCCTTGGCGGCACTTTCGCGTTTCTTCGGGTCGGCGCTCTGCAGGAGGCTCAGCGTGGCCTCAAGGCCGAGCGTTTCGCCATCGACCTCAAAGGTCAGCGTTGCCATGGTTTCGTCGAAGAGACGGTTGAAGGCCGCAGCACCGGTCATCGACTTTTCCATGAAGAGCTGTTCGATGCGGTCTTCCAGCTGGTGCGGCTTTTCCTTGCGCAGGTCGCGGATCCACGGCGCGTAGTGAGCGGCGAGCGGGTCATTCGAGATTGCCGTTTCGATGACGGCGTCGTCGATGCGGTTCAGTTCCAGCGTGAAGAACAGCAGATGGCTGCCGAGATCGGTGAGCTTGGCCTGCACGTCGCCATAGAGCTTGCCATTGGCCGGATCGGCGGTGTTGGAGAAATAGGTGAGGCCTGCGAAGGAGGCGATGCGGCCGAGGATATCGTCCAGCGCATCATAGTCGCGGATGGCGGCGCCAAGGCCGTCATCGCCGGATTTCGTGGCGGCGTCCGCCAGCTTGTCCTTCCAGCGGCTCTCGAAGGCAATGGAGTCCGCTGTTGCCTTTTCGAGGGCGGCCTTGAATTCCGGGCTGTCCTTCGATGGGAAGAGGTCGGTGAGGTTCCAGGAAGGCAGGTCGCCCAGCTCCGGCTTGATCGCGGCGCCCGTCGTTGCGCTCATTGAAACGAGTTTGCCCGCGAGGTCGAAGGTCCGGTTCAGCATGTCGCTGCTCTCCCTTTGTCATGTGTCAATACGCCGATTGAATGCGTTGCGGATCGATAAAATGCAAGCATTTCCGAAAATGGGGTGTTTAGGGGTGCTGTGCCAAGGTGAGGCGACGAAAAAAGCAACGTGCTGACAAACTGCACGAAGGGAGATTGTCCGTGGTAGCCCAGATTCTTGTTGTGGATGATGATCCGGTTCAGCGCCGCCTTCTCAAACACGCGATCGAGCAACATGGCCATGAGCCCCATATGGCCGAAAACGGTCGCGTGGGCCTGGAGTATCTGAAAGACGTCGTCGACCGCATCGACGTCGTCGTCCTCGACCTGATGATGCCCGAAATGAACGGGCTGGAATTCATGGCGGCGCTCGCCAATCTTGGCACCGACATTCCGGTCATCGTGCAGACAGGGCAGGGCGGTATCGAGACGGTGGTCGAGGCCATGCGTGCCGGCGCATTCGACTTCGTCGTCAAGCCGGTTTCCCCGGAACGTCTGGGTTCCGCCATCGGCAACGCACTGAAGCTTGACCAGAAGGAGGCCCGCGCCAAGGCTGGCCGCCGCTCGCGCTCTTCGCATGTCCGTTTCAGCGATATCGTTTCGGTCAGCCCGGCGATGGATCGCGTCATCGATCTCGCGCGCCGCGCCGCCCATTCCGACATTCCGGTCGTGCTCGAAGGCGAATCGGGCGTCGGCAAGGAAATGATCGCCAAGGCGATCCAGGCAGGTTCCGATCGTTCCGGAAAGCCGTTCATCACCGTCAATTGCGGGGCCATACCCGCCAATCTGGTCGAGAGCATTCTTTTCGGACACGAGAAGGGTGCGTTCACGGGCGCGACCGAGCGCCATATGGGCAAGTTCGCGGAGGCCGATGGCGGCACGCTGTTCCTCGACGAGATCGGCGACCTGCCGCTCGATACGCAGGTGAAGCTCTTGCGCGCGGTACAGTCCGGCGAAATCGAGACGGTGGGCGCGCGCCAGACGCAGAAGGTCGATGTGCGCCTGATTTCGGCGACCAACAAGGATCTGATCGAAGAGGTCAAGGCGGGGCGTTTCCGCGAAGACCTCTATTATCGACTGAATGTCTACCCGATCGCCATTCCGTCGCTGCGCAAGCGCAAGGAGGATATTCCGGTTCTGGTGCGTGCTCTTGCCGAGCGTCTCGCGCATGAGCAGAAGCTGCCGCAGCCGCTGGGCGTTTCGCCGCGCGCCCTGGCGCTGCTGACAGCCTATGACTGGCCGGGCAATATCCGCCAGCTGGAAAATGCCATGTTCCGCGCCGTCGTCCTGGCGCAGGGCCATGAACTCGATGTCGAGGATTTCCCGCAGATCGCGGCGCAGGTTCCCGGCTATTCGATCAACGCTGACGGGGCGATCTCGTGGGGCGGGCCTGTGCGTCATCAGGCGCCGATGCTGGTCGAGAAGCCGCCGCGCGTCTTTCCCGACTTTGCCGACAGATACGATACGCAGGAGGCAGCAGTGCCCGTGTCAGGGGATAAACATCCGGATATCATTCCAAGCCTGGGCGATGACGGCGATGTTCGCACACTGGCAGAGGTCGAGGAGCAGCTCATCCGCTTCGCGTTGAAATTCTATCACGGGCAGATGAGTCAGGTGGCCCGCAAACTTGGAATCGGCCGATCCACATTGTACCGGAAGCTCAAGGATTACGACATTGATCCCGATCATCCCTTCCGGGATGTTGCCTAAGATTAACTAGCCCCTCCAGAATCCGGTCGAAAGGCCGGGTTCTTCGTTTCCATTTGACGAATTTTTCACTATATAACTATCGCCGTGTTGACTGTGGCGTTTCTGCCATCGTCTCACCGCATTTGCATCTCATGTGGGATGCGAGGGAAATTCGCTTTTGATGGGGACGTGCATTTGTCGGTCATTTCAGATGCCAAAGGGCGGATGCGCTGGGCTGCGCCCTTGCGGTCTGTGACGTCAGGAATGCGGAAGATGGCCGTTCGCGGCATCGCAGCCTTGACCCTGGCTGTTGGCCTCACTGCGGCTGTCGCAGGGGCAGCACAAGCGGAAACCCGCTCCCTCAAGCTCTATTTCGTCCATACCGGCGAACGCGCAACGATCACCTTCAAGCGTAACGGCAAGTTTGATGCCGATGGGCTTGCGAAGCTCAACCGCTTCCTGCGCGACTGGCGTCGCAATGAACCGACCAAGATGGATCCGCGTCTCTTCGACCTCATCTGGTCGGTTTATCAGAAAAGCGGATCGAGCGATTATATCAACGTTCTCTGCGGCTATCGCGCGCCCGGTACCAACGAGATGCTGCGCAACCGCTCGCGCCACACCGGTGTTGCGAAGGAAAGCCAGCATATTCTCGGCAAGGCGATGGATTTCTACATCCCCGGAGTTCCGCTGGAACGGCTGCGGGAAATCGGCCTGAAGCTGCAGATGGGCGGCGTCGGCTATTATCCAACCTCTGGCTCGCCTTTCGTGCATATGGATGTCGGCGGCGTCCGTGCATGGCCGCGCGCTTCTCGCGAGACGCTGGTGCGCCTGTTCCCGGACGGCAAGACGATCCACATTCCGCCGGATGGCAAGCCGCTGCCGGGCTATGAAGCCGCCATGGCGGATTACAAGCGCCGTCTGGGCTCCAATAATATCGAGATTGCCTCTTCCGGTGGTGGCCGCAAGAACCTCTTCCAGATGCTGTTTGGCGGCGGTGGTGACGAGGACGAAAGCCCCGAGGCCATTGCGGATACTGCGCCCGCCAAGGCGCAGCCGCCGAAGGCCGCACCGGCCGTTGCCGCACCGCCTGTCCAGGTCGCGACTGCCGAACCTGCGCCGCAGCCCAAGCAGACATTCATCGAAAATCTTCCCGGGACGACCGTTGCCAATGCGCCGGTTCCGAATGTTCGCCCGTCTGTGGCCGGGCAGAATGCCGATCTTGAAACGGCGCTTGTTTCGCCGGCCAGAAGCTCCGCGAGCGCCGCAATGGCCTCCGTCCTGCAGCCGCCGGATGCCGGCAATGGCGATTATGCAGATCTCGGCGACTACAAGATCCCCGTTCCGCAGCTGCTGGGCGAGCGCAAGCAGCCGGGCGAGGCCGAGCTGGCGGCAGTTCCGCTGCCCGGCATGCGGCCGGACTATCAGGTGGCCTCGGCGGCGCCTGACCTGGCTGTGACGCCGTCTGCCGTGCCGATGCCTGCGCCGCAGGCAGCCGATGCCGGCGGTAACGCGCCGAAGCCGACGAACGCTCCCGGAAACGGCAGCGACGAGATTGCTGCGATGATCCGGCGCATGTCCGGCGATGATGCTGCCGCGCCTGCCGCCGCTACGCCTTTAGCCAGGCCGCAGCAGGTGGCTTTGGCCGAACCCTCCGCAGCTGCCAACAAGCAACTGACCCGTTCCCTGAAGGCTGATATCCGCCCGGCGCTGACCGAGGCCTATCAGCCGAAAAAGGGTGCTCGCCCGAACAAGACCGATGCGATCGCCGCACTGCGTGGCTCCCATTCGCAACCGGCTCAGCTGACCGGCGAGATGATCGAGAAGTGGGCACTGGCCGCCAACAACGCGCAGATTGTTGCACCGAAGCCGGCGGAGGGTGCGAATGCTCGGGATCGCGATGCGGACGCAAAGCCTGCGGCAGTCGCCAGCAGCCAGGCTGACACTGCGGGAGCGAGGTTCGATCCCGCCCGGTTCTCGGGAGCGGCGCCTGTGGCAAAGTCGCAGTAATAGGCGATCGACCAAGTATTCCGGAACCGCAAAAAAAGGCCCGCATCGAGCGGGCCTTTTGCGTAAGCGGGTTGCCGTGATTGACGGCTTATTCCATGCCGAGAGCAGCCATGTAGGTCTGCAGGATCGTTTCTTCCTCGATGCGCTCGTTGGCGTCCTTTTTGCGGAGGCGAACGATCGTGCGCATGGCCTTCGTGTCGTAGCCGCGGCCCTTGGCTTCGCCGTAGACGTCCTTGATGTCGTCGCTGATCGAGGCCTTTTCCTCTTCGAGGCGCTCGATGCGCTCGATGAGTTGGCGCAGTTCTGCGGCGGCGACGTTTTCGACGGCTTTGGTTTCTTCTTCCATGTCATGCTCCTGCATTGGCCACGGCCGCATGAGGTCGGGCTTGGGGTCGGTGGGGCAGGCAAATTTGCCCGCCGAGGGATGCGGTGACGTGCCGCGAAGGTCGTTCGAGGTCAAGGGGAATGTTGCGGTTCTCCGCGTTATTCTTTCGACCGCGGCTGGATCTCATATCGCGGGGGGCGGATCAGTCTTTCGGCCGGTTGACTTCAAAGGCGGCCTGCTGTTCGGGGCTTGCCTCGCGCTGGTTGAGCTTCTTCCACGCGTCATAGGGCATGCCATAGACGGCTTCGCGGGACTCGTCCTTCGTCACCGGCAGGCCGGCGTGGTTGGCCGCTTCGAGATACCAGTTGGACAGGCAGTTGCGGCAGAAGCCGGCCAGATTCATCAGGTCGATGTTCTGCACGTCCGGGCGATGCTGTAGGTGGGAAACGAGGCGGCGAAATGCTGCGGCCTCGAGTTCGGTTTGCTGTTCTTTGGTCAGTTCGGCCATGGGCGTCTCCTTCCTTTTCTGATTTACTCGTATGCACCGGTACGAGACGGGAAGATCCGGTACTCGTGCAGGTCCGGCATGGCGTTCATTTCGGTGAAGATCGGAGCAAGCACGCCGGCCCATTCATCGACGCCGCGCCGGTCGCCGATCAGGTCCTGGCGAACCTCCAGCAGGACATGCGGGATGCCGTTGCGCATGCAATGCCGGTACATCGTATCGCCTTTCAGCGCGCCATCATAGGGCTCGTTATCGCCGGTCACATAACCCCGATCCTCAAGCGCGCGGATAAGGGGGTGCACCGCGCGGTGGTCGGTGTCCCAGAGGACGCCGGCCTGCCAAGGCCGCCTGAAGCCCTTCCAATAGGGCGTGAAGGAATGCAGCGAGATGACGAGCGGCGCCTTGCCGGCCGCCATCGCCACCTCGGCAATCGCCTTGTCGACGGCCATGTGATAGGGGCGGTGCCAGGTTTCGATGCGGCGGCGGCGCTCGGCGGGGCTTAACGGATGATTTGCCGGGATGATCGCGCCGTCGGACAATTTCATGATCAGCGTCGGGTCGTCCTCGCCGCGATTGGGGTCGATGAGGAGGCGCGAGAAGCAGGAGAGCACGGCTGGCGCGTCCAGCATGGCGGCAAGACGCTCGGTCAGCGGCTCGATCCCGATATCGTAGGCGATGTGGCGGCCGAATGCTTCCTTTGGCAGGCCGAGTGCGTCATAGTCGGCCGGAACATGATTCGTGGCGTGATCGGCAATGATCAGGAGCCCGGCGGCGGAATTTCCGCCGATCCTTCGGTAGGCCTGGTGTTGAGTCATGAAGCGCCCGTGACCGGTATTGCAAGATTGTCATTTTATCGACAATGAGTGATGGCATGGCAAGGAGTGTGGTTCAAGGCCAGAAATGGCACTTCGACTTCGGCGCGCTTTCTCAACCGGACGCGATACTAATCGATTGAAACTCTCATTGACATTCGGGCTATGGCAGCGCACAACGACAAGACCACCCATCATGGAGCCACAACGGAAATCGTGACCCGTTCAACTCGAAACCCATCCCCCAACCGTTTCGCCAAGCGCCTCGCTGCGCCTGCCGTACTGTTTACGCTCGCGTTTGCGCCTGCTTTCCTCCCGGCAAGCGAAGCGCGTGCGGATTTCCGGGTTTGCAACGGAACGCAGAATCTCGTTGGCGTCGCCATCGGCTATCGGGCCAGCGAAGGCTGGATCACCGAGGGCTGGTGGCAGGTGCCGGCAACGACCTGCGCCACGCTGATCGAAGGCGAGCTGAAATCGCGCTATTATTATCTTTACGCCGAGGATGCCGCCCGTGGCGGGCGCTGGACCGGCGACGTGAAGATGTGCGTGGCGGAAAACGAGTTCAAGATCGTCGGCGTCAAGGATTGTTTCGCGCGCGGCTACCAGCAGATGGGCTTCAAGGAATATGACACCGGCAAGCAGGGGAGCTGGATGGTTCAGCTCACTGATACGTCGGGAACCCAGGAAAGCCAGAGCAAATGAGACGCAACCGCAAGGTCAAGATCCTAGCCACCCTCGGCCCCGCTTCTTCGGAAGAGGCCATGATCGAAAAGCTGTTCCTGGCCGGCGCGGATCTGTTCCGCATCAACATGAGCCATGCCAGCCACGACGTCATGCGCACGCTGATTTCGCGCATTCGCAGCGTCGAGAAGCGCATGGGTCGGCCGATCGGCATTCTCGCCGACATCCAGGGTCCGAAGCTGCGCGTCGGCAAGTTCGCCAATACGAAGGTGACGCTGACGCCCGGCCAGACCTTCACGCTCGACAATAACCAGGAGCCCGGTGACGAAACGCGCGTCTTCCTGCCGCATCCGGAAATTCTGGAATCGGTCAAGGCGGGCGACCGTCTCCTGATCGATGACGGCAAGCTGCATCTGAAGGCGATCAAGTGCGATGGCAAGAGCATCGTCACGGAAGTCATTTCCGGAACCTCGATCTCCGACCGCAAGGGCGTCAGCCTGCCCGATACGCTGCTCGCCGTCGGCGTGCTGACCGAGAAGGACCGCTCCGACATCGAAGCCGTGCTGGCGACCAACGATGTCGACTGGGTGGCGCTCTCGTTCATCCAGCGTCCGGAAGACCTGGCGGAAGTGCGCAAGCTGGCACGCGGCCGCGTCGGCATCATGTCCAAGATCGAGAAGCCGCAGGCTCTGGAGCGGATCGAGGAAATCATCGAGCTTTCCGACGCACTCATGGTCGCTCGCGGTGACCTCGGCGTCGAAATGCCGCTTGAATCCGTTCCCGGCATCCAGAAGCAGCTGACGCGCGCCTGCCGCAAGGCTGGCAAGCCGGTCGTGGTTGCGACGCAGATGCTCGAATCCATGATTACCGCGCCGGTTCCGACCCGCGCCGAAGTCTCTGACGTGGCAACCGCCGTGTTCGAAGGCGCGGACGCGATCATGCTGTCGGCTGAGTCCGCCTCCGGAGCCTATCCGGTCGAAGCGGTTTCGACCATGGCTTCGATTGCCCAGAAGGTCGAAGAGGACCAGTATTTCACCGGCATTATCCACGCGCAGCGTTCCGAGCCGAACCCGACCGGTGCGGATGCGATTTCGCTCGCTGCCCGCCAGATTGCAGAGACGCTGAAGCTCAACGCCATCGTCTGTTATACGGCATCCGGTACGACCGGTCTTCGCGCCTCGCGCGAGCGTCCGGCCATGCCGATCCTGGCGCTGTCGCCGATCGTCAAGACGGCGCGCCGCCTGTCGCTGGCCTGGGGCCTCCACTGCGTGGTCACGGAAGACGCGACGGACCTGGACGACATGGTCAACCGCGCCTGCCGCATCGTCGTCAGCGAAGGTTTTGGCGGCCCCGGTGACCGCATCATCATCACGGCCGGTGTTCCGCTCGGAACGCCGGGTTCTACGAATATGCTACGTATCGCCTATATCGGTTCGGATGGCGTGACGGGCATCTGATCCGGTTCGCAAGAATATTGAAAATGGGCCGCGCGTTCTGCCGAACGTGCGGCCTTTTCCGTTTCTCAAGGTGAGGTCGGCGCCGGGCCGAGGACCTTCAGCGCCCCCGGATGGATGCAGATGCGGATATCGCGCGGCAGCGGCATGAGTTCGCCGTCGAGGACGCAACGCGCCGTGGGCGTGCGGCGCGGGAAATGCAGTTCAACTTCCTGCACGAGTTCGGAGTGAACCGCGACATTCTCCTTCAGCTTTCCGCGGAAGAGGTCGAAGGCAAGGCGGAGCGCGCCCTTCCATTTCAGGCGCTTGGCGAGATAAAGGCCGAGATGGCCGCCATCCAGACGTTCCGAAATCAGCATGGGGCTGGGCCCGAAGGCATTGTTGGACACTGAGATCGCCGAGACCTTCATGCTCTCCTCCTTGCCGTTGATCCTGTAGGTGACCTCAAAGGAGGGCGGATCGAGGAGAACGTCGATGGAGGCGCGGATATTGGCGGCGATCTTGCCGATGCGCGACTTGTAGGCGATCTTCTCGCGCAGCCGGATCATGCGGGCATGCATGCCGGCGCTGAACTGGTGGACAAAGGGATTGCCGTTGGCATCGCCAATATCGGCCGCCATGACATTCCATTCGGCGAGCACGCCTGGAACTGCATTGACGTCGAGGGGCAGACCGATGGCGCGTGCGAAGAGGTTCATAGTGCCCGCCGGGATCACGCCCAGCGGCAGGCCTGTTTCCCAGGCGATTGTGGCTGCTGCCGAGACGGAGCCGTCGCCACCTGCAACGATCAGCGCGTCGGTGCCTGGTTCTTCGGCGGCTGCCTTCAGGCATTTCACCACCTCGCGTCCGGGCACGATGCGGCAATCGACCCGGTGGCCCTCGGCAGCAAAGGAGGTTTCAAGCAGGCTCGCATAGGCCTCGAGGTCCATGGTCCTCAAGGTGCCTGCATCCTTGTTCAGAACAGCAATCGCCCGCATGTCACCCTTGCAGCTTCGGCCCGAAAGCCGGAATGGCTTCCACAAGACCATGACGCGAAGTTAAGACAGTTAATGCGCGCGCCCGGCATCTACAAGGACGCCG
Source organism: Hyphomicrobiales bacterium (assembly GCA_900467685.1). Taxonomy (GTDB): domain Bacteria; phylum Pseudomonadota; class Alphaproteobacteria; order Rhizobiales; family Rhizobiaceae; genus Ensifer_A. The sequence continues at coordinate 66,417 of UBQX01000017.1, forward strand.
GCGATCAAACGCCGGCGTGGGGCCGCGGTTCCCGAAGGAGGCTGAAGATTTTGCGGCCTTCAGCCGGGATCTAATCAGCCGCGCGGAATGGGGCGGTGCGTCACTTCGAGCAGCGCCTTGTGGACGTATTCGTTGCCAGCGACCACGGAGCCGGTTTCCAGCATGCTGGTCTTGCCGTCGAAGTCGGAGACCCAGCCGCCAGCTTCCTTGATCAGCAGGATGCCGGCCGCGATGTCCCAGGCGGCAAGGCCGGTTTCCCAGTAGCCGTCGCAACGACCGGCGGCGACATAGGCGAGGTCCAGCGAGGCAGCGCCAAAGCGGCGGATGCCGGCGACTTCGCCCATGACATGGCGCAGCTCGACCAGGAACTTGCCGTGGTTGCCACGGCCGAGATGCGGCACGCCGCAGGTGATCACGCTGTCCGACAGCTCCTTGCGGGCCGCAACGCGCAGGCGGCGGTCGTTGAGGAAGGCGCCGCCACCCTTTTCGGCGGTGTAGAGTTCGTCAGTCGCGGGGTTGAAGACGACGGCGGCAACGATTTCGCCATTGCGCTCGAGGGCGAGGGAAACGGCAAATTGCGGGATGCCGTGCAGGAAGTTCGTCGTGCCATCGAGCGGATCGACGATCCAGCGATGGGCGCCGTCCGTGCCCTTGATCTCTTCGCTTTCCTCGCCGAGGAAGCCATAGGTCGGGCGGGCCTTCATGAGCTCGTCCTTGACGATCTTTTCAGCCTTCCGATCCGCCTGGGAGACGTAATCGCTCGGGCCCTTGACGGACACCTGAAGGTTCTGAACCTCGCCGAAATCGCGCGACAGCGACTTGCCGGCCTTGAAGGCGGCCTGAACCATGACATTGAGAAGGGCTGAACGAGCCATGAGACGAATTCCTTTGTCAAAAAACAGACGGGAGCAGGCGCTTTGCCTGTCTCGTCGAAGCAGCGCACGACGTTAGTCGGCGCGGCGGAGATAGGTGAGTTCGTTGGTGTCGACGAGAACGCGCTCGCCGGTCGAGATGAAAGGCGGAACGAGGATACGGACGCCGTTTTCGAGGATGGCGGGCTTGTAGGACGAGGCCGCCGTCTGGCCCTTGACGACCGGATCGGCTTCCACGATTTCCAGAACCAGCTGGTCTGGCAGCGCGATACCGATGGGCTTTTCGCCATAGAGCTGAACCGTGACCATCATGCCGTCTTTCAGGAAGCGGGCGCGGTCGCCGACGAATTCCTGCGGCAGTTCCAGCTGTTCGTAGCTTTCAACATCCATGAAGACGAGCGCGTCGCCCTGTTCATAGAGATACTGGAATTCCTTCTTTTCGAGCAGAACCTGCTCGACCGTGTCGACCGTGCGGAAGCGCTCGTTGAGCTTGGTCCCGTCCATCAGGTTCTTCATTTCGACCTGATTGAACGCGCCGCCCTTGCCGGGCTTGACCGTGTTGCACTTTACCGCCACCCAGAGCCCACCGTTATGCTCGATAACGCTGCCCGGACGGATTTCGCCGCCGCTGATCTTCATTTGAGAATGTCCATGCTGATATCTTGCGGTTATCCAACCGTATCGAGCGGCTTCATGATCATAAATCGGGGAAATATTCAAGCCGAAAGAATAACCGAAAGAGCGGTCGGCATGGCCGTGCCGGCCGCTCTCCAGCTCGGCTTCAAGGCGGCCATAGCCCGGACGCCGAAACAGGAACATGAAGGCGCCGCAGAATATTGCGGAGAGCGAAGCTTAAAAAAGGTCGGTTCGCTCCATGACCTTGGCTGGCCATGCCACCCCGCCCGAAGGCAGGTTCCTTCTCTCAGATTGGAGCAGTTTTTTCAATGTAAACAGAATTTTAACCTTAAGCGTCAGCGTTAACGCGTAAGGCTTTTCAGCGCAGACGGATCAGGCGCTGCTGCTTGTTGGCCGCCTCGATTGCCGCCTTTTGCTGCTGGTCCGTCAGGCCCTGGAACGCATCTTCGAGGAATTTGTCCTCGCGACCGGCGCGGCGTGACATGACATACCACTTGCCAGCCTCCGCCACGTCCTGCTTGGTGCCGATGCCCTGGATCAGAAGATGGGCGAGCTTGTTCTGCGCCACGACGTTGCCTGCAGAGGCGGCACGATACATCCAGGCGAAGCCGGCCTCCTGGTCTCGCGGGAACTCGATCCCGTCGATCAGCCAGATTGCCATGTCCAGTTCGGCGGTGTCGTAGCCTGCCTTGGCGGCGCGCTGCAGCCAGTCCTTTGCGCTGTCGCGCTTCTCCTTCGGCAGGTCGGGCAGGTTCAGATAGATCTGCGACAGCGCATATTCCGCATCCGCGATGCCCTTGGCGGCGGATTTCTCGTAATAGGGCAGGGCGTTGCGCAGGCCCTCTTCCCCCGGCTTCTTGGAGACCAGGATCTGCGCCCAGTTGAAGGCGGCAAGCGGGTTGCCGGCGTCGGCCGCCTTGTGCATGAGTTCGTCGGCACGCGCCTTGTCCTGTTTGACCAGGCGGCCTTCCATCAGGATGAGTGCGTAGCGGAACATGGCCGACGGGTCGCCGCCATCCGCAGCCTTCGAATACCAGAAGAGCGCTTTCTGGATGTCCTGCTTGACGCCCATGCCGCGTGCCAGAAGTTCGGCGATCAGCGTCTGGGCGGCCGGGTCGCCCAATTGCGCGCGGGGCAGCGCCTTGTCCAGCGCCGTGATGTAGTAGCCGCGCTGGAAGGCGCCGTAGGCTTCGTCGACCTTGCCGGTAAACGGTTTTTCGGCCGGCAGATCGGGCAGGCGCAGGCCCATGCGATCATAAAGGCCGGTGCCGGCTGACGGCGCTTCGCTCGGCGCCGAGAGCTGGTCGACCGGCTTGCCGTCGGGGCCGATCACCTTGCCGTCTAGCGGTGCATCATTGGCGAGGGCGGGCGCGCCCGTCGGCTGGGTGACGCGGGAGGTCTTCGTGGACTCGGCGTCCTGCGGCGCGGTCGAGTCATCGTCGATCCCGTCCTGCAGGTTGACGCCCGGAAGATCGTCGGTGGCGAGCGCCGATTGCGCCACGCCGCCCAGCAGGGCTGCCAGCGCCAATGCCATTGCCGTTCGACGAAGTGAAGGGTTCCCACGCATGTTGACTATATCTTACTCAAACCTTGGCGCTTTTTCGTCAAGAAGCGCATTGGCTTCCGCAACCACGATGGCTGCACGGCCGGGCTCTGCAAAGACCGCAGCAGAGAGTGCCGCAAACTCCGCGCCTGTTTCTGCAACGGTGAGGACAGAAGCGGGGTCCGTGCCGCCCATGACGATGCAGGGGATGGAGACCATCGATGCCCACCATTCGCCGAGCGCCAGGTTCTTCGAATGCGGTTCCGGCTTGATGTCGCCGCCGATCTTGCCGAAGAAGACGTAGTCGGGATCGAGTTCGCCGACTTCGAGCGCCTGATGGCGGTCGCTGACGCGGCCGGCGCCGACGATGAGCTTCGGGCGGAACTTTTCCACCGCATCGGCAAGCTCTGCAAACGGCGCGTCGATGTGAAGGCCATCGGCCTTGGCGCGACCGGCGACACGGCTGTCGTTGACGATAAGCGCTGCAGCACCCGCCGCTTGGATAACAGGCACGAGGAGCTCGGCGTGGCGCTGGAACTCGTCATCGGACCGTCCGTAACCGGGCACGATCACGGTCGCGACGTCTCCGCCCTTGAGGGCGTCAGCCACGACGCGGGCCCGCTCCGAGGCGTCATCATTGTCTGGCGCGATCAATACGAGGCGGCATCGGTATCTTATAGTCGACATGTGTGGCGCAATCCTTTGTGCGTCCAGCCCCGGCGGGCATGAGCTTGATTCGTTGCACGGCGTCCAGACGGTCGCCCGGCCTTCGCAACGATATCCGTGATGATCTCATATACAAGCTTCGTCGCGGTCGCAAAGGTCTCATTGCGTCCGGCGACGGTTCAAGTTTATACTGCAGCTGCTCACGAACTGGGCAGACCGATTTCGAAAGATGCAAGTCTCTCAAAACGCGTCATTTTTATTGGTTTGCACTGCACAAACTCTCTTGCCCGTGGGCAGGGATTATTTTAGGGTCCGCGCATGTCGAAGCCCGATGCATTTTCAGCTATTGCCGATCCGAACAGGCGCTACCTGCTTGAGGAATTGCGCCGCACGCCGCGCACCGTCAACGAACTGGCCGAGGGCTTGCCTATCAGCCGTCCGGCCGTTTCCCAGCATCTGAAGGCGTTGCTTGACAGCGATCTGGTGAAGGTAACGGCCAAGGGCACGAAGCGGATTTACTCGATCAACGCTCAAGGCTTCAACAAGCTGAACCTGTGGCTCGATCAGTTCTGGGCCTGAATTGCTTTCTCTTCCGGGCTCCAAGAACTGCCCGGCAGATGGCATGGACATCCCAAAAATAAAGCCACCGGAACCAAAGCGACCCTGGGGCGCAATGATGATTCCGATGGCTGGTCTTCAATTCCTTCAAAGGCCGGTCTCACTGCATGTACATCATGCCGGCCTCTGATCTGGTTCTATTCGCCGTCAGGCGAAGGATCAATGCGTGTGTCAATGAACGGATGAGCGAATGCGCTCGATTTCATCCTTAATGCGCAACTTGCGCCGCTTGATTTCCCGGATCTTCGTGGCATCTGTTGAAGGCTGGTTCATCGCCGAGTGGAGTTCCTCCTCAAGATCTCCGTGTCTCTTGGTAAGCGTTGCAAGATGAGCCTCGATATTCATGCGGCACGTCCTTCCTTCCCTAGTGGCCCGCACCCTGTATCGCCTCAGGGTACCCCAAGCCGTAACACCCGAAAGTGTGTCACAGAATTGTAATCTTGTCGAAGGCGAAATCGTGGCGAGGGATAACTTCCCGTAAACGCATTTTTTGTGATAGGAGCGGCGGGCGCAAAATTTGTGTATGATGTTAAGGCGCTAAAGAACGGGGAATGGGGATGGCAGACCAGGATCAGGCGGAATTGCGGATGTCGGCCGCGAAGCTCAGGCAGGAGCATGAAGATTACGACGCCGCGATCAATGCCATGATCACAGTCGGCTGCGATGCCCTGCGCATTCAGCGGATGAAGAAGAAGAAGCTGGCGATCAAGGACACGCTGACCAAGATCGAAGACCAGATCATTCCGGACATCATCGCCTGAGATGGAGCACGACATGACCTATGCCGGCCCGCCGCCTGTCGCGATCATCATGGGAAGCCAGTCCGACTGGGAGACCATGAAGAACGCCGCCGACACGCTGGATATGCTTGGAATTCCCTACGAATCCCGCATCATTTCGGCACATCGCACGCCTGACCGGCTTGTTGCCTTTGCCAAGGGCGCTCGCGAGGAAGGTTTCAAGGTGATCATCGCCGGTGCCGGCGGTGCCGCTCACTTGCCGGGCATGGCAGCTGCGATGACGCCGCTTCCCGTTTTCGGGGTTCCCGTTCAGTCCAAGGCGCTTTCCGGTCAGGACAGTCTCCTGTCCATCGTTCAGATGCCGGCAGGCATTCCCGTGGGCACGCTTGCCATTGGTCGCGCGGGTGCGGTGAATGCCGCGCTTCTGGCCGCAGCCGTGCTGGCGCTGTCCGATGAGGATGTCGCGCTGAAGCTCGACGACTACCGCGCCAGACAAACTGCCTCGGTCGCAGACTACCCTGTGGATAATAGTTAATGTCTATGAAGACGATCGGCATCATCGGGGGCGGTCAGCTCGGCCGCATGCTGGCCATGGCCGCCGCCCGCCTCAATTTCAAGGTCGTGGTCCTGGAGCCGCAGGCCGATTGTCCCGCCGCGCAGGTCGCCAACCGACAGATCGTCGGGGCTTATGACAATCCGCATGCGCTGGCCGAACTGGCGGATGCCTGCGATATCGTCACCTACGAATTCGAGAACGTTCCTGTCGATGCCGCCGAGACGCTTGCCGCATCGCGACCGGTCTATCCGCCGCCGCGGGCTTTGGAGGTTTCGCAGGACCGTCTGACGGAAAAGGAATTTCTCGCCTCCTGCGGCATTCCGACCGCGCAGTTTCGCCGCATCGACAGCCAGGACGATCTCGTGTCTGCGCTTGCCGAATTCGGCGGGCAGGGCGTGCTGAAAACCCGCCGCATGGGTTATGACGGCAAGGGCCAGCGCGTGTTCCGCAAGGGGGACGATCCGGCAGGTGCCTATGAGGCGCTGGGAAGCGTGCCGCTGATTCTCGAAAGCTTCGTCGCCTTCGAGCGTGAAATCTCGGTCATTGCGGCGCGCGGCACCGACGGCAGCTTTGCCGCCTACGATCCGGCAGAGAATGTCCACAAGAACGGTATTCTCCACACGTCCACGCTTCCGGCATCTGTTTCACCGGCGACAGCGGCGGCGGCAACGCAGTCGGCCCGCGCCATTCTCGACAAGCTTGGTTATGTCGGCGTTATCGGCGTCGAGTTCTTCGTCGGTGTCGATGGCGCGCTGATTGCCAATGAAATGGCCCCGCGGGTGCACAATTCCGGCCATTGGACGGAAGCCGCCTGCATTGTCTCGCAGTTCGAGCAGCATATCCGCGCGGTTGCCGGCCTGCCGCTGGGCGATGCCGGACGACATTCCGACTGCGTGATGCAGAACCTCATTGGCGACGATATCAACACGGTCGAAGATTGGCTGAAGACCAGGGACGCGCTCGTGCATCTTTACGGCAAGGCAGAGGCGCGGCCGGGCCGAAAGATGGGGCATGTCACGGTTCTGAAACGTTGAAAATGCAGTGTTTCGGGTTCGAGACCGTTGACATGGCGGTTTGGGAACTGTATCACGCCGCCAACCTGAAGAGCGCGCCCGTCGGCGCGCTTTTGATTGTATAGATTGTGATGAAGGAACGGAGACGTTTCTTCCAACCACGCGGACCAGAAAAATGAAGATCAAGAACTCGCTCAAGTCGCTGAAGGCCCGCCATCGCGAAAACCGTCTGGTTCGCCGCAAGGGCCGCATTTACATCATCAACAAGCTGAACCCGCGCTACAAGGCTCGTCAGGGCTGATTGCGCGTCTCGCGCCCTTGCATGACTTAGGTCTCGGGCGCGATGCGGCATAAATCTGTTGATATTCGACGATGGCGGAGTACGATCTCCGCCATGCGTTTTCTTGCGACATCCATCCTGCCGATCCTGATTCTGACCGCCGCCGCGCAACCGCCGGCAATGCAGACGACAGCGCAGGAGCCTCCGCCACTTGCGGCCATCGCACCTTCCGAGAAACTCGACAACCTGTTTGCGCAGCTCAAGCGCCTGCGCGATCCTTCTGCTGCCGAGGGCGTTGTTGCACAGATCTGGGGCGTGTGGAACACATCCGGCAGCGCCACTGTCGATCTGATGCTGCGCTCGGCAGAGGCGGCCGCCGCCAAGCAGCAATATTCGACAGCACTCGACTATCTGGATGAGGCAATCGCGCTGAAGCCCGACTATGCCGAGAGCTGGAACAAGCGGGCGACATTGCATGCCAAGACCGGCAATTTCGAGCGGTCCATGGCCGATATCGCGCAGGTCCTCGCCCGTGAGCCCCGGCATTTTGGTGCCTTGTCCGGAATGGCGGCCATACTCGAGGATGCGGGCCAGGATGCCGCGGCGCTGGACGTGTGGCAGCGGGTGATCGATCTCTATCCTGCCAATCGCGATGCCCAGGGCCATGTGCGGACGCTTTCGGAAAAGCTTGACGGTAACAAGACCTGATCGCCGATCCATCCGCTTCCCGTGCGCGTATCTCCCTTATCGCCCCTGAGAATCGAATAGTTTCCGATATGCTGAAAGTCCTTCTGGCGCTGGTCGTCGTCGTTCCGCTCGCTGCGCTTGCCGCCGGATTTGTCTTCACCGAGTGGAAGACATCGCAATTCGAGACGGCCTATCCGAATATCGGCGCGCGGACAGATGTCGGCGGATATTCGCTGAACAGCGTCGACCTGCCCGCCGGTCCGCAGGCGGATCTGCCGCCGATCGTCTTCATCCACGGCGCGAGCGGCAATCTGCGCGACCAGCTCTTTGCCTTCCGGAAGCCTCTGGAGGGCCGGGCAAGGCTGATCTTCGTGGATCGCCCCGGCTACGGCTATTCCGATCGCGGCGGGCCGGAGAACGATACGCCGGCGGGGCAGGCGGATGCGATTGCACGCCTGCTCGACAAGAAGGGCATCGACCGCGCCATCATTGTCGGCCACTCGCTGGGCGGGGCGATTGCCGCGAGCTTCGGCGTGCGGCATCCCGACAAGACGGCGGGTCTGCTCTTCCTCTCGGCCGCGACCCACCCTTGGAACGGCGGCGTGGACTGGTACTATGATCTGGCGGCAACGCCGGTCATCGGCACGATCTTTCGCTACACGATGCTGCTGCCGGTGGGACTGCAACGGATCGACAGCGGTAGCCAGTCGGTCTTCGCGCCCAATCCCATGCCGCAAGACTATGTCAGGGACACCATGCCGGGCATGATCCTGCGGCCCGGTGCGTTCTACGCCAACGCAATGGATGTCTCGGGGCTCAATGCCTTCGTGAAGACAATGGAGACCCACTACAGGGAAATCACCGCGCCAACGGTGATCATCACCGGCGACAGCGACGATATCGTTGCGGAGGAAATCCACTCCGTGGGCCTAAAGCGCGATATCCCGAATTCGGAACTCCTCTGGCTCAAGGGCGTTGGGCACAAGACGGATTACGTGGCGAACGGACTGGCGGTTGCGGCGATCGAAAAGCTTGCAGGCAAGCCGCGCGATCTGGCGGCAATGGCTGCCAATTTCCACGCGGCGCAGAGCCTCCAGGCCGCGTCCGCAAACTAGCCCGTCGCCACTGTGAACCAAGCTGTGCAAGGCCTTGAGGCGCTGATACATTTGCGCTTCATTTCAACGCAGTCTTCCACTAACCTCGCGCCAGATTGCTGGAGGTGCATAGTCTATGTCGGATCTGGATGTGGCGGTGGAACGGGATAGGGTCGTCCAGAATGAGGACTATATCCAGAAGCTGTCGAGCCCGATGGCCTATTTCTGGCCGATGGCGATCTTCATCATTCTGGCCGCCTTCGTGGCCGCCATTCTCTACCGGCAGGCGCATGCCGCCTTTATCTCTAATCCGGGACTGAACAGCCTGATCCTCGGCGTGCTCCTCATCGGCATCATCCTGAATTTCAGCCATGTGTTGAAGCTTCGGCCCGAGGTGCGCTGGTTCAACGCCTTCCGTGCCGCCGGCAGCATCGAGAAAGCCGGCCGGCCGCCGGTTTTGCTGGCGCCCATGCGCGTGCTCCTCGCCGGCAGCCGCAAGATGGCGATCTCGGCCGTAGCGCTTCGCTCCATCCTCGATTCCATCGCCAGCCGTCTCGACGAATCGCGCGACACGACGCGCTATCTCACCGGCCTGCTGGTTTTCCTCGGTCTGCTTGGCACGTTCTGGGGGCTTTTGGGGACAATCGGCTCGATCAGCTCGGTCATCCAGTCGCTGAGCGTCGGTTCGGGCGATACGGCGGACGTGTTGAGTGCGCTGAAAGAGGGGCTTTCTGCCCCGCTTTCCGGCATGTCGACAGCCTTCTCGTCTTCGCTCTTCGGTCTCTCCGGTTCGCTGGTCCTTGGCTTCCTCGATCTGCAGGCGGGCCGCGCACAGAACCGGTTCTATAACGAGCTGGAAGAGTGGCTCTCCTCGGTGACGGATGTGTCGAGCGACATGGGCGTGCAGTCTGCCGGTCCAGGTACACCGCTGATGCCGCTGCAGGCGCAGGATGAAATACGTCTCGTCACGCAGCAGCTTTCGCGTCTTGCCAGCGAAAGCGCCTCCAACCAGCGCGCCACGACCGCCATGGCCAATCTTGCCGAAGGCATCCAGGGGCTGGTGAAGAACATGCGCACGGAACAGCAGATGCTGCGCGACTGGATCGAGGCGCATCAGTCCGAATCGCGCGATCTTCGGGTGGCGCTCGAGCGTCTCGTGAAGGCGCTGGAGGACAAGTAGGATGGCGATCGGCCGCCGCCGCCAGCAGCGGCATATCGATTACTGGCCGGGCTTCGTCGACGCTCTGTCGACGATCCTCCTCGCCATCATGTTCCTGCTGACGGTCTTCGTGCTGGGGCAGTTCTTCCTCAGCCGTGAAATATCCGGCAAGGACGAGGTGCTGAACCGGCTGAACAGTCAGATCAACGAGTTGACGCAGCTTCTGGCGCTCGAAAAGGGCAACAAGCAGGATATGGGGGATCAGCTGGCCTCCCTGCAGGCGTCGCTCTCTCAGTCCGAGGGCGAGAAGTCGCGCCTGCAGAAGCTGCTCGATGCCGGTTCGGGCATCGCCTCTGGCGCGCAGGCGCGGATCGGCCAGCTGTCCGGTGAGCTTGACGCCGAAAAGCAGGTTTCGGCCCGCGCGATGAGCCAGGTGGAACTGCTCAACCAGCAGATCGCGGCATTGCGTGCGCAGATCGCCGCCGTGGAAGGTGCGTTGCAGGCGGCGGAATCGAAAGACCAGGCCTCGCAGGCGCAGATTGCCGATCTGGGGCGCAGGCTCAATGTGGCGCTGGCGCAGAAGGTGCAGGAACTGAACCGCTATCGCTCCGACTTCTTCGGGCGCCTGCGTGAGATCCTCTCCGACCGCGAAAATATCCGCATCGTCGGTGACCGCTTTGTCTTTCAGTCGGAAGTGCTCTTCCCCTCGGGCGGCGCTGACCTGAACGATGCCGGCAAGGCGGAAATGCTGAAGTTGGCACAGGCCATCATTGAGCTCGCCAAGGAAATCCCGCCGGAAATCAACTGGGTGCTGCGGGTCGATGGTCACACCGACAATGTGAAGCTTTCCGGCTCCGGCAAATATGCCGACAACTGGGAGCTTTCTTCTGGCCGCGCGACGTCGGTGGTGAAATATCTGATCAGCCAGGGCGTTCCGGCTGACCGGCTTGTGGCTGCAGGCTTCGGCGAATATCAGCCGATTGCGCCGGGCGATACGCCGGAAGCACGCGCGCAGAACCGACGCATCGAACTCAAGCTCACCGAGAAGTAATCAGGCCTCACCGAGGAAGGACTTGGCGAGCGCTTCCGGCAGCCGGCGGGGACGCCCGGACGCGTTGACGACGGCGATGATGACCTTCGCGGCGATGAGAACTGTCTCGCCGCGCAGGATTTTCTGGTTCAGCACCATCTTGGCGCCGCCGGCCTTTTCCGTCACCGTCTCGATGGTCAGCACATTGTCCATGCGGGCAGGCGATTTGAAGTCGATTTCCATGCGATGGACGACAAACATCAGCCCTTCGCCATCCATCTGGTGCAGCGCGCTCTGCTCGACGCCGAGGCAGCGCAGGTAATCGGTCCGGGCGCGTTCCATGAAATGAAGATAGCGCGCGTGGTAGACGAAGCCGGAGAAGTCCGTGTCTTCATAATAGACGCGCTGGGTGAGCCTGTGGCTGCCATTGGCGGCAAGCTCGCCGGAAAAGGGGAAGGTCTCGGTCATTCGGGCACGCTCTCGCGATGGATCAGGTGTTCGCTTGTCTCGGGCAGGTCCGCGATTCGGGCCGGAATGAAATCCGGCTGCAGCGGCAGGGCCTCAAGACGCGCCTTGTCGGCCGGAACCCATTTGAATTCAAGATCGTTCTTCGCGTCGCGGACGCGGTGGACGATCTCTTCCGGCCTGAAGGGGAAATGCTCGGGCATCTGCATGAGATAATAGACACCGATCTCATGCCATTCGCGCCCTTCGAAACCGAAGAAGTTTTCAACCGTCCAGAGATGACGCAGGAGTGTGACGTCGCAATCCGTCTCTTCCTTCATCTCCCGGATCAACGTGTCGGCGGAGCTTTCGCCGACCTCCGCCGTGCCGCCGGGGAAGGTCCAGAATTTCTCGTGCGTCGCGCGGTGGGCAAGCACATGACCGTTGCGAAAGGCGATGCCGGCGATGCGCATGTTGAAGAGCCGCGTGGGGAGCTTGATCCGGATCGTCTTCCGCGTCATCGGTCAGCCTATGTCCAGCACAACGATTTCCGGCCAGGCCCCGAGGCGAACCGGGATGGTGGTACAGCCTAGGCCGCGGGAGACTACAAGGTGCCTGCCATTTTCGACGACGTGGCCACCGCGATATCGGTTGCCGTAGCGCGAGCGCATCGCCGGAGACCAGCCGAAGAGATTGACCTGCCCGCCATGGGTGTGGCCAGAAAGACTAAGCGACACGCGATCCGGCACATCGGGGAAGACGTCCGGCTCATGCGCCATGAGGATCACAGGTGCATCGTCCGTCACATGCGCGAGCGTCGCCGGAAGATCGTCCATTCCTCCATCGCCTTCACGTCCCGGTGGGTGCTCGAATCGAAAGGCCAGTTGATCGCCGAGGCCCGCCAGCCAGAAGGCCTTGCCGTCCTTTTCATGCCGCGTGGCGCTGTTGACGAGCAGGGGGATGCCGGCCTTTTCGAACGCGTGGCCTATCTTTGGCATCAGGCGAGGGTCACGCGTGAAGTTCCAGGAATGCCAGTAGTCGTGATTTCCGAGGATCGCATGCGTGCCCATCGGCGCGGCCAGTCGCGTCAGGCAGGCTGCGATATCGTCGTTGGGAAGCGGTGTTCCCAATTGATCCATGCCGTTGACGTAGTCGCCCAGCAGAAGGATCATGTCTCCACCGAGCCCGTTGGCCGTGTCGCAGATGCTCGCCACACGGTCCAGCTCCATCCAGCGCTTCGTCGTGTGAATGTCGCTGAGGAGAACAAGGCGCAGCTTGAGGCCAGGTGTCCATCGGGGCGGGGTGAAGTTATAGTTGCGAATGCGCGGCGTCCCCATGGCTTCCGCCACCGTGCCATAGCCCAACAGCGCTGTGGCGGAGGCAAAGGCCGTCGCCGCCAGCTTCAGAAAACCGCGTCTGGTAATCAATCGTTCTCGTCCTGGAAAAGGCTTATCTGGGTTTTTTCGATATCTTTTGGCGGGTTAAGGCCCAGATGCTTCCATGCATTTGCGGTCAGAATGCGGCCACGCGGCGTGCGCTGGATGAAACCCTGCTGGATCATGTAGGGTTCGATGATGTCCTCGATCGCATCGCGCGGCTCGGAAAGGCCGGCGGCGATCGTTTCAATGCCCACGGGGCCGCCACCGAAATTATGCGCGATCATGGCGAGATAGCGCCGGTCCAGCTGGTCGAGGCCCATGTTGTCCACATGCAGCCGGGTGAGTGCCTCGTCTGCGATCTCGCGGGTGACGGCCTCGGCGCGGGCGACTTCGGCGAAGTCGCGGACGCGACGCAGCAGGCGGCCGGCAATGCGGGGCGTGCCGCGGGCGCGGCGGGCAATCTCACGCGCACCGTCGTCCGTCATGCCGAGCCCGAGCAGGCGGGCTCCGCGCCGCACGATCGATTCCAGTTCCTCGACGGTGTAGAAATTCAATCGGACCGGGATGCCGAAGCGGTCGCGTAGTGGCGTCGTCAGGAGGCCGAGACGCGTCGTGGCGGCAACAAGCGTGAATTTCGACAGGTCGATCTTGACCGAGCGCGCGGCCGGGCCTTCGCCGATGATCAGGTCGAGCTGGAAGTCTTCCATCGCCGGATAGAGAATTTCCTCGACCGCCGGGTTGAGGCGGTGGATTTCGTCGATGAAGAGCACGTCGCGCTCCTCGAGATTGGTCAGGAGCGCTGCCAGATCGCCGGCCTTGGCGATGACCGGGCCGGAGGTCGAGCGGAAATTGACGCCCAATTCCTTGGCCATGATCTGGGCGAGTGTGGTCTTGCCGAGACCGGGCGGGCCGACGAAGAGGACATGGTCCAGCGCCTCGCCACGGTTCTTGGCCGCCTCGATGAAAATCTTGAGGTTGGCGCGCGCTTCCGCCTGGCCGGTGAACTCGTCCAGCGACTGCGGGCGCAGCGCCGTGTCGAGGTCTTCGCCGCGCTTCTCGGGGCTCAGGAGCGGATTGGGCTGGTTCATGTGGTCGATCCCGTTTCGACAACGGCTTTAGCTGCGAACGCGGGCGATTGAAAGACCTGCATCACCGCGACAGTTCCTTGAGGCCAAGGCGGATCAGCTTGGCGCTGTCCGCACCCTCGCCGCCGTTCTTCAGCGCGGCAGCGACGGCATTGGCCGCCTGGTCGCGGGAATAGCCGAGATTGGTCAGCGCCGAGACGGCATCGGCCACCGGCGCGCTGGCAACGCCTTCGCCGATTTCCTGCTTCAGCCCCATGTTCGCAGCCTCGCCCGAGAAGGCGGGGGCCTTGTTCTTCAGTTCGGTGAGGATGCGGATCGCGACCTTGGGGCCGACGCCCGGTGCGCGCGAGATGGCCGTCTTGTCCTGCAGTGCGATGGCATTGGCAAGCTCGGAGGGCGTCAGCGTCGAAAGGACCGCCAGCGCCACTTTCGAGCCGATGCCCTGGACGACCTGCAGAAGCCGGAACCATTCGCGTTCCAGCGGTGTGGTGAAGCCGAAGAGCTTTAACTGATCCTCGCGGACATAGGTCTCGATGAACAGGATGACGGCCTCGCCGACGGTGAGCTTCGAGAGCGTGCGCGCCGAGCAGAAGGCGAGGTAGCAGACGCCATGAACGTCGACGAGCACATAGTCCTCGCCGATTTCGTCCACGGTGCCTTTGAGTTTACCAATCATGGGGAAAGTCTTTCAGGGATGCGTTTCGGGCGAGATGATATCGAGATCGGGGAAATAGGCGCGGTAGCCCTTGGGATCGCGCGTCAGGAGACTGTAGCCGCGCAGATAGGCATGCGCGCCGATGAGGAAGTCTGGCAGGACGCGCTCCTTCGCTCCGCCATTGCGGCGATAGGCTCCGAAGGCGCGGCCGGCGGCAAACGAGGAGAGCCAAGGCAAGCTTTCCCGCAGGAATTCATCCGCCGGCAGAAGTGCTTCGACTGTTTCGACCCTGTCGTAACGCACCGAGAACTCTGAAAACACAATCTGATTGATGACAAGCGTACCGCGCGCTGCGGCCTCTGCGATCTTGCTTCGCGACCAGCCGAGCCATTTCGGATCTCGTACCGCGACATCTACCAATACATTGGTGTCGATCATCGTCGCCATCAGTCGCGATCCCGCGTGAGTGCCATTAGTGCGTCTGCGTGGAGCGTCTGGTCGCCCGTGCCTTCCAGCCGGTCAAGGGCTGCGGTCAACCGGTCAAGGCGCTGCCGTTCCAGCGTGGCCTGAGGATCAGCCTTCGGCGCGACCACCAGCTTTCCATTCTCGATGGAGAAAATGACCTCGCTATTGGGCTCGATGCCGGCCAATTGCCGTAGATCCCGCGGAATGGTGACCTGACCTTTGGAGGTGACGCGCATCTTCTTGTCCTCTTCATTCTCAAGGTAAGAAATAGTCTTACTTTGAGAACAAGTCAAGAACATTAGCCCGCCAGCATGGCGAGGCGGCTGGCGGTGGCGCCGCGATTGTGGGCGTGGCAGATGGCGATCGCGAGCGCGTCGGCGGCGTCGTTGCCCTTGAACTCGGCCTTGGGCATCAGGACTTTCAGCATCATGTGGATCTGCTGTTTCTCGCCGTGGCCGACGCCGATGACGGATTTCTTGACCGCGTTCGGTGCATACTCGGCGACCTTCAGGCCGGCCCGCGCCGGGACGAGCATCGCAATGCCGCGCGCCTGGCCGAGCTTCAGCGTTGCGACGGCGTCCTTGTTGACGAAGGTCTGTTCGACCGCCGCTTCGTGAGGCTGGTAGGCATGGATGATCTCGGCCAGTCCGTCATGCAGCTGGCACAGTCGGGAAGCGAGGTCCATGTCACCGTCGCTGGTGACGGTTCCGGAGGCGACGAAGCGCAGCGAATTGCCGAGCGTTTCGATGATGCCCCAGCCCGTACGGCGCAGTCCGGGGTCGATGCCGATGATGCGAATCAGGTCTTTCATGGCGCGACGTTAGGACAGAAAACGCGCTCTGCCCATGTTTCGCGACGGTAAAGCCGCCTGGACGACATACCTGATGCCCTTCCGGCGGCCAAAAGCAACGTTTTTCGCTAATTTAACCATGCTTCGTTAACCATGAAGTAAGTGCAACCGGTGGAAGAATGGTTCAGGCAATGGTGCAGTGCGGTCGCATTGGCGGCACGGGGTACTGCGCCGGAAAAGCTTCCTGGGTGACGGTGGATCGATGAACCGAGTTTTCAATTCCGTAAGGGCGCGTGTCACGGGTCTGTTCGTGCTGTTGATGGTGCTGTCCGGCGCCGTCCTGCTGGCCATGGCCTATGTCGGCAGTGCCGGCGTGTTCCAGCAGCAGGCTTCCGCCGCAAGGACCGCGACGCTGACCTTCCGGGCCGACATGCTTTCGGAGAGGCTCGCGCAGCTGCGCGGACAGGCAGAATCGATCGCGCGCATCGAGGCGCTGCAGCAGGATCTCACCAACCTGAAGAGTGGCTGGAAGACGGTCGAGAAGACCGCCGGCGATGCCAGCAAGGCGCTGATCGACGTCTATGTCACCCGCAATCCCAATCCTGCCGACAAGCGCGAGCTCATGGTGAAGGCCGAGGGTCCCAGTGGTTTCTACTTCTCGTCGCATGAGAAGACGCAGGGCGATGTGCAGACCTATCTCGCCAACGGACCCTTTTCCGATCTCCTGATGGCGGATACGCAGGGCAATATTATCTACACCTACAAGAAGGGCGAAACCTTTGCCCGCAACGTCGCTGCGGGCGACCTTGCCAAGTCGGGCCTCGGTACGGTCTATAATCTCGCCAACAAGGCAATTGCGGCTTCCAAGGACGGCGAGACGGCGGAAACGGTGTTCTCCGGTCTCGCCATTTCCGCGGCGACCGGCAAGTCCGACATCTATTTCGCGGTTCCGCTGCTGAAGCTAGGCGCGCCTCGCGGCATTGTCATCTTCAAGGTTGCCGACCGCGCCATCATCGATGTCATGACCAAGGCGCTGCCCGCCGTTAGCGAGGAACAGGTCAATATCATCGGCAGCAACGGGCAGGCGCTTGGCGTTTCCGCACAGGGCGCGATTGCCGCCGTGGATGCTCAGCCCTTCACCTTTGCCACCGAAGCCTTTGCGGCCACTGATGCGTTCCAGGCCGATTTCCGACGTCTTGACGGTTCGGCCAGGGCATTTACCAAGCCCGTCGACGTTTACGGATACCGCTACCTCATTGCCGAGAGCGAAAGCATCAAGGCGCTTGAGGCCGGATCCAGGTACATCGCCCTCATGATGGCCGGTGTCGGCACCGTGGTCATGCTGGCCGGCGTCATGGCATCCGCCTTCTTCCTCAAGCGCATGCTGTCGCCACTGGGTACTCTCGCCGAGGCGACACAGGCTGTATCAACCGGTGATCTCGGCGCCACCATTCGCTTCCAGGAACGCGCCGACGAAATCGGCCTCATGTCCCGTGCACTTCACAGCTTCCGTCAATCGCTGCAGCGGCAGAAGGAGATGGAGGCGGAGGCAGCGCAGATGGCGACCGACTCGGAACGCGAACGGAATGCCCGGCAGGCCGAGCGCGAGGCGCAGGCGGCAGAACTGCAGGGCGTCGTCAGCGCGCTCGGATCGGGCCTCGGCCGCCTTGCCGGGGGCGATCTCGCCTGCATGATCGAGCGGCGGTTTCCCGCCGAACTCGAGATGCTGCGGCTTGACTTCAACCGCTCCGTCGAACAGCTGCGCGACGCGATGCTGGCGATCGGCGGCAATTCTGCTGCCGTGCGGGAAGGTTCGAGCGAAATCCGTACGTCCGCCGACCAGCTTGCCGCCCGCACGGAGCGCCAGTCGATCTCCATCAGCCAGGCGGCGGCGGCCATCGATCAGGTCACAAAAGCCGTGCGCGAGCAGCTGGCCCGTGCCGAAGATGCAGCGCGCATTGCCAAGACGGCCCGCGATGATGCGGACACATCGGCCGGCATCATGCGCTCGATGATCGAGGCGATGGAAAACATTCAAGGCTCGTCGCAGAAGATCAACCAGATCATCGGCGTGATCGACGAGATCGCCTTCCAGACCAATCTTCTGGCGCTCAATGCCGGTGTCGAGGCGGCACGCGCCGGCGAAAGCGGCAAGGGCTTTGCCGTCGTTGCCCAGGAAGTGCGCGAACTTGCCCAGCGCTCTGCCAATGCGGCGAAGGAAATCACGGCGCTTCTTGCCAAGTCGACAAGCGATGTCGAGGCCGGTGTTTCGCTGGTCGAAAAGGCAGGTCACGCGATTGGCGGGATCGGCGGCCATGTGGCAGATATCGACGGTCGCATCCGTTCGATCATGGAATCGACCCGCGAAGAGGCGGATTCGCTGCGCGCCATCAACGCTTCCGTCGGCGAACTGGAGCACGCCACGCAGCAGAACGCGGCGATGGTTGAGGAGACCACGGCGGCCGTCCACAAGCTGGCCCACGAAGCCGGCGAAATGGATCAGCGGCTCGGGCAGTTCCGTCTGGAAGAGGACCGTGCCGGATACCGGATGGCCGGGTAAGGGCGCTGCCGTCCTTACTCTTGGTGCGTCTGGCTGGCCTGGCGAAGGTTTCCTGCGTCACACATCTCGATTCGCTGTTTGACGGCCCCGCGTTTTAGTTGTTCTGTGGCCGTGAAACCTATGGGAAGCGGGCAAGATATGCCGGACAACGATATTCTTATCGCCTTTGTACTGACAACGGCTGCCTTCGCTTTCATTCCGGGACCCGCAATGCTCTATGCCGCGGCGCGGACAATGGCCGGCGGTCGCAAGGCCGGGCTGATGGCCGTTCTCGGCATCCATCTCGGTTCTTACGCTCACGTTATCGCTGCTGCCGCAGGCTTGTCGTTTCTTTTCCATGCCGTTCCGCTTCTTTACAGCGCGGTCAAGCTGGCGGGTGCGGCCTACCTCATCTGGCTCGGTATATCCATGTTCCGGGCCAAGGGCGCAGCGGGGGAAGACGCCGCGGCGACGCCGGAACACTCTGCGCGAAAGGCCTTTGTGCAAAGCATTGCGGTCGAGGTGCTGAATCCGAAAACCGCGATCTTCTTCATGGCGTTTCTTCCACAATTCATAGATGGCGCGGCAGTCCTTCCGCTTTGGGCGCAACTGGCCATTCTCGGGGCGATCGTGAACGCGATCTTCACGCTGGCCGATGTTATCAGCGTCCTGCTTGCCAGCGTCATCGTATCTCGGCTGAAGCAGTCGTCGCGAGCGCAAACACTGTTGCAGCGGACCGGCGGAACGGTTCTGGTCGGGCTGGGAGCGCACCTGGCTCTGCAGCGGAGCTGAGAGTGTGTCAGAAATGCGTGGTCTTGCGCAATCTGCTGGCGGACCCGGGTTGGGCTGGGCGTCGGGGCCAGGTCCTTTCGTCTGACTTACTATTTTGATTCCGACGGTCTTGGGATTGCGGCTGGGCTGCACTAGATAGGGAACATAGTTCCTAAAGGTGCCCGTGATGACTTCCTTCTCCATTCTCGATCTTTCCACCGTGAGCGAAGGCGCGACCGTTGCGGATGCGCTGGAGAATACGCGGCGCATGGCGATTGCGGCGGAGGAGGCGGGCTACAAGCGGTTCTGGCTTGCCGAGCATCACGGCATGGCCGGGATTGCCAGTGCGGCGACCTCGCTCGTCATCGGCCATGCCGGCCATGCGACGAAGCGCATTCGCATCGGATCGGGTGGCATCATGCTGCCGAACCATTCGCCCTACATCATCGCCGAGCAGTTCGGCACGCTGGCGGCGCTGTTTCCAGGCCGCGTCGATCTGGGTCTCGGTCGCGCGCCGGGGACCGACATGGCGACTGCACGTGCGCTCCGCCGCGACATGCAGGCCGCGTCCGAGCGTTTTCCGGATGACATTCTGGAGCTGAAGGCCTGGCTCGGGCCGCGCGCTGAGGGACAGCGGGTGATCGCCATGCCGGGCATGGGGTCGCAGGTGCCGCTCTATATCCTTGGCTCGAGCCTCTATAGCGCGCATCTCGCCGCCGCGCTCGGCCTGCCTTATGCGTTCGCCTCGCATTTCGCGCCCGACCAGCTTTTCGAGGCCATCCACATCTACCGCAGCCGTTTCGAGCCCTCGGACCAGCTCGATCAGCCCTATGTCATGGCCGGGGTCATGGGCGTGGTGGCGGATACGGACGAGGAAGCAGCCTATTACTTCACCTCGGCCCAGCAGCAATTCGTCAACCTGCGTCGCGGGCGCCCCGGCAAATATCCTGCGCCGGTCGCCGACATGGACGAGCACTGGACGCCGATGGAACGGACGATGGTCGAGCATACGCTGCAATTCGCCGTGGTCGGAGCGAAGGACACCGTCGAGACGAAACTCAAGCGTTTCATCAAGGATACCGACGCCGACGAGATCATCGTGTCTTTCACCATTTTCGACGTCGAAGAGCGGCTGGCGGCGGTGAAGGCGATTTCGGAAATGGGTGTGTTCGAGGCAGCTTGAGGGTTCTGCTCCAAGGCCTTTCACATTTCCCCGGCGACTTTCGGTCCTTTCCTTTTCAGCCTCACACGGCCCCGCTTTCCTGAAAGCTCGACCAGCCGCCGGAAGGTCGGGCATTCCATATGCGACGGCGCCTTGCAGTCGGCGACGTGGCGCAGCGTATCGCTGAGCGCGCTCAGTTGCTGGATCTTTTCGTCGATCTCGTCCGCCTTGCGATGCAAGACATCGCGCGGCAGGTCGGGCCTGCCATTCCTGCCGAACATGCCGGCGATTTCCTCAAGCGAAAAACCGGCGGCCTGGCCCATCGTGATCAGCTTGATCTGCAAGAGAACGTCGACCGAGAATTGCCGGCGCAGACAATGGCGGAACAGGGACTCGATCAGCCCAATTTCCTCGTAATAGCGTAGCGCCGACGGCTTGACGCCGGTTCGTGCGGCCACCTCTCCGATATCCAGAAATTTCATGCTTGACCTCAAGTTGGCTTGAATTCGTAGCCTGCTCCTGAACGCAATTTCAGACAAGGGGTGAAGACATGAACAGACGTGGAAAATCGAATATCGGCGCGTCGCAAGGGTGGGTCACGGCTGCACTGGCTCTCTCTGCATTGCTGGCCTCGCTCGGCACCAGCATTGCCAATATCGCCTTGCCGGCGCTTGCGCAGGCGTTCCAAGCGCCCTTCGTTGAAGTGCAGGCTGTCGTCGTCGCCTATCTTGCTACGCTCACCGTTTCGGTGGTCGTTGCCGGACGGCTTGGGGATCGTTTCGGACTGAAGCGTGTCCTGATGGCCGGGCTCGCGCTGTTCGCAGCTGCATCGCTTTCCTGCGCCGTCGCGCCGGACCTGCGCTTCCTGATTGGCGCGCGCGCAATACAGGGCATGGGTGCGGCGATCCTGATGACGCTGTCGATGGCGCTCATGCGCGAATTGGCCAGCGAGGCCCGGATGGGTCGGGCGATGGGTCTGCTTGGCACCATCTCCGCTTTGGGGACCGCGCTCGGGCCGTCGCTCGGCGGGCTTTTGCTGCCCCTTGCCGGATGGCGAGGGATCTTCTGGGTTCAGGTCCCACTGGCGGTTCTGGCTCTGCTGTTGACCATCCTTCTCTTGCCCGCCGATGACCACAAGGCGAAGGGGAACGGGCCCTCGCTCCTGGCTGTGCTGAACCATCGCCTTGTGCCAAACCTTGCCGTCAACTTCATCGTTGCGGCGGTGATGATGACAACGCTGGTCGTTGGCCCGTTCTTTCTGGGCATGGCGCTCGGGCTTCATCCGGGCGGCGTGGGTCTGGTGATGACAGTCGGCCCCGCGATCTCCATCCTTGGAGGCGTTCCGGCGGGCAAGCTGGTCGATGGGTGGGGAAGTGGCCGGGTATTGATGCTCGGGCTTGGGCTGCTCGCCGTCGGCGCTGTTCTTCTCGCCTTTCTGCCGGAGTTCGCCGGCGTGGCGGGCTATGTGGCCGCGATTGCTGTGCTGACGCCCGGCTATCAGCTCTTCCAGGCAGCCAACAACACGCAGGTTCTGGCCGATGTCGACAGGAATGCGCGGGGAACGGTGTCCGGCCTGCTCAGCCTCTCCCGCAATGCAGGGCTGATTGCAGGTGCTTCGCTGATGGGGGCAGTCTTTGCCTTTGGCGTCGGCCGGGCGGATATCGCGAGCGCCAGTGCCTCTGCCATTTCAGGCGGCATGCGAATGACGTTTCTCTTGGCTGCAGGCCTGATGGGCGCTGCCATCCTGTTGCACGCAATGATGCGCCACCATGCTCCGACACCCATCGAGCATTCAGACGTTTGAAGTGATGCCTACTTCAGATAAGCCCGGACAACATCCACCAGTTCGCCTGCCGCCTCGTTGCGATCGGCCTGCGTGATGTCCGGGGCGGCGAGGTGGTGGTGGATGTGGTCTTCGATCACCTCGGCCATCAGGCCGTTGACCGCGCCGCGGATGCCGGCAATGAGCTGCATGACTTCGGCGCAGCCCTTTTCCTCTTCCAGCATGCGCTCGACCGCTTCCATCTGGCCGCGCAGGCGGCGAACGCGGTTGATGAGTTTCTGCTTTTCGCGGATCGTGTGGGTCATTCTCTATGGCCTCTTTTTTCGCGGGTTCCGGTCAGGCGGCGCGCGCTTCCACTTCCACCGTCACATGCGACAGATCGTGGATCGCCGCAAGCTTCTCGCGATAGTAGGAGGGGGCCTTCGGGTGATCGGCCAGGAGCGAGACGATGGCGCCATGGTGGCCGGGGCCGAGCTGCCAGACATGCAGGTCGACGATCTCGGCGCCTTCGCGGGTGACGATCTCGCGGATTTCCTCCGGCAGGTCCTCGTCGTCCGGCACATAGTCGAGCAGCGTCGCGCCGGTATCGCGGATGAGGCTCCATGACCAGTTGGCAATGACCAGTGAGCCGACTATGCCCATGACGGGATCGAGCCAGGACCAGCCGTAGAGGCTGCCGAGCGTCAGGGCTAGGATGGCCAGCACCGAGGTGAAGGCGTCGGCCAGGACGTGCAGATAGGCGGCGCGGAGATTCTGGTCCTTGCCGCCCTCGTCGTGATGATGATGGTGGCCGTGATCATGGTCGTGTCCGTGGGAATGGCCGTGATGGTGGTGATGGTCGTCCTTGAGCAGCCACGCGCAGACGAGGTTCACGGCAAGGCCGATGACCGCAATCAGGATTGCCTCGCGGAAGTTGATCGAGACGGGCGCGCGTAGCCGCATGAAGCTTTCCCACGCGATCAAAAGCGCAATCATCGCCAGAACGATGGCGCTGGTGAAGCCGGCGAGATCGCCAAGCTTGCCGGTGCCGAAGGTGAAGCGGGGGTTTCGCGCGTGGCGGCGGGCGTAGAAATAGGCAAGGGCCGCGATCAGCATGGCCGCCGCATGGGTCGACATGTGCCAACCATCCGCCACCAGCGCCATCGAGCCGTAGACGTTTCCGGCGACGATCTCGATGACCGTCATCGTGGCCGTCACGGCAATCACGATCCACGTCCGCTTCTCGTTTCGGGCATGGCCTTCACCCAGGAAGACGTGTTCGTGATGCGCGGGCAGGGCCTCATGCCGGTGGTCGTGGCCTGCATGATGGACGTGCGGATGCGGAAGGTCGCCGCTCATTCTGACATCTCCCATTTATTATAGGGGGGTATACTATATTGAGCAGTCGATAACAAGGATCGTGTTTTTTTGTGCGCAAACAGAAATCCCCGGCAGATTGCCGGGGATCGACGACGAGCATTGATTTATTGGCGCGCTGGAGCCTTGACGAAACCCTTGGAAAGGGTCAGCTGCGGGCTTTCATCCAGTTATAGACATTGGTTTCCATCTCCAGGAAACCTCCCACGGAGGCGGGGTCGGCGAAGGGAAGGATCTGGGTTGCCCAGTAGCCGCCGATGCCGTTCTGGCGGTCGATCCAGTAATAGAGGTTGGCAAGGCCGGCCCAGGCAAGCGCGCCAGCGGGGCGGCCCGTCGGGGCGTCTTCGTCGTTGATCATGAAGGTCAGGCCCCAGCTCTTCGGCATGCCGGGGAAGAATTCCGCATAGTTGGAAAGCGTCGGGATGACGCCGGGCAGGCCCTTGATCTTCATCTCGCCCAGACCGTTCTGTGCCGCCATGGCGACCGTTTCCGGTCGCAACACACGGCCGTTCGGTCCAGCGCCGTCGTTCAGCCACATGCGGATGAATTTCGCGTAGTCGAGCGCGGTCGAATGCAGGCCGTGGCCGCCCATATGGACTTCCGGCATCTGATCCAGCAGGAACTCATCGTCCGGAACGAGCGTGCCGGCCGGGTTCCGGTTATGCATGGTGACGTAACGTTCGCTCATCGAGGGCGTCATGGTGAAGGCGCTGTCGTCCATGCCCAGCGGTTCGAACACGCCCTCCTGCATCAACTGGCCGAGACGCTTCCCGGTGATGCCTTCGCAGACGAGACCTGCCCAGTCGATATTCGTGCCATATTCCCAGGCCGTGCCGGGATCGAACAGCATGGGCGTCGTCAGCGATTTCATCGTTGCGGTGATGACGCTGGGCTGACCGCGCTCTTCGGCCAGGCGATTATAGGTTTCGTTGAAAAAGTCGTAGGCGAAGCCGCCCTGGTGCAGCAGAAGCTGCCGTGTCGTGACATCGGACTTTGGCGCGCGCAGACGCGGCTCGCCATTCGCCTCGAAGCCTTCGATCACCTGAAGCTCGCCGATGGCCGGTGCATAGCGCTTGGCCGGCGCATCGAGGTCGAGCTTGCCCTGTTCGTGAAGCTGAAGGCAGACCGTGCCGGTAATCGCCTTGGTGGTCGAGAAAATGGCGCAGACGCTGTCCGGGGTCATCGGCTCGTCGCGGCCCAGACGCCGCGAGCCGGCGGCCCCGGCATAGATCGTTTCGTTGCGGTCCGTGATGGCTGCGGCAACGCCCGGCACGCCGGGATTGCCTGTGACCACGTTTTGCAAAACGCCATCCAGCGCCGATTTCAATTGGCTGTTCATCGATCTCTCCTCCAAGCTCACGACCGCACATCCTCCGTGTGCGGTTGCCGCGAAAATAGCGAGGATGGTTTTCCCGGCACGTCGGAAACCGGAAACGGCTATCGGAAATCGGCGGATTTGATACATTCAATTTCCGCTGGGTGTTTGCCGAGGGGGCGAGTGAGGGCAGATTGGAGCTGGCTTCGCTCTGGAGGGAAACGGGCAAGGGGAGGAAATGCATGCTGGAGAATGTGCTTCTCTACGACGCGCAGGGAAGGCCGATCCAACAGAAACACAAGATCGTCTCCCATGACTGGGACGAGATCAAGGACTGGTCGAGCAAGGTTTACATGCCCTACGATGTGTCTCCGACGGGCAAGGTGGGGTCGCCCGATTCCACCATGCGATCGGCGGAGATCGGCCGCATCACGCTCACCCGTTTCGCTTACGGAATTCCGGTCAATATCCGGGACTGGGACATGGATTCCGGCAATGCCGTGGTTCTCACCACTGTCGGCGGGCAGGCGCGCCACAAGCTGACGGGCAACGATGCGGTCGAGACCGGTTATGGCGAGAGTTTCGTCGTCGATTGCTCGCGCACCGACTATGACGTCGACTTCAATCCCGATCACCTGCAGGTCAATCTGACCATTCCGCATCATGTTCTCGAGCAGGTCTGCCAGGACATGTTCGGCTTCGTGCCAGACAACCGCCTGTGGCAGTTCAAGACCGGCCTTGGCGGGCGCGGTTCGAGCTGGATGGCGCTATTGGAATACATGTCGCGTTGCATCGCCGAAGCGCCCGACCAGATGGCGCGCAGCCGCGTCGGCCGGCATCTGGAGCAGACGATCTGCGTTCACCTGCTGAACGAATGGGCGAACCGCGCAGGGATCGATCTCGAAAGTCCCGTCAACACGATTGCCCCGTCTACCGTACGCAAGGCGGAGGCCTTCATGGCAGAGCATGCTGCCGATGTGCCCGCCATGACTGACGTGGCAAAGGCGTCTGGCGTCAGCCTGCGGAGCTTGACGGCCGCCTTCCGCCAGTTTCGTGGCTATACGCCCAGCCATTTCCTGCGGGAGCAGCGTCTTCAGGGTGTTCGCAGCGCGCTGATCGCTGCGGGGCGCGACCGGCGCGTGGCGGAGATCGCCAGCGCCTGGGGCTTTATCAACATGGGCGATTTCGCCCGCGTCTACAGCGAAAGGTTCGGCGAACTGCCGTCGCAGACCCTTTCGCGGTGACGCTTCAAGTTGCTGTCGGTATCAGGCCGACAGCTTGGCCATGACTTCATCCGACACTTCGAAGTTCGAGTAGACGTTCTGGACGTCGTCGTCGTCTTCGAGGTTGTCGATGAGCTTCATCAGCGACTGGGCCTTTTCTTCGTCGACCGGAATCGTGTTCTGCGGCTTCCAGACGGACTTGACCGTTTCGGCTTCACCGAGAACGGCTTCCAGCGCCTTGGCGACTTCGTTGGTGTCTTCAAAGCCGCAATAGATCGTGTGGCCGTCTTCGCTCGACTCGACGTCTTCGGCGCCGGCTTCGATGGCCGCTTCCATCACCTTGTCGGCATCGCCAACGGAGGCCTTGTAGGTGATTTCGCCGACGCGGTCGAACGAGAAGGACACGGAGCCCGTTTCGCCAAGTGCGCCGCCGGCCTTGGTGAAGAGCGAGCGGACGTTGGAGGCGGTGCGGTTGCGGTTGTCGGTCAGCGCTTCGACGATGACGGCGACGCCGCCGGGGCCGTAACCTTCGTAGCGGACTTCATCGTAGTTCTCGCCATCGGCGCCGGCAGCCTTCTTGATGGCGCGGTCGATATTGTCCTTCGGCATGGACTGCGCCTTGGCGTTCTGGATGGCCAGGCGCAGGCGGGCGTTCATCGACGGGTCGGGCAGGCCGGCCTTGGCGGCAACGGTGATTTCGCGCGCAAGCTTGGAGAAGAGCTTGGACCGAACGCTGTCCTGCTTGCCCTTGCGATGCATAATGTTCTTGAACTGTGAATGGCCAGCCATGGCACCCCTATGCGTATTTCATCAGGAAATTTCGAGATTTTGGCGCCTTATAAGGATTTTGAGGCGCTTCGTCCAGATGTGGAACCAATTCGCACGGTCGCGGATTAACGGGATGACATTGACCCCCGCGACAAATTGAAAGGACATGACGATGGTAAGCCTCTCGACTGCCAACAAGGAGCCGGAAAAGCTGATCTGGGACGAACTCGACCGCGTGACCGCCGGCATGCTGGGTCTCAAGGGCGAGAGCTTCGAGCTGCAGCCGATGTCGCCCAATCTGGATATCCCGACCAAGTCGATCTGGTTCTACACCCGCAAGAGCAGCGATCTGGTGCGTTCGATCGGCCCGGGTTCGGAGGCGCTCTTCGTCGTGGTCGGCAAGGATCATGACTTCCATGCGGTCCTGAAGGGCACAATCGAGGTGAACTACGACCGGGCGCGGATCGAGGAATACTGGAGCTCGGTCGTCGAGGCCTGGTACCACGATGGCAAAGACGATCCGGATCTCACCATGCTGCAGTTCCGCCCGCGCGAGTGCAGCTTCTGGGCTTCGACCGGCAACCTGCTCACCTTCGGCTGGGAGATCGCCAAGGCCAATCTCGATCCGGACAAGGAGCCGGACGTCGGCGTGCACAAGCACATAGCGTTCGTATAGCAGAAGAGGCGGGGTTTCGGCCCCGCCTTTTCCTCTTTCAAAATCTACCGCTCAGGCTGCGCGGCGACCGCTGTAGCTTTGCTGCGCTCGTCCGACCTTGAGCCGTGCGATCAGTTCCGCCAGATGGTTCGCCTCGGATGCTAGCGAGTGGCTGGCATTCGCGGTGTTAGAGACCATCGCGGCATTCTG
>UBQX01000018.1 GCA_900467685.1 Hyphomicrobiales bacterium
CGCGCCGCGATCTCGTCGATACGCGCGCCGGAAAGCCCGTTCTGCGAAAACTCCTCCAGCGCCACCGTGAGGATATCGCGACGCACTCCTTCGGGGTCCCGCACAGAAGGCTTGGCCTCCTTCGACTTTGTCACCTCAGCCGCTTCTCTCATCAATACTCCCCCGAAGCGGCACAAATGCCGGCCTCGGCCTCCAGTTAACCAACCAGTACATAACGCAGGAAAGGATGGCAATATGGCATATCGCGAGACCCGCCGGCAGCCGGTCCCCATGCAGACGTCGATTGCAACCGCCTACCCTGCAACAGATGCGCCGACAGTCAGAACCATCCGCCAGTCTCGCCCTGTCGTAGCATCGGAGTTTTGAAAACCCCTCGCACGCGATCGATCATATGCGGCATCTCGTCCTGGAGCGCTGCCTGCCATCGCATCGTTTGCAACATGGCTGCACCGACGGCGACGGGCTCGACGTCGATCAATCGCATCAGGCGGAGACCAGCCAGGATGGACGCGCCGCTGCTGATCACATCATCAACCAGCAGAACGCGCCTGCCCTTGAGAAGCGGCAGCATGCGCGGATCTATAAACAGGCGTTTCTCATGCCCAGGACTGGTAATGGAAGACAGCGCTACGGAAAGCTCCTCGCGATACCAGAACTTGCGCGATGTTCCGAGCGGCACATAACGGGCGTGGCCGAGCTTTGCCGCAAGGGCGGCCGCCAACGTCAGGCCGAGGGTTGGCAGACCGACGACGATTTCGGGTTTCAGATCCTCCACCTGCCCG
Organism: Hyphomicrobiales bacterium; assembly: GCA_900467685.1. Taxonomy (GTDB): domain Bacteria; phylum Pseudomonadota; class Alphaproteobacteria; order Rhizobiales; family Rhizobiaceae; genus Ensifer_A. The sequence goes on from UBQX01000018.1 coordinate 783, forward strand.
GCCAGAAGCGCCGCAAGCCGATCGAGAACCGCAAAGCTCGCCTGGTTGATGATGAGCGACGCCAGAGCGTGCTTCCCATCAGCCAGAGGCCTGATGGGAAGCCGCAATTCGCCGCCATCCGGCAGTCTTGCCGGATAGAAATTGGAGAACCCCTGCTGCGGCTGAAGTTCGTGGGTCCCCGCAGGCGCGATTTCCTGCCAGAACTCATGGGGCTGAATGTCATCAGAGGAAGGGTTCATCGGGTCCGGCGGGGTTGAAACGAAAAAGGCCTGTCGCTACGCTCATTGCAAGCCTGCATTCATGCCAAGCTTCCTCGCTCCGTGCAACACGGCTCCGCGCCAGAACCAGCAGCATTTCCATGGACCTATCCGAACAAGACCTGCACGACCTGATCGAGCTCCGCCACGATCTCCACAGCCATCCGGAACTCGGCTTCGAGGAGGAACGCACGAGCGGCATCGTGGCGCGCCTGCTGGAAGAGGCCGGCATCGAGGTTCATCGCGGCCTGGGCGGCACGGGCGTCGTCGGCACGCTGCGGGTCGGCAACGGTCCGCGCGCAATCGGTCTGCGGGCCGACATGGATGCGCTGGCCATGCCGGAGCGCGCCGAGCGGCCTTATACATCGCGCATCCCCGGCAAGATGCATGCCTGCGGCCATGACGGGCATACGGTGCTGTTGCTGGGTGCGGCCCGTGAACTCGCCCGCACACGCAATTTCTCCGGCACCGTGCATTTCATCTTCCAGCCGGCGGAAGAGGGCCGGGGCGGCGCGAAACGCATGGTGGATGAAGGTTTCTTCGACCTCTTTCCCTGCGACGCGGTCTACGGCCTGCACAACATGCCGGGCCTCGCCACTGACGAAATGGCGGTCGTCGCCGGGCCGCAGCTTGCCTCCTCCGACAGCTGGACGGTGACCTTCCGGGGCATCGGCACGCATGGCGCCAAGCCGCATCTGGGCAAGGACCCGGTGACGGCTGCCGGTCATTTCCTGACGGCGCTCCAGACCATCGTCGGCCGCGTCGTCGATCCGCTTCAGCCGGCCGTCGTCAGCGCCTGTTCGGTCCAGGCCGGCAACCCGGATGCGTTGAACGTCATTCCGGATACGGTGGAGATCGGCGGCACGGCACGCGCCTATTCTGCCCTCGTGCGGGACCAGCTGGAGGCGGAAATCGGACGGCTGGCTCAGGGCGTTGCGACCATGTTCGGCATCGCTGCCGATTACCGGTTCCTTCGGCGCATCCCGCCCGTGATCAACGATCCGGATACCACGCGTCGCGCGCTGGCAGCGGCGACGGCCGCCTGCGGCGCGAAGGTGCGGACGGATTTTCCACCCTCAACGGCGGGCGACGACTTTGCCTTCTTCTCGCAAACGGTCCCCGGCGCCTATGTCTGGCTGGGCAACGGCCCGGCGGTGGACGGTGCGCTGCACCACAACAGCGGTTACGATTTCAACGATGCGGCAATCGAAACAGGTGTTCGATTTTGGGCAACACTGGTGCAGCAGGAATTGACCCCGTGAAAACACGGTATTTCCAGCAAAGCCAAGGTTTGCAATCATGTTTGTTCGTGCAGGAATGTGCACACTTGAACAAGAATCAACGCGTGTTTCGCGGTTGCGAAACAGAATCTGCGGTCATAATCTACCCGCTGAAAAAAATGATCATTGACGAAACAAAGGGGAACAGTTCGATGACAATTTCCACCCTCCGCCGGCTTTCTGCCGCCACGCTTCTGCTGGCCGGCTTTGCTGCACCCGCCTTCGCGGCCGACACGCTGACGATTTCCTGGTGGGGCTATAATGGCGACAAGCTCAACGCCAACATCATCGAGCCCTTCAAGAAGATCTGCGGCTGCGAAATCGCCTTCGAGACCGGCAACAATGCCGACCGTCTCAACAAGCTGAAGGCACGCGGCGGCAAGGGCGTGGACGTGATCTTCCTCACCGACAGCTTCTCGCAGATCGGCATTCAGGAAGGCCTCTTCCAGAAGATCGATCCGAAGACGATCCCGAACGTCAAGGAACTCTACGATCTCGCCCAGGACCCGCAGGGCGGTTACGGCCCGGCCTACACGGTCGGCCGCATCGGCATCGTCTATGATTCGGCCAAGCTGAAGACGCCGATCACGTCCTGGAACGACCTGTGGCGCGAAGACCTGAAGAGCACCGTGTCGCTGCCGGGCATCACGACCACGGCCGGCCCGCTCGTCGTCCTGCGCGCCGCCGCCAAGGCCGGCGTCGATGCCTACAAGGATACCGACAAGACTTTCGAGGCGGTCAAGGCGCTGAAGCCGAATGTCGTGAAGAACTACAATACCGGCTCGGAACTGGTGAACCTGATCTCCACCGGCGAAGTCACCGTCTCGATCGCGCAGGACTTCACGCTTGGCTCGATCAAGAAGGCCGTGCCGACCATGACCTGGGCATCGCTTTCGGACGGCGATATCGCCACGCTGAACACGGTCAACATCCCGACCGGCTCGGAACATCCGGAACTGGCGCAGAAGTTCATCAACTTCCTGCTTTCCAAGGAAGTCCAGCAGATCGAAGCCGAACAGGCCGTCGATGCGCCGGTCAACAAGGGCGTCACGCTGACGCCGGACCAGGCAAAGATCTGGACCTATGGCCCGGAAGCCATCGGCAAGCTCAACCGCGTCGCCTATGACAAGCTGAATGCGGTGAAGACGGACTGGATCGACCGCTGGAACGAAATCTTCGGCATGTGAGGGCCTGAGGCCAGCACAACATGCGCGCCGCCTCGCTTGAGGTAGCGCGATTTCGCATCGGGGCAGGTTCTTGCCCCGGTGCCATCCGGTTTGTGGATAGCGTCCGATGAATACAATGCGAAAATGGAACCTGTCGCTTCCGGCGGCCCTGGCCGTCGTTCTGCTGCTGGTCGTGCCCGTGGTGGCGACGTTCACTACGACGTTCACGCAGCCGCAGGGCGCGTTTGCTCCCTATCTCGCGTTCTTCAACAGCGGCTTCCGGCGCACGGTGCTCTGGCGCACGGTCGAGGTCGCGTTGATCACGACAGTCCTGTCGCTCGTCATCGGGTTTTTGACGGCCTATGTCATCTCCAAGGTGCCGGGCAAGGCGAAGAGCGTGATGATCATCGCCGCCGTCTTTCCGCTGCTGACCGGCGTCGTGGTGCGCTCCTTCGCCTGGATGATCATTCTCGGCAAGAACGGTATTCTCAATGATTTCCTGATCTGGACGGGCCTGATTGATGCGCCGCTCGCCATGCTCTACACCGAAGGCGCGGTGATCGTAGCCATGGTCTATCTCTTCGTACCGCTGATGATCCTGACCTTGGTCGGCGTGCTCGACAATATTCCGAAGGATGTCATCGAAGCCTCGATTTCGCTCGGAGCATCGCCCGCTTCCACCTTCCGGCAGGTCATCCTGCCGCTATCAGTGCCGGGCCTCATCGTCGGCGCGGTGCTGGTCTTCACCGGCAGCTTCACCTCCTATGCCACCCCGCAATTGCTCGGCGGCGAGCGGCAGATGATGATGGGCACATTCCTCTACCAGCGCGCCATGGTGACCTTCGACTGGGTCGGCGCCTCGACGGTTGCCGCGATCATGGTCGTCGTCACCATCGCGATCGTGCTCGTCATGGGCCGCATCGCCCGCAAACTCAATCCCATGGCGGTGTGACCGATGACCGACCGTATCCACCCGCTGCTTGCCGTTTTCGCCGGCCTCGTCTTCCTCTTCCTCGTCGGCCCGCTGGTCATCATGATCGGCGCGTCGCTGTCGGACACGAACTTCCTCACCTTCCCGCCGCGCGGGCTGACGCTGCACTGGTTTACCCACATCTTCGAGGTGACGGCCTTCAAGACGACGGCGATCACCAGTCTGGAACTGGCTTTTGCCGGCACGTTTCTGTCGCTCCTCTTCGGCATTCCGGCGGCCTATGCGCTGAACCGTTTTCGGGTCGAACTGCCTTCCTGGCTTTCCACCGTCTATGTCCTGCCGATCCTGATCCCGGAAATCGTTTTCGGCTTTTCGCTGATGAAATCGGTGACAATCGACAGCGGTTTCCCGGTCTGGCTGACCCTGCTGATCGGCCATGCGCTGCTGGTGCTGCCCTATAGCGTGCGCGTCGTCAGCGCGAGCCTCGCCGCCTTCGATTTCTCGATCGAAGAGGCCGCGATCAGCCTCGGCTCGCCTCCACTGAAGACCTTCTTCACCATCGTTCTGCCCAATATCCGCGCCGGCGTGATTGCGGCCTTCATTCTGGCCTTCATCACCTCGATCAACGATGTGTCCGTCTCGCTCTTCCTGACCGGGCCGGGCATTTCGACGCTCCCCATCCAGATCCTGGCCTATATGGAGCAGTTCTTCGATCCCACCATGGCCGCCGTCTCCGTGCTTCTCATGCTGCTGACCGTCGGCGTGATGGCCATTGTCGAGGCGACGCTGGGCCTCACCTTCCTGACGAAATAGGTAGACCGTGACCGTATCGCTCGACATTGACAATATCGCCGCCCATTACGGCTCGACGCAGGTCCTGAAGGACCTTTCGCTTTCGGTGAAGGCGGGGGAACTCGTCTCGCTGCTCGGCTCGTCCGGCTGCGGCAAGACGACGACGCTGCGGCTGGTGGCGGGCTTCCTCACCCCCACCAGTGGCACGATCCGGCTTGGCGACCGCGACCTGACGCGCCTGCCGGCGCATCAGCGCGACATCGGCCTCGTTTTCCAGAACTATGCGCTGTTTCCGCACCTGAGCGTTCTCGACAACGTCGCCTTCGGGTTGAAGCAACGCAAGATCGAGCCGGCCGAGCGGACGCGGCGCGCAAAAGCCATGCTGGAGCGCGTCGGGCTTGCCGACTTCGCCGACCGGCTTCCGGGCGCGCTCTCGGGCGGGCAGAAGCAGCGCGTGGCGCTCGCCCGCGCGCTGGTCATCGAGCCGCCGCTTCTGATGTTCGACGAGCCGCTCTCCAATCTCGATGCGAAGCTGCGCGTCGACATGCGTGTCGAAATCCGCAAGCTCCAGCGCGCCAACGGCACGACCTCACTTTATGTCACGCACGATCAGGAGGAGGCCTTCTCGATCTCGGACCGCGTCGCCATCATGAATGCCGGGCGGATCATGCAGCTCGACACGCCGGAAGTTCTCTACCAGCGCCCGGCCAATGCTTTCGTCGCCCGCTTCGTCGGCTTCGAAAACCTGATCCCGATGGTGGTCAAGGCGCGCGAGAATGGTGCCCTCTCGGCGGAGGCGCCGGGCGGCGCGCTCCTGCAGCTCTCCGAGGCAGAGTTTGGGCCGATCCCGGATCGCTTCGTGCTTGCCACGCGCGCCGATGGACTTTTGGTCCAGCGCGAGGGCGCCGGCATTCCGGTAGAACTCGGCCTGCGCACCTATCTCGGCCGCGCTTATCAATACCAGACCACCAGCGTGGCCGGCGATCTCATCGCCAATGGCAGCCTCAGTGAGCCATTCTCTCCCGGAGACCGCGCCGTACTTGTGCCGAAGCCCGAACAGTGCTGCATCCTGAAACCGGAAGCGTGAAGGCTGAGACGATGACGACGACATCCGAAGTACTGGAAAAAGCCCTTGCTCAGGCCGACGCGTCGCTCGATACCAATCTGGAGCGGCTGTTCCAGCTGATCCGCATCCCGAGCGTCTCGACCGATCCGGCCTACAAGGCCGATTGCCGCCGCGCTGCCGAATGGCTGGCCGCCGATCTCGCCTCCATTGGCTTCGACGCCTCCGTGCGCGATACGATCGGCCATCCGATGGTCGTCGGCCATCGCAAGACGGGTGAACGCCCGCATGTGCTCTTCTACGGCCATTACGACGTGCAGCCGGTCGATCCGCTGGCGCTCTGGGAAAGCGATCCGTTCGAACCGGTCTTGAAGCCGCTTCCCAACGGCGACACGGCCATCGTCGCGCGCGGTGCCTCCGACGACAAGGGCCAGTTGATGACCTTCGTGGAGGCCTGCCGCGTCTGGATGGCCGTGACCGGCGAGCTGCCGCTCGACGTCAGCATCCTCTTCGAAGGGGAGGAGGAAAGCGGCAGCGCCAGCCTCGGACCTTTCCTCGATGCAACTGCGCAGGAATTGAAGACCGACACGGTTCTCGTCTGCGACACCGACATGTGGGACCACGATACGCCGGCGATCACCACCATGTTGCGCGGCCTTGTCGGACAGGAGATCGAGATTTCCTGCGCCGACCGCGATCTCCACTCCGGCATGTTCGGCAATGCGGCGCGCAATGCGCTTCAGGTCATGGGCGATGTGATTGCGAGCGTGCGCAAGCCGGACGGCTCCTGCGCCGTGCCCGGCTTTTATGACGGGGTGAAGCCTCTGCCGGAGGACGTGAAGGCGCAATGGCAGCGGCTGCCTTTCGATGAGAAGGCCTTTCTCTCCGATATCGGGCTTTCCATTCCCGCCGGCGAGGACGGCTATTCGGTGCTCGAACAGGTCTGGGCGCGGCCGAGCTGCGAGATCAACGGGCTCTGGGGCGGATACATGGAGCCGGGCTTCAAGACCGTCATTCCCGCAAAAGCCCATGCCAAAGTCTCCTTCCGCCTCGTCGCGGGACAGGACCCGCAGCGCATTCGCGACGCCTTTCAGGCCCATGTCCGGGCGCAGATCCCCGCCGATTGCTCGGTCACGTTCAAGGATCACGGCCTGTCGCCCGCCGTCGCCATGCCCATCGACAGCCCGCGCCTGAAGGCCTCGCTCAAGGCGCTGAGCGAGGAGTGGGAGACCGAGGCCGCCGTTGCCGGCACGGGCGGCTCGATCCCGATCATCGGCGAATTCCAGCGAAGGCTGGGTGCGAATGCGCTGCTGATCGGCTTCGGCCGCTTCGACAACCGTATCCATAGCCCGAACGAGAAATACGACCTCTCCAGCTATCGCAAGGGCATCCGCTCGTGGATCCGTATCCTTGCGGCCCTTGCCGATGTGAAAGCCTGAGGTGCCGCCATGGGCGTTTGGATCGATACGGACCTCGGCTTTGACGATATCGCCGCCATCCTCGTGGTGCAGCATTCGCCGCTCGCCATCGCCGGCCTCTCGCTCGTCTTCGGCAACAGCCCGCTCGAACAGGTGATCCGCAATGCAGGCGGCGCGCGCGCCGCGTTCGGCTGGGATTTTCCGATCCATGTCGGCAGGGCGCTACCGGTTCTCAGCCCGCTTGAAACCGCGCAATCGATCCTTGGCGAGACCGGTATCCCGACTGCCGGGCGGACCCTGCCCGATGGACCGCTGCCCGAGGCGAGTGCCGCCTTCGATGCGCTCTCTCGCTGGCTGGAAACCAGCCCTGCCCCCCATCGCATTCTGGCGCTCGGCCCGCTGACCAACATCGCCGCGCTCGCGCTGGCGCGGCCGGAGCTTGCCGCCCGGATCGAAGATCTCGTCTGGATGGGCGGCGGCGTGACGAGCGGCAACCATACGGCCTCCGCCGAATTCAACGCGCTGGCCGACCCGGAAGCCGTTGCCATCGTGCTCGCGCATAAACTGCCGCTGCGCATGGTCGACCTCGACCTCTGCCGCAAGGTTCTGTTGCGGGAGGAGGACATCACGCCAGTGCGAACAGCCGGTGGAAGAAATGGCGAACTGCTCGCCGATTTCCTCACCGGCTTTCTCGATATCGGCCGCAAGCGCGGCCGCGCCGCCATGGCCTTTTACGATCCGGCCGCCGCCGCCGCCTTCGTGGCCGAAGAAATCGCCACCTTCACGCCGGCGCACATCGATATGGAACTGGCCGGACAGCTGACGCGCGGACGCACCGTCGTCGAAACACGCCCCGGCCGCGCGCCATTCAACGCGCATTTTGCCAGCAATATCGACAGCGAAGCCGCCCGCGCCATCATCTTCGGCGCTCTCATCAAGGAGGCCGCCCGATGACCCGTCTCGCAGAGGAACTTGCCGAGCTGAACGCGCCTACCCTGCGTCGCGACGCAGTGGCCGCCGCCCGAGGCGACCGGCCGTTCGATATCCTGATTTCCGGCGGCACGCTTGTGGATGTCGTCACCGGCGAACGCCGCCCCGCCGATATCGGCCTTATCGGTCCGCTGATCGCCTCGGTCCACGCGCCCGGCGCCCGTAGCGACGCGAAGACCGTGATCGACGCGCATGGCGGTTTCATCACGCCCGGCTTGATCGACACGCATATGCATGTCGAAAGCTCGATGGTCACGCCGGCGGAATATGCGCGCGCCGTGCTGCCGCGCGGTGTGACGACCGTCTGCTGGGACCCGCATGAATTCGGCAATGTCGTCGGGCTCGACGGCGTACGCTGGGCGGTCGAGGCGGCGGAGAAACTGCCGCTGCGCTTCATGGTGCTTGCCCCCTCCTGCGTTCCATCCGCCCCCGGCATCGAAGTGGCAGGCGCGGATTTCGATGCGTGGAAGATCGCTGAAATGTTGAGCTGGCCGGGCATTGCCGGGCTGGCGGAAGTCATGAACATGCGCGGCGTCATTGATGGCGATCCGCGCATGGCGGGTATCGTGAATGCGGGCCTGCAATCGGGCAAGCTGGTCTGCGGTCATGCCCGTGGCCTGAAGGACGCCGACCTCGCCGCCTTCATGGCCGCCGGTGTCGCCTCCGACCACGAACTGACCTCGGCAGACGATCTCATGTCCAAGCTCCGCGCGGGGCTGACCATCGAGCTGCGCGGCTCGCACGATCATCTCCTGCCGGAATTCGTGACGGCGCTCAACGCGCTGCCGCATCTGCCGCAAACGCTGACGCTCTGCACCGACGACGTGTTTCCCGACGACCTTTTGCAGGCCGGCGGTCTCGATGACGTCCTGCGCCGCCTGATCCGCTACGGTCTCAGCCCCGACTGGGCTCTGCGTGCCGCAACGCTCAACGCCGCGATGCGCCTCAAGCGCGACGACCTGGGCCTGATCGCAGCCGGCCGGCGCGCGGATATAGCCATTTTCGACGATCTTGAAAGCCTGCGGGCGCGGCATGTCATTGCCAGCGGAGCGCTCGTGGCGAGCGCCGGCAAAGTTTCGGCGGAACTCAACGAGACGGTGCCCGGCGCACTTGCCGCGACGATGAAGCTGCCGCGGCTCAACGCTGACGATTTCCGCATCAGCGCTGAAGGTCACCGCGCGCGGATTGCGACGATCGACCAGCCACGCTTCACCCGCTGGGGCGAGATGGAGGCGGAGATCCGTGACGGTCACGTCATACTGCCGGAGGGTGCCACGCTGATCGCCGTGGCGCACCGGCATGGCAAGGCGGACAGCCGGCCGAAGGTCGGGGTTCTCACCGGCTGGGGCCATTGGCGCGGCGCGCTTGCGACCACCGTTTCGCATGACAGCCACAATCTCACCGTCTTTGGCGGCAACCCGGAAGACATGGCCGTGGCGGCCAACGCGCTGATCGAGGCCGGAGGCGGCATGGCGGTTGCATCGGGCGGGAAGGTTGACGCGCTCTTGCCGCTGTCGCTCGCCGGTCTTGTCTCGGAGCTGCCACTTGATGCGGTCGCGGCTGGCTTCGCTCAGGTTCGCGAGGCAGCTGGCCGGATCGTCGAATGGAACCCGCCCTATCTCGTCTTCAAGGCGGTCGTCGGCGCAACGCTCGCCTGCAATGCCGGTCCGCATCAAACCGATGTGGGCATCTGCGATGCCGCTACGGGCAAGGTGCTGACGAACCCCGTTCTAGCGGCGGAATAGTTCAACACATGCCGGAGGCTCTGCCTGGTCGCTTGCGACCGGCGCTGGCCCGGCAGCAAAACCAAATGAGGAGCAGCACGTGTCCGATCAAACATCACACCTGCCTGACGACCTTTTCATCAATGGTCCCGATGAGGTTGCCATCCGTCAGGACCTGACGCTGGTCGCACTCGGCAAGCGCCCGGCGGACAAGTTGCTGCGGGTCGGCCGGCTGCTCGACGTCCACATGCGGCAATGGCTCGAGGATCAGGAAATCGTCATTCGTGGCCGCCGCATTGCCTATGTCGGCCCCGCGGGATCTTACACCGGAGAGGTCAAGGAACGCTTTCATGAACCGAACCTCGCGGCCGTTCCCGGCTTTGGCGAGGTGCACAAGCATATCGAAAGCTCGCATGTCACGCCGGAATGGGAGGCAGCACTTGTTCTGCCGCGTGGCAATACCTGGACCTGCGAGGCGAGCCACGAATTCTCCAACGTCAACGGACCCAGAAACCTCGAGTTCTGGCTGGAAGCGCGCCGTCATGGCTCGCCGCAGAAGATTTTCCCCCTGCCGGGCTCCGCGGTTCCGCCGACTGCCTACGAATGGGGCGGCGGCCATTTCGGCCATGCGGAGCAGGACGAATTTCTCAAGCGCTCGCTGATGGTTGCAGGCCTAGACGAGGTGATGGATTGGCCGTCGGTCTGGAACCCGGAGAACCCCTCCCACAAGCGGCTCTGGGGCATGATCCAGGCGACGTTCGAAAATCGCGGCGTGGTCGAGGGCCATGGCGCGGGACTGAGGGCGCGGCCCGACATCAACGCCTTCGCCGCTGCCGGCCTTGCGTCCGATCATGAAGCATGGACGCCGGAAGAGGCGATCGACAAGCTGCGCGCCGGAATTTTCATCGAAATTCGCCCGCATTCGATGCCGGATATCATCAAGGGACTGCTCGCTGCCGGACTTCAGGACTGGTCGCAGATCGCCTTCACCACCGACGACCGCTCCTGCTCGGACACGCTGAAGCTGGGGGCGACCGATTACAATGTCCGGCTGGCCATCGAGAGCGGCCTGTCCCCTGAAATCGCCGTCCAGTGCGTGACCATCAACCCCGCCCGCCACATGCGCCTGACGCCCTGGGTCGGCTCGATCACGCCCGGCCGTTTTGCCGATGTGGTTCTGCTCGAGAATGTTGAAAAGATCGGCATCGCCAAGGTCTGGGCCGATGGCCGACAGGTCTCCGAGGGCAAGACCTATCTGGCCGAGGTGCCGGCGATTGCCTGGCCCGAATGGGCCACACGGACGGTCAACATAGCGCGGCGGATGACAAAGGACGATTTCGCCATTGCCGCTCCTGCGGGCCGTTCGACGGTCAATGCGGCACTGCTGCGGCCGTTTCACTGGAGCGACGATTTCATCACTGCGGAGCTTGCCGTCGAGGATGGCGAGGTTCAGCGTGACACCGCCCGCAACATCACCAAATTCGCTGTCGTCGATCGATTTTCCGGCGAAGGCCGCACGGCCCGCATGTTCTGGCTCGGCACCGGCCCTTCCACGCCGGATTGCGCACTCGCCTGCTCCATGGGCCACGACAAGCACAATATCTGGGTCGTCGGCTCATCGGATGAGGCGATGGCCAAGGCCGTCAATGCGCTGATCGACATCCAGGGCGGCTGGGCCCTTGTGGATCGCGGCACGGTGACGGCCACCGTCCGCTACGAAGTCGGCGGACTGATGACCTGCCGTCCTCCGGAAGAGCTGCATGAGGAGATGCAAGCGCTCTACCGCGCGGGTGAGAAGATCGACTGGATGTATGAGCCCACTTTCTCCCCCCGGTGGTGGCCGGGCTTTCCGGAGCGGCTGGCCTTCGCAACACTCACCTGCGCGCCGTGGCGCTGGGTGCTGGTGGCGCCCGGCCCGCTTGCGCCAGAGGGATTCGTCAATGTCCAGACGGGGCAAACGCATCCTATCGTATGGTAGCGAGAGGACAAAGGTCTCCTGCCCTGCGAAACGCGCTCGCGCGGCGGCACCTCGGAGCCTGTCTGCCGAAAACTTGTCACCCGACTTATCGCACCAGGGGCGGCAAACCTTCGCAGGCTCGGATCAACTCGATCATGTGGCGTAGCGCCGGGTGGTTTTGCCGGCGGCTGGGATAGTACATGTGGAAGCCTGCGCCCATGGATGACCATTCAGGCATGACCACCTCCAGCCGCCCGTCCCTGAGTTCGGCTTCCGCGCGCCGACGCAGGACATAGGCAAGTCCCAGACCCGCGGCGGCAGCTTCTATGGTGGTCTGGGTGTCGCTGATCGTGCAATTTCCCGGTGCGTCGATACGCACCATCGCGTCGCCATTGCCGAGTTCCCACCGGAACGGTGAGTTGTTGCCCAGAAGGAGGCGCAGGCAGGAATGACTCATGAGGTCTCCGGGCTCCCTCGGCCGACCATGCGTCTCAAGATATTTCGGCGCCCCGACGACGACCCATTCCAGTGGCTCGGTGAGCGCGACCGCTATCATGTCCTCCGGAACGGTATCTCCGTATCGTATCCCCGCATCAAACCCCTCCGCCACCATGTCGATCGGGCGGTTTTCGACGACGACTGTCAGCCGTATATCGGGAAAGCGGGCTCGAAAAGTGGCGAGCACAGGGCTCACCACAAGGCGGCTGGCATCCGCGGGAATGTTCAGCCGGAGCTCGCCGAATGCGCCGCCACGAACGTCGTCGATCTCCGACAACGCCGAACCGATCTCGTCAAACCCCGCCTCAAGGCGCTCGGCAAAGCGCAACCCCGCCGGTGTGGGAGCGACGCTTCGGCTCGTGCGGTTGAGAAGCTTCGCGCCGAGACGCTCCTCCAGCCGGCGGATCGCATGGCTGAGAGCAGATGTCGTGATCCCCAGTTCAATCGCCGCCGCCTTGAAGCTGCGCCGCCGCACGACGATGGAGAAGGCCGCCAGATCAGGCAGTTCGGATCTCAAAAACGGCGGCACAGGGTGATTTCCGTTCATCGCATCGTTGAATCACATGCATGGATAAGCGATTGCATCCGCGCCTGCAAGGCGTAGTTTCGCGTCGAAATCGTGCAAGAGGAGGTCCCCATGGGGGATATGCTGAAGATCCCGGACCTGGCCGACAGGGCCGTTCTCGTGACAGGGGCCTCGACCGGCATCGGCGCGGCGGTGGCCAAGGCTTTTGCGGCACAGCGCGCGCGGGTCGCGATCCACTACAACGAAAGTGCCGCAGCCGCCGAGGCACTTCTCCACAGCATCCGGCAAGCCGGGGGCGAAGCAGTCCTCGTGCAGGGCGACATGTCGCGGCCGGGTGAAAGTGAACGCGTCGTGGAAGCCGCTGCGGCCAAGCTTGGCGGGCTCGACGGGCTCATCAACAATGCCGGCGGCATGCTTGGCCGACTGCCCACGGCAGAGATGGACGATGCCCACTACGCCCGCGTGATGGACCTCAACGCACGCTCGGTGCTGGCCGCAACGCGAGCGGCGGTTCCGTTCCTCAAGCAGCGCGGTGGCTTCGTCATCAACACGACGTCGATTGCAGCCCGCAACGGCGGCGGCAATGGCGCGATCCTCTACGCCGCCGCCAAGGGCTTCGTTTCAACGATCACGCGCGGCCACGCGAAAGAGTTCGTGGGCGACGGCATCCGCGTCAACGCCGTTGCACCGGGCATTGTCGCGACACCCTTTCATGACCGCTACACCAGCCCGGAAATGCTCGATGCCCAGCGGCAGAGCGTTCCGATGGGCCGCGTCGGCACGCCGGAAGAGTGCGTGGGCGCCTATCTCTTCCTCGCCTCGCCCCTTCTGTCCGGCTACATCACCGGCCAGATCATCGAGGTGAACGGCGGGCAGCTGATGCCCTGACGCCAGCCTTGGCACCGTCACATCTTCCGATCTTTTGCCGCGCGCTGCCAACGGGCGCCGCGTCGAACGTGTCGGCCCCATTCACAGGAGCATACCATGACCATCACCACACGGCGTCTCGGCCGGACCAACTGGAACATCTCGGAAATCGGCTTCGGCGCCTGGGCGATCGGCGGCTCATGGGGAGACGTGGACGAGGCAGACGCCCGTGCCAGCGTTCATGCCGCACTTGATGCCGGCCTTACCTTCATCGACACCGCCGACGTTTATGGCGACGGCCGCTCGGAGCGCATCATCCGCGACGTGCTGAAGGAGCGCGGGGGCGAACGGCCCATCGTCGCCACGAAGGCCGGGCGGCACCTCAGCTCGCATGTGGCTGATGGATACAACAAGGCCAATCTGGAGGCTTTCGTCGATCGCAGCCTCTCCAACCTCGGCGTCGACGCGCTCGACCTCGTCCAGCTCCACTGCCCGCCGACCGAAGTCTACTATCGTCCCGAAGTGTTCGGCGCGATGGACGATCTGGTTGCCGCGGGCAAGATCCGCTTCTACGGCGTATCCGTCGAGAAGGTGGAGGAGGGTCTCAAAGCGATTGAATATCCCAACGTCTCGACCGTGCAGATCATCTTCAACATGTTCCGCCATCGTCCCGCCGAGCTGTTCTTCCCCAGGGCCGTGCGGCGCGATGTCGGCATCATCGTGCGCGTTCCGCTGGCAAGCGGCATGCTGACGGGCAAGATGGACAGGAACTCGACCTTTGCCGCCGACGACCATCGCAACTTCAATCGCCATGGCGAGGCGTTCGATGTCGGCGAGACCTTCTCCGGTGTTCCCTACGACGTCGCTCTGGACGCGGTCGAGGAATTGCGGGCGATCATTCCCGGCAACGCGACCATGGCACAATTTGCGCTCCGCTGGATCCTGATGGAGGAAGCAGTCTCCGTCGTCATCCCCGGCGCCAAGAACCGCGACCAGGCGACCGCCAATGCGGGGGCGAGCGCCCTTCCGCTGATTCCGAATGACGTGATGGAGAAGGTGCGTGCGCTCTACCATGATCGCATCGCGCCGCATGTCCACCAACGCTGGTAGGCTCTGTTCTGTCAAAGACAGCAGATCACGGGAGATGGGCGCTCAGCCCTTCTGTTCCCAGATTCGCTGGGCCACAGCGAAAACATGGGCGACGACCGGATCGTGCATGCGAGCCTTGAGGGCGATGAAGCTCAGGGAGGTCTCGATCTTCACCGCATTGGCGATGATCAGGCCGTTGGATTGCTGTTCGTGCAGCGCGATCGATTCCCGGCAGAGGCTCAGGCCTACCCCGGCACGGACCATGGCGAGCATGGACATTTCCTGGTCGATCAGCGCCACGACATTCTGCCGGACGCCGAGTTCGCCGAAAATGCCGCCCAGTAAACGATTGTGAACGGAGGCCGGCGGCGTACCGATCCACGGCAGTGCCGCCAGCTCCGCCCATTTCTTGTCGCGCACATAAGGCGCAAAGGCCCCAGGCGCCACGACGCGATAGGTGAGCGGGGCGAGTTCCAGCACATGGAACAGGCTTTCCTCCGCCCCCGGCCCGAGGCTGGCCAGCGGATCGAAATCGCGGATATCGCCGAGAAAGAAGCCGACATCCAGCTCGTTGCGCTTCAGCCCTTCCGGCACCTGCCCGCTGATGCCGTGACGCAACTCGGTGTCGATGCTGGGCGCTGTTTCTACCAGTGCCTTCAGGAAGGCACCGAGCCGGGTGAATTCGGGGTCGATAATGGTCCCTATGCGCAGCGACCCGCGAATCTGGGTTGCCAGGCTGCGCGCCGTCTGGCCAAAATCCATCAGCGAGGCAAAGATCAGTTCGGCCTTGGCGGCCAGCAGCGCGCCGTCATGGGTCAGTTCCAGCCCCCGCGCGGTGCGGCGAAAAAGCTCAATGCCGGTCTCGCTTGCCAGTCGCTTCAATTGCAGGCTGAGCGCCGGCTGCGTCAGATGCAGTTGCTCCGCCGCGCGGGTCACATTGCCCTCCCGCGCCACCGCCACAAAGGCCCGCAATGTCTTCAGATCAAAGTCGCTCATATTAATCTTGCTTATAATGCTATTCCGAATTTGTCATTGGATTTCTGGTTTGCTTCCCGTTTAGCTTTTCGGTCAGGCGGGAGGACGCCAGACATGTCGGTTCAGCTTTTTCAGGCTCTTGCGCTGCGGCGCGAGGCGGTGATCGCTTCCATCCGGCATCGGGGGGTTTGGGTTTGGTTGCGAAAGCGTTCGATTACATTATTATCGGAGGAGGATCGGCAGGATGCCTGCTCGCCAACCGGCTGAGCCGCGATCCCGCCAATCGGGTCCTGCTTCTCGAAGCCGGTCGCAAGGATGACTATCACTGGATCCACATCCCCGTCGGCTATCTCTACTGCATCGGCAATCCGCGCACCGACTGGCTCTACAAGACCGAAGCCGAGGCCGGGCTCAATGGCCGCAGCCTCATCTATCCGCGCGGCAAGACGCTCGGCGGCTGCTCCTCCATCAACGGCATGATCTACATGCGCGGACAGGCGCGCGACTACGACCAATGGGCGGCGCTAACGGGCGATGCCTCGTGGTCGTGGCAGGACGTGCTGCCCCATTTCAAGGCGCATGAAGATCATTATCGCCTCGACGATGGCAAGGACCCGGAAACCGGCGGCAACAGCCGCTTCTCCGATCTTCACGGCCATGGCGGCGAGTGGCGGGTGGAAAAGCAGCGCCTGCGCTGGGACCTGCTGGATGCCTTTGCCGACGCCGCAGTGCAAGCCGGCGTGCCGAAGACCGATGACTTCAACACCGGCGACAATGAGGGCGTCGGCTATTTCGACGTCAACCAGCGCGCCGGCTGGCGCTGGAACACGTCGAAGGCCTTTCTCCGCCCCGCCCTGTCGCGACCCAATCTCACTGTCTGGACCGAAGCGCAGGTCGAGCGCCTGCTGTTCGAGACGGATGACGATGGCGGTTTGCGCTGCTCGGGCGCGCGGCTCAATCGCGCCGGCGAAACGGTCGAGGTGCGCGCAAATGCCGAGGTCGTCCTGTCGGCGGGCTCCATAGGCTCGCCGCAGATCATGCAACTGAGCGGGCTTGGTGAAGCGTCCTTCCTGAAAAGCCTCGGTATAGAGCCCGTGGCGGACCTTCCGGGCGTCGGCGGCAATCTTCAGGACCACCTGCAGATCCGCACGGTCTTCAAGGTGACCGGCGCGAAGACACTGAATGCGCTGACTGCCAGCCTTTTCGGCAAGATGACGATCGGCATGGAATATGCGCTGAAGCGCAGCGGCCCGATGAGCATGTCGCCCTCGCAGCTAGGCGCGTTTACCCGCTCCGACGACAGCCAGCCCTACGCCAATCTCGAATATCACGTCCAGCCGCTGAGCCTCGATGCCTTCGGCCAGCCGCTGCATCGGGAACCCGCCTTTACGGTGAGCGTCTGCAATCTCAATCCGACCAGCCGCGGCAGCGTGCGCATCCGCTCGCAAAACCCGAAGGATGCCCCGGCCATCGCGCCCAACTATCTGACGACGCCGGAGGATCGGCGCATTGCCGCCGACAGCATCCGCCAGGCCCGCCATATCGTGTCGCAGCCGGCGCTGTCCCGTTACGCCCCGGTCGAGTGGAAGCCGGGCATTGAGTTTCAAAGCGACGAGGAGCTGGCCAAGCTCGCCGGTGACATCGCCAGCACGATCTTTCACCCCGTGGGTACGACGAAGATGGGTCGCGAGGACGATCCGCTTGCCGTGGTCGACAGCCGGCTCCGGGTCCAGGGCGTACGCGGTCTGCGGGTGGTGGATGCCGGCGTCATGCCGACCATCACCAGCGGCAACACGAATTCCCCGACATTGATGATCGCCGAGAAAGCCGCTAGCCTCATTCTGGAGGATGAGGGGCGCAGGGCCGGATGGCCGCGGGGACAGCAATTCCGCGAAGCGGGATGATGGAGGAGGCCCGGATCGGAGCCCGCAGACAGCCGGAATGGCGCTGGGGATAACGGTTCGGACTTTAGAGACAGACTGTCTGACAATCGCGCGGGCGCCTGAGCCCCGCAACTCAAGGAGGAAGAGTGATGAAGGCATTTCTATATGGCAGCGTGAGCGCGGCAGTTGTTGCCCTGGCGGCAACTTCGGCATTCGCCGATGGCGTCTCCAACGACGTGGTGAAGATCGGCGTTCTCGGCGACATGTCGGGCGTCTATTCCACCGGCTTCAGCGGCGATGGCGCCGTTGCAGCGGTGAAGATGGCGGTCGAGGATTTCGGCGGCACGGTTCTCGGCAAGAAGATCGAGGTGATCTCCGCCGACCACCAGAACAAGGCCGACGTCGCCTCCGCCACCGCTCGCCAGTGGATCGACCAGGATCATGTCGACATGATCACCGACCTCACCAACTCCGCCGTCGGCCTTGCCGTGCAGCAGCTTGCGTCCGACAAGAAGGTCATCACCATGAACACGGGCTCGGCCAGCGCCGACCTGACCGGCAAGGCCTGCACGAAATACGGCATCCACTACGGCTACGACACCAATGCGCTCTCCACCGGCACGGCCTCGGCCGTGATGAAGAATGGCGGCGACAGCTGGTATTTCATCACCGCCGACTATGCCTTCGGCCATGCGCTGCAGAAGGCCACGACCGCCGTCGTCGAAAAGATGGGCGGCAAGGTGCTCGGCAGCTCCGACGTACCGCTCGCCTCGACCGACTTCTCCTCCTATCTCCTGCAGGCGCAGTCCTCAGGCGCGAAGGTCGTCGGCCTTGCCAATGCCGGTCAGGATACGGTGAATTCGATCAAGCAGGCACACGAATTCGGCCTCACGTCGGCTGGCCAGCAGATGGCCGGCATGCTGGTTACAATCGCCGATGTGAAGGCGCTTGGCACCGATGTCGCCAAGGGCCTGAACTTCACGGTCGGCTGGTACTGGAACATGGACGACGCCTCGCGTGCCTGGAAGGAAAAGTACATGAAGTACTCCAACGGCGCCGCCCCGACCTTCATCCACGCCGCCGACTATTCGCTGACCATGGCTTACCTGAAGGCCGTCAAGGCCGCCGGCACGGATGATCCGGATGCCGTGCGCGCCGAACTCGGCAAGGCCAAGATCGACGACTTCTTCGCCAAGGGCGGCCAGATCCGCGCCGATGGCCTGCTCGAGCACGACATGTATCTCGTGCAGGTTCAGGACGCGACGAAGGACCCGTGGGATGTGGTGAAGGTCGTCCAGACCATTCCCGGCAAGGACGCCTATGCCTCGCTGAAGGACGGCGGCTGCCCGCTGGTGAAGTAAGCGCTCTGCGGGGCGGGCGGACCCGGACGATGATCCGGCCGCCCGCGCTGCCCTTCCTTGCCAACGACCTTTCATAACGTCTTGCCGAAGGACACTCATGAGCGACTTCATCCTCGAAGCGACTGACCTCAGCCGCAGCTTCGGCGGCTTCATGGCAGTCAGAAACGTCAATCTGAAGATTGCGCGCGGCTCCATCCATGCGCTGATCGGCCCCAACGGCGCCGGCAAGACGACCATGTTCAATCTTCTGACCAAATTCATCACGCCAAGCTCCGGCACGATCACCTTCAACGGGCGCAACATCACGCATCTGAAACCGGAGGAAATCGCCAATCTGGGCATCGTCCGTTCGTTCCAGATTTCCGCCGTGTTCCCGCATCTCACAGCGCTCGAAAACGTGCGTATCGCGCTGCAGAAGCGGCTCGATGTCAGCTACAAGTTCTGGCGCTCCCGCAAGATCCTCTCGACGCTCGATGACGAAGCGCTGGAGCGTCTCGATCAGGTCGGCCTGAAACGCTTCGCCCATGTGCCGGCCGTCGAACTCCCCTATGGCCGCAAGCGCGCGCTCGAAATCGCCACCACGCTCGGGCTCGAACCCGAACTCATGCTCCTCGATGAGCCGACGCAGGGCATGGGCTCGGAAGATGTCGGCCAGGTCGCCGATCTCATCAAGCGCGTCTCGGTGGGCCGCACCATCATCATGGTCGAACACAATCTCGGCGTCGTCTCAAAGCTCGCAGATGCGATCACCGTTCTGAGCCGTGGCGAGGTTCTGGCCGAAGGCACCTATGAACAAGTGTCGAAGAACCCCGCCGTCATGGAAGCCTATATGGGCATCAAGGCCGAGGAGGTGGCATGATGGCCGCGCCGCTTCTGAAAACCAGCGGGCTCAATGCCTGGTATGGCGAGTCCCATGTGCTGCACGGCGTCGATATCGAGATTGCCGAGGGCGAGCTGATCACCCTGCTCGGCCGCAATGGTGCCGGCCGCACCACGACGCTGCGCGCCATCATGGGCATGGTCAGCCGCCGCACCGGCTCGGTGACGATCCGCGGTCGCGAATTCATCGACGTCGCCGATCACCGTATCGCGCCGCTCGGCGGCATCGGCTATTGTCCGGAAGAGCGCGGCATCTTTGCCAGCCTCAATGTAGAGGAAAACCTCATGCTGCCGCCCAGCGTCGGCAAGGACGGCATGAGCCTTGATGAAATTTACCGCATGTTCCCGAACCTGAAAGAGGTACGCAAGCGCATGGGCACACGGTTGTCCGGCGGCGAACAGCAGATGCTGGCGATTGCCCGCATCCTTCGCACCGGCGCCAAGCTCCTGCTGCTCGACGAGATCACCGAAGGGCTTGCCCCCGTCATCGTCAAGGCGCTGGGCGAAGCCATCATGCGGCTGAAGGCGCAGGGCTACACGATCGTGCTGGTCGAACAGAATTTCCGCTTCGCAGCTCCTCTGGCAGACCGTCACTATGTCATCGAGCACGGCCGGGTGATCGACCGCATCGAAGGTGGCGACGTTGCCGCCAGCATGGACCGGCTCAACCATTATCTGAGTGTGTAGAAAGGCGAAAACATGCTGAAGCTTCTGCTCGCCCAGGGCATGCTGGGCCTCAACAACGGCGTCTTCTACGCCATGATGAGCCTCGGTCTCGCGGTCATTTTCGGGCTGCTCAATGTCGTCAATTTCGCCCATGGCGCGCTCTACATGCTCGGCGCCTTCGTGGCGTTGATCCTCTATTCCTATGTCGGCCTCTGGTTCGGGATGAGCGGCTTTCACATCGGCTTCTGGCCGGCGCTGATCCTCACGCCCATTATCGTCGGCGGCTTCGGCATCCTGATCGAGCGCTTCCTGCTGCGCTGGCTCTACAAGTTCGATCCGATCTATTCGCTGCTCTTGACCTTCGGCGTCACGCTCGTGTTGCAGGGCCTGTTCGTCAACATCTTCAGCGCGTCGGGCACGCCCTATCCCGGCATGCCTGACGCCTTGAAGGGCGTGGTCAATCTCGGCTTCATGATGTTTCCGAAGTTCCGCCTCTTTGCCATTGTCTTCTCGCTCATCGTCTGCCTGATCGTCTGGTATGTGATCGAGCGGACGAAGGTCGGGGCGCTCTTGCGCGCCGGGACGGAAAATCCGGAACTGGTTAAGGCCTTCGGCGTCAACGTGCCGTTGATGGTGACGCTCACCTTCGGCTTTGGCACCGGGCTTGCGGGGCTTGCCGGCGTGCTGGCCGCGCCGATCTATTCGGTAAGCCCGCTCATGGGCGCCGATCTCATCATCATCATATTCGCGGTCGTCGTCATCGGCGGCATGGGCTCGATCATGGGCGCGGTCGTCTCCGGCATCGCGCTCGGCCTCATCGAGGGCGTGACCAAGGTCTTCTATGCGCCGGCCGCCAATACGGTGATTTTCTTCCTGATGGTCGTCGTGCTGCTGGTGCGGCCGTCCGGCCTCTTCGGGCGCGAGGGATAAGCGACATGACGAAACCTGCCTCTTCCCATCAGACCCTCAACGATGCCGGCGAATTCGCCGAAAGCATTCCCCATGAAAAGCTTGTCCGCAGCCGTACGGCGCAGGCCATGCTCTGGGTGCTGCTGATCGCGGCGGTGCTGTTCGCGCCCGCCCTGCTCTATCCCGTCTTCGTGATGCAGCTCCTGTGCTTCGCGCTCTTTGCCTGCGCCTTCAACCTGCTGATCGGCTTCACCGGCCTGCTCTCCTTCGGCCATGCCGCCTTCTTCGGGGGCGCGGCCTATATCTGCGGCCACGCGGTGAAGGTCTGGGGGCTGCCGCCGCTTCTCGGCATCCTGCTCGGCGGCGTCTTTGCCGCCGCACTCGGCTATGTCGTCGGCTCGCTCGCCATTCGTCGGCAGGGCATCTATTTCGCCATGATCACGCTGGCGCTCGCCCAGATCGTCTACTTCCTTGCGCTCCAATTGCCCTTCACCGGCGGCGAAAACGGGTTGCAGGGCATTCCGCGCGGCACGCTGTTCGGCCTCGACCTGAACAATCCCCTGCCGATGTATTACTTTGTCGCGGCGATCTTCCTGGCCGGCTTCCTGATCATCTACCGCACCATCCACTCGCCTTTCGGGCAGGTGCTGCAGGCGATCCGCGAGAACGAGCCGCGCGCCCGCTCGCTCGGCTATAACGTCGATCGCTTCAAGCTGATCGCCTTCGTGCTCTCCGCTTCCCTTGCCGGCGTGGCGGGCTCGACCAAGGCCATCGTATTCCAGTTCGCCTCGCTCACCGACGCGCATTGGCAGATGTCGGGCGAAGTCATCCTCATGACGCTCATCGGCGGCATGGGCACGATCTTCGGCCCCGTTGTCGGCTCGGTCGTCATCATCACGCTGCAGCACTACCTGGCCGACATCGGCTCCTGGGTGCAGGTGGTCATCGGCGCGATCTTCATCGTCAGCGTGCTGCTCTTCCGGCGCGGCGTGGTGGGCGAATTGGCGAGGATGCTGAAGATATCGTCTGTCTGACACTCCTGGGGGACTTGGAGCGACCCAATCTCGAAGGATCCGCTGGCGGCTACAGCAAGGCCATTCCGATGATATCGACCGAGCCCGAGCTTGCAGCCCGGGCTCAATTGCCCTGAGCCGTTCCGGCGCGACGCGTCAGGCGATGCATTTTCTCGTTAAATGTGCGAAGCGGCAGAGACAGCGATCGGGCAGCGTCCGCGCTGTTTCCGGCTTCGGCCAGGGCATTTTTCAAGACGCGCAGCTCGAACTGGTCCATCTGTTCGGCGAGAGACGCCCCATCAGATGCGAAATGGTCCCCGGTTCCCGTTGCTTCCGGCATCCAATCCAGATCCAGTGCCCGGCGCTCTGCCAGCAGCTTCAATTCGCGCACGTTGCCGGGCCACGAATAGGAGAGGATCGTCTCCATCTCCTGCGACGTCAGAGGCCGGGCCGCCGTTCCAAGGCGGCTGGCCATGGCGGCGCTGAAGTGGCTGAAGAGCAGGATGGCATCGTGGCCGCGCCGCCGCAGCGAAGGGAGGGAGATTTCTGCTCCCATCAGGCGATAATGAAGGTCCGCGCGGAAGCTGCCTTTCTCGGCCAGCCCCTTCAGGCTTTCCTTGGTGGCGGACACTATGCGGATGTCGATCCGGATATCCTTGTTGGAGCCGAGCCGGGTCACCGTCCGCTCCTGCAGAACCCGCAGCAGTTTCGCCTGTGCCGCAAGCGGCATGCTCTCCACCTCGTCGAGGAAGACCGTTCCGCCATCGGCATATTCGAACTTGCCGAGCCGCGTCCCGCTGGCCCCGGTAAACGCGCCCGTCTCATGACCGAACAGCTCGCTTTCGATAATATCGGCGGGCAAGGCCGCGCAATTGAGGGCGACGAAGGGCTTGTCGCGTCGCGCGCTGCCATCGTGCAGCAGACGGGCGACGACCTCCTTGCCCGTCCCTGTCTCGCCATGGATGAGCACATCCACGGGCAGAACTGCCAGCCGCGCGATCGATGATTTGAGCCGCGCTGTCGCCTGATCCTCGCCGATGAGCTGACGATCTATGAGGGCCTCGATCTCGGAGTTTTTCTGATACGCGGCAACCTTGCGGCGCAGGCTCGAGGTTTCCACAGCGTTGCGCAATGTGGCGATCAGCTGGTCGGGCAGATAGGGCTTCGTCAGGAAGGTGAAAGCCCCGCCTTGCATCGCTGCGACCGCCATGGGCACGTCGCCATGACCGCTGAGGATGATGACTGGCAGCGCCGGATGGCTCACCTTCAGCGCATCCAGCAGTTCGAGACCGGACATGCCGCGCATGCGCACATCCGAAAGAACGACATCAGGCTCTTCCGCGACAAGCAGCTTCAGCGCCTCCTTCGCATTCGACGCCTGTGTCACGCGGAAATCGTTCAGCTCCAGCCATTGCGCCATCGACTGTCGCAGCGTGTGATCGTCTTCGACGAGAAGAACGAGGGCAGAATTCATGCACGCAATCTCCCGCGATCCGTTTCGACGCGCGGCAATTCGATCCGGAAGCCAGCCCCGCCCAGAGGCGACGCGAAATAGGTTAGCCGGCCGTGATGGTCGGTGACGATGCGGTTGGCGGTTGCCAGCCCAAGGCCGAGGCCCTCACCGGCCGCCTTGGTGGTGTGAAAGGGTTCGAACAGCCGCGCCTGCTCAGCTGGGTCGATACCCGCGCCATTGTCCGAAATCGTGAGCGCACAGGTGCCGTCACCGGTCTCGATCGCCACCTCGATCATCGGGTCTTCGACATTGCGCACGGCATCGACGGCGTTGTTGAGGAGATTGAGCACCACCTGATCGATCTGTGTTCCGCTGCCATGGACGATCACGCCATCCTCCAGAAGATCCACGGCGGTGATGCCGAGATCGGCGAAGCGGAACTTCAGAAGCGTCAGCGTGCGGCGCACCTGTGCGGCCAGATCGAGCTCGACAAAATCCTCGTCCTTTCGGCGCGCCAGACGCTTGAGCTGGTTGGTCAGCTCCGAGACGCGGCCGACAATGTCGCCCATCGTATCGAAATTCCCTCGCGCCACATCGAGCTTGCCGCGATCGACCAGCAACCGCGTGGACGCGATATAGGTCTGGAGCGCGGCGAGCGGCTGGTTGATTTCATGGGCAAGCCCGGCAAAGCTCTGGCCGATGGCGGCCAGCTTCTCGGCTTGCGTCAGGTTGGTCCGGGTAACATCGAGCTGTCGTTCGGCCTCCTGCCGCTCGGAAATTTCGGTGGCCAGCCGATCGTTGGATTTCTGCAATTCGCTCGTCCGCTCATCGACCCGCGCCTCCAGTACCTCCATCGCTCGGCGGGCAACCGCCTGTGCCCTGCGCCTCTGCAGAAAGATCAGCAGTGCCGCGGCGGCAAGCATGAGGGCCAAAACAGCGGCCAGAGCCAGCGTATTGGCCAACCGCTCCACGGAGCCGAGATCGGCGAAATAATTCAGCACCCAGCCGTCCGGGCCGAATGATGCCGTCGCGCGCAGCCGCTGAGGCGCATCTGCACCGCCAAGCACGGCCTTCTCATAACCGTCTTCGTTGCTCAGCGTGATCCCGGCCGCGTCGATGGCGGCGTCACCGTAGCGCCTTTCGTCGGTCAATTGCTTCAACTGTTGGGCACTGACCGCGCCGATCGCCGTGTACCGCCATTGTGGCTCGGAGGAGAGGAAGATCACGCCCTGGCTGTCGTTCATCGCCACCGTCTCGCTCGCGTCGCGCCATTGCTGCTCGACGGGGAGAAGATCGATCTTGACGATGGCGACGCCGACGACGGCGCCATCCAGCGTGATCGGCGTCGCCAGAAAGTAGCCCGGCTGGCCGGTCGTCGCGCCGACCGCATAGTAGTTGCCGAACCCCTTGGCGATCGCATCCTGGAAATAGGGCCGATAGCTGTAGTTCTGCCCAACGAAGCTTCCGGGACTGTCGAAATTGCTGGCGGCGATCGTCAGACCGGTCTTGTCGGTGACGAAGAGGGCCATTGCGCCGGAGGCATCGGAAATGCGCTTGAGAAGCTGGTTCGCGGCCAGACCTCGCTCCGGCGCCGGGCTCTGCCGGAACAGGTCCTCGATTTCCCGCGATCGGGCAACGACGTCCGGCAGATAGCGGAAGCGCTCGATGCTGGTGGAAAGCGTGGCGGAGATGAGACGAAGACGTTCCTTGGCCGTGCGCGAGACGTCCCGCGCACCGTAATCGACGGCCACCGCCCGAACCATCAGGGCGGTGCCGATCAGACACAATGCAAACAGCAGCAAGATCGGCCAATATCGCCGGCGCAATCCCCATCCTCCACCCAGGTCCTCGCCCGTGAGGCGAAGATTTCCCGCACGGCCCCCTGCCGTGCGCTGTCCCTCAATCAAGGGTCAGCCCCTTGCGTTCGTCAAGGGCAAAGCGGTCATGCTCGGCATGGACAAGGCTCGCCAAGTCCTTCTTGATGGCGTTGAACTCCACCGAATTGCTGTCGCGCGGATAGGGCAGGTCGATGGTCACGTCCCTTTTGATCGTTCCCGGACGGTAGGTCAGGATGACGACGCGGGAGCCGAGATAGACGGCTTCCTCGATGGAATGCGTGACGAAGACGATGGTCTTGCCGACGCTGCGCCAGATACGCAGAAGCTCGTCCTGCAGCGAGCGGCGGGTCAGCGCATCGAGCGCACCGAAGGGCTCGTCCATGAGCATGATCGGCGGATCGAGCGCGAGCACGCGGGCAATGGCCACGCGCTGACGCATGCCGCCGGACAAATCCTTCGGGAAGCGGTGACGGAATTCCTTCAGCCCCAGCATGTCGAGCAGTTCATCGACGATGCGGGCCTTTTCTTCGCTGCCGGTTCCGCGGATATCGAGGCCGAAGGCAATGTTGGCTTCCACCGTCATCCACGGAAACAGCGCATATTCCTGAAATACCATGCCGCGATCAGGCCCCGGCGCCGTGACCGGCTTGCCGGAGACTTCCAGCGTGCCGGATGTCGGCAGCGAGAAGCCGGCAATGGCGTTGAGCAGCGTCGATTTCCCGCAGCCCGACGGCCCCAGAAGGCAGACGAATTCGCCCGGCCGGATTTCCAGGTCGATATCTTTCAGGGCCACGACCCCGCTGGGCTCCACGCCGAAAATCTTGTTGACGCCTGCTGCCCGCACCAGCGGCTGGGTCTGGGTTTCCATGTCCTTGACGATGTGATGCGCGTTCATGATGTCTCTCCTCCCGAGTTGATTCTTGCTCGTGTTTTTGCGCAATTCCGGACGCGAAACCGGCTTCCACTTTCGCTTGAATGGCGCTAGCCGATGAGCGGTCGGTGCAGGAGCCCGCCGGAACGGGCTCCACGATGTCAGGATTCGATTCCCCGGTGCCAGCGCAGCAGGTGGTTGTTGACCCGGTTGACGCCGACATCGATGGCCAGACCCAGAAGGCCGATGGCGATCATTCCGGCGATGACCTTGTCCGACCACATGTATTCGCGGGCTTCCAGGATGCGGTAGCCAAGGCCGCTGTTGACCGCGATCATCTCCGCCACGATGACGACGATGAAGGCCGTGCCGATGCCTATACGCATGCCGGTCAGCACATAAGGGGTGGCGGCCGGCAGGATGACACGGCGGAACATGGTCATGCGGTCGGCACCGAGATTGGTCGCCGCGCGGACATAGATGCTGTCGACATTGCGAACGCCGGTGATCGTGTTGATCAGAACGGGGAAGAAGGCCCCGATGGAGATCAGGAAGATCGCCGGCGGATCGCCGAGCCCGAACCACAGGATCGCCAGCGGAATATAGGCGATCGGCGGGATCGGACGCAGGAACTGCACCACCGGATTGAGATAGGCCTCAAACCGGCGGTCCGTGCCCATCAGCAATCCGAGCGGCAGGGCGAGACCGGCGCCCACGGCAAAGCCGAGGATGACACGGCGCATGCTGGCGACCAGATCGCTCAGCAACTCGCTGGACCACATCCAGTCCGCAAAGCCGGCACTTTCCGCATAGGTCTGCGCCGGCAGGAGATAGGTCCAGAGCCTTTCGAGAATGGCAACCGGCGAGGGCAGGATCACCGGCTTGATGAACCCGGACTGCGACAGCAATTGCCACACCACGAGGAGGACAACCGGAACCGCCAGATTTCTGAAGAGCGTGCGGGTCATGGTCTTACTTCGCCTTCAATGCGTCGCTGAGAAGGTCGGTCTTCACCCAATCCGTTGCCTTGGGCGGATTGGCGAGCTTGCCAACGCCATACTTGACCATCATGTCGGTCGTGATCTGCACATGCTCGGCCGTGATTTCATAGGAATAGGGCGAGTTGCCGATGGCGTCCTTGAAGTCCTGATCGGTGATCTGGCCCTTGAACATGTCGTTGATGACGTATTTCTCGGCTTCCGCCGGATGGTCGATGAAATACTTCGTCGCCTCGACGAAGAGCTTCATTGTGCGCTCGGCCACGTCCTTGTTCTTGTAGAAGCTTTCCGAGAAGACCAGCGAGCGCACCGGCATGCCGAGCGGGGTGTCGTAGGGCTTCAGGATTTCGACGCCGAAGCCCTTGTTGACGGCCTGGCTCGCCTGCGGTTCCGACTGGCACATGGCGTCGATATTGCCGGCCATCAGCGCCTGGTTGAGATCGGCAAAAGCCATGTAGACGAGCTGGACGTCCTTGCCGGGCTTTTCCGACCAGGTGAGGCCGGCCTTGCTGAGTTCGGCCAAAAGCAGCAGTTCCTGCGCGCCGCCGCGGGCGACGCCCACCTTCTTGCCCTTGAAATCGGCGACCGACTTGATGCCGCTCTTCTCGCCGGCAAC
The DNA here is from genome assembly GCA_900467685.1 of Hyphomicrobiales bacterium. Classification (GTDB taxonomy): domain Bacteria; phylum Pseudomonadota; class Alphaproteobacteria; order Rhizobiales; family Rhizobiaceae; genus Ensifer_A. The sequence goes on from UBQX01000018.1 coordinate 28,803, forward strand.
GACCCGCGCGCCGCCCTTGGCAAAGCCGGCGACCGCATAGATCGGCACGCCCGAGGCGCGTCCGGCAATCGCCGCATCGACAGCGCTCGCCGCGACATCCACTTCGCCGGCAACAATGGCCGGGAGAATGTCGATGCCCTTGGCGAAGAAACGCTCTTCGATCTGAAGGTTATATTTCGGGGCCAGCTCCTTCATGTAGGAAATGGCTCCGTAATGCGCGAACTTGAGATTGCCGAGCCGCACCTTGTCGGCGGCGTGTGCCGAGGTTGCGGCGAGAATTGCGGCGGCTGCCACAAGAAGGTGGCGCGTCAAAGACTTCATGGTTTCCTCCCAAAACAGGTAGACCCCTCCACGGGTCGAGCAAACCAATGCAGGCGGCGTGCCAGAGCACCCCGCGCCGGAATATTTGTCTATAAACCACTGACAAACAAAGGTATTTAAATGAGAAGCGCATTATAGCGAAGCGCGAGGTTTTGCGCTTTGGCAAGAACTTGCCTGAGAGAAGCAAGAACTTGCCTGAACCGCCTGGAGCGGGACGAGCCGGATCAAGGCTCCGTTCACTCCGGACGCGCACCGGTGGAGGGCTTCACCCGGAAACCAAAGCTTCTATAGAGCGGCAACCCAGTCTTGCGCGTATCGGCGCAGGGCGACCTCGTGAGAGGGGCGTTCGATCTTGCCACGTTCCGGGCTTGGGCGCGTGCCGTCGACCAGAAGGGCCGCACCAATGCTGGTGCCGGTTCCAGCTACGGCCTCGACGGGCCGGCCAGTCACGGCTGCGAGCATGTCGAGATAGGCGCGGTTTGCCGCGAAGGGGCCTTCGACCAGGACCGGCCCCTGTGCGCCGACGATATCGAGGCCGGTGGCTGTCATCAGCGCGAGATAGAAAGAGACCGTGACGAAGCGCTCGGCGGGCGTCAGACGTGACTCGTCAACCGTCCATGTCGCCTCGCGCCCCTGGAACGGCCCCGACTGATTCTCAACCGACGGCAGGAGCTTGGCGCTGCGCGCCAGCACGGATTCCAGATCGGCAGATGTGAATTCAGCCGAAGCGTCACCGATCAGACGCTCGAACTCGCGACCTCCCATGAAACGCGCGGAAGGGACAGGATCGCCATAGGCGTTGACATTGACCAGCGTGTCGCGCGTCGGATCGAGCGCGACCTTTGCGCCGCCAACGGCCATGGCGATCACCCAGGTTCCGGTGGACACGACAGAGAAGGGAGCCTCACGCGACGCGAGATGCGCATAGAGCGAGGCGTTGGAATCGTGGATCCCGCAAATGACCGGGGTGTCGGCGGCCAGGCCCGTGGCGGCTGCGATCTCGGGCAGGATCGGTCCCAGCCGATCGGCCGCACGGGCAACCGGCGCCATCAGCGCTGTCCAGCCTTCGCGGGCAACGAGAGAGGAATATTTCCCCTTCTCCGGCATCCAGAGATCGGTGTGGCAGCCGAGCGAGGTCACCTCGTTGACCGCCACGCCGCTGAGGCGAAAGGCCCAGTATTGCGGATAGGTGAGGATCGTCCGGGCCTTGGCCTTGAGTTCCGGAAACGTCCGGAACTGCCAGTAAAGTTGCGCGCCGAGGTTCAAACCCAGCGGAAGGCGGGCAGAGCCGGTTTCGGCAAAGGGCGGTCGGATCGCATCGTAGTCGGCAGCGAGCGTGTCAGGCCCGTCAAATTCATAGTCGAGCGCAGGAGCAGCAAGTTGGCCCTCCGCATCGAGAAGCACGGCGGACGCGCCATGCGTCGTTATCGAAATCGCATCGACGCCGAATTCGGTCTGGAAGCGTTTCAGCCCGTCAAGAATGAAGGCCCAAAGTCCCTCCACATCATAATGCGGGTAAGGCCCGCCCTTCAGCACCGTATTCGGCCGCTTTGTCACGGCGATTTCGCCGAGGCTCTCCCGATCGACGAGGGCGACCTTGGCATTCGTCTTGCCGATATCGATGACGGCGATATGCTTGATGACTGTGGTCACGTTCATTCCATATGAAAGACGGGCATGAGATCGATGGCGATAGGCTCGTTTATCTCGTTCGTCGCCATGATGTCGGCCATATGCGCCCACCATTTCTGCATGACAGCCGTCTGCGGCAGCGCGGCCATCGTATGATCCTTGCGCCGCCAGAGCACGCCGTAGAGCACATTCGTCCCCTCATCGAGGAAGATCGAATAGTCCGAGACGCCGGCCTCGTGCAGCAGGTCAACCAGTTCCGGCCAGATCTCGTCATGCCGGCGCTGGTATTCGTCCCGCATGCCGGGATTGAGGAACATCTTGAAGGCGTGTTTCTCGTGGGTGTCGCGGTTCATCGGCGGCGGTTCCTGAACTTTCGGAAGAGGATCGGCAGAGCGATGACGAAGATCAGCAGTGCGCCGATGACGATCGACATGACGATGCCCGGCACGTTGAGAAGGCCAAGCCCGAAGGTGACGAGACCCATGATGAGGGCCGCAATCACCACGCCCTGGATCGTGCCTGCACCCCCAAGGATGGAGACGCCGCCGAGCACGACCATGGTCACCGCCTCCAGCTCCCAGCCGACGGCAATGGAGGGCCGGGTGCTATCGAGCCGCGAGGTGAGCAGCACCGACGCGATGCCGGACATCAGTCCTGTGAGCAGAAAGAGGATGAACTTCACCCGCTCGACCCGGATGCCCGAAAAGCGAGCCGCGACATCATTATTGCCGATGGCAAAGACCTGCCGGCCGAAATTCGTCCGGTGCAGCAGCACATAATAGATGAGCGAGCAGACGACGAAGAGCGCGAATTCGAAGGAGAAGACCCAGAAGACATAGCCCTGGCCGAAATAGGAGAAGCTTGCCGGATAGCCTTTGAAGGCCTCGTCGCCGAGCACGATATAGGAGATACCGCGGAAGAAGCTCATCGTCCCGATGGTGACGACGATCGATGGCAGCCCGAGGCCCGTCACGAGGAAGCCGTTGAACGCGCCGCAGACGAGGCCGGTCACGATTCCGATCAGCACCAGTTCCGGCGTGTTCGCCCCATATTGCAGCGCGAGCCCCATCATGGTCGAGGCAAGCGCAATGATCGAGGCAACCGAGAGGTCAATCTCGCCTGCGATGATCAGCAGCGCCATGGCGAGCGCGATCAGCACCTTTTCGGTGAAGTTGAAGGTCGCGTCCGACAGTGACCAGGGCGACAGGAAATACGGCGAAGCCAGCGAATTGACGACGAACAGCACGACGGCAACGACGATCAGCAGGCTCGGCCAGGAGAAGATTGCAGACTTGAGAGGCGTGCCGAGCCGGTCGGGGATACGGCGGGTTTCGGTGGATTGCAGGCTCATGCTGCGGCCTCCGCGTTTTTGAGAATGAGGCGCTGGCCGCGCTTTGCGCCGCGGCCGTTCAGAACGACGGCGAGGATGATGGCAGCCCCGGAAATCGCCATCTGCCAGAAAGGCGAGATGTTGATGACCGGCAGTGCACCGTTGATGACGCCAAGGAAGAGTGCGCCCAACACCGCGCCCGCCACAGTGCCGACGCCACCTGAGATGGAGATGCCGCCGATGACGCAGGCCGCGACCACGGTCAGCTCATAGCCGCGCGCCACTTCCACCGAACCGATAACATAGCGCGACACCCAGAGATAACCGCAGAAGCCGGAGAGCAACCCCGACAGGCAGAAGGCATAGAAGGTCGTGCGCCCGACATCGATGCCTGCATAGACGGCGGCCGTCGGATTGACGCCGACCGCATAGAAGGAACGGCCGAGCGAGGTGCGCGACATCAGGATGAGGAAGGCGATGACAATGACCACCGCATACCAGACCAGAAGCGACAGGCCGAGGAATTCAATGCGCGTATAGGCGACGAAAGATGATGAGAACGCATCGGCGTTGACCCATTGTCCGCCGGCGATGAGGAAGATCACCCCGCGATAGATGGTGAGCGAACCGAGCGTGACGACGATCGCCGGAATGCCGAGCCGCCAGATGAAAAGACCGTTGAGCGCGCCCAGCAGGAGCCCGAAGGAAGTCGCGATCAGCATCAGCGCCGGCACGGGAATGCCGGGTGCCGCCTTGTTGATCAGCGCCACGATCATGCCGGAAAGCGCAAGATTGGAGGCGACGGACAAGTCAATGGAGCGGGTGAGGATCACCACCATCTGGCCGAGCGCCAGGATCATGAGGATCGACGAATCCTCGACAATGCCGGCGAAGCGCTCGGGCGTTGCAAAGCCCGGTGCCCGCATGTTGGTGGCAAAGACGAGTGCCGCGATCAGCACAGCGAGCCAGAACTCGCGTAATTTGAGGAACTGGCTCATGCGGCCTCTCCAATACCTGCCGCCGCCCGCACCAGGGCTTCCGGTTTCAGGTCGGCGTTGTTTTCGAATTCGGTTACGATACGGCCTTCGCGCATCACGACGATGCGGTCGCTCATGCCCATGATCTCGGGCAGTTCGGACGAGACCATGATGACGGCAAGGCCTTGGCTGGCAAGTTCGGACATGAACTCGTGCACGGCCGCCTTCGAGCCGATGTCGATGCCCTTGGTCGGCTCATCGAGAATGATGACGCGCGGCTTCGTCGCCAGCCACTTGGCGATGACGACCTTCTGCTGGTTGCCGCCGGACAGGTTGCCGACATGCTGGTCGAGCGAGGCGGCGCGCAGATCCAGCCGCTCGGTGAATTCACGCGCCAGCTTGAACTCCTCCGCCAGCCGCAGGAAGCCGTGTTTCGAAGTCTTGTTCAGCGAAGCGAGCGTCACGTTCTGGAAGATCGGCATGCCGGTAACAGCACCCTGCTTGCCGCGATCTTCCGGGACATAGACAATGCCCTTTTCTACCGCTTCCGCCGGCGAGCGGATGACGGCGACCTCGTTATCAATGCGCACCGCGCCCTTGGACGGTTTCGTGATGCCGAACAGCGATTGCATCACCTCGCTGCGGCCGGCACCGACCAGGCCATAGAAGCCGAGGATCTCGCCTTTGCGCAGCGAGAACCCGATATCGTCGAATTCCGTCGGATGGGAGTAGCCGACAACCTTGAGCACTTCCGGGCCGGGCGTGACCTGCTTCTTTGGAAAGACCTGATCGACCGCGCGTCCGACCATCATGCGGACGATCTCCTGCTGGGACGTGTCCTTCAAGAGGCCTTCGCCCACCATCTCGCCATCGCGGAAAACCGTGTAGCGGTCGGCAATGCGATAGATCTCGTCGAACTTGTGCGAGATGAAGAGGATTGCCTTGCCCTGGCGTTTCAGGAGGTCCATCAGTTCGAAGAGGTCCTGGATTTCCTTGTAGGACAGTGCCGCCGTCGGCTCGTCCATGATGACGACTTCAGCATTGACAGAAAGGGCGCGTGCGACAGCAACCAGATGCTTGTTGGCGATCGACAGCTCCTTGAGCTTCGTCTCGGGCGCGATATGCGCAGCACCGATTTCGGAAAGCAGGGACTTCGCCCGCGCATTCATAGCGCGCCAGTCGATGAGCTTCAGTGCGGTGCGCGGCGTATGACCGAGGAAAATGTTTTCCGCCGCCGACAGTTCGTCGAACAGCACGGTTTCCTGGTGGATGGCGGTGATGCCGGCCTGAAAGGCGGCGTGGGGCGATGAGAGCACGACGGGCTTGCCCGAGACTCGAATCTCGCCCTCGTCCGGCTGATAAATGCCGGTCATGGTCTTGACGAGCGTCGACTTGCCCGCGCCGTTTTCACCGATCAGGGCAGTCACTTCGCCGGGGTAAAGCCGCAACGCCACCTTGTGCAGCGCGCGCACGCCGGGGAAGGACTTCGAGATGCCCGACAGCTCTATCTTAGGTTCTTTCTGGCTCGTCATCGGCCCGTGTCCGGTCTGTCTTTTGCAATTGGCAATAGGGGATAAAAGAAAGCCGGCAAACCGGCTTTCGCGAAATCGGGATGAGCGCGGCAGAGCACAAGGCTCTGCCGCTATTGGCCTTGGGAGGCTCAGTAGATCTTCGAGAACTTCTCGATGTTCGACTTGTCGAACTGGTAGGGTGCTGCCATGGCGGCCGTGTTGTTGTCGTCAAGCTTGATCGAGCCGACCTTGCCGAGGGAGAAGGAAGCACCCGGCTCCGCCTTCTTGCCCTTGATCAGCTGGTCGGAGATGTAGACAGCCGAGTAGCCGAGATCGATCGGGTTCCACAGCGCCACGCCCTGCGACGCGCCGTTGTCGATGAACTTCTTGAACTCCGACGGCAGCGCGAGACCGGTCACGTTGATCTTGCCGATCAGCTTCTGGTCGGTCACGACCTGCGCAGCGGCCACGACGCCGACCGTGGTCGGTGCGATGATCGCCTTGAGGTTCGGATAGGACGAGATCAGGCCCTTGGCTTCGTTGGTCGACTTGACCGAATCGTCATCGCCATAGACGACAGCATCGAGCTTGATCTTCGGGAACTTCTCCGGAAGGATTTTCTTGGCGGCTTCGATCCAGGAGTTCTGGTTGTTCGCTGTGGACGAGGCCGACAGGATTGCCACTTCACCACCATCCGGCAGATGGTCGGCAGCAAGCTTGATGATCGTTTCGCCGATCAGGTTCGTATCGGACGGGTTCAGATGCATCATGCGGCCGCCCTTGGCGACGCCCGAATCCCAGGAAATGACCTTGATGCCGCGGTCCATGGCCTTCTTGAGCGCCGGAACGAGAGCGTCGGGGTCGTTGGCGGAAATCGCAATCGCATCGACCTTCTGGGCGATCAGCGAGTTGATGATTTCAATCTGACCTTCGGCCGTGGCCGAGGTCGGGCCGGTATAGATGACCTCGATGCCACCACCGAGTTCCTTGGCTGCTTCCTCGGCGCCCTTTGCGGCCGCATCAAAGAAGCCGTTGCCGAGCGACTTGACGACGAGCGCGATTTTCTCGGCGGCAGATGCCGGTCCGGCCATCAGTGCGGCGGCGATTGCCGTCGAGATTGCGAGTTTATGCAGAAGTTTCATGCTTGGTCCTCCCGTTGAAAATTCTCCCCGCTGGCCTCATGCCACGATCGGGGCCTGTTCCTTGGCTAATTTATCCGCGATGATCAGACCGACGCCCGCTTCTTCGAGCATATGTCGGTCCTCGTCGCGAATTCCGTCATCCGTGATGATGGTTGTCACGCGATCCAGCGGGCAGAGCACCAGGCTGGAACGCTTCTTGAATTTGGAAGAATCGGCGAGCACGACCAGCTCGTCCGCCTGCCCGATCAGCTTCTGCTCGGCCTGGATCAGCAGCGGATCGGCCTCCATGAGACCGAGCTTGCTCAAGCCTTGCGCGCCCATGAACATGCGCTTGGCGTAGAAATTGCGCGTTACGTCGTTCTCGAAGGGGCTCAAGATGATGTTCTGCTCACGATAGAGCACGCCGCCCGAAAGCATGATCGTGTTCTTGGAATTCTTCAAAAGATGTTCCGCGATCGGGAACGAGTTGGTGAAGATCTGCATGCGGCGCGCGGCGAGCAGATGCACCATCTGGAAGGTCGTCGTGCCGCCATTGATGATGATCGGATCGCCATCGGCACACATTTCGACCGCCTTCAGCGCGATCGCGCGCTTCTGAGCGATATTGATCGTTTCGTTGACGGAGAAGGGTCGACCGGCAAGACCTGGGAAGGCCGGCGGGTTGATCGCCTCGGCCCCGCCGCGCACACGGCGCAGCTTCTTCTGCACATGCAGCGTCGCAATGTCCCGGCGGATCGTCGCTTCAGACGATTCCGTCAGTTCAACCATTTCGCCGACGGTCACGACAGGCTTTTCCTGGACCGCTGACAGAATGATGCGATGGCGCTCTTTTTCGTGCATGAATTCCTCCTGGCGTTGAACATAGTCACCGATTTTTAAGATTGTCAATCACATCCAATCAAAATTTGTCATATTGCAGCGCAATATGATTGAAAATGATCGAAACCGATTGACTTGCGTCACGTTTTGCAGCATCCATACCGCAAAACTCGAAACATGCGTGTTGCGCAGGGAGGAAGATATGTCGACACAAGACACCGGTTCGCGGCTGAAAAATCTGTGGGATAAGGCCCGCGCCAGCGGCATGAGCGAGCCCGAACTGCTCCTTTATCGGTCGAATCTGCTCGGTTCCGACAAGCGCGTGACCAATTACGGCGGCGGCAATACCTCGGCCAAGGTGATGCAGAAGGATCCACTGACGGGCGAACTCGTGGAAGTTCTCTGGGTCAAGGGTTCGGGCGGCGATGTCGGCACGATCAAGATGGACGGCTTTGCCACGCTCTATATGGACAAGCTGCGCGCTCTTAAGGGCATCTATCGCGGCGTCGAGTTCGAAGATGAAATGGTCGGCTACCTGCCGCACTGCACCTTCAACCTAAATGCCCGCGCCGCCTCGATCGACACGCCGCTGCATGCCTATGTGCCGCGCAAACATGTCGATCACATGCATCCCGACGCGATCATCGCCATTGCGGCTTCCGCCAATTCCAAGGAGCTGACGCAGAAGATCTTCGGCGGCGAAATCGGCTGGCTGCCCTGGAAGCGTCCGGGCTATGAATTGGGCCTGTGGCTGGAAAAATTCTGCCTTGAAAACCCGACCGCCAAGGGCGTCGTGCTGGAAAGCCACGGCCTCTTCACCTGGGATGACGATGCGGAAGCCTGCTACGGCCTCACCATCGACATCATCAACCGGGCGATTGCCTGGTTCGAGACGGAAACCGCCGGCAAGGCCATCTTCGGTGGCGAGAAGCACAAGGCGCTGCCGGCTGCCGAACGCCGCGCTGTGGCTGCAAGCCTCATGCCTGCCATCCGCGGCATGATCTCGAAAGAGGCCCACATGGTCGGCCACTTCGATGACCAGGATGCCGTGTTGCAATTCGTCTGCTCCAAGGACATGGAAGCACTCGCAGCACTCGGCACGTCCTGCCCGGACCACTTCCTGCGAACGAAGATCCGCCCGCTGGTCGTCGAATTCGACCCTGCCAACCCTGATATCGCAGCGACGCTTGAAAGCCTCGCGCCCAGCGTCGAGGCCTACCGCAAGGACTATGCGGCCTATTACGAGCGCTGCAAGCATCCCGACAGCCCGGCCCTGCGCGATCCCAACGCCATCGTCTATCTCGTCCCCGGCGTCGGCATGATTACCTTTGCCAAGGACAAGGCGACGGCGCGCATTTCCGGCGAGTTCTACACGAACGCCATCAACGTCATGCGCGGCGCCTCCACCGTCTCGACCTATGTCGGCCTGCCGGAACAGGAAGCCTTCGACATCGAATACTGGCTGCTTGAAGAAGCCAAGCTCCAGCGCATGCCGAAGCCGAAGTCGCTTGCCGGCCGCGTGGCCATCGTCACCGGCGGCGCCGGCGGCATTGGCGCAGCCACGGCCGCCCGGCTTCTTTCCGAAGGCGCCTGCGTCGTGCTTGCCGATATCGATGAGACGGCCCTTGCCGCGACCATCGACAATCTGGCGGGCCGCTATGGCAAGGATGTCGTCCGTTCGGTCAAGATGAACGTCACGGAAGAAGCGGGTGTCATCTCGGCCTATGCCGATATGTCGGTCGAATTCGGCGGCGTCGATATCGTCGTGTCGAATGCCGGCATCGCGTCCTCCGCCCCGGTCGAGGAGACCTCGCTGGATCTCTGGAACCGCAACATGTCGATCCTGTCGACCGGCTATTTCCTGGTAGCCCGCGAAGCCTTCAAGGTTCTGCGTCAGCAAGCGATCGGCGGCTCGATGATCTTCATCGCCTCCAAGAACGGCCTTGCTGCATCGCCGAATGCCTCGGCCTATTGCACGGCCAAGGCCTCCGAAATCCACCTCGCCCGCTGCCTGGCGCTCGAAGGTGCGGAAGCCGGTATTCGTGTGAATGTCGTCAACCCCGACGCCGTGCTGCGTGGTTCGAAGATCTGGTCCGGCGAGTGGCTCGACCAGCGCGCCTCGACCTACAAGACCGACAAGGAAGGTCTTGAGGAAATGTATCGCCAGCGTTCGATGCTGAAGCGCTCGGTTCTGCCGGAAGACATCGCGGAAGCGACCTACTTCTTTGCCTCCGAGGCCTCGGCCAAGTCCACCGGCAACATCATCAACGTCGACGCCGGCAACGTCCAGGCATTCACGCGCTAAGGCGACGCCCTTTCCTCTCCCCTTGCGGGAGAGGAAGAAAAATCAGCATCTTGGCTTTGCCTGGGTGCTGGATTTTTCAGGTGAGGGGTAGCCGCAGGAGGAGAATTTTCCATGACACAAATCGACAAGGGCGTCGTTGACGCCCAGAACGACAAGGCATCCGCTTCGCTCAAGGCGGATTACGCTGCACTCGGCGAGCATCTTTCCCGTCGCGGCATCGATATCGACGCCATCAAGGCAAAGGTCGCGCGTTACGGCGTCGCCGTTCCCTCCTGGGGCGTCGGCACGGGCGGCACGCGCTTTGCCCGCTTCCCCGGTGCCGGCGAGCCGCGCAACATCTTCGACAAGATGGACGATTGCGCCGTCATCCACCGGCTGACGGGGGCGACGCCGTCGGTTTCGCTGCACATCCCGTGGGACAAGGCCGATCCGTCCGCGCTGAAGGCCAAGGCTGAAGAAACCGGCCTCACCTTCGACGCGATGAATTCCAACACGTTTCAGGACCAGGCAGACCAGACGCATTCCTACAAGTTCGGGTCGCTCTCGCATGCCAATGCTGCGACGCGCCAGCAGGCGGCCGAGCACAACATCGAGTGCATTGAGCTTGGCAATGCCATCGGCTCCAAGGCGCTGACGGTGTGGATCGGCGACGGCTCCAACTTCCCCGGCCAGACGAATTTCACGAAACAGTTCGAGCGCTATCTCGACGCAATGCGCACGGTCTACAAGGCCCTGCCCGACGACTGGCGCATCTTCACCGAGCACAAGATGTACGAGCCGGCCTTCTATTCGACCGTCGTGCAGGATTGGGGCACCAACTACATGATCGCCGAAGCGCTGGGCCCCAAGGCCTTCTGCCTCGTCGATCTGGGCCACCATGCGCCAAACGTGAATATCGAGATGATCGTCGCCCGCCTCATCCAGGCGAAGAAGCTCGGCGGCTTCCATTTCAACGACTCGAAGTATGGCGACGACGACCTCGATACGGGCTCCATCGACCCCTATCGTCTCTTCCTCGTGTTCAACGAACTCGTGGATGCAGAAACTCGGCAGGCGCCTGGCTTCAGTCCGGCCCACATGCTCGACCAGTCGCACAATGTCACCGACCCGATCGAAAGCCTGATGGCTTCGGCCATGGAAGTGCAACGCGCCTATGCGGCCGCCCTTCTCGTTGACCGCAAGGCGCTGGAAGGCTTCCAGGAAGAGAACGATGCACTGATGGCAACGAACACGCTGAAGAAGGCGTTCCGCACCGATGTCGAGCCGATCCTTGCCATGGCACGGCTCGAAAAGGGCGCCGCCATCGACCCGGTCGCGGCCTACCGCGCATCCGGTTACCGCGCCAAGGTCGCATCCGAGCGTCCGGCCGTATCCGGCGCCGGCGGCGGGATCGTCTGACACAAACGGCGGGGCAAAGGTCCCGCCACATTCGCACGTTTGATATGACAGCGCCCTGTACACCCCGGTCGATAGACCGGGGTGTTGCTGTTTTTGGCACGCGCCGAACCATACGACGAACGTTTCGTAACGCAGGCTTTACAAAAAATCAGAAAGCGGGATACAAATCGGGAAATCGGAAATGCAAGAGTGTCATGACGAAAAGCTTTCTCATCGTCGATCCCGAGGTCGATCAGGCCGTTCTCAAGGGGATCGCCTCGCCTGCCCGCGCCGCCATGCTCAAGCTTCTGCACGAGCGCGGACCCATGAATGTCAATGACATTGCAGCCGTTCTCGGGCAGCCGCAATCGACCGTTTCGACGCATATCCAGATTCTGGAAGATGCCGGCCTGGTGGTCAGCGAAACACAGAAGGCCCGCAAGGGAAACCAGAAGATCTGTCGCGCCACGGTCGAGGAAATCATCGTCGTTTTCAAGAACGAGGTGCGCGAACCGCGAAAGGATCTGATCGAGGTGTCGATGCCCGTCGGGCTCTATACCAGCTTCGAAGTGACCGCGCCCTGCGGCCTCTGTTCGCCGGACGGGATCATCGGATTGCTCGACGTTCCGAACGCTCTTCTGGACCCGGACCGCATGAAAGCCGGGCTTATCTGGTTCACGCGCGGCTATGTCGAGTACCAGTTTCCCAACAATGCGAAGCTCTCGAACACGGCGATCAAGGAACTGGAAGTGGCCGTGGAACTCAGCTCGGAAGTGCCCGGCACCAGTGCCGACTGGCCCTCCGACATCACGCTCACCATCAACGGCAAGAAGGTTGGCGTGTGGACCTCGCCAGGCGATTTCGGTGACAAGCGGGGCGTCTATACGCCCGACTGGTGGAAGCTGAAGGGCTCGCAATATGGCAAGCTGAAGAACTGGCGCGTCGGCCCCGACGGCACCTTTGTCGATGGCGTACAGATCTCCAATGTGACGCTCGCCGACCTCGATTTGGCCAGCCACCATTCCATTCGCGTGCGCATTGGCATCGAGGATGACGCCTCCCATCCCGGCGGTATCAACATCTTCGGGAAGGGGTTCGGCAATTACGACCAGGACATCGTCCTGCGCCTGAAGATTGAATAGCATCCATTTTTTCGATATTTAAAATATCATCATGATTTCAACGTATTGAGACCTGAATAATATTTTCAGATGCGCAGTTTCGCTCGTATGCCTTGACCTTCATCCGATTCTTCGATTTAGTATCCGTAATGACGATCCATATCGTCTTTTACGATATACATGGGAGGAATGCATGAAAGTGTCCGTCGTGGCGCATCCGCAGTTTGTTGTCGCGGATATCGACCCGAGGCTCTATGGCTCGTTCATCGAGCATCTCGGCCGCGCGGTTTACACGGGCATTTACGAGCCCGGGCACGCCACCGCTGACGAAAGCGGCATGCGCCAGGACGTCATCGACCTCATCAAGGAAATCGACGTTCCGATCGTCCGCTACCCCGGCGGCAATTTCGTCTCGGCCTATAACTGGGAAGACGGCGTCGGCCCGAAGGAAGAGCGCCCCGTGCGCCTCGATCTCGCCTGGCATACGTCCGAAAGCAACGAAGTCGGCCTGCACGAATTCGCCGACTGGTGCGTTTCCGCCAACACCGAGATGATGCTCGCGGTGAACCTCGGCTCGCGCGGTCTCGACGAGGCCCGCAATCTTCTCGAATATGCCAACCATCCCGGCGGCTCCGAATGGAGCGACAAGCGCATCGCCAACGGCCGCGCGGAGCCCTTCGACGTCAAGCTCTGGTGCCTCGGCAACGAGATGGACGGCCCCTGGCAGATCGGCCACAAGACGGCGGACGAATATGGTCGTCTGGCGCACGAAACCGCCAAGGCCATGCGCGCCTTCGACAAGTCGCTCGAACTCGTCGTTTGTGGTTCTTCGAACGCCAAGATGCCGACCTATCCGGAATGGGAAGCGACCGTTCTCGACCATACCTATAACGAGGTCGATTACATTTCGCTCCACATGTATTTCGACAACCACGCCAACCACACGCCGAACTATCTGGCGATGAACGAGAAGCTCGACGACTACATCATGTCCGTCGCCGGCGTCATCGATTACATCAAGGCGAAGAAGCGTTCGTCCAAGCAGGTCTACATCTCCTTCGACGAATGGAACGTCTGGTATCATTCCAAGGAGCAGGACAAGAAGATTCTCGAAGGCGCCGATGGCTGGCCGTTTGCCCCGCCGCTTCTTGAAGACATCTACAATTTCGAGGATGTCCTGCAGGTCGGCCTGATCCTCAACACTTTCATCCGCCGCTCCCATGTCGTGCGGATTGCCTGCCTGGCGCAGCTCGTCAACGTGATTGCGCCCATCATGACGTCGCCGAATGGCGCGGCATGGCGGCAGACCATTTTCTACCCCTACATGTTCGCCTCGCGCTACGGCCGCGGCAAGGCGCTCGATCTCAAGGTCGCCGGCCCGACCTACAAGAGCGATGTCGCAGGAGACGTCTCCTGCCTCGACGTGTCCGCCGTTCACGACGAGAAGGCTGGCGCCGTCAGCTTCTTCATCGTCAACCGTTCGGACAAGGACGTGGAAGCTGAGTTCGACATCGCCGCCTTCGGCAAGAATGCCAGCATCATCGACCATCAGGTCATGACGCATTCCGATCTCAAGGCGGTCAACACGGAAGCCGACATGATGAATGTCGCGCCGAAGAAGGCGGATACCGCATCTCTCGCGAACGGCAGCCTCTCGGCGAAATTCGCTCCCTATTCCTACCAGATGATCCGGATCAAGGTCTGATCCGGGTCCCCCGGACAGGTCATGGGAGGAGAGACAATGACGGCAAGCATCGACATCAAAAATGTAACCAAGCGGTTCGGTTCGCTCACCGTGCTGGACGAGCTGTCGCTGTCCATCCCGGCGAACGAGTTCGTGGTCTTCCTCGGACCGTCGGGCTGCGGAAAGTCGACGCTGCTGCGGATGATTGCAGGTCTGGAAAGCGTCGATTCCGGCGAGATTCTCATCAATGGCGAGCGCATCGACAACCAGCCACCGGGCCAGCGCGGCGTTGCGATGGTGTTCCAGTCGTATGCGCTCTATCCGCACATGACCGTGGGCGACAACATGGCCTTCGGCCTGAAGAACATCTCCGTCGAGCGTTCCGTCATCGATGCGCGTATTGCGGAAGCTGCCCGCATGCTGGAAATTGGTCATCTGCTCGATCGCAAACCGGGCCAGCTCTCCGGCGGCCAGCGTCAGCGCGTCGCCATCGGCCGCGCCGTGGTCAAGGAGCCGAAGGCGTTCCTCTTCGACGAGCCGCTCTCCAATCTCGATGCAGCACTCCGCACGCGCACCCGCATCGAGCTTGCGCAGCTGCACCAGCGTCTGAAGTCCACCATGATCTTCGTCACCCACGACCAGATCGAGGCGATGACGCTCGCCGACCGCATCGTCGTCATGAACAACCGCAAGATCGAGCAGATCGGCGCGCCGATGGAGATTTACAACCGGCCCGCCACCCGCTTCGTCGCCGGCTTTGTCGGCGCTCCGGCGATGAACTTCCTGCCCGTGAAGATCAGGGTCGAGGACGGTCTTGTGACTGCTGCGACCGATGCGGGTCTATGCATTAAGACCGCAATTCCGTCGGAAGGACTTGCAGCCGGCGATTACGAGCTTGGCCTGCGCTCCGAGCATGTCCGCATCACGCCACCGACCGGCGATGCCGCCGAGGGTGTTGTCGATGTGCTCGAGCGGCTGGGCGAGCGGACGCTGGTCTATGTTCGCCTCAACGACGGCCAGCAGATTGTCGGCTCGGACAGCGGCGACAGCCGCGTCAGCGTCGGCGACCGCGTGGGTCTGGCTTTCGAGGGCGCCAAGGCGCATCTCTTTGATGCAACTGGCAAGGCCTGGCACGGCCGGGAGAGCGGCCATGGCTGACCCTGTCAACGGGAACGCACGGCGCGCCGAAAGCGTCGATATCTACGCCCCGCAGTGGCGGAACTTTCTTTTCGTTGCGCCCTACCTGTTCATCTTCGCCGCATTTCTGGTGTTTCCCCTCTTCTGGGGTATCTGGCTGTCGTTCCACAAGGCCGACACGTTCTCGTCCGGCCCCTTCATTGGCTTCGGCAACTATGCGCGGCTGTTCCGCGACGGCATTTTCCTGCAGTCGATCTGGAACACCTTCTATTTCGTCTTCCTCACCGTTCCGGCGCTCGCACTCATCGGTCTGTTCCTGGCGCTGTGCCTGAACCGCCAGACGCGAAGTGCGGCGGTGCTGCGCACCCTGTTCTTCTCGTCCTCGGTCCTGTCCGTCACCATCGTCACGCTCATCTGGCGCATCGTCTACATTCCGGACATGGGCCTGCTGTCGATGATCTACGGGTTCTTCGGGGCAAAAGCCCCCGCCTTCCTGTCGGACCCCGATATCGCGATGATCGGCATCGCGATCGCCACGATCTGGTGGTGCATCGGCCTTCCGATGATGCTCTTTCTCTCGGCCCTGCAGCAGATCCCGCAGGATATCTATGAGGCAGCCGCGCTCGACAATGCCAATCGCTGGCAGACGCTGCGCTCGATCACGCTGCCTTCGATCAAGCGCACCTTCGTGCTGGTGGTCATCATCCAGATCGTCTTCCAGTTCCAGCTCTTCGGGCAGGCCTGGCTGATGACCAAGGGCGGCCCCAACAACCTGACCAAGCCGATCGTGCTCTACATCTACAACACGGCGTTCCAGCGCTGGGATATCGGATTGGGTGCTGCAGCCTCGGAAATCCTCTTCCTGCTGATCCTCGTGGCTGCCATGGCGCAGTTCCTCCTCACCCGCAGAAAGGCAGATGCGTGATGGCCTCGCACAACGCTGAAATCCGCGGCAGATCCTTCGGCGACCGGGTTCTCTTCGGCCTCGTGATCCTTCTGGCGTTCGCCATGGCCGGACCGGTGCTCTACGTGATCGCCCTGTCGCTCAAGGACAACAAGGAACTGATGGTCGATCCGCATTCGGTCTTCCATCTGCCTTACACGATCAAGAACTATATCGACACGGTCGGCACATCGAACGTGTTCAGCTGGGTGCTGAACAGCTTCATCGTCGCGGGCGGCCTTACCGTTCTCACGCTCATTCTATCGTCGCTCGCCGGCTATGGGTTCGCGCGGTTGAATTTCCCCGGCCGTGACGTGCTCTTCGTCATCGTGCTTCTGGGCCTTGCCGTGCCGGAGCAGGCCGTGCTGATCGCCCGCCACCAGATTTTCAGCTGGCTCGGGCTGCACAATACCTATCCGGGCCTGATACTGCCGGGTCTTTCCAGCGCTTTCGGCGTCTTCCTGATGACGCAGTATTTCCGTGCCATTCCGAGGGAACTCGATGAGGCGGCGATCCTCGACAATGCGAGCCGCTTGCGGGTGTTCTGGAAGGTTCTGCTGCCGCTGACCGTGCCCGCGCAGGCAACGCTTGGCATCTTCACCTTCCTCGGTGCGTGGAATGATTACTTCTGGCCACTGATTTCGGCGACCAGGAAGGAAATGTTCACGCTGACAGTCGGCATCGCCTCGACGCAGCAGAATTTCGCGCAGTCGCAAGGCATCGGTTTCCTGATGGCGCAGGCGGTCTTCGCCGGCGCGCCCATTCTGATCATCTATCTGTTTTTCCAGAAATATATCGTCACCGCTGTCTCGGGAGCGGCGGTCCGGTGAGGCAATGCATCGGGCACGAATGCCCGGTGATTGAGGGAACGGCGTCGTTCGAAAACGGGCGGCGAAAATCAACCAGGAGGAAATGACATGACTTTGAGAAAACTGTTTCTCGCCACCATCTCCGCAGCGACGGTGATGATGGCATCGCCGAGCTTTGCGGCGACCGAGCTGCAGGTGCAGCGCTTCTTTGGCGCCTGCGACGCCGATTTCGGCAAGAACACCGATGTCAGCAAGGCTGTCGGCGAATGCGGCATCATCACCTCGCTGATCAACAAGTTCGCTGCCGACAATCCGGACATCAAGGTCAATGTCACGACGGTCGAATGGCCGGGCTATGACCAGCTGACCGCGCAGTTCGCCTCGGGCGACGCGCCGGATATCGTCACGATCCATGAATCCGCCCTCTCCGACTATCAGTCGAAGGGCCTGCTGCTGCCGCTCGACGACCTCTTGAAGACGGTTGGCGTCACGCCGGACCAGTTCACCGGCGCTGCCAAGGAAGGCGCGACCAAGGACGGCAAGATCTATGGCCTGCCGATCGACAACTGGACCATGCTCTACCACATCAACATGGACCTCTTCAAACAGGCCGGCCTCGTCAATGCCGACGGCACGCCGATGCTGCCGAAGTCGCCCGAGGAAGTGCTGGCCCAGGCCGAGCAGTTCAAGCAGAAGACGGGCAAGCCCTATTTCGTGCAGAACCTCGCCAATGAAACCGCGCTCTTCACGCGCAATCTCTACACCTATCTCTTCCAGCAGAATTCCGACTTCTTCGCCGATCCGAAGAAGGTGAAGTTCAACACGCCGGAAGCCAAGAAGGTCGTCGAGATGTACAAGGCCATCTACGACAAGGACTACACGACCAAGAACCTTGACTATGCGGGTGCCATCAACGCGTTCCTCGCCGGCGAAGGCGGCGTTCAGCTGAACGGCACCTGGGTCGTCGGCGACTATAACGCCCAGTCCGAAAAGCCGGGCACCGCGCTCAACAAGGGCGGCTATGCCGTCTACCCGTATCCGCAGCTCTTCTCCGGTGCCAAGGCTCAGTATGCCGACGGCCACACCTGGGCAGTTTCCAAGAAGGACCGTTCGCCTGAGCAGACGGCGGCCATCGGCAAGTTCCTGAAGTTCTTCGCCGACAACGACTTCGAATGGTCGCGTACCGGTCACCTGCCGGCTTACAAGGCCGTCATCGACTCCGCCAAGTTCAAGGCTCTGCCGCATCGCGACACGATCTCCGCAGTCGCTACACTCGGCAAGCCGCTGCCGTCCCAGGTTCAGCGCCAGTTCGCCATCCAGGACATCGTCGGCGAAGAAATGAGCGCCGCGATCTCCGGCCAGAAGCCGGTCGACAAGGCCCTTGCAGACATGGAAAGCCGCGTCAACGAGCTGCTCGCCAACCTCTGATCTGGATCGTGCGTATCGGGCGAAAGCGCCCGGTACGCTCACCCATTCCATGATCGCAAATCCGCACGGAAGCCGGTTTCACCTTTCCCTGGAATTGCCCCAACTTTTGCGGCCCCGCCGCAACCGCGTCACGTTATCCCTCCCGGAGGCGTGGCGCGGATTTTTTTGTGCGCCCGGTCCGCAAATACGTGTCTTTTTGCTCCTCTTTCGCCGCCTGCACACCAGCTTGAATTTTTTGATCAAATATCCTACGACTAATTTGATCAAATTATTTGGGCTGTGTTCTGCTGACGGCGGCCCACGAAAAAGAGGGCGAGCCATGAACATTCTCAACGATACCCGCGAGCTGCAGGCCATCGACGCCGCACATCATCTGCATCCGTTCACCAACACGCGCGACCTGAACGCGCGCGGCGTGCGCATCATCACGTCGGCGAGCGGGATCTATGTAAACGACGCAGACGGCAACAAGATCCTCGACGGCATGAGCGGGCTGTGGTGCATGAATGTCGGCCATGGTCGCAGG
Organism: Hyphomicrobiales bacterium; assembly: GCA_900467685.1. Lineage (GTDB taxonomy): Bacteria > Pseudomonadota > Alphaproteobacteria > Rhizobiales > Rhizobiaceae > Ensifer_A. Next base: position 47,865 of record UBQX01000018.1, read on the forward strand.
GAAGTCATCGATGCCGTCGCCCGGCAGATGGAAGAGCTGAGCTATTACAATACCTTCTTCAACACCGCTCATCCGCCGGTGATCGAGCTGTCGCGCCTGCTGTCGGAAGTCACGCCGCCGCAGTTCAACCATTTCCACTTCACCGGCTCCGGCTCGGAATCAAACGACACCATCTTCCGCCTCGTGCGCTATTACTGGGAGCTTGAGGGCAAGCCCGAGAAGTCGATCTTCATTTCTCGCCGCGGTGCCTATCACGGCTCGACGGTCGCGGCCGCATCGCTCGGCGGCTTCAGCTCCATGCACAAGCAGGGCGGTCTGCCGATCGACGGCATCTACCATGCGCCCTCGCCGGACTGGTGGAGCTTTGGCGGCGATCTCAGCCCGGAAGCCTTCGGCCGTAAGGTCGCCGAGCAGACGCTGGCGCTGATAGACGGCATTGGCGCCAGCCGGATCGGCGCGATGATCGCCGAGCCGATCATGGGCGCCGGCGGCGTGATCATTCCGCCGAAGACCTACTGGCCGATCCTCGCCAAGGGCCTGAAGGAGCGCGATATCCTGCTGATCTCGGACGAGGTCATCTGCGGCTTCGGCCGCACGGGCCAATGGTTCGGCTGCGAGTTCATGGGCACGGAGCCGGACTTGATGACCATGGCCAAGGGCATCACCTCGGGCTATGTCCCGATGGGTGCGGTGGCCGTTTCGGATCGCGTCGCCAATGTGCTCAAGGAAAAGGGCGATGAGTTCGCCCACGGATACACCTATTCCGGCCACCCCGCCGCCTGCGCCGCCTCGATCGCCACGATCGGCATCATGCGCTCCGATAAGCTGGTCGAACATGTGCGCGAGGACGTTGGTCCCTATCTCAAGCAAAAGTGGCTGCAGCTCGCCGACCACCCGATGGTGGGCGAAGCGGTCATGGAAGGCCTCATCGGCGCCTTCCAGTTCTCCTCCGACAAGAGTGCCCGAGCAGCTTTCCCCGAAGCGGCGAAGATCGGCTTCACGGCACGCGAGCATTCCTTCCAGAACGGGCTTATCATGCGCGCCGTCGGCGATCGCATGGTCATCGCCCCGCCGCTGACGTTGACACGCGCTGAGGCAGACGAACTTGTCGAAAAGGCTGCCAAGGTGATCGATCTCACCTATGCCTATGCCAAGAAACAGGGCCTTATGGCCTGAAGCGTTTCGTATAACTTGGCCGCAACCGGATAGACAAAGACATGACGACAGCATCGCCCAGCGGTTCGCAATGGCAGGAAGCGGAAGAGTTCCTCGCCCGGTATCCGGATGTGGAGGGCGTCGATATCGTGATGACCGACTTCCACGGCATCGGCCGCGGCAAGATCATCCGCCGCCATGAACTGGCCTCGCTCTACAAGTCGGGTCGCGGCATGCCGGCCTCGCTCTTCGGTCAGGACGTGGCGGGCGACGATGTCGAAAGCTCCGGTCTGGTGCTGACCGATGGTGGCGGCGACAAGCTCTGCTGGCCGCTTCCCGGAACGCTCGGCATGATGCCGCATACCGGACGCGGGCAGGTGCTCGTCAGCATGTACAACGCGGACGGCAGCCCCTTCGATGCCGAGCCGCGCCACGCGCTGGTGCGCCAGGTCGAGCGGGCGACGAAGGCCGGCTTTTCGCCCATGGGGGCCTTCGAGCTCGAATTCTACCTCATCGACCGGGAGCGCGACGGCAAGGGTCGCTACCAGCCGGCGCGCTATGCGCTCAACGGCCGCAGCTGCCTGCACCGCAGCACCATGTCCGTGGACGAGCTCGACGAGATGACACCGCTCTTCGATGTAATCTATGCGGGCGCGAAACATCTGGGCCTGCCGCTTGAATCGCTGATCTCGGAATATGCCGCCGGACAGTTCGAGCTGACGATCCGCTATCGCGACCTCCTGCGCGCGGCCGACGATGTCATCATCGCCAAGCGGCTCATTCGCTCCGCCGCCCGCCGCTTCGGCATGGAAGCCTGCTTCATGGCCAAGCCCTTCGGCCAGCAGGCGGGTTCCGGCATGCATCTTCATCTGTCGCTCGCAAACGACACCGGCGACAATCTGTTCGGCGACCAGCCGAACGGGTCGCTGAGCCCATTGATGCTGCAAGCGATCGGCGGCATTCGGCAGACGGTCGGCGATACGATGCTGGTTCTGGCCCCCTATCTCAATTCCTGGCGCCGCTTCGCCTCGGTCTCCTATTCGCCGGCGTCCGATGACTGGGGTGTCGAAAACCGTATGGTGGCGCTACGCGTTCCCGGCACGCCGGGCAAAAGCCGCCACTTCGAACATCGCGTCGCCGGTGTCGACGCCAACCCCTATCTGGTCGCCGCCGTCACCCTCGCCGGTGCGCTGCAGGGCATCGAGACGAAGGCCGATCCCGGCCCTGCCGTCGAACCGGGCGACGACAATCGCAAGCAGGCCAACAGCCTCCCGAACAGCTGGCAGAATGCCATCCACCGCGCCGGACAGTCTGCCTTCCTGCGCGATGCGCTTGGCCAGACGCTTCATCATGGCTTCGTCGCCGTGAAACAGGCCGAGTATGAAAGGCTGGCGCTGGAGGTGACGGAAGCGGAATGGGACCTCTACGGTTTCGTGGTCTGATCCGCGTTCCTTTCAAGCGTACCCAAGCGCACATTTCGACTGGCGCCGGGACCGATGGCTTGGGCGGCCCAAGTGATCCGTGCCTTGCGCAGCGCCGTAGTCCTTCTGAAATGGAGGATCAAACGATGTCAGCTTTCAGCCGCATGCCCCTCGCCGCCCTTTTCCTGACCGCCGGCCTCGGGCTTGCATCCGCCCCAGCGCTGGCCGAACCAATGGTCGCCAAGGTCGGCCGCGACCATTACACCGGCACCTGGCTCGAAATCGCGCGTACCCCGATGCGCATCACCGATGGCTGCGTCGCCGGTTACACCACCTATAAGCCGTCGGCGGCAAGCGACATCTTCCGCATCGAAGATGGCTGCCGCACGGGCTCTCCGAAGGGCGAACTGCGCACCATTGACGGCATCGGCAAGCTTGAGGACGCGGGCACCACGAATGCCAGGCTGACAGTGCGCTATCTCGGCGGCTTCGTGACGTTCAAATACTGGGTGCTCTACAAGTCGCCGGACAAGAGCTGGTTCATCAGTGCCGACCCGGAGATGAAGAACCTCTGGATCTATGCCCGCAAGGCCCCGTCCAAGAAGGAACTGTCGGTGATGGTCGCCAAGGCAAAATCGCTTGGCTACGACACGAGCAAGCTGGAATATCCCGAGCCGTGAGGCTGGCGGCCTCACCACTCAATGACGGATCCGTCGTAGGCGAAGAAGCCGCCGGTCCTTTCCGGCGGCAGAGCGTCGAGCACGGCAAGAAGATTGGCCGCGGACTCCGAGGCAGGAACTGCCGGATGGTTGCCGCGATACCCGACAGACAGGCCGGTATCGACCGTTCCCGGATGGAGCGCTGCCACGACCGCGAGCGGTCGCGTGCGCGCAATCTCGATGGCTGCTGTGCGCACGATCTGGTTTTGTGCGGCCTTCGCGGCACGATAGGAAATCCAGCCGCCCAGGTGGTTGTCGCCAATCGACCCCACGCGGGCCGAAAGCGAGCCGAAAATGCCACGACGGTCGCGCGGCAGCATGGGCGCGAAATACTTCAGCAGGAGGGCGGGACCGACAGCATTCAACTCGAATTGCCGCAGCATCGCCTCCGCATCGATGGCCTTCAGGGCCTTTTCAGGGCCGATGCCCTCGATGGTCAGCGCCCCAGTTGCGTTGAAGATCAGATCGAGCCCGCCGACTTGCGACCCGATGCGTTGAGCGGCGTCAGCAATCGAGGTTTCATCCAGCAGGTCGAAGCCGGGATTGTCCCGTCGCGACAGGCGATGTACGCCGCCGCAGCGGGGATCGGCCTCCAGCGCCTGCGCAATAGCACTGCCGATGCCACCGGATGCGCCGATGACCAGCGCGTTGTAACCGTCGTTGAGAGAGTTCATCTGAGCCATGCCCGGTCTACGGTCGAACTCCGCTGCCGGATTTCAGCACGGGCCTTGGGAAGGCCTTGCTTTCGGAGCCGATTGCCAAAGATAATGCTGCGATGACGGACAGCGAGGCATGATGAATTTCAGACTGTGGAACCTGTACAAGGCCTGGCGGCAAAAGATCTGGCTGCGGGTTGTCGCCATCTCCTGGCTTTCGGTCCTGTCCGTCGTCCTGGCGCAGTTGCTTGCACCCTATGTGCCGGAGCTTGTTGCGTTCAAGGCTGGCTCAGAAGCCGTGTCGCAAATTCTTGAGATTCTGGCTTCGTCCATGCTTGCGGTCACAACCTTCTCGCTTTCGATCGCCGTGACGGGCTTCGGCACGGCGGCGGCCACGGCAACACCGCGGGCGACAGCGTTGCTGCAGGAAGACACGACGACCCAGAACGTGCTTGCTACCTTCATCGGCGCCTTTCTCTTCAGCCTGTTGGGGCTGATTGCGCTCAACGCCCAACTCTACAGCCCGTCCGGCAAGGTCGTGCTCTATCTCTTCACCATCGCCGTCGTTCTGCTTGTCGTCATCGCGCTCATTCGCTGGATCGGCCACCTGATGAGTTTCGGGCGCATGGACGATACGCTCGACCGTGTGGAGACGGCCGCAAGGGATGCGCTCGCGGCCCGAATGGCCAATCCCTATCTGGGAGGACGAGCACTCACGGGGACGCTCCCTGCGGACTGTATTGAAATACCCTCGCTGGCCACAGGCTATATCGAGCATGTGGACATGGCGGCCCTTCAAGCCATCGCCGAAGCGCTGGAGGGCGAAATCTATGTCGTGAATATACCCGGATCTTTCGTGGTGGAGCGTGGGCCTATTGTATATCTGCGGGCCAAGGGCCTTTCCGACGAAGATACGCTTCGTCTGCAGCAGGCTTTTGCAATCGGCCCGCAACGCTCCTTCGACGACGATCCACGCTTCGGGCTCATCGTCCTGTCGGAAATCGCTTCACGCGCGCTATCGCCGGCCGTCAACGATCCCGGAACCGCGATCAGCGTCCTGGGTCGACTCGTGCGCATTCTGGTGGAATGGAACACCCGCGCCAGCGTGGAGCCCGACTATCCTCTGGTCCACATCAGCCCGATCAAACCTCAGGAAGCGATCGAGGATGCCTTCAGGCCGATCGCGCGGGACGGGGCCGCCATGATCGAGGTTCAGGTCAGACTTCAGAAGGCGCTGGCGGCGCTGCGACAGTCGGTCCCCGAAGCGTTCAAAGCCCCTTGCACGAACGTGGCGGCCTACGCCCTTTCCCTCGCGACCGGAGCCAGTTTGCCCGAGACGGAGATCGCACTTCTTCGCGATCTGTCGCAAGCCAATACCTCGCCGCACACGGGCGGCGCGGACATGTCCGTGTGATCGATCGACGGCGGTGGATTGTAACGGCGCGGTGGGCGGCCTACATAACCAGTTGGATGGGAATGGAGCTTCCCGATAACCGCCGGTCTTCGAAAGAGCTGGCTGATAGCTCCTGCCGAAGGCGGAATGGTCGAAAGCCGTCCGCGATGGCGGGAGCGTGGCTTGACCTTCCCACCCTCGTGAGGCTTTCGTTGCAAGAACGAAAGGACTCCTCTCCATGAACTATCTGCTCGTCTTCATCGGCGCCGGCATCGGCGGCGTGCTCCGGCAAGGGGTGAATGTCGCGACCATGAAATGGTTCGGGCTCAATTTCCCCTGGGGAACGCTGACGGTCAACATCCTGGGAAGCCTCATCATGGGGCTGATTGCCGAATACTGGGCCGTGAAATCCGGACTGCCACAGTCGGCACGCCTGTTCCTGACCACCGGCGTTCTGGGCGGATTCACGACCTTTTCCACCTTCTCGCTCGACACTGCGACCATCTTCGAGCGCGGTGAGACCTGGCTTGCCACGGGCTACGCCATCGCTTCCGTCGTCCTGTCGGTGGGCGCGCTGTTCCTGGGGCTCGCAATCGTCCGCAACTTTGTCGGCGCGCAGGGCTGATCAGGCATCGAGAAAGGGCCTGAGCGAAACACCGCGTGCGGTGAGCACATCGCGGATATGGGCTGCCATGGCGATCGCGCTCGGCCCGTCGCCATGGACACAGATCGAATGCGCATCCAGCTTGATCGGTGCGCCATCAACCACCGGCATCAGCCCGGTTTGGAGATAGGACACCAGCCGCTCAGCCGCCTCCTGCGGGTCGTGGATCATCGCATCGGGCCGCGAGCGTGGTACCAGCCTTCCCGTCGAGAGATAGCCCCGATCGGCAAAGATTTCGCTGTAAACCGGAACGCCCGCCTCGCGCGCCGCCAGCTCCAATTCCGTACCCGAAATCGCAAGAACCGCCATGTCGGGTCCGAAGGCCTTGGCCGCGCGGGCTACCGCCATCGCAGCCGCCCGGTCATCGGCGCAGTGGTTGGCGAGCGCCCCATGCGCCTTGATGTAGCGCACTGTCACACCGGCAAGTGCCGCCGCGCCCATCAGCGCGCCGGTCTGCGTGGCAACCAGCCGTTCGATCTCACCGGGCGTCATCGGGATCAGCCGGCGGCCGAAGCCTTCGCGATCGGCAAAGCCCGGATGCGCACCGACGACGACATTCCGGTCGCGCGCGATTTCCAAAGTTCGGAACATGGTTTCGGGGTCGCTGGCATGGCCGCCACAGGCGACATTGGCGCTGGTGACCACCTGCAGGATCGCCTCGTCGTCGCCCATCTTCCAGGGGCCATAGCTTTCGCCGAGATCGGAGTTGAGGTCGATGCGCATGTCAGGTGTTCCTATTCGAATTCGAAAACGGTTTCGCCATAGCCGACGAGGTCGCCGGCCTTGAAGGGCTTTGCGGCGACCCGCCCGGCCTTCTCCGCCTGGATGGCAAACCGGATTTCGCCAAGTTCCAGAAAGCCGACGATCTGGTGCTCCGTGACCGTGTCGCCGACGCGGATCGCAGGAGAGGCATCGGCAAAGACACCAAAATAGCGGGTGCGGATGCCGCTCTTCGCCTTCACCGGTCGCGGCGCTGCCGCAGCTATCGCAACAGCCTTGTGCGGCCGGTTGACGATGACCTTCAGCCGCCCACCGTGTCCAATCGCGCATTCGAGTTCGGCAAGACCACGCGATTTGGCAAGCGCAATGGCGCGTTCGATTTCGTCGAGGGTCATTCTCCGCCCTCCGGCTTGATCGCCCCGGAGGCGATCAGAGCTTCCAGATGATGAATGTCGAACCCGCCCTGCCGGAAGCCCGGATCATTCATGAGCCGGCGTTGCAGCGGAATGTTGGTCGTGAGCCCTCCGATCTCGTATTCGGCGAGCGCCGTCTTCATCCGCGTCACGGCCTCCTCGCGCGTGTCGCCATAGGCGATCAGTTTCGCAACAAGCGAATCGTAATGCGGCGGCACCTCGTAGCCGTCGTAGAGATGCGTATCGAGCCGGATGCCCGGCCCGCCGGGCGGGCGATGCGTCTCGACCAGGCCGGGCGAAGGCGTGAAAGCAAAGGGGTCCTCGGCATTGATGCGGCATTCGATGGCATGGCCGCGCATGACAATATCGGCCTGCGTGAAGGAGAGCGGCTCGCCCAGCGCGATCCTGATCTGCTCGCGCACGATATCGATGCCCGTCACCATTTCCGTCACCGGATGCTCGACCTGCACGCGCGTGTTCATCTCGATGAAGAAGAACTCGCCGTTTTCATAGAGGAATTCGAACGTGCCCGCGCCGCGATAGCCCATCTGCTTGCAGGCCGCGACGCAGCGCGCGCCGACGCGCTCGATCGCCTCTCGGGGAATGCCCGGCGCCGGGGATTCTTCGATCACCTTCTGGTGCCGTCGCTGCATGGAGCAATCGCGCTCGCCGAGCATGACCGCGTTGCCATGGGCATCCGCGAGGATCTGGATTTCCACATGGCGCGGATGTTCCAGAAACATCTCGATATAGACATCGGGGTTGTTGAAGGCGCGGCTCGCCTCTTCCCGCGTCAGCGCGACGGCGTCGGCGAGCTCCTCCTCCCGGCGAACGATGCGCATGCCGCGCCCGCCGCCGCCGCCCGAAGCCTTGACGATGACCGGATAGCCAACCTCCGCCGCGATATGGCGAACCCGCCACTCCTCGTCCGGCAAGGCCCCGCCGGAACCCGGAACGCAAGGCACGCCCGCGGCGCGCATCGCCTCCTTCGCCGCGATCTTGTCGCCCATGGTGCGGATCGCCTCCGCCGGTGGCCCGATGAAGATGAGCCCCGCCTTCTCGACAGCCTCGGCAAAACCGGCATTTTCCGACAGGAATCCGTAGCCCGGATGGATCGCTCCCGCCCCGGTCGCCTTGGCGGCGAGCAGGATGGAAGCGATGTTGAGATAGCTTTCGCGCGCCGGTGCCGGGCCGATGCAGAGGCGCTTGTCGGCCAGCTGCACATGGCGCAGGTCGCGGTCGGCCTCGGAATGGATGGCGACCGTTTTCAGGCCCAGCGACCGGCAGGCGCGCAGGATGCGCAGCGCGATCTCTCCCCGGTTGGCGATGAGAACCGTATCGAACATTCTCAATCACCGATCTCGAAAAGCAGCATGCCGCGTACCACCGGCGCACCATCCTCGACCATGATGGACTGGACCCTGCCCGCGCGATCGGCCTCGATAGGCGTCAGCATCTTCATCGCCTCGATGAGCCCGAGAACCTGACCCTCCTCGATCGTGTCGCCCGGCTTCACATAAGGCTCCGCGCCCGGCGCCGGCGAACGATAGAAGGTGCCGGCCATGCCCGATGTCAGGCGATGCAGTTCCGGCTTCGGCGGTGGAGCAGCCTCACCGGCAACCTTCGTCTCGACATGCGCGACACGCTCTGCCGAACCGACTGTCTCCTCGTCGCCCAGCGTGATGCGGAGGGTCTCGCCATTCGCCTCATATTCGAGGCCGGCGATCCCGCTCTTCTTCGCCAGTTCGATCAGGCGTTCGATGAAGTCGATATCCATGGTGATCCTATCCCGCCAGCGACCGGGCGACTTCGACCGTACGGGCAAGTGCGTCGATCTCATGGCGCTGCCGGCGAAGCGCAGCATTGGCTTCGTCCGGCGTGACTTCGGTGAAGAGAAAGCGGCTGTCCGGCCCGGCCTGCCCGACGATCCAGAGGTCCGCTTCGATAATCGTCGCGATCTTCGGATAGCCGCCGCATGTGTTGGCATCGGCGAGCTGGATGATCGGTTTGCCGGAGGGCGGAACCTGGATCGTGCCCGGCAGGATACCGTGCGACATCAGCTCCAGCCGGCGCTCCAGCTTCAGTTCCGGGCCTTCGAGCCGATAGCCCATGCGGTCGGCCTCCTGTGTCACCCGCCACGACCAGCGCGAGAAGAGCTTGCGGGCATCGGCGCTGAAGACGGAATGCTCCGCCGCAGGCACCGCGCGAACGGGAAGCGGATTGGTGAAATCAAGGGCGGCGAAGGGATCGAGCGCAGCGCCGAAAGCCCGCATAGGCGGCTTCGGCATCACATCGAGCCGGTCGCCGCGTTTCAGGCCGCGCCCTTCAAGACCCCCATAGCCGGATTTCAGGTCGGTGGCCCGCGAGCCGAGCACCGGCTCGACATCGATGCCGTCTGCGAAGGTGATATAGACCCGCGCGCCCCTGTCCGGCGGCGCGATCACCAGCGTCTCGCCTTCGGCTGCACTTGCAGCCCAGCGCGGTGGCAGCGGCCGGCCGGCCAGCGTGACCGCGCCCTCCGCACCCGTCACCGCGAAGCGCGCGGGCTGGTCGAAACGCAGGCGGAAGGGAAAGATGGCGATTTCCAGCCCGGCGGCATTGAGTTCATTGCCGAGCAGGGCATTGCCGATCATCAGCGACAGGCGGTCCATCGCCCCGCTGCGGCTCACCCCGATATCGAAGCGTCCGTTGCGGCCGAGATCCTGGATGGAATTGGCAGCGCCTGTCGTCAGCACTTCGATCATAGCCAGACATCCTCGATGGTGAAGCGGACGATGTCGCCGGGCGCCAGCGTCGAGGGTTCGTCACGATGCGGATCAAAGAGAGCGATATTGGTGCGGCCGATGATGTGCCACCCGGAAGGAGAGGTCTGCGGCATGACGGCGGCCTGTGCGCCGCCGACGATCACCGAACCCACCGGTACGGCCAGCCGTGGCGTCGAGCGGCGGGCAATGGCCAGTGCCGGATCGAGACCCGAGAGATAGGGAAAGCCCGGCATCGCGCCGATGGCCGCGACCTGATAGGTGCCCGCCGCATGGCGTTGCGCGGCTTCCAGAGGGGCAAGCCCGCAATGTCGCGCCCAGGGCTTGAAGTCTTCGCCGTTCTGGCCGCCATAAATGACCGGAATTTCCACAGTCTTGCCCCGGCGCGGCAGAGGCTGCGCCTTGGCCCAGCGCTCGGTGAGCTCTCTGCGCGCCTCTTCCGGTGCGATCTCTTCCGGATTGAAGAGGGCGAGAATGTTGTTCATGCCCGGCACGGTTTCGGTGAAGCCGGGGGCGGCCTGCAGGTCGGTGGCCAGCGACCAGATGCGCTTCTGGAACTGCTCGTCGAAGCGGCTCGAATTGGATTGCAGGAGCAACGCACTTCCGCCCGAAAAACTGATCGTGATCGGCTCTCGCATGGCGGTTTGGGGCTCCTCTCCGGCGGATCAGGCGCGTGAGACTCGAAGCCGCCCTTCCGTTGCGTCAGGATGGCCCTTTCAGCAAACGAAAACAAGGAAGCCGGGAGTTTATCCCCTGCCCTCCTCGTGAGGCTCAGAGCCTGTCGATGAGCCCGCGCGCGGCAAGGTTCTGCATCAGCGCCCTGACTCCAAAGGTCCATTCGGGGCATGCATCCGTCCGGTCCACGATATTGACCAGACGGCCGAGCCGCGGCGAGGCAATCTCTACGCGGTCGCCGATCTCGTGGGTGAAACCGAGGCCGGGGCCGCGCCGGTCCTTCACCGGCGCAAACATGGTGCCGAGGAACAGCACCGCGCCATCGGGATATTGATGGTTGCGGTTCAGCATCTGTGCCGCAAGGTTCTTCGGCGTGCGGCTGATCGCCGACATGTGGCTGACGCCGGTCATCTCGAAGCCATCCTCGCCGGTCACGCTGAGCGAGACGCTGAGGCCGCCCACGTCCTCAAGGGTAAAATCCTTGTCGAAAAGGCGGATGAAGGGGCCGAGCGCACAGGAGGCGTTGTTGTCCTTCGCCTTGCCGAGCAGCAGCGCCGAGCGACCTTCGACGTCGCGGAGATTCACGTCATTACCAAGCGTCGCGCCGACAATCGTTCCATCAGAGCGCACGGCCAACACCACTTCCGGCTCCGGATTGTTCCACTCGGAAATCGGATGAATGCCCACCTTGGCGCCGCAGCCGACAGCGGACATGACTTGCGCCTTGGTGAAGATTTCCGCGTCGGGACCAATGCCGACCTCGAGATATTGCGACCAGAGCCCCATGTCCTGCAGCAGCGCCTTGACCTTGGCGGCCTCGGGCGAACCCGCAACAACGCCCTTCAGACTCTCGCCCAGCACGGGCGCGAGGCGCTTGCGGATTTCCTCCGCGCGGCCGCTATCGCCCTTCGCCTGCTCCTCGATCACACGCTCCAGCATGCTCCCCGCAAAGGTAACGCCGGCGGCCTTGATCGCCTGCAGGTCGATCGGCGCGAGAAGCTCGCCCGCCTCGCCACTCAGGAATGCATCGAGAGGGCCCATATCGGGCAGATCGGTGAGGCTCGGGAGCCATGCCGAGACGTCCGGTTTTTCCAGCAGCGAAGCAATTGTCGCGACGTGACCGGAGAGGTCATGGACATGCCTCCCGCGCAAAATCACTGGCGAAGGGCCGCCAGCAACCTTCGACCAGACGCGGCCGACGAGCAGCGCGTTCTCGGAATCCTCCGGCAGAAGTGTGGCTGCAGTCAGTGACAGGCTCGCATGGGCCATGAATTCCTCCCGATTTTTTATCTAACGCTTACGTTCGTTTTGGCCGATTCAGCCGCATCACGCAATCACCGGCGTTGCGCTGCGCCTGCACAACGCAGATGCGGGAAGCGCTTGATTCCACATTGATTGTGCATCTTTCTCCACGGCATCTCCTGCGGGCATTTTCTTCCTATACGTGCATCAATCAGCCATAAATACACTTTTTATGAGGATATATTTACATATAATAGTACTTTTGCTAGCGTCCCTGTCAGCTACCCGGAGAGAGTGGGTACGCATTGTGGGAGGAAATCATGAAGTTCTTTACGAAGCTCGCGGTCGCCGCGGGCGTTGCTGCCCTGTTGTCTTCTGCTGCCTATGCAGACAGCCTGAAAGGCAAGACGATCGGCTTCTCGCAGATCGGTTCTGAATCCGGCTGGCGCGCGGCTGAAACCTCGGTCACCAAGCAGCAGGCTGAAAAGCGCGGCATCAATCTGAAGTTCGCCGACGCCCAGCAGAAGCAGGAAAACCAGATCAAGGCCATCCGCGGCTTCATCGCGCAAGGGGTTGACGCCATCCTCGTTGCCCCGGTCGTTTCGACGGGTTGGGACGCGGTTCTCGGCGAAGCCAAGGACGCGAAGATCCCGGTCATCCTTCTCGACCGCGGCGTTGACGCTCCGCAGGACCTCTACCTGACCTCGGTCGCGTCCGACCAGGTGAAGGAAGGCAAGGTTGCCGGCGACTGGCTGGTGAAGACCGTTGGCGACAAGAAGTGCAACGTCGTCGAACTGCAGGGCACCGTTGGTTCCACGCCGGCCATCAACCGCAAGAAGGGCTTCGAAGAAGCCATCAAGGGCCACGACAACATCAAGATCGTGCGCAGCCAGACCGGCGACTTTACCCGCTCCAAGGGCAAGGAAGTCATGGAAGGCTTCATCAAGGCGGAAGATGGCGGCAAGAACATCTGCGCCATGTATGCCCATAACGACGACATGGCTGTCGGTGGCATCCAGGCCATCAAGGATGCCGGCCTGAAGCCGGGCAAGGACGTTCTCGTCGTCTCCGTCGATGCCGTTCCGGATATCTTCAAGGCCATGATGAACAACGAAGCCAACGCGACCGTCGAACTGACGCCGAACATGGCCGGCCCCGCCTTCGACGCGCTCGACGCCTACTGGACGAGCAAGAAGGTCCCGGAAAAGTTCATCATCACGGAATCGAAGCTTTACACGCCGAACGACGATCCGAAGAAGGTGTATGAAGAGAAGAAGGGTCTGGGTTACTGATCCCGGAGTAACCCTAAAAGCCATGAAATTCATGGCTGAAAAGCGTTCCGTCGGACCATCCGGCGGAACGTTCTTGTCTTAACGACCGACAAGATCAAAGATCACGAAAATAAAGGGAGGGGCAACGATGGTCGACACAACCATGGTTCAAGGGGCAACCGACAATCCGTTCGTACTGGAAGCGCGCGGCGTCATCAAGATATTCGGCCAGAGCCGGGCACTCGATGGCGTCAACTTCGGTCTGCGACGCGGCGAAGTCCATGCGCTGCTCGGCGAAAACGGCGCCGGCAAGTCCACGCTCATCAAGATCCTCACCGGCGCCTATCAGCCGGATGGCGGCGAAGTCCTGCTCGATGGCGAGCCGGTCCATTTCGCCGATCCCCTGAATGCCCAGGCCCATGGCATCGGCACGGTCTACCAGGAGGTCAACCTCCTGCCGAACCGCTCGGTTGCCGAAAACCTCTTCCTCGGCCGCCAGCCGACGCGCTTCGGCTTCGTGCGCAAGTCGCTGATCGAGAAAAACGCGCGCGAGCTGCTGTCCCGCTACGGCCTGGATATCGACGTACAGGCCGAACTTGGCACCTATTCCGTTGCCGTCCAGCAGATTGTGGCCATTGCCCGCGCCGTGGAGCTGTCCGGCAAGGTTCTGGTTCTTGATGAACCCACCGCCAGCCTCGACAAATATGAGGTCGAAAAGCTGTTCGAGGTGGTCACGCAGCTGAAACAGCGCGGCATGGCCATCGTCTTCATCACCCACTTCCTCGATCAGGTCTTCGCGATTTCGGATCGCGTCACGATCCTGCGCAACGGCCGCCTGATTGGCACCGAACCGCTCGCGGGGCTCACGCGCACCGATGTAGTCCGCATGATGCTCGGCAAGGACATCACCTTCGCCCCCGCCGTCACCGGCATCGAGGAGCGCGCGGCAGGTCCTGCTCTTGTCGAGTTCAAGGACTGCGGCAAGGCGGGCAAGATTCATCCCTTCTCGCTGAAGGTCCGCCGCGGCGAGGTTGTCGGCGTGGCCGGTCTTCTTGGATCCGGCCGCACCGAAATGGCCCGGCTTATGTTCGGCGCCGACCAGTGCGACAGGGGCGAAATTCGCATCGGCGACAAGCCGGTTTCGCTCGGCTCCCCTGCGCAGGCCATTGCGCACGGCTTCGGCTTCTGCCCGGAAGACCGCAAGATCGAAGGCATTCTCGGCGATCTTTCGGTGCGCGAAAACATCGTCATCGCGCTGCAGGGCAAGCTTGGCTGGTTCAAGGCGCTGAACCGCGACGAGCAGATGGAGATCGCCGGCAAGTTTGCCGAGGATCTCGACATCCGCGCCGCCTCGCTCGACATGCCGGTCAAGCTGCTCTCCGGCGGCAATCAGCAGAAGGTCATCCTGGCCCGCTGGCTGGCGACCGATCCCAATTTCCTCATTCTCGACGAGCCGACACGCGGCATCGATGTCGGCGCCCATGCCGAAATTGTGCGCACCATCAACCGGCTCCGCGAGGAAGGTCTCGCGCTCCTCGTCATCTCTTCGGAGCTTGACGAGATCGTCGCCTACTCGTCCCGCATCGTCGTGATGCGCGACCGCGAAATGGTCGCCGAACTCACCGGCGACAACATCAATCCGTCCGTCATCGTCCAGGCGATCGCTGCCCAGCATGAAACGGTTGCCGCCGAGGGAGCGAGCGTATGAAACTCAAAAAATTCTCGCGGCTGATCAATCCGCAGTCCATCGCGCTCGTCGTGGTGCTTCTGGTCAACTGGGCCCTGTTCCCGGGCTTTTTCAACGTCACCTGGCAGGATGGTCGGCTGTTCGGCAGCCTGATCGACGTGCTCAATCGCGGCGTCCCGGTGGCGATCCTCGCGATCGGCATGTCGGCCGTCATCGCCACCAAGGGGGTCGATCTTTCTGTCGGGGCGGTCATGGCGATCTCCGGCGCTGTCGCGGCAACGCTGGTCACGGATGGTTATCCGGCTTATGTTGCAGTGCTTGCCGCCCTTGCGATCGGCATCGTCTGCGGCGTATGGAACGGCATTCTGGTGGCTTTCCTGGAAATCCAGCCGATCATCGCGACGCTGGTTCTCATGGTCGCCGGACGCGGGATCGCACAGCTCATTACCGCCGGCTCCATCGTCACATTCTCCGATCCGCTCCTGATCTTCATCGGCACCGGGTCGTTTGCGGGCCTTCCGATGCCGGTTGTGATTGCCATCGTCCTGCTGGTGCTCAGCGTCTTTCTCGTGCGCTCCAGCGCCGTCGGCCTTTTCATTGAATCCGTCGGCGTCAATCGGGCTGCCGCGAGCCTCGCAGGCATTCGCAGCGGCCTCCTTCTGGTCGCGGTCTATGGCTTCTCGGGCTTCTGCGCCGCCGTGTCCGGCCTGATCGTCGCCGGCGACATCAAGGGGGCGGATGCCAACAATGCGGGCCTCTGGCTCGAGCTCGATGCGATCCTCGCGGTCGTCATCGGCGGCACCTCGCTTCTGGGCGGCCGCTTCTCGATTGCCATGTCCGTACTCGGCGCCATCATCATCCAGGCGATGAACACGGGCATTCTGGTCTCGGGCTTCCCGCCGGAATTCAACCTCGTGGTCAAGGCCGGCGTGATCATCCTGATCTTCACCATGCAGTCGCCGCTTGCCACCCGCTTCATTGAATCACGCAAAAACGCCCGCGCGCTTGCGAGGAAAGCATCATGAACCGCAGTCTCCGTCCGCTGGCGGCCACCGCCGTCATTTTCGCGCTCGCCTATGCGGCCAGCATCTTCCAGTTTCCGGGCATGTTCTCGACGCGCGTGCTCGGCAACTTCCTGACTGACAATGCCTTCCTCGGCATCACCGCCGTGGGTATGACCTTCGTCATCATCTCCGGCGGCATCGATCTCTCGGTGGGGGCCATCATCGGTTTCACCGGCGTGCTGATTGCCGTGCTGATCGGCTGGGCCGGCATCCACCCGCTCGCAGCCTTCGCCATCGCGCTCGTCGTGGCCGGTGCGTTTGGTGCTGCGATGGGCGCCGCGATCCATTATCTGGAGGTGCCGCCGTTCATCGTGACGCTGGCCGGCATGTTCCTCGCCAGAGGAGCCGCCTCCGTCATCACGCAGGATTCCATTCCGGTCACGCATGAATTCTATGGGAAAGTCACCTCCACCTACTGGCTGATGCCCGGCGGCGGGCGGCTCAGCCTCATCGGTGCATTGATGATCCTCGTCTTCATCGTCGGCGCACTCGTCGCGCACCGCACGCGCTTCGGCTCGAATGTCTATGCGCTCGGCGGCAATGCCGTCTCGGCTGCGCTGATGGGCGTTCCGGTCGCGCGCACGACGATCCTCATCTACACACTCTCCGCCACGCTTTCGGGCCTCGCCGGCATCGTGTTTTCGCTCTACACCTCTGCCGGTTATCCGCTCGCCGCTGTCGGCGTGGAACTCGACGCCATCGGCGCGGTCGTCATCGGCGGCACGCTGTTGACGGGTGGCTATGGTTTCGTCGCCGGCACATTCATCGGCGTCATGCTGCAGGGTCTCGTCCAAACATACATTATTTTCGATGGAACCCTTTCAAGCTGGTGGACGAAGATTGTAATAGGTGGACTGTTGTTCGTCTTTATCGTCCTCCAGCGGCTGGTCTTCTCTGCTTCGTCGTCGCGGTCCAAGGGTTTTTGGAAATTGAAACATGAGTGAACCCGGCAGCCTGATTCGCTCCCGAACAGGGCGGTCGGCTGCGCCGAATTTCCACTCCTTCGTCATCAACGAACTGGGACTCGGCATCGTGACCGGCAAGTTTCCCGCGGGCTCGATCCTGCCGCGGGATGCCGAGCTTATGGATATGTACGGCGTTTCGCGCACCGTGTTGCGCGAGGCCCTGAAGACGCTGGAAGCCAAGGGCATGGTGGAGGCGCGGCCGAAGGTCGGCACGCGCGTCGCGGCCAAGAACCGCTGGGCCTATTTCGACCAGCAGGTTCTGCTCTGGCTCTTCGAAGGCGGGTTTGACGCCGGGCTGACGGCGCATTTCTTCTCGATCCGCCGGCTGATCGAAGGCGAGGCGGTGCGGCTAGCCTGCCGCAATCGCACAGCGGATCAGGTCCGCACCATGTATTACTGGCTCCAGCAGATGAGCATTTCGCGGGGGGTATCGGAAAGCTTCGCGCTTGCCAATCTGGAACTGCACCAGATTTTTCTCACGGCGTCGCAGAACCCGCTGATGCGCGCAGCGCTGGGCGTCGTGGAGTTCACGCTGGCTGCCGCCATGCCGAAGGGCGAATTCCCCGACGGCACCTCGCCCTATTACGAAACCTCGATCTTCACACAGCGCGCGCTGGCGCAGGCGGTCGAGGCCGGCAATGACGAAAGCGCGCATGAATATCTGCTGCGCATTCTCGAGCTCGAAGAGGCAAACGCCTCGGCCAATCTGACCTGACGCGTCAGATTGCCTTGGTGTACATGATCCTGTTGTTGCTGAGCGCACCGCGCAATTCCATGGAATAGACGGTCGTGCGGTTTCTGCCGCCACTCTTGGAGGAATAAAGCGCGAGGTCGGAGTTCTGATAGAACTCGACACCGTCCACCGCGTCGTCGGCCATGCTGACACCGAGAGAGATCGTTACCGGATCGATCTTGCCGCCGCCCTTGAGCTCAAAATTGATCGAGGCAACTTCCTGGCGCACCAGTTCGGCCAGCCGGCCTGCTTCTTCGGACGACATGTTTTCGGAAATCAGCGCGAATTCCTCGCCGCCTGGACGGGCAACAAAAATGTTGCGCCCGGCAAACTTGGCCAAGGCCTGCCCCACGGCGGTCAGAACCTTGTCGCCGACCGGATGGCCATAGGTGTCGTTGAAGCGCTTGAAATGATCGATATCCGCCAGGATCAGCGCGCAACCGCCCAGCTTGCGGTATTTCGCGAAGGCCGAAGCCATCCGGTCGTCGAAGGCCCGACGATTGAAGAGCCCGGTCAGGCTGTCGATATAGGCAAGCCGCTTGTACTCGTTGAGTTTGCGCCGCATCTCCTGCAGGCTCGCCGACTTGTTCTCGGCCTCCGCCATCACGTTGCCATTGGCGGCGAGCGTCTTCTCGGTGACCGTCTTGATCTCCGCGATCGCCTGCGCGATCTGCCCCAGCGATTTGTCGTCATTGGCGGCAAGCGTCTTCTTCAGGCCGGTCAGGGAGGCGCCGTGGCTCTCCAACTCGTCCTTCTCGCGCCCCAGCAGCCCGAGCAGAGCGCCTAGCTCGGCTGAGAGATTGTTATGCGCCTTGTCGATCTGGCGATTGCGGCGCAATTCACCCATGTATTTGTCGAAAAGCGCGTCGAGCTGCGCCTGCATGGGCTGGAGGCCCAAGGCGGCAAGCTCCGAGGAGAGCTTCGCATTCGAACCGATCACGGCTTCATAGAACAGCTCGTAGTTCCGGGGCAGCGGCGGCACCTTGCGCCTGCGCATTAGCTCTGTCACCGGGTTGCTGACGACAACGGCACACATGCTCGATCATTCCCTTTGATCCGAAGAACGACGTCTAGAGGCATCCTGGCCGCTCGCCCTCATCCCGAAGTGCTATCAGCCAGAAACAGGGCGCCCCCGCATCCCCGCGGCTGCCGTCCCCATCCCCAAGTTTCACTCCCTATTTCTTGGGGTAATGTGTTGAGATATCGCTAACGTTAACCTGCTTATTTCAGAAAAACTGCAACTTCTGGCAATCTTCACCGGCAACATTCCCTCAAACGCGATCTTGGATTGACAAAAGCCCGGAAGGCCTTCGATAGTGGCCTGTCAGCAATGCCGGATCGTGCCCCTGTCGTCCGGCCCCAGCAGCACCGCCTGGTGCGCCGCCTGCCTGATCCCGGAGGAAAATATGAACGTCTACACCGCCAAATTCGGCCTGGGAGCTTCCGTTCTGCGTCTGGAGGACAACGCTCTCCTCAAAGGCGAGGGTAAGTTCACCGACGACCTGAAGTTCGAAGGCGTGCTGCATGGTTATGTGCTGCGCTCGCCGGTCGCCAGCGGCACCTTCAAGATCAACTCGGTTGAGGCCGCACGAGCAGCGCCCGGCATTCATCTCGTCCTAACGGCGGATGACATCACCCATTTGCCCGATCTGCCGCCGCAGGCATTGATCCCTGGCGAAGACGGCCAGAAGCCGGTGCCGCATGGTATTCCGCTCCTCTGTCGCGACCGCGTTCGCTATGTCGGCGATGCCGTCGCCTTCATCGTCGCCGACAGCCGCGCGCTAGCACAGGATGCCGCCGAACTGATCGACATCGACTACGACATGGAAGAGGCCGTGATCGGCGCGGAAGCCGCCCTTGCCGAGGGTGCTCCGAAGGTCTGGCCCGACCTTCCCTCAAACGCCGCCGTCACCTACCGCATGGGCGACCGTGCAAAGAGCGACGCGGCGTTCGAGAAAGCCGCCCATGTCAGCCGCATCGAGTTCATCAACAATCGCCTCGTCTGCAACTACATGGAGCCGCGCTCCGGTGTTGCCGAATGGAAGGGGGAGGACGAAGGCTTCGTGCTCACGACCGGCACGCAAGGGGTGCATGGCTTCCAGGGCATTCTGGCAAATGATGTCTTCAAGATCGCGCCCGAGAAAATCCGGGTTCTCACCTTCGACGTCGGCGGCGCCTTCGGGCCGAAGAGCTTCGTCTATCGCGAGTATCCACTGATCATGGAGGCGGCCCGCCAACTTGGCCGCCCCGTCAAGTGGACCGCCGACCGCACCGAGCATTTCCTCACCGACGCGCAGGGCCGCGACAACCTCTCGGTCGCCGAAATGGCGATGGACGGGAACGGCAAGTTCCTGGCACTGCGTGTGCGCACCAAGGCGAGCTTCGGCGCCTATATCTCGCAGTTCGGACCGTATATCCCCTATGTCGGCGCGACCATGCTGACGGGCGTCTACGACCTTCCTGCCGTCGATATCGCCGTCACCTGCTATTACGACAATGCCTGCCCGGTCGACGCCTATCGCGGCGCTGGCCGGCCGGAGGCTGCGCTTCTCCTCGAAAAGCTGGCCGACCAGTGCGCCCGCGATCTCGGCGTTGGCGCGGATGAAATCCGCCGCCGCAATTTCGTGCAGCCGGAGCAATTCCCCTACAAGACCGTGCTCGGCCGCTCCTACGATGTCGGCAATTTCGAGCAGCACCTGGATGCGGCACTCGAAAGGGCGGGCTGGTCGGAATTCGACGCACGGCTCAAGGCCTCGAAGGCGCAGGGCAAGATCCGCGGCATCGGTCTTGCCACCTATATCGAATGCTGCGCTTTTCCGGGCGGCGAGCCGGTGCATCTCACTCTGGAGAGTAACGGCACGGTGACCCTCGACATCGGCACGCAGGCCGGTGGCCAGGGACATGTCACGGCCTACACCCAGTTCGTCTCCGACAAGCTCAACCTGCCGCCCGAGAAGATCAAGGTTCGCCAGGGCGACTCATCACGGCTGAAATCCGGCGGCGGCACGGGCGGCTCGCGTTCCATCCCGCTCGGCGGTGTCTCGGCGGCGCGCGCCGGCGAGGATTTGGCGAAGAAAATCCGAAAGATGGCGGCAGAAGAGCTGGAAGCGGCAGAAGCCGATATCGAGTTCGACGACGGCATCGCGCGCATCGCCGGCACCGACCGGCAGGTGGATTTCGCCACGCTCGCCGGCAAGGCCAAGCGCCCGGAAGACCTGAAGGGCCTCGGCGATTTCACCTCGGAAGAATGCACCTATCCGAACGGCACGCATATCTGCGAAGTCGAGATCGATCCGGAAACGGGGGCGCTGGAGATCGCCGGCTACACGGTGGTGGATGATTTCGGCGTGGTCGTGAACCCGATCCTGCTGCAGGGCCAGGTCCATGGCGGCATCGTGCAAGGTATCGGACAGGCGCTCACCGAAGGCGCGGTCTATGCCGAAGACGGGCAGTTGCTGACGGCGAGCTTCATGGATTACGCCATGCCGCGCGCGGACGACCTGCCGATGTTCGACTGGCACGGCGAACATGTCCCCTCGACCATCAACCCGCTCGGGATCAAGGGCGCCGGTGAAGCCGGCACCATTGGCGCAACGCCGGCGGCGCTCAATGCGGTGACGGACGCGCTCTACCGCGCCTATGGCATCGGACATATCGAGATGCCGGCAACGCCGCAGCGCATCTGGCAGGCGATCCAGTCGGCGAAGTGAGGCGGCTCAACGTTTGCCGTGCATCAGCATGGCAATCACGAAAAATGCCCCGATGGAGCTCGTCACCACCCCGACCGGCAGCTCCTGCGGCGGGAGTAGCGTGCGCGCCAGCAGATCGCTGCCGAGCATCAGCGCGGCACCGATGAGGCTTGAGACGATGGCAAGCCGCGCGTGGAGCGGCCCGGCGAAAGCGCGGGCCACATGCGGCACCATGAGGCCGATGAAGCCGATGACGCCGGTGATGGAAACCAAGAGCGCGGTCGAAAAGCTGGCGACGAGAAAGGTGACGTTGCGCAGGCGCTTCACCGGCACGCCGAGGCTTTCGGCCGTCTGTTCGCCGCCGAGCAGCGCATCGAGCTGGCGATGGCGCGCCAGCGTGTAGGCAAGCGCCAGCCCGGCCCCCGCGAGGCCGATGCCGATATTGTGCCAGCTGGAAAGACCCAAGCCGCCCATGGTCCAGAACAGCACTGAATGGGCGGCGCGCTGGTCGCCGGAAAAGACGAGATAATTGGTGAGCGCCGTGAAGAGGAACGACACGGCAAGGCCGGCCAGCACCAGTCGCTCATTGCCCTGCCCCTCCGTGCGGCGCAGCAGGAAGAGCACGGCCCCCGTCGCACACATGCCGCCGGTGAAGGCGGCAATCGGCAGCGTGAAAACGCCGAGCTGGTCACCGACGCGGGTGATGACCGCGACCGCTCCCGCCGCCGCCCCCGCCGAGAGGCCGAAGAGGAAGGGATCGGCGAGATCATTGCGCGTGATCGTCTGGAGAAGCAGGCCGATGACGGCGAGCCCCGCCCCCACCGCAATCGCCACCAGAGCGCGCGGCAGGCGCAAATCGACGATGATACGATCAATCGGCGTTGCCGAGCTGGCGGGGCTCAGCCCCATGGCCCGCGCAATGGCGCCAACCACCTGATCCAGCGGGATCACCGTCGAGCCATAGGCGACCGAAATGCAGGCCAGAATGACGACGGCGAGGATTGCCGCCGTCACGCTCAGGGCAAAGCGCGCGGTCACGCTCAGAAGGCTTCCGGATGCAGCGCGCGGGCGATCTTGTCGATCGCCTTCACATTGTCCGGGCCAGGCGTCAGCTCTTCATAGCGGAGCGCCACGAAACGGTTGTTCTTCACCGCGTCGGTTTCCTTCATGGCCGGGTGGCTCTTCAGGAAATCGAGCAGCTTCTTGTAGCCGGCGCCATCCTGGTAATCGAGGAGAACGAGGAATTGCGGATTGCGCGCGGCCACCGTTTCCCAATCAGTGTTGCCCCAGCTGGTCTGCATGTCGGCCATAATATTTTCACCGCCCGCTGCAGAAATCATGGCGGTCGGGATGGCGAACTTGCCGGCCGTAAACGGCTTGTCCTCGCCGGAATCGTAGAGGAAGACGCGCGTGCCGGCATTCTTGCCGACCTTGGCGCTGATCTCGGCGAGCTGCGCCTTCCAGCCGTTCACGAGCTTGTCGGCTTCGGCCTCCTTGTCGAAGATCTTGCCGAGCTTTTCCATGTCGCCAAACAGCAGGTCCATGGAAGCGGCCGGGCGGTTCTTGTCGAGATGGACGCAGCTTTCCGTCAGAACCAGCGTCTTGATGCCATGCTGAGCCAAGGTATCCGGCGTCACCTCGCCGCCCGGCTTCATACCGTAATACCAGCCGGCAAAGAAGAAATCGGGATTGGCCGAGAGGATGTTTTCCATCGTCGGATATTTCGGCGCGAGCTCGGGGATCGAACCCTGCTCCTTCTTGAACTCGTCATCCAGCTTGTACCAGCCGGACACGCCGGTAATGCCGACGATTTCAGGCTGGAGGCCGAGCGCGAAGGCCATCTTCGACATGTTGATGTCGTTGATCACCGCGCGCTTGGGCGCGGCATCAAACGTCAGCGGCTTGCCGCAGCTATCGACCGTGACGGGAAAGGCAAAGGCGGAGCTTGCGGCCAGCGACAGCAGGAGGCCGAGTGTCAGGCGTTTCATGGTGGTTCTTTCGATCAGTGATGGGTCATGGAAAGGTCGAAAACCGTCAGCTCGCGGTTTTCATGCGGATGCGGCAGGCGCAACAGATCAATGCCGAAGACCTCGCGCACGAGATCGCGCGACAGGCTCTCGTCCGAAGAAACGAGCCGACCATCGCGCATGACGGCAACGCGGGTGGCGAAATCCGGCACGAGATTGAGATCGTGGAGCACGGCGACCACCGTCAGGTCGAGTTCGGCAACCAGGGCCAGAAGCGCACCGCGGGCGCGGGGATCGAGATGGTTGGTCGGCTCATCGAGGAAGAGGATGCGCGGCTCCTGCGCCAGCGCGCGGGCAATCTGCGCCCGCTGGCGCTCGCCGCCGGAAAGCAGCCCCATTTCGCGGCTGGCAAGCGCTGAAAGCCCCGTGCGCTCGATGGCCGCGTCGATCAGCTCGGCCTCCTCGGCGCGCGTCTTGCGCATCGCATGGGGAATGCGACCGAGCGCGACATAATCGCGAACCGAAATCCGCCGGTCCGGCTGGTCGGCCTGGCCGACGACGGCGATCTGGCGCGCGCGGTCGATGGGCTTCAGGCCGTGCAGCGGCTTGCCATCAAGCTCGATGGAGCCGGCGGACGGGCGGCTCATGCCGCACATCAGCTTCAGAAGCGTCGTCTTGCCCGCCCCGTTCGGGCCGATGATGGCCACGCGGTCGCCCGTGCGGATATCGAGCGAAACGCAATCGACGATCGGCGCGCCGGCGGTGGTGCGGAAGGTCAGGTCCTGGGCTTTGAGCGCAGTCAAGGTCATCTCATCTCTCGGCAATCGGCGCTGGAGAAGGATGATCGGCCATCGGAACGCCAAAACGCGCCTGATGGTCATCAGCACTTCCCGGCACACCCCGTCCGGTTGCTACGTGTCTTGACGGCAGGTCTCCTGGCTCGCGGGTCGAAAGCTCTGTCTGCCTTCCCGGCCTTTCAGCCAGTGGCGTCGTTGACAGAGCCTCACCGCTTACAGTTGCGGGGGCAGCCATGGTTTCGGCCCCATTCGGGTCGTCCTCACCATGTTCCCTATTAATCCGTCCGGCTTGGCCTTCAGGAACCGTCGCCCCCAGTTATGCGCCGACGCGAAAGCTTGTCAAGCGCGCATCACTCCGCCGCCTGCTTGAAGAGCCGGCATTTGTCGAAGCCGTCGGTCAGGATGTCCTTCGGCAGGTTGCGGCCGATGAAGACGAGACGCGTGACGCGCTCTTCGCCGTCGCGCCAGGCGCGCTGGTGGTCGCCTTCCATCAGCATATGCACGCCCTGAACGACATAGCGGTCGTCGTCGCGGTCGAAGCTGATGATGCCCTTCATGCGCAGGATATCGGTGCCGAAATGCTTTACCGTCAGCTCCAACCAGGGGAAGAAGCGCTCGGGATCGATCGGCTCATGGGACGACAGCGACAGGCTTGAGACGTGGCCGTCATGCTCGTGCTCATGCGTCTCGTCGAGAAAGTCCGGCTCGATTTCGAGAATGCGGTCGAGGTCGAAGGCGCCGCGATCAAGAAGGGCGGCGATATCCACGTCACAACGCTGCGAGCGGATGATGGCAGCCGTCGGGTTCAGCCGGCGGATGCGCTCCTCGACGGCGGCGATGTCCTCTTCACTGACGAGATCGACCTTGTTGAGGATGATCGTGTCGGCAAAGGCGAGCTGTTCCTGCGCCTCATGGGCCTGGTCGATTTCGCCCAGCAGATGCTTGGCGTCGACCACGGTGATGATCGAATCGAGCCGCGTCTTGGCGCGCACATCCTCATCGACAAAGAAGGTCTGCGCCACGGGCGCAGGGTCCGCCAGGCCTGTCGTTTCGATGAGAATGCCGTCGAAACGGTCACGGCGGCGCATCAGCGTTTCGATGATGCGGATGAGGTCGCCGCGCACGGTGCAGCAGATGCAGCCATTGTTCATCTCGAACACTTCCTCATCGGTATCGACGATGAGATCGTTGTCGATGCCGACCTCGCCGAACTCGTTGACGATGACCGCAAACTTGCGGCCATGCTGCTCGGTGAGAATGCGGTTCAGAAGCGTGGTCTTGCCCGCGCCGAGATAGCCCGTCAGCACGGTCACGGGTGTTGCTTCGCGTTCCATCGGTTCGTCCTCATTGATCTGTGGGCCAGCCTTCGGAAGGTCGGTGGCCCTTGTCGCGGTCATGCTCTTGCCGTAAACGTAATGTTATCACATTACCCGTCTATCGATGTAATAACATTACATGCAGTCGCCTTGTCAAGCCCGGAACGGGAGCCAATGGAAAAGCCTGATTTGTCAAAGCCCGGGTCGCACTCCTCGCCTTACGCAACGCTGGCGGCGGGTGCGCGTATCCCCGTGACGCTGCTCACCGGGTTTCTCGGGTCCGGCAAGACGACACTGCTGAATGATCTCCTGACCCGGCCTGCCATGGCCGGAACGGCGGTGATCGTGAACGAATTCGGGACGATCCCTGTCGATCACGATCTCGTCCAGACGGGCAGAGAAACCTATCTGCGCACCTCGACCGGCTGCCTCTGCTGCACGGCGACGAGCGATATCCGCGCCTCACTTTATGAACTGGATCAGGCAGTTGCGGGAGGCGCTGTCGCTCCCATCCAGCGCGTCGTCATCGAAACGACCGGCCTTGCCGACCCCGCCCCCATCGTCAACAGCCTGATTGCCGGCGGCGCGCCGGCGCTTGGCCTGCGCGACCATGTCGTGGCGCGACGCTATCGACTGGCCGGCGTGGTCACCGCCTTTGATGCGCTGGAAGGGCTTTCGACGCTGGAGCGTTTCATGGAAGGCTGGAAGCAGCTGGCCTTCGCCGACCACATCGTGCTGACCAAAACGGATCTTCCGCATCTTGCCCGCGACTGGCAGGCCGAGCTTCAATATCTCAACCCGGCCGCAACGCTGCATGATCGCCATGCGCCAGGCTTCGACCTGACCGCGCTTTTCGGCCAAGGCATCTATTCGCCGGACGGCAAGGCGGAAGACGTCGCCGGCTGGCTCGCCATGGAGCGGCTGGCGGCCCCGCATCAGCACGCCCATGACCCCGCCCGCCATGGCGGCATCGAGGCTGTGTCACTCACGCACGACGTGCCGCTCGATCGTCGCGCGCTGGATGTCTTCCTGAAGGTCGTGACCAGCAATATCGATTCCGGCCTGCTGCGCATGAAGGGCCTCTTTGCCGTCTCCGACGATCCGGACCGCCCCATCGTCGCCCATGCCGTCCAGCACCGGCTCTATCCGCTGTCTCAGCTTGACCGCTGGCCGGACGAAACCCGGCAGACGCGCGTCGTGCTGATTGGCCAGAACATGCCGGTCAGGCAGATCCGCGACCTGTTCGCGGCCCTCGCCCCGCGCCCGCGCAAGGGCTTCGGATGGGGCGCGAGGAGAGACGCATGAGTGGCGCCTTTCTCAACCCGCTGCAGCGACGCGCGCCGGGGCTGATCGAGCAGGCCCGCGCGATCAAGCAATGGACCCGCGCCTGTCTCGGTCTCGCCGAAGAAACCGTCGTGTCGGTGAATGAGCTCGCCTGCCATCTTCCCGGCTGCCCGCCGAAGGAGACGGTCATTCTCGTGATGAATGTTGAAAGGACGGTTCAGGCCTCAATCCACAAGGCTCTGGTGGAGGTAACCGAGGCGGATGTCGCTGCCGCCGTCTGGACCCAACCCGCCGCTTAAACCCCACCGCTGCGCGGCGGTTGAAGCGACTTGCCGGGCACGAAGCTCAGCGGCACGATTTCGCCGCGCCGCTGGCTGACCTCTTCGTCGGGGGACAGAAGATCGAGCACCGTTTCGCCAAGCCGCGTGCCGAGCGCATTCAGGTCTAGCCGGAAACAAGCCGGCGCAGGATTGAGAAAACGCATCAGCGGGTTCTCGCGGAAGGCGACGACGGAAATATCCCTGCCCGCCTCGATCCCCATGTCTCCGAAGGCTGCATAGACGCCGGCGGCGGTGACTTCGGAGCAGAGCAGCAGCGCCGTCGGCTGATCCGCCATGCCAGCGACCTGCTTGCCGAGGCTGAAGCCACCCATCTCGCTGGTCGGCACGCGGATGATCAGGCTTTCGTCGACAGGGAACCCGGCCTCCGCCAGTCCCTTTAGATAGCCGGACTTGTAATGATAGCCCAGCGCAACGTCGTTATCCGGCAAACCGACAGCAATCCGCCGATGACCGAGCTTCACCGCCTCCTGCACGGAGCGCAGCGCCACGCCCTCGAAATCGAGGTCGATCCAGGAATAGTTGCCCGGCGTCTCGCTGCGGCCGAGCGTCATGAAGGGCAGCTTCGACTTGGCGAGCTGCGCAATCCGGTGATCGACGCGTCGCGTCGCCGTCATCACCAGCGCATCCACAATGCCGCGCGCAATGACGCGCGAGAGGAATTCCACCGGATCGTCCGCCGAATGACAGGGCAGGATCACCAGATCGTAATGCTGTTCGGCGAGATAGAGGTTCATCGCGTCGAGCACAACATAGAAGAACTGGTCACCGGCCTGATGGGCAGGATGCCCCGTTTCGATGACGAAGCCGATCGTGTTCGTCGCGCCGCGCCGCAAGGACCGCCCCGACTGGTTGGCGACATAGCCGAGTTCTGTGGCGGCTTTCAGAACCTTTTCAAGCGTTTCGGGATGCACGCCGGGCCGGTTATTGAGCGCGCGCGACACCGTTCCGATGGAAATATTGAGATGGTCGGCCAGCCGGCGGATGTTCATTGCGCATGCCTCGTAAACGTTTCCAAGATTTTCTTGACACGTCTCAAGACCCATGGCAACTTTCGTAAACGTTTACGAGACGACCGCGACGGAGGAAGCGCGGCGTTCTGGGAGGAGATCTGGTATGCTGACCGCCGTCATGGCGGGGTGCGGAGCTATGTCCGATGGCTGGCTCACCGCGCTTCGTGAAATTCCCTATCTGAAAGACAATGTGCGCCTCGTCGGCATGGTCGATCTCGACCCCGAAGTGGCTGTGCGCCGCGCCGAAAAGCATGGGCTCGGCGGCATGTCCGTCAGCGCCGACCTCCCCGACATGCTCGCGCAACTGAAGCCCGATCTTCTCTTCGATCTCGTCGTTCCGCCCGCCCGCTTCGCCATTGTCGAGGCCGGGCTTGCCGCCGGCTGCCATGTGCTCTCCGAGAAGCCGATGGCGAACACGCTGGATGAAGCCAAGGCTCTGGTCGAGCTTGCCGCCAAATCCGGCAAGATCCACGCCGTCATCCAGAACCGCCGTTTCCTCGTCGGCATCCGCCGCGTCAAGGCGATGATCGAGGCCGGCACGCTCGGCGACCTCACCGCGGTTCATGTCGATTTCTTCATCGGCGCCCATTTCGGCGGTTTCCGCGACGCGATGGACCATGTCCTTCTGCTCGACATGGCGATCCATACGTTCGACGCCGCCCGCTATCTCATCGCCCGCAGGCCGGTCTCGGTCTATTGCCGCGAAACCAATCCCAAGGGCTCCTGGTATGCCCATGGCGCAGCGGCCGACGCGCTTTTCGACTTCGAGGACGGCGTCGCCATGACCTATCGCGGCTCATGGTGCGCGGAGGGCGCAAACACCGCCTGGGAAGCCACATGGCGGATCATCGGCACCAAGGGCACCCTGCTCTGGGACGGAAATGAGGGCTTCGAGGCCCATGTCGTGGCCGGCAACGAAGGCTTCTTCCGCCCGCTGGAAGCCGTTGAAGTCCCCGCGCTTTCCGAACCGCTGATCGAGGGCCATGGCGGCGTGATTGCCGATTTCGTCCGCGCGGTTCTCTCCGGGGGAACGCCGCTCACCGTCGGTTCCGACAATATCCAGAGCCTCGCCATGGTGGCCGCCGCAATCGAGAGCGCCAATGCGGGCGAAAAGCGCCGCGTCGATTTGACTTGAAAGAGGAACCTCCCATGACCAATCCCGCAAAAGCGATCCGCATCGGCACCATGGTCGCCGCCCATGGCGGACAGGCGGCCGAGCGCATCGCCCAGATCGCCGATCTCGGCTTCGAAAGCTTCGAACCCTTCTTCTGGCAGACCACCAACGGGCAGAACCTTGCCGAACTCGGCAAGCGCTGCGTCGAGGCCATCGGCGACCGCGACATCACCATCTCGACGCTCGGCATGTTCGGCAATCCGCTCGAAGGCGACAAGATGGACCTGGAGACGCTGCAGGGCTGGAAGGATTGCATCGACAATGCCCATCATTTCGGCGCGACCTGCGTCGCCGGCTTCACCGGCCGCGTGCGTAACAAGCCGCTGACCGACAGCCTGCCGCGCTATCGCGAAGTCTGGAGCGAGCTTGCCAGGCGCGCCGCCGACAAGGGCGAGAAGATCGCCTTTGAAAACTGCGCCATGGATGGCAACTGGCAGACGGGCGACTGGAACATCGCGCATAATCCGGATGCCTGGGAACTGATATTCAACGAGACGCCGGACGAAAATCTCGGCCTCGAATGGGAGCCCTGCCACCAGCTCGTCTATCTCATCGACCCGCTGCCGCAGATCCGCAAATGGGCAAGCAAGATCTTCCATGTTCACGGCAAGGACGCGACCGTGCGCTGGGATGTGGTGCGCGAGCACGGCATTTTCGGCAAGCACCCCTTCGTCTTCATGCGCACTCCGGGCTTCGGCGACAGCAACTGGACCGACATCATCAGCGAGCTGCGGCTGGGCGGCTACCAGGGCGCCATCGACATCGAGGGCTGGCACGATCCGGTCTATCGCGACGCGCTGGAAATGACCGGCCAGGTGCGTGCGCTCAACTACCTGAAAGATTGCCGCGGCGGCGATTTCGTCGACATCACGGCGCAATATGAAGGCGGCGACCCGTCGCTTTTGTGAGGAGGGACGCCGGTAAACCGGCAACATCGTCATCATGATCAAAGGAGGAGTATCATGACTATCGCAAAGCTGATGGGCGCGGTCGCGCTTGCCACCCTGTCTACGCCCGCATGGGCCGAGCAGGTGACTATCAATCTCTGGACCGTCGACCGGCCCGGCGAATATCACTACAAGATGGCTGAAGAGTTCTCGGCCAAGAACCCGGACATCAAGGTCAATGTCCGTTCGGTCCAGTTCCCGGACATGGTCAACGAGCTGGCCAAGGCCATGGCGACCGGCGAAGCCCCGGATGTCACCTATATCGACAATCCGGATGTTGCGCTCTTTGCCTCGCGCAAACTGCTGCTCGACATGAAGCCGATGATCGACAAGAGCTCCGTCATCAAGCTCGACACGATCTTCCCCGGCCCGCTCGCCTCGGTGAGCTACAAGGGCGGCATCTACGGCATTCCGCGCGGCGCCAACACCATCGCGCTCTACTACAATGCCGACATGTTCAAGGCCGCCGGTCTCGACCCGGCCAAGCCGCCGAAGACCTGGGACGAGCTTTACGCAGCCGCCAAGAAGCTGACGAACAAGGACAAGGGCGTCTACGGCCTCGCCTTCTCGGCAGCCGCTTCGGAAGAGGGCACGTTCCAGTTCCTGCCCTGGCTGCAGATGGCCGGCGGCGACTACAACAAGGTCAACGTGCCGGGCGGCGTGGAGGCGCTGACGCTCTGGAAGAAGTTCATCGACGAGGGTCTCGCCTCGAAGGATACGCTGATCCGCGGTCAGTGGGACTCGACCGGCACGTTCAATGCCGGCAATGCCGCCATGGACATTTCCGGTCCCTGGGAACTGCCGCGCATGAGCAAGGATGCGAAGTTCGACTATCGCGTCGCCCTCCTGCCCGTGCCGAAGGACGGCGCGCCCCGCGCTTCGGCGCTGGGTGAAGGCGACAACGTGATCGTTGCCAACTCCAAGCACCCGAAGGAAGCCTTCAAGTTCGTCGAATACATGTACGAGCAGATGCCGCGCGTGTGGAACGAATTCGGCTACATGCCGGCCTATCCGGTGAAGGTCGAAAAGCCGAACTACCCGCAGGCCTACGAGGTCTTCAACGAGTCCATGAAGTTCGCGCGCAATCGCGGGCCGAGCCCGGATTGGGCAAAGGTCTCCAAGGCGATCCAGACGGCCATCCAGACCACGCTGACCGGCCAATCCTCCCCGGAAAATGCGTTGGCAGCGGCCCAGAAGTCCATCGATGGGGTTCTGAGCAAATAAGGCCCGACGTCGATCGCCTTGTGAAATGGCCGCGGGCGGGTTTTGCCCTGCCCGCGGCCAGTTGGGTCTATCTTTAGAAAGCTTCAGGCGGAACAAACATCCGTTTCAGGTTGGGAAACCCTCATCCGGCCCTTCGGGCCACCTTCTCCCCAAGGGGAGAAGAGGGAGGTTGTCGCAGCGTCCACGATCCTCCTCTCCCCTTGGGGAGAGGGTCGCCGAGCGATAGCGGAGGCGGGGTGAGGGGTAAGCCACGACCGCCGTAAGAAGACGTTTGGCTTTATTCGAAGTGCATGCATGCCGGGAGGGCGCAATGTTACGGTTCAATCGTGTATTCCGCGATGGCGGCGGCTTTGACGGCGCGCTTGTGCTGCTGGCGCTCGCCTATCTCGTCGCCTTCTCGGCCTTCCCGCTGATCTACAATCTGGTCATCTCGTTCCAGAGCGTCGATCTCTTCACCATCGCCACATTCGACCGTCCCTTTGTCGGGCTCGAAAACTATCGCGACATCGTCAACGATCCACTGTTCTGGCCGGTGGTGCGCAACACCATCCTCTTCGTCGGCCTGTCGGTCGTCTTCCAGCTCGGCATCGGCCTTGCGCTCGCCCTGTTCTTCCGCCTCGATTTTCCGGGCTCGACCTGGCTGCGCGGCCTGTTTCTCGCCGGCTGGATTATGCCTGGTCTCGTCGTCGGCGCGATCTGGGGCTGGCTGCTGGCCGGGGATTTCGGCGTGGTAAACTGGCTCATCCAGTCGCTCGGGCTGACGCAGCAGAAAATCTTCTGGCTCTCCGATCCGTCGATCTCGATCTATTCCGTCATCATCGCCAATATCTGGCTCGGCGTGCCCTTCAACATGATCCTGCTTTCCGTCGGCCTCGCGGCCATCCCGGCCGATGTCTACGAGGCAGCGGAACTGGATGGCGCGAGCCGGCTGCAGCGCTTCTTCACCATCACGCTGCCGATGATGCGGGCGCAGCTCGGCGCCGTCATCTCGCTCGGCATCATCTTCACGCTGCAGCAGTTCGACCTCTTCGCGGCCCTGACGCAGGGCGGGCCGTCCAACGCCTCCAACGTGCTGCAATACTGGTCCTGGGAACTTGCCTTCCGCGAATACCGCATCGGCCACGGCTCGGTCGTCTCGGTCTTTATGATCATCGTGGTGATCTTCGTCGCCACCGCTTATGTCCGCTCGACGAGGCACGAACATGTTGTCTAGCACCCCCTGGAAACGCTGGCTTCTGCTGGCCATCGCCGTTTTGCTTGTCGCGATCTATCTCTTCCCGCTCTACTGGATGTATGTGACGGCGCTGAAGACGAATACCGAGACCTTCGCCAATCCGCCGACGCTATGGCCGCATCATGCAGAGCTGAAGGTTGCACGGGTCTGGAACGACATGGGCATGGGTTCCTTCATCCAGAACTCGCTGGTGATTGCCTGCGGCACGGTGGCGATTGTCGTGCTTTTCGGCACCGGCTGCGCCTATGGGCTCGCCCGCGTCCGCTCGGTCTGGATGGATGTCGCGCTGTTCATGGTGCTGATGCTGCAGGTCCTGCCGCCCTCGCTGCTGATCACGCCAATCTTCGTCGCCTTCAGCCAGCTTGGGCTCCTCTCCTGGCCGCGCACGGGCACCATTCTTGCCACCGCCGCCAACAAGCTGCCGCTCTATATCGTGCTCGTGCGCGCCGCATTCACCCAGGTGCCGCGCGAACTGGAGGAGGCAGCGCTTGTCGATGGCAACAGCCGCATCGGCGCGTTCCTGTCGATCTCCGTGCCGCTGGCGCGCAACGGCATTCTCGTCTCGGCGATCCTCATCTTCCTTCAGGCGCTTGGCGAATATGTCTATTCGCGCTCGCTGATCACCGATCGCGCCTACCAGCCGGCCACCGTCGGCCTGCAATTCTTCGTCGGGCCGAATGCGTCTGACTGGACCGGCATCATGACCTTCGCGGCGATCTACGTGACGCCCATACTCATCATCTTCGTCTTGGCTCAGCGCCGCATCGTCAGCGGCCTGACTTCCGGAGCGCTCAAATGACCTTGCAGATCGAACTTGCCGGCATCCAGAAATATTACGGCGGCTATCACGCGCTGCGCGGCATCGACATTGCCATTCCGAAGGGCCAGTTCGTGGCGCTTGTCGGCCCCTCCGGCTGCGGCAAGTCCACGCTGCTGCGCACGATCGCGGGTCTGGAAACCATCACCAGCGGTGCGATCCGCATCAAGGGCGAGGACATCACCCGCCAGCCGCCGCGCCTGCGCGACATCGCCATGGTGTTCCAGTCCTATGCGCTCTATCCGCATATGACGGTGGAAAAGAACCTCACCTATTCGCTGCGCCTCAAGGGCGTGTCCCGCGCCGAGGCCCGCCGCAAGGCCGAGGAGATCGCCGCCATTACCGGCCTCGGCCAACTCCTCGACCGCTATCCGCGCGAACTCTCCGGCGGCCAACGCCAGCGCGTCGCCATGGGCCGCGCCATCATCCGCAACCCGAAAGCCTTTCTCTTCGACGAACCGCTTTCCAACCTCGATGCGGCGCTGCGCGTCCACATGCGCGCGGAAGTGCGCAAGCTGCATAACAGCCTCGGCGCGACCTCCGTCTATGTCACGCATGACCAGATCGAAGCCATGACCATGGCCGACCATGTCGTCGTCATGCGCGCCGGCGTCATCGAGCAGCAGGGCGCGCCGCTCGACCTCTACGACCGCCCCGTCAATCGCTTCGTCGCCGGCTTCATCGGCTCTCCGGCAATGAATTTCATCGACGGAATCGTGACCGAGACCGGGAACAGCGTCCGCCTCGCGCTGCCCGGCGACCCGACGCTCTCCTTCGCCGGCCACCGACCCGCCGGCGAGAGCGTCACGGTGGGCTTGCGCCCCGAACATCTGAACGTCGTCGCCGACACCGCGACGGGCAACACGATGCGTCTCCCCGTCTCGCTCGTCGAACAGACCGGCTCCATGACCTATGTCGTCACCGAAACCGAACCGATGCTGACGGTGGCCGCCAACATGAGCCGTGCCATCCTCACCGCCAAGAGCCTTGACGTGCAGATCGATCCGGCCAATGTCTATCTCTTCGACCGCAAGAGCGAAGAGGCGCTGCGGAGCGTGGGCTGAAACAATTTTTTGCCTCCGCGAACGTCTGCCTTTTCTTCGCATTAAATTCGAATAATCTATGCGTCTAACGGTTGAAGGCATTTCATGATTCGCTTCCTAACTTGCATGACGTTGTTTGGCCTCGCCTGTTCATCGGCCTACGCGGGCGATTCACCATCATGCAAAAAGATTTTTCTCAATGGCGAGAGAGCCGACACCACTTTCGAGTGGATTCCATTTGGTCTGTCGGCGCACTTTCTTGCCGAAAAATATTGCGGCGCTAAGCCCATTCCGATGGCGCCGAAATTTCTGGGCTTTCTGGAAAGTCGTGGCTGCGGCCCTGAAACCGAAGTCTACCGCGCTACGGCAGAATCGGTCAGCAAAGTTCAGACCTCAGAGCTAGAAACGATGGTAACAGGCGGGAAGCCTACGGTGGTCGCCACTAAAGAGAAGGTGCAGGAAGTTGCAGCGCGCGCTGTCGAGCAGTTGGGCGGATGCGAAAAGCTCATAAGATTTCACGACAATCCCTTCCCTGCAAAATGAGCCCTTGCTGCTCCGCCCTGTACATTTTGCCAAAGTACAGGTAGAAGGCGCGCATGATTGATCCCGCAGCGTGCCTCTCAAGCGCCAGCCGGTCCTGTTCCGAAAGATTTTTGCATGACGATTTTCGACGGCGTTGCGACGCCGCTTGGCAACGCGCTTCAAAAGCGCGGCTACACGCAATTGACCCCCGTGCAGGAGGCGATGCGCTCAGACGACCTGAAGGGCCGCGACGCGCTCGTGTCCGCCAAGACCGGCTCCGGCAAGACCGTGGCCTTCGGTCTCGCCATCGCCGACGACATCCTCGGCGAAAACCGCCTCTTCGGCCCCGCTGAAGCGCCGCTGGCGCTCGCCATTGCGCCGACGCGCGAGCTGGCCATGCAGGTCGCCCGCGAACTCGAATGGCTCTATGCCGAAACCCACGCCGTGATCGCCACCTGTGTCGGCGGCATGGATACGCGGAAAGAGCGCCGGGCGCTGGAGCGCGGCTGCCATATCGTCGTCGGCACGCCGGGACGTCTGCGCGACCACATCACGCGCAATGCGCTGGACCTTTCCAACCTCGCCGCCGTCGTGCTGGACGAGGCGGACGAGATGCTCGATCTCGGCTTCCGCGACGATCTCGAATTCATCCTCGGCGCGTCGCCTGCTGAACGGCGCACGCTGATGTTCTCGGCCACCGTGCCGAAGTCCATTGCGACGCTCGCCAAGAGCTACCAGCGCGACGCGATGCGCATCACCACGGCGGCCGAAGAGCAGCAGCACAGCGATATCGAATATCGCGCGCTGCTCTGCGCCAACCATGACCGCGAAAACGCGATCCTCAACACGCTGCGCTATTACGATGCCGCCACGGCCATCGTGTTCTGCTCGACGCGTGCTGCGGTCGCGCATCTCACCGCTCGCTTTTCCAACCGGGGCTTCCCGGCCGTGTCGCTGTCGGGCGAACTCTCGCAGAGCGAACGCAGCCATGCCCTGCAGGCCATGCGTGACGGCCGCGCCCGCGTCTGCATCGCGACCGACGTCGCCGCCCGCGGCATCGACCTGCCGAGCCTCGAACTCGTCGTTCATGCCGATCTGCCGACCAATGCCGAAACGCTGAAGCATCGCAGCGGCCGCACGGGGCGCGCAGGCCGCAAGGGCGTCTCCGCCCTCATCGTGCCGCTGCCGGCCCGCCGCAAGGCCGAGCGCCTGCTGGACGCCGCCGGCATCCAGGCCGAATGGGCGAACCCGCCGACAGCTGCCGCGATCCTGCAGCGCGACGACGAGCGTCTGATCGACGATCCGGAACTGCAGCTTCCCGTCGACGAGGACGATCGCGACATGGCGGCGCGCCTCATCAAGGCCCACGGCGCCGACAAGATCGCCGCCGCCTATATCCGCCATTTCCGCTCCACGCGCTTTGCGCCGGAAGACATCCAGGAAATGACCGTCTACGCGCCGAAGAGCCGCGATGCCAAAGAACCCCGCGAACGCAAGACGCAGGATTTCGACGCGCAGCCGGCGCGTGCCCGCGAAGACTTTGACGAAAGCGTCTGGTTCTCGCTCTCCGTTGGCCGCAAGCAGAATGCCGAACCGCGCTGGCTCATCCCCATGCTCTGCCGCGCCGGCAATATCGGCAAGCGCGACATCGGCTCGATCAAGATGCAGCCGGCCGAAACCTTCGTCGAAATCCACGCCAGCGCCGCCGACGGCTTCGTCGCCGCACTCGGCCCGAAGATGCTCATCGAAGACAAGCTTCGCGTGAAGAAACTCGACGGTCGCCCCGACATGTCCCGCAGCGGCCCCCGCGAGGGTGGAAACCGCGACGAGCGCCCGCAAGGCGACTTCAAGAAGCCTGACTGGAAGAAGAAGGGCGACTATGCCGGCAAGAGTGATGGCGGCAAGCCGCCCTACAAGGGCAAGAGCTTCGACGGCAAGCCGGGTGGCGGCAAGGGCGGCAAGCCCGACTGGAAGAAGAAGAAGGGTTGAAGAACCGGCGCGCCGCGGAATTGCCGCGTAAGCGCCAGCCTTCATTCCTCGCCTGACGTTACCTCACCGTCTCGCCTGTTGCGCAGGCGGGGCGAGTGCGTGTAAATCTCAGGCCGTTCTTTCCTTCTCAATTGCCTGGAGGGAGAATATGCGGGTTCGGCGATGGCTGTCGACGAACCCGCGCTAACCGCCCTACTTGGACGGCACCACCTTGCCCGGCAGGCTCAGATCGCCGGACGCCACCTTGAAGACATTGCTGACGCAGAGCAGCGGGGCATGCAGGTTGGCATTGACCTTCAGCCCGGCCGTCACCCCGTCGAACTTCGCCCCGGCAATGCTGGAGATCAGCTTGAGCGGGATCTGCACATCCACCGTGTCCCCCTTCAACACCGTCGGATAGGCGGGACTGTCGATGAGAAGCGGCACGCCGGGCCAGGTTTCCGGAACCTTCGGCTTGGCGCCTTCCGGAATATCGACGACCTTCAGCCCGCCGCCACAGGCCTTGTCGGGCGCCAGCACCACCCAATGCGGATGCCAGACCGCCCGGTTCTTGCCGCCGCTCGCCGCATCGTCGAAATCGGGATGGAAGGTGACGCCGAGGGCCACGATGCCCTGATCCTTCTCGAAGCCGACCTCGCTGGAATTCAGCGATGTCGGCCAGACATAGGCGTAAACAGCCGCACCCTCGAATTTGCCGGTCGCCGCTGGCTTTTCCGAACCCGCATCGCCGCGCACCCGCGTGGTGAAAACGGCCGTCTCACCCTTCGTGACGATGGTGGTCTCGACGATGTCGAAGGCGGCCTGCACGGCCTTGTTGGCTTCAGCCTTCACCCCATGGGCGAAGCCTGCCGTTGCGCAAAGCGATGCCGTTCCGGCGATGAGCGCGCCGGCTAACAATTTTCCGTTCATTTCGGTATTCTCCTTTCTGTCTCCAATGCCTGGAGGGTTGCTGACTATCCTCTTTGAAAGACTTCCCAGGTGGCTGCCCGGGAAGCAGGATCGGCGGTTTCGTGTTCGTGGCAGTCGATGCGGATCTCCCGCTGACCAAAGGCCGCGTCCACGTAATGACAGTGATGGGGCTTGTCCCCATCCGGATGAACGAAGGGTGCGAAATGGCGGCAGGTGGCGCACATGCGCTGAACCGGCACGGCACCAAGGTCCTGCAAGGTCTTGATGAGCTTGACGACGGTCAGCAGCAGTTCCGCCTTCCCGGCCTCGTCCAGACGATCCACGGCGATGCGCGCCATGCCGCCTTCGCCCCGCTGACCCTCCAGCAACGCGACGCCTGCCTCCGTCAGCAGAACCCGCACAGCCCGGCGGTCGGTATCGCTGGCGCGCCGCGCGACGAGCCCCTTGCGCTCCAGCGCGGCGACGGAGTCCGTGGCCGTCGGCTGCGAAATGAGGAGATGAACAGCTATATCGGTCAAGCCGGTCCCCTCGGGCCGCCCCCGTAGATAATCAAGCACCCCCTGCTGCGTCGGATTGATCCCCGCCGCCTTCGCCCTGTTCCAGTCATCCGCACGGATGACGGCGGCAAGGCGGGCAAGGCCCTCCTCTATGCGCTGATCGATTGATGCGGGGTTCTTCGGTGTTTCCATGAGAGCAGCATATACATAGGATTCCTATGTATCAAGCGGAATTATCCGGCTTGCAGGGCAGTCTTTCCGAAATTCCGCGCCAGATCGACAAAAGCGCGGAAGGCGGCGGCCGTGTTCTTGCGGCCGGAATAGTAGAGGCAGAGCGGCGCTGTGGGCGGGGTCCAGTCCTGCAGGACGCGTTCAAGCCGTCCGGCTGCGATATCCTCGCGCACATCGGCTTCCATGAAGAAGCCGATCCCGATCCCCTCCAGGACAGCGATCCGCGCGAGCGTCGCCTCATCAAGCGTGATCGGCCCGTCGACGTCGATCTGCACCGGTTTCCCCTCCTTCTCGAAGTGCCAGCGATAGAGCGCACCATTGGGTAAGCGAATACGAACGCAGCGGTGACCGAGGAGATCGGGCGGCACGCGCGGCTTTCCGTTCACCTTGAAATAGGACGGCGTGGCGACCACGGCGAAGCTGCGCGGCGGCCCAAGCGGAACTGCGATCATGTCGCTCGGCACGAGGTCGGCGCTGCGGATCCCCATGTCGAAGCCCTCCGCCACGATGTCGACGATCCGCCCCTCCGTCACGAGATCGATATGGACATCGGGGTAGCGGCGCAGGAATTCCAGCACGAGCGGCGCCAGGATCTCTCGAGCGCCTGTGGCAAAGGCGTTGATCCGCAGGGTTCCGGACGGGGTTTCCTGCTGCGAACGGGCGGTCGCCATGGCGTCCTGGATATCACGAAGCGCGGGCGCAACCTGCTCGACGAAGGTGCGACCGGCATCCGTCAGCGACACGCTACGCGTCGTGCGATTGAACAGGCGGACGCCGAGCTGCCGTTCGACCTTGCCGATCAGATTGCTGAGCGCCGTCGTCGAAAGCCCGAGCTCCGGTGCGGCCGCACGAAACGACTTCCGCGCGGCAATGACAAGCACCGCTTCCAGTTCGATCAAGCCGTCTCGCGACATTATCCCGTTTTCCGCAATATTACATCAAGCTTTGTCCCACTTATCGCAACGTCCGTCCAGCCCTAGATTGTCCTCATCGATGCCGGTTCGGCCCCCTGGCCCGGCATCCGCAGACGCGAAACAAGGAGACATAACATGGACATCCAGCTACCCGAGACGATTGCCGCCTATTTCCGGGCCGACCGGAACACGAATGCCGAGGCCGTGGCGGCGTGCTTCAGCGACGATGCGGTCGTGACCGACGAAAAGAATGTCTATCGCGGCCGCGATGCCATCCGCCGCTGGAAGGCCGAGGCCTCGACCAAGTACACCTACACGGTCGCGCCTTTCGCGATGACAATGGAAGGGCCTCGCACGGTGGTGACAAGCCACCTCGTCGGCGACTTCCCCGGCAGCCCCGTCGACCTGCGGTATTTCTTCGTCCTCGAAAAGGACAAGATCGCCGAACTGGAGATCGCGCTGTGATCCCCTTCATCAGCCTCAAAGGCAAGCGCGCGCTCGTCACCTCGGGCACGCGCGGCGCCGGAGCCGCGACCGTCAACCTCTTCCGCGACCTCGGCGCAACCGTCATCACCAGCGCCCGCAACGAGCCGGGCGCTCTGGAAGAGGGCGTCCACTTTGTCGCGGCAGACCTCAGCACAAGCGAAGGCTGTGCGACCCTTGCCGCCGCCGTCCGCGACCGTCTCGGCGGCGTGGACATCGTCGTGCATATGCTCGGCGGTTCGTCGTCGCCGGCCGGAGGCTTCGCGGCGCTCGGAGACGCTGAGTGGGCGCGGGAGCTGGACCTCAACCTGATGCCGGCGGTGCGGCTCGACCGCGCCCTCCTCCCGGGCATGATCGCGCAAGGCGGCGGCGTGGTCGTCCACGTCTCCTCCATCCAGCGGATCATGCCGCTGCCCGAAGCCACGACCGCCTATGCGGCGGCGAAGGCGGCGCTCTCCACCTACAGCAAGGCCCTGTCGAAGGAAGTCTCGCCGAAGGGCGTCCGCGTCGTCCGCGTCTCGCCCGGCTGGATCGAAACCGAAGCCGCCATCCGCTTCGCCGAACGTCTCGGAACCGAAAACGGCGGCGATATCGAAGATGGCAAGCGCCTGATCATGGCCTCCCTCGGCGGCATCCCGCTCGGCCGCCCCTCCTCACCCGCCGAAATCGCCAACCTCATCGCCTTCCTCGCCTCAGATCGCGCCAGCAGCATCACGGGGTCTGAGTTTGTGATTGACGGGGGGACGGTGCCGACGGTGTGAGGGGGGCGATTGGGTAGTCCGGAATGACGAAGCGTCCTCTTCTCCCCTTGGGGAGAAGTGCCGAACGCAGTGAGGCGATGAGGGGTTCCCATCCAATCGCGGCAGCAAGAACCCCCCATCCGACCCTTCGGGCCACCTTCTCCCAAGGGGAGAAGAGGGAGAGAGCAACTGCGCTTTGCGCTTGAAAAGCCGGTCCTGTGAGGAGCAAGATAGAATTCTTATGAAGTGTAAAGGGTAATGGATTGACCTGTCTCGGAAAACCGTTCGATCTCAGCGCGCGCGGCGAATTGCTGCGCGACCCCGAAAACGCGGCCGTCTATCTCGAGGAAATTCTGGAGAGCGGCAATATAGAGCTTTTTCAGGAGGCTCTCCGCAACGTTGCCAAGGCACAGGAAGGCGGCGTCAAGGGTGTGGCTGCGAAAGCCAATCTCAACGGCGAAAACCTCTACGACGCCTTCTCCGCCAAAGGGAAGCCGAAGATTTAAACTGTCACAAAGATGATGGTTGCGCTGGGCTGAGGCTGGTGGGGGTGCCGGTGACGCAGCGATATCAACGGATTTCTCGCAGGCGGAATCAAAAAGGGGGCGATAACGCCCCCTTCAAGCCTCACAAGATTTCTCTTGAGAGAAGTTTCCTGCTACTTCCGGCCAGCCCCATTCTTGGTCGGATCGACCATAACGAACGACTGTCCTCGCTGCGGTGTCGGCGGAGCAGGCTCGCCGCGAACCATGGTTCGCTCCTCACCCGTATGCCCGCCGCGAATGCCGCGAATTTCATATTGACCAGACTGAGGAACAGTCTGACCAGGCTTAATTGGATTATCTTTTGCCATTAATAAAGGCCTTTATGGCGGCGAAGGTTGACAAGAAGCCTCAAAAGACCAAGAAAGCGATGCTACTTGTTTTCGGGTCGTGATTTGAACCGGTAAACCGTGCCGCTAATTCGCGAACACCAGAAACAAATCGAGGCGCTCTGCATTTGTTGTAGAGCGCCTTTTTTGTATCAGAGTCCAGCAATAAAACAAGTACCGCCGAGCAAGACCGATTATACAGTGAATTGCAAATTTGTCAAATATGCTACAAGCCAGACAAGCAGGCTTGTAGCATATAATTTTCCCTTCTGCAAAAAATATTTTTTACGTATTGTGGATTGCTTGCCCTGCCAAGCAGATTTTTGACAGACAGCAAGAATCACCGTAGCTCGGGCACGAAAACCGTTGTCGACCAGCCCAACACAAGTAAATCACCTCTCCCCCACCTACCCATCAGCGTCTCCAGACGATCCGCCTCGATCGGCGGCTCATCCATCCTCAGCCGGGCTGTCCGTGGAAACCGCATCGCCACACCAATTTGTGCCTGTTTGACACCACCCATGCACTTCCCCCAAACGACCAACAAACACAAAGCCCCCGCCTCCAACAAGAGGCGAGGGCAT
Organism: Hyphomicrobiales bacterium; assembly: GCA_900467685.1. GTDB lineage: Bacteria > Pseudomonadota > Alphaproteobacteria > Rhizobiales > Rhizobiaceae > Ensifer_A. The sequence goes on from UBQX01000018.1 coordinate 89,988, forward strand.
TGCAGTTTCATCCACCCGGTCAGCGAGGGCGGCGGGCCGAGATGGCCTTCCGCGCATCACCCGGCCAGCATCATCCTACATCACGATGATATGCAGAAGCTGGTCGCGCGTGACTGTTCCGACCGGACGCGCGTCCGGCCCCATGACGGTCAGGCGGTCGGCCGAGGCGGAGAGCATGACCTTCAGGGCATCTTCCACGCTGTGGTCGGCGTCGATGCTCGGTCCCGCCTCGCCGCCGGTCAGCGGCTGGGCGACGGCGCCGACGCGGATGGCGCGGCCGCGATTGACCTCCTTCACGAAGGATTCGATGTAGTCGTTGGCGGGGTTCATGACGATGTCTTCCGCCCTGCCCTGCTGGACGATCTCGCCGTCGCGCAGGATGGCGATCTTGTCGCCCAGCCGCAGCGCTTCGTCGAGATCGTGCGTGATGAAGACGACCGTCTTCTTCAGTTCCTTCTGCAGCTCGAGAAGCACCGTCTGCATGTCGACGCGGATGAGCGGGTCAAGCGCCGAATAGGCCTCGTCCATGAGCAGGATTTCGGCGTCATTGGCGAGCGCACGGGCAAGGCCAACGCGCTGCTGCATGCCGCCGGAAAGCTGGTTCGGATATTTCGCGTCGAAGCCTTCGAGACCGACGCGGTTGATCCAGCGCCGTGCGCGTTCTTCCCGCTCGCCCTTGGCGACGCCTTGGATTTCCAGACCGTAAGCGGCGTTCTGCAGAACGTTGCGGTGCGGCAGCAGGCCGAATTTCTGGAAGACCATGGCGGTCCTCTTCCGGCGGAACTGCCGCAGCTCTTCCTCGCTCATCCGGCAGATATCCGCGCCGTCATAGATGATCTCGCCGGATGTCGGGTCGATCAGCCGGTTGATATGGCGGATGAGGGTCGACTTGCCGGAGCCTGAGAGACCCATGATCACGGTGATCTGGCCGCCGGGGATGGTGATGTTGATGTCCTTCAGACCCAGCACATGCCCGTGTTCGGCGTTGAGCTCCGTCTTAGACATGCCGTCGGCAACGGCCTTGACATAGTCTTTTCCGCGAGACCCGAAGATCTTGTAGAGATTGCGGATTTCGATGGAGCTGCTAGCCATGGGCCACCTCCCGGTGCTTCTGCAGGCGCAGGCCGAAGGACTGGCTGATGCGGTCGAAAATGATGGCAATGCCGACAATGGCCAAGCCGTTGAAAATGCCGAGTGTGAAATACTGGTTCGCAATAGCCTTCAGAACCGGCTGGCCGAGGCCCTGAACGCCGATCATGGACGCAATCACCACCATGGCCAGCGCCATCATGATGGTCTGGTTGATGCCCGCCATGATGGTCGGCAGCGCCAGCGGCAGCTGCACGTCCTTGAGCTTCTGCCAGGACGATGAACCGAAGGCGTCCGCCGCTTCCAGCACGTCGCGGTCGACCATGCGGATGCCGAGGTCGGTCAGGCGGATCATCGGCGGCAGCGCGTAGATCACGACGGCGATCACGCCGGGAACGCGACCGATACCGAGAAGCATGACGACCGGGATGAGGTAAACGAAGCTCGGCATGGTCTGCATGATGTCGAGCAGCGGGTTCACCACGCTCCTGACGCCATTGGAGCGGGACATGAGAATGCCTGTCGGCAGGCCGATGATGATGGAGAGAACGGTACAGACGAAGATCATCGAAATGGTCTTCATCGTGTCTTCCCACATGCCGAAATAGCCGATGAAGAGAAGTGCGGCGGCACAGCCGGCAACAACCTTCAAGCTACGGCTGGCGCCCCAGGCAAGCGCTGCCACGATGAGTACGATAACGGGCCAGGGCGTGGCGATCAGCAGACGCTCGACCGCGATCAGAAAGGTCTGGAGCGGCGAGAAGAAACTCTCGATCGCATCTCCATAGCCGCGCGTGAAGCCGCGGAAGCTCTCGTCGATCGTCTTCTTCAGGAGAAGAAAACTATCTTCGTTCATTGCGGGAAATTTCCAGAACCAGTCCATGCGCGTTCCCCAGGGTTCAAGAGTTCAGGACCGGCTGACGACGCGCCGCCGCCGGATATTGCCTATGCAAGAATGGCGGGAGACGGACAGTAGTCGTTCCCGCAGCCGCATTTAATCGGAGGTTGCGTCGATCCGCCAGACCCCTCGCATACCTGCAAGGGGTCCGTTGCAATCGTTCATACCGGTCGAAAGACCTTAGAGGGCTGCCTTGACCTTGGCAGCAACTTCAGGGGACACCCACTTGGTCCAGACATCTTCCTGGGTCTTGAGGAAGCGCTTTGCGCCTTCTTCACCGGTGGCCTGGTTGTCGGTCATCCATGCCATCACGCCGCCAACCGTTTCGTTGGACCAGGCGCGCTTGCCGAGATAGTCCATGGCCGGGCCGGCACGATCGGCGAACTTCTTGGCAACCAGCGTCTGCACGACGTCGGCAGCCCAGCCATTCGGCTTCGGATCCGGGCAGTTGGCGACCGAGGTGCAACGCTTCCACTCGGCAGCATCATAGGCAGCAGGATATTCCAGCTTGACCATCTTGTACTTGCCGAGAAGGGCGGTCGGTGCCCAGTAGTAGCCAACCCAGGGCTTCTTGGCTTCATAAGCCTTGGCCACGGAACCATCGAGGCCCGCTGCCGAACCGGTGTCGACGAGCACGAAGCCGGCCTTCTCACCGCCATAGGCCTTGAAGAGCTGCGCGGTTGCAACCGTGCCACCCCAGCCCTGCGGGCCGTTGTAGACAGCGCCCTTGGATTTGTCTTCCGGCGCCGGGAACAGTTCCGGATGCTTGAAGAGATCGGTCACCGTCTTCAGGTCCGGATGTGCATCGGCAATATACTGGGGAATCCACCAGCCCTGGACGCCGCCGTCGGCGAGGATCTTCGCGCCTTCGACGAACTTGCCTTCCTTGAGGCCGCGGTTGACGATTTCCGGCTGCAGGCCAACCCAGGCTTCCGGCGCCAGGTCGGGCTCGCCCTTTTCAGCCATCGAGGTCAGGGTCGGCACGGTGTCACCGGCAACGAGTTCGGCCTTGCAGCCATAGCCGGCCGTCAGGATGAGCTTGTCGACATTGGCGGCCAGTTCGGCCGACTGCCAGTTCATGTTGGCAATGGTCACGGTGCCACAGTCAGCGGCCGAGGCAGTTCCGGCGAGGCCCGCCAGGCCGGCCGCGAGAATGGTGGAGGCGAGTAGCATCTTCATGTGGTTTCCCTCTGGTCACAATTGTTATTTTCTTATTCACGAGAAGGCGAAACTACAGCCGCCTCCCACCATCATATTATGTTGCGCGGCGATGTGTGAATGGAAATTTAGCGACATCGCCGGGACCGAGTGCGACAGATTGGTATTGAATCTGTGCGACCACTGCCTTTTCGCCCGCTCAATGCCAAGGCAAGGTCAACGGCAGGCGCAGTTTCAGGCAGGCATTCTGTGGTTGCGATCGATGAATATTGTCCAGAAACTGCACGCGCAATGCGCCGCGCCGAGCTTCACCGGTCCCCCACCAGCGCCATCAACGTCTCCAGCCGGTCCGCCTCGATCGGCGGCTTGTCCATCCTGAGCCTTGCGATCCGCGGAAAGCGCATGGCGACGCCCGACTTGTGTCGGTTGGAAAGTGCAATGCCCTCGAACGCGACTTCCAGCACGAAGCCCTTCTCCGGTTCGGCGCGCACCGCGCGGACGGGGCCGAAGCGGTCGGTCGTGTTGTTGCGGACGAATTTGTCGAGGACTTCCAGTTCCTCGTCGGTGAAGCCGAAATAGGCCTTGCCGACGGGGACGAGGGTTTCTTCGCCGGGGGGGCCGGTCCAGACGCCGAAGGTGAAGTCGGAATAGTAGCTGGAACGCTTGCCGTGGCCGCGCTGCGCATACATCATCACCGCGTCGATGAGATAGGGGTCGCGCTTCCACTTGAACCATTCGCCTTTGACGCGCCCGGCCTGATAGCGGCTTTCGCGGCGCTTGATCATCACCCCTTCGATGACCGGATCGGGCGGGTCGAGCCGCAGCTTTTCCAAGCCCTCCCAGTTGTCGAAGGGGACGGTGGGGGAGAGGTCGAAGCGGTCATGCGCGGCGCGCTCGATGAGATGGGAAAGCTGCTCGCGCCGCGCCTCCAGCCCCTCGCCGCGCACGTCCTTTTCCCCTTTGAAGAGAAGATCGTAGGCGCGGATGAAGGCGGGGTAGTCGGTCAGGTGCTGCTTCGTCACCGTCTTGCGGTTCAGCCGCTGCTGCAGGTCGGAAAAGGTCAGCGTCGGCGAATTGGTGCGCGAGGTGCCGCCGATCAGCAGCTCGCCATCGATGACGCCTTCAAAATCGACCGCCTCCAGCACATCCGGAAAGGCCTCAGAAATATCGTCGCCACTGCGCGAGTAGAGCTTCTTGCGATCCCCCGAGGCCGACAGTTGCACGCGGATGCCATCCCATTTCCATTCGGCGAGGAAATCGGCGGGGTCCATCTTCTTCAGGTCCTCGTCGCCCACCGGATGCGCCAGCATGACGGAATGGAAGATGGCGGGCGTGGCGAGCACCGGCTTGTCCGCCCTGCCCTCCAGCCAGGCGAAGAGATCGACATAAGGCGGGGCCAGCCCATGCCACAGCGTTTCGATCTCGGTGATGTCGATGCCGCTCATCTGGGCGAGCGCCTGCTTGGCAAGGCGAGCGGAGACGCCGATGCGCAGATTGCCCATGGCGAGCTTAAGGAAGGCATAGCGACCGCTGGCATCCAGCCGGTCGAGCAGCGCGCGCAGGTGCGAGCGCACGGTGCTGCGGCTCAGCGAATTCAGCTCCTCGACGACCACGCCAAGTCGCGGAGAATCCGTTTTCTGGCCCTCCGGCGCCTGCCAGACGAGCGAAACGGTTTCGGCCAGATCGCCGACATAGTCATAGGAATAGCGGAAGAGTTCGGCATCCATCTGCTCCAGCACCAGCTCGCGGATGAGCGCCGGCTTGACCAGAGGAATGTCGAGCGTGCCGGTGAGGGCCGCCAGCGCATAGCCGCGATCGGGGTCCGGTATGGTGGCGAAATAGTCGGCGAGAAGCGTCAGCTTGCCGTTACGCTGCGGCGTCAGCACCAGCCGGTCGATGAGATGCGCAAAGGCTTCCATCAATCGCCCTCGTCTTCATAGCCGACGAGATGCAGCGGCTTGGCGGCCACGCCCTGCAGCTCGCACCAGCGCACCAGCGCCTCCTCGCGCCCATGCGTCACCCAGACCTCGCGCGGGCCGATCTCGCGGATCGTGGCGGTCAGTTCGTCCCAATCGCAATGGTCGGAAATGATCAGCGGCAGTTCGACGCCGCGCTGGCGCACCCGTTGGCGCACCATCATCCAGCCGGAGGCAAAGCCGGTCAGCGGCTCGGCAAACCGCCGCGCCCAGCGATCGGAAAAGGAGGATGGCGGGCCGATGACGACAGCGCCGCGATAATCGGCGCGCTCGGATTTCTCCACCGTCGCCGGGCGCAGTTCGCCGAGATCGATGCCCTCGCTCTGGTAATAGCGGCAGAGCTTGTCCAGCGAGCCGTGAATGTAGATCGGCGCGTTATAGCCCTGGCGACGCAAGAGCGCGATCACGCGTTGCGCCTTGCCGAGCGCATAGGCACCGATCATATGCGTCCGCTCCGGGAAGAGCTTCAGCGAGGCAATCAGCTTGCCCATTTCCTTGTCGGGATCCGGATGGCGGAAAACCGGCAGGCCGAAGGTCGCTTCGGTAATGAAGACATCGCAGGCGACCGGCTCGAAGGCTTCCGCCGTCGGGTCGGGCGAGCGCTTGTAATCGCCGGAAACGACAATGCGCGTGCCGTCCATCTCGACGGCGATCTGCGCGGAGCCCAGCACATGACCGGCGGGGTGGAAGTGGACAGTCACACCATTGATGTTGATCGTTTCGCCGAAGGCTGCTGCCTGTTCCGAGCCGCAGAAATCCGCGCCATAGCGCAGCGCCATGATATCGAGCGTCCGCCGCGTCGCCAGCACGGCACCATGGCCGGGACGGGCGTGGTCGGAATGGCCATGAGTGATCAGCGCCCGCTCGACCGGCCGCACCGGGTCGATATAGAAGCCGCCGGGCCGGCAATAGAGGCCCTCCGGTCTGGGGCTCAGAAGCTGCTCGGCATCCATCGGGTGGCGGGACCTCATTGAAGGGCGTGTTCGCGTGATCAACGCCCATATGATGCGCGGGTTCCGAGGAATTCAAGAGTGGGCGGGGATGTATACGGCGGTGGGGGCTTTGTGGTTTGTAATACGGCTGGCGTTGTGCCGTGCCGCCCCCTCACCGCGCCTCCGCTTCGCTCGGCGCACCTCTCCCCGGAGGGGCGAGGAGGAGAAGTGACCGCTACGGCGAAATCCCTTCCAATAGAGACCTGCGGAAAGAGACGCCGCAGCCCCCTCTTCTCCCCAGCGGGGAGAAGATGTCCGAAGGACAGATGAGGGGGAACGACACGGGAGAACCGCGCCAGCCCGCCCTACCTTCTTATCAATGGAAGCCCAGATAGCTCCGTTCGATCTGCGGATCGTTCGCCAGATCCGCCGCCTTGCCGCTCATGGTGATTTCGCCGAGCTCCATCACATAGGCGCGATCGGCAGCATTCAGCGCTGCGCGCGCGTTCTGCTCGACCAGTAGGATCGCCACGCCATCCTTGCGCAGGTCCTCGATGATGGTGAAGATGTCGGCGACGATGCGCGGGGCAAGGCCGAGGCTCGGTTCGTCCAGCATGAGGACTTTCGGGCCCGCCATCAGCGCGCGGCCCATGGCGAGCATCTGGCGTTCGCCGCCGGACATGGTGCCGGCCTCCTGGCGCCGGCGTTCCTTGAGGCGCGGGAAGCGGTCAAAGACGCCGGCCATGCGCGCCTGCGCCTCGCGCTCGGAAAATCGCACCGCGCCGAGGCGCAAGTTGTCCTCGACGCTCATGGATGAGAAAAGCTCGCGCCGTTCGGAGACGAGCGAGAGGCCGACCGCCACGCGATCCTCGACCTCCAGCCGGCCCATGGCCGCACCGTCGAATGTCTGTTCGCCAACCGCCGGCAGGATGCCCATGGCGGCGTTCAGGAGCGTGGATTTACCCGCGCCGTTCGCGCCGATCACGGTGACGATCTCGCCGGCGAAGACCTCCAGCGATACGCCGCGCACGGCCTCGACCTTGCCGTAGGAAACGGAGAGGTTGGAGAGAGAAAGCAATGGCTTGCTCATGCTTCGGCACCTCCCGAAACTGCGGACGACGTCTTTTTCGGCTCGGCCGCGCCGCCGAGATAGGCTTCCAGTACGGCGGGGTGCTTACGGATGACATCCGGCGGGCCTTCGGCGATCTTGGTGCCGAAATCGAGCACGACGATATGGTCGGTGAGGCCCATGACGAAGCCCATGTCGTGTTCGACCAGAAGCACGCTCATGCCTTCCGAGCGCAGCTGGCTCAGCAGATCCGAAAGCTGACCCTTCTCGAAATGGCGCAGACCAGCCGCGGGCTCGTCGAGCAGAAGCAGCGAGGGGTTCATGGTGAGCGCGCGGGCAATTTCGACAATGCGTTGCTGGCCGAGCGCGAGGCTGCCGGCCGGCTTGTGCATGTGTTCGCCAAGCCCGACGCGCTCGATCTGCCGCGCGGCTTCCGCGAAGAGTGCGGCTTCCTCGGCCCGGTCGGTGCGGATCAGAGCAGACAGCAGGCCCTTGCGGCCGCGCAAGTGTCCACCCAGCGCAACATTCTCCAGAACCGACATGTCCGGCAGCAGCTTCACATGCTGGAAGGTGCGGGCTATGCCAAGCTCCGCAATGCGCTGCTGGCCGATGCCCGAGATGGTCTGCCCGGCGAACGAGACGGTACCGGAACTGAGCGAGAGAACGCCGGTGATGAGGTTGAAGGTCGTGCTCTTGCCGGCGCCGTTCGGGCCGATCAGCGCGACGATTTCGCCGGATTTGACGCCGAAGTTGACAGCGTTGACGGCTGTCAACCCGCCGAATTTCTTGGTGGCGTCGCTGACCTTCAGGATCTCGCTCCCGCGCGCGACGGGCAGGTCACGCCCGGCAAGTGCTTGCGCATCGATCGCAATGCCGCGCGGCTTGGCTTCCGGTAGAACGCGCTGCACCAGCGGCCAAAGCCCATCGGGCGCGACCTGCAGCAGCACGATCAGCAGGACGCCGAAGACGATCGGCTCATAGAGCGCGCTGTCGGCGAGGATCGCCGGCATGACGCGCTGGATGACGTCGCGGAGTTCCGTGATGATGAAAGCCCCGGCAATCGCGCCCCAGACCTGCCCTGCCCCGCCGACGACCGCCATGAAAAGGTAGCTGATGCCGGCGTTCAGATTGAACGGGCTCGGCGTCACCGCGCTCTGGAAGAAGGCGTAGAGCCAGCCGGAAAGGCCTGCCAGAACTGCCGCATAGACAAAGACGATGAGCTTGGCTTGGCTGGGCGAGATGCCGAAGGCGCCGGCCATGGTCGAGCCGCGGCGGAGCGACCGGATGGCGCGGCCAACGCGGCTGTCGAGCAGGTTGAGCGTGGCAATGCCGGAGACAAGCAGCGCGCCCCAGATCACGGCATGAAGCCGCGCCGGTTCGTGGAAGCTGATCGGGCCGATGGTGAGCGGCGGGATCGAGCTGATGCCGTCGTGACGGCCGAGCACTTCGAGCTGACCGAAGAGGTAGTAGAGCGCCAGTCCCCAGGCGATCGTGCCGAGCGGTAGGTAATGCCCGGCCAGCCGCACGGTGACGAAGCCGAGAAGCAGGGCCGCCAGCGCCGAAACGGCCAGCGCCACCGGCAGCGTTGCAATCGGGCTCCAGCCGTAATGCGTCGTCAGCACGGCAGCCGAGTAGGCCCCGAACCCGGCTAGCGCTGCCTGGCCGAAGGAGGTGAGCCCGCCAACGCCGGTCAGCACGACGAGGCCGATGGCGACGATGGCGGCAAGCCCGATATTGTCGAGCAGGATGATCCAGAAGGGCGGGAAGCCGGGAACGAAGGGCGCCAGGATGACGATGGCAGCGAAGAGGCAAAGGGCGATACGGTTGGTCATGGCTCAGTCCTCCTCGTCCGTATGTTTGCTGGCAAAGGAGCGGACCAGAAGAACCGGGATCAGCAGCGTGAAGACGATGACTTCCTTGTAGTCGCTGGCAAAGAAGGAAGCGAAGCTTTCAATCAGCCCGACCGCGAGGGCTGCGGCGGCCGCCAGCGGATAGCTTGCCAGTCCGCCGATGATGGCGGCGACGAAGCCCTTGAGGCCGATGACGAAGCCGGTGTCGTAATAGATCGTCGTCATTGGCGCGAGCAGCACGCCGGAGACCGCGCCGATTCCTGCGGCAAGCGCCAGCGCGATCTTGCCGGTGCCCTTGGTGCGGATACCGACAAGGCGGGCGCCGAGCCGGTTGACGGCAGTCGCGCGCAGCGCCTTGCCCTGCACGGTGCGCTCGAAGAACCAGTAGAGGCCGGCAATCAGCAGCAGGGTTGCGACATAGACGGCGATATTCTGGCCGCTGACCGGCAGGGGGCCGAGGTCGACCGAGAAATCCGTCAACGCATCGGCACGCTGGCCCTCGGCACCGAAGAAGACGAGGCCAAGTCCCGTCAGGGCGAGATGCGTGCCAACGGCGGCAATCAGCAGCACGAGCACGCTGCGATCGGCGAGCGGCTGGAAGGCGATGCGATAAAGATGCGGCCCGAGAGCGGAAACGATGGCCACGGTCAGAACGAGGCTGGCAATCGTGGAAACGCCGGCGAGTTCACGAGCGGCAAAGAGAAGGCCCAGCGGCACGACGATCTTGTCGATGCCCTGGCGGAGAAGAAACGCGCCGGTTATGCGGCTGCGTTCGGCATAGAGATCGAAAAGCAGAGCAACGAAGGCGAAGATGGGCAGCAGATAGGCCGTGCCGGGCACATGGCCGCCCTGCAGCATGGCATAGGTCAGCGCGCCATAGGCGACGAATTCGCCTTGCGGGATGAAGATGATGCGTGTGACGGCGAAGACCAGCACCAGCGCGAAGCCGAGCAGCGCATAGATCGCGCCGTTGGTGATGCCGTCCTGCACCAGAAAGAGCAGAATCGTCAGATCCAAGTTGGTCTCCCTCTGGATACACGTTTAGAGACGCCGCAAGTTGCAGCCTGTCACGATTGGAGATTTTGGGAAAGAGACCCGGCGATGAAGCCGGGTCTGTTCTGGCCGCCCAATGGGCGTGGCCTTACTTGATGAGCTCGAACTTGCCGTCCTTGACCGTCAGCATGATGCGGGCGCGTTCGTCGACGCCATAGCGATCCGTGGCGGTGAAGTTGTAGACGCCCTGCGAGGCTCCGATGTCCTTCTCGGTGATCAGCGCATCGGCAATGGCTTCGCGGAATTCCGGCGTACCGGGCTTGCCCTTCTTGAGAGCAACCGGAACGACGCGCTTCAGCACTTCGAACGCATCCCACGGATGACCGGCGAACTGGTTGCGCGCGCCGAATTTCGGCTCATAGGCCTGAACCAGCGCAAGGCCGGGAGCCTTGGTCAGCGCACCGTCGGGCTGGCCTTCCGGCAGCATGTCCGGGCCCGAGGCCATGATCACGCCTTCGGCAGCCTTGCCGGCAATGCGGATGAAGTCCTGCGACACGGCGCCATGGGTCTGGTAGATCAGGCCCTTGTAACCGCGCTCGCGCAGCGTCGACTGCGGCAATGCGGCGCCCGTGCCGGAAGCGGCAACGAGAACGGCATCCGGCTTGGCGGCAACGAGCTTCAGAACCTGGCCGGTGACGGAGGTGTCGGCGCGGGCATAACGCTCGTCGGCAACCAGCTTCAGGCCATACTTGTCGGCGGCAGCCTTGAACTGGCCGAGCCAGAGATCGCCCCAGCTGTCGGCGAAGCCGATCATGCCGACAGTCTTCACGTTATTCTTCTTCATGTGGTCGAAGATGCCAGCGGCCATCAGCGGCACGGGCTGCGGCATGACAACCGTGTAACGCTCCTTGCCGGGCGTGATCGGCATCGGGCCGAGACCGAAATGCGGCACCTTGGCGTCGAAGGCGACGGCCGAAACGGCAATCGTCGGCGGCGTGGTCGAAGAGCCGAGGATCACGTCGACCTTGTCGTCGTTGATCAGGCGCTTGGCATTGGTGGTGGCCTGGGTCGGGTCGCCGGCGTCATCGAGGACGATGAGCTTGACCTTCAGGCCGCCGATCTCGGTCGGCACCAGTGTCAGGGCGTTCTTTTCCGGAATGCCGAGCGCAGCCGCCGGACCCGTGGTCGAAAGCGTCGCCCCAACGGTGAGAACACCGTCTTCAGCCTTGACGCTTGCATTGGAGATGCCGAGTGCAGCTACGCAGGCTGCCGCCAGCAATGTGACCTTGAATTTCATGAAAATCCCTCCCGTGACTTCCGTTTTGAAATATCCTGCGGAAAGGAAACGCAACCCCGATCGCACGCGATCGACGTTCTGCCGCAGCATCCCCTCCGGACACTGCACCCCTCCCGACAGAAACCGTCAGATGATTATGTTATATAACTTTTAAGGTGTCTGCAAGCAGTACGAAAGGATTTTGCGGCAGGCGCGATTGTAACGGAAGCGGCAATCGGTTTCGCGTGCCGAGTTGCGAGAAACCAATGGGATATACCGCTTCCATGTTTCCATCAAAGGCTGATGCGTTCAAGGCGAGTGGGCAGGCCCTTGCCCGCATCGAAATCGCAATCTCCGGAGCAGCGGCTTCGCCCGTTAACCTTAATAAATGGTTATCAAGAAACATAGGAACAATATGCTATTGTAATGTCATGTCTCAGGAGACATTTCATGAAGAAATTTGAATTATATTTTATGAGATTTCTATTGATCGCAGTGCTGGCAACACTGGCGGTTTCGCCATTTGTTGCGGCGTTGCATCTCTTGCATGGCGTAGCGAGCGGGACGATCGAGATCACGCATCTGCTGGCGCTCGGCTATCTTCTGCTGATCGCCATAGGCCTGTTCCTCATCAGTCCCGTTTTCGGCGACAGCAAGCCGCGCCACGATCGCCCGCGCGCACCGGTCTGACGATGTAACACCGCATGGCGCGAACGCAGCGGCGCTACGTCAGCAGCCACTCGTGCTCTTTCTGGTTATGGAATTTCCAGACCCGCTTCGGTCCGGCCATGACGTTGAGATAATAGAGGTCGTAGCCATGGATCGTGGCGCAGGGATGATATCCCTTCGGCACCAGCGCGACATCGCCGTCTTCCACCGCCATGGCTTCATCCAGTGAACGATCGTCCGTGTAAACCCGCTGGAAAGCAAAGCCCTGGGGTGGGTTGAGGCGGTGGTAATAGGTCTCCTCGAGAAAGCTTTCGTTCGGCAGGTTGTCCTGGTCGTGCTTGTGGGACGGGTAGGACGATGTATTGCCGTTCGGCGTAATGACTTCCACGACGAGCAGTGAATGGGCCGAATTGTCGTCTTCCGGCATGATGTTGTGCACGTGGCGGACATTCGAGCCCTTGCCGCGCGTGATCTGCGGATGCGTGCCGGGCGCGATGCGCTTGGCCTTGTAGCTTCCGCCACCCGGGGCCGAGCAGACGGCAAGCTCCAGATCCGTCTCCGCCGTCACCGACCAATTCGAGCCCATCGGCACATAAAGCGCATCGGGAGCGCCCTCGAAGGGGCTCTTGCGACCGCCGAGCGTGCCCAAATCCTCAGCTCCCGCCTTCGCCTTGGCCGAACCTGAAATCCATACGAGACAATTCTCGCGCTCACCGGTCTCGGCCGAGATCGTTTCGCCGGCTTTCAGCCTGTGCAGTTCGAAGCCGACATAGGTCCAGCCCGCACTTTCCGGCGTGACCTTCGTCACCAGACCATGATCGCCTTTTGGCTTGACGAGAAGTTTGGACATGGCTTGCTCCCTTTGATCTCAAAAATGCCCCTCCCCAACCCTCCCCCAGAAGGGGGGAGACGGGTACTTCACTTCACCGGAAACCCTTGCGTTTCCACTTCATAGCCCGCTGCCGTCATGACGCGCATCAGTTCGGCATGACCGATCTCGGCCATCTTCTGCGGCGGGGCCTTCTTCGGGTCCTGCTCGGCTTCGACCACGAACCAGCCCTCATACCCGTAATCGGCGCAGCGCTGGACGATCGCGCCGAAATCGAGCGAGCCATCGCCCGGAACCGTGAACGCACCGAGCGCCACGGCGTCGAGGAAGGACTGCTTCGAACGGTCGAGGCTGTCCACGACGGAGCGGCGAATGTCCTTCACATGCACATGGTTGATGCGGGCATGGTGGTTGTCGATGGCGCGCAGCACGTCGCCGCCGGCAAAGGCGAGATGGCCGGCATCCATCAGCAGCGGAATGCCCTCGCCCGAGTATTTCATGAAGGCGTCGAGTTCAGCTTCAGTCTCCACAACAGCGGCCATGTGGTGATGATAGGAGAGCGGCATGCCCTGCTCCGCGCACCATTCGCCGAATTCTGTGACCTTGCGGGCATAGGCCTTCATCTCGTCGTCGGAGAGCTTCGGCTTGGTGGCCAGCGGCTTCGAGCGGTCGCCCTGGATGGAGCGGCCGACTTCGCCATAGACAATGCAGGGCGCATCGACCGCCTTGAACAGCTCGATCATCGGCGCGATGCGGTCCTTGTTGGCCGAAAGCTCTTCATTAACCAGCGTGCCCGAGAACCAGCCGCCGCAGAGCGTCACATCGGCGGCGCGCAGGATCGGCAGCATGACGGACGGATCGTCGGGGAAACGGCGGCCCTTTTCCATGCCGGTGAAGCCCGCCGTGCGCGACTGGCGCAGGCACTCTTCCAGCGACACGTCGTCGGAAAGGTCCGGAAGGTCGTCGTTCCACCAGGCGATGGGCGACATGCCCAATTTCGCTTTCAGGCCAAGTTTGGCTTTCATGAGATAACTCCTCGAGAAGAAGCGGGAGCGGCAACCGCTCCCTTGAAAAGGTTTAGCCGAGACGCTGGAAGGCAAGCGCCTTTTTGTAAGCGTCATGCGCCTTGTTGACCTCAGAGCGCGGGCTCACTTCCGGCACGGCGACATCCCACCAATGGCCGCCATCGCCGGTCGTCGTCAGCGGATCGGTGTCGATGACGATGACGGAGGTGCGGTCGTTCGTTTTGGACGCGGCAAGTGCCTTCTCCAGCTCGGCGACGGTCGAGACCTTCACGGCAATCGCGCCCATCGCCTCGGCATGGGCGCGGAAATCGATGTTGGAGGGCACGACGTGATAGGCGTCGTCCAGCAGATTGTTAAAGTTCGCGCCGCCGGTCGCCATCTGCAGGCGGTTGATGCAGCCATAGCCGCGATTGTCGAGCACGACGACGGTGATCTTGCGGCCGATCATCACCGAGGTGGCGATCTCGGAATTGGCCATCATGTAGGACCCGTCGCCGACCATCACGACGATGTCGAGCTCGGGCCGCGCCATCTTGGCACCGAGCCCGCCGGCAATTTCGTATCCCATGCAGGAGAAGCCGTATTCCATGTGATAGCTGCCCGGTTTCGTCGCCGGCCACAGCTTGTGAAGCTCGCCCGGCAGGCCGCCGGCGGCGCAGAGCACCATGGATTTTTCGAGATCGACCGCGCGCGTGACCGCACCAATCACCTGCGCATCGGAGGGCAGACCGGTGCCGGTGACGAAATCGGCTGAGAACATCTTCTCGACCGATTTCGTCCATGTCGCCTTGGCAAGATCAGCCTTGTCGGTGAGCGTCGTCGGGGCACGCCAGTCGCCCAGCTTTTCCGAGATCAGCGTCAGCGCCTCGCGCGCGTCCGCGATCAGCGGCTCCGCGCCATGCTTGCCGCCATCTATTGCCGCGACATTGATCGAGAGGATTTTCAGGTCCTCGTTCTTGAACAGCGCCCAGGAGCCGGTGGTGAAATCCTGGAAGCGGGTGCCGATGCCGATGACCAGATCGGCGTCCTCGGCAATCGCATTGGCCGCAGAAGTGCCCGTCACGCCAACCGAGCCCAGCGCCAGCGGGTGGCGCTCGTCGATGGCCGACTTGCCGGCCTGCGTCACGACAACCGGAACGCCGTGCCTGTCGGCAAAGGCGGTCAGTTCGTCGCTCGCCAGCGAATAGAGCACGCCGCCGCCGGCGACGATCACCGGCTTCTTCGCCGCAGAGATCAGCGCGATGGCATTGGCCAGTTCGGTCTCGTCCGGGCGGATGCGGCGGTTGGTCGTCCAGACGCGCTCCTCGAAGAAGTTCTCCGGGTAATCGAAGGCTTCCGCCTGCACATCCTGGCAGAGTGACAGCGTCACCGGGCCGCAATCGGCCGGATCGGTAAGCACCTGCATGGCGCGGCGCAGCGCCACGATGATCTGCTCGGGCCGCGTGATGCGGTCGAAATAGCGCGAGACGGGGCGGAAGGCGTCGGAGGCCGAGACCGTGCCGTCGCCGAAAGCCTCGATCTGCTGCAGCACCGGGTCCGGCGCGCGATTGGCGAAAACGTCGCCGGGCAGGAAGAGCACCGGCAGGCGATTGACATGGGCGACGCCGGCCGCCGTCACCATGTTCAGCGCGCCGGGGCCGATGGAGGTGGTGCAGGCCATGAAGCGGCGGCGGAAATTCGCCTTGGCATAGGCAATCGCCGAATGCGCCATCGACTGCTCGTTATGGGCGCGATAGGTCGGGAAGCCATTGCGCGCCTGATAGAGCGCCTCACCCATGCCGGCGACATTGCCGTGGCCGAAGATGGCCCAGCAGCCGCCAAAGATCGGCTGCTTGACGCCATCGATCACCGTCATCTGGCTGGAAAGAAACTTCACGACGGCCTGCGCCATCGTCAGCCTGATCGTCGTTGCCATCTTGGCCTCCCGGTATTTTCTTTTGTTCAGTTAAGGCCGCGCGTCTTCAGCCAGGCCTTCGTCAGCCCTTCGAACCGCGCCGCCATGTCGGCAATCGCCGCCTCGTCGTCCATCTTGCCGCCCAGCCACTGCCGCGCCGCGTCCGCAAAGATCGTGCGGCCGACCGCGAAACCCTTGACCGACGGGGCGACCAGCGTTGCCGCGAAAGCCCTTTCCAGCTCCGCCGCCGGCGCTTCCAGCCCCAGCAGGACGATGCCGCGGCAGAAGGGATCGAACTCCGCAATCACCGCCTCGATCTTCGCCCATGCCGTTTCGGACGCCTGCGGCTCCAGCTTCCACCAGTCGGGCTTGATGCCGAGATCGTAAAGCTCGCGCATGGCCCTCGCAATGGTGCCATCGTTCAGCGGGCCGTTCTTGCCCGCAATGATCTCGATCAGCAACTCGCGCCCAACCTTGCGGGCAGCCTCGAACAGGCTCTTCAACTTCTCCTGCTGCTCGGCCTTCAGGGCTGCCGGGTCGTCCGGATGATAGAAGCAGAGGCACTTGATGCAATGCTCGACCGGCCAGGCGACGAGCTGCGAGCCGATATCCTGCGAGAATTCGAACTTCAGCGGCTTGGAGCCCGGCAGCTCGACCGGGCGGCCGATCCAGGTGAAGTTCTGCTTCATCGCATCAAAGAAGGCATCACGGCCGAAACGCTCGTCGATCAGCATGCCATAGCCCGGCCGGCCCTTGGCGACGCGGGCCGCAGCGGCCACCGCGAGGCGCTTGAAGGCAGGTATCCGCGTTTCCGGCACACCAAGCTCTCTGGCAACGTCGACCAGCTGCGAGCGATGGTCGATGGCGAGCGCCATCAGGAGCGGAATATCGCGCGGAGAGCGGGTCGTCGCCCAATGGACGTGATTGAGGTCGGCATCCTTGCGCAGCGCGTGTTCCTTGCTGCCGTGCTTCAGGAAATACTGCAGCTCGGTAAAGGTCGGGATCTCCGGCGAACAGAGCAGGCGCGAAACGGCAAAGGCACCACAGGCATTCGCCCAGGTGGCCGATGTCTTGTGTTCCTCGCCCTTCAGCCAGCCGCGCAGGAAGCCGGACATGAAACTGTCGCCGGCACCCAGCGTGTTATAGACCTCGATGGGGAAGCCCTGGCCTACGATGCCCTGTTCCAGATCGTCGGGGATCGCCCCATCATAGACGATGCATCCCATCGGTCCGCGCTTGAGGACGATGGTGGCGGAGGAAGACGCGCGGATGGTCTTGAGCGCCGCCAGAAGATCGCCCTCGCCCGATGCAATCAGCACTTCCTCTTCCGTACCGACGATCAGGTCGCATTCGGCCAGAACCGGCTTGAGACGACTGGAAACGGCATCCGAGGCAATGTAGCGTTCCTCGCCCGCCCGGTGGCCGGCAAGGCCCCAGAGGTTGGGGCGATAGTCGATGTCGAAGATCACCTTCGCGCCATTGGCCTTGGCAATGCGGATCGCCTTCTTCTGCGCGGCTTCGGTGCTCGGCTGGGAAAAATGCGTGCCTGTCACGAGCACGGCGCGTGCGGACTTGATGAAATCCTCGCGCATGTCGTCTTCGGTGATCGACATGTCAGCGCAGTTTTCGCGGTAGAAGATCGTCGGGAAGGTCTTGTCGTTCTCCACACCGAGAAGCACAAGCGCGGTGAGCCGTGTCGGGTCGGTCCTGATGCCCTTCGTTTCCACGCCCTCGCGCGCCAGATGCTCCTTGATGAAGGAGCCCATCTGCTCGTCGCCGACGCCGGTGATGATGGCCGATTTCAGCCCCAGCCGCGCGGTGCCGATGGCAATGTTGGCCGGGCAGCCGCCGACCGAGCGGGCAAAGCTCACCGTATCTTCCAGCCGCGCGCCGATCTGCTGGCCGTAAATGTCGACGGAGGAGCGGCCGATGGTGATGACGTCGAGTGCGGCTTCTGGCTTGAAGCCGGGGGAAAGGCGCGGCATTCGATCCTCCAAATGTGTTCTTATCAGCCTTCAGGCCGGTTGCCGCGGATGAAACACAAAAGCCAATAACTTGTCAATTCGGAATTTATATTCCAAATTTATTCCGGCTCATTCTGTTGATGCCGGCGGTATTCCGCGATGCCGACGGAAAGTGCCATGGTGAGCGCCATAGACGCCGAAAGGGAACGGAAGCCGGCGAAATCGGCCTCCGCCACCTCAAACCACAGCGTCGAAATAGACGCGAGCGGCGAGAAGGCGGAATCGGTGATCGAGACCAGCGGCACGCCCTGCGCATGGAGCGCACGGGCATGTTCCAGGCTCTCGGCAGCATAAGGCGAAAAGGAAATCGCCAGCGCCGCATCGCTGGGCCGCGCAAATTGCACGGTTTCCATGTCCACGCCGTTGGTCGAGGCGACCATCTGGTGGCGGATGCCGAGCTTGGAAAACGCGTAAGCCAAATGCGCCGTCAGCGAATAGGAGCGGCGCTTGGCGATCAGATAGATCGTGTCCGCCGCACCCAGAACCTCGATGGCGCGCTTGAAATCCTCCTCCCGGATCGCCTCTTCCATCTTCACGATCGATGAGCGCGCAGCACCAAAGAACCCATGCAGAAGCGCCGCTTCGGGCGCCGCATCGCCGGATTTCTCGATCTGCGTCAGCCGTTCCTCATAGGAGGGCGTGCGCAGCCGCAGCCGCTCCTTGAAGATCGTCTGGAAATGCGAGAAGCCCTCATAGCCGAACTGATGCGCCAGCCGCACGAGTGTCGAGGGCTGGACGGAAGCGGCCTGCGCGATACTCGCCGCCGTCCCGAAGGCGATCTCGTCGGGGTTTTCGAGCGCGTAGGCAGCCGCCTGTTTCAGCCGCTTGGGCAGCTTCACATGGTTGCCGACGACCTGAGCCTTCAGGCTCTCGAAATCCGCCGGCGGCACAGCGCCAGTCTCGTCCAGATCCGCCAAATCAGTTCTCCATCTCCGCGTGAGACGATGGAATGTTTATGCCAAAAATGGAATTCGGCAACTCCTTCTTCCAAAATTCTTGGATGACCCGTTGTTTGAAACCACACATTCCTTTATGACCCTGCAAATGAAATCTTCGTTCCATTTCGGATCGGCAATTCCGGAAAAAGCGCGCCACGCTTCTGCCGGCTTTGCAGCCAACAAACTGACACTTTCGGGAG
The DNA here is from genome assembly GCA_900467685.1 of Hyphomicrobiales bacterium. Lineage (GTDB taxonomy): Bacteria > Pseudomonadota > Alphaproteobacteria > Rhizobiales > Rhizobiaceae > Ensifer_A. The sequence continues at coordinate 108,808 of UBQX01000018.1, forward strand.
CACACTCATGACAGTGAAATTCGGACTCTTGGGCGCCGGCCGCATCGGCAAGGTCCATGCGAAAGCGGTTGCCGGCAATGCGGATGCCAAGCTCGTCGCCGTTGCCGATCCCTTCGCGGAAGCCGCCAACGCGATTGCCAAGACCTATGGCTGCGATGTCCGCACCATCGAGGAGATCGAAAAGTCTGCCGATATCGACGCCGTGATCATCTGCACCCCGACCGACACCCATGCCGACCTGATCGAGCGCTTCGCCCGCGCCGGTAAGGCGATCTTCTGCGAAAAGCCGGTCGATCTTGACGTGGCTCGCGTTCGCGACTGCATCAAGGTGGTAGACGAGACGAAGGCCAAGCTGATGGTCGGCTTTAACCGTCGCTTCGACCCGCATTTCATGGCCGTGCGCAAGGCGATTGCCGATGGAAAGATCGGCGCGGTCGAGATGGTGACGATCACCTCGCGCGATCCGGGCGCCCCGCCGGTCGACTACATCAAGCGTTCGGGCGGCATCTTCCGCGACATGACCATCCATGATTTCGACATGGCGCGCTTCCTGCTCGGCGAAGAGGTGGCCTCCGTTTCCGCACACGCTGCCGTTCTGGTCGATCCGGAAATCGGCAAGGCCGGCGATTTCGACAGCGTCACGGTCATCCTGGAAACCAAGTCCGGCAAGCAGGCCGTCATATCCAACTCGCGCCGCGCCACCTATGGCTACGACCAGCGCATCGAAGTGCATGGCTCCAAGGGCGTCGTTTCGGCTGAAAACCAGCGCGCCGTGTCCATCGAGATCGCCAATGGCGAGGGCTATACCCGTCCGCCGCTGCATGATTTCTTCATGACGCGCTACACGGAAGCCTATGCTAACGAAATCGCCGCCTTCATCGCGGCCATCGTCGACGGCGCCGCCATCAGCCCAACCGGCACGGACGGCCTCAAGGCGCTCCAGCTGGCCGATGCGGCCCTCGAAAGCGCCAAGAGCGGCAAGCGCGTCACGCTCGCCTGATCGATTGGTTGATCCAAGACACAGGCCTGCGCGAACTCCGCGCAGGCTTTTTAGTGCACGCGTCACGCTTCGCCATAGCCCCGTCGACGCTTGGCTCTCAGCACGCGGGCGAAGAGCGCTGCAGCCTCCTCGGGCTTGGCAAAATCATGCAGCTTCACCTGACCGCGCGTCCCGATCCGCCCCCAATGACGCCGCAGCCGCACATCGCCGAACAGCGTCGGCTCAATGGACAGCACATAGAAGCGCGCCATATTTTTCGCGGCATCGCGCCGTTCCAGATAGATATCGTCCGAGAGTGTCATGATGGCCAAAGAGTCGCCGATCCCGACTCCCGCGTCCAATGAGACTTATGAATCCAAACGGTTAGACCGATTCACGACGCTGATGGCCACGGCACAGGACAGCGAGTGTTTTTCATCGCGGCTTCCCCCTCACCCTGCCTCCGCTTCGCTCGGCAGACCTCTCCCCGGTGGGTAGAGGAGGATCGCAACGCTGCGGCGAATTCCCGCTTCTCCCCAACGGGGAGAAGGTGGCCGAGGGTCGGATGAGGGGGTTCTCGAAAATTTCGGGAGCAGAAACGAAAAAGCCTGCCGCGGGAGGAGGTGCGGCAGGCTTTCGAAATTCAGAACAGCGACTGGGAGGAGGAGTGCCGCTGCTCTATTTTCAGGCCCTTCGGGAGGAGAAGAAGGCCTGAGCTTCGAAACGGGCGGGAGGAGGTGCCGCGCTTCGATGAGTTCAAGATAACAAATCCCGCGGCCATCGCCAGCGCTGATATTGCATCGCAGCCATGCAAATGTTGCATTGCAACAAAAAGCTTTCCGGGCGCCCCGCCAACGCCGGCTTCGTTCCGCAACACTGACAAAAAAGTCGATCTTCCCTGAACGGATCCGCCTCGGCCAACGTATTCACTCCTGCCAATCTTTGGCAGCAACGTGGTCTACGAGGAATTTCACCCAGACGTGGGCCGCAAGGGAACCTTGGCGGCCGGCGTACATTGTCATGAACGTAAGCCGTAATGCTGAAAACTGTCGGGACAACGCTGCAATCGGCCAAGGGTGCCCAGCAGCGGAGAGAGGAAGGGAACACACATGAACAGGCTTCTGAAATTTGCCGGCGCGATGGCGCTCGCCGCATTCACCGCAAGTCAAGGCTTTGCCGCCGACAGCGTCGTAGTCTCATCGAAGATCGACACGGAGGGCGGTGTGCTCGGCAACATCATTCTGCAGGTGCTGAAGGCCAATAACATTCCGGTTGAAAGCAAGATCCAGCTGGGTGCTACGCCGATCGTCCGCCAGGCTATCACGCAAGGACAGATCGACATCTATCCGGAATATACCGGCAACGCGGCCTTCTTCTTCAACAAGGCCGACCTGCCCGTCTGGAACAAGGCCGACGAAGGCTATGCGCAGGCGAAGGAACTCGACTACGCGGCCAACAAGATCGTCTGGCTGACGCCCGCCAAGGCCAACAATACCTGGGCTATTGCCGTGCGGGGCGATGTGGCGGATGCCAACAAGCTCGCCACGCTTTCGGACTTCGGCGCCTGGGTCGCCAAGGGCGGTGAGGTGAAGCTTGCGGCCTCCTCCGAATTCGTGACGTCCCCGTCCGCTCTGCCGGCCTTCGAGAAGGCCTATGGCTTCAAGATGAAGCCCGATCAGCTGATCACGCTTTCCGGCGGCGATACGGCCGCCACGATCTCGGCAGCCGCGCAGCAGACCTCCGGCGCCAATGCCGCGATGGTCTATGGCACGGATGGCGGCATCGCGCCCTCGGGTCTCAAGGTGATGGATGACGACAAGGGCGTGCAGCCGGTCTACCTGCCCACCCCGATCATCCGCGAGGAGAAGCTGAAGCAATATCCCAAGATCGCCGATCTGCTGAAGCCGATCTTCGAGGCGCTTGATCTCCAGACGCTGCAGACGCTCAACGGTCGCGTTCAGGTCGGTGGCGAGCCCGCCAATGCGGTTGCAGCAGACTTCCTGTCATCGCATGGCTTCGTCAAGTAAGATGACGGCCAGGAAGGGCCGGCAGCGATGACCGGCGCGGGTCCGGCGGAGACGATGTCGGCACAAGCGGACGATACAAGGGTGAAAAGGCGTTCCGGGCTGGACAGGCTCGGGGCGATCCTTGCTGCGATCGCGGCGGCCGGCCTCGCCTTCCAACCCTTCAGTCTGTTCCGCGCCAATCGGATCGTGGCTGCCAAGCCCGTCGGCATCCTGTCTGCGCTCCCGCCGCTGGAGGCCTGGCTGCTCGTGGCCGTCGTGGTCGCAGCCTGCGCCGTTCTCCTGCTGCGCACACCGCCGGCGCTGCGGCTTGTCGTTTCGGCCCTCACGCTCGCCGTTCTTGCCGTGGCAGTCGGTCGCTCAGGCATGTTTCTCACGCCTTCCTCCAACACCTATGCCCGTGTCGCGCCGGGCGGCGCCTTCTGGATCGTCGCATTTGCATTCTCCATCGCGCTCGCCGACGCAAGCGTCAGGCTCAAGATGTCGCCTCTGGCGCGGCTCGCACTCCTTGCTTTCACGGGTGGCGCGCTCTGGATGCTTCTCTGGTCCGGCGCATGGGATTCATTGTCGATCCTGCGCGAATATACCAACCGCGCCGATGTCTTCTGGCGGGAGGCACGCGTGCATCTGCTGCTCGCGATCGGGTCGCTCGCCGGCGCAGCAGTCGTCGGCATTCCGCTCGGTATCCTCTGCTTCCGGGTACAGCCGATCCGGGCGACCCTTCTCAACAGTCTCAATATCCTGCAGACCATCCCGTCCATGGCACTGTTCGGCCTGCTGATCGCGCCGCTCGCCTGGGTGGCCGCGCATGTACCGGGCGCCTCCGCAGTCGGCATTGCCGGCATCGGCATAGCGCCAGCCTTCGTCGCACTCTTTGCCTATTCGCTGCTGCCCATGGTTTCCAACACGGTCGCCGGCCTCGAAAGCGTCCCGCCACAGGTGCGGGACGCGGCGCGTGGCATGGGCATGACGGCGCGGCAGCGCTTCTTCGAGGTCGACATGCCGCTCGCCTTCCCTGTCATCCTCACCGGCATTCGGATCGTTCTCGTGCAGAATCTCGGCCTTGCCGTGCTGGCCGGCCTGATCGGTGGGGGCGGCTTCGGCACCTTCGTCTTCCAGGGCATCAGCCAGACGGCGACGGACCTCGTGCTGCTCGGCGCGCTGCCCACCGTCGCACTCGCCTTTGCCGCGGCCATTGTGCTCGACGCGCTGGTGGAAATCGCCAATCCCACACCCAACCGGAGTGCTGCGGCATGATCGAAATCAGAGAGATCACCAAGGCCTATGACGGCCTCCGCGCTGTCGATGAAGTGTCGATGACGATCAAGAGCGGCGAGATTGTCGCCGTGGTGGGCACGTCCGGCTCGGGCAAGACGACCCTTCTCAGGATGATCAACCGTCTCGTCGAGCCCACCTCCGGCGCAATCCTCATCGACGGGCGGGACAATCGCGACCTGCCCGGCCACGAACTGCGCCGCGCCATCGGCTATGCCATTCAGGGCTATGGCCTTTTCCCGCATCGCACGGTCGCAGAGAACATCGCCACGGTGCCGAAGCTGCTCGGCTGGGACCGAAAGCGGATCGATGCCCGCGTCGACGAACTGCTGGCGCTGTTTCATCTGGAGCCGGCGCAGTTCCGTGCCCGCATGCCACATGAGCTTTCCGGCGGCCAGCAGCAGCGCATCGGCGTGGCGCGAGCCCTTGCGGCAGAGCCGGCCGTCCTCTTGATGGATGAGCCTTTCGGTGCGCTCGACCCGATCATTCGCGGCAAGGCGCAGGACGATCTGATCGACATCCAGCGCAGGTTTGCAACGACCATCGTGCTCGTGACCCATGGCATCGAGGAGGCGATCCGCCTCGGTGATCGGATCGCCGTCATGGACAAGGGCAAGCTCCTGCAGTTTGCAACGCCAGCCGAGATCATCGCACATCCTGCCACGGATTTCGTCGCGGAACTGGTCGGCAGCGACGAGCGCGCCTTTCGCATGCTCTCGCTGACGCCCGTCAGTGACCTGATGGAACCGGGAGAAGCACCCGGCGCGCCGATCGACGCGTCGGCATCGCTGAAGGATGCACTTTCGGAAGCCCTGTGGTCCGGCAGGCGCGCTCTTCCTGTCTTGCGCGATGGTGCCATCGTCGGTCGGGTGACGCGTGACAGCCTGATTTCCAGAGCGGGGCGACCGCAATGAACATGGGCGTCCTCTTGCGCCTTGCGCTCCTCTTGCTGCTGGTCGCATTCCTCGCTAACCCGCAGGCGTTCGAGCCCCTGTTCGCGCCCTTTGCGGCCAACGGTGCAGCGGCCATCTACACACAGTCGAGCCTGCTTTCGCTCACGGTGAGCCACCTCTCGATGGTAGCCGCTGCAACGATTGCGGCAACCGTCGTCTCCGTCGGACTGGCGATCCTCGTCACGCGTCCTTCGGGCCGCGAATTCCTGCCGCTCTCGCGATCAGTCGCCAATATCGGCCAGACCTTTCCGCCGGTCGCGGTGCTGGCGCTCGCCGTTCCCGTCTTCGGCTTCGGCCCGATCCCGACGCTGATTGCGCTCTTTCTCTACGGCCTGCTGCCCATTTTCGAAAATGCGCTGACAGGGCTCGCCTCGATCCCACCCTCCGTCCAGGAGGCCGCGCGGGGCGTCGGCATGACCGACACGCAGAGGCTCTTGCGCGTCGAACTCCCGCTTGCCCTGCCCATCATCCTCACAGGTATCCGGCTCACCGCCGTGATCTCTCTCAGCACCGCCACCATTGGCTCCACTGTCGCGGCCAAGACCCTCGGCGAAGTCATCATCGCCGGCCTCATCTCCAACAACACCGCCTTCGTCCTGCAGGGTGGTCTGCTGGTCGCGCTTCTTGCTCTTTTCATCCATGAAGGCTTCGGCCTGCTCGAGGGCGCGCTCACGCGGCGTACGCGAAGCGTGCAGCCCGCATGATGCTGCCCGGAGCGTCGTCTCATCACTAAAACTCCGTGACCAATCCGTGACAAGGGGCAGACAATGCCCGGATTTTGCGCTATCAAAGAGGAATGGCGCAGTAAAATTTTACTAAACGGTCGCCACCAAGGACGTGTCGAGGCGAAGAGCATGGTCACCATCAAGGAGATCGCAAAGGCAGCAGGCGTTTCCGCCGCCACGGTTTCGCGCGTCCTCAATTATGACCCGACGCTCTCCATTTCCCCGGTCAAGCGGCAGGCCGTTATCGAAACGGCCGAAGCGCTGAATTATGAAACGCCGCGCAATCGCAACCGCGGGGCCGTCTCCATGCCCCTCAGCGCATCCTACGTGGCGCTGTCGCGGCTGGTTCTGGTGCATTTCCTCCAGTCATCGGAAGAGCTGGCGGACCCTTATTACATCGGCGTCCGCCTCGGCATCGAGAACCGCTGTCGCGACATGAAGACGGAGATTGTAAAAGTTTACCACAGCGACCAGCTGCCGGACCCCGTCATCCTGCATGGCGCCTCGGGCGTCATCGTCATCGGCAAGCATTCGCCGCGCGAGATCGACTGGCTGCAGGACAATTGCCGCAATCTCGTCTTCGCCGATTTCAACCCCAAGCGTGACGATCTCGATAGCGTCTATAGCGACCTCAACGAGGCTACACGCAAGCTTCTCGACAATCTGTCAGGCCTCGGCTACCGGCGCATCGCCTTTATCGGCAGCTACGAGAATATCGACGGGCGGTCCGAACCGCATGGCGAGACGCGCTGTCGCGCCTATATCGAATGGCACAAGGAAAAGGGTCTGTTCGAGCCTGACCGGCTGGTGCTCGGCAATATCTGCGACACGGGTCAGAACCTGCGCCTCGAAACCGGATATATGCTGGCAAAACAGTTGCTTGAGCGCGGCGAACGGCCCGACATCGTCGTCACCGCCAATGACAATATGGCGATCGGGGCCTATCGCGCATTTCAGGAGGCCGGCCTTTCCATCCCGCAGGATATCTCGGTCGCCTCGTTCAACGACATCCCTGTTTCGCAATTCCTCAATCCGCCACTCTCCACCGTTCGCATCCGCAGCGAAAGCATCGGCGAAACGGCTGTGGATCTGCTCGTGGAAAAGCTCGCCGGCCGCGACTATGCCAAGCGCGTGATCATCCCCACCACGATGGTTTGGCGGCAGAGTTGCCTCTCGCCCGAGGAAATGTCGGCGCCCGTACCCGGTCTCGCTGCAGCGCAATAAATATTTACTAAAAATTTTCTTGCACGGCAAAATGAATTGGGCTTTACTCCCGGTCAGCGGATGGAGTTACCGCGCGACTTTTGCATTCTCGGGAGGAAAACTGATGAACAAGACTTTCAAGACGTCGCTGGCTGCGCTCGTCTTCAGCACGTCCAGCGTGCTGGCGATGGCGGCTGCCCAGGCCAAGGAAATCACCATCTGGTGCTGGGACCCCAATTTCAACGTCGCCATCATGAAGGAAGCCGGCGCGATCTATTCGAAGACGCATCCGGACATCAAGATCAACGTCGTCGACTTCGCCAAGGCCGACGTTGAGGCCAAGCTGCAGACGACGCTGGCATCCGGCGTGACCGACAGCCTGCCCGATATCGTTCTCATCGAAGACTACGGCGCGCAGAAATACATCCAGTCCTTCCCCGGCGCGTTTGCGTCGATGAACGACGTTGTCGATTATTCCAAGTTCGCGCCCTACAAGGTCAAGCTCGCCACGGTCGACGGCAAGACCTATTCCATGCCCTTCGATTCCGGCGTGACCGGCCTCTACTACCGCAAGGATTACCTGGAACAGGCCGGCTTCAAGCCGGAAGACATGCAGAACCTGACCTGGGACAAGTATATCGAGATCGGCAAGAAGGTCGCCGAGAAGACCGGCAAGAAGATGATGGGTCTCGACCCGAACGATGCCGGCCTCATCCGCATCATGATGCAGTCCGCCGGCGGCTGGTACTTCAACGACAAGGGTGAACTGAACATCACCGGCAACGAAGCCCTGAAGGCTGCGCTGAAGACGGAAGGCCAGCTGCTTTCCTCCGGCATCACCAAGCCGGCTTCAGGCTGGTCGAACTGGGTCAGCACCTTCACCTCGGGCGATGTCGCAACCGTCATCACCGGTGTGTGGATCACCGGCACGATCAAGGCGACGAAGGACCAGGAAAACAAGTGGGGCGTCGCTCCGATCCCGAAGCTTGACGTCAAGGGCGCCACGGATGCCTCCAACCTCGGCGGCTCCAGCTGGTATGTTCTGGCTTCTTCGCCGGAAAAGAAGGAAGCCGTCGACTTCCTCAACTCCGTCTATGGCAAGGACGTCGACTTCTACCAGAAGATCCTCGTCAACCAGGGCGCTGTCGGCTCGCTGATGGAAGCCCGCAAGGGTGCGGCCTATGAAACGGCCGATGCCTTCTTCGGCGGTGAAAAGATCTGGCAGAAGTTCGCCGACTGGCTCTCCAAGGTTCCGTCCGTGAACTACGGCGTCTTCACCAATGAAGTCGACGCAGCCGTTGCCTCGCAGCTGCCGGCCATCGGCAAGGGCGGCGACATCGATGCGGCCCTCAAGGCGATCGAGGCCCAGGCCAAGTCGTCGATGCAGTAAAGGATCCTCCCCCGTGGCGGCGAGCCGGTCGAAAGATCGGCTCGCCTCCGCAGCACCGGATCCCATGACGCCTCACGCTCCCGCGTGACGCCGCCTGCGGGCGGCACAAGCCCTGCCCATTCGCTTGGGGCACGCAATGCCCTGAACACCAACTCCGGATAATCACGATGGCAAGCGCAAACCGCGGCCTGAACCGCTATTTCGACATCAATGGCTGGCTCTTCGTGGCCCCCGCCGCGCTGTTGATCGCCATCTTCATGGTCTACCCGATCCTGCAATCGCTCTGGATGTCTTTCCAGACCGGGCGAGGCATGATGACCCAGTTCGGCGGGCTCGCCAACATCCGCCGGCTCTTCGACGATCCGATGTTCATGCTGGCGCTCTACAACACGATGATCTTTTTCATCGTGCAGGTGCCCGTCATGCTGACGCTGGCGCTGTTTCTCGCCTCGCTGCTCGACAATCCGAACCTGAAATTCCGCGGTCTCATCCGCACCGCCATCTTCCTGCCCTGCGTGTCCTCGCTGGTCGGCTATTCCGTTCTGTTCAAGAGCATGTTCGTGCAGGACGGCCTGATCAACTCGACGCTGGTCGGTCTCGGCATCAGCGACCACCCGATCCCGTGGATGACCGACCCGTTCTGGGCGCGCGTTCTGATCATCATCGCGATCACCTGGCGCTGGACCGGCTACAACATGATCTTCTTCCTGGCCGCCCTTCAGAACATCGACAAGTCGATCTATGAGGCCTCCCGCATCGATGGCGTTCCTGCCTGGGGCCGTTTCTTCCATCTGACCGTTCCGATGCTCAAGCCCGTGATCCTTTTCACCGTGGTGACATCGACGATCGGCACGCTGCAGCTCTTCGACGAAGTGCGCAATATCATGACAAGCGATGCCGGCGCGGCCACGGGCCCGTCCAATTCCGCGCTGACGCTTTCGGTCTACATCTACAACCTCACATTCAAGTTCATGCCGAACATGGGCTATGCGGCAACCGTTTCCTACGTGATCGTTGTTGCCGTCGCGCTCCTTGCCGTCATCCAGTTCTATGCGCTGAGGGAGAAGGACTGATGGACAGGCTCACCCGCGGGCTCACCGCCTTCTTCACCTATGCCTTTCTCGGCATCATGGCCTTTCTCTCGGTTTTCCCCTTCATCTGGATGGTGCTGGGCGCAACCAACACGTCCATTGACATCATCAAGGGCAAGGTCGGCATCGGCACGGCCCTTCTCGACAATATCCGCGCCTTCAATGCCGCGGTCGACGTGCCGCTGGTCTTCTGGAACTCGATCAAGATCGCGCTCATCTCGACCGCGCTGACGCTGATTGTCGCCTCGCTCGCCGGTTACGGCTTCGAAGTCTTCCGTTCGAAATATCGCGAGCGGGTCTATAGCGCGATCCTGCTGACGCTCATGGTGCCCTTTGCGGCGCTGATGATCCCGCTCTTCGTCATGATGGGCAAGTTCGGCCTCATCAACACGCATTGGGCGGTCATCCTGCCGACGCTGGGCTCGGCCTTCGTCATCTTCTATTTCCGCCAGTCCACCAAGGCCTTCCCCTCGGAACTGCGCGACGCAGCCCGCGTGGACGGCCTGAAGGAATGGCAGATCTTCCTGCTGATCTATGTGCCCGTGATGCGCTCGACCTATGCGGCCGCCTTCATCATCGTGTTCATGGCCTCCTGGAACAACTATCTCTGGCCGCTGATCGTGCTGCAAAGCAACGAGATGAAGACGATCACGCTCGTCGTCTCCTCCATGGCCTCGGCCTATTATCCGGATTTCGGCGCCGTCATGGTCAGCGCCATTCTCGCCACGCTCCCAACCCTCATTGTCTTCTTCGTCATGCAGCGCCAGTTCGTGCAGGGCATGACCGGCTCGATCAAATAGGACTTCACATGCGCAATACCTCGCTCTTCAACGACAACTGGATCTTTGCTGCGGGCTTCGACAAGGCTGCCGTTGGTGCGCCCCTCAAGGGCGAAACGGTTCGCCTGCCGCACAATGCGCTGGACCTGCCGCTGAACTATTTCGACGAGAAGGCCTATCAGAAGCCCTTCACCTACCAGAAGGTCATTGCCTGGGCTCCCGAGTTCGAAGGCAAGCAGGTTTCGATCGTCTTCGACGGCGCGATGGCCGACGCCGTCGTCTATGTGAACGGCGCGGAAGTGGTCGCTCACAAGGATGGTTATACGCCGTTCGAGGCGGTGCTGACCGGCCACCTGAAGCAGGGCGACAACCTGATCACGGTGAAGATCGACGGGTCGGAAAACCCGGAAATCCCGCCCTTCGGCGGCCGCATCGACTATCTCACCTATGCCGGCATCTATCGTGATGCCTGGCTGAAGATCGCAAGCCCGGTTTCCATCGAAAACATCAAGATCGAAACGCCGGTGGCGCTGGCCGACAAGAAGTCCGTCACCGCCCGCGTCGACCTGCGCGCCGCCGCCGGTCACGCTTTCGACGGTACGCTGACGCTGTCGCTCAAGTCGTCCGACGGCAAGGTGATCGCCTCGACGGAGAAGACCGTTTCGGGCGCCTCCGAAATCGTCTCCTTCACCGACATGGCCGGCCTCTCCATCTGGGAGCTGGAAAACCCGGTTCTCTACACGATCGAGGCTGTCCTTTCGACGGCAAGCGGCACCGACAACCTCTCCGCCAACTTTGGCTTCCGCACCGCGCAGTTCACACCCGAAGGCTTCTTCCTCAATGGCAAGCCGCTGAAGATCCGCGGGCTTAACCGTCACCAGTCCTGGCCCTATAGCGGCTATGCCATGGGCAAGCGCGCACAGGAGCGTGACGCCGAGATCCTGAAATACGATCTCAAGTGCAATCTCGTGCGCACCTCGCACTATCCGCAGTCGCCCTGGTTCCTCGACCATTGCGACCGCATCGGCCTTCTGGTGTTTGAAGAAATCCCCGGCTGGCAGCATATCGGCGGCAAGGACTGGCAGGCCGAGAGCGTGAAGAATGTCGAGCGCATGATCCGCCGCGACTGGAACCACCCCTCGATCATCATATGGGGCGTGCGCATCAACGAGTCGCAGGACAATCACGACTTCTATGTCGAGACCAACAAGACCGCGCGCGCCCTTGATCCGACCCGCCAGACCGGCGGCGTGCGCTACATCACCGACAGCGAATTCCTCGAAGACGTCTTCACCATGAACGACTTCGTGCTGGGGTCGGAAGAAATGCCGGGCGCCAATCGCGGCCGCATACCGCTGCGCGACCAGCAGGAATGCACGGGTCTCAAGCAGAAGGTGCCCTACATCATCACCGAGTTCGGCGGCCACATGTATCCGACGAAGCGGCATGACCAGGAACAGCGCCAGGCCGAACACGTCACACGGCACCTGCAGGTGCTGAACGCCATGTATGGCGACCCGTCCATTTCGGGCGCCATCGGCTGGTGCATGTTCGACTACAACACCCACAAGGACTTCGGCTCCGGCGACCGCATCTGCCATCATGGCGTGATGGACATCTTCCGCGAACCGAAATTCGCCGCTTACGCTTACAAGAGCCAGTGCGAACCGTCCGATGAAGTCGTCATGCAGCCCGCCTCCTTCTGGGCGCGCGGCGAGCGCAATATCGGCGGCATCCTGCCGCTGATCGTGCTGACGAACTGCGACGAGGTCGAGATCGCCTATGGCGATGGCATCCGCAAGCGCGTCGGCCCGGACCGCGAGCGCTTCCCGCATCTGCCGCATCCGCCGGTCGTCATCGACCACCGCCATTTCTCCAAGGACGAACTCGGCCTCTGGGGCATGGAATGGCAGCCGGGTGAGCTGATCGGCTTCGTCGGCGGCAAGGAAGTCGCCCGCATGAATATGGTCGCCGACCCGGTTCCGGCCAAGCTGGAAGTCGTCGCCGACGACCAGACGCTGCCCGCCGCCACCAAGGATCAGGTCCGCTTCATCGTCCGCGCGCTCGACCAAGCCGGCAATATCCTGCCCTTCCTTGACGAGCCGGTGACGGTAGACGTGACGGGCGCGGCCAAGCTGCTCGGCCCTGAAACCATCATTCTCACGGGCGGAACGACGGGCTTCTGGATTGAATCGACCGGGAACACCGGTGCCGTCAGCGTGAAGGTTTCTTCGCCGCGCTTTGCGACGCAGACCCTGTCAATGACGGCCATCTAAGGGGGACGCAACATGGCGATGAGCGAGCTGTCACTGAAATCCGTCCGCAAGACCTTCGGCGCGCTGGAGGTGATCAAGGGCGTCGATCTGGAGATCGAAAAGGGCGAGTTCACCGTCTTCGTCGGCCCGTCCGGCTGTGGCAAGTCCACGTTGCTCCGCATGATCGCCGGTCTGGAGGACATCTCCTCCGGCGACCTCGAAATCAGCGGCGAGCGGATGAACGAGACGGACCCGTCGAAGCGCGGCATCGCCATGGTCTTCCAGTCCTATGCGCTCTATCCGCATCTGACGGTGCGGCAGAACATGGGCTTCGCGCTGCGTTTCGCCGGTGTGCCGAAAGCGGAAATCGAGAAGCAGGTGATGGATGCGGCGCGCATCCTCGAGCTTGAAAAGCTGCTGGACCGCAAGCCGAAGGCGCTGTCCGGTGGTCAACGCCAGCGCGTCGCCATCGGCCGCGCCATCGTGCGCCACCCCAAGGTCTTCCTCTTCGACGAACCGCTGTCGAACCTCGATGCGGAACTGCGCGTTCACATGCGGGTCGAAATCGCCAAGCTGCACAAGAAGCTCGGCGCGACCGTCGTCTATGTCACGCACGACCAGGTCGAGGCGATGACGCTGGCCGACAAGATCGTCGTGCTTCGCGACGGGCGCATCGAGCAGGTCGGCTCGCCGCTCCAGCTTTATTCAGACCCGGATAACCGCTTCGTCGCCGGCTTCATCGGCTCGCCGAAGATGAACTTCCTGCCTGCAACGGCGGTGACGACCAACGGCCAGCCCTCAATCCGCCTCGACGCCTCCGGGATTGTCCTGCCGGCCGGGCATCTGGCAACCAGGCTTGCCGAGGGCACGAAGCTCGTGGCGGGTCTGCGCCCGGAGATCTTCAAGGATGGCGGGGATTCAAGCCTCCTGCTGGATATCGAAATGGTCGAGCATCTCGGCTCCGAAACGCTGGTCCACGCCCGCAGCGGCGAGACCCTCGTGACGGTGAAATATGGCGGTATCCGGCCGATGAAGGATGGCGAGACGGTGCGCGCGGAGTTTGATGCGGCGAGTGTGTTGTTCTTTGGGGCGGATGATCAGCGGATCAGGTAAGGCGGGATCAGGCAGGATGATTTTCCGTCGTGCCGTGAGCCCCCTCACCCCGCCTCCGCTTCGCTCGGCGACCCTCTCCCCAAGGGGAGAGGAGGAACGGATAGGCTGCGGCTCCTTGACGACTGACACGCCGGAGTGACCGGCTCCCTCAACTTCGATGGGGAACGCCAAGGGCGCGACTAGCCCGCTTCTCCCCTTGGGGAGAAGATGCCGGCAGGCAGATGAGGGGGCTACCGCGACCGCGGGCGGCCAATCCTGCACCCGCATAACACCAACCGAACGCAAATTATTTTCAGACTTGCGCACCCGGCATCATGCCTTCATGACTTCGCTCCAAAGACAGTCACATGCGGGAGGACACGATGACGGCGACATTCGATTGGACACAGGCTTTTTCCCTTGATGGCAAGCGGGCTCTGGTAACGGGCGGCGCGGCCGGCATCGGGCAGGCGATTGCCGTAGCGCTCGCCGCCGCCGGGGCCGATGTCGCCTTCACCACCCATTCCCGCCCGGGCGATGAAACCGCCGCCGCGATTGCCGCCCATGGCCGCAAGGCGAAGGACGTTCATGCCGATCTCGGCGCGCTCGATGCGGCCGGAGCGGAAGCCCTGATCGAAAAGCTCGAAGCCGAATTCGGCGGCATCGACATTCTCGTCAACAATGCCGGTATCATCCGCCGCGCCGATCTGCCCGTGCATAGCGAGGAAGACTGGCGCGCCGTGCTCTCCACCAATCTCGATTCCGTCTGGTTCCTGTCGCAGGCCGCCTCCCGCCGGATGCAGGACCGCAAGCACGGCCGCATCATCAACATTGCCTCGCTCCTCTCCTTCCAGGGCGGCATCCGCGTTCCCGGCTACACAGCATCCAAGCACGCTGCAGCTGGCCTCACCAAGGCGCTCGCCAACGAACTGGCCCCGCATGGCGTCACCGCAAACGCCATCGCGCCCGGCTATATCGCGACCGACAATACGACCGCATTGCGCGCCGATCCAGACCGCTCGCGCCAGATCCTCGAGCGCATCCCGGCCGGCCGCTGGGGCGAAGCCTCCGACATCGCCGGCACCGCCGTCTTCCTCGCCTCGCCGGCCGCCAATTACATCACCGGCGCGGTGCTCAACGTGGATGGTGGCTGGCTGGCGCGGTGATCATCAGCCGATCCGCGCCGGACTCGATTTCGTATCTGCTGCATGTGACCCAAGGCAAAGCCGGAGCCCATGCAGCAGACCCGCAACCTCATTTTCATTCTCGGCGACCAGCTGACGCCCGGCATTTCGAGCCTCAAGGAGGCCGATCCGGCGCGCGACACCGTGCTCATGGTGGAGGTCGCCGAAGAGACCACCTATGTCCGGCATCACAAGAAGAAGCTGGTTCTGATCCTCTCCGCCATGCGGCACTTCGCCGAGGAATTGACGGAGAAGGGCTTCAAGGTCCGCTATGTCAGGCTGGATGACGCGGACAATACCGGTTCTTTCGGAGACGAACTCGCACGCGCCGCGAAAGCGCTGAAGCCGGAGCGGATCGTCGTGACGGAAGCCGCCGAACGCCGGGTGGTCGAGGCGATGAAGGGCTGGGAAACGCAGATCGGCATCCCCGTGGAAATCCGCGAGGATGATCGTTTTCTGGCCTCGCACCAAGAGTTCCAGCGCTGGGCCGAAGGTCGGCGCGAGCTGACGATGGAATATTTCTACCGCGACATGCGCCGCAAGACAGGGCTCTTGATGGAGGGCGATAAGCCCGTCGGCGGACGCTGGAATTTCGATGCGGAGAACCGCAAGCCTGCCAGCGCCACGCTGTTCCGGAAAGAGCGCAAAAGCATCAAGCCGGACACGATCACGGAAGAGGTCGCGGCGCTCGTGGAAGCACGCTTTCCCGATCACATGGGCTCAACCGAAGGCTTCTCCTTCGCGGTGACCCGAAAGCATGCGGAAGCTATCGCTGACACATTCATCGCCGACTTCCTGCCCTCCTTCGGCGAGACGCAGGATGCGATGCTGGCGGACGATCCGTTCCTCAACCACGCGCTGCTCTCCTTCTACATCAATATCGGCCTTCTCGATCCGCTGGAAATCTGCCGCGCCGCCGAGCGCGCCTATATGGAAGGTGCTGCTCCCATCGAGGCCGTCGAGGGTTTCATCCGCCAGATCATCGGCTGGCGCGAATATGTCCGCGGCATCTACTGGCTGGCGGGTCCCGGCTACGAGAAGAAGAATTTCTTCGACGCGAAACGCCCCCTGCCCGATTTCTTCTGGACCGGAAAGACGGACATGCGCTGCCTTGCGACCGTCATCGGCGAGACCATCGAAAATGCCTATGCGCATCACATCCAGCGGCTGATGATCACCGGCAATTTCGCGCTGCTCGCCGGACTCGACCCTTACGCGCTGCATATCTGGTATCTGGAAGTCTATGCCGATGCGTTCGAATGGGTGGAACTCCCGAACGTCGTCGGCATGAGCCAATACGCCGATGGCGGCTTCCTGGCCTCGAAGCCCTATGCCGCCAGTGGTGCCTATGTCTCGCGCATGTCGGATTACTGCACCGGCTGCCGCTATGATGTGAAGCAGAAGACGGGCGACAAGGCCTGTCCGCTCAATGCGCTCTACTGGCACTTCCTCGACCGCCACGCCGACAAGCTTTCCCGCAACCGCCGCCTTGCCCAGCCCTATGCCACATGGCGGCGGATGGACGAGGGGCAGAAGGCGGTCTACCGCACCAGTGCCGAAGCGTTTCTGGCGCGGCTGGATCGGGGCGAGAAGGTCTGAGCGTTACTTCACCCGAGCCCATTCCGGCAGCCAGTCGCCATGGGCGGCAAGCAGGTCGTTGGTCATCGCCCAGATCTGGTCGAGATCGAGTTCGGCGGCGGTATGCGGGTCCATCATGGCGGCGTGATAGATGTGCTCGCGATTTTCCGTCATCAGCGCCTGAACGGTCAGTTCCTGCACGTTGATGTTGGTGCGGATGAGCGCGGTGAGCTGCGGCGGCAGCGCGCCGATGAAGGTCGGCTGGATGCCGTTATTGTCGACAAGGCAGGGCACCTCGGCAGCGCAGTTTGCCGGCAGCGAGGTGATGCAGCCATTGTTGCGGACGTTGCCATAGATGACCGAAGGTTCACCGGTCCAGACCGAGTTGACGATGGACGAGGCATATTCGTGGCTCGCCTTGACCTCGATCTTGTCGGCAGCCTTGTAAGCGGCGGCTTCCGATTTCCAGCGCTCGATCTGCTCGACGCAGCGCTTGGGATACTCGTCCAGCGGAATGCCGTATTTCTCGATCAGGTCCTCGCGGCCTTCCTTGATGAAATAGGGCGTGTATTCGGCGAAATGTTCCGAGCTTTCGGTGACGAAATAGCCGAGACGCGTCAGCATTTCGTAGCGCACCTTGTTGGGGCAGCGCGGGTTCCAGTGGCTGGGCTTGGGGAAGCGGCCTTCGCGATAGCCCTTCAGGAGGTCCGGATAGAGGTTCCTGTAGGAGCCGTCGGCCTGGCGATGCTCGAAGTTCAGATAGAAAGCCATGTGGTTGATGCCGGCGGCACGGTAGCGGATTTCCTCCACCGGGATCTCCAGATCGCGCGCCAGTTCGTAGGCCGTGCCCTGAACCGAATGGCAGAGACCGACCTGCTTGATCGTTGGATATTTCTCCGCAATCGCCCAGGTGTTGATCGCCATCGGGTTCACATATTGCAGCATGATCGCATTGGGGCAGACGGCAAGCATGTCCTCGCAGATCTTCCACAGATGCGGCACGGTGCGCAGCCCGCGCATGATGCCGCCAATGCCGAGCGTGTCGGCAATGGTCTGGCGCAGGCCATATTTCTTCGGCACTTCAAAGTCGGTGACGGTGCAGGGCTCATAGCCGCCGATCTGGAAGGCGACGACGACGAAGTCGGCCTTGTCGAGCGCGGGGCGCTGGTCCGAATGCGTCTCGATCCCAGCCGGAACGCCGAGCGTGGCAACAAGCTTGGAGGCAACGATTTCGCTTTCGGCCAGCCGCTCCGGATTGATGTCCATCAGCGCGATCGTCGCGCCCGAGAGCGCCGGGCGCTGCAGGATGTCGCCGATGATGTTCTTCATGAAGACTGTGGAGCCTGCGCCGATAAAGGCAATTCTCGGGTTCCGGTTCATCGTGTCTCGCGCTCCTCGCCACCGCCCCGTGTCATCGCCGAGGCCATATTATGCTTGTTTGATGGGGCTGCGCCTTTGTGCGCCCAACCATCTATGAAAGCTTGAATATCGCCGGGCGCGCGGGGATGAAAAGAGAAGGCTTGTGCTTTTGTGGGTAATTTTGTGCTCTGGGTCTTTTGGACGTCGTGGGAAAGCACCCCAGCTGCTTCAACGTCACTTCTAAAGACGATACGCCCTTACGGGCGTCATCCTCTGGCTTGTCCAGAGGATCTACTGACGAGGCCGGGCAATCGACGGCGCGGCAGGAATTCGGCGTAGCAGATCCTCGGGACAAGCCCGAGGATGACGGCATAGGGATGCTCCCGGCCGCTAATCCCCGCGAAGTCCCGAGACTTAGTCACGCATAAGGCCGATAGGACTTTTCTTCGACGAGTTCAGACGACAGCGCGAAATTGATCTCGCGCTTCACATCGGCGCGCTGGTCGTTGGTCACGTAGACGGCGCGGGCCAGCTCGATGAAGCGGGGGCCGAAATTCTGTTCGCGCTCGCAATCTCGGATCTCGTCCTCGATATCCCAGAGGCGGGTGTTGACCTCCTTGAGGCGCAACTTGAGCCGCAGCACCTGCGTGGCCACCGGAGAGAGCTTGCGGTTGAGCAGCCAGAGTTCGCGCGTCACATTGGCGAGCTTCTTCGGATCGTCCATCCGCTCGGCCTTGATTTCGAGAATGGTGATCTTGTCGACGAGTTCACCCCAGGAGATCGGCACTTCGATCATCAGTCTTTGTCCTTTTCTTGTGCAAGCACAGCAATATCTTTGGCAATACGGTTATAAAGTTCAAACCAGTCGTCGCCCGCCGCAGCCCGCAGGAGCCGCATGGTCGGATACCAGGGCGTATCTTCCCGCTCCAACATCCATCTCCACTCCGCAATATGACGGAGCGTGACCCAGACCGGGCGGCCGAGCGCGCCGGCCAGATGCGCAATAGAGGTGTCGCAGGTGACGACGAGATCGAGATTGGCCATCACGGCGGCTGTATCGACAAAGGCGTCCGGTCCGCGATCGAAGCCGTCGGTGAAGACATGGACACGCCTGGCGACTGGCTCGGGAAGTTCGTCCGCGCCCACATCCATGTGCAGGGCATAGAGTTCAACACCCGACAGGCCCGCGAGCGGCGCCAGTGCCGAGGTCGGGATGGAGCGGCGCGGATCGACGCGGAAGTCCTGGCTGCCGCGCCAGCAGAGGCCCACCTTGAAGCCCCTGACCGGCATCCGGGTACGCCAGAACTGGGTCTTCTCCGCATCCGCGGCCAGATAAGGCATGTCAGCCGGGATTGTCTTCTCGACGGTCGCAAAGGCGCGCGGCAGCGAACTGATCGCCACCGTGGCATCGAAGCTGCCGGTGAAGTCATTCGTGTCGCGCCAGTCGACTTTCGCGCCCGAAGTCGCCAGCAGCCGCTGCATCTTGGCGGGTCCGGCAAAGGTGACCTGCGCGCCATGGTCCGTCAGCAGCTTTACATAGCGAAAAAACTGGATCGTATCGCCCAGCCCGTGGTCATTGACGACCAGCACGCTTTTGCCCGCGATGGTCTCCGGGTGCGCGATGTCAAACCGTGCATCGGACACGGGAACAGGGCGCTGCCCGTCGATCCAGCGGCTTTCGTAGCCCTCCCAGCCGTCCTGGAAATTCCCGAGCAGAAGCTGCAGCGTGCCCTTACTGCTCAGCGCTTCCTCAAGCTTCGGGTCGAAGGCAAGCGCGCAGTCATAGTAGTCCATGGCCTGCTGAAAATCGCCCTTGCTGCGCGCGACAATGCCAAGCCCGCAATAGGCCTCGGCGCAATCGGGCTTGAGCAGTGCCGCGCGCATGAAGGCCTCATGCGCCTCGTCCTCGCGGCCGAGCCGGCGCAATGCGCTGCCGAGGTTCAGCTCCGCCTCGACCAGCGCCGGGTCCAGCGCCAGCGCCGTTTGCAGGGTGTCGACGGACTCGGCAAGCCTGCCGCTCTGGTAGAGCGCGGCACCCAGATTGGATCGCGCACCGGCATCAGCCGGTTGCAGCTCGACGGCACGGGCGAAGTCGGCCACCGCCGTATCGAGGCGGCTGAGGGCGAAATACAGGCAGCCGCGATTGAAGAGCGCGTCGAAATAGTCCGGATCGAGTTCGATGGCGCGGCCATAGAAGGCAAGCGCCCCGTCGAAATGTCCCGTCGTTTGCAGGATATAGCCGCCGGAGCACAGCGCTTCGGGAAATTCAGGTTGCGCCGCAAGGGCTGCGTCGAAGAATTCGATGGCCCGTTCCAGATTGCCTTCCGCCTTTTCCTTCAGGCCGCGGTTGTAAAGCGCACGTGCGTCTTCCTTCACGGTCCGGGCTGTGGAAGTGGTCATCGATGCGGGTCCTTGGGGTACACACGGGGCAGGCGTGCATGTCTCAGTACCGACAATGCCGCCAAGGACTTGCGCGAGGCTTTCAACCCGGCTGACGCAGGAGTTCGGCAAGCTCGGCGCGCTGGCGCTGCAGGGTGAGGAAGACCGCGTAATCCCGCTCGTGCATCTTGGCCGCATCGAGCCGCGGCGTGACAGCCTTCGTCGCCGGCGTCATGCGGGCGGAGGCATTGGCGATATCGGGATAAAGCCCCGCCGCCAGCCCGGCGTTCACCGCCGTTCCGAGCAGAACCGCATCGCGCCCCTCATGCAGGCGGATCGCACGACCTGTCACGTCGGCATAGAGCTGCGGGATCAGCGGATGGCCGGCAAAGCCGCCGGTCATGAACAGGCTCTCGATCTGGCTACCCTGCGGCAGATGTTCGATGATCTGCCGGATATTGCAGGCCAGCGCGATGCAGGCGCGCCAGTAGAGCTGCGCCAGTCCGTCGAAACTTTCGTCCAGCGTCAGCCCGGCGATCAGCCCGGTCTGGGTGGGATCCGGCACCGGCGAACGCGAGCCGTGAAAATCTGGCAGGATAGCAAGTGGCAAGCCGTACCCGACGCCGACCTCTCCCACGCGGGCAGCGATGTGGTCGAGCAGCTGCAGATGCTTCTCGCGTGTCGGCGCCCCGCCTTGAGGATGCGTGCGGATGATGTGATCGAGCAGCGCGCCGGAGGCCGACTGCCCCGCCTCCATGAGCCAGAGCCCCGGCAGGCCGGCGTCTCGAAATCCGCCCCAGCATCCCGGATGGTTAAATTCCTGCCCGGTGAAGGTGACCACGCAGGTCGAAGTGCCCGCGACCAGAGCCGCCTTGCGCTCAAGCGTTCTAAGATCGGCACCGCAGAAGACGCCAATGGCACCGGCGTAACCGTCGATGAGCCCGGAGGCGACGACGCAATCGGGGCCAAGTCCGAGTTCCTGCCGCGCGGTATGGCTCAGCCGCCCGGCCGGTTCGAAAGGCGCGCGCGACTGCGCAGGCAGGCAGGCCTTTGCGGCGAGATCGGCAAGACCGATCCGGGCATAGAAATCGTCGGGTCGCGCGCCGGGTGCGGCCGGCTCATAACCCCATTTCGAGGAAAGGGAGGAGTGCGAGCGGCTGTTGCTGCCGTTGGCATCCGTGACGCCACCCGTTGCACGCCAGGTGAGATAATCGCAAAGATCGAAGGCGAGGCCCATGCGCGCCCAGGTCTCCGGCAGGTGGCGCTTGAGCCAGAGAAGCTTCGGCAGCTGCATTTCGGGTGAAAGCTTGCCGCCGAAGCGGGTGACAAGCGGATCGCCGATCGAGCATTCCTCTGCTTCCGCATTGGCGCGGTGGTCCATCCAGAGCATGGTGTCGGCGTGCGCGGCACCGGCTGCGGAGACGGGCAGAGGATTGCCTTCGCCGTCCCGCACGACCAGCGAGCAGGTGGCGTCAAAGCCGATGGCGGCAACATCGGCAGGGTCGATCTGCGCCTCGCGCACGGCGTCGCGGACGCTGTCGATCACAGCCTGCCAGATTTCGTTGCTGACCTGTTCGTAATGTCCGGCTTGCGGTTGCAACACCCGCGTGGGCGAAACGGCGCGCGCCAATTGCCGGCCGTCTGCCGTGAAGACCCCCGCCCGCACACTGGCGGTCCCCACGTCCACCGCAACGATAAACTCACCCATGAAGGCTGTCTTCCGAACTCCTCAACTCGTCGACAAACTGCAGCAATTCGGCCATGGCGTCAAACCATGCATCGGGCTTCAGACTGGCAATCTTCTGCCGGAAAGCGGGCGACTGCGCGTGCCCACCACCGCCGAAAGCGATCACACGCATGCCCGCTGCGCGCGCGGCCTCTATGCCGGCCGGGCTGTCCTCGACAACGATGCAATTTTCCGGCGAAAAACCGCATTGCCGGGCGGCGTAGAGGAAAAGATCAGGTGCAGGTTTTCCCGCCTTCACCATGCTGGCGCTAAAAATGCGCGAGCCAAAGGCGTGGGAAAGGCCGGTAACGGCAAGGCTCTTTTCGATCCGTTCCGGCAGGCTGGAAGAGGCTACGCAGGTGGCGACCCCGCGCGTCGCCAAGCCCTCCAATGCCATTTGAATACCGGGCATGGCCTGCAGTTCACGCTCGTAGCGCGCAAAGAGCCTGCGGCGGATCATGGCGGGAAAATCCTCCGGCAGACGCACGCCGAAGTCCTGCCGCACAGTCTCCGCGACCGCGCCGAGGCTGCGGCCCAGAAAGCGGTCGGCGATCTCCTGATCGGAGAGCTTTACCTGCTGGCCCTCCAGCATTTCGCCGAGGACTGAAAGCGCGATCGGCTCGCTGTCGACCAGCACGCCATCGCAATCGAAGATCACCAGCAGGTCGCCCTCGCCGCGCATCGCTTCAAGCCCTCAAAGCTTGCCGTCGATATAGTCCGAAAGCGTCGCCGCTGTGCCCTTGGAGCGCAGGCTGGCCAGCGCCTTGGAGAAGCTTTCGACAAAGCGCGGGTTCATCCCGACATCAACGAAGATGTCGCCCAGGGCCAGAAACGCCTTGGGATCTTCGCGCGAAGCCAGAGCCGCCTTTTGCAGCCGCTCGGCGCTCTCGTCGTTGAAGACGATCGGCTTGCCGCTATCCGACACGCCCTCGAAATATTTGCACCACAGCGCGGAGACCAGCGACAGGCCGGTGACGTCCTGCCCCTTCGCCAATCTTGCGGCGGTGGCCGGCAGGATGAATTTCGGCTGGCGGTTAGAGCCGTCCTGCGCGAGCCGCGGGATCGTGTCGCCGATCTTCGGGTTGGAGAAGCGGCGGTCGATCAGGTCGAAATAGTCGGCGAGGTTGGTGTTCGGCACGGGCGGGACGACGGGGATGATCTCGTTATGCTCGAGCTTCGCCAGAAACGCCTTGATCAGCGGGTTCTCCATCGCCTCGTGGACGAAGTGGATATCCATGAGCGAAGCCGGATAAGCAATCGCGGCATGGCCGCCATTGAGGATGCGCAGCTTCATCAGCTCGTAGGGCGCGACATCGGGCACGAACTCGGCGCCTGCGTCTTCAAACGCCGGGCGGCCGAGCGGGAACTTGTCCTCCAGCACCCATTGCTTGAACTCCTCGCAAAAGACCGGCCAGCCATCCTCGATGCCATAGGTCTGGCGGGCGATATCGATCTCGCGCTTGCCGGTGGCGGGCGTGATGCGGTCCACCATGGAGTTGGGGAAGGCAACGTTCTTCTCTATCCAGTGCGCGAAATCCGGATCGGAGAGCGCGGCAAGCCCCGCGACGGCCGCCTCCGTCACCTCGCCATTGCCCGGAATGTTGTCGCAGGACATGACGGTGAAGGGCGGATGGCCCGCCGCGCGGCGCTTCTTGAGACCCGCGATGATAAGGCCGAAAACCGTCTTCGGGTGATCGGGATTGGCCCCATCGGCGGCAATGGCCGGATGCTTCGGATCGAACTTGCCGGTGGCCGGATCGATGAAATAGCCGCCTTCGGTGATGGTCATCGAGACGATGCGGATCACCGGATCGGCGAGCTTGTCGATGATCGCGTCGAAATCGGGGGCGGCGAGGAAGTCGATCATCGGGCCGGTGATGGTCGCGGCGGATTTGGAGATATCCTGCTCGACCACCGTCGTCAGATAATCCTGCGCCTTCAGGACCTCCTTCATCTTGCCGTCGGAGGCCATGACGCCGGCGCCGATGATGGCGAAATCGAGGTTCTTGCCCTGATTGAAGAGGTCATGCAGATAGACCGCCAGATGGGCGCGATGGAAATTGCCGACACCGAAATGCAGGATGCCGGCAGTCAGATCCTCGCGCCGGTAGTTCGGCACGGATGCCTTGTCGGTTAGTTTCGGCAGGTTGGCTAAGGATAGTTTGGTCATCGTCATCTCCCCGGCTTGGCGGGTATCAAGGGTCAGTTCAGCTCATCCAGTTGCCGCCGTCGACATTGTATGTCTGGGCGACGATGTACTCGGCTTCGGGGCTCGCGAGGAAGATCGCCATACCCACAAGGTCATTTGCAGTTCCCATACGGCCAAATGGCACTTCTTTTCCGACCAGTTTCTTCTTTTCGCCGAGCGGACGGTTCTCGTATTTGGCAAAGAGCGCGTCCACGCCATCCCAGTGCTCGCCATCGACGACGCCCGGCGCAATGGCATTCACGTTGATGCCGTGCTTGATGAGATCGAGCCCCGCCGACTGCGTCAGCGAAATGACGGCGGCCTTGGTGGCGCAGTAGACCGCGACCAGCGCCTCGCCGCGCCGCCCGGCCTGGCTCGCCATGTTGATGATCTTGCCGCCCTTGCCGCGTGCGATCATCGACTTCGCCGCCGCCTGCAAGGTGAAGAGCGTGCCGGCCACGTTGATCGAGAACAGCGTGTCGAAGCTCTTGCGGCTGATCTCGACGATGGGCGCGAGATCGAACAGCGCCGCATTGTTGATCAGGATATCGATGCCTCCGGTCCGCGCGTCGACGGCGGCGATTGCCGCGTCGATGGAGGCCTGATCCGTCACGTCCATTTTCACCGCATAGGCCTGGGGGCCAAGCTCCCGCGCGGTCTCTTCGGCGCGCTCGATATTGATATCGGCAATCGCCACCGTCGCGCCCTCGCGGATATAGGCCTCGGCGAAAGCCCGGCCGATGCCGCGCGCGGAGCCCGTGATGAGCGCCGATTTTCCTTGCAGACGTCCGCTCATACGGCCAGTCCCTCATTGTTGAACTTGTGGATGCGCCGGTCGTCCGGCGTGAGATAGATCGTGTCGCCATGTTTCAGCATCGCGTCGCCCGCCGTGCGCAGCGTCAGCGTGCCGGCGGTCTCGGTGTGCACATGGCAGAACGTGTCGGAGCCGAGATGTTCGGCAACGCCCACCGTGCCTTTCCACGCGCCATCGGTCGTCGAGACGGCGATGTGTTCCGGGCGGATGCCGATGGTCTTGGCGCCCAGCTTGGCCGCTTCCGCACCCTCGATGAGGTTCATTTTCGGCGAACCGATGAAGCCGGCGACGAAGAGGTTGCGCGGGCGGCTGTAGAGCTCCAGCGGCGAGCCGACCTGCTCGACATTGCCGCGATTGAGCACCACGATCTTGTCGGCCATGGTCATGGCTTCCACCTGGTCATGCGTCACATAGATCATGGTCGTGCCGAGCTGCTGGTGCAGTTCGGAGATTTCGAGCCGCATGGTCACGCGCAGCGCCGCGTCGAGGTTGGACAGCGGCTCGTCGAAGAGGAAGGCGGTCGGCTGGCGCACGATGGCGCGGCCGATGGCGACGCGCTGGCGCTGGCCGCCGGAAAGCTGGCCGGGCTTGCGCTCGAGATAGTCTGTGAGGTTCAGGACCTTGGCGGCCTCGGCCACCTTGCGGTCGATCACCGCCTGTTCCTCGCCCGCCATCTTCAGCGGAAAGGCGATGTTCTTGCGCACCGTCATATGCGGATAAAGCGCATAGGACTGGAACACCATGGCGAGCCCGCGCTTGGCGGGTGCTTCCGAGGTGACATCCTTCCCGTCGATCTCGATCCTGCCACCCGAGGTATCCTCCAGCCCGGCGATCAGGCGAAGCAG
The DNA here is from genome assembly GCA_900467685.1 of Hyphomicrobiales bacterium. Classification (GTDB taxonomy): domain Bacteria; phylum Pseudomonadota; class Alphaproteobacteria; order Rhizobiales; family Rhizobiaceae; genus Ensifer_A. The sequence goes on from UBQX01000018.1 coordinate 134,647, forward strand.
CGTGGACTTGCCGCAGCCGGACGGGCCGACGAAGACGACGAATTCGCCGTTTTCGATTTCCAGATCGATGGACGGGATGACCTTCATCTCGCCGAAAATCTTGGAAACCTTGTTCAATCGAATGCTGCCCATGTCGGTCTCCTTATTTGACTGCGCCGAAGGTGAGGCCACGCACGAGCTGCTTCTGCGAGAACCAGCCCATCACCAGGATCGGTGCTATGGCGAGCGTGGAGGCTGCGGAAAGCTTTGCCCAGAAGAGCCCTTCGGGACTGGAATAGGATGCAATAAAGGTGGAAAGCGGTGCCGCCTGCGAGGCCGAAAGGTTCAGCGTCCAGAAGGCTTCGTTCCACGAGAGGATGATGTTGAGAAGCACGGTCGAGGCGATGCCGGGAACGGCCATCGGCGCCAGCACATAGACGATCTCCTTGCCAAGCGTCGCCCCGTCCATGCGGGCGGCTTCGAGGATTTCGCCGGGAATTTCCTTGAAGTAGCTGTAGAGCATCCAGACGATGATCGGCAGGTTCATCATGGTCAGAATGATGATGAGGCCGAGCTTGGTGTCGAGAAGTCCGAGATTCTTGAAGGCGAGATAGAAGGGCACGAGGACGGCCACCGCCGGCATCATCTTGGTCGAGAGCATCCACATGAGGATGTCCTTCGTCCGCTTGCCGGGATTGAAGGCCATGGCCCAGGCGGCAGGGATGGAGATCAGCAGCGCGATCAGCGTCGAGCCGAAGGAGATCGCGGCCGAATTCCAGACATGCAGCAGATAATCCGAGCGCTCCTGCACTTCGCGATAGCTATCCAGCGTCCAGTGGAAGTTCAGGAAGACCGGCGGAAAGGCAATGGCGTCGCCTTCCGACTTGAAGCTGGTGATGATCGTCCAGAGGATCGGGAAGAAGAGGATGAGCGCAATCACCCAGGCAATGACGGTGAAAGTGACGCGCCGCGAGGTGGAAACCGATCGTGCCATGGTTCAAGCCTCCAGGTTCTTGCCGATGATGCGCATCAGGAAGAATGCGACGATATTGGCGACGACCACCGCAATGATCCCGCCGGCGGATGCGCTGCCGACATCGAAGTTCAAGAGCGCCTGCGTGTAGACGAGGAAGGGCAGGTTCGTGCTCGCCGTGCCCGGTCCGCCATTGGTGGTGACGAGGATTTCGGCAAAGACGCCCAAGAGGAAGATCGTCTCGATCAGGATTACCACCGTGATCGCCCGCGAGAGGTGCGGCAGTACGAGATAGATGAAGCGGCTAACGACGCCGGCGCCATCCATTTCCGCCGCTTCCATCTGCTCGCCATCGAGCGATTGCAGGGCGGTGAGAAGGATCAGCGTCGCGAAGGGCAGCCATTGCCATGCGACGATGAGGATGATCGAGAGCAGCGGGATCTGGGCCAGGAAATCGACCGGCGGCAGACCGACGAGCGAGAAGAGCCAGGCGAAGATCCCGTAGATCGGGTTCATCAGCATGTTCTTCCAGACGAGGGCCGCGACCGTCGGCATGACGAAGAAGGGCGAGATCACCAGAATGCGCACGATCCCCTGTCCGAAGATCGGCTGGTCGATCAAGAGCGCGAGGAACAGGCCGCCGATGACCGTGATCAGCAGCACGCCGCCGACGAGATAGATCGTGTTCAGCACGGCCGATGCGAAGGCCGGATCGGTGATGAAGTAATAGTAGTTGTCGAGACCGGCAAAGGAGATAACCGGGTTCAGAAGCGTGTAGTTCTGGAAGGAATAATAGAGTGTGGCGGCCAGCGGCACCACCATCCAGACCAGCAGCAGGATGACGGCCGGGGCCATCATCGCCCGCGCAGTCGTGCGCATCTGCATCGTTGCCATGGCTGAATTCCTCTCCAGGGTTATGGCGTCAGGTTCCGGCGCAAGCGGCCGGTCTTGGCGTCCTGTGTTTGTTTGATACTCGCAGGGTTTTCGAGTGAAGGCCCCTCACCCCGCCTCCGCTATCGCTCGGCGGACCTCTCCCCGAGGGGAGAGGAGGCCCGAAGCGTTGCGGCTCATCCTCTTCTCCCCTTGGGGAGAAGATGCCGGCAGGCAGATGAGGGGTAAGCCGTTACTGCCGGACATCAATTCGTCCCCCTGCCCGGACCGCCGCCCCCTCAGGAGCGGCGGCCCTTCGCTTCAGGAGGAAGCTTATTTCGGATAGCCGGCCTTCTTCATTTCGCGCTCGGTGTATGACTGAGCCGCCTTGAGCGCCGCATCGACCGTTTCCTTGCCGGCAAGGGCTGCCGAGAACTGCTGGCCAACCGCCGTGCCGATGCCCTGGAACTCAGGGATGGCGACGAACTGGACGCCGACATAAGGCACCGGCTTGACCGTCGGATGGGTCGGGTCAGCGGCGTTGATCGAGTCCAGCGTCATCTTGGCGAAGGGTGCGGCCTTCTGATAGTCGGCATTGGCATAGAGCGACTTGCGCGTGCCCGGAGGAACGTTCGCCCAGCCGTCCTTGGCAGCAACGATTTCGGTGTAATGCTTGCTGGTTGCCCAGGAGACGAACTTCTCAGCCGCATCGACCTTCTTGGAGCCGGCCGGAATGGCCAGGTTCCAGGCCCAGAGCCAGTTGGCGCGCTTGCCGAGACCGTTGTCGGGGGCGAGCGCATAGCCGACCTTGTCGGCAACCTTCGAAGCCTTCGGATCGGAGACGAAGGAGGCAGCGACCGTTGCGTCGATCCACATGCCGCACTTGCCCTGCTGGAAGAGCGCCAGGTTTTCGTTGAAGCCGTTGGACGAGGCGCCATCCGGACCTGCGTCCTTCATGAGCTTGACGTAGAAGTCCAGCGTCTTCTTCCATTCCGGCTGGTCGAACTGCGGGGTCCACTTCTCGTCGAACCAGCGCGCGCCGAAGGAGTTGGACATGGCCGTCAGGAAGGCCATGTTCTCGCCCCAGCCGGCCTTGCCACGCAGGCACACGCCGTTGATGCCGTCCTTGCGGTCGGTCATCTTGCGGGCAGCGTCCGCAATGAAGTCCCAGGTGGGCGCATCAGGCATTTTCAGCCCGGCCTTTTCCATCAGGTCCTTGCGGTACATCACCATCGAGCTTTCGCCATAGAACGGTGCGGCATAGAGCTTGCCATCGGCGCTGATGCCATTGCGGATCGCCGGCAGGAGATCGTCGACATCATAGTCGGGACCGAGCTTGTCGAGCGCGACGAGCCAGCCGTTCTTCGCCCAGATCGGAACTTCGTAAGTACCGATGGTCAGAACGTCGTACTGGCCGCCCTTGGTGGCGATGTCGGTCGTCACCTTCTGGCGCAGGACGTTTTCTTCGAGCGTCACCCAGTTCAGCTTGATGTCCGGATTGGCCTTGGTGAAGTCGTCGGTCAGCTTCTGCATGCGGACCATGTCGCCATTGTTGACGGTGGCGATCGTCAGGGTCGTTTCGGCATTGGCGACACCGGCCATTGCGAGCGCGGATACGGCGCCCAGCAGCCATGCTTGAAATCTCATAGTTTCCTCCCAAAATCGAAAGTGAGCAAATGCTATGCTCATGGGCAAATAATCGATTGAAGGGAGATTTTGTCAACGGCAAATCGTCGCTGCAGCGCACAAGACGGAGCTAAGGGGTTGTCAAGTTTGGAAAATTTCGGCTGTGAACGAAGCAGCGCGGCAGTTCGAAGTCCGATGATTTCCCGCCTCACCTATGGCTTGACCGGCGATGGCATCGCGGGATGCGGCAACGGGCTGCATTGAATTTGTCACCACTTGGTGCTATTTTTGATGCAGCAATTGGAGATAATATTATGCGCTCAACAATCAACCTTGATGATTCCCTGTTGGAAGAAGCGCGCGCTTTGACCGGAACGAAAGAGACAGCGGCGCTTGTTCGGCAGGCGCTTGAAGCTCTTGTCCGCATTGAAACCGGCAAACGGTTGATCGCTCTGGGCGGGACCATGGCTGACGCCGAGGCGGCACCCCGTCGCCGGACAGCGAGCGCATCGTGATACTGGTCGACAGTTCGATCTGGATCGATCATTTTCGTGAGCGAAATCTGGAACTCGAACAGATTATCGAAGATGGCTTACTGCTTTGCCACGAGGCCGTCATTGCCGAACTTGCGCTCGGCAGTCTTCGCGACCGCGCGCGCGTGATCGCGCTTCTCTCGTGGCAGCGTCAAACGCCCGTTGCCACCCATTACGAGATCATGACGATGATCGAACGTCATGGTCTTTTCAGCATGGGAATTGGCTACACCGACGCGCACTTGCTGGCATCTGTTCTCATCGATGCGCGCGTCCGCTTGTGGACCGGAGACAAGCGCTTGCAGGCGGCCGCACAAAAAGCGGCGGCGGCCCTTTATCTCCCGGTCGGCCTTCCAAACTAAACCGCGCCCGGAACGATACAGCGCCCTCACCCCTCCAGCAGCATCCTTGCCGCCTCCTCGTCCGTGATCAGCCCGTTGATGTGACCACCGAGCACTGCCGCCTTGATGGCTGCGTGCTTGCGCACGCCACGCGCCAGACCGATCACCGTAGACGACTTCCGGCTCGGGATTGGCAAACTCGCCACCCTCTGGTTGACCGGATGATCGAGCAAATGCCCGTCCGCGCCGAAAATCCAGCCGCAGATCTCCCCCGCGGCTCCTGCCTTCAGGATATCCTCCATCTCGTCGGGCCTTAAGAAGCCGTCCAGCACCAGCGGCGCCTTCTGCGCCATTTCGCCGATGCCGATGAAGGTCACGTCGGAGAGTCTGGCAAGATCGATCGCCGTCTCCATCAGCGGCTGGCGATGCATCAAGTCGCGCTCCTCCCGCGACGACACGATGACCGGCAACGGCATCGGGAAATGCGGCGCCTTCACCGCATCCGCCATGGAGAAGATGACGTTGAAATAGGCGGCTGATCCGTCGGGGCTGATATTGCCGGTCAGCGAGACGATCTTGTGTTGCGGGCATTCCATCGGCGGGAGCTGGTCGATCACCGCGCGCAGGGTCCGCCCCGTGCCCATGGCGATGATTTGCGGGTCCGGCTGCTTGAGCCAGCGTTCCAGTTCCGCGGCCCCGGCCTCCGCGACGCCAACGGGCAAACCGTCAGCGCCGGGATCGGTCGGTACGATCTCGACCCGTTTCAGTCCGAAGCGATCCATCAGCGCCTGCGCGAGTTCCATGCAGGCGGCAATGGGGTGGTCGAGACGCACCTTGATCAGCTTTTCCGCAACGGAGAGCGATATAAGCCGCTGTGCACTCTGGCGCGAGATGCTCATGATGGCGGCGATTTCGTCCTGGGTTCGGCCAGCGACATAGTAGAGCCAGCCGGCACGCGCCGCGTCATCCAGTCTCGAATTGCTTTCGCTTCGTCTTGCCATGTGTCTCCGCCCGATCGTGGGGCAAGCTGCCAATTTTCGTTTCCGCTGTCAAACGAGGTGCCTGCGACCCTGCCCTTCCGCGTGCCGTTCCAGCGCCTGCATCATGGCAAGCCCGGCACAGCGCCCTATTCCGGCCTTGCGGGCAAGTGCTCTCAGATAGGCACCCGGTGCGCGGATGTGCTCGGCCCGTTCCAGCATGGCTGCGACCGCAACTGCCGCCTGCCTCTCGCCCATGACCGCGCAGGCGTTGCTCCAGGCGGCGGGCGAAATCCGAAGCATGGAGCGCACGAGCGCGACCGCGCCCATGAACTCCGCCCAGTTGGCGATCCCGTTGCGGCTGTAGTCGGCAATCTGCGGACATGCCTTCAGAATCCGGGGAAGAGACAGGCTTTCACCGTTGTCTCTGACTGTATGCTCAATGCCGATCGCCTCGCTGTTTGGGCGGTTGTCGCGATTATTAGCCGGATAGCAATCTTCGCCTTCTTCCACAGCCGATTCAAGAATCTGATCTGATTCAGTTTTCTGTATGTGGTGCTCATTCTGGAGTTCACAGGCGCTCATTTTCGGCTCTCCAGCATCGCCCGTAACGGCGTCCAGAAAGGCAGTCTCAAGCTCTGCACGAAGCTTTAGAAGCTGCTGACGACGCACGTTGAGGGCAGGGATCGTCGCTTGGCGGGAGACCCGGCCGGAAAGCGCTTCATGACGTTCTGCAAAGGCATCCCAGTCCCCTGCCGGCGTTTCGTTCAGCGCGGTCTGAAGCAGCTTTGCGATGTCGCGCAGATGCAGCGTGATTTCGGCACGCAGGTCCTGCCGTTGCAGCTCCTCGGCACGCTGCCGCTCTGCCTGGGCCTGAATGGCGTCATAAGCCAGGGCAAGCGGTGCCAGGTCGAAGCCGAACATGTCGCTTGGCGCGCCTTGAGCATCGCGCCGGCAATAGCGCTTGCCGTTCGGACTGTCGCGACGGAAGATCAGACCGGCTTCCACCAGCGCGGCCAAATGCCGGCGAAGCGTGGCGGGCGACATCCCGCGCGTGCGCAGCGACAATTGTCGGTTTGACGGAAAGACGATCAACGGCTTTGCGCCGTCGAGTATCCGTTCGGGGTGGAAACTGAGCAGCGCCTCCAGAACCGCGATCGAACGGTCGGAGAGATCATAGGCGGATCGTGCCTCCGTCAGCGCACGTAGCAGCAACCACTTGTCCGCGCCCTGCCCCGAGGCTCCCCCGGCTTTGCGGTGCGCCTGTTCTGCCGAAACCTGCTTGCGCCTCAGATATTGGCGCGCAGCAAACTGTCCGCCGCCGAATGGCGTCGTTGCAATGTCCTCATTCATCATCGCCCTCTTCCTTCAAGAGGCAAGATGGCGCCCTTAACGACACTTTCTTTTGGGCATACTCCGCCGCCGCGCAATTTTCATGCACGATCGACCTACGCATAACTCATTGAAAACAGGCATATTTCATCGCTTCGGCGCAAAAAGCTTTGCGCAGACTCTTGACTTTGCCCGGTGGAAGTGATTCTCTTGAACTGCTAGATAGAAGAGGGCTTCCGGGATGGTGACGTTTCGGGGGCCTTTTTTCTTGCTCGCTTTGCTCCTGTTGATTGTTTCAACGGGCCGGGATCTGGCTCAATAAGCACCCTCCCCAGCCATGATCCTTATTTTCCGGCCGCCTTCGCCTCTTGCTGATGGGCGTTCCACGCCTCCTCGATCAGCGACGTGACGGTGGACAGAAATGCGTCGGGTACCGGCGCGGTGAACTCGATGCGAGGTTTGCCGCCGCCCGCAAAGACCTTTCCGAAAGTCTTGCCATCGCGCCCGGAAAGCGGTTCGCCCCGATCAGGCTTCGGCTTCTGCTTGCGCGAAAGGCGGTCGAACAGCATTTGAAAGCGACGGTTGGTCTCGGCGGCACGAAAACGCTGCGAGCCGGCTTCGTCGCTGGCGATTTCCTCCGCCGCCGGACGTCCGGCAAAGATCGCGCCCAGTGCCATCCAGCGTTCGCGACCGACCTTGGGTGCCGGACCGATATCGCGGGCGATGTGAAGCGGAATGCTGTCTGCCACCTGAATAAGCCGCGAAACCTCGCTCTTCTGTACGCCGAGCGCATCTTCCACCACCTTGCGGGCAAAGCCGCGCTGGACGAGAGCCTGGGCGAAGAAGGCGCGCTCGATGAAGGTGAGATCGCGGCGCTCGGCATTTTCCTTGCCCTGCGCCAGAACCAGCTCGTCATCCGTCAGCGGGCGAACGATCGCCTTGACCTTGCGGTCGAGACTGCGCACGGCAGCGAGCCGGCGGTGGCCGTAAGCGGTCTGGAAATGGCCGGGCTTGTCGGGATGCGGCCGCACCAGGATCGGAACCTGCTGGCCGCTCTCGCGAATGCTCTCGACCAGCCCTGCAAATTCGCCATCCGTCTCGCCACGGGCAAAGCGATCCTCGACGAAGGAGGAGGAGACGAGCGCGCAATCGAGTTCGACGATCCGCTCCCCCTCCTCGAAGGCCTGGCGCAGATTGCGCGCCTCTTCCGCTTCGCGGGCCAGCGAGCCCAGCGAAAGCCCCATGGCGCGCACGGCCCCGGAGGCGGCCCGCTGCGGTTCGGTGTTACGCGGCGCAGCCTCGGGCGCTGCCGCCTGCACAGGTTCGGCAGACTTGGTTTCAGGCGCAACCGGCCCGCCGGGGCGTCCGGTGAACAAGGCCTTCAGTTCGTCGCGTCGCTTGCCGCTCATAGGGGTCTTCACTTCAGTTCAACTCGTCAGGCGCGGCCCCAGGCCGCATGGATCAATTGTTCGATTTCGGAATTCACCGCATTCAGGCTTTCCAGCGCCCGGTCGTAAGTCGCGCGGGTGAAATTCTCGCGGCCGACTTCGTAGAGCGTCTGCTTGGTCAGGCCGGCATCGGAAATGGCCGTCGACTTCACCATCGGTGCCGTCAGCACCCGGTCGCCGAAGAGCGAGCGCATGAAGCCGGCGATCTGCGTTTGCGGCCCGTCATTCGGTTCGTAGCGGGTGACCAGGTAGCGCAGGAAATCGAAATTCAGCGAGCCACCCGCCTCGCGCACCACCGAGAGCAGATCCGAGGTCATGAACAGGAACTGGCTCATGGAGGCGACGTCCAGCATCTGCGGATGCACGGTGACGATGACCGAGGTGGAGGCGCAGAGCGCCGACAGCGTCAGATAGCCGAGCTGCGGCGGGCAATCGAGCACGACGACGTCGTAATCATCGGCGACTGTCTGCAGTGCCTCCTGTACGCGGGCGAAGAACAGGGCTTCCGAATGCCCGCCGGCTTTGCGATTGGCGAGCACCTGCGGCGTGACATGCTCGAATTCCTGCAGTTCGAGATTCCCCGGCACAAGATCGAGCCCGGCGAAATAGGTCTTGCGGATGACTTCCTTCAGCGGACGGCGTTCCGCGTCGTAGCGGATGGCCCCGTACAGCGTGTCATTGCCGGTGAGGTCGAGTTCCGGCTGGTAGCCGAAGAGGGCTGAAAGCGAAGCCTGCGGGTCGAGGTCGATCGCCAGCACGCGGTGACCGCTCATGGCGAGATATTGCGCCAGATGCACGGCCGAGGTCGTCTTGCCCGAGCCGCCCTTGAAATTGGTGACGGAAATGACCTGCAGATGCTCGCCCCGTTCGGGGTCGCGCCATTTCAGGTAGCTGCGCGCCTTCTGCGCATTGCCCTTGGCAAGGGCCTGCTCGGCCAGATGTTGGCGCAGCGCATGAATGTCGGCGAGCGAGTAGAAGCGGCGACCGGCCACCCCGGTCGAGGGCTGCGGCCCCTCGCCTGCCAGAGACAATTGTCTGAGGTAACCGTCCGACACGCCGATCATCTTGGCCGCCTCGCCGGAGGTGAAGCCACGCAGCACCTTTTGCGCTGCCGGCGGAAACAGCCGCTCGCGCATTGCCTTCAGCTGATCGGAAAGCGCCGAGGCATCCGCCGCGATGGTGATATCGGCGGGCGGAAGCGATGGTCTGTTTGCGGTCGCGGTGTTCGTCACGCGTCATCTGCCTTGCTGCGCGCGAGTGTCATTGACGCTTCCTGGAGGCGATACGAAGCTGAAAGCTCCTTACATCGCCGGTCGTCAGTTACGCTTCTGCGCGGATTATATCCAACTTGGCGTAAAAGTGAGACCAAAGCCGAGTCGCGTCAAGCTTTAATTGCCGGCTCTTTCCCTTTGTTGTGACTCATGATTTCGGCAGGCGCAACGGGCCGGGAAGCAACGATGTTGACAGCTGTCAACAGCCCGACCGATTCAAGGCCGGTTTCAAGGCCGGTCGATCTTGAAGACAGTGTCCGTATCGCGCTCGCGCACATAGTCGATCGCGTCACCGTTCCAGTGCAGATCGTAGATCCGGCCGTGGACGGGATTGGAGGCCAGATCGGGATAGAAGAGCGCCACGCATTCGCCGCCCGGCCAGCGGGTGCTCGGATAGACGATGCCATGGGCGCCGGAGGCGTGCAGCGGTTCGGCGACCCCTTGCGCGCCCGCATAGTTCTCGCTGTGGAGCCAGGCGGCAAATTCCGGGTCGCGGATGTCGTGCAGGTCGGCGCTGACGGAGAGCACGATTTCCTGGCAGGAGGAGACCCAGCCCGCCGCCTCGCCTGTCGCCTTGAGAAAGCGCTCGTGGTGATGGATGGTCTGCATCAGCGCAGCTTCAAGCGAGTTGGCGGCATAGAGCACGCCATAACGACCGGTGGAAAAGCGGCTCGGCAGGTCGTAGCTCACATGGGTGAATGGCCCCATCAGAACGCCCGTCTCGTCCTCGACTCGATGCGCTTCCGCCACCAGTTCGATATTGCCGACGGATTCCGAAAGCCGCGCGTCGGTCTTGCGTTCGGCAGAGGCCAGCAGCGTCCAGTCGTCCGGCCTTGCGATATCGTCGAAGAGGTTGACGCTCGCCGTCGCGACGCGGATGAAGCGACGCGCCTCCGGCCAATCGACGCGGGTAACAGAGGGAAGTTTCACCAGCCGCCTCGCCCGGAATCGAGGAAGCGGCGGATGCGCATGATGTCGGTGAGCTCGCCGTTCAGCATGATGTCGAGCGCCGACTTGCCGCCGAAGACGGTATTGCTCTTTGAAATCCATTCATAGCTGCGCTCGGGATCGCGAAAGATCATCCGCAGCGCCTTGTGAATGCCCATGAGGTTGGAGAGCCGCGCCTTGCCGTCGCGTGAAAGGCGGCCGATCTCGCCGGCCTTCCAGCGCCGATAGGTGCGCACCGGCATGTCGACCAGAATGGAGGACTGCTCGTCTGTCAGCGACCAGCTCTTGAAAAGGGCCACCGCCGCGCGGAACATGGCCTCGCCTTCCTCGTCGGTCACGGGCGAGGCAACGTATTCGCGGGCAAGCGTTTCAAGCGGCTGCAGGGATACCATGAGGGGTCCTTTGGGAGGGATCGTCCTTTTTGCCGGAAAATAGGAAGTTAGATGCCATATGGCAATAGGATTCGCTTTGAAGCCTAAAACTGCCGTCGGAACCATCGGGTTTCGTTGACCGTTGATGAACAGATGTTACAAAGCGGCGCAGCTTAATCGCAAAAGGGGTACTCCATGAGCCTGAAGTTTGGAACGAGCGGCCTTCGTGGTCTTTCTGCGGATCTGAAGGGTGAGCCGTCTTTCGTCTATGCGAAGGCCTTTGCGCTCTACCTGTTCGACAGCGGACTGGCGAAGCCCGGCGACCTTCTTCTCGTGGCACGTGACTTCCGCGACTCCAGCCCCGAGATTGCCGCCAATTGCATGGGCGCGCTGGCTCAGGCGGGTCTGCGCCCCGTGGATTGCGGCGCGATCCCGACGCCGGCGCTCGCCCATTTTGGGCTGAAGCTCAATGCAGCCTCGCTCATGGTAACCGGCTCGCATATCCCGGCTGATCGCAACGGCATCAAGTTTTATCGCCCGGATGGCGAGATCGGCAAGACCGACGAGACGGCGATTGGCGCGGCGGCCGATTTCGTTCGCGCTGATCGCTCGATCCTCAAGTTTCTGCCCGGCAAAGGCGAGCAGCGCGGCGAGGAGGCGGCAGATTTGTTCGCGGCGCGCAACAAGGCACTGCTGAAGGCGGGCGCGCTGACGGGCCTCAAGATCGGCGTCTACCAGCATTCCACGGTCGCCCGCGACATGTTCGTCGACGTGTTGTCGCATTACGGCGCCGATGTCGTGCCGCTCGGCCGCTCGGAAACCTTCATTCCCGTCGATACCGAGGCCGTTTCTCCGGAATCGATCAGGCTCATGCAGGGCTGGGCGCGCGAGCACGGGCTTGACGCCATCGTCTCGGCTGACGGCGACGGCGACCGGCCGTTGGTGGCCGACGAGACCGGGACCCCGCTGCGTGGCGATCTGCTCGGTCTTATCGCTGCGCTTTTCCTGGGTGCAGACACGGTCGTCACACCGGTGACGTCCAATTCGGGCATTGAGGCGGCCGGCGATTATCGCGTCGTGCGCACGCGCGTCGGTTCGCCCTTCGTGATTGCCGGCATGGATGAGGCGCGGAATGGCGGAGCCTCCGCCGTCGTCGGATTCGAGGCGAATGGCGGCACGCTGACGGGCAGCGATTTCACGGTGAACGGATCGAACTTCTCCGCACTTCCCACCCGCGATTGCTTCCTTCCCGTTCTCGCCGTTCTGGCGCGCGCTGCGGGTGAGAAGGTGTCGCTGTCGACGCTTGCGAAGAATTTCGCACTTCCGGTCGCCGCGGCGGATAGGCTCGAGAATTTTGCGACCGAGCGCAGCGCCGCACTGATGTCCTATCTGCGCGGTTCTGCCGAGAACCTGGCCCGCTTCCTCACGCCGATCGGCGAGGCGGCCGAGACCAGCGACATCGACGGTCTGCGCGTCACGCTCAAGGACGGCCGCATCATCCACTTCCGGCCTTCCGGCAACGCTCCCGAAATGCGCTGCTATGTCGAAGCGAAGACAGAAGACCAGGCAGCTGCGCTGCTTGAGTCGGGGCTCAACGAGATCCGGAACTTCAAGGCCTGATCAGGTCGATTAACCAACGAGGCGAAAGGCGGGCTATTTGCCCGCCTTTTCTTTTGCTGCCGCGACCTTTTCCACCACACTGCGAAGCCCGAGCTGGTAGCCGAGCGTGCCGCAGCCGGCAATCACGCCATCGGCGCGCAGCGAGACGTAGGAGTGGTGGCGGAAGCTCTCGCGCTTGTGGACGTTGGAGATGTGAACCTCGACCACAGCGCCCTCGAACGTGTTCAGTGCGTCCAGGATGGCGACCGAAGTATGGGTGAACGCAGCCGGGTTGATGACGATGCCCACGGCCTTATCGCGGGCCTCATGGATCCAGTTGATGATCTCGTATTCGGCATTCGACTGGTGGAAGCGAATGTCATACCCGAGCTCGCCCGCAAGCGCCCGGCAGTCGGCTTCGACATCGGCCAGCGTTTCATGGCCGTAGATATGCGGCTGGCGCTTGCCGAGCAGATTGAGGTTCGGACCGTTGAGAACGAAAATCGTGTCCGGCATATGCGGGCTCCCTGGATGACGGCTATTTTGCGAATGCGGTTGCGCTTGCTTACCCGCTCACGCCCGCTTTTTCAAATGGACGTTTCCGGCTGCGAGTTGACAGCTGTCAACGCCTCGCCAGAACCAGCCGCGAAATGCCGTCCGCATCCTGTTCCTGCACAAGATTCTCACGGTGAATCAAGAGGTTCACATGGGCATGCGTTTCGGAGAAGGCAAAGCTCATCTGGTGCGGGTCAAGTTGACGGGGAAACAGGACCGGCACGAGATCGGCCACCGTCATCGCGCGCTCGCGCACGGCCGACAGGATCAGCTCGCAGCGTTCCTCGTGATGGGCCAGGATTTCCGCGATGCGCGTATGGAGCCCGTAGAAGGGGAGTTCGTGACCGGGCAGCACATAGGTATCCTCGGGGAGGCTTGCGGCAATCGCCCGGAGGCTGCGGGTGTAAAGCCCGAGCGGATCGCCGTCCGGCTCGACGGCCCAGACGCTGACATTGGGTGTGATGCGGGCAAGAACCTGGTCGGCCGCAAGCAGCAGCTTCGCCGAGGCGTCGTAGAGCATGATCTGCTCCGGCGCATGGCCATCACCGGACAGGATATCGAAGACGCGCGCGCCGATCTTCAGCTTCTCGCCCGCGACCAGCCGGAAGAAGGTGAGCGGCAGCGGCGTGACCATGCGCAGGTAATAATTGCCCTGCGTGGAGACCATTTCAGCCGTCTGCTGGTCCATGCCATGCGCCCGGTAGAAGGCGCGGAAGGCATCCGCGCCCAGCGCGTTCGGACTCAGGGAAATGTTGTTACAGGCAAGAAAGCCGGTCTGGCTGGTCAGCAGCGGGATGTCGAATTGCGAACAGAGCCAGCCGGCGAGGCCGATATGGTCCGGGTGGTGATGCGTCACGATCAGGCGGGTCAGGCGCTTGCCCTTGAGAGGACCGGCGAGCAGGGCCTGCCATGCCTCCTTGGTGCGCTCATCGGCAATGCCGGTATCGACGGCGGCATAGCCGTCACCGTCCTCGATCAGGAAGATATTGACGTGATTGAGCCGGAAGGGCAGCGCAAGCCTTGCCCAGAGAATGCCCGGCGCGACTTCGATAATTTCGCCGGACGTGGGTGGGGTGTCGAGGGGAAAGGTGATGGGCCGGGCTGGCGTAGCTGCAAGTTCGGCTGATGCCGGGCGGGAGATGGACACGCGTGTTTCCTTCTTGTCTTTTACGCCCACAGTGCCGCGACGAAGCCGGTCATTGCAAGCCCTAAGCAGGACTTATCATCCTAAAGGCGACTTGCAGGGATCGCTCGGCTGTTTCTATAGTCGCGCCGCGGGAGGAGATGCGGCGGCGGAGGATTGCGCCCATGCGCCCTCTTTCCGGCGGATTCATCGATTTGAATCAAAGAATTGAACGAGACTGGCAGGAGGAGGGGAAGACGCTGATGGCCGATGTGAGCGCGAGATTGGAGGGCAGGGCGGGGATCATCACGCTGACACGCCCGCAGGCGCTGAATGCACTTTCCCACCCGATGAGTCTGGCCGTGGAGGCAGCACTTGATGCCTGGCGCGACAATGCGAACGTGGCGCTTGTCATCATGGAGGCCGAGGGTGAGAAGGCCTTTTGCGCCGGTGGTGATATCGCCAGCATCTACCATCAGGCCAAGGCCGGCGAGTTGCAGCCGGCGCGCGACTTCTGGCGCGAGGAATATCGCCTCAACGTCAAGATCGCCGAATACCCGAAACCCATCGTTTCCTTCATGCAGGGCTTCATCATGGGCGGCGGGGTTGGCCTCGGCTGCCATGGCCGCCACCGGATTGTCGGCGACACGTCGAAGGTCGCCATGCCCGAATGCGGCATCGGCCTCATCCCGGATGTCGGCGGCTCGCTGATCCTGGCCAGAGCGCCGGGCCGGATCGGCGAATATGTCGGCCTGACGGGGGAGCGGCTGAATGCAGCCGACGCGATCTTTGCCGGATTCGCCAACCTTTATGTGCCGGAGAGCGAATGGCCGGCCCTGAAGGCAGCGCTTGTCGAAACGGGCGATGCGGAGCTTGCTGAGAAGGCAGGTCGCGAGGCGCAGGGTGCCGCCTTGCCCGCCCTCATGCCGATGCTGGAGCGTGTGTTTTCAGCCGGGACCGTCAGCGGCATTCTCGAACGTCTGGAAGCGGAAGAAGGCGAAGCGGCCCAGAAGGCGCTCGCGGCCATCCGTCGTGGCTCACCCATTTCGCTTGCAGCCACGCTCGAGATCGTTCGGCGCGCGCGCAGCTTTTCCTCCGTCCGCGAAGCCGTGGCGCTCGAATATCGCTTCACATGGCGCTCGCACGAGCAGGGCGACTTCGTGGAGGGCATCCGCGCGCAACTGATCGACAAGGACCGCACGCCGCACTGGAAGCATCCGGCGGCAGACGCGGCGCCGCCGGACTACATCGCCATGATGCTGGAAAGCCTCGGCGAAAACGAAATTCGATAACGGAATCAAACGGGAGGAAACATCATGAAGATCGGCTTTATCGGGCTCGGCAATATGGGCGGGCCGATGGCGCATAACCTCGCCAAGGGCGGACATGAAGTCCTGGGCTTCGACCTTGCTGCGCCCATGCCCGAAGGCGTGACAAAGGCGGCAACCGCGGGAGACGCGGCGCGCGGGGCCGATGTGGTGATCACCATGCTGCCTAACGGTGCGATCCTGCGCGCTGTCGCTGCCGAAATCATTCCCGTCATGACCAAGGGGTCGGTCTTTCTCGATTGCTCCACCGTCGACGTGGCCAGTGCCCGCGCCGTGGCAGCAGATGCGGAGACGGCGGGCCTGATGGCGATCGATGCGCCGGTTTCCGGCGGGATCACGGGAGCGGCCGCCGGAACGCTCACATTCATGGCGGGCGGACCGGACGAGGCCTTTGCCATCGTCAAGCCGCTTCTCGACATCATGGGCCAGAAGGCCGTCCATTGCGGCGCGGCGGGCGCGGGCCAGGCCGCCAAGATCTGCAACAACATGATCCTCGGCGCGACGATGGTCGCCACCTGCGAGGCCTTCGCGTTGGCCGACAAGCTCGGCCTCGACCGCGCCAAGATGTTCGACGTGGTGTCTACCTCCTCCGGCTATTCCTGGTCGATGAATGCCTATTGCCCCGCGCCCGGCGTTGGTCCGAAATCGCCGGCCGACAACGGTTACAAGCCGGGCTTTGCGGCCGAACTCATGCTGAAGGATCTGCGGCTGTCGCAGGAAGCCGCCCGGAGCGTCGATGCCGATACGCCCATGGGCGCCTGCGCCACCGAACTCTATGCCGCTTTTGTCGAACAGGAAGACGGTCGGGGCCAGGATTTCTCGGCCATGCTTCCGCGCTTCGAAAAGCGGGGCAGGGGAGTTTGATCATCAAGGTGCTCCGGCTCGGCCGGGCGTCCGGGTTTCCCCTTTGAAAACAGGGGGATCAGCCGTGATCGGCGGCGTGCGCGCTCCTGTCGGAAACGCCGATAAGCTTGCTCATGCCGTCGATCTGGTCCGCCTGCTTGCGGAAATCGTCGAAGGAGGCGCCGGATAGCACGGTTCCGGCGGGCAGGGGATTGGCGGTCGGGTCCAGATAGCGATTATCCTTGCGCAGCTCGTAATAGAGATGCGGTCCGGTCGAGAGCCCGGTCGAGCCGACATAGGCGATGATCTGCCCCTGCGTCACCCGCTGGCCAACGCTCAGGCCTTTCGCGGCCTTGGCGATATGGGCGTAGGTGGTGAAATAGCCCTGGTCGTGACGCACGCGCACATAGCGGCCATAGCCGGGCTGCCAGGAGATGAGTTCCACCGTGCCGTCGCCGGCGGCGAGAATGGGTGAGCCCATCGGACCGGCATAGTCGACACCATCGTGATGCTTGCGCACGTGCAGGATCGGGTGGATGCGCCAGGCAAATCCGTCGCCCAGCCGTCCCCCCGGCACCGGATTGGCCAGCAGCAGCTTCGACACCGAATGCCCCTGCGCATCGAAGAATTCCGCAGGCGCCGCCTTGTCGAACTTGTAGCGATAGAACTTGCGTTCGCCGTCCTTGAGATTGAACGCGACGGAGATCAGCTCGCGCTTGCCCCGCCCTTCGCGAAAGACCAGGTTGATCTTCTTCGCCATATCGCCGCGCGTGGGGCTGATGCCGTTCTTCTTGGCGAGATCGACGACCTCGCCGATGATCTTGGCGGGCACATGCGCCTCCAGCATCTTCTTCACGAGAAGCGGGGCGAAGGCCTTTTCCGCCGCCAGGTCCGGAGCCGTATCGGCCTCCACCGTGACCGCGTTCTCCTGTTCGCTGGCGATCGCCTCCCGCTTCAGGCGCTCGTAAAGCGCCGGCTTCGTGATGCGCTGAAAGCTCTGGTCCTCGACGCGGGCGAGGATCTTGTCTTCGCCGGAAGACGTCTGCAGGCGGGCCATGACGATATGCTTCCCGTCGCTCTGGTCGGCCAGAATGACCTCGAATGCGTCGCCGAAATGCAAAGTGGAGGTCGCAAGCGCTTCCGTGAGGCGCTTGCATTCGGGGGAGGGGACCTGCAGCCCGCCGAGCGCATCCTCCAGCACCTCGTCCCGCTTCGGCATCAGCGCCACGCGTGAGACCGGCTCGGGCTGCTGCTTGACCGAGAGGCTGACATTGACCGGCCTGCCGGCATGCGCATTCGGGGCGAAATCGGCATAGGCAAGTGGCACGCCCTCGATGCGGCGGGACCGCACCGGCTTCACGTCCTTGAGAACCGCTGCAAAGACGTCCTCGGGACCGCTGCGAGCCGAGGACGCGGCAAAGGCCTGCTCGGGCTGGCGCGCAGGCTTTTGCACCTCGGCGGGCGGGGCCGCCAGATCGATATCCGTGCGAAAATAGGTATATTCGGCAAATGTCCCGTCCATGCGGGCTTCCAGCATGTCGATGCGGGCCAGTTCGGACCCCGACGCCTGCGGAAGCGGCAGGCGCGCCTGTTTGGGGCTTGCTGAAGGAACGGTAGCTGGCGCGGGGCCAGCGCTGGCGGCCACAGGGGAAACAGCGATGGCGGGTGCCTGCTGAACCGTTGCCTGCAGAGCTTTCCAGCCGCAGAAAGCGCCCGCTGCTCCCAGCAGGAATAGGGCTCCGAACAGTCGGCCATGCGTTTGCGCGCGGAAGGGGATCATGCCAGCGCTGAAATAACGTCTGCCCAAAACTCTGTCGTCCTCGGTTGAAAATCGTCTCTTTTCAGAGAGTTAGACGAATTTGAGGGCAGTCGTGCAAAATCCGGCCTGCCAGCGGCGGTGATAAGCAGGCCCGCCCGGAGCGACAAGTTAAAATTCTGTTAGGTTATGGCGAGGTTACGGACGGCGCGCACGGCCTGTGAATAAGGAGGAGAAATCCCTCCACGCGCATCGACCGCCATGGATTTGCCGCATCGCCGTTGTGAGGGCCTGCAGCGTGGCTGCGTCCTCAGGTCACCACCCTTGCGGCCCTGCCGTTTCGCCGGTCCTCGTCGTTATAATAGCTTGCGGCCTGCGCCAGTGAGCGATGTTGAGACTGTTGCATGGCCTGTTGCAGGGGAACGCCGAGATTGGCCGCTTCCGTCAGATATCCGGCGCGCAGGCCGTGGGCAGAGAATTTAGCCGGATCAAGACCCGCCTTTTCGCAACGCGATTTGAGGATGAGGTTGACCGCCTGCGGCGTGAGGGCATGCCGATCGATGTTGCCCCACTGGTCGATGCGCCGGAATACGGGGCCGGTCTCAATCCGCGCCGCAGCGAGCCATGCCTTCAGGGCCGCGACAGGCCGGCCGACCATGACGGCGCGCGCGTCCTCTTCCGCCGCCGTCGTCTTGGTGCGGCCAAGGCGCAGGATGAGGCAGGGCATTTGCCGCGAGTTCGGGTCGGCGGGATTTTCGCGCACGGGCTCGTCATCCACCAGATCCTCGACGCGGAGGCCGGCAAGTTCCGAACGCCGCCGACCGCCAGAGGCGAAGGCGGTGAGCAGAAGCGCGCGGTCGCGAATGTCGGCAAGTCGTTCCGTCGCGCAGGTGGCAAGCAGTTTGGACAGCACGTCGCCGGTCACGGCCGACTGGCTCTTGCGCGCCCGCGGGCGGGCGTTGGCGCGCACCGCAAGCCTGAGGGCGGACCGGACGGACGTTGCCGCGAAATCGCCTTCCAGCCCGCGCCACTTCGTCAGCACCGACCACGAGGTCAGCCGCCGCTTGACGGTGGAGGGCGCATGCGGGCCCGTCGCGCGCAGCAGGCCTTGTTCGCGCAGGGACGCCTCTACATCGGCGGGCATCCCATGGGCCGGATCGATCTCGCGACGTGCGGGGTCCCAGAGATGGTGGGCGATGAATTTCAGGATCAGGCTCTGTGGCGCCGGCCAGGGCAGGGGGCCTTCGGTCGCCGCCGTGCACCAGGCCTCCAGATAGCCAAGATCGGAGGCAAAGGCACGCAGCGTGTTTTCGCCCATGCCTTCATGGGCGAGATGCTTGAGCGTGGCGACATCTTCGTCCGTCAGCAGCGCCGCGAGCTGGTCTCGCCGGTCGAAGGGAAGAATCGCATCCAGAGCATCAAGCTGCTCTGCACGTGCCAGAACCGGACCTGAAAGGGAATTGCTCATGGGACGTCGCTCCGGGGTCGTTCAACTCTCGCCGCGCACCCGCGAATCAATCGCAGCCGCGCCACCCAATCGGTCTATCGGCCGGGGCAGACGCTTGCAACAATCACCATCGATATCAAGAGTTTATCACTATCGAGTGGACCGACGCGAGCTGGCAGGCAGGATGAATCGTTCGCCGTCTTTGGCTTTCGTTAAGCTTTCATTTACCATGTTTTCAAGGGCTTGGGGCTTCGCCTTGCGCGCTGCCCCGGGTTCGTGATCTGCCAAGGCCACAGGTGGCACGTCGGACGGCAGCCGCTTCTCTCCCCGGAAGAACAGAACGCCTGCGCGAGGTGTCCCGGCGGCGGCGGCGATCAGGGCTGCCGCTTCCGTGGGCAGTTTTTGTGCCTTTTCCGACTTGTGGTGATTCTTTGTGCAGGTGAGTAGCCGGTCGCGATGGCTGTGAAGGCGGAAACGTCGCGCAAACCGCAGGTTTCGCGGGGTATGCGGGTTGGCACAGTGTTTGCCTTTCTAAGATCAGAGTTTGGACGCTAGGGTTCCGGCACCTTGTTGGGTGCGTCAGGTCCGAGAGCATCCACCGGTGTGGGGAGACATCCCGCCGGGTGCACGGCGGGACAAAAGCCCGGGAGACCTCGTTAGCCAAGGGATTGGCGGCGCTGGTCATTGCCGATCCCTTTTTGGAAGCAACAAAAGGGGAATGCCAATGCAGACTTTCAAGAAAATCCTCTCCATCACGGCCCTGTCCGCCTCGCTCGTCCTTGCTGCCATCGGCGGCGCAGACGCAGCGCCGAAGAAGGAGTTCAAGGTTGCCTGGTCGATCTATGTCGGCTGGATGCCCTGGGGCTATGCGGCCGACAATGGCATCGTGAAGAAGTGGGCCGACAAATACGGCATCAAGATCGATGTCACGCAGTTCAACGACTATGTCGAGTCCATGAACCAGTATACGGCCGGCGCATTCGATGCGGTGACGCTCACCAACATGGACGGCCTTTCCATCCCCGCAGCGGGCGGCGTCGACACGACGGCCGTCATCGTCGGCGACTTTTCGAACGGCAATGACGCGATCATCCTGAAGGACAAGAAGGCGCTT
This sequence comes from Hyphomicrobiales bacterium, assembly GCA_900467685.1. Classification (GTDB taxonomy): domain Bacteria; phylum Pseudomonadota; class Alphaproteobacteria; order Rhizobiales; family Rhizobiaceae; genus Ensifer_A. The sequence continues at coordinate 155,081 of UBQX01000018.1, forward strand.
GCCGACATCAAGGGCCAGAATGTCAACCTCGTCGAATTTTCGGTTTCCGAATATCTGCTGGTGCGCGCGCTGGAAAGCGCCGGCATGACGGAAAAGGACGTCAAGGTCGTCAACACATCCGACGCCGACATGGTCGCTGCCTACAAGACCAAGGACGTGAGCGCCGTCGTCACCTGGAACCCGCTCGTCTCCACGATCCTGCAGGAGCCGGACGCCAAGAAGGTCTTCGACAGTTCCAAGATCCCCGGCGAAATCATCGACCTGATGGTCGCCAACTCGGCCGTGCTGAAGGACAATCCGGATTTCGGCAAGGCGCTCGCCGGTATCTGGTATGACACGATGAAGCTGATGACAGCCGACAGCGATGAGGGCAAGGCCGCGCGTACGGCGATGGGCCAGGCATCGGGCACAGACCTGAAGGGCTTCGAGGCCCAGATGGCTGCGACCAAGCTTTTCGACAAGCCCGCCGATGCGCTGGCCTTCACCGCCTCGCCCGACCTGCCGAAGACGATGGACCATGTTCGCACCTTCCTGTTCTCCAAGGGCCTTCTGGGCAATGGCGCACCTTCGGCCGATGTCATCGGCATTGAAATGCCTGACGGCTCGGTGCTTGGCGACAAGGGCAATGTGAAGCTGCGCTTCTCCACGACCTACATGGACGCTGCCGCCAAGGGCGCGCTCTGATCAACGGTCCGGCCGACGCCGGGCGTTGCAGCCCGGCGGGCCTTCCCACCTTTTGCGAACGGAGACAGCCATGCGCTGGATCAATGTGAGACCGTCGAGCGGAATGCGGCTGACGCTGGCCGTCGCGCCGTTCCTGATCGTGCTGGGGGCCTATGTGGCAGGGTCGGCAGCGCGGCTGGCCGACAACGCCAATGACAAGCTGCTGCCGGGCCTTTCGTCCTTCGTCGATGCGATCAACCGCATGGCCGTCGTGCCCGATGGCCGGACGGGACAGATCCTGCTCTGGGCCGATACGGCCGCGAGCCTGACGCGCCTCTTTTCCGGCATCGGCATCGCCGTCGCCATCGCGCTCGTCGTGGGTATGCTGATCGGCATGTTGCCGACGATGCGGGCGCTGCTCGCGCCTTTCGTTGCCGCCATCTCCATGGTGCCGCCTCTGGCGCTGCTGCCGATCCTCTTCATTGTGATGGGGCTTGGCGAAGGCTCCAAAATCGCGCTCATTGCCATTGGCGTGACCCCGATCATGATCCGAGACCTCGCATTGACGGCGACCACGCTGCCGCGCGAACAGATCATCAAGGCCGAGACGCTCGGTGGCTCGTCCTGGCAGATTGCGCTGCGCGTCGTGCTGCCGCAGATCCTGCCGCGGATGATCGATACGCTGCGCCTGCAGATCGGCCCGGCCTGGCTCTTTCTGATTGCGGCAGAAGCCATCTCCTCGGAAGCCGGTCTCGGCTACCGCATTTTCCTTGTCCGCCGCTATCTCGCGATGGATGTCATCTTCCCCTACGTGCTGTGGATCACGCTTCTCGCCGTCGCCACGGATTACATTCTCAATCGCCTGCGCATCGCCATCTTCCCCTGGTCCGAACTGGAGAAGAACACATGAGCGGCATCATCGTCGAAAAGGTCTGGAAGGAATATGGCGACCAGATCGTTCTGGAAGACATTTCCATCGAGATCGAGGACCGCGCCTTTGTCGCCCTCGTTGGTCCGTCCGGCTGCGGCAAGACCACGTTTCTCCGCATGCTGCTGGGCCAGGAACAGGCCACGCGCGGCACGATCCTTCTGGACGGCGTGCCGCTGCCGAAGGAGCCGGGGCCGGATCGCGGCGTCGTCTTCCAGCGCTATTCCGTCTTTCCGCATCTGACGGTTCTCGGCAACGTGCTGATCGGCAAGGAGATGACGGCGGCGCGCTATTCCGGTCGCCTGTTCGGCGCCGCCCGCAGGGCGGCGATCGAGGAGGCGAGGGCACTGATTGCCGAAGTCGGCCTTTCCCATGCGCTCGACAAGTACCCCGCCCAGCTTTCCGGCGGCATGCAGCAGCGTCTGGCGCTGGCCCAGGCGCTGATCATGAAGCCGAAAGTGCTGCTGCTGGACGAGCCCTTTGGCGCGCTCGATCCCGGCATTCGCGCCGAAATCCACACGTTGATGAAGCGGCTGTGGCACGAGAACCCGATGACCGTCGTGATGGTCACGCATGACATGCGCGAGGCCTTCACGCTCGCCACCCGCGTCGTCGCCTTCGAGCGGCTGCGCGACCGGCCGGAGGAGAAGCTGCGCTACGGCGCGACCATCAGCCGCGATATTCCGATCTGGCCGCCGCGCCGCGCGGGCGAGCCGTCGCTCATTCGACCAGACCGGGACGGCCCGGTTCAAAAAGGTCAATAGCCGGGACGACCCGGCCAAACCTGATGAGGAGTGCGAAACCATGCATATCCGACGTTCCGCCGAAGACATCGCCGCCAACCGCGCGCGCTATGAAGAGCACCAGAAGAAGGGGCTGGAATTCGCCCCCAAGGCGCTGCCGGGCAAGAGCCCGCTGCCGGCCGCCGAAATCCCCGCCGACAAGATCGTGCACCGGGAAGTCATTCCCGGAGGCTGGTATTGGTGGACCAGCGTGAAGACCAACGAGGTGTTGCGCATCAGCCTCGATGCCGGCTTCTCGACCGTCGCGCTCGTTGCCTGGAATGCGGCCGATCGCACCGAGCGGTTGAACCTGCCCGACACGGTGAAGCTGCAATGGACAACGGGTCTTTCCAAGGGCCGCGTCATCTTTTCCGACATGGGTCGCGTCATGTTCTCGATTGTCGAGGACACGTCCGGCGCGCATGACTGCCTCGTCGGCGGCTCGACGCTTGCCTCGGTCTCGGCCAAATACGGTGTGGATTACGCCCGCAACACGCGCGACAACTTCGTCATTGCCGCGACCAAGCTTGGCCTCGACAAGCGCGACATTCCCGCAGCGCTCTCGCTCTTCGCACCCGTGCGCGTCGATGCGGACGGCCAGTTCTTCTGGAATGCCGACCTCCTCAACGGTCAAGATTATATCGAGTTGCGCGCCGAGATGGACATGCAGGTCGCCTTCTCCAACGCCCCGCATCCGCTCGATCCGAACCCCGTCTATACCTCCAACCCGGTCACGGTGACACGCATCGCCGCGATCGAGCCCGCGGCGGACGATCTCTGCCGCACCGCTACGGCCGAAGCCGTGCGCGGTTTCGAAAACAATGCCTTTGCAGCGCTTTGAGGGGGAGACGACCATGACAAATTTCATCCAGACTTCGCCCGCCCGCACCGTCGAGGCCGCCGTTCAGGACCATTACATCGCGGCCGAAGCGCCGTTTTCGACCGTCATCCGCAAGGGCCAGATCGTGCGCATCGAGGACAGCTACGGCCAGCAGGCCGTCGACACGCTGTTCTACAATGCGGAGGATTTCTCCGAGCGCTATTCGAACCAGGATACGATGCGCGAGCAGGGTGCTGCCTATATCTCGACCGGCACGAAGATCATGTCGAACGAAGGCCGTACCATGCTGAAAATGGTGGCCGACAGCTGCGGCCGGCATGACACGGCGGCAGGCGCCTGCTCCTGCGAGAGCAACACGGTGCGCTTCGGCCATGGCACGAAATATCTGCATGCCTGCCGCGACAATTTCGTGATCGAAGTGTCGAAACACGGCATGAGCAAGCGCGATGTTGCGCCCAACATCAACTTCTTCATGAACGTACCGATTGCGCCCGATGCGACGATGACCATTGTCGACGGCATCTCCGCGCCCGGCGATTATGTGGAACTGCAGGCCGAGATGGATGTCCTGATGGTCATCTCCAATTGCCCGCAGATCAACAATCCCTGCAACGGTTTCGACCCGACGCCGATCCGCGTTCTCGTCTGGAATGACGAGCGGTGAACGGGGAAGCATCATGTTCAAGAAAATCCTGATCGCCAATCGCGGCGAAATCGCCGTGCGCATCATCCGCACGGCCAAGCGACTCGGCATCGCCTCGGTCGCCGTCTATTCCGACGCCGACCGCTTTTCGAAGGCTGTCCGCATGGCCGACGAGGCGGTGCGCCTGGGCCCGGCGCCCGCCGCTGAAAGCTACCTGAATGTCGAGGCCGTGGTCGCCGCCTGCAAGGCGACGGGGGCCGAGGCCGTGCATCCGGGCTATGGCTTCCTCTCCGAAAATATCGGTTTTGCAGCGCGGCTCGCAGAAGAGGGCATCGCCTTCATCGGCCCGACGCCGGCGAATATCGAGGCTTTCGGCCTAAAGCACACGGCGCGCGAACTGGCGCGGAAGAGTGGCGTGCCGTTGCTTCCCGGCAGCGGGCTTCTCGACACGGTCGAAGAAGCACTCACGGAAGCAGATACGATCGGCTATCCCGTCATGCTGAAATCCACCGCCGGCGGCGGCGGCATCGGGATGCAGCTTTGCGAGGATGCGGCGGCGCTGAAGGCAGCCTTCGAGACGGTGCAGCGCACGGCGAAGGCGAGCTTCGGCGATGCGCGCGTCTATCTGGAGCGCTTTGTCGCCAAGGCCCGACATGTCGAGGTGCAGATTTTCGGTGACGGCAAGGGCCGTGTCATTTCGCTGGGCGAGCGCGACTGCTCGCTGCAACGGCGGAACCAGAAGGTGATCGAGGAGACACCGGCGCCGGGCTTGTCGGAACCGGTGCGCAAGAGCCTACACGCCGCCGCCGTCGCACTCGGCCGGCAGGCGAACTATGCCTCGGCCGGGACCGTCGAATTCATCTACGATCCGAAGCGCGAGGAGTTCTACTTCCTTGAGGTCAACACGCGGCTTCAGGTCGAGCATCCGGTCACTGAGGCCGTGTTCGGCATCGATCTCGTCGAGTGGATGATCCGCCAGGCGGCCGGCGAGGATGTGCTGACGGGCAAGGAGACGCTTGAGCCCAAGGGTGCCGCGATCGAGGCGCGCGTCTATGCCGAAATGCCCCATGCCGGCTTCCGCCCGAGTGCCGGACTGCTGACGGAGGTCGTCTTTTCCGAAGACGCGCGCGTCGATGGCTGGATCGAGACCGGAACGGAAGTCACGCCCTTCTACGACCCCATGCTCGCCAAGGTGATCGTTGCGGCGGATGACCGCGATGCGGCGATTGCGGCGCTCAAGGGCGCGCTCGACGGCACGGCGATTTCCGGCATCGAGACCAATCTCGATTATCTGAAGGCCATTGCCGCGTCCGATCTTTTCGCCAGCGGCGATGTCGCGACGACGGCGCTGAAGGATTTCTTCTTCGTGCCGGATGTGGTGGAGGTCATTGCGCCCGGCGCGCAGTCGAGCCTGCAGGAATTGCCGGGCCGGCTCGGTCTCTGGCATGTCGGCGTGCCGCCGTCCGGTCCTATGGACGACTATTCCTTCCGCAATGCCAACCGTCTCGTCGGCAATGCGGATGAGACGGCGGCGCTGGAGCTGACGGTTTCAGGACCTGTCCTGAAATTCTTCTCCGACGTCACGGTGGCGCTGTCCGGCGCTAGAATGCCGATGAAATTGGATGGGGAACTGATCGCACACGATGCGCCTGTCTCGGTCAAGGCCGGGCAGATGCTCGCCATCGGTCAGATCGAAGGGCCCGGCCAGCGCAGCTATCTCGCAGTCTCCGGAGGCTTTGCCGCGCCGGTCGTGCTCGGCTCGCGCGCCACATTCGGCCTCGGGAAGTTTGGCGGTCACGCCACCGGAACACTCCGTGCCGGCCATGTGCTGCGCCTTGCCCGCGCTGCGCAAACCGACGTGAAGCCCGCCGGCGCGCCCGCGCCGCTGACGCGCGAATGGTCGGTCGGCGTTCTCTATGGTCCGCATGGCGCGCCCGATTTCTTCCTCGAAAAGGATATCGAGACGCTGTTTTCGACCTCTTACGAGGTGCATTACAACTCCGCCCGCACGGGCGTGCGCCTCATCGGTCCTGCGCCGCAATGGGCGCGCGAGGATGGCGGGGAGGCGGGGCTTCACCCGTCCAACCTCCATGACAATGCCTATGCCATCGGCGCCATCGACTTCACCGGCGACATGCCGATCATCCTCGGGCCCGATGGCCCGAGCCTCGGCGGCTTCGTCTGCCCGGCGGTGATTGCCGGCGACGAGCAGTGGAAGATGGGGCAGTTCAAGCCCGGCGATACGATCCGCTTTTATCCTGTTGGGCGGGACGAGGACCCGGTTGCGGGGCCAACTGTCACAGGTCTTGGCGAGAAGGCGGGCTCGCCCGTTCTCGCCCGCCGGGACGACGGGCCGGTGCCGGTCGTCTATCGCCGGCAGGGCGATGACAATCTGCTGGTGGAATATGGCGCAATGCAGCTCGATATCGGCCTGCGGCTGCGCGCGCATCTCTTGATGCAGGCGCTGAAGACCGAGACGCTGCCGGGCCTGATCGATCTCACACCCGGTATCCGCTCGCTGCAGATCCATTATGACGGGACGAGCCTAAAGCGCTCCAAGCTCCTTGGACTGTTGGGCGAGATCGAATCCTCGCTGCCGGATATCGCGAGCGTCAAGGTGCCGAGCCGCACGGTCTGGCTGCCGCTCTCGTGGAACGATCCGGATGCCGAACTTGCCATGCGCAAGTATCAGGAACTCGTACGTCCCAACGCGCCCTGGTGCCCGTCGAATATCGAGTTCATCGGCCGCATCAACGGGCTTGCGGACGAACAGGCGGTGAAGGACACGATCTTCAACGCCTCCTATCTCGTCATGGGCCTCGGCGACGTCTATCTCGGCGCGCCGGTGGCAACCCCGCTCGATCCGCGCCAGCGGCTGGTGACGACGAAATACAATCCGGCCCGCACCTGGACGCCGGAAAATGCCGTCGGCATCGGCGGGGCCTATATGTGTATCTACGGCATGGAAGGGCCGGGCGGCTACCAGCTCTTCGGCCGCACGATCCAGATGTGGAACACATGGCGGCAGACGCCGGTCTTTTCCAAGGACAAGCCGTGGCTGCTCGATTTCTTCGATCAGGTCCGTTTCTTCCCCGTGTCTCATGACGAACTGACCGAGGCCCGCGCCGCCTTCCCCCATGGCGGCTATCCGGTGCGGATTGAGGACGGCGAGTTCTCCTATGCCGCCTATCAGACCGAGCTTGCCGCCCATGCCAGCGCGATTTCCGCCTTCAAGCAGGGCCAGCAATCGGCATTCGAGGCGGAGCGACGGCGCTGGAAAGAAGAGGGGCTCGACACGTTCTCGGCCGACGATGGGGCCGGCCAGACGACGGCGGGCGACATTCCTGACGGTTGCATCGGCATCGAAAGCGCCGTTCCCGGCAATGTCTGGAAGGTGCTGGTCGAGCCGGGCGCACGGGTGAGGGCGGGGGATACGCTTGCCATCATCGAATCCATGAAGATGGAAATCGCGATTTCCGCCCATGCGGATGGGCGTGTCGGCGAAGTTAGGGCAAGCCCCGGCCGGTCGGTGCGGGCCGGCGATGTGCTCGTCGTTCTGGAACAGGCATAGGAGACATATGATGTGCCTGCTCCTCCAAGTTTGCGATCAATTCAAAGAAAAGGGTGCCTGATGTTCCCCGCGTTTCTCGACCTTGCCTCCCTCAAAGCCGCCTATGCGGGCGGTCTCGCGCCGCTTGCTCTCGTCGAAGAGGTTCTGGCCCGCATCGCGGCCTCTTCCGATCCGGCGATCTTCATCACCAAGACCCCCGCAGAAGATCTGAGGGCCGCCGCACGCGATCTCATGGCCCGCGCGCCGGAACCAAACAGCCTGCCGCTCTGGGGTGTGCCCTTTGCGGTGAAGGACAATATCGACGTGGCCGGCTTGCCGACCACGGCGGCCTGCCCGGCCTTTGCCTACCATCCTGAAAGGGACGCGACCGTTGTCGCCCGGCTGAAGGCTGCCGGCGCGCTGGTCATCGGCAAGACCAATCTCGACCAGTTCGCAACCGGCCTCAACGGTACGCGCTCGCCGCATGGCGCGCCGCGCTCCGTCTTCGACAGCGCCTATGTCTCGGGCGGATCGTCTTCCGGTTCGGCCATCGCTGTGGCCTCGGGGCTGGCGAGCTTCGCCCTCGGAACGGACACCGCCGGCTCCGGCCGCGTGCCGGCGGCGTTCAACAATCTCGTCGGTATCAAGCCGACACCGGGTTTGGTGCCGAATGTCGGCGTCGTGCCCGCCTGCCGCTCGGTCGATGTGGTCACGGTGTTTGCCGGAACGGTCGGCGACGGCGTTGCGATCCGCAAGATCATGGACGGCTACGATGCCGCCGATCCGTTCTCCAGAAAAGCAAAGCCCGCCGCGCTGCCGGCCTCGGGTCTCAGGATTGGCGTTCTTGCCGGCGAGGAGCGCGAGTTCTACAGCAATGCCGCCTATGAGGCGCTTTACGATGCCGCCATCGCGCGCGCGAAGGCGCTGGGTGCCGAGATCGTTCCCTTCGACTACGCGCCGTTCCGGCAGGCGGCCGAACTGCTCTACAACGGCCCCTGGGTCGCCGAGCGTCTGGCGGCGGTGAAGGATTTCATGGCCTCGAATGCCGAAGATTTCGACCCGACGGTGCGCACCATCATTTCCGGGGCGTCCCAATACGATGCGGTGGACGCCTTCGAAGGCCTCTACAAGCTGGAGGCGCTGCGGCAGAAGACATTAACCGAGTGGGAAAAGCTCGATGTCCTGATGCTGCCGACCTCGCCCACCACCTACACGGTCGAGGCGATGCTGGCCGATCCGATCGTCAAGAACGGCCACTTCGGCCGCTATACCAACTTCGCCAACCTCTTCGGCTATGCGGCGATTGCCATCCCCGCCGGCTTCGATGCGGAGGATCATCTGCCGGCCGGCGTCACGCTGTTCGGTCGGGCCTTTTCCGACGATGCGCTCGCGGCCTTTGCCGATGCCATGCATCGCGATCTTGCCGCCGGTATGGGCAAGGAGAAGAGCGCTCCGCTTCCGGAGGCCTCGAAAGTTGCGGAGCCGGACGACGGGCTGGTGCCGCTGGTCGTCGTCGGCGCGCACCTTTCGGGCATGCCACTCAATCATGAACTGACGGCCCCTGGCGGTAAGCTGGTCAAGGCCTGCCGCACAGCACCTGACTACCGCCTCTTCGTCCTGCCCAACACCACGCCGCCGAAGCCCGGCCTGATCCGCGCGCCGGGCTTTTCGGGCCCAGGTCTTGCAGTCGAAGTCTGGAAGGTGACGCCCGAAGCCTTCGGGCGCTTCGTGCAGAATATCCCGGCGCCGCTCGGCATCGGCAAGGTCACGCTGGATGACGGCGCGCAGGTGTCCGGCTTCCTCTGCGAGCCTTACGCGATCGAAGGCGCCCGCGAAGTCACCGATTTCGGCGGCTGGCGGGACTTTATCGCGGTCGAAAGGAGCCGGGGATGACAGCGAAGCTTCTGCAAGTGCTGAAGCCTCTCCTGCGCCTGTTTGCGGACGGGCTGGCGGCGCGCGCTGCGTTTCGCGGCTCCGACGCGTTCGGGCCGCGCAGAAACGGCGACTGACGGTCGGCTGCTGCTGAAGTCTTGCTCGTGCTCCCCGGAATCGACTAGCGTCCGGGGATGGAGCGGATTGTCCGGCATCCAGCAGCAGCGGCGTGACCCCATGACCCCGACCGAAACCTTCCTGCGGCAGCTCTTCGACAAGGCGGTGGAGGTTGCCGACCCCATGCGCTCGCTCGCCCGCTTCCTGCCCGAGCGGCCAACCGGGCGGGTGATTGTCGTCGGCGCGGGCAAGGCGAGCGCGCGCATGGCCGAGGCGGTCGAGGCGGCATGGGGGCCCTGCGAGGGGCTGGTCATCACGCGCTACGGTTATGGCCGGCCCTGCCGGGGGATCGAGATCGTGGAAGCCGCCCATCCGGTGCCGGATGAGAACGGACTCAAGGCCACGGCCCGCATGCTTGAACTTCTCAACACCGCCGGCGAAGACGATTTCGTGCTGGCGCTGATTTCGGGCGGGGCGTCTGCCCTGCTGGTCGCACCGGCAGAAGGGGTGAGCCTTGCCGAGAAGCGGGCCATCAATTCAGCACTTCTGGCCTCCGGTGCACCGATCGACAAGATGAACACGGTGCGCAAGCATTTGAGCCGCGTGAAAGGCGGGCAATTGGCGGCAGCCGCTTATCCGGCGCGCATGCTGTCTCTGATGATTTCCGACGTGCCGGGCGACGATCCGGCCTTCATCGGCTCCGGCCCGACCGTAGGCGATGCGTCCACGCCCGATGATGCGCGGGCGATCCTGGCGCAGTGGAAGATCGAGGTTCCGGCAAGCGTGAGGGCAGCGCTTGCCGCGCCCCGCCGGGTTCTCGCTCCGGCCGATCCGCGTCTTGCGCGCGTGGAGAACGTCATCTATGCGGCGCCGAAACAGTCGCTCGCGGCAGCCGCCGATCTGGCGCAGAAGGCCGGTTTCGATGTGCGCCTGCTGGGCGATGCGCTGGAGGGCGAAGCCCGTGAAGTGGCGCAGGCGATGGCCGATGAGGCTTTGCAGATCCGTGCTGGATTGACGCCCGCAGAGCGGCCGGTTCTGCTGCTGTCCGGCGGCGAACTGACGGTGACCCGGCGCGGCAACGGCGTGGGCGGGCCGAATGCAGAATTCTGCCTCGCCCTTGCGATTGCGCTGAAGAGCGCGGATGGCATTCACGCGATTGCCTGCGATACGGATGGCGTGGATGGTGCGGCGGAGGTTGCGGGCGCGGTCATCGGGCCGGAAACGCTGGCCGCCGCCGCGAAAGCCGGGCTCGATCCACAGGCTGCGCTTGCTGAAAACGATGCCCACGGCTTCTTTGCCCGGATCGCAAGCCAGGTCGTTACCGGTCCCACGCTGACGAATGTCAACGATTTCCGCGCCATTGCCATTGGTGTCTGACCGCGAATGCACCGGTCACGATCACCCGCGCTGGTGTTCTGAGCGCAAGCCGCGCGGGTTTGACCCGCCGCCGCTTCCCGGCAGATGAACTCCGTCTGAATGGAACCTTCAGCTTCCGTTCGAACGCCAGCGACTAGAACAAGGACGTTCAACCGCGGTCCCATCCGCTTGAGGAGATAACGTCCATGTTCCGCACGTCTTTCATCGCAACCGCACTCGTCGCGCTGGTCGGGCTCAATGCCGCCACGCCCGCCATGGCCAACGATGTCCGCATCGAACAGTATGGCTGGAGGAACTCAGCCGGCGGCGCGCAGGAAGGCTATTCGAACCGGATCAGAACCTACCAGAACGGCGACTATAACCGCTTGATCGGCCGCCAGAACGGTCGCCACAATCTCTCGGCCATCGGTCAGGAAGGTTACAACAACTACGGCGCCACCTATCAGAACGGCAACCGCAACTCGGCGGGCATCGGCCAGTTCGGCTCCAACCACACGACCATCCTGACCCAGGACGGCAATGGTAACATCGCTGCCGGCGTGCAGGTTGGCCATGGCTGCGAGGCCAATGTCAGCCAGGGCGGCAGCGGCAATGTCGCCGCCTTCGTCCAGGCCTGCCCGTAACGGGCAGGCTCAGGCTTGTCGCTGAGGAGAAACACGCCCATGTTCAGGTTCGTTACCTTCCCGCGCTTGATGGCAGCCGCATTGGTGGTCGTTCCCGTCGGAGCGGTTGCCACGATGACGACCGCCAAGACGCTTGAGAGCCCACAGATTTGCGAAATCGGCGCAACGCCTGCCGGCAGTGGCATGGTGAAGCTCGATGCGCTCGTCCATGCCGACAAGTCGCTTTCCGGCAGCTACACGTTCCGCGTTGAAAAGACCGGCGGTGGCGGCAGCTCCACCATCAACCAGGGCGGCGATTTCGACGCGAGGGCGGGTCAGACGGCAACGCTGAGTTCCGTCTCTATGGGGGGCAAGGGCGCGCGCTACAATGCCACGCTCGATGTCACTGTCGGCGGCAAGACGGTGACCTGCACCAAGCAGTCGGGCGCCACCTGATCCGCCATTCCTCTCTGCCACCCTTTTGAAAGGGCGCCGGTTTCCGGCGCCCTTTGCCATTGTCCGGGTTGCCCGGCGGCCCGGCTGTCTCCAGGCGGCTGAACGCCAACTGAATGGAGAATTCCGGCTTCGTTCAGCCTGACAATGCGAAGGTTGATCATCGCTGAAGACAGCGTTTTCTGGAGATTAAGAGATGACCCGCACCGTGATCAAATTCGCCACCGCCGCTCTTCTCGCCGGCATGATGGCCATGCCAGTTTCGGCCTTTGCCGGCGGCCGTATCTCCTTCGACCTCGCGCCGCGGAACTCTCGGGATGCGGCAATCTTTTCCACCGGACTTCGTGCCTATTCGCTCTTCCGCGGCATAAAAGACGGCGACATCCGCCAGCTCGGCAATGGCAATGCGGCCGGCCTTGCGCAGGCGGGTCGGGGCAATCTCGGTATCATCCAGCAGCAGGGCAACGGCAACCGGGGCACCCTGCGCCAGAACGGAAACAACAACGCCTATGGCCTCTTCCAGTATGGCCGCAACAATGACGACGAAATCGTGCAGAGCGGCGATAACCGCAGTGGGGCCACCTTCAGCTTCGGCTGGTGAGGGTGCCCCCCTGGGCGGCGCTCGGCTGGCGATTGCTTCAGACCGGCGCTGCCCAGAGTTCGATATAGACGTGATCATTGTCGCCGGCCTCGGCGAGCGCCGTGCCGAAATAGACGACATTGCCGAGATGGCTGTGCCTGCCTTCGGGCACTTCGAGTTCCGCACGCGTACGCCCGAGGAAGCTGCCGTCGGGTTGCGTGACCATGCGGCCTGCATTGGTCACCATGACGGGCGTGCCGTCTTCGAGTTCCAGGCAGTAGCGGGCTTCGATGGCATACGATCCATCGGTGAGGGCGAGCGCAAAATCCGCGCCGCCGGGGACGACGCGGCCGCTCCAGCCGGCGCCCACCACCTCGCCGCCGATGATGGGGAAGACCGCGCGGGTCGTGCCCTGCGTGGTCTTGAATTCCATGGCCGGGCCGATATCGGCGCGGATGACGCAGGCTTTCGTCAGTTGCGGTGCGTCAAGCGTCCGGCTCGCGCCCAGCGTCGTCATGTCGGCAGTCAGCGTCTCAGGCTTCATGGGTGATCCTCCCGTCGCAAACCGTCATCTTGATCTGGATTTCCGCGATTTCTTGGGCCGGCGTCGCCTCGATATCGGCGGATAGCAGCACCAGGTCGGCCAGCATGCCGGGGCGCAGCGTGCCGGTCTTGTTTTCCATGTGGCCGGTGTAAGCACCGATGGACGTGAAGGCCTTGAGGACATCGGCAAACGGCAGGCGATGGTCGGGCAGGCCGGGCAGATGCGGCTCGCGCGTCAGCGCCGTCTGGATGCCCAGCAGCGGATCGATGGGAACGATCGGCCAGTCGGAGGAGAAGGCGACCTTCGCGCCTGCCTCATGAAGCTGGCGCCAGGCATAGGCGTAAGGCGCGCGCGTCTCGCCGATGCTCCGCGTCGTTGGCGTGTCGCCCACGGGCGCATGGAGCGGCTGAACGGAAGCGATGACGCCAAGCTCGCCGAAGCGCGGGATATCCGCAGGGTCGATCATCTCGACATGCTCGATGCGATGGCGGCTGTCGCGCGGTCCGTTGGCCTTGGCGGCTGCCTCGTAGCCATCGAGCGCGATGCGCACGGCAGCATCGCCGATCGCATGCACGGCAATCTGCAGGCCGCGACGGTCGACCTCGATGGCCGCTTCCTTGAAGGACTGTGCATCGAAGATCGGCTCGCCGCGCAGGCCGGGCTTGTCGGCATAGTCGTCCAGCATGGCCGCGGTGCCGCTTTCGATGACGCCGTCGATGAAGATCTTGACGCGGCCGCAGGTCAGCGTGTCGCCGGTGAAGTCGCGGGTCATGGCGGACGCGCGGTCAAGTTCGCTGAGCGGCATGTCGCGGGTCAGGTGAAAGGGCACTGAGATGCGCGAGAGAAGCCCGCCTTCGGCTTCGACATCGCGCAACAGCTCCAGCAGATGCCGGTTGCCGTCCATGTTGTGCATGGAGGTGATGCCCTTCGAAGCGGCGAATTTCATGCCAGCGTTGAGGATCTCCACATCGTCGCGCCATTCTTCCGGCGTCGGGGTGACCGGCGGCTCGATGCCGGACATTCCGAGCATTTCGCGCCCGCCGGTGGTGCGCAGGTCGAGCACGGGCAGCATGGCGAATTTTTCGCGCAGCTCGCCGGTCGCCAGACCGTCTTCGCCCATCACGACCTCGTTGCCGACGGGGAGGTCACGGCCGTTGAGAAGGCCAGCGGCCTTGAGTGCCGCCGTGTTGGCGAAGAGCGTGTGGAAGTCGTAGGACATGGCTGCAATCGGCCGGTCGGGGCAGATGCGGTCAAGCGCATGACGGTCAAGCCGGGTTCCGCGGCCGAGAATTTCGTAGTCAGCCCCTTGCGCCAGCAGCAGTCCTTCATCGGGCCTGGAAGCCGCAAACGCCAGGAAGCCGGCCTTCAGCGCCTCGAAACCCTTGACACCCGGAAGCTGCAGCAGCGTCTGCCCATAGGCACCGGAGAAGAGATGTACATGGCTTTCCACGAAGCCGGGCATCAGGGTCGCGCCATTGCAATCGATGAAGCGCGTTTGCGGACCGGCATGGTCGAGAACGGCTTCTTCGGAGCCGACCGCAATGATGCGGTTGTCGCCCACCGCGAGTGCTTCGGCCCGGGGCATGCTGTCGTCCATCGTCAGCACGCGGGCGTTCACGAAGATCATCGAGGCTTTCATTGCGGCGTTCCTTTGCGGGTGGGATGGGCGATGCAGGCCTCATCGAAAATCATGTGGACAAGCGGCAGGATGCGCGCGCGCAGCAGAGCTTCATGCTCATCGAGCGTCTGTTCCTCGGTGGTGATAAGGGTGATGAAGCAGGGCATCCAGACGTCGTGAAACAGGCGGGCGAGGAATTCCGGCTTGGCCGGCGTGCCGGCGCGGCTCTGCAGCAGAAGATCGTCGAAGAACTCTGTGATCACGGAAACCAGAGCCTCGCTGATCTCCCTGTACTGCGACGCGAGCTCGGTTTCCGGCTGACGGATGGGCGCGGCTTCGGCATAGCGCCAAACCTGCTTGTCGGCGACAGTGAGCGTCCCGCGCGAGATGCGCAGAAAAAGCTTCAGAATCAGCGTTCCCAGATCGGTGTTCGCGGTCCAGTGAAGCGGTCGGTCATGGTCGCGCGCCGCCATGGTGCCCTCCCGGATCAGGGCGATGAGCACCCCGTCCTTCGAGCCGAAGTAATTGAACACGGTGGGTGTCGAAATGCCGGCGGCAGCTGCAATGTCGGCCATCGTCGTGGCGTCTATCCCCTGGCTCTCGAACAAGCTGTGCGCCGCCGCAATGATTTCATCGCGGCGCTTCGCCTTCTTCCGGCTGCGCAGGCCGGGTTCGGCCTGCTGTTGGGGCTGACTCAGGGGGTATGGCATTTTTTCTTTTCGCGATAAAATTTTTGTGTCGATAAAAAATTTGGTTGACTAATGATATTTTGTCAATACGCATATTAAAAACCGATAAGGGAACTTACTCAGATGCTCGACATTCGTGGACTGTCCAAGCGGTTCGGCTATGGCAAGGGAGAGGTGACGGCCTTGCACGAGGTGTCGTTCTCGATTGCAGAGGGCGAATTTTTCACACTTCTTGGCCCGTCGGGATGCGGGAAAACCACGCTTCTCAGGTTGATCGCCGGCTTTATCGGCCCGAGCGGCGGGTCGCTGGTGCTGGATGGCAAGGATATCGCGGCGATGCCGCCGAACCAGCGCCCGGTCAACACGGTGTTCCAGAGCTACGCGCTCTTCCCGCACATGACGGTCGGCCAGAACGTGGCCTTCGCGCTGGAAGCACAGGGCCGGCCGAAATCGGAGATCGACCCGGCGGTTGAAAAGATGCTGACGCTGGTGCAGCTCCTGCACCTGAAGAACCGCAAGAGTTCCGAGCTTTCCGGCGGCCAGCAGCAGCGCGTGGCGCTCGCCCGCGCGCTCGTCGCCAAGCCCCGCATCCTGCTTCTCGACGAGCCGCTTTCCGCCCTCGACATGAAGCTGCGCAAGGACATGCAGATCGAGCTGAAGCGCCTGCAGCGCGAGACGGGGCTCACCTTCATCTTCGTCACCCACGACCAGGAAGAAGCGCTGACCATGTCAGACCGCATTGCGGTCATGAGCGGCGGGCGCGTCCAGCAGATCGCCACGCCGCGCGAGCTTTACGACCGCCCGGCAAACCGCTTCGTCGCCGGCTTCATCGGGGAGTCCAACTTCCTGTCGGGCAAGGCTACCGGCGGTGTCGTTGAGGTGGCCGGCGGCCGCATCGCGCTGCCGGACGCAACGGATGGTGCGGTGACGTTGATGATCCGGCCGGAACATGTCGTGCTGTCAGCCAATGCGCCGGATGCGCTGCAGCTTGAGGCGACCATCGCCCAGCTGGTCTTCTTCGGAACCGACACGCATGTGCATCTGACGCTGAGCGACGGCGAAAAGCTCGTCGCCCGCGTCCAGAACGCGTTGCATGGTGGCCTGAGCCTCAACGAAGGCGACCGGATCACCATCTCGCTGCCGGACAAGGCACTCCGCGTCGTCAAGGACGAGGAGATCGCGGCATGAGCGGCCCGGAGATATGGCGCCGCTGGGCGCTCGCGCTGCCCTCCGTGGTGGTGATCATGCTCTTCTCGATCCTGCCGCTCGGCGTGGTCCTGGTCTATTCCTTCCTGACGCCCGGCGATTTCGGTAACGTCAAGTGGATCTTCTCGACGGAGGGCTGGTTCTCGGTTCTCTTCGAGCGCAACATCTTCGACGATACGATCTCCCTTTCCGACGCCAATCTCACGATCCTGCTGCGGTCCGTCCTTCTTGCGATCGTCACGACCATGATCACCCTGGTCTTCGGTCTTCCGACCGCCTGGTTCATCGCCACGCGAGCCCCCGCGCAAAGAAATCTCTGGCTCTTCCTGATCACGATCCCGTTCTGGACCAATCTTCTCGTCCGCACCATCGCCGTGCAGGAAATGATCCGCTCCGAAGGCGTGTTCAACCGCATCCTCCTGGCGCTCGGCATCATCGATGCGCCGATCCAGATGATGTTTACCGATTTCGCCGTGCTGCTGGGCATGACCTATGTCTACCTGCCGCTGATGGTTCTGCCGGTCTATGCGGCCATCGAAAAGTTCGATTTCCGCCTCGCCGAGGCGAGCTACGATCTCTATGCCTCGCGTTTCTTCTGCCTGCGCCGGGTGATCCTGCCGCTGATCCGGCCGGGTGTCATCGCCGGTTCGATCCTCGTTTTCGTCCCCGCACTCGGCGCTTACGTGACGCCGCGCATCATGGGTGGCGGCAAGTCGATGATGCTGGGCAACCTGATCGACCTGCAATTCGGACAGGGTCGCAACTGGCCGCTGGGCGCGGCGCTGTCGATCGCGCTCACGGTTCTCGTTCTGCTGGCACTCATCTGGTACACGCGCCTCACCTCCGGGCGGAAGGAGAACGACCATGTCTAAGCGCAGCTTCGATGTGACCCGACTCCCCGGAACGGCGGTCATCGCAATGACCTGCTTCGTCATCCTCTATATCCCGATGGCGATCCTGGTCGGTTATTCCTTCAACGCCGGCAAGGTAATCGGCAACTGGGAAGGCGCGTCCGTCAAGTGGTACGGCGCCGCCCTGCAGAACCAGGCCTTCCTGAACGCCGCGCTCAATTCGCTGATCCTGGCGACCACCGCCTCGGTGATATCCACCCTCTTCGCGACCATGGCCGCGCTTGCGACAACCCGCACCGAGAAGTTCCGCGGCGAAGGCGCCATCCACATCATCCTCAACCAGCCGCTGATGGTACCGGAAATCGTGCTGGCCATCGCACTGGTGATCATCGTCGGCCAGATCAAGCAGATGACGGGTTACACCGGCCTCGGTTTCCTGATCGCAGCGCACACGACCTTCTGCATTCCCTTCGCCTATCTGCCGATCCGGGCGCGGCTCGAAGGCATGGATCTGAGCCTCGAGACGGCGGCGGCCGATCTCTACGCCAGCCGGTTCTACACGTTCCGGCGCGTCACGCTGCCGCTTCTGGCGCCGGGGATCCTCTCGGGCTTCATGCTCGCCTTCGTGGTGTCGCTCGACGACTTGATCATCAGCGATTTCCTGAAATCGCCGGGACAGGACACGCTGCCGACCTATCTGATGGGCGAGCTGAAACGCAATCTCACCTCCGAAATCTATGCCATTTCCTCGCTTCTTCTTCTGCTCAGCGTGCTGATCGTTGCGGGGTCATGGGTAGCAACACGCAAGAAAGACTGAAAACCAAGGTCCAGAGGAGAATGACAATGAAATTCGCGTCCCGCATGGCGGCCACCGCCGCCTTATTGATGACCACGGCTCTTCCGGCTCTCGCCGCCGGCCAGCTCAATATCTACAATTTCGGCCTCTATACGCCGCCGGACCTGATCGCCAAGTTCGAGAAGGCCTATGACGTGAAGGTGACCGTCACCGAATACGACAGCAACGAGACGGCGCTTGCCAAGATCCAGGCCGGCGGCCATGGCTTCGACGTCATCGTTCCCTCCGCCTATATCGTCCCCGCCTATATCCAGGCCGGTCTGCTCATGAAGAGCGAGCCGTCGCAGATGTCGAACTTCAAGAACGTCAAGTCCGAATGGGTGGACGTTTCCTGGGACAAGGGCCGGCATTACACCGTGCCTTACGTCTGGGGCACGACCGGCGTGATGGTCAACACCAAGGTCTACAAGGGCGATCTCAACACGGCCGCCATCATCTTCGACACGCCGCCGGAACTGAAGGGCAAGGTCAATGTCGTACCTTCGATGAACGAAGTCATCGACATGGCGATCAACTATGTCGGCGGCGAGGCCTGCACGACCGACAAGGCGGTGCTGAAGAAGGCGCATGACAAGCTGATGGAGGCCAAGGCCTCCTGGGCCTCCATCGACTATCCGAGCTTCGAGAAGTTCATCAAGGAAGACCTGAACGCCTCGATCTTCTGGAACGGTGCCGCCATGCGTATCCGCGCCGAAAACCCGGGCTTCGCCTATGGTCTGCCGAAGACCGGCTATCCGCTCTGGCAGGACAACGTCGCCATTCTGGCCGATGCCAAGAATGTCGAGAATGCCAAGCTCTTCCTCAACTTCCTGATGGAACCGGAAAATGCCGGCCTCGTCTCGAACTATACGCGCTACGGCAATGCCATCGCCGGCTCTGATAAGTTCATGGACGCCGACGTTCTCAAGGCTCCGGAACTGACCATCCCGGACGACCTCAAGTCGTCCGCGCATTTCCTGACCTCCTGCCCGCCGGACGTCCAGCAACTTTACGCGCGCATCTGGACCGATCTGACCAAGTAAGCCGCAGACGGGACTGAAAACGAAGAGACGGCAGCCACCCTCGTGTTGGCTGCCGTCTTTGCGTACGAGCTGCAGAGGACCGGGCGCATACAAAAGGGCGCTTCNNGAAGCGCCCTTTTGTATGCGGATAGGTCGCTGGCTCAGACGGTATCGAGATAGAGCTGGTAGTCGAGCGGTGAGACATAGGCGTCGAAGCGGCCGGCTTCCGCACGCTTGATGGCCAGCAGCACACGATGCATCGTCTCGCCCAGCACGTCCTTCAGGAACGCCGAGCCCTCCGCCGCGTCGATGGCTTGCGCCCAGGTGCGGGGAAGGGGCGGTGCATCGCCGGCTGCCGAGCCATTGCCTTCCGCCGGTGGACCGGGATCGCGTTGCGCATCGACACCGCGCACCATGGCGGCCAGAGTCACGGCCGCGACGAGGAACGGGTTTGCATCAACGCCGGCAAGGCGCTGCTCCAGATGCCGCCCACCCGGCGAACCGGCGGGTACGCGCACCGCAACACCGCGATTGTTGATGCCCCAGTTGGGCGTGGTCGGCGCATAGCTCTGCGCCGAGAAGCGCCGCCAGGAATTGTTGTGCGGCGCCATGACCAGCATGCTTTCGGAAACCGTATCGAGAAGGCCGCCGATGGCCGCCAGCAGGTCGGGCGCCAGCGCGCCGTCGCGGTCGGCGAAGAGATTGCGGCTCGCGCTGTCGCAGAGGCTGGCATGGAGATGCATGCCGGAGCCGGCGCGACCCGCAAAGGGCTTGGCCATGAAGCAGGCCTGCATGCCGTGGCGGCGCGCGACGCCGCGCAGGAGGTGCTTGAGCGCCAGCAGGTTTTCCGCAGCCTGCATGACGTTGCCGTGATGCAGCGTCAGCTCGAACTGGCCCGGCGCATATTCCGAGATCAGCGTTTCGACCGGCAGGCCTTGCGCTTCCGCAGCCCGATAGAGGTCACGGCTGAAAGGTTCGAGGCGGTCGAGTTCCTCGACGCAATAGACGTTGGTGCCGAAGGGGCGCCGACCAGTGAGCGGCAGGCGCAGCGGTTCAGGGTCGAGCGTGTCGCGCTCGGCATCGATCAGGTAGAATTCCAGCTCGAAGGCGGCCACCGCGCTCATGCCGCGTTCGGCGAGCGCATCGATCTGGCGCTGCAGGACATGGCGCGGATCGGCCCAGACCGGACTGCCGTCCATCTCGTGCAGCGTGACGCGGAACTGTCCGCGTGGCGGGTCTGTCCAGAGCGAGGGGGCGAGCGAGCCCGCAACCGGCCAGGCGCAGCGGTCTGCATCGCCATCGGACCAGACGAGGCCGGTCTCGTCGACATCTTCGCCGGTGACGTCGAGGCCGAGGATGGAGCCCGGCAGGTTGCGTCCGTTTTCCCAGATCCCCTCGATCTCGTGACGGCGGACGATCTTGCCGCGGGCGATACCGTTAGGGTCGGTCAGCATGAGATCGAAGGCTTCGATTTCCGGATGCGCCTTCAGGAAGTCCTGCAGTTCCTGCGTCGAAGCGCGCTGATCCGGCGCCTTCGGTCGGGCGGGTGCATCAATCCTTCTCATCGGGCGGCCTCCAGCGGCAGGAGATCGAGAACCTCGGCGAAGGCGGCGACGAAGGCGGCGATGTCGGCCTCGGTCGTGTCGGGGCTGATCAGCATCATGTTGTGGAACGGGGTGAGCAGGAAGCCGCGGTTCAGCATTGCGACATGCAGGAAGTTCTCGATGAGCACATCCCCCGCTGCCCGCGCCTCGGCGGCATTCCTGACCGGCGTGGGGCTGAAGACGACTTCCAGCCGCGCGCCGACGCGGGCGGTGTGCCAGGGCAGGCCGTGCTCGGCGATCAGCGTCTTGATGCCGGCTTCGAGCTGCTCGGCGCCGGAGAGCATCCGCGCGTAGTTTTCCGGCGTCATCAGCTCTTCCAGCGTGGCGCGCATGCAGGCGAGTTGCAGCGCATTGCCGGCCAGCGTCGTGCCGATGCCGGAATGGCCGTGCTCGGATTCAGGGCGTGCGGCGAAGAGCTTGTCGTTGACGGCCTGGCTCATGCCCCAGACTGCGGCGGGAAGGCCACCGGCCACGGGCTTGCCGAGAACGAAGAGATCGGGTTCGATGCCGTAGGCGCGGCCGTAACCGCCGGGGCCGGTGGAGATCGTGTGGGTCTCATCCAGCAGCAGCAGCGTGCCGACATTGCGGGTCTCGGCGCGCAGGAATTCCCAGAAGCCGTCTTCCGGCAGGATCATTCCGCAATTGGTCATGACCGGCTCGGCAATCACGCAGGCAATGTCGTTCTTGGCAAGTTCCGCCACAAGCGCGGCACGGTCGTTGAAGGGGATCATCACGGTGGTGAGGCTCGGGTCCTGCACCTGGCCGAGCAGGCTGCGGCGTGCGACCGTCTTGCCGTCGACGAGGTCGACCAGCGTGTCTTCCGCCGTGCCATGATAGCAGCCATCGAACACGAGGATGCGTTTGCGGTTCGTCGCGGTGCGGGCGGCGCGCAGCGCGAAGCGGTTGGCGTCGCTGGCCGTCACGGCCATCTGCCAGCAGGGCAGGCCGAAGCGTTCCTGCAGGAGTTCGCCGACGCGCTCGGCATCGTCGGAAGGCAGCATGTAGGTGAAGCCGCGGGTTTCCTGGCCGCGCATGGCCTGCATGACCGGCGCCGGCGCATGGCCGAACATCGCGCCCGTGTCGCCGAGGCAGAAATCGACGATCTCGTTGCCGTCGATGTCGCGCAGGCGGTTGCCCTGCGCCGCCTCGATCACCATCGGAAAGGGCTGCGGCCAGTCGCGCATCCAGTGCATCGGCACGCCGCCCGAAAAGCCGCCCCTGGAATTGCGCGCGGCGCGGGCAGAGGAAAGCGGACGCTGCGCGCCATATTGCGCGTTTTCGTCGGCGAGACGCTGTTCGAGTGCGGGTCGGACAATGACGCTGCCCGAGATTGAGGATGCCATTTTTCAGTTCTCCTTTGGAGGCCGTGCCTGCGGGGCGCCGGATCTGCGTCCAGTCTTTCCCGCCGTCGCCGAACTTTCGGCGGCCTTCTTTTCGCTTGTCTGTGTGAAGATGGATTGGCCTAGAAGGTCCATGCCATCGAGAATATCGGCCTCGATCGCGAGCTTCAGCCGTGTGATGTCGCGCCGCTCGATGGCGTTGATGGCCATTTCGTGCTTGTCGGTGAGCCGCACCGATCCGACCATGCCGTAGACCTTCCGCATGAACGGACCGAACTGCATCCACACACTTTCCAGAAGGCCGGTCAGCACGTCCGACTGGCCGGCCCGGTAGATCTCGAAATGGAAGGCGTAGTTGGCAGCCATGTAGAGCTCGGCATCGCCATTCTGGTAGCTCAAGTTCATCCGCGCTTCATGGGTGCGGATGCGGGCAAGCGTTGCGTCATCAATGGCGTCGAGCGCCCGCATCGCGCAGGCCGGTTCGAGGAGCAGGCGGGCCTGCATGAGCTGGTCGAAACGCGCCGTCGTCATGTCCGGAATGGAAACGCGGCGGTTGTCGTGGACCGTGAGTGCATTTTCTGCCGAAAGCCGGGCAATGGCAGCGCGCATCGGCATGACGCCGACGCCGAGGTCGGTCGCCATCGCGCGCAGGCTGATGCCCTTGCCCGGCGGCAACTTGCCGACGATCAGCGCGTGGCGAAGCGTCTGATAGGCGCGGTCCTGCATCGTCGGCTCGGGCTGCTGCTGATCGTCCACACTGCCGACCGCGGCTGTCAATTCAGCCGCCGCATCCGCCTCACCCGGAAAATCTTCGCTTCTGCCGCTCATCGTGATCCTGCCGATAGCCGTCTTGTCTGACGGCTATATTGTGATCACAATTATTCCGGAGTTTTGAAGATTGCAAGCGTTTGATCAAACATTTTCATTGCGATCTCAGGCCGTTTGCCGCCTCTTGTCGCGGAGAAAGGCCGCATTTCGACGCTTTGCGAGGTTTTAGCGGGGGTCAGCGACTCCATGCCCGCCTGAATATTCACGCGGGCGCGACACATCTTGAGGTAAAATGTGATCACGATACGGCAGCTGATAGAGCTCAGCGCGCCCAGCGCGGCGTTGTCTTGGAGAGAAACGCCCCGATGCCGTGGCCGGCTTCTTCCGTTTCCCATGTATCGGCCAGCGCCTCGATCGTCGCCTCGATCACGTCTGGTTCTATGCGCGGGCCGAGCGAGCGGGCCAGTCGCTTGGAGGCGGTGTCGGCACTTGGGGCAACGGAAAGATAGGGTGTTACTTCCGCTTCGATGGCGGCATCAAGGTCTTCGGCTTGAACGGCCCGCGCCAGAAGGTCGAGCGACACCGCCTCATGAGCCGGGAACAACCGGGCGGACATTAAGACACGCCGCGCCTTGCCCTCTCCCATGCGGGCGAGCACGTAAGGGCTGATGGTGGCCGGGATCAACCCGAGTCGCGTCTCGGTGAAGCCGAATTGCGCTGTGACGGGCGCAATCGCCACGTCGCAGACGCTGATCAGGCCAAGCCCACCGCCGAAGGCGCTGCCGTTGATGCGGCCGATCAGCGGCTTTGCAAGCGTGTTGAGCACGAAGAGCGCATCCGCCAGTCCGCGGGCCTGCTTCATGCGGGTGGCCCGATCGGCCTCGATCTGTTGCTTCATCCAGGAGAGATCGCCGCCGGCACAGAAGAA
Source organism: Hyphomicrobiales bacterium (assembly GCA_900467685.1). Classification (GTDB taxonomy): domain Bacteria; phylum Pseudomonadota; class Alphaproteobacteria; order Rhizobiales; family Rhizobiaceae; genus Ensifer_A. The sequence goes on from UBQX01000018.1 coordinate 178,894, forward strand.
GTCTCCCGCACCGGTGAGGATGACGGCGCGGATGGTGGGATCCGCCGACACGCGGCCGGCCATGTCGACCAGTTCCGCCAGCATCCGGTCGGACATCGCGTTGCGCTTGTCCGGCCGGTTGAGGGTGCAGGTGGCCACGCCGCGCGCGTCCAACTGAAGCGTCAGGGTTTCATAGTCATACGCCATCAAGTCCTCCCATCGGGAGGAGATTAGCCTTTCGCGGCGAGGAAGGCGAGCTTGGACGGGATGTTCAACAGGGCAATCGCCCGCTCGACGCGTTCCGGCGTGTAGTGATGTGCGACGTCGAGGCAGTTGACCGTGCCAAGCATCTCGTCGCCGATATAGACCGGAAGGTTGATGACGGATTCGCAGCCGAGCGACTTGATCAGCTCATGGTCCGGGAAGACCTTGGCGATGTCTTCGATCGTATTGGCGACGAAGGCGCGGCGCTCGCCGTGGACAATGTCGAACCATTCATTGCGATGCGTCGGCTTGGTGCCGGAGGCCGGATAGTTTGCCGGATCGGACGTATAGGCGCGGCGGGCGAGCCCGGCCTTCATGTCGGAGAGCATGACGGTGAAAAGCTTGGCGCCGATGACCTCGCGCACGAGCGTCTGGAGCGCGACCCAGGGCGCATCGCCGGTCGTGTCTGCGGCAATGGCGCGGTCGAATTCCGCAAGCGCTGCGGTGTAGTCGTTATTCATGGGTATTCTCCGAATGGTCAGACGGCTGGAGGGGCAGAGAGCGCTAAGAGCTCCCGGCTGTATTCGTTCTGCAGATGCCCCTGTTTCAGGTTTTCGGCACCGGCGGTTTCCACGATCCGCCCGCCGCGCATGACGGCAAGACGGTCGCAAAGGAAGGAAACGATGGGCAGGTTGTGGGTGACCATGAGATAGGTCAGCCCGCGTTCCCGCCGCAGTCGCTTCAAGAGGTTGAGGATTTCGGCCTGCACCGAGACATCGAGCGCCGAGGTCGGCTCGTCCAACAAAAGCACCTTCGGCTCGACGATCAGCGCGCGGGCAATCGCGACACGCTGGCGCTGACCGCCGGAAAGCTGGTGCGGATAGCGGAAGCGGAATCGATTATCGAGGCCGACATCCTTGAGGATCGCGGCGATGCGCTCGTTGTGGTCGCTCAAGCCCTGAATGTTCAGCGGCTCCATCAGCGTCGCATCCACCGTCTTGCGCGGATGCAGCGAGCCATAGGGGTCCTGGAAGACCATCTGGCAGGTGCGCGCAAAATCGGGGTCGATGCCGTGGCTGCGCGGCCTGCCGAAAATCTCGATGGTACCTCGCCATTCGGGCGCGAGGCCCGCAATCGCCTTCAGCACGGTCGATTTGCCCGAGCCGCTTTCGCCGACAAGGGCGAAGCTGCCGCCCTCCTCGACATCGATGCTGACGCCGTGCGTGATCTGTGTTTCGCCATAGGAGACGTCGAGATTGTCGATATGGATCGCGGTCATGCGGCACTCCAGGTCGTGCGGTCGATGACCGGGAGTTCGTCGCGCGTCTCGTCCAGCCGCGGCTGGGCGGCGAGCAGGCCGCGCGTGTAAGGGTGCTTCGCGTTCTTCAGTTCCGAAGCCGCGCAATCTTCGACCACCCGTCCGGCATTCATCACCAGCACCCGGTCGCAATAATGCGCGACGAGGTTCAGGTCGTGGCTGATCAGGATCAGCCCCATGCCCTTGTTGCGCACTAGGTCGTCGATGATGTCGAGAACCTGGGCCTGCACGGAGACGTCCAGCGCCGAGGTTGGCTCGTCGGCAATCAGGATATCCGGTTCCGGGATGAGCATCATCGCGATCATCACGCGCTGGCCCATGCCGCCGGAAATTTCGTGCGGATAAAGGCCTGCAACGCGATCGGGATCGTTGATGCGCACGGCTTCCAGCATGGCGCGGACGCGGGCGGCGATCTCGCGGCGGGGAAGGCGCTTGTGCGCAACGAGCGCTTCGGCGATTTGCTCGCCCACGGTCATCACCGGGTTCAGCGAGAATTTCGGGTCCTGCATGACCATGGAAATGCGGGCGCCGCGAATGGCGCGCATGCCCTTCTCGCCCTGCCTGAGCAGGTCAATCCCGTCGAACTCAAGCCGTGTGGCGCTCACCTTGCCGGGCGCGCGCACCAGGCCGAGGATGGAGCGGCCGGTCATGGACTTGCCAGACCCGCTTTCGCCGACAATGCCGAGCCGCTCGCGGCCAAGCTGGAAGGACAGGCCCTTGACCACATCCACCGGGCCGGAGGGGCTCGGAAAGGTGACTTTCAGGTTCTCGACGACAAGAAGGGGTCCGCTCAATGCTTTTCTCCGCTCTTGGGGTCGAGAACGTCGCGCAAGCCGTCGCCGAGGAAGCAGAAGCCGAGGCTGACGGTGATGATGGCGAAGCCCGGCATGGTGGCGACCCACCATTGATCGAGAATGAAGGTGCGGCCGCGCGCGATCATCGCGCCCCATTCCGGCAGCGGTGGCTGCGCGCCAAGCCCGATGAAGCCAAGGCCGGCGGCGGTCAGGATGATGCCCGCCATGTCGAGCGTGACGCGCACGATCATCGATGAGGTGCAGAGCGGCAGGATATGGCCGACGACGATGCGCCAGCTTGAGGCACCCTGCAACCGGCTTGCGGCGATGAAATCGGCATTCTTGAAGGTCAGCGTTTCGGCCCGCGCGATGCGGGCATAGCTGGGCCAGGAGGTGACGGCGATGGCGAGAATGGCGTTTTCGATCCCGGGGCCAAGGGCTGCGACGAGCGCCAGCGCCAGGATGAGCTTGGGCATGGAGAGGAAGATGTCGGTGATGCCCATCAGCACGCGATCGACCCAGCCGCCGAGATAGCCGGCCGTCGCGCCGATCAGCAGGCCGGCAGGGGCGGCGAGAGCGGCAACGAGGATGACGATGGCGAGCGTGATCCGCGCGCCGAAGACGACGCGGGACCAGATGTCGCGGCCAAGTTCGTCGGTGCCCATCCAGTTGGCCGCACTCGGCGGGCGCAGGCGCGCATAGGTGTCCTGCGCGATCGGGTCATGCGTGGCGATCCATGGCGCAAAGGCGGCCATGGCGATCAGCGCCAGAACGATGACAAGGCCGACCATGGCGAGCGTATTGCTGCGAAAGGCGAGCGAAATGCGGAAAATGCGGCCCCAGCGGGCCTGACTGCGGGAGGCGGGGCTTTCATCGAGAAGCCAGGAGCGCATATCGGTAAAGGCCATCGGATTACCTCGCGCGCGGATCGAGGACGTTATAAAGCGCGTCGCTCAGCTTGTTGATGAAAATGAAGACCATTCCGATGAGCAGCGTTGCGCCGAGCACGGCGGCCATGTCGGCATTGAGCAGCGCGACCGTCAGGTAGTTGCCGATGCCGGGCCAGGAGAAGATCGTCTCGATCATCACGGATCCTTCGAGAAGGGCGGCATAGGAGAGCGCGCAGACGGTGATCAGCGGCACGAGGATCGGCCGAAAGGCATGCCGCCAGATGACCACGCGCTCCGGCAGGCCCTTGACGCGGGCGGTCGTAATGTACTCCTGCGCGAGCTGGTCGAGCATGAAGGAGCGCGTCATGCGGGCGATATAGGCGAGGCTGAAAAAGCCGAGAATGCTCGCCGGCAGGACCAGATGGCCGATGGCGTTGAAGAAGATGTCCGTCTCGCCGGCGAGAAGACTGTCGACCAGCATCAGGCCGGTGACCGGCGTGACTAGACCGTCATAGGCGATATCGACGCGGCCGGGCCCATCCACCCATTGCAGGCGGGCATAGAAGACCGCAAGCCCGACAAGGCCCAGCCAAAAAGCCGGGATCGCATAGCCGGCAAGGCCGACGACGCGGATGATCTGGTCCGTCCAGCTTCCCTGTTTGGCGGCAGCATGAACGCCCATCGGGACGCCGAGCGCGATGCCGATGAGGATGCCGAGCGTCGCCATTTCGAGCGTCGCGGGGAAGACTTCCTTCAGATCCTGCAGCACAGGCCGACCGGTCGAGACCGACATGCCCAGATCGCCGGTCGCCACCGCCTGCACGTAATTCACGAACTGCACGATCAGCGGTTTGTCGAGGCCGAGCTGCACGCGGGCGGCCTCATAGACGGCCTTGGGCGCACGGTCGCCGACGACGGCGAGCGCCGGGTCGATGGGAACCACGCGGCCGATGAAGAAGGTGATGGCGATCAGTCCCAGCAGCGTCACGATCAGGGAGAGCACGATGCCGCCAAGCCGAAGAGCCGCCTTGCGGGTACGTTTGGCCCCGCCGCCGCGCTTGCGTGCGGTTTGAGGCCCCGCGTCGGGGAAGGGGGTGTCTGTCGCCACGCGCGGCCTCCTCGGCATAAAAATTTTGGTTCCAGTAAAATTCTGCTTGGAACATACAAATAATTTTGCTTTCATCAAACAAATTTTACTGGTTCCACAAGATGACTGCTTCACCGCTCGCCGTGACGACACAAGAACCACAGACGCCCAAGGTCGGCGCGCTGATCCGCGCCCGGCGGCAGCAATTGCAACTGACCTTGCGCGACATCTGCGAGGCGGCGGGCATCACGCCGGGCTATCTGAGCCAGGTCGAGCGCGACCTTGCGACGCCCTCGCTCGGCACCTTGGCGCAGATCGCGCATAGCCTCGGTGTCGGCGTCGATTACTTCATCGCCTCGCCCGGCGCAGACGATGCGCTGACGCGCCATGGCGAGCGCGAGACCTTTTCCGTGCCCGGCTCCGAGGTGATCTATGAGCGAGTGGCCGCAGATTTTGCCGGCAACCAGCTTTCGTCCTTCGTGCTCAACATTCCGCCGGGCTTCCATTCCGAAACGGTGAGCCACGAGGGCGAGGAGCTTCTCTTCGTGCTCGAGGGCAAGCTGACCCAGATGCTGGATGGTGCCGAATATATCATGCGTCCCGGCGACAGCCTGCATTTTCGCGGCAACCGCCCGCATGCCTGGTGGAACGATACGAACGAGACCGTGCGCGTGCTGTGGACCGGAACGGTTCCCGTCTACCGCACCAACCCGCCGAAGTCCGGCGGGCTTAAAGCCGACTGACCCCGAAGAACAAGAATATCCGAGATAGAGGAGAACAACGTCATGAAACATTTCCACGCAGCTCTTTTCGCCGCCACGGCACTTCTGCCGCTGACGGCCCTGCAGGCCCATGCCGCTACCCCTAAGGACACGCTGGTCGTGGCCGAGAACATCGATGACATCGTCAGCATCGACCCTGCGGAAGCGTATGAATTCTCGTCCGGCGAATATGTCACCCAGACCTATGACCGTCTGGTGCAGTATGACGCGACCGACCTGCAGAAGCTGTCGCCCGGTCTTGCGACCAGCTGGAAGGCCGACGATGCGGCCAAGACGATCACCTTCACGCTGCGCGATGGCGTCAAGTTCTCCTCGGGCAATCCGTTGCGCGCCGAAGACGTCGCCTATTCGTGGAAGCGCGTTCTGAAGCTGAACAAGGCGCCCGCCTTCCTGCTGACCCAGCTCGGCTGGACGCCCGACAATTTCGACAGCATGGTCAAGGCGGACGGCAACACGGTCACCGTCAAGTATACCGGCGACTTCTCCTCCGCCTTCGTGCTCAACGTTCTCGCCTCGCGTCCGGCCTCGGTCGTCGACGGCAAGACGGTCGAAGCCAATGACAAGGGCGGCGATCTTGGCAATGCCTGGCTGAAGGCGAACTCTGCCGGCACCGGTCCCTTCGTGCTCAAGGCCTTCAAGCCCGGCCAGTTGCTCAACCTTGCCGCCAACCCGTCCTATTTCGGCGGCGCGCCGGCCATCAAATCCGTCGCCATCCGCCATGTGGCGGAGTCCGCCACGCAGCAGCTCATGCTCAAGTCGGGCGATGTCGATATCGCCAAGAACCTGACGCCGGACCAGATCGCGGCCGTGCAGACCAGCGGCACGTTCAAGATCGAGACCTATCCGCAGGCCGCCGTCCACTTCCTCAGCCTCAACCAGAAGGACAAGGACCTGACGAACCCGGCCGTCTGGGAAGCCGCGCGCTATCTCGTCGACTACAAGGGCATGACGGACACGATCCTCAAGGGCCAGATGGAAATCCACCAGGCCTTCTGGCCGAAGGGCTTCCCCGGCGCGCTGAACGACACGCCCTACACCTACGATCCGGACAAGGCGAAGAAGATCCTGGCGGACGCCGGCATCAAGACGCCGATCACCGCGACGCTCGACGTCATCAACTCCTCGCCCTTCACCGACATGGCGCAGGCGCTGCAGGCCAGCTTCGCCAAGGGCGGCATCGACTTCAAGATTGTCCCCGGCACGGGCTCGCAGGTCATCACCAAGTATCGCGCCCGCACGCATGAAGCCATGCTGCTCTATTGGGGCCCGGACTTCATGGATCCGGATTCCAACGCGTCGGCCTTCGCCTACAATGCCGACAACAGCGACGGCCACTATCAGTCGACCACGACCTGGCGCAACGCCTGGGCGGTCCCGGACGACATGAACAAGGCGACGCTTGCCGCCCGAGCCGAAGCCGATCCGGCTAAGCGCGACCAGATGTATATCGATCTGCAGAAGAAGGTGCAGGCCAACTCGCCGATCATCCTGATGTTCCAGGCCGCCAAGCAGGTTGCCATCGCCAAGAACGTCTCGGGCTATGTCAACGGCGCGTTGCCGGACTACGTTTTCTATCGTCTGGTCAAGAAGGACTGACAACCTGAAATATTCGAGGCCGCCGGCATTTTCCGGCGGCCTATTGATTCCCCCGTTCACATCACAGGAGCGATGCCGATGTTCGAGGCACGCATGAAGCGGCTGACCGCGCGGATGGCCGAGACGAAAACCGATGGCGTCTTCGTTGGCCCGACGTCCAACATGAAATGGCTCGCCGGCTTCGACCCGCATGGCGACGAACGTCCCGTCATGCTCGTCGTCGGGCCGAAATCCGCCGCCTTCCTGATGCCGGCGCTGAATGCCGATAGCGCGCGCCAGCATACAAGCCTCCCTTTCATGACTTGGACGGATGCCGAAGGCCCGGCGGATGCCTTTGCCAAGGTGATGGCTGAGACTGGAATTGCGAGTGTCGCAAATCCCTCCATCGCGCTCGATGAAACCATGCGCGCCGACTTCGCCCTCATGGTCGTGGATGCACTCCCCGGCGCGAAGCGTCAGTTTCTCGCCGAAACCGTGGGCGCGCTCCGCGCGTCCAAAGACGAGAGCGAATACAAACTTTTGAAGAAGAATGCACTGATCGACGACGAGACCATGCGCTCGGCCTTTGCCGCGCTGAAACCCGGCATGTCCGAGCTGGAAGCGGCCGAGGTTATCAAGCAGAAATTCATCGCCCAGGGTGCAGCGGCCGAATTCATCATCGTCTGCTTCGGCGAAAACGGCGCCTATCCGCATCACCATTCCGGCGAGCGCCGCCTGAAGGCGGGTGACGCGATCCTTCTCGATATCGGCGGCCGCAAGGATGGCTATCCGAGCGACATGACCCGCGTCGGCTATTGCGGCACGGCACCGGAAGGATTCGAGGACGTCGCTTCCGTCGTCGAACGCGCCGTACAGGCCGCCGTTGCCGCCGCCCGTCCGGGCGTCAAGGCCTCAGAGGTCGACCGCGCCGCCCGCGAGACGATTGCCGCGGCTGGCTTCGGCGACCGCTTCCTGCATCGCACTGGCCACGGGCTCGGCATCGATGTGCACGAGCGGCCCTATATCACCGCGGCCTCGGATGTGGTTCTGGAGGCCGGCAATGTCTTCTCCATCGAGCCCGGCATCTACCTGACCGACCGTTTCGGCGTGCGCCTCGAGGAGATCGTGATCCTTGGCCAGAACGGCGCGGAAGTGCTGTCCGAACTTTCGCGCAAGCCCGTCCGCGTCGACGACTGAGGGAGATAAAGGCATGTCCGGGATCGTCGTTCGCAGGCCCAAAGCTGAGGATGGCGAGGACATTGCCGCCATCTACGTCTTCGAGGAGGTGGTTGCGTTCACCGCGCAGCTGCCTCATCGCGACGTCCAGTTCTGGCGCGATTTCTACCGCACGCGCGATCCGGAAGGCATGGAACTGGTTGCGGAGGTCGAGGGCCGCGTGGTCGGCCATCTCGGCATGATCCTCAACCGCGCACCGCGCCGCAAGCACGTGGGCAGCTTCGGCATCTGCGTTCACCCGGATTTTCATGGGCGGGGCGTCGGGCGTGCTCTCATGGCCGAGATGATCAACCTTTCCGACAACTGGCTCAATCTCGTGCGCCTCGAATTGTCGGTGGCGTCGGAAAACAGCCGCGCCATCGCCCTCTATCGCAGCTTCGGCTTCGAGGTGGAAGGCGAGCTCAAGATGGATCTTTTCCGCAACGGTCGCTATGGCGACACGACCCAGATGGCGCGGTTGCGCTTGCCATCCGGAGCGTGATCGGGCACCCATAAGCCGTGCCGCGTTGGAATATGTCGGGTTGGGAGACCCGACTGAGGAGGAGCCGCCCATGATCAAGAAAACAGAACCGCGCGTGGTTGCGGCCAAGGACGTGGCGCGATGAGCAAGAGACAATCCATCGTCATTCTCGGCATTTTCGCCGCCGATACGGCCTACAAGGCGAAACGCCTGCCGCAGATCGCGGAAACGCTGATCGGTTCCGGCTTCTCGCTGGGCCCGGGCGGCAAGGGTTCCAACCAGGCGATTGCCGCTGCGAAAGCTGGAGGGCAGGTCACCTTCATCTCGCGCGTCGGCAAGGATCCCTTCGGTGACATGGCGCTCGCCGCCTACGGCCAGGCTGGCGTGAAGGCCAATGTCATGCGCATGGATGGTGTCTCGACCGGCGCCGCCTTCATCTTCGTCAACGAGGACAATGGCGACAACGCCATCATCGTCGCGCCGGGTGCGGCCGGCATGATCGGTATCGAGGATGTCGATGCAAACCGCGCCGAGATCGAGGGGGCCGCGATCTTCATGACGCAACTGGAGCAGCCGATGGAGGCCGCCATCCACGGCCTGACAATCGCCAAGAACGCCGGTGTCACCACCATCTTCAATCCTGCCCCGGCACAGGTCATTCCGGATGAAATTTACGGGCTTTGCGACTATATCGTCCCGAACGAAGTCGAGGCCGCCGGTATTGTCGGCCATCCGGTGGATACCGACGAGCAGGCGGTGCAGGCTGCCGAAACCTTGCTCAAACGCGGCGCGAAGACGGTCATCATCACGCTGGGCGGGCGCGGCTCGCTCTACCACACCGCCGGTCACAGCGAATTCGTGCCCGCAGTTGCCGCCGGCAAGGTCATCGATACGACGGGTGCCGGCGATGCGTTCCTTGGCGGCTTCTCCGCAGCGCTCGCCGAAGGCCGTGCGCCCATCGATGCGGTTCGTTTCGCCGCCGCCACGGCCGGCATAGCCGTCACCCGACCTGGCACCGCGCCCGCCATGCCCTTGCGTGCGGAAATCGACGCGCTTCTGCGGTGAAGCCCGAGAACGCGGCAAGGCCTCCGGGTTTGCCGAAGGCCTTGCGATAGATTGTCTTGGACTGGACCGTTGGGTCCTGGCGGGTCGCTGCCTCAGCCGAGACGAAGAGCCGGCATCTGACCGTTCGAAAGGCCGGCGACGAGATTGCCGCTTGTCGAACGAAGCGCGAGATCGCGCCGCAGGCTATCGACGAGAGCCTCGCCGGACCCGGCCTGAACGTAGAGTAGGTTGCGGACCTGCATGTCGTAGGTGAGGAAGAAGGTTTGGCCGCGGCTGCAGCCATCGGCGCTCCGGGCGCAGGCGATGTCGGACTGCTTCGCCTGCACGGCGACGAGCTTGGGCGCGATCGTGCGGGCGGCGGAGGCGAGGCTGAAGGCATTGGCCTGGGTGCCCGCAGACAGCGTGACGGCTGCGACGGTCGAAAGAGCGATCAGAACAGTCTTGAACATCTCTGCCTCATTTCCGGATGCCTGGAATGCATCTCTTTGGTTGAACAGGGTTTCATCGTTGAGAAGACGCTAGCAGGGACAGTTTGAGAGCCGTTTAAACCGTTTCCTAAAATTTGAACGAACCGGCATTTCCTGTTTCAAAAACACCCAGGATGCTCCGGAATGAAGCAAGGCGGCGGCAAGCTGGCAAGCGGCTCGCTTCACGCTTTGCGACATGCTAGCCTTTCGTTTCATAAGTGGGAGGGGAAGCGCCGGCTTCCGTTTCGAACGGAAACGATGTCGGCGCCTAAGCAGAAATTTCATCATGCGATTGTTGATTGTCGAGGATAACCATGAGCTTGCCGACTGGCTGGCGCGCGCGCTCGTACAGGCGCGCTACACGGTCGAAGTTGCCCATGACGGGGAAGAGGCGGAGCATCTGATTGCGCTCGGCGAATATGCCGCCATCGTGCTCGACCTGTCGCTGCCGCATGTCGACGGTATGACGGTGTTGAAACGCATCCGCCGCAAGGGCAATCGCACGCCGGTCATCATCCTGACCGCGAATGCCTCGCTCGACGGCCGTGTTGCAGGGCTCGATTCCGGCGCGGACGACTATCTTGCGAAGCCCTTCGAGCTTGCCGAACTGGAGGCGCGGCTCCGCGCCGTCATCCGCCGCGGCCATGATCTCGCGAGCCCGGAAATCGTGATCGCCGATCTGGCGCTCGACAGCGCCAGCAAGCAGTTCACGCTCAAGGGCGAGCCGCTGCAACTCACGCCCCGCGAACATTCCGTGCTGGAATATCTCGTCATGAAATCCGGCACGACTGTCACCAAGGCGTCGCTGCATGAAAGTGTCTTCGGCTTCGATGCCGAGCCGGACCCGAGCGCCATCGAGATCTATGTCCATCGCGTGCGCAAGAAGATCGAGGGCAGCGGCGTGCAGATCGCGACGCTGCGCGGTCTCGGCTACATGCTTCGGGCGCTTTAGGGATGGCCATCGCGATCAGGGTCCGGGGTCTGGCGCGCTCCATTCGCGAAAGCCTCTACGCGCAGCTGCTGGTCTGGGTTCTCTTCACGCTGCTCGGGGCGCTGGCGCTGAACCTCTATTTCAGCATGCGCCAGGCGGTGCAGATCTCAAGCATCGTCACCGACAACACACTGATGGGCTCGGCCCGGATGATCGCCGAGGCGGTGCGCACCGACGAACGCGGCAATGTCACGGTCGAAATACCGCCTGCGGCACTCGAAAACTTCGCCAACGGTTACGGCGACCGCGTCTATTACAGCGTGCGAACGGCCTGGGGCACTGTGATCGCCGGATATGGCGAACTCGAAGCCCCGCCCCTTCCGGGACAGGGCAGCACGATGCGCTTCCGTCACGAGGAGGTGCGGGCGCTCGCCATCGAGCATCCCGTGATCGGTCTGGAAAAGGACGGGACAATCAATGTCACGGTCGCGGTGACACTGAATGGCGAAAGCGATCTGACGCGCCGGCTCTGGATGTCCGATTTCCTCAATCAGTTTGTCCTCGTCGTCCTTGCCGGGATCGTCACGCTTCTGGGGCTGCGGCGCGGTCTCGGGCCTCTGATGCGCCTGCGCGAGGCGGTCATTGCCAGCCGGCGCGAGCGGCTGGAGCCCTTCGATCCGGCCAGCGTCCAGACGGAGCTGCGCCCGCTGGTGCAGGCGCTCAACGACTATATGGCGCGCGTCCAGCGGCAGATGGCCTCGCAGCGCCGCTTCGTCGCCAATGCCGCGCACCAGCTGCGCACGCCGCTGACACTTCTCGCCACGCAGGCAAGCGTTGCCGCCCGCGAAGCCGATGAGCAGCGCCGCCGCGATGCGCTGAATGCGCTCACCCGCTCGACCCGCCAGGCGTCACGTCTAGCTGAACAGTTGTTGACGCTGACCCGTGCCGAACCCGGAAGCCGCACACCGCGCGCCGAACGCATCGACATGGCGCAGGTTGCCCGTCTCGTGCTGGAGGCTCAGGCCGAAGACGCCCTCAAACGCAACATCGATCTTGGCCTCGAGGCCGAAGGTGAGGCTCCGGTCGTGGGCGACGGCACGATGCTGCGCGAAATGGTCGTCAACCTCGTCGACAACGCCCTGCACTACACGCCGTCCGGCGGCGAGGTGACGGTATGCGTGGTCCGTGAGGAGGGTTCGGTTGTTCTCACCGTTGACGACAACGGCCCCGGCATTCCGGAAGAGGAACGCGAGCAAGTCTTTGAGCGGTTCTATCGCATCATGGGCACGCAGGCCGAGGGCAGCGGGCTGGGACTGGCGATCGTGCGGGAGGTGGTTGAAGGGGCAGGAGGGACGGTTTCCCTTGGCACGTCAAAGGCGGGCGGGCTTTCGGTGAGCGTGACGCTGCCGATGTCTCCGGCTGCGTGATGAGGACCTATGCCAAGAACCGCGTTTCTATAAGTCCCAAGGATTCACCAGCGTCGCGCCGGTATCTTCGAAATCCCTCACATTGCGGGTGACGAGGATCGGGTCGTGAACGATCGCGGTCGCGGCAATCAGACCATCTATTCCAGCCCGCAAGCTTGGAAACAAAAAAGGGGCCGGAAATCGGCCCCTTGTTCTCCCGCGAGCATCCGCCTCAATGCGTGTCCAAACTTTGCTGCGGCCGCCATTTGGCCAAACGGTTCTCGACCAGTGTCATCAGATATTCCGCAACCAGCGTGACAACCATGACAAGCACGATGGCAGCGAACATGCCGGCGGCATCGAACGTGCCCTTGGCGATTGAGATCAGCTGGCCGATGCCGTAGCGGGCGCCGACGAATTCGCCAACGATGGCGCCGATGATGGCGAAGCTGAAGGAGACGTGGAGGCTGGCGAAGATCCAGCTCATGGCGGAGGGAATGATCACCTCGCGTGTCACCTTCCAGTCGGACGCCCCGAGGATGCGGGCGTTGGCAATCATGTCGCGGTCGGCTTCCCGTACACCCTGGAAGGCGTTCGCAAAGACCACGAAGAAGACCATGATGAAGGCGAGCGCCACCTTGGAGGCAAGGCCGAGGCCCATGATCATGATGAAGATCGGCGCGAGAACGACGCGCGGAATCGAGTTGATCGCCTTGATATAGACGGAGAGGATGTCGGAGAGCAGCTTGTTCTGGCCGAGCCCGACGCCCACCACGATGCCGGCGATCGAACCCGTGAAGAAGCCGATCAGTGCCTCTTCCATCGTCACGCCGAGATTGTACCAGAGCGAACCTTCCGTTGTGCCCTCCGTCGCCCATTCATAGAGGCGCGAACCGATGGCAGAGGGGCTGGCATAGAAGAAGGGGTCAATGAAGCCCGTGCGGGCTCCGATCTCCCAGATGGCGACGATCGCCACCAGAATCGTGACCTGCCAGAAGAGCACGGTGCGCTTGCGCGCGGCGATGGCCTTGAGCGCCGCGGCTTCGATTTCCTTGTCGGACGTGCCGGGGCGGAAGAGCGTGCTGACGCTGTCCATAGTTGTGTCGGTCATGACTTGTCTCTTTCTCTCAGGCTGCTTCGCTGGCGCGGCGGTAGCTGGTTTCGACTTCCTGGCGCAGGTCTTCCCAGATCGTCTTGCAGTAGTCGATGAAGCCCTGCTCGTAGCGAATTTCGGAGACGACGCGCGGGCGGGGCAGGTCGATCGTGTAGACGGATTTGACGGTCGCGGGGCCGGCGGTCAGAACGTAGACCTTGTCGGCGAGTGCGACCGCTTCTTCCAGATCGTGCGTCACGAAGACGACGGAAGCCTGCCGCTCGGCCCAGAGCTTCAAGAGTTCCTCATGCATCACCGTGCGGGTCTGCACGTCAAGCGCCGAGAAGGGCTCGTCCATCAGCAGGATTTCCGGCTCGTTGATGAAGGTCTGCGCCAGCGAGACGCGCTTGCGCATGCCGCCGGAGAGCTGGTGCGGATAGTGATGGAGGAACTTGGAGAGGCCGACGCGGGCGAGCCAGTCCTTGGCCATCTTCTCCGCCTCCGCTTTTGTGCGGCCGCGGAAGAGGGGGCCTGCCATGACGTTCTCGATCACGTTCTTCCAAGGGAAGAGTGCATCCTTCTGGAAGGCGAAGCCGACGCGCGGATCGATGCCGTTGACCGGCGCTCCCATCAGGCGGACCTCTCCGGCGGAGGGCTTGGCAAGGCCGGTGACGAGGTTGAGCGTCGTCGACTTGCCGCAGCCGGTCGGGCCGACGACGGCGACGAATTCGCCGCGTTCCACAGTCATGTTGAAATCGCGGATCGCGGTCAGCGACTTGCCGGTCGGGGAAACGAAGCGGCGGGTGATGTTGATCAGTTCGATAGCCGGCGCTGGGGCTGGAGCTGTCTGTCGATCGGACATGGGTCATCCTTTCCGCGCCGATCCGGCGCAGGCGAAAAGCGTTGGGGTGACCCCTGCCTTTTCAGGCAGGGGTGTAAGGTGGGGTGTTACTTCGCGGCCTTCACGAATTCGGTCGTGTAGGTTTTGGCAAGATCGATCTGCTTGCCCTGGACGTTCTTGGAGAAGGCCGAGAGCACGGCGAGAACCGTCTTCGGTCCGTCTTCCGGCATCACGCCATCGGGCGTGAACATACCCTTGCCGGCGTCGAGAGCTGCAATGTAGCCCTCCTTGTCGCCGACATAGAAGTCCTTGGGCATCTTCTCGGCGATTTCGGCCGCCGAATGCGTGTTGATGAATTTCAGCGTCTTCACGAAGGCGTTGGCAAGCTTCTGCACCTCGTCCTTGTGCTTCTCGACCCAGCTGGTTTCCATATAGAGCGAGGCTGCCGGATAGGTGCCGCCAAGTGCTGCGCGCGCGCCATCGACGGTGCGCATGTCAACGAGAACGCGGGCCTCGTTGGTCTTGAGCAGGCGCGAAATCGTCGGCTCGGTGGTCATGCCGGCCTGGATCTTGTCCTGCTGCATGGCGGCGATGAAAGTGCCGCCGGCACCAACCGGAACCGAGACCGTGTCGCCGGCCTTGAGCCCCGCCTTGGACGCCATGTAGAGTGTCAGGAAGTTGGTCGAGGAGCCCAGGCCCGTCACTCCGAGGTTCTTGCCCTTCAGATCGGCAAAGCCCTTGATATCCGGATGCTTGTTCGAGACAAGCTCGACTTCGCCCGGCGCCTGGCTGAACTGCACGACGGATTCGACGAACTTGCCCTTGGCCTGCAGATCGACGCAATGGTCGTAAAAGCCGACAACACCCTGAACCGCGCCGGCCAGAAGCTGGTTTTCGGCATCCACGCCGGCCGCTTCGTTCAATAGCTCGACATCGAGACCTTCGTCCTTGAAGTAGCCGAGACCTTCGGCAAGCTTGGCCGGCAGATAGATCTGCTTTTCATAGCCGCCCACCATGATGGTGATCTTGTCGGCTGCGCTTGCCAGCGACGTGGCGGCAAGCAGCGACAGAACGGTGAGCGTGGAGCCCGCAATCGCGCGCACGGCCTTGACGTGAAACATCCTGAAATCCTCCCTGTTGATGATGCCAGGCGATCCTTGCGATCGCCATCTCCTCGGCATGGGCCAAGTCTTAACAGGCCAAGCTTTCAGTCAGCTTTCAATTGTTTTCGCCATCGACAGTCCGGTATCCCGGCCTTCCTGAAGGCCGGCCGCGCCGGCCACGCCGATTTCGATCGGCGGCGCCAGGACCGCAAACTCAGGGATCAAACGTCCTTCATCAGTCGCAAGGCGTCGTAGATGGCGGCATGGGTGTTGCGCGCCGCGACCGCGTCGCCGATGCGATAAAGCTGGTAGCGGCCGGCTTCGTTGCGGGTAACCGTCTGCGGCCTCCCGTCGATCAGTTCCTCGTAATTGACCTCTCCGAGATTGGTCGAATGCGGCTTCAGCTCGAAATAGAGATCGTCGAGCGGCAGCGTTCCGTTGTTGACGACGATCTGGTCGACCAGGCGTTGCTGTTCAACACCGCCGTAATCGCTGCCGACCTTCGCGATCAGCTGGTTGCCCTGCTTCTCGGCAGATTCGAGGCGATAGGTGACGGTGAAGGTGGCGTTCTGCTTTTGCAGCGAGCGCATATAGGGCACGAGGTTCATCGCCATGACTTCCGGCGAGAAGGAGCGGTCCGGCGTCATGATCTCGACCTTGCCGCCCGCACCTGCAATGATTTCTGCGGCCTGAAGAGCGGCATGGTCGCCCGCTTCGTCATAAATGAGCACATTGCTGCCCGGCTTCACATCGCCGGAAATGATGTCCCAGGCAGAGAGCACGAGATCGTTGCCGGCTTTCAGAACCTGCGTGTCCGGCAGGCCGCCGGTGGCGATGATGACGACATCGGGGTTTTTCGCCTCGACAGTGTCCGCCTCGGCCCAGGTGTTGAAGCGGAATGTCACGCCAAGTTTTTCGCACTGACCCATGCGCCAGTCGATGATGCTCATCATCTCCTTGCGCCGCGGGCTCTGCGCGGTGAGGCGGATCTGGCCGCCGGGATGGCCGGCCGCCTCGAAGACCACGACGTCATGGCCGCGCGTGCCTGCCACGCGGGCCGCTTCGAGCCCGGCGGGACCTGCGCCGACAATAACGACTTTCTTCCGCGTCCCGGCCTTCGGGATCGCATGCGGCATGGTTTCCTCGCGCCCCGTTGCGGCATTGTGAATGCAGAAGGCGAGTCCGCCCTGATAGATGCGGTCGAGACAGTAATTGGCGCCGACACAGGGGCGGATATCGTCTTCACGCTTTTCCATGATCTTGCGGACGATATGCGGGTCGGTCATGTGCGCGCGCGTCATGCCGATCATGTCCACCTTGCCCGACGCGATGGCGTGGCGGGCGGTGGCGACATCGGGAACGCGGGCGGCGTGGAAGGTCGGAAAATTGGTCGCGGCGCGGATTTCGCCGGCAAAATCGAGATGGGCGGCACTCGGCATGCCCTGAATCGGGATCACGTCGGTCAGGCCGGGGTCGGTGTCGATATGACCGCGAATGACGTTCAGATAGTCGATCAGGCCGCTGTCCTTGAGGCGCTGTGAAATCTCCATGCCGATGGACTTGTCGGTGCCGCCGGGCAGGCTTTCATCCGCCGTATAGCGGACGCCGAGGATGAAGTCGTCGCCGACGCGCTTGCGCATGGCGGCAAAGACCTCGAGACAGAAACGCAGACGGTTGTCGAGCGAGCCGCCATAGGGGCCGTCGAGTTCGTTGGTGAGTGGCGAGGTAAACTGGTCGATCAGGTGGCCATAGGCTTCAAGTTCGACGCCGTCCATGCCGCCGGCCTTCATGCGCTCGGCCGCATCGGCGAAGTCCTTGATGATGCGCTCGATATCCCAGTCCTCGATCTTCTTGGCGGACGCCCGGTGGGCCGGCTCGCGGCGGTGGGAGGGGGCCACGACCGGCAGCCAGTCGCCCTTGTCCCAGCGCGTGCGGCGGCCCAGATGCGTCAGCTGGATCATGATCGCCGCGCCCTGTTCATGCACGGCGTCCGTCATCTCCCGCACCCACGGCACGATCTCGTCCTTGTAGGCGAGGAGATTGTTGAAGACCGGGGGGCTGTCCTTGGACACGGCCGCCGAACCCGCCGTCATCGTCAGGGCGACACCACCTTTGGCGCGCTCGACCGTATAGGCCCGATAGCGTCCCTTGGGCATGCCGTCTTCCGGATAGGCCGGCTCGTGCGACGTCACGATGATGCGATTGCGGAGCGTCAGGTGCTTGAGTTTGTAGGGCTGAAGAAGGGGATCGTTCGACATCGTCGGCTCCGCGAATTGGCGATGGCGTGGAGGCTAGTTGAGAATGTACATAAGTGTCAAGAAAGAAAACAGTGATGTGAATTCTTTCGACCAGGGCGCACATTGTTGTTGTGACCCCCTCACGGCTTTGTTAGGCTTTTGATCATGGATCAGAGTGTGAGCGAAAGCGGATGGAGAGGATCGCCGGAAGGCTGGCTGGATGCGGCTTATGAGGTGTTGCTCGAATCCGGCGTGGATGCGGTCAAGATCCAGCCGCTCGCGGCCAGGCTGAAACTCTCCCGGACGAGTTTCTACTGGTTCTTCAAGGATCGCGAAGAATTGCTCTCGGCCCTCGTTGCACGATGGCGCGACAAGAATACCGGTTCGCTCATCCGGCAGAGCGAGGCTTATGCGGAAACGATCGTCGAGGCGATGCTGAACGTCTTCGATTGTTGGCTGGACAAGTCCCTATTCGACTCGCAGTTCGAATTCGCGGTGAGAAGCTGGGCCATCCAGTCGCCAGAGGTCGAGGCCGAGGTGAAGGCAGCCGACGAGCAGCGCCTTGAGGCGTTGCAGAAGATGTTCCTGCGATATGGCTATTCCGACAAGTCTGCGGATGTGCGCTCGCGGACGATGTATCTCGTGCAGATCGGCTATATCTCCATGCAGTCGCGGGAAGATCTGGAAACGAGAATGCCCCGCATCCCCGAATATGTGGAGATCTATACCGGCCAGACGCCGCAGCAGCGCGAACTGGACCGCTTCTGCGCCCGTCACCGCTACACCCCGCCGCCTCAAGCCCAAGTCGCGAAATGATCGGTTGCATCGGATCATCGGCAGTCTAGGATGCTTTGAAATCCCTGCTGCCTGTGCACTGTTCCTCAATCGCAGGACGACCTGCGCATCCCGAGTGAGGTCTGAACGCAACGCCCGGAAAATGCCTCGGCTACCGAACCGAGAAACGGCCACACTTCAAAAGCAGCACCTGGTCTAGCGCGTCCAATGGCGCGGCCTTCGTGCACCCTGAGCTTGGCGCGACCGAAATCCCGCCGGTGGAATTTGCCGGGTTCGTGTCGTCGCTGATTGGCAAGGGAACACCGCCACACAGAATGGCCGCGATCGGCATCGCGCAACAAGCGAAGGGTACCATTAGGAGCGCCACGCTCTGCGTCTGTTCGAGGCCGAAGTGCCGGCGGTCAGTTGGGCGCGAAGCGGGTTTTGTAAGCTTCCCGCAGAGCCGCCTTCTGTACCTTTCCCATAGTATTTCGGGGAAGCTCCTCGAGGAGGATGAGTTCGCGCGGCTGCTTGAAGCGTGCCAGCTGTTTCGCCGCCACTTCGGTAATGGCAGCAACATCGGGCTGTGTGTCGCGCCTCGGGACGATGAAGCCGAGGACTGCTTCGCCGAAGTCGGGATGCGGAACGCCCACGACGGCGCTTTCCAGCACGCCCGGCTGCTCGTCGAGCAGCAGTTCGATTTCGCGCGGATAGATGTTCAGCCCGCCGGAAATGATCAGGTCCTTGGCGCGGCCGACGATATGGACATAACCATCGTCGTCGACACGTCCAATGTCGCCGGTGATGAAGAAGCCGTTTTCGCGCAGTTCCGCCTTCGTCTTTTCGGGCATGCCCCAGTAGCCCGAAAAGACATTGGGGCCGCGCACCTCGATCATGCCCGTCTCCCCCTGCTTCAGCGGTGCGCCAGTGTCAGAATTGGTGATCAGCAGATCTACCCCCGGCAAGGGGAAGCCGACCGTTCCAGCCCTGCGCTCGCCGTCATAGGGGTTTGAAGTCGACATGTTCGTTTCCGTCATCCCGTAGCGCTCCAGAATTCGGTGGCCCGTGCGGGCTTCGAATTCGATATGCGTTTCCGCCAGAAGCGGCGCTGATCCGGAGACAAACAGACGCATGTGGGCCACCAGCTCGCGGTTGAAGCCCTGGTCGCCCAGCAGGCGCGTGTAAAAGGTGGGCACGCCCATCAGCACCGTTGCCTGGGGCAGGAGCCGAAGCATCGCGCCAAGGTCGAATTTCGGCAGGAAGATCATCGACGAGCGTGCCATCAGTGTGACGTTGCACGCCACAAACAGCCCGTGCGTGTGGAAGATCGGCAGAGCGTGCAGCAGCACGTCGTCGCTCGTAAAGCGCCATAGATCCGCAAGCGTCTGCGCATTGGAAAGCAGGTTCGATTGGGTCAGCATCGCGCCCTTCGAACGGCCTGTCGTGCCGGACGTGTAGAGGAGCGCCGCCAGATCGTTGTCCTGTCTGTCTGCGACCGGGAAATCCGGTGACTGCTCTGCCGCTCCTCGCGAAAGGCTTCCGTCTCCGGCGGCATCCAGCGTCAGCATCGCCCGACCTGCACCCACAAGCGCCTGCAATTCAGTGCCGATCGAGGGATCGCAGACAACGCCGCGCGCGCCGCTATCGGTGATGAAATATTCCAGTTCCGCCAGCGTATAGGCCGTGTTCAGCGGTAGCAGCACGATGCCCGACATGACGCAGGCTGCATAAAGTGCCAGCGCCTCCGGCGTCTTTTCCACCTGAACGGCCAGACGGTCGCCCGCGACCAGACCTGCGGACTTCAGCACATTGGCCTGCCGCGCTGCAAGCGTGTGAAAATCGCGATAGGTCAAAGTCGCGCCGTCCGCGTTGGTGAGAAAGGCACGGTCACTGTCGCGGCCCGGTGCGAAGAGCGTGTCGTAAAGCGGATTAGGCATCTTGAAGACCCTCGATAGACTGAAATGATTGTGCCTGCGTTCGCACCTGGGGCGATGCGATGACCTGCTTCTGATTGGCAAAACTCTCGTGGTTCTGCTCGATGCTGGCAAGATCGTAGAGATAGTTTGTCATCACGCCGCAGCTTTCCCTCTGGCCGCGATCGGACAGGTCTGCATCGGCATGGACTGCATGGACGAGTGCGCCGTTGCCGAGGTGAAAGCGCGAGACTGGATCGTAGTGTTGTCCGCCGTCGCGACGCGCCGACGTCAGGTAATGCGCGGCAGCGGCCAGCAATTGCGGCTTCGTCAGCTGGGAGGGCGAAAGGCGCTGCTCCGCAAGCCACCGGCTGAAGAGAGGCATGGGTGACAGCGTGGAGAATGTCGCAAGGTTCGGCAGCTCTGCCGCCAGATCATTCACCACCTGCTTGATCAGCGAATTACCGAAGGAGATGCCTGCAAGTCCGGCCTGGCAATTGGAAATCGAATAGAAGATCGCCGTATCCGCCTGATGGGCGGCAAGCGGCGTCCGCTCCTCCGACAGCAGCTCCTGCACGGAGCTCGCGATGCCCTTCGTCAGGGCCACTTCCACGAAGATTAGCGGCTCATCCGGCATGGCGGGATGAAAGAAGGCGAAACACCTGCGGTCTTCGGGCGCGACACGCCGGCGCAGGTCCTCCCAGGACGAAATGGCATGCACCGCCTCGTAGCGGATGATCTTTTCGAGTACATTGGCCGGGCTTTCCCAGCTGATGCGCCGAAGGACCAGGAAGCCGCGATTGAACCAGCTGGCGAAGAGGTGGCGAAAATCGGAGTCGATCCGCATGCGGGCATCGCTTGACGGCAGCAGGCGCAGAAGGTCGGCACGCATGTCGACCAGCTGGTGCGTGGCGCTCGGTACCCGGTTGAGCCGGCGGGCAAGCTCCTGGCGGCGCGGTTCCGCAGCCTTCAGAAAGATATCGTAGCTGCGTTGATCCGGCTTGGCCTTGAGGGATTGAAGCGCCTGCTCTGCATGTGCGTGGTCTATGTCGAGGTCGTTGGCGAGATAGCTGAAGAAATCGAGCTTTTCGGCATCGTTCATTTCCGCATAGGCATCGAGGATCCGCTGTGCCGTCATGAGGCCGGAAATTTCCCCCTTGGACGACAGAAGTTCCTCGACCAGAGAAGGGAGCGAACGGCTTTCAAGCTCCGGCGTAACCGGTCCCTTCATGGTTCGCCGGAAAACCAGATCCAGAACATCTGACAGTACACTCATGGCGGCACATCCTTGCATGTGTCTGGCATGGAACAGGGCCGGTCGCGGCTAACAGGAACCACGTACACGCCTGGCATCTTTGTTGTCTCACAACACCGTGACGGCAAATCCGCGAGCGGCGTGCGGGTGATAGACTCAGGACAGCAGGCTCGCCGTCCGGCGGATGATGTCGGCCCACAGCACATAACCGCCGGCATTCAGGTGAATGAAATCGGACTGGTAATAACGCCCCATGGGCCTGGCGTTTTCACCCAGCAGAACCGTGCCGACATCGACAAACGTTGCCTGCCCGGATGTCTTGCACCAGTCGGCGGTGAGGCTGTTGTAGCGGTCGACCTCGTCGGCGTAGATCCAGCGGGTCGGGCTTTGCTTGGTGGACAGGACGAAGATCTGCGCTTCGGGAAGCCCCTTGCGGATATCACCTGCAAGCGCCTCGAGATTGCGGAATGTCGAGAGCCCCGTCAGGCCATCATTGGCGATATCGTTCTCGCCGAAATAAAGGACGACGCGCTCTGGCTTCAGCGGAAGGAGCAGCTTGTCCAGATAGTGCCGGCCGGAGAGATTCGTGCCCCCGCCGAAGCCGAGATTGACCACATCGAGGCACTGCAGGTCCTGCACCATGGTCCCCCAGAGGCGGAAGGAGGACGACCCGTAGAAGGCGATTGGCTTCTTCGGAAGCGGTCCGCGCTGAAGGCGCGCCAGAATGGCAACGATGTCGTCTTCGAAGCGGTTTGTGGCGAGCGGGGTCGGGAAATCAAACATGGGATGTCTCCTGAAGTGTCGTTTCGCCGGCGCGGTGGCAGGCGGTCCTGCGACCCGGCACCGTTGCTGCCAGCGGCGGCACGGAATGGCTGCAAAGATCGACCGCAATCGGGCAGCGCGGGCGGAAGGCGCAGCCGGAGGGCAGCGTGATCGGGCTCGGCGGATCGCCCTCCAGCGGGGCACGCTGGCGGCGCTGGGAGGGACGCGGACGCGGAACGGATTCCAGAAGTCCGGCGGTGTAGGGATGCTGGGGTGCGTTGAGGACTGTCGCGGTTTCGCCCTCTTCGACAATGCGCCCCAGATACATCACGGCAATTCGGTCGCTGATATGCGACACGACGCCGATGTCGTGGGAAATGAACAGCAGCGACAATTCCATTTCGTCGCGGAGGTCGCAGAGCAGATTGATGACCTGTGCGCGGATCGAGACGTCGAGCGCTGAAACGGGCTCATCCGCCACGATCAGGCGCGGCCGTGTCGCGAGCGCACGCGCAATGCCGAGGCGCTGGCGTTGGCCGCCCGACAGTTCGTGGGGAAAGCGTTTTGCCTGATCGGGGCGCAGGCCAACCTTTTCCAGCAGATAAAGGACCCGGTCCCGGCGTTCGGCCGGTGTGCCTATCCGGTAGTTGTCGAGGGGTTCGCGCACGATAGCTTCCGCCGACCATCGTGGATCGAGCGAGGCGGAGGGATCCTGGAAGATCATCTGGACCGAGCGCCGCGCCGAATGCAGCTCCCTGCGGCCCATGCGCGCGAGATCCTTCCCCAGGAGACGGACCGAACCCTTGTCCGGACGGTCGAGCGCCATGATCATGCGGCCGAGCGTGGACTTGCCGCAGCCGCTTTCGCCCACCAGCGCCAGCGTTTCGCCGGGCGCGATGGAAAGCGAGACATCGTTCACGGCATGGACGATCTGGCCCTTGCCGGTGGGGAAGTGGCGGACCAGATTTTCCGCGGCGAGGAGAGGGGATGTGTCCGTCATATCATGGTCTCCCGCAGGGCTGAGGCAGCTCTGGCGTCGTCAATCGGCTGGTCGCAGCGCGTATCGTGGCCTTCGGCAACCTGGCGCCAGTCCGGTGTCCGTTCGTGGCAGCTCGGCGCTGCGAAGCGACAGCGATCGACGAAGCTGCATCCCTTGGGAAGCATCGAAAAACTCGGGACATTGCCGGGGATTTCTTCCAGCCGACCGAGGCTTTCCTCGCCCGGCACGAATTCCGCTGTCGCCCTCAAGAGACCGGCCGTGTAACCATGAGAGGGGCGCTCGAAAATGTCGTGGACCGATCCGCGCTCGACCAGCGTGCCGGCATACATGACGGCCACGTCATCGGCGATTTCGGCAACCACGCCGAGATCGTGGGTGATGAAGATGATCGCCGTGCCGAACTCCCGCTGCAATTCGGAAAGCAGCCACAGGATCTGCGCCTGCACCGTGACGTCGAGCGCCGTTGTCGGCTCATCGGCGATCAGCAGGCGGGGACGGCAGATCAGGGCCATGGCGATCATGATCCGCTGGCGCATACCGCCCGAAAGCTGGTGCGGATAGGCATTCATGCGGCGGGCGGCGTCCGGGATGCGAACCCATTGCAGGATTTCCAGAACGCGTGCGTCGGCGGCCTTGCGGCTGACCTTTTCATGCAGCTGAAGAGCCTCGCGCAGCTGGAAGCCGATCGTCAGCGCCGGATTGAGCGAAGACATCGGATCCTGAAAGATCATCGCCATCAGCGAACCGCGAAGGCCACTGAGTTGCGCCTCGTCGCAGGAGAGGAGATCTCTCCCGTCGAGACGGAGACGATCGGCCGTCACCACGGCGCTTCCCGGCTTGTGAAGGCCCATGATGGACGTCGCGGTGACGCTCTTGCCGGAGCCGGATTCACCGACGAGGCACAGCGTCTTGCCGGCTTCGAGATCGAAGGAGACGTCCCGCACGGCCCGGATGGCCCCTTGCGGGCCGAAGCCGACCGACAGGTTGCGGAGACTGAGAAAGGGTTGCTGGGCGGTCATGATGCCTTCCTTGCCGCAAGGCGCGGGTCAAAACGGTCGCGCAGTCTGTCGCCGATGATATTGATGGACAGAACCATGATCGAGAGGATCACGCCGGGAAACGCGATGATCCACGGTGCCAGCCGGAAATATTCCTTGCCGCTGGCAATCACATTGCCCCAGCTCGGCACGTCGGGAGGCGTGCCCACGCCGAGAAAGCTCAGTGCTGCCTCACTGAGGATCGCGGCCGCACAGACATAGGTCGCCTGGACGCTCAGCATGCCGATGGCATTGGGAACGACATGGCGCAATAGGATCTTCGGCGTCGACGAGCCGACGGACACGGCGGCGGTGATGAAGGGCAATTCGCGAATGCTCAGCACAACGCTGCGCATCAGGCGCGCGGTCCGCGGAATTTCCGGTACCGATATCGCGATGATGATGGTGACAAGGCCGCCGCCGAGAACGGAGACCAGCGCGATGGCGAGAAGAATGCCGGGAATGGCCATCAGCCCGTCGGCAAGCCGCATCACGACACGATCCACCCACTTGAAGTAGCCGGCCAGGACGCCGAGCGTGCCACCAATCAGCAAGACGACGACGGCTGTGCTCAGACCGACCATGACCGAGTTCCGCGCACCGGAGATGGTGCGGACGAAGACGTCGCGGCCGAGATTGTCGGTGCCGAACCAGGCGAGTGCGCTCGGTGGCTTGAGGCGCATCAGCGGATTGAGGCCGTTGCCGGAGCCGAGCACAATCGGCCCGAAAATCGCCATCAGGATGACGACTGCCAGCGCGAACAGGCTCAACGAGACGGCGAGACCGGGGCGGGCCGATCGCATCGCCGCAAAGGTTTTCGATGGGCTCATCGTCATTGGCGTACCCTCGGATCAAACAGGGCGTAGGACAGATCGACCAGAAGATTGACGGTGATCAGGACGAAGGAGAACACGATGAGCACGCCCTGCACCACCGGATAGTCGCGGGTGAGAATGGCATCGACGGTGAGCCTGCCCATGCCGGGAATGTTGAATACGGATTCGGTGATGACGACGCCGCCAAGCAGGGCCGCAAAGCTGGTGCCGACCACGGTGACGACCGGCACACCGATGTTCTTTAGCGCATGCACCACCAGGATCCTGCGGTTCCCGGCTCCCTTGGCCCGCGCGGTCCTGATGTAGTCCTCTGCCAGCACTTCGATCATCGTGGCGCGTGTAATGCGGGCAACCAGGGCCGAGAACAGGAACGACAGGGTGACGGATGGCAGGATGATGCTGCGAAAACAATTCCAGAGGCCCGAAGAAAGCGGCTTGTAACCCTGCACCGGCAGCCAGCCGGCCCGCAGCGCGAAGACATCGACCAGCACGTAACCGATGACGAAGACAGGAACCGAAAAACCAAGGACCGAGGCCACGATCAGGGCCGTATCGACGGTCGACCCCGCACGCCATGCGGCCCACACGCCCATCGGAACGGCAATCAGGACCGACAGGAGCAATGTCGAAACCGCGAGAACGGCTGTCGGCTCGATGCGCTGTGCAATGAGGCTCAGGACGGGCAGACCGGAATAGACGGATTGACCGAGGTCCAGTTGCACGACGTGGGACAGGTAAAGGAACAGCTGTTCCAGAAGCGGGCGGTCAAGGAAGAGCCGTTCGCGGATCTGTTCGATCTGGGCGGGCGTTGCGTTCTCGCCTGCGATCAGGGCTGCCGGATCGCCGGGGCCGATATGCAAGAGAAGAAAGACCGTCACCAGCACGATCAGCGCAATGGGTATGACCGACAGAAGCCGGCGGACGACGAAATTGGACATGCTTTCCTCCCGCAAAAGGGGCTACGCCGTTCAAGGCAACGGCGTAGCCTATTTCACGTCACTGCTTCTTTTCGATGTTCCAGTAAATCTGCAGGGGGCTCTGGATCATGCCGCTGAGCGACTTGCTCCAGCCGGACTTGCCGGAGTACTGCCCCATCGGGATGAAGGTCACGATCTCGTTCGAGCGATCCTGGATCTTGATCGCGGCTTCCTTGCGTGCTGCCGGGCTGTCGGCCAGGAGGAAGGTCTTCCAGCGCGCCTGCAGTTCGGGATCGCACGGCCAGCCGACAAAGGCCTTGTCGCAGGCGCCGGTGACATAGGGGTTGGTCAGCGGGTCCATCATCGCATCTCCACCGAAGGCCGTCAGGAACATGTTCCAGCCCCCTTCAGCGGGCGTGCCCTTGTTGTTGCGCCGCGAGAACATGGTCGCGAGATCCATCTGGCGATCATCAACGGTGAAACCTGCATTGCGCAGCGCCTGCACGAGCACAGTTCCCATGTCGCGCTGCAGGAGCTGGTCGGTCGGGTGCAGGAAGGTGATGGGGGTACCATCGTAACCGGCTTCCTTCAGCAGCGCCTTCGCCTTTTCGGGGTTCTGGTTCATGTAGCGGGCGCTATTGACGTCCGTCTCGTAGGGGCCGCCGCACATGAAGATGGCCGGGCAAAGCTTGTAGAGCTCCTTGCGGTCGCCGAGCAGTGTCGTCATGAAGTCCTGCTGGTTGAGGGCGAGCTGAACGGCTTGGCGCACCTTCTCGTTGTTGAGCGGCGGCTGGGTGTGGTTGATAACAATCTGGATGCTCTTGCCGAGCAGCGGCCGCGGTTCGGTGACCATGTCCGGGTCGGCCTCGACAAGCGCAAGCTGGTCCGAGGGGACTTCGGTCATGAAGTCGATTTCCTTCGCCAGCAAGGCGTTCACTGCGCTGGTGTCGTCGGGGATGGTGATGCGCTCGATCTTGTCGACCTTCGCGATCTTGCCGCCAGCGAGGTTGCTCGGAGGCTCGCTGCGCGGAATGTAGCCCGCGAACTTCTCGACCACAAATTTGACGCCGGGCTGCCATTCGACGAACTTGAACGGACCGGAACCGATGAGCGCCGGCAGCTTTTCGCCGATCGGCGTCTTGGCGATCCGTTCCGGCATGATGAAGAGCGGATAGGCGGTCATGCGGCCCAGGCCGTTGAGCAACTGACCGAAAGGCTCCTTGAGGACGATGCGGAAGGATGTCTGGCCGGTCGCTTCCATCTTGTCGAGGCGCTTGGCAATTTCCTGGCCGAGGCTGTCCTTGCCCATCCAGCGATTGACCGATGCAAGCACATCCGCGGAGGTGACGGGGGCGCCGTCGTGGAAGACCAGGCCCTTGCGAAGGGTGAAATCGTAGGTCTTGCCGTCAGGGCTCGTGGTGTAGGTGTCGACCATCTGCGGCTGCACCTGGAAATTCGCGTCCATGGCGAACAGCGTGTCCCAGATCAGATAGGCCATGTCACGCATCGGATAGTTCGTGCTCAGCAGCGGGTCCATCTGCTGGATGTCACCCACATCGCGAAGGCGCAGCACGCTTTCGGCATGCGCGGAAAAGGTCATCGCTGCCGAAAGCACGGCGGCGGCGGCAAGCGTCTTAAAGGCTTTCGAGAACATCTGGTCCCTCCCATGAACCCAAGCCAGGACTGGCTTTCCTCGGTAATTGCATGCAGCATCTCAAAAATGCTAAGGGTTAGTAGCTTCTTTTGTATGCAAGTGTCAATATCTTGCATACATGAAAACTCATCAGGTATCCGCATGGCCAAAATTGCTGCAAATTCAGGACCTTCACTCCGCGACCGTATCGAGGAGGCAATCGTTTCCGGTCATTTCCAACCCGGAGACCGCCTCGAGGAAGTCACGCTTGCCGAACAGTACGGCGTGTCCAGAACGCCTGTCAGGGAAGCGCTGCGGCAATTGCAGGAGGCCGGTCTCATCGAGATCAGGCCGCGCAGGGGTGCCGCCGTCAGCGT
Source organism: Hyphomicrobiales bacterium (assembly GCA_900467685.1). GTDB lineage: Bacteria > Pseudomonadota > Alphaproteobacteria > Rhizobiales > Rhizobiaceae > Ensifer_A. The sequence continues at coordinate 206,866 of UBQX01000018.1, forward strand.
GGTGACGCCGACGCATCTGATCCACATGTTCGAGGTGATGGGCGGCTTGGAAGGGATTGCCGGCCGTCTGGCGGCTCGGCGGCTGGATGAAAAATCCAAGCAGGAAATTCTTGAGATCCACGAGGCGTGCAGGATCGCAGTCAAGGACGGTTCGGACGCCTACTATTATGAAAATGAACGCTTCCACATGGCGATTTATCGCGCCAGCGCCAATCCGTTCCTTGAGGAACAGGCCCGCGCGCTCCACCGCCGTCTCAAGCCGTATCGCCGCATTCAGCTCCGTTCGCTCAACCGCATAGAGCATTCATTTGCCGAGCACGAGCGGATTGTGAAAGCCCTGCTGAGCGGTGATAGCCAGGAAGCCGAACAGGCGCTCTGGGATCACGTGACAATACAGGCAGATCGCTTCCACGATTTCCTGGCCGGGTTGGAGAGAAGCGCAAAAGGGTGACAGGCCCGCGACCTGACGTGGGCCGTTGGAACAGAGCTCTGGCCACCTGCTGCACTGTCTCGTCCATCAACAAGAGTGACTGTCGGCTTGCTCACCCGTCCAAATCGCGTTTGGTTCGCCTGAATCCGGCTCTGGTTCGCTCTACTCCTAGCCAGTCGATCACGATGCAGATAAATATGATAGAAATTATCATGTTTAAGCCGGTCTCAGTGCCGGATCGATGCGGCGTAGAGGGGGGCAACGGACCATGGATTCATCTAAAGCGGCCACGCTCGAGATTGCCGAATCCATCGGGAAGTCTGCAAAAAACAGGATCTACGCCATTTTGGCGGGCCTTTATCTGGCGCAGGGCATTCCGACCTATCTGCTTCTGGTCGCCCTGCCACCCATGATGCGCGAAGGTGGGGCGTCGCGTACGGCGATCGGCCTGTTTTCGCTCCTCATGCTGCCGCTGGTCCTCAAGTTTGCTGTTGCGCCGCTCGTCGATCGCTTTGCGCTCGTGCCCTTTCTCGGCCATCGGCGCGGCTGGATCATCCCGACGCAACTCATGGTCAGCGCCGGCATCGCCGTCATGGCTTTCGTGGAGCCGCACAACACCGGTGCGCTCTTTGCGGTCGCCTTCTTCATCACGCTTCTCTCCTCGCTGCAGGACATCGCGACCGACGGTTATGCGGTGCGTCGCCTGACGGCACAGAACCGGGCGCTGGGAAATGCGATTCAGGCAGGTGCGGTTGCACTCGGCGTCATCATCGGTGGCACCCTGGCGCTCATGCTTTACGGCAAGATCGGCTGGACGGCGACCATCCTGGTGATTGCCGTTCTGTCACTGCTTCCGCTTGTTGCCGCCTTCTGGATGGAAGACGTGCCGCCGGTCGAGCGGCAGACAGGCCCCTCGGGGCAGGGGATCGGCCTGTTGCAATTCTTTCGCCGGCCGAATGCATGGTTGATCCTTGTTTTCGCCCTGAGTTATCGCGCAAGTGAAGGCCTCGTGCGCGGCATGGAAGGAACCTATCTGGTCGATATCAAGGTTCCGACCGAATGGATCGGCTATATATCGGGCGCTGCGGCCGCGACGTCCGGCCTTGTTGGCGCAGCCATGGCGGCACTGATCATCCGCAAGGCGGGGCTTCCGGCAACGCTTGTCCTGCTTGGCGGGCTCCGCAGCCTCTGCTTCCTGGTGTTTGCGCTCAACGCCTTCGGCGTTTGGCCCGGCATTGCCGTCGCGCTCTCCGCCTCCGCCTTCCAGACATTCATCCGCTACATGGAACTTGTCGCCATCTATTCCTTCTTCATGGCGTCATCCTCCGACAGCCAGCCGGGGACCGATTTCACCCTGCTCAGCTGTGCCGAACTGGTCATCTATCTCATCGGAACGTCGGTCGCCGGCTATGTCGCCGACAGGCTGGGCTTTGAAGCCCTCTTCACGATCGCGACGCTGATCTCGGTCCTCGGGGTGGGAACATCGGTGTGGATTCTCGGAAAGATGAAACCAGACGTTCAAGCGGCGCCCGCCGCCGGTTGAGGCCTCCACATCATCTCTGAAGCCGGAAAACGGAGCCGATCCAAAAGACACCGCTGCAAAGCTCAGCCCGTCTGATTGCCGCCCGCTTCGCCGCCGTTGTGATCTGCCGCAAGCCTGCGCCACTCCGAGGGCTTCATTCCATAGCGCCTGCGGAAGGTCCGGTTGAAATAGGAGAGGTCGTTGAAGCCGACGAGATAGGCGACCTGGCTGATGGGCAAGGCCGCTCCTTCTGCGATGATCATCATCTTGGCGTTGGCAAGGCGTCGTTCGAGAACGTGGCGCGAGAATGTCGTTCCCTCGCGGCTGAAGAACTTCTGAACGGCCCGTGGCGTGATGCCCTCTGCCTCTGCCACCTGGTTGACCGAATAATCGCTGTCGGAGAGATTTTCTTCGATCCTTGCCTTGATGGAATCAATTCTCGCCTGGGGGGCGGCCGGATGCGGCGCATCCCCCAGATGTTGGGCCAGTACGGGAAGGAGATCGTGAAAATGCTGGACCATCATGTCCGCATTCTTCCGGCTCTGGGCGTCCTGTCTCAGCATGTAGCCGGCATAATTGGTCAGCAGCTGCAAAGGCAGGCAGCCGGCGTCGATGGGTTTCAGCATCAGCGGCTTGAGGATATGGCCCTTGCTCGCCACCGAGTGGGCCGGCAGATGCGCGAGGTCGAGCCGACCGCCCTCGGTCAGTTCAAGATCCATCGCGTCGTTGGCCGGTGCGAAGATGACGTCGTTCCGCCCGATGCGTATTCTTCGTTTCCCGCACCTGATGTGCATGGAACCCTCAACGGGGCGCAGAATCACGACGCTCTGATCCATCGCGCCTTTTGCCCGGACGGTCAGTTGCGCTCTGGGCAAATAGATCGTGGCCAGAGACAATGAAACATAGCGCCAATAAAGGCCGCTTACGCCCGACAGATCATCGCCCTCCACGCTGATCGTCGCCTCTCCCAGCATGTCGAGAAGAATGTTGCGACACATGATCCGGCTGTCGCAGTCCGGCAAGGATTGAGCGCCAAGTCTCAAGGGGCGGATGGTTTCCATCATGGCTCAGGCTTTCCCTTCAAAGTTCGCGTCAGTCCAAGTCAGGTTCGTCGTGATCCAAGCAGACCGATCCTTTACCTCATAAAACATGAGTTAAATAGTCTTGTATTCGAAATTCTGGAGGCCTGATCCGCCTCCGGGTGTTTTTCCGCACATGGAGGCGTAAATGATCGAGGGGCGTGGAGTTCGCGTGCTGCTTTGGACATCGGTTGGCGTGGCCGCATTGTCGACGGGGGCCGTTGCACAGGAAAAGCAGACCGGGCAGGGCGCCCAATCGCCCGTCACCAGCCTTGAAGCCATCGTGGTGACCGGCTCCAGATCGCCGCAGCAGATCTCCGATACGGCGCAGACCATCTATGTCGTCGATTCCAGGAAGATCGAACTAGAGGCCAGGTCCGGCAAGAGCCTGCAGCAGATCCTCGCGGATACGGTCCCGAGCTTCGATCCGGCGAGCGCCGGCGCCAGAACCTCCTACGGCCAGAACCTGCGCGGCCGCACGGCGCTGATCCTGATCGACGGCGTTTCAATGAACTCCGCCCGGTCGCTCAGCCGTCAGTTCGATTCGATCGATCCGTTCAACATCGAGCGCGTCGAGGTTCTGTCCGGTGCGACCTCGATCTATGGCGGAAACGCCACCGGCGGCATCATCAACATCATCACCAAGAAGGGCAAGAATGCCGAGGAAGGCTTCCATGCCGAAGCGACGGGCGGCCTCACCTCGGGCTTTCGCGGCAGCAACGATCTCGACGGCAATGTCGGGGCGGCCGTCACCTATAACAGCGACAGGTGGGACGGTCGTTTCTCCATTTCGGGCAACAAGACCGGCGCCTTCTATGGCGGCGGCGGGACGATCCTGATGCCGGATATCACGCAGACATCGACCGCATTCAATCAGCGTCTCGATCTGATGGGATCGCTCGGCTTCCAGATCGACGACAATCGGCGCCTGGAGCTTTCGGGCCAGTATTTCGACAGCAAACAGGACTCCGATTACGGGCTCTTCTACGGTGTGAACTTTGCCGCGCTCACAAAGCCGTCCTTGTTCGAGACGCGGCTGGGCTACAAGTCCGACTTCAATCCGCAGACCACGAGGTCGATGTTCAACGTTACCTATACGGATGACGATTTTCTCGGGCAGAAGCTTCTGTTGCAGGGCGCCTTCCGCAGCGAAAGGCTCAAATTCAACCCGTTCCCGTCGTCCAGTTCCGCCACGGGCACCTATTTCGCCGGCAGCGGGCAGGATACGGATTACTACAGCGTCAAGGCGGCGATGGTCTCCGAGCCGATGGACAGCCTCAAGCTCACCTACGGTATCGATGCCGACCGGGATTCCTTTACGTCGCGCCAGAACGTCTTCGACCTTGCGACGGCAGCGAAGACCGGCGGGATGGACTTCCGCACCATCGGCGTGACGGGGCTTTACCCGGCCATCGACGTCTCCACGATCGCAGGTTTTGTGGAAGCCTCCTACGAGGCGACGGACAGCCTGACGCTCAGCGGCGGCCTGCGCTACCAGTTCGTCAATACCAAGGTCTCGAATTTCGTCGGGGCCGCGCAGCAGGTCGCGATCCTTCAAGGTCGGGCGACTTCCGCAGCCGCGATCCCCGGCGGCGAGGTGAATTATGATGCCCTGCTGGTCAATGCCGGCGCAACCTATAAGCTGGGCCCCGATCAGCAGATCTATGGCAATTTCAGCCAGGGCTTCGAACTGCCCGACCCGGGTAAATATTACGGCGTGGGAACATATTCGCTTTCCGGCGGGGTTTTCAATCTCGTCAACAGCGTCAATGTGAGTTCGTCCGCGCTGCAGGCCATCAAGACCAATTCCGTGGAACTCGGCTATCGTCTCGATGACGGCAAATACAATCTGGAAGCGGCTGCCTTCTACTCCTTCTCCGACAAGTCGATCCAGCTCAACCGATCGACGCTGGCCGTCGACGTCGTCAATCGCGACCGGCGCGTTTACGGGATCGAAGGCTCTGCCGGCGTCAAGTTCGACAACGGTTTCAACATCGGCGCTCTGGGCCAGTGGGTTCAGACCGAGGTGAAGGGCAGCAACGGCTGGGTGAACGATACGATCGGAACGGCCAGCGTTTCCAAGCTCGGCGGCTATGTCGGCTGGGAAAAGGACGCGTTGTCGCTGCGCTTTTCGGGCCAGCACGTCTTCAGCCTGACGGATGCCGACAACTTCAAGATCGACGGCTATACACTGTTCGACCTGACCGGGAGCTATGTGTTCGAAAACAGCAAGACAACGCTCAATTTCGGTGTGCAGAACGTCTTCGATACGCAGTACACGACGGTGTGGGGTTCTCGCGCAAAGGCGCTTTACGGCGCGCTCGCCGACAAATCTGTCTTCGACTACAAGGGCCGCGGTCGCACATTCGCGATTTCGTTGACCAAGACCTTCTGATTGGAGAGGCAATGGTCGCACGCGTCACGCCCACGAACTTCCCGCGGGCCTTCAGGCTCAAGGCCCGCGCGAAGCTGCCGGAGCCCGAACGGTGTCTGCTGCATCTTGTGGAACATCTGAAAGAGCGCGAAGGAGACATTCGGGCGCAGGGAGACGCGTTCGCGGTCACCTTACCGGACATTTATGGCTGGATGTGGTGCGAGGATGGGCTGCTTCAGGTGGATGTCGGTTCCCGCGACGCGGAGACGGCCTATTTCGTCAGGACCTGGCTCGATGGCGTCTTCCGGCATCTCGCAGGCACGGAAACGGTCGAGATCGAGTGGAAGGAGAACTGGAGCGCCGGCCGATTGCCGCCGAGCTTTTCGATCCTGAAGGTCGAGAGGCTGGACATGTTGACATCGCAGATGGTGCGCATCACGCTGAAGTGTCCCGACGTCACGCGCTTTGATCGCACCGACGCCTTGCACGTTCAGGCCCTTGTGAATTTCGCGGAAGTGACCGCCGCAACGGGCGAGGAGCGTCCCCCGTTGGCATGGCGACGTTATACGGTTCGCGCCGTCAACGTCGCTCGCCAGACGATCGATATCGATGTCTTCCTGCATGGCGGAGGCGGGCTGGGCGCAAGATGGGTGAGCCAACTCCGTGTCGGCGACCTCGTGGGGGTCGCCGGCCCGAGTGGCGGGAGTATCGGTCTGGCCGACCATTACCTGATTGCCGGTGACGAGACCGCACTTCCCGCAATCGCCCGGATTCTGGATTTCCTTCCGCGACAGTGTGGCGGTGACGTCTTGATCGAAATCGCAAACGATGCGGAGCGCCTTCCGCTTGAGTTGCCTGACGGTTTCAAGCTGACCTGGCTTGCCCGGCAAGACGACACAGCCTCCGCTCTGGAAGGCGCGGTCATCAGTGCTCTTGCCCACAAGGCAGCCGAAAAGACTTTTGTCTGGGTCTCCTGCGAGGCAAGCATCGCGTCGCGCCTCCGAAAGCACGCCAGGGCGGCCGCAGAACGAGACCACTTCGATCACCTGATCGCCGGCTATTGGAAGAGGTAATACCGGCGGTGACCATTCACGTAGGGGGCGACCTGGTGCTTTCCCGCAAGCCAGCCTGTTCAGGTCTGCGTGTGAATGTGGCGACGAAAGTCCCGCTCGACTGCGTCGTAAAGTTGCGCCACGGTGATTGGCCTTAGCCGTCGCCTGAGAAGACTAAGCCGACCAGCAGACGAGGCTGGCTTGACATCGGGACTGCGGCAATTTCACATGCGCGCCTTCATGAGGCCAAGGGAGATTCATCGAGATGCGTCACAGGCTTATCACGGCGACGAGCGCCATTATCGTAGCTTTGACCACGGGGGCGTCTGCGGCAGATATCAGCCAGAACGGTGCCAACGCCATCCGTGACAATCTCAATCATCTGCTGCCCGAGGACATCGCCAAGAGCGCGCCAGTGACGGTCACGCCGGCCGGATCGCGCTACGAGATCGTCTACGATTTCGCCAAACTGCTGGCGAAGATCAAGAAAGAGGACTTCGAAATCAAGGGCCTGACGCCGTTCAAGATGTTCGCGACACCGCAGGACAGCGGGCTCTGGAATATCGAAGGCAACAACAACCTCAATGTCACGGGGCATTTCACCGGGCCTGACAAGAAGCGATCCGATTTCACCTATTCGATCGGCGACATGGTGTTTAACTCGGTCTTCGACCCGGCAATCAGCTATTTCCGCTCGGGAGATTTCAGCGCCAAGCAACTGAAATTCACCTCGTCCACCGATACCGAGGTGGTCAATGCGAGCTTTGGCGACATGATCTACAAGCTGAGCTCCGCCGAAAGCACCATTGCCGGCCGCCTGGATTTTGCTGCCAGCGGCAAGTTCGGCACCTTTGCGGAGCAGGTGAGCGGCAAGGAAATGCCGCCTGTCCAGATCTCGGCAGACAGCCTGGATTTCGATGCCAAGATCAATGGCATTGCAGCCAAAGACTTGAAGCAAATCGTCCTGTTCGTGCTCGATCACGCCGATCAGAAGCAGCTGAGCAAGGAGAGCGAGACAAAGCTCAAGGACATGGTCCGCAATGCATTTCCGCTGCTGAGTTCGCTTGAGGAAACCATCAGGCTCAACAACGTCGCCGTCACCAGCGCTGTTGGCGCCGGCGGCGCCAAGTCGTTCGGCTATCGCTTTAAGGTCGACGGGCCGAGCAACGCAACGCGCTTCGGCGTGGCGATGGACGCCGCCGGCGTCGCTCTCGACAGCGCGCTGGTTCCGCCCGGTTACGCTGCCTTCCTGCCGCAGGCGCTCGATATCCAGTTTGGCATCCCAGGCATGGATTTCGCGGCCTTCGGCGGCGAGTTGATGAACGTGGATTTCACCAATTCAACCAATGACGGCGAAAAGGCCGGACGCCAGGCTGCCGAGAAGCTCTTTCCGGGCGGTATCTTCAAGGTTGATTTTCCGAAGGTTAGCGCCAGGTCTGACGTTTATGACGTCGAGGTATCCGGGGAACTGGAGGGCCGCGTGGACAAGAAGAAGGACTACAAGCTCAACGCCTCAATCGTCGCACGCGACTACGACAAGACGATTGCGGCCGTGCAGGAATTGGCAAAAGCCAAGCCGGATCTCACCCAGGTGTCCTTTGGCCTGATGATGATCAAGGGCTTCGCCAAGGCCGATCCTGATGGTGCACAGCGCTGGGAGGTGGCAATCGCCAGCGACGGGTCGATCAAGATCAACGGCCAGCAGATCAAGGGGCCGGACGCCCCGGCGGCTGACGAGGGCGCGCCTTCAGACGAAGCAGATCCCACGGATGAAACGGCACCTTCCGACGAGACCAAGCCCTGATCACAAAGGTTTGCTTCGTCTCACCGCAATTCCTGAGATGGCATCGTGAGAATTGCTTCAAGCAGTGAACCAAAGCAGTCTTGCGCTGTAGTCGTTTCATCCCGGTCGGTTGTTCAAGTGAAGGCGGCGCTGCTCTCCACTTTTTCAAGCCCTGAAGTATCAAACCAGTCGTCGACGGCCAGGACGCCTTAGGCCCGGAGCAACCTGCGTTCGCCGAACCGTGGATCGCCACCCAGCATGCGGTCGTCGCCGACCTTGAAGCTGTTAATCTTGAGGGTCAGCCTCTCCACCTGGGCGCTCAGACCGTGGATTTCCGCGGTGTTTTCCTCGACCATGGCCGCATTGGCCTGGGTAATCTGAGCGAGGCCATTCACCGCGGAATTGATGCTTTGCAGGCTGGACGACTGCTCGTCGGTTGATTGGGAGATCGTCGAAACGAGTGCATGAATGGATGAGATGTGCTCATTGATCACGCCGAGCGCCGTACCGGTTTCCTGAACCAGCGACACCCCAGTGTTCACCTGTATCGAGCTTTCGGAGATGAGCCCGTTGATTTCGCGCGCGGCATTGGCGCAGCGCATGGCAAGTTCGCGGACTTCCTGCGCAACGACCGCAAAGCCCTTGCCGGCATCGCCAGCTCGCGCCGCCTCGACCCCTGCGTTGAGAGCCAGGAGATTGGTCTGGAAGGAAATCTGGTCGATCACGCCGACGATGGACCCGATCTTTTGCGACGACAGGTTGATCTGGTCCATGGCATTCACCGCCCTGGACACAACCTCGGCCGAGCGGTCGGCATAGATTGTCGCCTGCTCCACATAGGTCGATGTCTTCCTGGCGTTTTCTGCCGAGGCATGAACCATCGCCGTCAGCTTGCCCATTGAGCGAGCGCTTTCTTCCAGCGCGGCTGCCTGCATTTCGGTCCGCTGTGCGAGGTCGTCGGCGGAGGTCGCCAGATTGGAAGTGCCCGCCGTGATTTCGTCGGTGGCGAGACGGACATCGACCAGCGTCGCGCGCAGGGCTTCAATCGCGCTGTTGAATGTCCGCGCCATGCCGACATAGTTTTCAGCGAGATCCTCGCGCATGGCTTCCTGCAAATTGCCGTTGGCAATCTTGGCCAGCATGTTCGACAGCGCATCCAGCGCTTCGCTCTGTTCGGCTTCGATACGCGCGCGCTCCGCGGCGCGGCGCATTTGCATATCGGCTTCCCGCGTCCGGCTATGTTCCGCCTCTTCCTCCAGGCGGATGCGCGCCAAGGCATTGTCGCGGAAGACAATGACGGAGCGGATCATACGTCCGAATTCGTCGCGCCGCTCATGGCCTTCGATGGGTACGTTCAGATTCCCCTTCGACAGGCTGGTGGTGATTTCGGTGACATTGTTGATCGGCCTGCGCAGGGTTTCGACAAGCATGATGCCGCCGATCAATGCAAGCAGGGTGCCGGAAATCATGGCGGCGAGCGATACATTCGCTGACTTGTCGCTGTCGGCGGTGCCGATCTCCTGCGTGTTGCCGACGAAGCTTTCCAGGGTCTTGCTGGCCGCTGCGATCAGCTTCTGCGTCTTGTCGCTTTGGCTGTCCCAGGTCTTTCCGGCCGAAATCAGCGAGGCGGTTGCCTCGCGGATATTATCCAGCGGCAGCTTGCTCTCCTTCTGCAGATTGCTCAGGGCGGCATACTTGGTGCCGGCCGTTGCCAGCTTTGCGGCATTCACGTCGAATGTTTCGAGGTCGGCGATCACTGCATCCCGCGACCTCTCGTCCAGGCGACGGCGCAGGTCTCCGACCTTGATGCGGCTCTCGTCCAGCGCTCTGAAAGTGTCATCGACAATCTCTGCCAGGCGCTTCATTTCGATGATTTCAGCGTCGATGCCTACATAGCGGTCGGCCGCCCTTTGGGAATTGTCCAGGGCTCTACCGGCCAAATTCGTCTCGGCCTTGGCGATCGCCTCCGCAGCCGCAGCATAATTCTCCGGCGTTGCCTTCGCAGTGTCCGCAGACATTGCCTCCAGCGCCGCGATATGGGGTTCGAGCGGCGCAAGCTGCTTCAATCCGTCCGGCGACGCAATTTCCTTGGCGGCAAGATACTCCTTCTTCAACTGAGGGATCACCAGACCGAGCGTCTTACTCAGTTCGACGGGGTCCATCTGGGCGTTTGTGAGCTTGCGTACCTTTTCGAGCCGCGCGGCGACGGTCTGGAAAGCCGAGGCATCGAACATCAGCTTCCTGATAAAGTTCTGCTTCTGGCTGGCAGCATCCACGATGACCTCCAGCTGGCTGCGCGCGGCCTTGCTTTGGGCCTGCAGTGCGTTTGTGGCGTCTTCGATTTTCTTGTCGGCCTCCTTGCGCAGTGTTTCGGCTGCCCAAGTCTGCTTCAGGGAGTTGCGCAATGCGTCGGCGAGTTGTTCGACCGGGACGATCTGCTCCTTCTGGTCGGCCGTCAGCAGAAGGTCGCCCAGTTTACGGATGCCTGTCTGCTGCTCGTCAATGCGCTGCGCCAATAGTTCATGCGATGCTTGGTCGCGCTTTTCTGTAAAACTCAGCAACGCCGAGCGCAGATTCTGGAAGTCTGACAGGTTCTCGATGGTTTGACGCGTAATCGTCATGTGGCCATTAAGTTTATTTGCGGTCAGAAAACCGATCAAACCCACGCCTGCCATCAGGAGTACCAGAGGCACAAGAAAAATCAGGACCTTTGTTACGATTCCCAAATTCTGCAACAAACGCTCGTAGCCCATGCGTATAAGCTTTCCCAGAACATAAAACGGCCTCTCCGCAGCTAAACAAAAAGTGGTTAATATAAACTGCTCTCGACCTTGTGGCGATCAATGGATCGAAATTGGGCAATGGGAGCACGGCCTCACTGAAGATGCATTTCCTGTCCGCCCTGCTGCCTGTATCGTGGACACCCAGTTGAGGTGTTTCCAATGAAGCTAGCGCGAACGGATGCGGCGAAGGAAGTCGAGCCGCGAGTACAAGCTTGAAGCGGCGAGTTTGGCGCGGAAGTATCGCGCAGGCGGACCGCTCTCGCAGTATTTATGGCACGACATTGGCTGGTGCGGCATTCTCCTCGGTTCAGGGATGTGAGTTCCATAAGGTTTATTATCTAATCTGAATTGTGCGTCCGGTGGGTTCAAGGATGAAGT
>UBQX01000021.1 GCA_900467685.1 Hyphomicrobiales bacterium
CGGGTTTGTCAGCCGTCTGACAGCCCCGTTCGGGGCTGTGTTTGTATTCCGCCAAGATGGAGCCGGTCCAGCTCAGATGTTGTTCATCAGCACGTCGCGCAGCTTGTCGAACAGTTCGTCGATCTGCGCCTTGGTGATGATCAGCGGCGGCGACAGCGCGATGATGTCGCCGGTGGTGCGGATCAGCAGGCCCTTTTCATAGGCCTTGAGGAAGGCCGTGAAGGCGCGCTTCGTCGGCTCGCCTGCAATCGGGGCGAGTTCGATCGCGCCAATGAGACCGACATTGCGGATGTCGATGACGTTCGGGCAATCCTTGAGCGAGTGCAGCGCATTTTCCCAATAGGGGCCGAGCTCGGCGGCGCGGGTCAGCAGGCCTTCTTCCTTGTAGGTGTCGAGCGTGGCGAGTGCTGCAGCCGAGGCAATCGGGTTGCCGGAATAGGTGTAACCGTGGAAGAACTCGATGAGATGTTCCGGTCCGGTCATGAAGGTGTCGTGGATGTCCTTCGTGACGAAGACCGCGCCCATCGGGATCACACCATTGGTCAAGCCCTTGGCGGTGGTGATGATGTCAGGCTTCACATCGAAGAACTGTGCGGCAAACGGTGCGCCGAGGCGGCCGAAGCCGGTGATGACTTCGTCGAAAATCAGAAGGATGCCGTGCTTGGTGCAGATCTCGCGCAGCTTGGCGAGATAGCCCTTCGGCGGAATAAGAACGCCGGTAGAGCCAGCGACCGGCTCGACGATGACGGCGGCAATGGTCGATGCGTCATGCAGTGTGACGATGCGTTCCAGTTCGGTGGCGATATCGACACCGCCATGGTCCGGGATGCCGCGCGAGAATGCGTTCTTGGCCGGCATGTGGGTGTGGGGCATATGGTCCACGCCGGTCAGCAGCGTGCCGAACATCTTGCGGTTGGAGACGATGCCGCCGACGGAGATGCCGCCGAAGTTGACGCCGTGATAGCCACGTTCGCGGCCGATGAGGCGGGTGCGCGAGCCGTCACCCTTGGCGCGATGGTAGGCCAGCGCCACCTTCAGCGCGGTCTCGACGGATTCCGAACCGGAGTTGGTGTAGAGCACATGCTCCATGCCTTCCGGAGCGATATCGACAAGGCGCGTGGCCAGCTCGAAGGCCTTCGGGTGGCCAAGCTGGAAGGCCGGTGCATAGTCCAGTTCGCCGGCCTGCTGAGCGATTGCTTCCGTGATCTTCGGGCGGCAGTGGCCGGCATTCACGCACCAGAGGCCTGCCGTGCCGTCCAGCACGGTACGGCCGTCATGCGTCGTGTAGTGCATGTCCTTCGCACCTACGAACAGCCTCGGCTCCTTCTTGAACTGGCGGTTGGCCGTGAACGGCATCCAGAAGGCGCTGAGGTCGTTCGGTTTGGCAGTGGTGCGGTTGGACATGTTATCAAGTCTCCTCAAAGGGATGTCGGGCTTCGGCAAGGCGAAACCATCTTGTTTATCGATTGGTCAAATTAACAGTGCGGTTCGCAGCGTCAAGACAGCGGAAAACCGGGGTGTCATGATCTTTTGTGATGGTCGATCACGCCTGCGTACCGGGGCTTTTCCAACAGTCTCGCACAAGATTACGACATGATAATACACGACTGGAAGCGCCCGTCTCCACTGGCGCCTCCCAACGTTTCAGGAATCGAATTCCATCAGGCTGTCTGGTCAGGGCAACATGGGCCGTGCAGCTGAGAAACGTGACCGGCGGCAATGATAATCGCCTGAGCGTACATGATGAACGCACATCGTCGCGCTCAGGCGACTTATTCGCTCTGATGCCTTCTCTTTTCCATCTCGATGGTTATCTGCTTGATAATGCTGTGCCTCTGCCGCGTTCGGCAGAGCATGGCCATGTCCGGAGACTGCTTCTGGTCAATGTGCCGCGAAGGCGCCTGTACGTATCAGGCTTCCTTCGTTGCGTCGGTAACGTAGAGTGCATCGAGCGTGTGGAGAAGCGTGCGAACCTGCGGGTTCGGGCTGGAGTAGTAGATCGTCTGAGCCGAGCGGCGCGTCTTGACGAGGTTCAGCGCCTTGAGCTTCGAAAGGTGTTGGGAAAGGGCGGATTGGCTCAGCCCCACCTTTTCCGCCAGCGCTCCAACTGCGATCTCACCCTGTACCAGATTGCAAAGGATCAAAATTCTCTTTTGGTTGGCTAATGCCGACATCATGAGGGCAGCCTCGCCGGCATTCGAGTACAGGTTGTCCAAATTCATTAACATAAACTTCCAGAAGGGGTGTGGACGTAGCTTTTGCAGACAAAGGCACAAGCCCCGCCTTAAGCGACTATAAACCATAATCTGACGTTTGCATATCGATATATATCACTATAGCAATACATCAGAAAATACTGAAGTAGGCGATATATTTGTTTTTTGTCAATTATTTAGCGGATTTACTCTGATCAGGCTGGCTTTATTTTGCACGACGACGCAGCCAGGTTCGACGGCTGCCAGCCTGCTGCCGGCGGGAATCACTGCTTTTGATTCTGCCTCCGATGCGAGTCGCTCTTCCTCGTCCCAGGAGATCGGGGAAAGGCCGTCGGGAAGGGCGAAATCTGCTGCTGTCAGCGCGTAGGCGCGTCCGAAGCCGCCATTGAGGCTTGCTGCCACCGGGATCAGGCGAAAGAAGATAAAATCAGGAAAATCCACGTAGAGAGCGGCCTTCGGGTGCCGGCGCAGGAACCGGGCTCGCAGATGCGGACGCTCCGGATCGTCGGTGTGGACGGGCAGCGCGTCGCATTGCAGGCTGATCCGCGGCCATGCGAGCGGATCGCCCTTGCCAGGCTCGCCGAAGAGGAGCGAGCAGCGCGGCGAGGCAAGCAGCCCTTTCGTGTGGGCGGCCAGCCGCGAGGCGAGGATGACGGGCAGACTGGAGCCATCGGTGGCAGTGAGGACACGGCTTGAATTGGGGTAGCCTGTTTCCGGGTCGATGACCGCCATGGCAGCAAAGCGCGCGGTCATGATCAGATCGCGCGCCTGATGGCGGGCCTGATCATCGGTATCGCGCAGCACCTTGGGCTTGTCATCGTTGGTCATTCCTGGCTCCTTCTTGCCCGTTGCAGCGCAGCGCGATCGCCGTCGCAGTGGGCCCATTTTAGAACGGATTGCGAAGTTCGGGAATGTGGCGAAATCAAATGCCGACGCAATTCCTGCGAGAATTTTGCCGCTGGAAGCAACACAAGGATAGAGACCGGCCCGGAGGTCCGGCAGAAAAAATGCCGCCCTGCTGTGACAGGGCGGCATCCAACATGTCCGTACCTTTTATCCCGGTCGTCCGGGGTTTCAATCGTCGCGGCGACGATGCCGCGTGAGGCCTTCCAGAATATCCTGCGCGGATATCGTGCCGACGACTGCACCATTTTCGACGACGCCGGTTACGCCGGGCGTCTTCGCCATGGCGTCGAGAACGCTGCTCAAGGGCGCATCCGGCTGGACCGTGCCGACAACCGTTCCGCTGTCGGCCGCACCGGGCTTCATCACATCGCGGGCGCTCAGCATCATGATCGGGTTCATGTGCTGGACGAAATCGGCGACATACTGGTTGACCGGGTTCTTGACGATATCCTGCGGCGTGCCGCACTGGACGATACGCCCGCCCTCCATGATGGCGATGCGATTGCCGATACGGAAGGCTTCATCAAGGTCGTGGCTGACGAAGATGATGGTCTTCTTCAGCTTGCGCTGGAACTCCAGCAACTCGTCCTGCAGGCGGGTGCGGATCAGCGGGTCGAGTGCCGAGAAGGGCTCGTCCATGAGCAGGATGGGGGCACCGGTGGCGAAGGCGCGGGCGAGGCCCACGCGCTGCTGCATGCCGCCCGACAGTTCGTTGACCTTGCGGTCCGCCCATTGCGCCAGGTTAACCAACTGCAGCTGCTCGGCGACCTTCGCCTTGCGCACCGATTCCGGCTCGCCGGCAAGTTCCAGGCCGAAGCCGACATTCTCGGCGACGGTGCGCCAGGGCAGAAGACCGAACTGCTGGAAGACCATCGAGACGGTGTGCATGCGGAAATTCCGCAGCGCGCTTTTCGATGTCTTGTAGGGGTTCAGCGATCCGCTGTCGGTCTTGACGGCGACATCGCCGCGGACAACAGGCGCGAGGCCGTTGACGGCCCGCAGCAAGGTCGACTTGCCGGATCCCGAGAGGCCCATCAATACAAGAATTTCGCCCTCATTGATGGTCAGGCTCGCATTGGCGACGCCCAGAACGAGGCCGGTTTCCTTCCCGATCTCGTCGCGGGTGCGTCCCTGGTCGACCATCTGGAGGGCGCGGTTCGGGTTGTCGCCGAAGATGATGCTGACATTGTCGAAGCTGACAGCGGTCATGCCGTTTCTCCTTCGTCGAAGAACTTGAAGATGCGATCGAGAACGATTGCGAGAATGACGATGCACATGCCGGAGTCAAAGCCCATGGGGACGTTCATCTGGCCGAGTGCGCGCTGCACCAGCGTGCCGAGCCCTTCCGCGCCGACCATCGAGGCGATGACCACCATGGAGAGCGAGAGCATGATCGTCTGGGTGATGCCGGCCATGATCTGCGGTAGCGCGAAGGGCAGTTCCACCTTTGTGAGGATCTGCATCGGGTTCGCCCCGAAGGCCTGTGCTGCTTCGATAAGGGCGGGCGGTGTCGAGATGATGCCGAGCCGCGTGAGGCGGATGGGCGCCGGGATCGCGAAGATGACTGTCGCGACGAGGCCGGAAACCGCGCCGAGGCCGAAGAGGATGAGGGCGGGGATCAGGTAGACGAAGGTCGGGATCGTCTGCATCAGGTCGAGGACAGGCCGCAGGAATGCATAGAACAAGGGGCGGCGGGCCGCCAGAATGCCGAGCGGGACGCCCACGATCATCGAGACGCCGGTGGCGGCCAGCACCAGTGCCAGCGTTTCCATCGCTTCAGTCCAGTAGCGCTGGTTGTAGATCAGCAGCATGCCGACCGCTGTCAGCACGACGACGCTGAACTTGCGGCGCACGGCCCAGGCAATCAGACAGAAGGCGGCGATGGTGATGAAGGGATAGTAGGGCGCAAGCGCCGTGTCTTCCGCAAACCGGCCGAGAAGCACCCAGAGGATGGCATCGATCGAGCTTTGCAGGATCGCGGCGATCACGTCGAAGAAGCCGCTGAGGTTTGTCGTCAACCAGTCGACCACGACCTTGGCCCCCTGGCCGATCATGATCTTGTAGTTCTCATCCAGTAGCCAGCTATGGAGCCAGTCCATTAGGTTCCCCTTTTTTGGTTGTCGGTTGGCTGGTATGCGACCGGAGCTTTTCGCTCTCTTTTGCGTTTTGTTTATTATCCTTCCCAGAACAACCGTCTTGTCGGCATGCGGCCCGATATGTCGAGTTTACGCAAATGTGTCGCAACTTGAAGGGTTCTGCTGCGAAAACGGTGTGCAAACAAAAAAGGGCGGCAGTGCCGCCCTTTTCGGTTTTCTGAACGATCAGAGGCCCAGTGCCTTCTTGACCGCGGCTTCGGCGTCGCCGCCGTCCTTGGTCGTCACACCGGCCAGCCAGGGCTTCACGGTATCCGGATGCGCCTTCAGCCAGGCCTTTGCAGCGTCCTTGCCCTGCATGCCCTTGTCCATGATCGATTCCATGATCTCATCTTCCATCTCGAGGTTGAAGACGAGGTTGTTCAGGAACTTGCCGACGTTCGGGCATTCGGTGACGTAACCCGCGCGCGCCATGGTGTAGACAGTTGCGCCGCCGTAGTTCGGGCCGAAGCTGTCGTCGCCGCCCGAAAGATAGGTCATCTTGTACTTCACGTTCATCGGATGAGGTGCCCAGCCGAGGAAGACGACCGGCTTCTTGGCCTTGTCGAGCTTGGCGACCTGCGCCAGCATGCCCTGTTCGGAGGATTCGACCAGCTTGAAGTCCTTCAGGTCGAACTTGTTGTCCTTGATCAGGTCGAGAACGTTCTTGTTGCCGTCGTTGCCCGGCTCGATGCCGTAGATTTTGCCGTCAAGTTCCTTCTTGTGCTTGGCAATGTCGGCGAAGTCCTTGATGCCAAGCGCAGCGCCGTATTCGTTGGTCGAAAGCGTGTACTTGGCGCCTTCGAGGTTTGCGCGCACGGTCTCGACCGTCTTGGCGTCGGTGAACGGCTTCACGATCTGCGTGGAAGACGGCATCCAGTTGCCGACGAAGAAGTCGAGCTGCTTGTTGGCCATGCCGGTGTAGATGATCGGAAGGTCAAGTTCCTTGACTTCGACCTTGTAGCCGAGGGCGGCGAGAACCGTCTCGACAGCGCCGGTCGTTGCCTGGATGTCTGTCCAGCTGACCTGCGCGACATTGATATTGCCACAGCTTGCCGGTTCGGCAGCCTGGGCAGCGCCTGCTGCTGCGGCAAATACGAACGCAAAGGCGGCCGTGGACTTCAAAATCGAACGCTTCATTACGGAGTTCTCCCTCTTTTGGATGAGCTTTATCAATCATCCTCGGTGTCAGCGAAGCACCAAATGCCTTTGAGTTCAAGGGCCTAATCAGGACCGATCTGCGTGGCAAGATCTTGCCTTCGCAAATCCCAATATAAATGTCGCAAAGACATAAGTCGTCAAAAAATCTGTGATTTCCGGCTCTTGCCGATTGGCTTTGCTCGCCCGCGGGGGGCAAGGAAAAGCCTGCGCGGCTAGCCACCCGGAGGACGGGGCGGGGTGCTGCAGATTCAGCGGATTCGTGAGGGCAGAGCGTGGCCAAGTTCTATTTCAGCTATTCGACGATGAATGCCGGCAAGTCTACCATGTTGCTCCAGGCGTCCTACAACTATCACGAACGCGGCATGCGAACGGTGATCCTCATCGCCGCTTTTGACGATCGTGCGGGCAAAGGCAAGGTTTCCTCACGCATTGGACTGACTGCGGACGCCATCCCGTTTCACGCGACGGACGATCTGAAGCTGCTGGTCGAGGGGTTGCTGGAGGAGGGGCCGATCGCCTGCATCTTCGTCGACGAAGCGCAGTTCCTCACGCCCGAGCAGGTCTGGCAGCTGGCGCGAGTTGTCGACCGGCTCAACATTCCCGTCATGGCCTACGGCCTGCGGACAGACTTCCGTGGCAAGCTCTTTCCCGGTTCGCAGGAACTGCTGACCATTGCGGACGAATTGCGCGAGGTTCGCACCATCTGCCATTGCGGGCGCAAGGCGACCATGGTCGTCCGGCTAGACGAGGCGGGGAAGGTCATCAAGGAAGGCGCGCAGATCGAGGTCGGCGGGAACGAGAAGTATGTGTCCTTTTGCCGCCTTCATTGGGATGACAAAATGCAGGAGACTTGATGTCGGTCAAGGCGCGTTTCCGGGCTGTGACGTAGGAGAGCACTGCTCGGGGACCGTCCGGAGAGACGGGCAAAGCTCAAACGAGGTCTGAAAGGAAAAAATATGTATGTTCGCATGCTGATTGCTGCAGCTGCAGTTGCCGCCAGTGCTGGTATGGCGCTCGCCGATGGCGATGCGGCCAAGGGGGCGCAGGTCTTCAAGAAGAATTGCATGGTCTGTCATAATGCGACGGACGCCAAGGCCAAGGTTGGTCCGAGCCTCCAGGGCATTGTCGGCCGTCCCGTCGCCTCTGTCGCCGACTACAAGTATTCCGACGGCATGAAGACCTTTGGCGCGGGCAAGACCTGGACCGAAGAAGAACTGACTGCCTATCTCCCGAACCCCAAGGAACTGGTTCCCGGAACCAAGATGGCCTTTGCAGGTCTCAAGGCCCCGCAGGATATTGCGGATCTGGTCGCCTACCTGAAAAATCCGCAGTAAGCGGGAATGGCCGGGGCGCTCGCCGCCCCGGTCCATTTCGCGGGCAGGTTGCCTTCTTCCCGCCGGGCAGACGCGTTGCTCGTACGTGATCGCCGATTGATCACATTACTTTGACTATTGGCGGATTTACGTTGCGCTAATATCCCTCCATATAATAGCTGGATAGAAGCAAGCATATGCTTCGCGATGTGCCGGTGCGGCGATCAAACGCCAGCGCAACGGTGCTGTTGGAATGAGGCGGGGGCCAATCCATGCAAGAAGTGAACGACGGTGCGTTCCTGCAGTTGATGCAGGACGCGGCGATTGTTGGAATGTCCGAGCGCGAGATCGTCGCCTGCTTTTCGGAGTGGCTGCTGATCAATTGCTGGCGGTATGACGGGAAGGATTTCCGCATCTTCGGGAACTTCCGGGGACCGGGTGACGAAGTGAATATTGTCCATGTCGATGGACACACGTCTTATCAGGGCAGAATGAGCGATGCGAAGCGGGCGCAGGTCCGCGAGAAAATCATGAGTGCGCTCGAAACGAGGAGCCTCGGCGTCGTTCATTACTCCATGCCGGTGGACGACGGGCCCGTGCGGGACTTCGTGTCCGTTGCGGAATACAGACCGCTGCCGGACGGAGCTGATGGCCTGATCGGCGTGTCCTTCGAGTGCTTCAAGCCGCTTCGACAGGTGGCCTATGCGGAAGGGCGCGAAATCGAGCCCTCCGCATGACAGCCGTCAGCGCAGCCTTGCCAAACCGGCATCTGACTTTTCATCCTGACTGGAGCGCCGAAGCGTGAACCTCTATTACGAACTCACCGGCGACGCTTCGCCGGGGCCTCTGCCGTCCTATCTCGACATGAGCGACCGGGACCTTCTGCGTCTGCTGCAGACCCAGGTGAACATCGGCCTTTGGCGTTCCGATCTCGAAATCGGTCACACCTTCTGTTCCGCCGAAGCGTGCCGTCTGTTCGGCGTGCCGAAAACGGATGGGCCGATCGATTTCGGCATCGCCTCGAGAGCGATTCATCCCGAGGATATCGAACTGGCGCTGGAACTGATCGAGACAACGGTGCGGGAGAAGGGCTCCTATCAGTTCGTCATGCGCGTCAACAATGGCGGGGATGGCGCGAGTTACAAATTCGTCCGCGTGATCGGACGCTACCGCGCCAAGGCGAATGGCGCCGGTGAGATCATCGGCATCTGTCACGAAGTTCCGGCAGAGGCCCGATAGCCTCAGCCGGTCATTCAACCAGGCCTGCCCTATCGATCGAGCACGTCGCGGATTTCCTGAACATTGGAGCGCACGCGCAGCACGTAGAAGCCCATGGTGGCGAGGTGCGTCGGCATGATCCAGCCATCTTCCGCCCCATTGGAGATGATGGCGGGCTGGATCTTGAGTGCCGACTTGAACTGGTTCTGCAGCCGGTCCCAGAGCGGTCCCAGATTGCGCTCCTTGATCACATTGGCAAAGTCGGCGCGGGTGGCGGAGAGAATGGCGTTGTAGCCATAGAGCTGGCCGAAGGCGAACCAGAAGCGATCGTCGGCGCGTGTATCGAACCAGCCGCCGCCGTGATTTTCGGACCGTTCGCGCAGAATGTCGGATGTCGAACCGAGCGAACTTGCGATGCGATCGAGAAAGTCGCGCAGATTGTCGGCGCGTGCATCGAAGGTGGAGGTGCAGTTCGACAGTTCACCGTTGTAGTTGGTCAGGTCCTTGATGGCCGAGCGATACTGTTTGGGCGTCGGGGTCAGCGGTCCGAACGGATCAAGGCTCCAGTACCAGTTCTCCTCGCTATATTGCATCTTGGAGCGGGCATTCTGAAGATTGTTGTTGATGCCGGACGTGCCGCGCATGCGGCCGAGCGTGTCGACAAGTTCGACCGTGGCGCGGCGCACGGCCTCGTTCACGCCGCGCTGGAAATTCGCCTTGTTGTCGAGGAACGGCGTATGGTCCCAGTCGATGCCGAAGAAGCCCAGCTTGTAGAGGATCATCGACGAGACCCAGGCATTCTGGTTGACGTTGAAATCGGTGAGCTGGATGGCCGTATCGGTAATCGCGGAGGGCTGGCAGGTCTGCGGTGAGCCATCGGCCTTTGTGGTCAGCGTCGCACCGGCAGGCGCCTCCCGGACATTATACTTGTAGGCGTCGACATAGCTGGGGTTGAAGTTGGTCCAGACCTGCGTCTGCCAGACAAAATAGCCGTAGAGCCCGATCAGCAGGGCGAGAGCCAGTGCAACCGGAGCCTGGATCATCCAGTGACGATTGCGGAACCAGTTTGCGATGCGCAGGAAAGGCCAGGCAATAGCCGCCGCAATCCGACCGAAGAAGCGTCCGAGCCCCAGGAAAATCGTTTCGAAAAACGTGATGATCGGATCCAGCATGAACTTTGCCCCTTCCCGCTGCACATTACGGGGCCGGCGGCCACCTGCGGGTCTATGGCATAGATAGTTCACGGCCTTGTGCGGTGCAACGGCGACCTTAGCCGGAATGCGCTACTTTTGAGGCATGTCTTCAGGCAAGTATTACTTTCAGGGGAATTATGTATCTCTAATTTATGCCTAGATTTTTCGAATTATCCGGGAAATTACAAACTCTGATAATCCGAATTCGCGATACGCACGTAAAACACTCCCCAGTTTTAGTGAGATAACGTCGCGCAGACGAAACAGTTTAGACCTCATTAATGAAAGAGTGCAAGAATCCACGTCAATGATGGTGGATTTCCATCGGGGGCATGAGGGGACCAAGATGTTTGGACTGAAGTCGAGTCTGTCGAGCGCAAAGATGCGCGCGATCGATACGTTGCGCGCCAACGTGATGATTGCTGATGCAGATCTCAAGATTACCTATATGAATACGGCCGTCAAAAGCCTGCTGGCCGAGGTCGAAGGCGAGCTCAAGGCGGAATTGCCGAAGTTCTCGATGGCGACGCTGCTCGGCAGCAATATCGACGTCTTTCACAAGAATCCCAGCTACCAGCGCAACATGCTGGCCAAGCTGACCACGCCGCACAGCGCCACGATCCGCGTTGGCGCTCATGCCTTCGATCTTCTCGTGACCCCCCTGATGAATGGCGGCAAGTCGGAAGGTTTCGTCGTCGAATGGGCCAATGCCAAGGAGCGCCTTCTCAACAACGACTATCGCAACCAGATGGAAGCGATCTCGCGCGTGCAGGCTGTCATCAGCTTCACGCCCGACGGCCACATCATAACCGCGAACGAGAACTTCGAAAAGGCGATGGGCTACAAGCTCAGCGAAATTGTCGGCAAGCACCACAGCATGTTTGTCGACAAGGAATATGCGGGCAGCGCAGCCTATAGCGATTTCTGGCGCGACATGCGCGAGGGCAGGTACCGCGCTGACGAATTCGTGCGCTACTCCAAGAACGGCAAGCCGGTCTATCTCCAGGCCTCGTACAATCCGATCCTGGACGAAAAGGGCAAGGTCATGAAGGTCGTGAAGTTCGCGACCGATGTGACCGATCGCGTTAACGCGGTCAATACGCTGGGCGACGGGCTCAAGGAGCTTGCGGCCGGCAATCTCGACCAGCAGATCGACACGCAGTTCCCGCAGAACCTCGAGCGCCTGCGCCACGATTTCAACGACTCCGTGAAGCAGCTCGAGTCCGCCATCAACTCGATCGGCGCCAACGCCAACAACATTTCCTCAAGCGCGGAAGAGGTCCGTTCGGCTGCAGATTCCCTCTCCAAGCGAACGGAGCAGCAGGCAGCTTCCATCGAAGAGACGGCCGCCGCTCTTGAAGAGATCACCACGACGGTGGCCGACTCCTCCCGCCGCGCGGAAGAGGCCGGGCAACTGGTGGCCAAGACCCGCGACAATGCGGAACGTTCGGGCGAAGTCGTGAAGGAAGCCATCGAGGCCATGAGCGCCATCGAGAACTCGTCCGGCCAGATTGCCAACATCATCGGCGTGATCGACGAGATCGCCTTCCAGACCAACCTGCTGGCGCTGAATGCCGGCGTGGAAGCGGCGCGTGCCGGCGATGCAGGCAAGGGCTTTGCGGTCGTGGCGACGGAAGTTCGTGAACTTGCCCAGCGCTCGGCCAATGCGGCAAAGGAAATCAAGTCGCTGATCACGAAGTCGAGCGATCAGGTCAAGCAGGGCGTGGCGCTTGTCGGCCGTACCGGCGCGGCGCTTGCCGATATCGTGGTGCAGGTGCAGGACATCAACCGCAACGTCAACGCGATCGTGGATGCCGCCCGCGAGCAGGCGACAGGCCTCAAGGAGGTCAACGCCGCCGTCAATACCATGGACCAGGGCACGCAGCAGAATGCTGCGATGGTCGAGGAGTCCAATGCGCAGAGCTCGGCACTGGCCAGCGAAGCCGAAGCGCTTGCCGCGCTGCTTCAGCAGTTCCGCACCCGAGGCGCAGCTCAGGCCGGACGACGTGCTCCCGCCAGAGCGCCGCAGGCTGCCAGCTCCGCGTCCCGCCCTGCGGCGTCGCCGGCGCGTGCCTTGGCCAGCAAGGTTGCCAAGTCCTTCGCCACAGGTGGTGCCGCAACTGCAGCCGCCACGGACTGGGAAGAATTCTGAGCCTTCAAGGCGGTCAGTCACGACCGGCAAACTCACGTCTGTCCATGGTCCGTCTCGGAAGGGGCGGGCCATTTTTGCCCCATAATTTAGTCTTCTCTTAAGTTTGGTGAGACATCTTTTGTAAAGGTCTCAACTGGTATGGTTGCCTTATCCGATTGACGCATTGCGCCTCACATGGCCGCGTCTGGCTCCATCATTTCCAAGCCACTTCAGTGAGGGCGCGCGTGTTCAACATTTCTCCGGTCTCGCAGAACAATGTGTTTCGCAAGCGTCGCGTGGCGCGTCTCAACGGGATGATTGCCGATCATGTCGCCGCGAAGGGGCATTGCCGGGTTTTGGACATGGGCGGCACGACCGGCTTCTGGACTGTCTGGCGTGACGTGCTCGATTTTGAGCATCTGACGGTAACCTGCGTGAATCTCGCCGAAGTTCGGCAGGACGATACGGGCGGTCTGCCCGTGGTTGCGCGGGTCGGCAATGCGTGTTCCATGCCGGAATTCGAAGACAACGCTTTCGACGTGGTCTTCTCCAATTCGGTGATCGAGCATGTTGGCCTGTGGTCCAACAAGCAAGGCTTTGCGCGCGAGGCAAGGCGGCTGGCGCCAAGCTATCTCATCCAGACACCGAATTTCTGGTTCCCGGTCGATCCGCACTCACGCTTCGCCTTCCTGCACTGGCTTCCGCGTCCTTTGGTCTATCGGGTCCACATGGGGATGCGCACCGGCTTCTATCCCAAGACGTCTGATATGGATGAGGCGATGTCCTACACCGAAGATGCCGACATGCTGGACCGGCGGCAGATGGCGCATCTCTTTCCCGATGGCGCCATCGAGTCGGAAAAGTTCATGCTGATGACAAAGTCGCTGCTTGCCGTCCGCCACAACAAGCCCTGAGCGCCGCTCTCACCAGCAATACCGATAGTCACCCTTGCGCTTGATCACGTCGAGATGCAGATGCGTCTCGTGCGCGGCGTCGCTCGCCGGCCCGAGCACGGTCGTGAAGAAGAGGCAGGCCGAGGCCGTGATGGCACGTTCGAATGCGCCGACGAGGGTCGAATCCTTCTCGCGCGGTTCGATCACGAATGTCTTTCTGTCCGAAAAGGTGAAGCCGGCGATATCGATCGCGTTGCCGTGGGCATGTTCCGATATTTTGCCGGTTTCGGCGCTGTTGCGGTTGCGGCAGGCATAGCTGGTGGCCTGGTTGAACGTCGTGATACGGGGCGCGTCGGGGCCATAGGCAATCTCGGCGGTCGGCAGCACGGAGGCTTATGCCCAACGGGAAAGGGCGAGTGCGGTTTGGCAGCGCAGGGTCGCCTCCGGTTCGAGCTTGATCCCCGGCAGGACGGTGCGAACGGTGAGCGGCTTGTCGATGCCGCAGCCGTTGCCGTCGTCGATGGTTCTGGCTTCGGAGAACTCTACGCCTGCCTCTTTCAGGTCGGCGAGGCAGGCCGCATAAGCCTGCGGGTCTTCCTTTTCCACGGGCTCAGCCTTTGTTTCCGTTGGGGAAGGGGTGTCCTTGCCGTCGGAGGGCGGGGAGGGCTCCTGTTTCACAGGCCCGTTGTCTGGCGTCTTTTCCTCAGCCTCCGAAGGCGTTGCGGGTTTGAGCGCCTCGGCAGGTTTATCCGGCGGGCCTTTCTCACCAGGTTTGTCGCCTGGCTTGTCATCTCCGCTAGATTTCGGCTTTTCCTGGGGAACTGGTACAGCCGGAGCCGTTGTGTCCGGACGGGTTTCGGGGACCGGGATGCTTTCGACTGGCAATGGAGCTCCGGTGGCGCGTTCAGCCGCGGTCGCAGTCGTCGCGCAGGGGCAGGCGCAGATGAATGCCGCCAGCAGAATGAAATGTCCTCGCACCATCGTACCTCCCGGGTGGATGAAGATGAAGCCTGCCGCTGTTAACGCTGCCGCGTGCCGCAGGTTCCGGCCGGGAAAATCGGCCTTGCCAGTGGGCTCAAGCCGCTGTAACAATCCCGCCCATGAAAAACGCGCTGACGATTGCAAACTGGTGGTGGGCTCGCTGAAAGGCGGCCATTGCCTGTTGTTGTGTCAAGCAAACGCTGAAGCCGCCCCGGAAACTTCCAGGCGGCTATTTTTGTATGTGCCGTTTGGAATTGGGGCCGAACGGGAGAAGAGGACGACATGAATACGCGTGTTCTGGATGACGGTTCCGAACAGTATGTGACGAAGGGCGGGGTCACGATCTCGCGCAAGCGTCGCGAAGTGCCTTACGAGAACGCCATCTCCAGCTATATCGACAAGCTGGACGAGCGGCGCGGCGCGGTTCTGTCGTCGAACTACGAATATCCGGGCCGCTATACGCGCTGGGACACGGCCGTGGCCGATCCGCCGGTCGGCATTTCCTGCAACGGACGCACCATGTGGATCGAGGCCTATAACGGCCGCGGCGAAGTGATCCTCGAGATGATCGCTGAGCGTCTGGCAACTGTCGCGGACATCAAGATCGATGCCAAGGCTGCCCGCCGCCTCGATTTCACCATCCAGAAGCCGAGCCGCATCTTCACGGAAGAAGAGCGCTCGAAGATGCCGACGGTGTTTACCGCGCTGCGCGCCATCACCGATCTCTTTCATTCGGAAGAGGATGCGAGCCTCGGGCTTTACGGCGCCTTCGGCTACGATCTTGCCTTCCAGTTCGACTCCATCGATCTGAAGCTGACGCGTCCCGCCGACCAGCGCGACATGGTGCTTTACCTTCCCGATGAGATCCTCGTGGTGGACAATTATTCCGCCAAGGCCTGGGTCGACCGCTACGATTTCGAGAAGGATGGCGCGACGACCAAGGGCAAGCCCTGGGACATTCCGGCCGAGCCTTTCAAGTCGACGGACAAGATCCCGGCCCGAGGTGACCATCACCCCGGCGAATATGCCAAGCTGGTGACGAAGGCGAAGGAAAGCTTCCGCAAGGGCGACCTCTTCGAGGTCGTGCCGGGGCAGAAGTTCATGGAACGCTGCGATAGCAAGCCCTCGCAGATTTCGCGGCGGCTGAAGGAAATCAACCCGTCTCCCTATTCCTTCTTCATCAATCTCGGAAACCAGGAATATCTGGTTGGTGCCTCGCCTGAAATGTTCGTGCGCGTCACCGGCCGTCGCATCGAAACCTGCCCGATTTCGGGCACGATCAAGCGCGGCGAGGATGCGATTGCAGATAGCGAGCAGATCCTGAAGCTGCTCAATTCGAAAAAGGACGAGTCCGAGTTGACCATGTGCTCGGACGTCGATCGCAACGACAAGAGTCGCGTCTGCGAGCCGGGTTCGGTGAAGGTCATCGGCCGCCGGCAGATCGAGATGTATTCGCGCCTCATCCACACGGTGGATCATATCGAGGGGCGTCTGCGCGAGGACATGGATGCCTTTGACGGCTTCCTCTCGCATGCCTGGGCCGTGACGGTGACCGGGGCGCCGAAGCTCTGGGCCATGCGCTTTATTGAAGCCCATGAGAAGAGCCCGCGCGCCTGGTATGGCGGCGCGATCGGCATGGTCGGCTTCAATGGCGACATGAACACCGGACTGACGCTGCGCACGGTCCGCATCAAGGACGGGATTGCGGAAGTGCGGGCAGGGGCAACGCTTCTGAACGACTCCAATCCGGAAGAGGAAGAAGCCGAAACCGAACTGAAGGCATCCGCCATGATTGCAGCCATTCGCGATGCAAAGGCCGGCAATACCGGCAAGGCCGGCCGCGACGTCGCCAAGGTGGGCGTCGGCGTGAAGATCCTGCTGGTCGACCATGAGGATAGTTTCGTCCACACGCTGGCGAACTATTTCCGCCAGACGGGCGCGACGGTGACCACGGTGCGCTCGCCGGTGGCCGACGAGGTGTTCGAAACCGTCAATCCGGACCTGCTGGTACTGTCACCCGGACCGGGCAGCCCGAAGGACTTCGATTGCGAGACGACGATCAAGAAGGCGCGGGCGCGCAAGCTCCCGATCTTCGGCGTCTGCCTCGGGCTGCAGGCGCTGGCGGAAGCCTATGGCGGCGAGCTTCGCCAGCTGGCGATCCCCATGCATGGCAAGCCGTCGCGTGTGCGGGTGCTGGAAGCCGGCACGGTCTTCTCCGGCCTTGCCAAGGAAGTGACCGTTGGCCGCTATCACTCGATCTTCGCCGACCCTGCGACCCTCGACCGCGATTTCATCATCACGGCTGAAAGCGAGGACGGTACGATCATGGGCATCGAGCATGCCAAGGAGCCGGTGGCTGCGGTGCAATTCCATCCGGAATCGATCATGACGCTCGGTCAGGATGCCGGGATGCGGATGATCGAGAATGTCGTGGCGCATCTCGCCAAGCGCGCGAAGGTGAAGGCGGCGTAAGTCGTCAACATCGAGCTCTCAAATCATCAAAGGCGGTGCCCGGATCGGGCGCCGCCTTTTGCATTCGGGCTCACCGCTTGGCGGGCGGGGCCTCGACAATCAGCGAAACGATGCGGCGCACGATTGGCGCTGCGATGACGGCGGCGGGGAAGGCGATCGGATAGGTCAGCATCCATGCGCCGAGGGTGCGGGCGCCGAGATCCGGCGCAAAGCCGACCGCGCCGTAGGTCGCGGCGGCCGAAACCAGTCCCGACATCATCAGGGAGAGGATCATCGGCGAGACGATATGGGTGGCGTGGTGCGGCAGCTTTCTGATGCGGCCGTGTCTGGAAACTGCAGTATGCATTGTCTGTCTCCTGAGTGGATTTGAATGACAGCCACACTGTACCTCTGTGTCATTATGTGCAAAATTCCCATAATACTCTCTTTCAATGTGAATAATTGAACATGCTGAACTGGGATGACCTGAAGTTTCTCCTCCTGCTGGAGGAGAGGGGATCGCTGGCCGCGGCGGCCAAGCGGCTTGGTGTCGATCACGTGACGGTCGCGCGGCGCATTGCCTCGCTGGAGGAGGCGCTGGGGGCGAAACTCATTGATCGTCGGCAGAAGCGCACGGTGATGACGCAGGCGGGACTTCGCATCGCAGCCCATGCCCGGCGAATGCAGGAGGAGGTTCATGCGCTGGAACGCACGGCCTCGAGTGTCAGGCCGGACGTTGCTGGACCCGTTTCCATCAGCGCGCCAGCGCTGGTTGCCGCCGAATTGATTGCGCCACATCTCGGGGCGTTTCTCAAAGCTCACCCGGCGCTGGAAGTCACGCTCAGGGGCGATGTGCAGACGGTTTCGATCACGCGTCGTGAGGCGGATATCTCGGTGAGGCTTTCCGCGCCGACCGATCCGACGTTGATCCGCCGCCAGGTCGGCACCTTGCGCTATCGCTGTCTGGCAAGTCCGAACTATGTGTCGGGCACGGCGTTTGAGATCTACCGCTATGTTCTCTTCGACCAAGGCGACGAATTGCTGCCGCATGAGGCCTGGATGAAGTCGGTTGCGGGGCCACAGTTTGCCATTGCCTTGCGCAGCAATGATCTGGCCATCCAGCTTGCTGCTGCGGCAGCGGGCGTAGGCGTGGTGGCCACACCGGAGATACTGGGACGCCGCTTTGGCCTTGTCGATGCGCATCCTGAAAAGCTTTTCTTCGATCGCCATGTCTGGCTTGGCTGGCATGAAGATCAGAGAGGCCAGCCAGCCATCGAGGCGGTTACGGCCTTCCTGGCGGATTGCTTCAAGGGAGACCCGGTCTCCTGAGACCGCGACCGCTGTAACCTGCTTGAGCGCCGGCATTTGCAATTCCCGCTGCGGTAATCCCGGCAAAACGGCGAAATCCAAGCAATTTCATAAAGTTGTCGCATTACAAAGAATTAATTCGTTCGTCTATTGAATGGGTTGACTATGACGAAGTGCGGCGCAATATAGCCCTGCTTCCGGCCTGCCAAGGCGGGCAACGCCGGAGCGCCTCATCGTTTTGAATAGCCAAGACATATCCGCGACCAGGCAGCCTGCGCAGACGCAGGGGCCTCAAGGCAAGGGTGAGCGCCATGACGCTTGTTTTCCGCATCCTTCAGCCCGCCAGATATCAAGACGAGTCCATCGACCGAATAAGTCGCTAACCCGCATCGCGGGTTTTTTCGCCGGGACTGTATTAGAGTTTGTCAGGGAAAAGTGGAAACCGGTTTTCCCGTAAGACAAATGAACAGTAGGTCCCGTGTCGTTGCATCATCATTCGGATTCTTGATCATGACCTTGCATCATCCGGCTCACGAGGCTGGTCGCAAGGCGTCGCGTATTCCCAACATATGGGATGTCGCCGCCTTCGGCCTGCTGTTTGCAACCTTTGTTCTCTTCATTCGCGGTGGGCATGAAACGCTCGCGCCGATCGACGCGCTGTCGTCGACGCCGATCTCGCTCGACCCGTCGAACCTGCCCGAATATGCGCTGCGCACCGTGCTGCGCATGCTGGCGGCCATCGTTGCCTCGCTGGTTTTCACCTTCGTCTACGGGACGCTGGCGGCCAAGAGCCGCCGGGCAGGGCTCGTACTCATTCCCGTTCTGGACATCCTGCAGTCGGTGCCGGTGCTGGGCTTCCTGTCCTTTACCGTCACCGGGTTCATGGCGCTGTTTCCGGGCAAGGTGATCGGTGTCGAGCTTGCCTCGATCTTTGCGATCTTCACCAGCCAGGCCTGGAACATGACGTTCAGCTTCTATCAGTCGCTGAAGACGGTTCCGGCCGATCTGGAGGAGGCGTCTCGCTCGTTCCGCCTGACCGGCTGGCAGAAGTTCTGGCGGCTGGAAGTTCCCTTTTCCATGCCGGGCCTCGTGTGGAACACGATGATGTCCATGTCGGGCGGCTGGTTCTTCGTGGTGGCATCCGAGGCGATCTCGGTTGGCAACACGACGATCACGCTGCCGGGCATTGGCTCCTACACGGCGCTCGCCATCCAGAACAAGGATTTCGGTGCGATCGGCTGGGCCGTTGGTGTCATGCTGGCGATCATTCTGATCTATGACCAGCTGCTGTTCCGGCCGCTGGTTGCCTGGAGCGACAAGTTCCGCGTCGAGCTTTCGGCCGGTGGTGAGGCGCCGCGTTCCTGGCTGCTCGATCTGGTGCGGCGCGCGCGCATGTTTCGCAGGATCTTCCTGCCGATCACCCGCACGGTTTCCGCACTTCCCCGCCAGCGCATGACCTTTCCGCTGACAGCGCCCCGCGCCGCCATGACGGTCTGGCGTAGCGTGTGGGTCGACCGGCTCTGGGTCGTTGCGGTGGCTGCAGCGGCCGTCTATGCGCTGTGGCTGATCTGGTCTTTCGTTGCGACAGAGCTAACGGGCCCTGAAATTCTCAACGTCATCTGGCTCGGCTTCCTCACGATGATCCGCGTTGTCGTGCTGATGGCGCTGGCCACCGTTGTCTGGGTGCCTATCGGGGTCTGGATCGGGCTTCGGCCGAAGGTGGCGGAGCGGGTGCAGCCGCTGGCGCAGTTTCTTGCTGCGTTTCCGGCCAACATCATCTTCCCCTTCGCCGTCGTCCTGATCGTCCATTTCAAGGCCGATCCGAATATCTGGCTGTCGCCGCTGATGGTCTTCGGAACGCAGTGGTACATCCTGTTCAACGTGATTGCGGGCGCCAGTGCGTTTCCGAATGACATGCGCGAGGCGAGTTCCATCTTCCGGATCGGCGGCTGGAGCTGGTGGCGCAAGGTCATTCTGCCCGGCATCTTCCCCTATTACGTGACGGGGGCGATCACCGCGAGCGGGGGCTCCTGGAACGCCTCCATCGTGGCGGAGGTCGCCAATTGGGGCGACACGAAGCTGACGGCGGTGGGGCTTGGCTCCTACATCGCCAATGCAACGACCGCCGCAGACTATCCGCGCATCGTGCTCGGCATCGCCGTGATGTCGGCCTATGTCATTCTCTTCAACCGCCTGCTCTGGCGCCCGCTCTATGCATTTGCGGGCAGCCGGCTCCGTATGAATTAAGGAGGCGTATCATGACCAATGTTGAATTCACTCTCGCTGAACACCCCGTCCTCGTTGATGTACAGGGCATGCGGCAGGTCTATCACAAGGGCGACAATCCGGATCTCGTCGTTCTGGACGATGTTTCCGTACAGATCCGCGAAGGTGAGATCGTCGGGCTGCTCGGCCGCTCGGGCTCGGGTAAATCGACGCTGTTGCGCATCATTTCGGGCCTGCTGCAGGCCTCCGCCGGCAAGGTGCAGTGGTGCGGCAAGCCGGTCACGGGGCCGTGCGAAGGTCTTTCTATGGTGTTCCAGAGCTTTGCCCTGTTTCCCTGGCTGACCGTTCTTGAGAACGTCGAGATCGGTCTGGAGGCGCAGGGGGTCGGGGCAGCAGAGCGTCGCCAGCGCGCGCTGCAGGCCATCGACCTGATCGGCCTCGACGGGTTCGAGAATGCCTATCCGAAGGAGTTGTCCGGCGGCATGCGCCAGCGCGTCGGCTTTGCCCGTGCACTGGTCGTGCATCCGCGGCTGATGCTGATGGATGAGCCCTTCTCGGCGCTCGACGTGCTCACGGCCGAAACGCTGCGCACCGACATCATCGATCTCTGGATCGAAGGTCGGCTACCGGCCAAGTCGATCCTGATGGTCACGCACAACATCGAGGAAGCGGTGCTGATGTGCGACTGCATCATGATCTTCTCGTCCAATCCGGGGCGGGTGGCCGCCGAGATCAAGGTCGACCTGATGCATCCGCGCAATCGTCTGGACCCGGAATTCCGGGCGCTGGTCGATGACATCTATGCGCGCATGACGCAGCGGGAGCCGGTCGGCAAGGTGGAGAAGCGGGTCGCGGAGGGATTCCCGGGCACGGGGATCGGCATGGCGTTGCCGCGCATTTCGACCAACCTGCTCTCCGGTCTCATGGAAGCGCTGGCGGCCGAGCCCTACAATGGCGAGGCGGATCTGCCGGACATTGCTGGTGAGTTGCAGATGGAGGTGGACGAGCTGTTCCCCATCGCCGAAACGCTGCAATTGCTGCGCTTTGCCGAGCTTGAGGCCGGCGATGTGCGCTTGACCGACGTCGGCAAGCATTTCGTTCACAGCGACGTCGATACGCGCAAGCGGCTCTTCGCCGAACATCTGGTGAGCTATGTGCCGCTGGCCGCCCTCATCAAGCGCGTGCTGGATGAACGGCCGACGCATATGGCGCCCTATACGCGCTTCTGCGAGGAGCTGGAGGACTATCTGTCGGAGGACATGGCGAAGGAAACCATGTCTGCCGTTATCTCCTGGGGTCGCTATGCCGAGCTGTTCAGCTATGACGGCCATGCCAGGGCTTTCAGCCTCGAGAACCCGAGCTAAGGTATAAAATGGATGGCGGGAGCCTTATGAGGTTCCCGCTGCCTTCTCGTTCTTCCGCTTCAGGGCGCGCAGCAGCAGCGTGGCTAACGGGCCGATCAGGCCGAGCAATGAGGTGTCGAAGCGGCCGCGCAGGAGGTTGCTGGCGAGCGTGATGTCGCCGGTGGCGGATTTGGCTTCTGTGATCAGCGCGTCGAGCGCCGTGGCGTGGAGTTCCTGGGCGAGCTGCAGTTCCTTGCCCGGCTTGCGGCTGCCGGCGATGAGCACGAGGATGATCGTCAGCACGAAGCTGGCGCCGGCAATGGCCAAGGCCGCAAGCACCGGTCCCCACAGAACCTTCAGGAATTCATAGCCGGCAACGCCCAGCATGATCAGCCCAAAGGCGCCGACGACGAGGGCGACGGTGAGAAAGGCGATCTGCGACATGCGCGCCCTAAACGTCAGGTCCGCAATGACGGAATCGACACGGATCAGAACTTTCAGTGACTGGATGAGACTGTCTATACGCATGATCGGAAATCCTATCTGAAGGCAATGGCGCCGGCCACGATGCCAAGAACAAAGGCTGCGGCGGCGACAACAAGGGGGTGTTCTTCGAGCGCTTCCTCGGCCTCTCCGGCCTTGGTCGAGAGATATGTCTGCAGTTCGGCGATGGCGTCGGAGGCGTCGTCGGTATTTGCGTCCGCAGGGTTAGGCTCAGGCGCGGCAGCCGGCTTTTCGGCGCCGGGCTTCGCCGCCTCGGCCTGCAGGGTCTTCACCTCTTTCAGCAGCGTTTCCAGTTCCTTGCGGATCGTGTCCAGCTCGGCCATCGGCATACTCCCGGCTTCGGTTTCATCGCTTGGCGGGCAGTCTAC
Organism: Hyphomicrobiales bacterium; assembly: GCA_900467685.1. Taxonomy (GTDB): domain Bacteria; phylum Pseudomonadota; class Alphaproteobacteria; order Rhizobiales; family Rhizobiaceae; genus Ensifer_A. The sequence continues at coordinate 22,345 of UBQX01000021.1, forward strand.
GCGGCTGAATTGCAGGCTCGTTGACATGTATCAAATCAATGTCGCAGCACTCAAATATAGCTTGTGCTGTGAAAGTATAGCAAAGGCTAACTCACAGAGAATAAAGGGAAATTTCTCTGCTCTGTGAAGTTATGCCTTGCTCTTTCGGGTCCGGCCCGATATGTCGCGGCCAACTCAACACATCTTTGAAAGGGCGAAGCCATGGATGCCGAAACATCCAAGTTGATCCGCCGCATCGCGTTCTGGGGCATTCCGCTCTCCCTCTTCGTCATGGGGCTGAAGGCGCTTGCCTGGTATGTCACGGGCTCCGTGGCGCTGCTTTCCGACGCGCTGGAATCGACCGTCAACGTCATTGCGGCGGCGATCGCCTATGGTGTCATCAGCTATGCGCAGAAGCCGGCCGATGACGATCACCAGTTCGGCCATCACAAGGCGGAATATCTCTCGGCGGTCGTCGAGGGCATGCTGATCATCGTCGCGGCCATCCTGATCGTCTGGGAAGCGGCGGGGCATCTCTCGAAGCCCGAACCCATGGACGCGCCTATCCTCGGCCTCGTCATCAATGGCGTGGCGGCGGTGATCAACGCGGTCTGGGCATGGCTTCTGATCAAGGTCGGCACGCAGCATCATTCGCCGGCGCTGAAGGCGGATGGGCGGCATGTGCTCTCCGACGTGGTGACGTCGGGCGGCGTGATCATCGGCCTGATCGCTGCGACTCTCACCGGCTACACGATCCTCGACCCGCTGATGGCGATCGGCGTGGCGATCAACATTCTCTTCGAGGGCTGGAAGGTCGTCTCGCAGTCGGTCAACGGTCTGCTCGATCGCGCAGTTACCGCGGAAGAGGACGAGGCGATCAAGAAGGCGATTGCAGAGAATGCGGAAGGATCGCTCGGCGTGCATGACCTGCGCAACCGCCGCGCCGGCCCAGCCGTTTTCATCGACTTCCATCTCGTCGTGCCGGAAACCATGCCCGTCGGTCAGGCCCATGATATCTGTGACCGCATCGAGAATGCGCTGCACCAGGTGATTTCCGGCGCCAGCATTGCTATTCATGTGGAGCCGGAAGGCGAGAAGCCGCACGGCGTGCGCGTCAATCTGGCCGCGCACAAGCCGATGAAGAAGCGGGCCTGACAAAGAACAATAAGGATGAGACGATGAGCAAGACCGATGTTTCGGGCCTGACGCAGCTTGGTGCGTCCGTGGACGCGCCGAAGACGCCGGAAGAGGCAGTTCTCGAGCGCGTGCCCAATGGCAATGAGGGAACAAAATATGTGGTGCGGTTCACCGCGCCCGAGTTCACCTCGCTCTGCCCGATGACGGGCCAGCCGGATTTCGCGCATATCGTGATCGATTACGTGCCCGGCAAATGGCTTGTGGAGTCGAAGTCGCTCAAGCTCTTTCTCTTCGCCTTCCGCAATCACGGGGCGTTTCACGAGGATTGCTCGGTCTATATCGCCAGGCGGATCATCGACCTGCTGGAGCCGGAATGGCTGCGCATCGGTGCATACTGGTATCCGCGCGGCGGCATCCCGATCGATGTCTTCTGGCAGACCGGCGAGCCGCCGAAGGGCGTCTGGCTGCCGGACCAGGGCGTGCCGACCTATCGCGGTCGCGGGTGAGGTGAGGGCGGCTCGACCGCCCTCTTTGTTTATCTGTTTTGGCCAATTCCGCGCGCCAAGACGTTTTTTGCGTTCGGCCCGCGGTAGCTCTGGACCTCAGGCATAATTGCTGTCGTCGAAGCCGCCGTCATCGTAGCTCGAGTCGTCGTAGTCGGCGTTGTCGCCATCCGTGTTCTGGGTGGCGTTGCTCATGTCGGCGAGTGCCGATTGTTCGGTGTCATTGCCGTTCTGTCCATTATTCGACGGGTCGGTCTGGTTGCCATTGCCGAAGAAATTGTTGACGACCGTTTCCTCGACGACCGGTGCGCCTGCCACGCCGCCTGCGCCAAAGAGGCCGCCACTGCCGAAATGCGGGGCAAAGAGCGAGCGCACCGCATCTGCCATCAGCATGCCGCCGGCAACACCGGCCGCCGTCGTCATCGCGCCTGCCAGAAATCCACCGCCGCGCGAGGGCTGCTGGGGTGCGGCATAGGACGGCTGCGCCGGTTGAGACCACGGGCCGGGCTGCGGGGCGCCACGGGTGTAGCCGCCGTCATAGGCCGGAGCCTGCGGACCGGAACGGCCCCATGGGCCAGGTTGAGGCTGCTGCGCGCCCTGGCCCTGTCCATTGCCGCCAAAGAGCGAGGAAAGACCGGAGAGGAAACCGCCCTGCTGACCCTGTTGGCCCTGCTGAGCGGTCGCGCCCTGCTGGAGGTCCCTGACCTGTTCTTCGAGCTGGCCGATACGGGCAGCGGAGGCTTCCAGTCCCTTTTCCTGCAGGATCACGGCCTGTGCGAGGTAATAGGCCGCATACGGATGGCGGGCCAGTTCGTCGCGGATCAGCGCTTCTGCCTCCGCATCGCGTGGTGTTGCGGCGGCCTGACCCACGCGGGCGAAAAGTTCATTGAGAAGCTGGCGTTCCTCGGGCGACATGATCGGGTCCTTTGACTGTTGGCGAAAAATCGCGTCCAAGCTGAGTTAGGTGCGGGATATGAAAGTTTCGAGGCAGGGTGCGATTAAATCTCTGTAATCTTTCCGAAAGTTCCGCACGCTGCATCCGCTACGCTTCGGTCGGCAAGAATTGTCTCCTCGGCAAACGCTTTTGCTCGCGCCTGTTTCGATAGAAAAACCATATGATTCAAAATGTTCCCAAAAAATATGTCCGCTTTTTCTCGGAACATGGCTGAACCTGATGACTTTCTTTGGCAGGGACGCGCCGAGCGCCCTGGAGAGAAGCAAACCCCAAGGAAGGTAAGATCATGATGAACAAACTGGCCATTGCGATGATCGTCGCATCCATGTCCGCCCTGCCCATGGCCTCCGCCTATGCCCAGACGTCCAGCGGCAGCAACAGCGCCCCGGCAACCGGGCAGAACTCGACCAGTTCTTCTGGCCAGAAGCCGACCGACCAGAACGGCATGCCGACAAACTGCAAGGAAGGTGACACCGCCTGCAAGACCGATCCGGCCAACACGACCAACGGTACCAGCGGCACTATGGGCACGACGGGCACCATGGGCACGACCGGCACCGATGGCGCGAGCGGCAGCCAGGGCATGGGCAATTCCAGCCCGTCCAAGGATGGTTCGGCCAATTCTCCGAACTGCAAGGCCGGCGACACGGCCTGCGACACCAACGGTGGCCGCAGCGGTACCACGCCGACCAAGTAAAGCGGCTTTCGCTTGAGACCTTGCGAAGGGGCGGATGTTTTCCGCCCCTTCTGCATTATGCCAACTCGTTTACCATTCAGCCGCGTGAACAAGCTTTCTCCCACTCGACCATTGTCATCAATCTGCGAAGCGATTACCTGTGGGTGAATCAGTCTAGGACAGGATGGTGCCGATGAACGAAGAAGACGACGACGACAAGAAGACAGAAAAGCCGCTTGGCAAGGACGCGGAGGCGAATCTATTCAAGTCGCGGTCCATCTTCATCTATGGCGGCATCACGCAGGAACTCGCGCAGCGCGTTTGTGCGCAGCTCGTTGCTCTTGCCGCAGCCAGCGATGAAGACATCAAGATCTTCGTGAACTCACCGGGTGGCCATGTCGAATCGGGTGACTCGATCCACGACATGATCAAGTTCATCAAGCCGAAGGTCTGGATCATCGGCACGGGCTGGGTCGCTTCGGCCGGCGCGCTGATCTATGTGTCGGTGCCGAAGGAACAGCGCCTTTGCCTGCCGAACACGCGCTTCCTGCTGCACCAACCGTCGGGCGGCACGCGCGGCATGGCTTCGGATATCGAAATCCAGGCACGCGAAATCATCAAGATGAACGAGCGCCTGAACAGGATCTTCGCCGCGGCCACGGGCCAGCCGGTCGAAAAGATCGCCAAGGATACGGACCGCGACTACTGGCTCTCGGCTGAAGACGCCAAGACCTATGGTCTCGTTTCCAAGATCATCACCAGCCAGTCCGAAATCGGCTGAGTGGTTTGATCTGACATTCGAGGGCCTCGCGCTTCAACCGGCGCGGGGCCTTTTCTGTTTTGCGGCGATGGAGTCGCGCAGCATCTGCACCTCGTCACCGGTCAGTGCCCGGACCTCGCCCTTGGGCAATTCGCCAAGCGGCAGGTCGCCGATCGCGACTCGGACAAGCCGCAGCACCTCGATGTCCAGTGTTTCCAGCATCCTCCGGATCTGGCGGTTCTTGCCTTCGTCCAGTTCGATGTCCAGCCAGGCGTTCCTGTCGCCCTCGCGCAGGATGTCGGCGCGGCGGGCCTGAAGGCGGTCGCCGTCATGCTCCACGCCGGTCATGAAGGCGGCGAGTTTTTCAGGCGGAACGAGGCGGTCTATCTGGACGTGATAGGTCTTCGGCACATGCGTTTCCGGATCGAGAAGCGCCTGCGCGAATTCCGTGTCGTTGGTGAAGAGCAGGAGGCCTTCGCTGGCCTTGTCGAGCCGGCCCACCGGCGAAAGATGGGCGTGATCGAGATGTTTCAGGCAGTCGTAGACGGTGGGGCGGCCTTGCGGATCATGGCGGGTGGTTACGAGGCCGCGCGGTTTGTTCAGCATGTAATAGACGAAGGTTTCCGCCGCGACCGGCTGGCCATCCACCGCGATCTTCGACGTCGAGAGGTCCACCCATGTTTCAAGCTGGGTTGTCTTGCTGCCATCGACCGTCACCCGACCGGCCAGAACCAGAGCCTCGGCCTGCGTGCGCGAGCAGAAGCCGAGCTTGGACAGCGCACGCGCCACGGTCACGCGCTTGCCGCCATCACGGGGCTCGGGCGCGCGGCGCGGGGCAGGTGGCTTTCTGTCGTTGGGCCTTCGCATTACATCCTTCACAAAGTCATGCCACGGTTGACCCGTTTCCAGCGCTCACATAAAGCCTGAAACACCCTGCAGCCAAGCCCGGCCAGAGAGAAAACCAAGCGCGAAAACCACGAGCGAAGATCATGCAGAACATCGACGACATCACCCGCGACCTCCTGACCCTTCGCGATTACTGGCGCTATGCGATCTCGCGCTTCAACGCAGCGGACCTGAGCTATGGCCACGGCACGACGACGGCGGCAGACGATGCGGCGTTCTTGCTGCTCGATTCGCTCGATCTGCCGATCGACGTGCTTGATCCGTTTCTCGACGCCCGCCTGCTGCCCGACGAGCGCCGGCTGCTGGCCGAGCGGATCGAGGAGCGCGTGACCAGCCGCAAGCCGTCGGCCTATCTGACCGGCCGGTCCTATATCCAGGGCGTGCGCTTTCATGTTGACGAGCGCGTGATCGTGCCGCGGTCGCATATCGGGGAGATTCTTTTCACCGAATATGGCAGCGAGGAAGGCTCGTCCTTCCTGCCGGATCCGGAGCTGGTCGAAAGCGCCGTCGATATCTGCACCGGCTCGGGATGCCTTGCCGTGCTTGCCGCCAAGTTCTACCCGTTTGCCTCCGTCGACGCGGTCGATCTGTCGGAAGATGCGCTGGAAGTCGCCAAGATCAATATCGATGAGCACGATGTAGAGGATCAGGTGACGCTCCATCTCGGCGATCTCTTCGAGCCGCTCGCCGGCCGCACCTACGACCTCATCATTACCAACCCGCCTTACGTCGACGCCGAAACCTTCGCCGCCTATCCGCCGGAATATCAGGCCGAGCCGGAAATGGCGCATACAGGCGGCGAGGATGGACTGGACCTCGTGCGCGTCATCCTGGCCGAAGCGCCGAAGCATCTGAACCCCGGTGGCGGGCTGCTTTGCGAAATCGGCTCGGGCCGCGAAATTCTCGAGGCGGAGTTCCCGCATCTGGAGTTTCTGTGGATCGAGACGGAGAATGCGCCGGATTCGGTGTTCTGGATTACGGCGGAAGCGCTTGGGGTGGAATGAGGTCGAGAAAGACCCCTCCCCACCCTCCCCACAAGGGGGGAGGGCGACAATGCCGTGCCGGTTTCCCGCCTCTGAACCTTCGCGCCGGTATATAGCCAACTCATGTTCGGCTGCGAGAAATGTTTCGGTTTGCCGGCGACGGCGCGTCTTTCCGTTTCCCCCCTTGTGGGGGAGATGGCGGCAGCCAGAGGGGGCGTCGTCGTTCGCTGAAGCCATCGGCAGCGCCCATATTTCAACCCTGCCGTACCACCTTTCCGCCCGCTCGACTTGCCAAGACCCGTCCACTCTGGTCTGTCTCCCTCCACAAACAGATCAACACCCGGCCCCATCATGCTCAAAGATTTCTCCCCTCAAGCCTTCACCATGGGCCTGCTTGCCGCCTTTGTCGGCTTTGCAAGTTCGTTCGCGGTCATCCTGCACGGGCTGACGGTCGTGGGGGCGACGCCGGGGCAGGCGGCGTCTGGGCTGGCGGCGCTTTCTGTGGCAATGGGTGTTCTGGGTATCATACTGTCAGTCTGGACGCGGATGCCCGTGTCGGTCGCGTGGTCGACGCCGGGGGCGGCCCTGTTGGCCGGGACCGGTGCGGTGGCCGGGGGATTCGGCGTGGCGGTCGGGGCGTTCCTGGCGGCGAATGTTCTGGTGGTGCTTGCGGGTCTGGTGCGGCCGGTTGGTAATGCGGTGACGAAAATCCCGCAGGCGGTGGCGAGCGCCATGCTCGCCGGCGTGCTGATGGAGCTGTGCTTTGCGCCGGTGAAGGCTGTCGCGGCGTTTCCAGCGGCGGGGCTGATCATCTTTGCTGCCTGGGCGATTGCCGGTGCGTGGAACCGGCTGATGGCGGTGCCTGCCGCCTTGCTCGCCTTCGCGGCAATCACGCTCTATCAGTTTCCCGCCGACGCCTTTGCAAGCCTGCCGGCAGCCAGTCTGCCGTTCGAGTGGGTGACGCCGGGCTTCACCTGGCAGTCGATGATTTCGATTGCCGTGCCGCTCTTCTTCGTGACGATGGCCTCGCAGAACATTCCGGGGATCACCGTGCTCAAGGTCAACGGTTTCGAGCCGCCGCCGGGGCCGCTTCTTGCGGGGACTGGCGTGCTCTCGATCCTGGCCGCGCCCTTCGGCGGACATGGTGTGTGCCTTGCCGCGATCACGGCTTCGATGTGCGCGGGACCTGATGCGCATCCTGAGCCGCGCCGGCGATACTGGTCGGCGATCATGGCCGGCATTTTCTACGTTCTCTTCGGCCTCTTCACCGGCTTCATCACCTGGTTCGTCGCGCAGGCGCAGCCGATCCTCATTGAGGCGGTCGCGGGTCTTGCGCTGTTCGGTGCCTTCTCGGCGTCCGCGAGTGCCGCCTTCAAGGACCCGGACACGCGCGAGGCTGCGGCCGTCACCTTCATGGTCACGGCGTCCGGCCAGAGCTTTGCGGGCGTTTCCGGTGCGTTCTGGGGATTGCTGGCCGGGATTGCGGTTTATGCTCTCGGAAAGGGCATCAAGCGGAAAATTTGATCAAGCCCTTGCCAATTTTGCAAGCAGCGGTTATACGCAGCCCCATGACGCAGACATTCAAGAAATTTTCGAACGAAATCGCCCGCGGCCACCAGGCCATGCGGAGCCGTTCGGCTGCTGTCAAATCGCTTCTTCTTCTCGGCCTTACGCGCGGTTGCCGGGTCCTCTGAAGAAGCGCCCGGCGGCCGAAAACCGCCTCGGGCTCTTAAATCGCTTCTTCGCAATCACCCCATGAACTGAATTTCGGGCCTATTCGCCCGCATTCGTGTATCGCCAAATGCGCCCTCGTGCGCTAAGAGCGATCGCGACTGGAAGTTTCGAGAAGAAGCGATGATCAAGCAGACCTACCATCCCCAGGACGGCATGCCCAACGCGGCCGTGAAGTATCAGCCCTATCCGCAGATCAGCCTGCCGGACCGCACATGGCCGTCCAAGACCATCGTGACGCCGCCGATCTGGTGCTCGGTGGACCTGCGCGACGGCAATCAGGCGCTCATCAACCCGATGGGCCATGATCGCAAGGCGCGGATGTTCCAGCTGCTGCTCGACATGGGCTTCAAGGAAATCGAGATCGGTTTCCCCTCCGCCTCGCAGACCGATTTCGACTTCGCCCGCTGGTGCGTGGAAGAGGGCGGCGTGCCGGCGGATGTGTCGCTGCAGGTGCTGGTGCAGTGCCGGCCCGAGCTGATCACGCGGACCTTCGAGGCGTTGCAAGGCGCGACGAAGCCGATCGTGCATTTCTATAACTCCACTTCCGAGCTGCAGCGCCGCGTGGTGTTCGGCAAGGATGTTGCTGGTATCAAGCAGATCGCCGTCGATGCCGCCAAGATGATCCGTGACATGGCCGAAAAGGCCGGCGGCGGCTTCCGGTTCGAATATTCGCCGGAGAGTTTCACGGGCACCGAACTCGAAGTGGCGCTGGAAATCTCCAATGCCGTCATCGAGGTCATGCAGCCGACGCCGGACAACAAGCTGATCCTGAACCTGCCGGCGACCGTCGAGATGGCGACGCCGAATATCTATGCCGACCAGATCGAGTGGATGTGCCGCAACATTCATGATCGCGGCAATGTCATCGTCTCGCTGCATCCGCATAACGACCGTGGTACGGGAATCGCTGCGACCGAACTCGGCCTGATGGCCGGTGCGGACCGTGTCGAGGGAACGCTGTTCGGCAATGGCGAGCGCACGGGTAACGTCGATATCGTGACGCTGGCGCTGAACATGTTCACGCAAGGCGTCGATCCGAAGCTCGACTGCTCCGACATCGAGCGGATCAAGGCCGTCTATGAATATTCCAACGAGCTGAAGATCCCGGAACGGCATCCTTATGTGGGCGAACTGGTCTACACGGCGTTCTCTGGCTCGCATCAGGATGCGATCAACAAGGGCATGAAGGCGATCAAGGTTGCCAACAAGCCGCAATGGGAAGTGCCTTATCTGCCGATCGACCCGCAGGATGTCGGCCGTTCCTACGAGGCGATCATCCGTATCAATTCGCAGTCGGGCAAGGGCGGCATCGCCTATATCATGCAGGAAGACTACGGCATCAACCTGCCGCGCAACCTGCAGGTCGAGTACCGCGACGAGATCCAGCGGATCACTGACGAAGAGGGCGTGGAAGTTCAGCCGAAGCGCATCTACGAGCACTTTATCGAGCGCTACGTGTCGCAGCCTGGCGCACGCCTCAAGTTCGTCGATCATCACTCCTATGTCGATCCGGCTCATCCGGGCTTGCGCATCGTGGCTGCGGAAATCACCGACAAGGGTGAGAAGAAGCGGATCGAGGGCAGGGGCACCGGGCCGATCGACGGTTTCGTCAACGCGCTCTCGACCTATCTCGGGTTCGACATGACGGTGAACGATTATTCCGAGCATTCGCTCCAGCACGGCTCGAACGCTTCGGCGATCTCCTATGTCGAAGTCTCCGCCAAGGGCAAGAAGCTCTATGGCGCGGGTATCAACACGAATATCGTGACCTCGTCGCTTGAGGCGATCGTCTCGGCGGCGAACCGCTTCGTTTCGGAATAACGGTCAGGCACCGCGCCGCGAGGCGCGGTGCTGCCCTTTAACGCAGCATGTCCACAAATATATCGAACAGCGTCGCGCCGCCAATCGGGGCGACGAGGAGCAGGACGATGTTCAGTCCTGCGATCCAGAAGAGCGTTTTCTGCTGGTTGAGCGTGAGCTGAGGTTTCGGGTTCTGTTCCCGCTCAGGCCGGTCGCCGGGGCCATGTCCATTGGTATCGAGATACATCGGCGCTTCTCCACATGATCTCAGACCCTACGGAAGATCATCCGATCTGGATTGCCTGCAATCCGGCATCGTGCGTGACGCGTATCGGCGATCATGAAAAACGACAAGCGCATGAAAAAGGGCGAGCTGCCGCAGAAGGTCTGCCTTGCCTGCGGGAGGCCTTTTGCGTGGCGGCGCAAGTGGGCGCGCGACTGGGACGAGGTGCGCTATTGCTCGGAGCGCTGTCGGCGGGAGAGGCGCGGCGGTTCAGGCCAGCGGCCATCAGGCGTGGTGATTGCCTGACCGGTGCGCCAGCACGGTTTCGAGCGGCGCCGGACGTCCAAGATAGAAGCCCTGCATTGTATTGACGCCGAGACGCTTCAGCAGATCAACCTGTTGCTTTGTCTCCACGCCTTCCACCAGAACATGGACGCCGCGATTGCGCAGAAGCCGAACCATATCCTGCAGCATGCTGGAGCCGCGCAGTGTTTCGCAATCGTTGAGGAAGGCGCGGTCGATCTTGACGACGTCGAAGTCGAAACGGCGCAGCCATGCGAGGCCTGCGAAACCGGTGCCGAAATCGTCCAGCCAGACCTGAACGCCAAACGCGCGAAGCTGCTCGATGTTCTTCTGCGCCTGTGTTTCCAGGGCGATGTCGATGCCCTCTGTGACTTCCAGCGCAAGCTTTCGCGGAGAGATTCCGAACTGGCCGATGATTTCCGTGACCTGCAGCGGGAAACCCGGCGTTTTCAACTGCATGGCGGAAACGTTGACGGAGACGACGTCGCCCATGCCGTGGTTTGCGATATCGCGGCAGGCCTGCTCGATTGCCCAGCGCCCGAGCTGGTGGATCGCACCGGTGTGTTCCGCGACGGGAATGAAGACGGCAGGGCTGATCACACTGCCGTCGAAATCGCGCATACGCATCAGCGTTTCGTAGCCGATCACGCGGCTCGTGCGGGCGTCGATGAAAGGCTGATACACGACCGAGACAAGCTCGCGGGCAATGGCCAGCTTGAGAAGTTCGGCCAGATTCTCGCCGGACGCGTCTCGCGACGCTTCAGTTGGATCATAGATCGTGAAGGTCGCGCGTCCTGCAAACTTTGATGAATAGAGCGCGCGGTCGGCCTGCTGCAGGAGCACCGTCAATTCCATGCTGCCGTCGTTGCGGGTCATGGTCGCGCCGGCACTGATGGTAACGATCTGGCGGTCATCGCCGCGGTCGGGATGCGGAATGGCCAGTGCCTCGACGCTCTGGCAGAAAATTTCCGTCACTTCGCGCAGCCGCTCCGGCGTATCGATCTTCGTCAGGATCACGAATTCCTCGCCGCCGTGACGTCCGGCATAAGCGCCGAGTTCATCCGCCTTCTGCGAAAACAGACGGGCGAGCGAGATCAGACATTCGTCGCCGGCGTGGTGGCCGAGGCTGTCGTTGAAGCGCTTGAAATAGTCGACGTCGATCAGGATCAGGCCGATCTGTTCGTTTTCCGCCAGCCCGTTGCGCGTCATGTTCAGGAAGTCCTGGCTGATGGCGCGGCGATTGCGCAGGCCGGTCAGGGGATCCGTTTCAGCGATCTTTTCAAGCTGCTGGCCCTTCTCGATCGCCACCTTCTCCTGGATCTGCGCCTGAAGCGAATGGATGAACGAGAAATAACGCTCCTCGCTCAGGCGCCAGGAAAGATAGAGCGAAAGCACCAGGCAGTTGAGGAAGAAGGCCGACAGGACAACGCGCTGCACGACGTCTGTATTGATTTCGAATACCAGCGCATAGACGAAAGCGATCGTCACGATGGCCGAGGTGACAGCCGACAGCCAGAAACGGAAATTGAAGAACAGGTTGGCGCCGAGAACGAAGACCGTTCCAAAGACCATGAACTGCGTCAGCGGTTCGGTATATTCGGTCGCCATGGCGAAGATGAGCCAGCCGACACCCCCGCAAAGGATGGAAAGCGCCGCGACGATATGCAGAACCTCAAGCGACTTTCGGCCGCGGGCGACTGTTTCGATCGAGATCAGGAAAATGACGCTGAAACAAAAGCGTATGGCGACCAGACGGTGCGAGATATCGGGGAACAGATAGAGGTCGAACAGACCGTAGCACATGTAGCTGAGGACTGCCGCCCACATGCCCCAGCGAAGTATCTTGCGGTCCTGTCTCTCGTTGCGATGATGCAACATGGAAAGCAACAACGGATCACCCGCCTGCCACCATCTCTTTCGCATGGCAGCGCGCGCTCGTTTGGCGATGTCGTCGTTCAGCTGCATTTCGGTGGCGTTCCCGTTATTAGCGCCGTTGTAATGTATTAAGCCTGCGCAACTTTAAGTAGTCTAATTTAAACCTGCGTGATACTTTGGTACAATAGAACAGGATACTGCTAATTCTGCGTAAACAACAAAGCTCAAATGCTGCCGCGTTGATAGAGATTTCCATTCGTAATCGTCGAAATTAACCAAAAATTTATTAAATTGTTTCCGATTTCGAAACCTGCGCTATCATCTTCTCGTCAACAGCCTGTTGGGGGGCCAACGAGGAGCTAACATGATGCAGTCACCTGAACTGAGAATTGACGAACAAAGCCTCATCACCCCGGCGCTGGTCAAACGCCACGGCAAGGCCGCCCTCGAAATCGACGATGGCCTGCTGCGCCAGAAGATTGCAGAGCTGGCTCTTGTCCTCGAACTCGCCCGTCAGGGCTTTGCCAACCACCAGCCGGCCGCAAAGGTTGTCGAGCAACTGGCCGGCAAGCTCCATGTCCTGCGCAATCAGTCCGGCCATGATATCTGGCAGAAACTGATCCCGCTGGCCCAGGCGCATCCGGTCTCAGAATATCTCCTGCAGGACCCCTTCACGAAGTGGTCGTTTGAAAAGCCCCGCGGCTATTCCGGCGACGCAAGTCTTCTCGACATCTATTACAAGCATCCGGCTGCCAACGATTTCATCGCGTCCTGCACCGAACTCGGCCGCGAAATCTATGCCTATACGAGTGACGCTGCCAGCTCGGTTGCCGGCCGCGAGCGCCGCGATATCCTGGCCCGCATCGTTGACGAAACGGCGGCGCGCAAGGAAAAGGCAGAGGTTCTGGCGGTCGCCTGCGGGCATCTGCGGGAATCTGAAAAGTCGGAAGCGCTCAAGGCCGGCACGCTCGGCCGCTGGGTCACGCTCGATCAGGATCCGACCAGCGTCGAGATCGTCCGCGCGGCCAATGCCGGCACCGCCGTCCAGCCGGTCATCGGAAATGTCGCCGGCCTGATGCGCCGCTCCTACGATCTCGGCACGTTCGACCTCGTCTATGCATCCGGACTTTATGATTACCTGCCGCGGGCCGTTGCCATCCGTCTGACGCAGCGCCTGATGGAACTGGTGAAGGATGACGGCGAGTTCCTCTTCGCCAACTTCAGCGACGAGATCACGACCGATGGCTACATGGAGACCTTCATGGACTGGCCGCTGATCCTCAGGTCCGCGGATGACATGTGGGACATCGTGAATGCTGCGGTCGATCGCAACAAGGTCGATGTCGACGTCTTCTACGGCGAGAACCGCAACATCGTCTATTCGCGTATTCGCAAGAAGAAGGCCTGATCAATCTGCGTCACCCGGTACGGCCGGGTGACGTCCGCAAGCATCTCCAGTCATTATCGCCCGGCTTTGCTTCCCTGCATCGCCGGGTTTCTTTTTGTCAGAGCTGTTTTAGATAGGCGCGCCAGCCGCCCAGGCTTGTGATGTCCTCGGCACCTTCCAGCCCCGCGTTTTCGCAGAGGAACCCTTTGACCGTCGCGCCGCCTTCCAGCCGGATCGTGCCGATGCCGAGCGGCGCGGGGATGCCTTCCATGAATTCTCCGAAACGGGCCAGTGGGATCGACCAGACCTCAAGCGCGATCGAGCCACCGTCGGGCGAGCGGACGAGGCCGGGACGTTTCGGTGGGCCGCCCGCCAGGGCATAGAGCCTGTAGCCAGGCGCCGTGCGGCCCTCGAAGAGGAAGCGGCCGCCGCGGCCGGCAATCTCATGGTTGAGCGGCAGGCCGGTCATGTGCGCACCGACAAGCGCAACGGCCATTTCTCCGGCCACGAGCCCGGGAACTGCCGGGCGCTCCGGCACCAGTTGCCAGTCTGTTGCGCCGAGTTTGACGCCCGCGCCTTCGTGCAGCGTCCGGGCAATGCCGGCGAGTGTGCCGTCCGAACCGCTTAGGCCCAGAAGCGTGACGCTGCCGGGCCGGCCGTCCTTGCGGGTCGCCACGGGGACCGCAATGCCAGCCATGTCGAGCAGGTTGACGAAATTGGTGTAGGTTCCGAATTTCGAGTTGGGGCCGATGGGGTCGGCTTCCAGATCCTTCACGGTGAAGAAGCAGGGGATGGTCGGGACGCAAAGGCAATCCACCGTCTCAAGCATTGGATCCGCCTTCCGCTTGAGGTCCGCCAGGCGGTAGATGCCTTTGAATGCGTCGGCGGCGGAAAGCTTTTCCGCGCCGCTGATGATCTGTCGCGTCACCGGATGCATGATCTCCGGCCGCTCCTTCATGATGCTTTCCGTCGCCGCGTAGCGCTCTGCCACCCATGCACCCTCGTAGAGCATCGCGGCGACCTGATAGAGCGGCGTGAAGTCCAGTTCGACGATCTCGTGGCCGAGCTTTTTCAGTGTCTCGCAGGCGGCGGCAAAGGAGGCAGCCTGTGCTTCGTCGCCGAAGAAGATGCGGGTTTTCTCATCGGGCACGCCGATTTTGAGACCCTTGGTGGGGACTGCCAGCTTCATCGGCGCGAAGCGTTTGGAATAGGCGTCCGCCTCGTCATAGCCAATTCCTGCGGAATAGGCCGCGAAGGCGTCATCCACCGACAGGGCGAAGATCGAGATGGTGTCGAGCGTTCGGCAGGCCGGGACCATGCCGCTTGCCGAAAGGCTGCCAAGCGACGGCTTCAGGCCGACGATGTTGTTGAGCGCAGCCGGCACGCGCCCGGAGCCCGCCGTATCAGTGCCAAGCGAAAATGTGACGATGCCACGCGCTACCACGACCCCGGAACCGCCGCTTGATCCGCCGGGAACGATCTCCGGATCAAGCGAGTTCCTCGGGGCCGGGTAGGGGGTCCGCACGCCGACAAGGCCGGTAGCGAACTGGTCGAGATTGGTCTTGCCGATGACGATGGCGCCGGCTTCCCTCAGGCGCGATACGACAAAGGCGTCGGCCTTGGCGTCGTAGGCAAAGTCCGGGCAGGCGCAGGTGGTGGGCATGCCGGCGACGTCGATATTGTCCTTGACCGCGAAGGGGATGCCCCACAGCGGCTTGGCTGGATCGAAGGCTCCGAGCGCTGCGGCGGCAGCCACCGTTTCAGCCTCTTCCGGGAGATGAATGAAGATGCCCGGATCGTCGGCAAGGCGGATGCGGCGGTAGACTTCGGCAATGACGGTTTCGGGCTTGAGCCCGGCGGCGTATGCGCTGCGCAGCGAGGAGAGGGTGAAGGGCAGGCTTTCGATATTCACGGGCAGTGTCTCTCTTCACTCGAGGATTTTCACAGGCTTTTCCCATTGGATCAGCACCACGCAGCCTTCCTGAGACTGGACGGAATGCACAGTCCCCTGCGGGTTGGTCACCAGGGTGCCGGTCGCGTAGAGGCCGTTTTCGTCGCTTTGCGACCCTTCGAGAACGAGGATCGTTTCGAGACCCTCATGCAGATGGGGCGGCACTTCCGCGCCCGGCTGATAGCGCAGCAGCGCGATCTCCGGCTCGCCGCGCACGAGGCGGCAGATATCCACGCCGTCGCGGAAATATTCGAACTGGCATTCGCGCCAGCCGCCCTGCAGGAATTCGGGCATGTTGATCGCGCTAGTCATGACAGGGCCTCCACGATGCTGGAAACGGGGGCCACCCAGCCGACGATCGCGCCCTGCGCGGTCATCATATCGATGGCGGCCTTCTTGAATTCGGGGAAATAGCTTTCGGTCGCGTCCTCGGCGAGCAGGCACTCATAACCGCGGTCATTCGCCTCGCGCATGGTCGTCTGCACGCAGACTTCCGTCGTCACGCCGGCAAAGACGAGCTGGGTGATGCCGCGCTCTTTCAGCAAGTCGCCGAGCGGAGTGGCGTAGAACGCGCCCTTTCCGGGCTTGTCGAGGACAATCTCACCTTCGATCGGGTAAAGCTCCGGCACGATATCCGCGCCCGGCTCGCCGGAGATGAGGATGCGGCCCATCGGGCCCGGATCGCCGATACGCAGCTTCGGATTGCCGCGATCCTTCTTGGCGGGAGGGCAGTCGGAGAGGTCGGGCCGGTGGCATTCGCGGGTGTGGACGATGGTCAGCCCGGCCTTGCGGAAACCAGCGATCAGCGTGGCGGTCGCTGGGATGATCGCCTGCAGGCGGGTCACGTCATTGCCGAGCGTTTCGCCGAAGCCGCCGGGCTCGACAAAATCGCGCTGCATGTCGATGACGATCAGCGCCGTTTTCTTCGGATCGAGCTGGAAGTCGAAGGGTCGTGCCTTGATCGTCGCCATCAGTGATGCCCCGCCATGTATTTGCCGATCTCGCCGATTTCGGCCGTTGCGGCCGGGGTCTCGTAGGCGATGTGTCCCTCAGACATGACGAGGATTCGGTCCGACAGTTCAAGGATTTCATCGAGGTCTTCGCTGATCAGCAGCACGGCCGTTCCGGCATTGCGGGCGGCCATGATGCGGGCGCGGATTTCTGCCACGGCCGAGAAGTCGAGGCCGAAGCAGGGGTTGGCGATGACGAGAAGATCGACCTCGCCGGTGAGTTCGCGGGCCAGCACGGCGCGCTGCACATTGCCGCCCGAGAGCGAGGCGATGGGCGAGGCAAGCGAGGCAGTCTTGACCTTGTAGTCGCCCACCAGACGCGCGGCCTCCGCCATCATGCGGCGGCCATCGAGCCAGAACTGGTTCTTGCCGCCCTTGGCGTCGAAGTCTCGGAAGAAGATGTTTTCGGCGACCGTCATCTTTGGTGCGCAGGCATTCTTCAGCGGCTCTTCGGGCAGGTAGCGGACGTTGAACTTGCGGGCCTCGGTGCGGCTCGCCTTGTAGGGTGTGTCCTTGACGCGGATTTCGCCTTCTTCCAGCGGGCGCTGGCCGGCGAGTATCTGCATGAGTTCCATCTGGCCGTTGCCGGAAATGCCGGCGATACCGACAATCTCCCCAGCCTTCACCTTCAGATCGCCGATCTCGATGGTCTTGAAGCCAGAGCGGTCGGGGGCCTTCGCACCCTTCACCTCAAGGATGACATTGCCGGATGTCTCAACCCGTTTGGCGGAGCGCACGAGTTCCTTCTCGCCGATCATCATGGCGGCCATGTCGGCGGTCGAGAGATCGGACACCTTGCCGCCGCCGGCATATTCGCCGCGGCGGAGCACGGAGACTTCGTCGGCGAACGCGGTGACTTCGCGGAACTTGTGGCTGATCATCAGGCAGGTGAGGTCGCCCGCCGTCGTCAGCCCGCGCACCATGCCGAGCAGTTCGTCGGCTTCCGACGGCGTCAGCACCGAGGTCGGCTCGTCGAGGATGAGGAACTTGCGGCCGAGATAGAGCTGCTTCAGGAGTTCGAGTTTCTGTTTTTCGCCGGCTGCGAGACGTCCGACCGGCACGTCGAGCGGCACCTGGAAGGGCATTGTCGCCATGAAGGCGGAAAGTGCCTCGCGCTCTTTTCCCCAGTTGATCTTGGCCGGCACGTCGGCGCGGCTGATGACGAGGTTTTCGGCGGCGGTGAGCGAAGGGACCAGCGTGAAGTGCTGGTAGACCATGCCGAGGCCGAGATCATGCGCGGCGCGGGGGTTGGGAACCTCCACCTCGCGGCCGTCGATGGTCAGCTGGCCGGCGGTTGGGCGGTTGAAGCCCATGATGCATTTGACCAACGTAGACTTGCCCGCTCCGTTCTCGCCGAGCAGCACATGGAAGGAGCCGGCGGGCACCTTGATAGAAACGTCGCGCAGGGCGGTGAAATTGCCGAAGCGCATGGTCATGCCGAGCGTTTCGAGCGAGAGTGCGCGGGTCGGCGGGTGAGGGGTGCGTTCGAGAACGTGGTTCATGGCAGTGCGCTCACCAGTTTTTCGCTGTCGGAGACGGATCCGAAGACGCCGCCCTGCATCTTGACCATCTTGATCGCGGCGGCGTGGTTGCCGGGATCTGTCGCGCCGCAGCAGTCTTCGAGGATCAGGCATTCGAAGCCCCGGTCGTTGGCCTCGCGCATCGTGGTGGAGACGCATACATCGGTGGTGATGCCCGTGAGGATGATGTTCTCGATGCCCTTGGTGCGCAGGATGAGTTCCAGGTCCGTGGCGCAGAAGGAGCCCTTGCCGGGCTTGTCGATGATGATCTCGCCGGCAATCGGATAGAGCTCATCAATGATGTCCCAACCCGGTTCGCCGCGCACGAGAATGCGGCCGCAGGGGCCGAGATCGCCGATGCCCGCGCCGATCTGCTGCGAGCGCCAGCGCTTGTTGGGCGGCAGGTCGGAGAGATCCGGGCGATGGCCTTCACGGGTGTGGATGATGTGGTAGCCCTTTTCGCGCATGGCGGTCAGAACCTTCTTGATCGGCTCGATGGGCGCGCGGGTCAGCGACAGGTCATAGCCCATCTTGTCGACATAGCCGCCTTTCCCGCAGAAATCGGTCTGCATGTCGATGATGATCAGCGCGGTGTTTTCCGGGCGCAGGTCGCCGTTATAGGGCCAGAGATAGGGGTCTGCCTTTACGGTGGTCATCGTCGGGTCTCCAGTCGTTACTTGGTGATGCTGAGTTCGCCGGGGGCCGACGTCATGGCCCGCGTGGTCGAACTGGTGGCAATGAGAAGGCCGAGGGTCAGCACGTAAGGTGCTGCGTAGAAGAGGTAATAGCCCTGTGTCACGCCGACCGATTGGAGGGCAGGTCCGAGGGCGCCGGCGCCGCCGAAGAGGAGCGAGGCATAAGCGCAGTTGATCGGGCTCCAGCGGGCGAAGATGACGAGCGCCACGGCCATCAGCCCCTGGCCGGACGAGATTTCCTCGTTCCAGCTGCCGGGATAGTAGAGCGAGAGATAGGCTCCGCCGATACCCGCCAGCGCCCCGCCGGCGGCGGTGGACCAGAGGCGGACGTTGTTCACATCGATGCCGAGCGCGCGGGCGGCGTCGGCACTGTCGCCGGCAACGCGGATGGTGAGGCCGACCTTGGTGTTCTTCAGCATCCAGGAGGCGGCAATCGCAAGCGCAATGCCGGCGATGAAGAGAACGTTGACGCGCAGCGCCGCCTGCACCTGCGGGACGTCCGACCACCAGCCGAGCGAGATCGCCGGGAGGTGCGGGGCGACAGGCTGGATGTAGGGCTTGCCGAAGAAGAAGGCGAGGCCGGAGCCGAAGATCATCAGGGCAATGCCAAGCGCGATGTCGTTGACCTTGGGCAGCTTGCAGATCCAGCCATGGAAGAGGCCGAAAAGCATGCCGAAGAAGGCGGCTGCGAGCAGGCCGATCCAGGCGGAATTGGTCTGATAGGCGATCGCATAGCCGCTCATCGCGCCGAAGACGAGGGTGCCTTCGAGGCCGAGATTGACGCGGCCGGAGCGTTCGGTCAGCGCTTCGCCGACGGAGACGAAGATGAAGGGCGTGGAGACGCGGATCGCGCCGCCGAGAATGGCAAGGGGGACGCCCCAGAGGCCGATATCGGTCGTCATGCGCGGGCTCCCTTCATGAGCTTGACGATGCTGACCTTGTCCTGCAGCGCGTCGGAGAGAAGGATGGTGATGAAGACGATGCCTTCGAGCACGAGGATCGTGGCATCCGGCAGGTCGAGGCGGCGCTGGATGAGGCCGCTGGAGGCTTCGAAGCCGGCAAAGACGATGGCCGCCGGAATGATGGCGAGACCGTTGTGGCGGGCGAGGAAGGCGATGAGGATGCCTGTGTAGCCATAGCCGGCGGCGAGCGAGGCATTTGCGGAACCGTGGACAGCGGCGACCTCGAACATGCCGGCGAGCCCTGCGAAGGCACCGCCGAGCGCGGTAAAGCCGATCATGAGGAGGCCGGCCGGAAGGCCTTGAATTTGCGCGGCTTTCACATTGCCGCCGACTATGCGGGCGGCGAAGCCCCAGGTGGTGCGCTCGATCAGCAGCCAGCAGAGCACGCAGCCGATAATGCCGACGGCAAGGCCCCAGTGAACGCCGACGCCGGGGATTTCGCCGATACGCCAGGCGTCCGGCAGCGGCGCGGTCGAGGGCTTGTTGAGGCTGGCGGGATCGCGAAGAGGGCCTTCGACCAGATGGTTCATGAGGGCGATGGCGATATAAGCCATGAGCAGGGAAGAGATGGTTTCGTTGACGCCGCGCAGGTGCCGCAGTGCGCCGATGCCGCCGATCCATGCCCCGCCGACAAGAGCGGCGGCGAGGCCCATGAGGATGATGCCGAGAAAGCCGGGGAGGCCGGGGGCGAGCATGGCGACGGCGCCTGCGGCCACGCCACCCAGGACGATCGCGCCTTCACCGCCGATGATCACGAGGCCGAGGCGCGCGGGAAGCGCCACGCAAAGGGCGGCAAGCAGGAGAGGGGCGGCGCGGGCGAGCGTGTTCGTCCAGGAGAAGCTGGTGCCGAAGCCGGCCTTGTAAACGATCTGGAAAAATTCGATCGGCGACTTGCCGAGGAAGAGAAGGAAGATCGAGAAAATCAGCATGCCGACGACAAGGGCTGCGAGCGGCAGGAAGATCGCGTCCAGTTTGCGTCCCAGCGTTTCGGCTGTCTCGGCATTGATCGTCCCCGCCGCGGGGCCTGCCAGTCCTGCTTCCGTGGTCATGGCCTGTTGGTCCTTCTGGTCTTGGGAGATGCCGCGCGCCGCAAAGCGCGCAGCCGGGTCAGTCTGTTCAGGCCTGGAGGTCGAGAGATGGGCGCAGTTCGCTGACGCTCTGCATCCAGCCTGTCCCTCCGGCCCTTCCCTCCTCGATCAGGCGAAAGTAGCCATCGAGTGAGACATATGGCGCAGACGATGCGTCTTGCGTCCGGTCGTCGCCCAGGAGGCTATTGGCCAGGTGGGAGGCGGGCGGGTCGAGAGAGGCCCAGGAGGCGAAGCTGGACGTTGCCGCCCGGCGCCGCGACCCCTGAGCCTTTG
Organism: Hyphomicrobiales bacterium; assembly: GCA_900467685.1. Taxonomy (GTDB): domain Bacteria; phylum Pseudomonadota; class Alphaproteobacteria; order Rhizobiales; family Rhizobiaceae; genus Ensifer_A. The sequence goes on from UBQX01000021.1 coordinate 43,065, forward strand.
AGAACATTCTCACGACGTGGAACCGATGACGCCTTCGACGAGGTAGTTCATGCTCTCGAGCTTGACGTCGGTCTCCGCGAAAGCCTCGCCGTCCTTGGCGACGACATTGCCCTTGTTGTCCTTCAGCGGTCCCTTGATGACCGAGAAGCCGCCCTTGAGAATGGTGGCCTGCGTCGATTCAAACTGCTTGCGCGAGGCTTCGCTGACGGCCGGGCCGAGCGGGCTCATCTTGATGAAGCCTTCCGAAATGCCGCCGCGCACGAAGTTCGGGATCGTCTCGCCCTTGAGCGTGGCGTTGACCATGTCCGTATAGACCTTGCCCCAGTTCCATTCCGCACCCGTCAGGTACTTCTCAGGTGCCAGCTTCGACTGGTTGGCGTGGTAGCCGCAGAGATACATGCCGCGGCCGGCGCCGGTTTCCATGACGACCTTCGGGCCATCGACATGGCAGGTTATGACGTCGACGCCCTGGTCGGCCAGCGCATTGGTGGCCTCGGCTTCCTTGACGGCCAGCGACCATTCGCCGGTGAAGATGACCTGGCAGGTGATGGTCGGGTCAACCGAGCGCGCACCGAGCAGGAAGGAGTTGATGTTGAGCAGAACCTGCGGGATCGGCTTGGCGGCGACGAAGCCGATCTTCTTCGTCTTGGTGGCGTGGCCGGCGGCGATGCCGTTCAGATACTGGCCCATGCCGATATAGCCGAAATAGGAGCCGACATTCTTCGGGTTCTTCTCGGTCCAGAGGCCGCCGCAATGCTCGAAGCGAACATCCTTGTATTTCGGCGCGAGCGTCAGGATGTGGGGGTCGAAATAGCCGAAGGAGGTGGGGAAGAGGAGGGTGGCGCCGTCGAAGTTGATCATCGATTCCATCGTCTTCTGGACATCGACCGTTTCCGGCACGCGCTCTTCCTCGACAACCTTCACGCCGGCGATCTTCTTGACGGCGGCAGCGCCCTCGGCGTGGGACTGGTTGTAGCCGTAGTCATCCTTCGGGCCGACATAGATGAAGCCGACGGTGAGGCCAGCGGCGCGGGCAATGCCGCCCGGCAGGATGCTGGAGGCGGCGGCAAGGCCGGCGACGCCTGCCGTGTTCTTCAGGAACTGGCGGCGGTTGGGTGTCCAGATTTTCGTCATTGCAATGCTCCCCGGTGCGGTTTTCGAAATTGGAAAAATCAGGTCTTTGCGCGCCCAGGCGCCTCGAAGGGCCGTCGCGCTGAATTGCAAGGACACGTTATTCGGATGGCGGTGCAAATGTCTTGTGCTATGTTTTGGCCAGGCCGCTGCAAAAAATGCAGCAGCAGGAGAAGACGACGATGCGCCACCTGACGACCTTCCGCTATATCGACGCGGTAGTGAAAGCCGGCTCCATCCGCGGTGCGGCGGAAAGCCTCGCCATCACCTCGACGGCTCTCAATCGACGCATCCTGGCAATCGAGGACGAGCTGGGCGTTCCGATCTTCGAACGGCTGCCGCATGGGGTGCGGCTCTCAAGTGCAGGCGAGCTGCTCATCCACCATATCCGCAACCAGATGTCGGACATGGAGCGGGTGCGTTCGCAGATCGCCGACCTGTCCGGCGTGCGGCGCGGGCATGTTTCGATCGCCTGCAGCCAGGCGCTCCTGCCCTACTTTCTGCCAATGGAAATATCGCTCTATCGCAAGGAGCATCCGAACGTCACCTTCGGCGTGCATGTGCGCGACCGCGAGGCGGCGGAGCGGGCGCTGGTCGATCACACGGCGGACATTGCCATCGTGTTCGAGCCGGTGCGGCTGGCCGATTTCATGACGCTGATGCGCGTGTTCCAGCCGGTTCATGCCGTGATGGGGCATGGGCATCCGCTGGCGTCAAAGGAGGTTCTTCGGTTGAGCGATTGCCTGTCCTATCCGGTGGCGCTACCGACGGCACCTTATGGGGTGCGCCACCTGATCGACATGGCCATGCTGACGGCTGCTGCCCGCGTGGAGCCGGTGATCGAGTCCGACAGTTTCGAGTTCCTGCGCAACCATGCCGTCGCGGAAAATATTCTGACGTTCCAGATTCCGATTGGTCTCTCCGAGCAGACGAGCACCGGCGACCTTGTGGCGCGGCCGCTGGATCGGCGCGATGTGCCGGCGGGCGTACTCTACATGGGGCAATTGAAAGGGCGGACTCTGCCGGTCGCCGCAGCGCGTTTTGCTGCGCAATTGTCTGCGTCGATGGCAGCAAAGTTTGAAGTCTCCTGACACAGGAACGCAAAACGGCGCCCCTGGGGCGCCGTTCCAATGTTCCGGAGTCGATGACCGGGATCAGTCGTCCATCGTTTCCAGCTTGCGGCTGAAGGCGATGGCGCCGAGCGTGCAGACGGCGCCGGACAGAAGATACATGCCGACATAAGCGACGCCAAAGGAGGTGGCGAGGCTCAGGGCCACCAGCGGAGCAAAGCCCGCGCCGATCAGCCATGCCATGTTCGACGTCAGCGCAGCACCCGAGTAGCGGTAGACCTTGCCGAAGCGCGAGGCGACGGCACCGGCAGCCTGGCCGAAGGAGAGGCCGAGAAGCGCGAAACCGATGATCACGAAGGCATCAAGGCCGCGCGAACCCCAGGAGAGCAGGACAGGCGCGATGATGCTGAAGATGGCGATCAGCACGGCGGCGACCGCGAGCAGGCCGCGACGGCCGATACGGTCGGCGATGACGCCGGACAGGATGATCGTACCCGTGCCGACAATCGCGCCGACCAGTTCGACCAGCAGGAAGCTCGAGATGTCGTGATCCGTCGTCAGCGTCACCCAGCTCAGGGAGAAGATGGTGACGAGGTGGAACATGGCGAAGCTGGCGAGAGGGGTAAACGTGCCGATCAGCAGGTCGACGCCATGGTTCTTGACGAGATCGACGGTGCGGACCGGAACGAGTTCAGCGCGGTCGAGCAGGGCACCGAATTCGGTGGTCGCAACGAGGCGCAGGCGGGCGAAGAGGGCCACGACGTTGATCGCGAAAGCCACGAAGAACGGGAAGCGCCAGCCCCATTCCAGGAAGTCGGCCTGGCTGATGGCCGAATGGAAATAGGCAAAAAGGCCGGCTGCAAAGATAAAGCCGATCGGTGCGCCGAGTTGCGGCATCATCGCGTACCAGCCACGGCGGTTCTGCGGGGCGTTGAGCGCGAGAAGCGAGGCCAGACCATCCCAGGCGCCGCCGAGCGCGAAGCCCTGGCCGAGACGGAAGACGATGAGAAGCGCAATCGCCCAGTTGCCGATCTCGTTATACCCAGGCAGGAAAGCCATGGAGGCGGTCGAACCGCCGAGGATCAGGAGGGCGGCAACCAGCTTTGTGCCGCGGCCATAGGCGCGGTCGATCGCGGTGAACACCACGGTTCCGACGGGGCGGGCCAGGAAGGCGAGAGAGAAGACCGCAAACGACAGGAGGGTGCCTGTCAGGCGGTCGGCAAAGGGGAAGAAGAATTGCGGGAAAACGAGGACCGAAGCGATCCCGTAGACGAAGAAATCGAAAAACTCTGATGAACGGCCGATAATGACGCCAAGGGCGATATTGCCCGGATCGATCGTGGAATCGGCATTGATGCGCCGCGCATCGCGCTCGCTCGATGACGAGCTGGGCGAGAGCGAACGGGGCTGATTTACGGATGCACTGTATGAATTCATGGGCTGCTCCTCCTGCAGAGAACGCGGCTTGACGGATTTTGTTCGAACCAAATTCTCCCTTATTGGTTCGGACCCCGAAACAGCGCCTCGTACAACACTATGCGCCTGCAAAATTGCTGCGTCAAATGGCCTCATGAGCACCTGCAGCGAAAAACGCGATACCTCTTTGGAAACAACATTTTAAAGTGTTCGCGAACGCAAAAGACCTAGAACCGCCACAATTTTTCTTGCGGTGCGTCAACTGGGCCTATGGCCATATTGATCCAGATCATTTACCTGCCCGTTTCGGGAGGGAGAAGACTAAGCTGGAATCGGAAAATGCGACCTGAAACAAAGATGTTTTCAAAGGCGGGGCTGATCGCGGCGCTCGCTATGCCTCTTGCTTCCTGCAACATGGTGGTCATGTCGCCGTCCGGCGATATAGCGGCCCAGCAGCGCGACTTGATCGTCGTCTCGACGATTTTGATGCTTCTGATCGTGGTTCCGGTCATCTTCCTGACGCTGTTCTTTGCCTGGCGCTACCGCCAGAGCAACAAGGACGCCAAATATGATCCAGAATGGCATCATTCAACCCGCCTCGAGGTGGTGATCTGGTCGGCTCCGCTCGCCATCATCATCGCGCTGGGCGCGATCACCTGGATCAGCACCCATACGCTCGACCCCTACCGCCCGCTCGATCGCATTTCGGCCGAACAGCCGCTGGCGGCCGATCACAAGCCTATGACGGTTGAAGTTGTCGCGCTCGACTGGAAGTGGCTCTTCATCTATCCCGAACTCGGCATCGCTTCCGTCAACGAGCTTGCCGCACCGGTGGATACGCCGATCCGCTTCAAGATCACATCCGCTTCGGTCATGAACTCCTTCTACATTCCGGCACTTGCGGGGCAGATCTACGCAATGGCCGGCATGGAGACGAAGCTCCACGCTGTCATCAACAAGCCCGGTGAGTTCGAAGGCTTCTCGGCCAACTATTCCGGCGCCGGCTTCTCCCACATGCGCTTCAAGTTCCATGGTCTGGACCAGGCCGGCTTCGACAAGTGGGTTGCCGACGTGAAGGGCAGCGGCCAGAAACTCGATCGGGCCACCTACATGCAGCTCGAAAAGCCGAGCATCAAGGAGCCTGTCCGTCACTATGCCACGACCGATTCGTCGCTCTACAGCGCGATCGTCGACATGTGCGTCGAGCCCGGCAAGATGTGCATGAGCGAGATGATGGCGATGGACAAGGGCCTGATCTGCCGCATCCCCGAGCCGACGACCGCCGCGCGCGAGGAAAAGGCCATCCGCCCGGCCACCTGAACCGTACTATTCGACATCATTCCGGCCGCTCTTCCTGATGCGCGATGGCGCCCCGAGCGGCCGGCCGAAAACCGTTTCATTCTGCAAGAACAAAGTTGAGGTAATCCGATGACTGCGGATTCGACATCATTGCTGTTCGGGAAGCTTACTCTCGAAGCCATTCCCTATCATGAGCCGATTCTGGTCGTGACCTTTATCGCGGTTGCCCTTGGCGGGCTCGCCGTGTTGGGGGCGCTGACCTATTTCCGTCTCTGGGGCTATCTCTGGAAGGAGTGGTTCACGTCGATCGACCACAAGAAGATTGGTATCATGTATATCATCTTCGCCATCGTCATGCTGCTGCGCGGCTTTGCCGATGCGCTGATGATGCGCTTCCAGCAGGCCATCGCCTTCAACGGAAACGAGGGATATTTCCCGCCGCATCACTACGACCAGATCTTCACCGCCCACGGCGTGATCATGATCTTCTTCGTGGCGATGCCGTTTGTCACGGGTCTCATGAACTTCGTCGTGCCGCTGCAGATCGGCGCCCGCGACGTATCGTTCCCGTTCCTCAACAACTTCTCTTTCTGGATGACGGTTGCCGGCGGCATCATCGTGATGATCTCGCTCTTCGTCGGCGAGTTCGCCAAGACCGGCTGGCTCGCCTATCCTCCGCTCTCGGACATCGCCTACAGTCCTGATGTCGGGGTGGACTATTACATCTGGGGTCTGCAGATCGCGGGTATCGGGACGCTGCTATCGGGTGTTAACCTGATCGCGACCATCCTCAAGATGCGCGCGCCCGGCATGTCGATGATGAAGATGCCGGTCTTCACCTGGACCGCTTTCTGCACCAACATCCTGATCGTCGCAGCCTTCCCGGTTCTGACCGCAGTCCTCGCCATGCTGACGCTGGACCGTTATGTCGGTACGCACTTCTTCACGAATACGGATGGCGGCAGCGCCATGCTCTACGTGAACCTGATCTGGATCTGGGGCCACCCGGAAGTTTACATCCTGGTCCTGCCGGTCTTCGGCATCTTCTCGGAAATCGTTTCGACATTCTCCGCCAAGCGCCTGTTCGGCTACACGTCGATGGTCTACGCGACCTGCGTCATCACTATCCTGTCCTACATCGTGTGGCTGCATCACTTCTTCACGATGGGTTCGGGCGCGAGCGTGAACTCCTTCTTCGGCATCACCACGATGATCATCTCGATCCCGACGGGCGCGAAGATGTTCAATTGGCTGTTCACGATGTATCACGGCCGCATCAAGTACGAGGTCCCGATGCTGTGGACGATCGGCTTCATGGTGACCTTCGTCATCGGTGGCATGACCGGCGTTCTGCTTGCCGTTCCGCCGGCAGACTTCGTGCTGCACAACTCGCTGTTCCTGATCGCGCACTTTCATAACGTGATCATTGGCGGCGTCGTGTTCGGCGTCTTCGCCGGCATCAACTTCTGGTTCCCGAAGGCCTTCGGCTTCAAGCTCAATGCCTTCTGGGGCAAGATGTCCTTCTGGTTCTGGCTGATCGGCTTCTACTTCGCCTTCATGCCGCTCTACGTGCTCGGCCTGATGGGCGTGACCCGCCGCATGAGCCAGTTCGATGATCCGAGTCTGCAGATCTGGTTCATCATTGCCGCCTTCGGCGCCTTCCTGATCCTGCTTGGCATCGGTTCGTTCATCATCCAGATCGCCTACTCCATCTGGAAGCGTGAAGAACTGCGCGACGAGACCGGCGATCCGTGGAACGGCCGTACGCTGGAATGGTCGACCTCGTCGCCGCCGCCGGCCTACAACTTCGCCTTCACGCCGGTCGTTCACGAGATCGATCAGTGGTGGTTCATGAAGAACAACGGCTACCGCCGTCCGCTCTCGGGCTTCATCCCGATCCACATGCCGAAGAATACCGGCACGGGCGTCATCATCGGGGCTTTGAGCGTCGTCTTCGGCTTCGCCATGGTCTGGCACATCTGGTGGATGGCCATCGCGTCCTTCGTTGCGATCGCTGTGGTGACCATCCGCCACACCTTCAACTACAACCGCGACTTCTACATCCCGGCCGAAGAGGTCGCTGCTGTGGAAGCCCGCCGTACGCAAATGCTGCCCGCGGAGTGAACCGATGAGCGCCAACACCATGCACAATGCAAAGCAGGGCGAAGAGCTCACCTTCTACATGAGGGAGGAGCACCACCCCGAGCAGAGCACGATGATCGGCTTCTGGATCTACCTGATGAGCGACTGCCTCATCTTCGCGATCCTGTTTGCCACCTATGCCGTTCTCGGCCATTCCTATGCCGGCGGTCCCGGCCCGAAGGAACTGTTCGATCTCAAGCTCGTGGCGATCAACACCGCCATGCTGCTGTTCTCTTCCATCACCTACGGCTTTGCCATGCTGGAGATGGAAAAGGGCAACAAGGGCCTGATGATCAGCTGGATGATGGTCACCTTCTTCTTCGGTGCCTGCTTCCTCGGGATCGAGCTCTATGAGTTCCATCACCTGATCGAAGAGGGTGCAGATCCCGGCCGCAGCGCGTTCCTGTCGTCCTTCTTCACGCTGGTCGGCACGCACGGCCTGCACGTCACCTGCGGCCTGATCTGGATGGCGGTTCTGATGGTGCAGATGAACAAGTATGGCATCAACGCGGCCAACAAACGCCGCATGACGACGCTGAGCATGTTCTGGCACTTCCTGGACGTCATCTGGATCGGCGTCTTCTCCTTCGTCTATCTCATGGGAGTGCTCTGATATGGCTTCTCACGCTGACACGCATGCACATGGTGACCATGGCCACCACGACGATCACGGCAGCCACGCCAACCACGGAACGTTCGGCTCCTACATGACCGGCTTCGTGCTCTCGGTCATCCTGACCGCGATCCCGTTCTGGTTGGTCATGGGCAATGTCTTCGATGACAAGACGGTCACGGCGGTTCTCATCATGGGCCTTGGCCTCGTGCAGATCGTCGTCCACATGATCTTCTTCCTGCACATGGACACCAAGTCCGAAGGCGGCTGGAACATGATGGCGCTGCTCTTCACGGTCGTGCTCGTGCTGATCACTCTGTCCGGCTCGCTCTGGGTCATGCACAACCTGAACAGCTACATGATGCCGATGACGATGACGCCGGAACAGGCGAAGCAGCTTCCGTGATTTCCTGAGCGGCCCGCCCGATCGGCTGGCCGCTTTTACTTTTTTGCCGGGGAGGGAGGTTCGCAACCATGAACGACATGCCCGTTTCCGCAGACAAGATTCCGAAGGCCCCGCGCACATCGCGCCTCATCGGCATCGGCCTTCTCACACTCTTCTTTTTCGCCGTCTTCGTCGCTCTCGGCGCCTGGCAGGTCGAACGGCTCTCCTGGAAACTGGATCTGATCGCGCGTGTCGATGCCCGCGTCCATGCGCCGGCTGTTCCAGTGCCGAACGAGGCTTCATGGGTGTCCGTGAATGCCGGCAATGACGAATATCGCCATGTTGTCGCGTCAGGCCGCTTCCTTCATGACAAGAGCGCACTGGTCTACGCATCGACCGAGCGTGGCCCCGGCTTCTGGGTTCTGACACCGCTGCAGATCGACAATGGTGCCATCGTCTATGTCAATCGCGGCTGGGTTCCGACCGACCGGAAAGAGGCATCAAGCCGTGCAGAGGGCAATCCGGAGGGCCCGGTTCAGGTGACCGGGCTGCTGCGCATCACAGAGCCCGGTGGGACGCTGCTGCGCTCCAACGATCCCGCTGACGGACGCTGGTATTCGCGCGATGTCGAGGCGATGGGCAAGACCGCAGGTCTGGCACCCGTCGCGCCCTTCTTCATAGATGCAGACGACACGCCCACTCCCGGCGGTCTGCCGGTTGGCGGGCTCACCATCATTCGCTTTCCGAACTCGCATCTCTCCTATGCGCTCACCTGGTTTGCAATGGCGGCGCTGTCGCTGGTCGGCGGGGCGATCCTGATCCGGGCTGAGCGTCGGCGATGATGCGGTGTTATTGCCGTGGGATCAGGGGAATGCGTTCGGGTATTCGTCGTCCAAAATAAAGAAATGATCGCGCAGCGTTTCGACGCTCACATATTCGTCGGGCGGCTTAGATTCGAGGTGAATGCAGTTGCCGTTTTTTCCGCAGCCTTCAGTCGCGCGCTTTCTCCAAGCTTCCGACTGGGTGCCGACTGGATGTGTGATCTCATCGCTCTCGTCGTAGACAAGAGTTCGATAGGTTTTACCCGTAAATGTATCATCCCAAGGAAAAGTCTTGAACCTTGGCGTTCTCGCAGTTCCCGCAATCTGTTCGACAGCCCGGATATATTCATTTCCTGTCAGGGCAAATCGCAGGCGGTCTGGCGTCATACCCACGGCGTTCAAAGCGAAGCCGATTGCGGCGATCGCTCCGGCCGCGAGAGAAAGCGACAGCACCCGCTTCCAACGCAACCTTATGAGGTTCACCAACGCGATCCCCACGAAAATCAATGCGGACAGCGCAAACAGTGCCAAATCTATCAAGAACCAGTTCCAGTCGGGCACCAACCACCATGCCCAAAACCGTGCGATCAAAGGCAGGAACACCAATCCATAGATCGGCGTGAACTTGTCCCCCTTTCGCCATCCCTTGTTCGGAGTTGCCGTCATTCCGAAAATCTGCCTGTTGGCCGAACAATCAATCGCCTTTGACTAGGCTAATAGGAGGTTGTTTGCAAACCCGCGATTGACGTGTTGCAGTTTCGGACGCGAATCCCGCCGGGCCAGTCTCAATTTTGCCGGAAACAAACTGTGATCTCGTGAGTTCCAAAGCGCTTTGGATTTTTCCTTGTGCCGCGTCGCTTCTCTTGGCAAAGTCAGCCGAACATCATCTAGGGAGAGAGTCATGACCATCCGTGTCACCGTCTGGGGCGAGAACGTCCACGAACAGAAGAGCGAAGTTGTCCGCGGCATCTATCCGGACGGCATGCACAATTGCATCGCGTCGGCGCTCAACAAGAATGATGGCATTCAGGCCTCTTCCGTTGTTCTGCAGGATGCCGAGCATGGCATGACCGCCGAGCGGCTGGCCGAGACCGACGTGCTTGTCTGGTGGGGCCATGCGGCGCATGGGCAGGTGGAGGACGCTATTGTCGAGCGCGTCTGCGAAGCCGTCTGGTCCGGCATGGGCATGATCTTCCTGCATTCGGCGCATTTTTCGAAGCCGTTCAAGCGGCTGATGGGGGCGCCGTGCAATCTCACCTGGCGCGAGGCGGGCGAGCGCGAGCGGCTGTGGGTCACGTCCCGCAATCACCCGATCACGGCCGGTCTGCCGGATCATTTCGAGCTCGAGAACGAGGAAATGTATGGCGAGCCCTTCGGCGTGCCGGAGCCGCTGGAAACGGTTTTCGTCAGCTGGTTCCAGGGTGGGGAAGTGTTCCGCTCGGGGCTCACCTACAAGCGTGGTGCCGGCAATGTCTTCTATTTCCGCCCCGGTCACGAGACCTATCCGACCTATCACGACGCCAATGTCCAGACCGTGATCCGCAACGCGGTGAAGTGGGCCTATAACCCGATGGCGCGCCTTGCCAAGCCGACCGATGCACCGAACGTGCCGGTCGACAAGGCACCGGAGAAGATCGAGGAGCGTGGGCCGAAGCTGCACATGGCCGGCCAGCAGGGCCTGCGGTAAGGAGTGCCTCAGATGACGATCAGACTTCTCATTCTGGGCACTGGCGGCATGGCCAACAATCACGCCGAGGCCTTCAAGGCCATCGAAGGCGTGGAGGTCGTGGCCGGTGTGGATACGCGGCCGGTTCAGCTTGAAGCGTTCTGCGAAAAGCACCAGATCCCGAACCGCTTCGCCACGCTCGACGAGGCCATCGCCTGGGGCGAATTCGATGCCGCGACGAACGTGACGCCGGATTCGGCGCATTATGCGACCACGCTGGCGCTCCTAAAGGCCGGCAAGCATGTGCTTTGCGAAAAGCCGCTCTCGACCGATTACGCAAAGGCGAAAGAGATGGCGGATGCGGCGAAGGCCGCCGGCGTCGTCAACATGGTCAACCTTTCCTATCGCAACGGCGCAGCGCTCCAGCGCGCCGCCGAGATGGTGGCGAAGGGGATGATCGGCACGGTGCGGCATTTCGAGGCGCAGTATCTGCAGAGCTGGCTGACACAGGCCGCCTGGGGCGACTGGCGCACAGAACCGCAATGGCTGTGGCGCTTGTCGTCCAAGCATGGCTCGAAGGGCGTCTTGGGCGATGTCGGCATCCACATTCTCGATTACGCCACCTTTGTCGCCGGCAGTTTCCCCGTTTCCATCTCCGGCCGCCTCAAGACCTTCGACAAGGCGGAGGGCAACCGGATCGGCGAATACGATCTCGACGTGAACGACAGCTTCGTCTGCCATCTGGAGCTCGCCAGCGGCGCCATGGGCACAATCACCGCGACACGCTTTGCCTCCGGTCATCACAATGACCTGAAGCTCTCGATCTATGGCGACGGAGGCGGGCTGGAAGTGCGCTACATCCAGCACGAAAGCAAGCTTCTCGCCTGCCTGGGCTCGCAGGACATGGCAACGCAGACCTGGCGCGAGATCGAGACGCCGGAGGTCAAGAAGGTCTACGAGGTCTTCATCGAGGCCATCAACGGCGACGGTCCGATGATCCCGGATTTCGAGCGGGGTGCTGCGCTGCAGTTCCTGCTCGATGCGGCGGAAGAGTCGGATCGGCAGAGGGGTGCGAGCGTGGATGTGAATTTGGGGGCTTAGGTCTTTCGGCCCTTGCGGGCCGCCCCCTCATCTGTCCTTAGGACATCTTCTCCCCGCCGGGGAGACGGGGGAGTTTGCCGCAGCCTCGCCACTCCTCCTCTCCCCTTGGGGAGAGGGTCGCCGAGCGAAGCGGAGGCGGGGTGAGGGGCTTCCTGCTCCCTCGACCCAACATCACAACACGATCTGCAGCTTCACATCCGTCGGCCGGGCTTCCACCGCGCGATCAAACGCGGCAACCGAATCCCGGAACGCGAAAGTCTCCGTGATCAGCGGCTTGAGGTCGATCTTGCCCGACGCGATGAGCGCAATGGCCCGGTCATAGACATTGGCATAGCGGAAGATCGTCTTCAGCGTCGCTTCCTTGGCCTGCAGACCGACAATGTCGACCGGGACGGGATCGACCGGCATGCCGACCATGACGCAGGTGCCGCCGGGGGCGACGACATTGGCGACGTCGAGCACGGCAGGTGCTGCGCCCGAGGCTTCGAAGACGATGTCCGCGCCCCAGCCTTCGGTCGTCGCTCGGACGTAGTCGATGAGTTTCGTGTTGCGGACATTCACCGTTTCCACGCCCGGATATTGGCCGATGATGTCGAGCTTCGGCTGGGCGACATCCGAGACGATGACCCGCGAGCATCCACCGGCCAGAGCGGAAAGCGCCGTGATCATGCCAATCGGGCCTGCGCCCATGACGACGGCGGTGTCGCCCGGCTTGATACCGGCTTTCAGCGCCGCCTGAATCCCGACGGCCAGAGGCTCGACCATCGCGCCTTCGGCGAAGCTGACATTGTCCGGCAGCTTGAAGGTGAAGGCGGCGGGGTGGACGACTTCCGGCGTCAGGCAGCCATGCACCGGCGGGGTTGCCCAGAAGCGGACGGCGGGATCGACATTGTACATGCCGAGCCGCACGGCCTTGGAATTGAGGTCGGGTATGCCCGGCTCCATGCAAACCCGGTCGCCGACCTTCAGGTTCGTGACCTCGGTGCCTATCGCCGTGATCGTACCTGCCGCCTCGTGGCCGAGGATCATCGGCTCCTTCACCACGAAGGGGCCGATCTTGCCGTGGGTGTAGTAGTGCACGTCCGAGCCGCAGATGCCGACCGTGTGGATCGCGATCCGGACGTCATGCGGGCCGAGATCGAGGCTCAGGGGGTAATCCCTGAGGCTCAACCGGCCCTTTTCTTCCAGTACCAGTGCCTGCACTTAAGCCGCTTCCTTCGACAGAGCCACATAGCGCGCGACATGATAATCCACGTCGCCGAACATGTGGTCGATCATCACGAGCCGCTTGGCAAAATGGCCGACGGCGTATTCCCAGGTCATGGCGATGCCGCCATGCATCTGGATCGCTTCTTCGGCAACCAGCCGGCCGATCTTGCCGGCGAGCGTCTTGGCGGCGGAGACGGCCATTTCGCGTTCGACACGGGAACCATCGAAGCGTCCGGCAGCATTGATCACCGAGGAGCGGGCCTGCTCGATTTCGAGCAACACGGTCGCCATGCGGTGTTGCAGCGCCTGGAACTTGCCGATGACGACGCCGAACTGCTTGCGGGTCTTGAGATATTCGATCGTCATGTCACGGGCGACTTCCATCGCGCCGATGGCTTCCGACGCGAGCGCCAGATTGGCCCGCGCAATGACCTTTTCGATCGCCGGCCATGCCTTGCCCTCGTTGCCTAGTAGAGCATCCGCGCCCACCGTCACATTGTCGAGACGCACTTCGGCGGCGTGGAGGCCGTCGATGGAGGGGTAGGAATGGCGCGTGACGCCGGCCGCATCGGCGGGTACGAGGAAAAGCGAGAGGCCGTCTTCGTCCCAGGCTGCACCCGAGGAGCGGGCGGAGACGACGAGCAGATCTGCCGCGCCTCCATTCAGCACCACGGCTTTTGCGCCGTTTAGCACATAGCCATCGCCGGACTTCTTGGCGGTGGTCTCGACATGGCTGGCATCGTAGCGGCTCTTCGGTTCGCCGTGGGCGAAGGCGAGCTGTTTCGTGCCGGCGATGATCTCCTCGATGATGGCCTTCTGGTCGGCATTGCCGAGTTCGGCGATCAGGCCGCCGCCGAGTATGGCGGTGGCGAGGAAGGGTTCGTTGACGAGGCCGCGGCCGAGTTCCTCGAAGAGAACCGTGACGTCAAACGGCGCGCCGCCGAAGCCGCCGTCGTCTTCCGAAAACAGTGCGCCGATGGCACCGAGTTCGGCGAATTGCGCCCATTTATCCGTGCTGAAGCCGAGTTCGGTTTCGGCTGCCTTGTTGCGGGCGTCCAGCGTGTAGGTGTCGGCGATGAGGCGCGCGACGCTATCCTTGAAGAGCTGGCGTTCTTCCGTGTGGGTGAAGTTCATTGTTTGCTCCTCAGAATTTTCTCACAGGCCCATGACCATTTTCGAGATGATGCCGCGCTGGATTTCGTTCGAACCTCCGAAGATCGTGATCTTGCGGTTGTTGAAGTAATCCGGCGCGACGCCGAGGGAATATTCGGGGCCAACGGGCTCGCCGTTATAACCTTCCTCCAGCGCTTCGGAGACGAAGGGCATGGCATAAGGTCCGATCGCGCGGCGGGCGAGGTCGTTGATCGACTGGCGGATTTCCGTGCCCTTGATCTTCAGCATGGAGGAGATCGAGCCGGCAGAGGCGGCCGCATCCGGCGAGGAGAGCACGCGCAGGTTCGTGGTCGAGAGCGCGTCGAGTTCCATTTCCACCTGCGCCACGCGGGCGGCGAAATAGGGGTCGTCGGCGAGGGGCACGCCACGCACCGTCTCGGCCTTGGCGATGCGCTTCACTTCGGCCAGAGCGGCCTTCGAGGCGCCGACGCCGGCGATGTTGGTGCGCTCGTGGGTGAGGAGATATTTGGCATAGGTCCAGCCCTTGTTCTCCTCGCCGATCAGGTTTTCGGCCGGCACGCGGACATTGTCGAAGAAGACTTCGTTGACCTCATGCGTGCCTTCCAGAAGGATGATCGGGCGCACGGTGATGCCGGGGGACTTCATGTCGACCAGAATGAAGGAAATGCCTTCCTGCGGTTTGCCTTCAGTGCCGGTGCGGACGAGGCAGAAGATCATGTCGGCATATTGCGCGAGCGTCGTCCAGGTCTTCTGGCCGTTGAGGACATAATGATCGCCATCGCGCACCGCGCGGGTCTTGAGCGAGGCGAGGTCGGAGCCGGCGCCCGGTTCCGAGTAGCCCTGGCACCACCAGTCGGTGCCGTCGAGAATGCGCGGCAAGTAATGCGCCTTCTGCTCCTCGGTGCCGAACTTCATCAGCACGGGGGCAAGCATCTTCAGCCCGAAGGGGATGATGCGCGGCGCGTTCGCCATGGATGCTTCGTCATCGAAGATCTGCTGCTGGACCGGCGTCCAGTCGGCCCCGCCATATTGCTTGGGCCAATCCTGCGCCAGCCAGCCGCGCTTGTTGAGCGTGGCGTGCCAGCCGACCATGTCTTCCTTGGTCAGCGTCTTGTTGTGGCGCACCTTGTCAGCCAGAGCCGGCGACAGCTCGGCCTTGAGGAAGGCGCGGACCTCTGCCTGAAAGGCGAGGTCTTCGGGGGAGAAGTTGAGATCCATGATCTGTTTCCTCAGAAGATTTCGATAAGCCCGGCAGCACCCTGGCCGCCCGCGATGCACATGGTGACGACGGCGTATTTCACGCCACGGCGCTTGCCTTCGTAAAGCACATGGCCGACCTGGCGCGCACCCGTCATGCCATACGGATGGCCGATGGAGATGGATCCGCCGTTGACGTTGTAGATGGCCGGGTCGATGCCGAGGCGGTCGCGGCAATAAAGCGCCTGGGACGCGAAGGCTTCGTTGAGTTCCCAGAGGCCGATATCGGAGACCTTGAGGCCGGCGCGCTCCAGAAGCTTCGGCACCGCGAAGACGGGGCCGATGCCCATTTCGTCGGGCTCGCAGCCGGCGGTGACGAAACCGCGGAAGGCGCCCATCGGTTCCAGTCCGCGCTTCTCGGCCTCCTTGGCTTCCATCAGCACAGATGCCGATGCACCGTCGGAGAGCTGCGAGGCATTGCCGGCGGTGACGAACTGGCCGGGGCCGCGCACGGGTTCGAGCGAGCGCAGGCCTTCGAGCGTCGTCGAGGGGCGGTTGCAGCCATCCTTGTCGAAGGTCACTTCGTGGTAGCTGATCGCCTTGGTTTCCTTGTCCTGCACGGCCATCTTGGTGGTCATGGCAATGATTTCATCCGCATAGCGGCCGGCCTTCTGGGCGTCTGCCGTGCGCATCTGGCTCTGATAGGAATATTCGTCCTGTGCCTCGCGCGAGACATTGTAGCGGGCGGCAACGATATCGGCGGTCTCGATCATCGGCATGTACATGGCCGGCTTGTGTTCGAGCATCCAGTCGTTCTGGTACATGAACATGTTCAGGTGGCTCTGGACGATGGAGATCGATTCCAGCCCGCCCGCCAGCATGGCCGGTGCGCCATATTGGGTGATCTGCCCGGCGGCCTGGGCAATCGCGAAGAGGCCGGAGCCGCAATGGCGCGACACCGTGCCGCCGGTCATGGAGAGCGGCAGGCCGGCGCGGACACCGATATGGCGGGCAATGTTGCCGCCGGTGGCACTCTCCGGCATGCCGCAGCCGAAGATCGCGTCTTCGAGCAGGTTCGGATCGATGCCCGAGCGTTCGACGGCAGCCTTGGCGGCAGCGGCACCGAAGTCGGCGCCATGGGTGGCATTGAGTTCGCCCCGGAAGGCCTTGGTGATGCCCGTGCGGGCGGTGGAGAGAATGACGGCTTCGCGCATGGTTGGTTCCTTTGAAATTCAGGTGGTTCCAGATGTCGACCCCCTCACCAAGTCTGCCTAGCCAATCGCCTACGGCTCTTGGGGCAGACTATCCTCTCCCACAAGGGGAGAGGAGGGACGGAGGTCGCCTCTCCCCTTGTGGGAGAGGAAGCGATTTCAACATCTTAGCTTCAGCTAAGTGTTAGAAATCGCAGGTGAGGGGGTTGAACCCCCGCGTCTTCTTACTCAGCCCCGTTGAGGCTGGCGAAATTCTGGCCCTTCGCCACAAGATCCTCGATCAGCTTGGCCGGTGCCCAGAAATCCGGGTCCTCCTTGCCAAACTCGCGGATATCGGCCAGCACCTTGTCCAGTCCGCGCATGTCGGCGTACTTCATCGGGCCGCCGCGATAGCGCGGCGACCCATAGCCGGCGAGCATGACGACATCGACGTCGAGCGGACGAAGCGCAATGCCTTCCTCGACCACCTTGGCACCCTCGTTGATCATGGCCGCCATGTAGCGGCGCATGATCTCGTCGGCAGAGAGTTCCGGCTTCTGGGGAATGCCCTTCTTTTTCCGGATGTCGTTGATGGCCGCCAGGAATTCGGGGTCCTCGATGCCCTTGCGCGCGCCGGCGGGGTAGATGTAGCAGCCGCGACCGGTCTTCTGGCCGAAGCGGCCCTGTTCGGCGAGCCAATCCAGATATTCAAAGGCATAGCGGCCCTTGTAGCCTTCGGCGATGCGGCGCTTGCGGGCCATGAAGCCGATGTCGAGCCCGGCGAGGTCGCCCATCTGGTGCGGACCCATGGGGTAGCCGAAATCGACCACGGCGCGGTCTATGGCATAGGGGCTCGTGCCTTCCTCGACCATGTGGGCGGCGATGCGCAGATAGCGCTCCAGAATGCGGTTGCCGATGAAGCCGTCGCAGACGCCGGCGCGCACGCCGGTCTTGCCGAGCTTCTTGGCAAGCGCAAAGCCTGTGGCGAGAGCCTCGGGGGACGTCTTGTCGGCGACGACGATTTCCAGCAGCTTCATGATGTGGGCGGGTGAGAAGAAGTGCAGGCCGAGCACGCTTTCCGGCCGGCTGGTCATCGCGGCGATCTGGTTGATGTCGAGATAGGACGTGTTGGAGGCGAGGATCGCACCCGGCTTGGCTACCTTGTCGAGCGTCGTGAAGACGCCCTTCTTGACCTCCATGTCTTCAAACGCGGCCTCGATGATCAGGTCGCAATCAGCCAGCGCGTTGAAGTCGGTCGTCACCGAATAGAGTTCATTGGCGAGGCGGTCGCGATAGGCCTGGTCATACTTGCCACGGGCGACGCCGTCGTTCAGCACCTTCTCGACATTGGCGCGGCCGCGCGCGGCCTGTTCCTCGTCGCGCTCGACCATGGTCACCGGCAGGCCGGCGAAGAGCATGGAGAGCGTGATGCCCGAACCCATTGTGCCGCCGCCGATAACGCCAGCCTTTTTGATCTCCTTCGCCTGGCCCGCTTCGAGGCCCGGAACCTTGGAAACGGCGCGTTCGGCGAAGAAGGCGTGGACAAGGGCTTCGCGCTGCGGATCGGCGAGAAGCTTCATGAAGATGGCGCGCTCGCCCTTCATGCCTTCGGCAAAGGGAACGTTGGCGGCAAGCTCCAGCGCGTCGATGCAGGCGACGGGCGAGATCTGGCCGCGCGCCTTGCCGGCAACGGCAGCCCGCATGCCGTCGAAGAAGGCCTTGTCGCCCTTGCGGGTTGCGACCTTCTCGTCATTCTGGCTGATGCGGCGAGGCTGCATGCCCTCGTCGATCATTTTCCGGGCGAAGGCGAGGCCGGCGGCCTTCGGGTCGGCGCCTTCGTCCAGAAGGTCGAAAATGCCGAGCTTCAGCGCTTCGCCGGCGGAAACCTGACGGCCCGAGGTGGCGATATCGGCGGCGGCTTCGAAGCCGATCAGGCGGGGCAGGCGCTGCGTGCCGCCGGCGCCGGGGATGAGGCCGATATGGACTTCCGGCAGGCCGATCTTCGCGCCCTTCATGCCGACGCGGTAATGGCTGCCGAGTGCGAGTTCCAGGCCGCCGCCAAGCGCCGTGCCATGGACCACGGCGACGACGGGCTTCGTGGCGTCTTCCACCTTCTGGATCACGTCCGGCAGGAAGGGCTCGAGAGCGGCCTTGCCGAATTCCTTGATATCGGCGCCGGCAACGAATGTGCGTCCGGCGCAATAAAGCACGGCGGCTTTCGCGTTTGTCTCGGCCTCGAAGGCTGCGATTGCATCGACCACGCCGGTGCGCACCGCCACCGAGGCGGCGTTGACCGGGGGATTGTCGATTTCAATCAGGAAAATATCGCCTTCAAGGCTCGTTTTGACCGCTTGGCTCATGCCGTACTCCTTCTTCAAGCAAAATGAGGCCCGGCGAAGGCTTGTTTACACTTCGCCGGGCCGGGGTTCATCACGGATTGACGCGGGCAAGCTCCTTCCACTCGCCTTTTTCAATCTTCGAAATCACGATGGGGTCGCCACCGATATGGTCGTTCGGGCCGAACTTGATGTGCACGCCTGCAATCTTGTCTTCGTAGTCGAGGCTTTCCATGCCCTTCTGGAAGCTTTCCGGCGTCAGGTCCTTGCCGGCGGCTTCAAGGCCGCGCACCAGCGATTCAGCCGCCGAACGGCCGAGAAGCGCGCCGGTGGATGGGAATTCGCCGGCAGCCTTCTGGTAGCTGTCGACCCATGCCTTCACTTCCGGAACGTTCATGCGGGCGACGATGTCGGGCCAGCCGGCACCGGCATAGAAGCCGTCCGTCACGCCGCCCGGAACCTTGGCGATGGCGGTGTGGAACGAGGCGGAAGCGCCGATGAACTTGACGTCGTTCCAGCCCATCTTCTTGGCGGTGGCGACCGCGGTGATGACCTGACGCACGCCGAGCGCAATCGCGATCGTGTCGCAGCCGGCGCCCTTGAGCTTGGTCAGCGAACCGGCAAAGTCCTGCTCATCCGGCTTGTGCGTGGTCTCGGCCACGAAGGTCAGGCCGAATTCCTTCACCGCCGCATCCGTGCCGTCCTTCAGCTCCTGGCCGAAGTCGGAGGGGATGTACATGGCGCAGATCTTCTTGGCACCTTCCTTCTCGGCCAGATATTTCAGGCCCAGACGCGTCTGGTCGAAATAGGACGAGAAGCCCGCATATTTGTAAGGTGAGGGCGGCTCGACCATCTGGCGTGCCGAAGTGAGCGGCGCGATATTGGCGACCTTGTTCTTCTCCAGAAGCGGGAAGGACGCGATGTTGATCGGCGTGCCGAGCTGCAGCAGCATGGCGAAGATCTTGTCGGAATTGACCAGCTTGTTCAGGTTCTGCGTGGCCTTGGGCACCTGATAGCCGTGGTCCTCCACCACGAACTTGATCTTGCGACCGTTGACGCCGCCCTTGGCGTTGATTTCGTCGAAATAGAGCCCGGCGGCCTTGACGGCGGGCGCGCCGAAGGCGGCGAAGATGCCCGACATGTCCTGGTTCGAGCCGATCACGACTTCCGTGTCGGTCACCCCTTGCGCGCCGGCAGCACCGGCGGCGAGCAGGCTTGCACCGGCCAGAAGACCGGTAATGGCTGCTTTCATCTGCTTTTTCATGTTCTTCCTCCTCCAAAAGTTCATGCTGCCTTCTCCTCGGCATACATGTCGTCGATCAGCGCCTTATGTTTCTTCTCCACGAAGCTGCGCTTGAGCTTCATGGTCGGGGTCAGCTCATCGTCCTCCGCGGTGAGCAGTATGTCGATCAATCGGAACTTCTTGACCTGCTCGACGCGGGCGAAGTCCTTGTTGACCCTTTCGATGATCTCGCCGATCAGTGCCTGGACCTCCGGCCGGGCGCAGAGCGAAGCGAAATCCGAAAACGGTATGCGGTGGTCCTGCGCGTATTTCTGCACATTCTCCTGGTCGATCATGACGAGGCAGGTGAGATATTTGCGCCGGTCGCCGATGATCACCGCATCCGAGATATAAGCTGAGAATTTCAGCCGGTTCTCGAATTCGGCGGGCGTAATGTTCTTGCCGCCGGCGGTGATGATGATGTCCTTGATGCGGCCGGAAATGCGAAGGTAGCCGGCCTCGTCGAGCTGGCCGGTGTCGCCGGTGCGCAGCCACCCATCCTCCGTCATGGTCTCGGCGGTTTTTTCCGGGTTCTTCCAGTAGCCACGGAAGACATTGCCGGCGCGGTACTGGATTTCGCCATCGGGTGCGATGCGGATTTGCGATCCCGGGATGGCCGGACCGACGGTGCCGAAGCGGTTGGACTCCATCGCGTTGACCGACATCAGTCCGGCGCTTTCCGACATGCCGTAGCCTTCGAGAACGTAGACGCCGATCGCCTTGAACCACTTGAGGATTTCGGGCGAGATGGGAGCCGCACCTGTCGTCCCGCGCCGCAGCTTGTCGAGGCCGAGCATGCGACGGAGGTTCTTCAGGAGGACGAAATCCCAGAAGGCATAGGCGAGGCGGGTGGTGGCGGGAACGGGCTTTCCAGCCATCTCGCACTCGACCTTTCTCATGCCTGTGGCGACCGCCCGGTTGAATGCCCAGCGGCCGAGCGGGGTTGCGTCGGAGGCCATGATGACGACCTGCGAGTAGATCTTTTCCCAGACGCGCGGCACGGCAGTAAAGGCCGTCGGGCTCACCTCGCGGACGTTCTCGAACACCGTTTCCGTGCTTTCGGCGAAGTTCACCGTCGAGCGGGCGGCGATCGGGCCGGAGACCGAAATCATGCGCTCGAGGATATGGCAGAGCGGCAGGAAGCAGACCTGTTCGTCCTCGGGGAAGACGGGCAACAGAAGCACGTTGGCGGCAATCGTGTACATCATGTTCGAATGGTCGATCATGACGCCCTTCGGCATGCCGGTCGTGCCGGATGTGTAGATCAGGATGGCGATATCATCCGGTTTCGAAGCAGCGATCTCCTGCTCGATGCGATTTGGCTGGCGCCCTAGCTCCTGACGGCCCAACTCGTAGAGATCTTCGATGAAGATGACGTTGGGATCGCGGAAATCGTGCAGGCCTTCCGGATCGAAGACGATGACCTTCACGAGGCCCGGCATCTGGTCGCGGACTTCTAGATATTTGTCGAGCTGTTCGTCATTTTCGAGGAAAAGGAATTTCGTGCCGGAATCGTTGACGATATAGGCAAGCTGGCTCGCCGCATCGGTCGTGTAAACGCCGGTGACGATGCCGCCGGCGCACTGGATGCCTAGGTCGGCATAGAGCCACTCCTTGTTGTCCTCCGACAGGATTGCCGCCACGTCGCCGCGCCCGAAACCCATGGAGATCAGGCCGAGGCCGATCAGCCGGGCGTGCTCGTACCAGTCGTCCCAGCTGTAGGACAGCCAGATGCCGAAGTCCTTTTCACGATGGGCGGTGCGGCTGCCGAGTTCCCGGCAACGCTTTTCGAAGAGCTTCGGCAGCGTGTCGCAACCGTCGATATAGAAGGGGCCATGGCTGAGGTCGGCATTGAGTTCGATGCCGTGCACCTTCTGCATGGGCGGAATGTTTGCGATCATGTTCATCGTCTTTTCCCCCTCAACGCCAGGTCTTGCGGTTTTTCCAGCGGCGCTGTCCACGCTGGCTCTCGCCCTGCTGGCCGAGATAGAATTCCTGGATGTCCTTCGATGCGCGCAATTTCTCCGCCGGGCCGCCCATGACGATGCGGCCGAGTTCCATCACGTAGCCATAATGGGCGGCCTCCAGCGCGATCTTGGCGTTCTGCTCGACCACCAGCATCGTCACCTTCTGCTCGGCATTGAGCCGCTTGATGATGGCGAAGATTTCCTTGGTCAGCAGAGGGCTCAAGCCGAGGCTCGGCTCGTCCAGCAGCATGACGCGCGGCCGTGCCATCAGGCCGCGCCCGATCGCCAGCATCTGCTGTTGACCGCCGGAGAGCGTGCCCGCATCCTGCGTCGAGCGCTCCTTCAGGATCGGGAAGTAGCGGTAGACCATATCGATATCGGCGGCGATGCCGGCGCGGTCGGTGCGGGTGAAGGCGCCCATCTTCAGATTGTCCTCGACGGACATCAACGGGAAGATTTCGCGGCCCTCCGGCACCTGAACGACGCCCTTGCGAACCGAATGATCCGGGTCGCGGCCCTGGATTTCCTCGCCGGACAGCTTCACGGTTCCCTTTTCCGGGTCCATGACGCCGGAAATGGTCTTCATCAGCGTCGTCTTGCCCGCGCCGTTTGCGCCCAGCACGGTGACGATCTGACCTTCATGGACCTCGAGGCTGACCCCGCGGATCGCCATGATCGGACCATAGTAGCTTTCGAGGTTCTCGATCTTCAGAAGCGGTTCGCCCATCACGCGGCCTCCTCTTCATCGGAGCCGAGATAGGCCTCGACCACCCGTGGATCGGTCTGCACTTCGCGCGGCGTGCCGAGCGCCAGCTTCTTCCCATCGGCCAGCGCCAGGACGCGGTCGCAGACGGAAGAGACGAGATGCATGTCGTGCTCCACCATCAGCACGGTGATGCCCATGACCTTCTTGATGTCCTCGATCCAGAAGGCGACGTCCTGTGTTTCCTCGACCGAGAGGCCGGAGGCCGGTTCGTCAAGGAGGAGCAGCTTCGGCTGGATGGCGAGCGCGCGGCCCATCTCCACCACCTTGCGCACGCCATAGGGCAGGCCGGCGATGAGCTTTTCGCGATAGGGCTGGAGGTCGAGGAAGTCGATGGCCTTCTCGACCGCCTCGCGGTGGCGATGCTCCTCGCGCCGGACAAAGGGCGTGAAGAGGAGTTCGGTCAGAAAATTCGAGCGGCGATGCGTGTAGCGGCCGACCAGCATGTTCTGCAGCACGCTCGCCTGCTCGAACAGCTCGATATTCTGGAAGGTGCGGGCAATGCCCAGCCCTGCGATCTCGTGCGGGGCCTTGTTGAGAATGCTCTTACCCTCAAAGAGGATATCGCCGGAATAGGGCGTGTAGAAGCGCGAGATCATGTTGAAGATCGTCGACTTGCCGGCGCCGTTCGGGCCGACAAGGGCGAAGACCTCGCCTTCCTCGACTGCGAAAGAGACATCGTTGACGGCGGTCAGGCCACCGAATTTCAGGGTGACGTTTTTCAGTTCCAGAAGGCTCATCTGATGCGCTCCGTCTTGAGGTAGCTCTTCTGGCGGCGGAACATGTCGCGCCGGGCGAAGGGGAACAGCTCGAAATAGGTGCGGATCTTCACCCAGCGGCCATAGATGCCGAGGGGCTCGAAGAGGATGAAGAGAATGAGGATCGTGCCGAAGATCCCGGTCTCCAGGCCGGGGATCGCGATGGAACCGAAATGGAAGATGCTGCCCAGCCCGTCGCGGGCAAAGGCAATGGCCTGCGGCAGGAAGCCGATGACGACGGCGCCGAGGAAGGCGCCGTGAATGGTTCCGAGCCCGCCGATGACGATCATCAGGATCAGGTTGATCGAGATGACGAGATTGAAGGTCTCCTGGTTGAAGACGCCGGCGAAGTGGCCCATCAGGGCGCCGCCGATGCCGGTCATGAAGGTGGAGATCGCGAAGGCTGTCGCCTTGGTGCGGGCCACGTTGATGCCCATGGCCTGCGCCGAAATTTCGGAATCGCGCACGGCTGCGAAGGCGCGACCCAGCGGCGAGCGCTGGATGTTGCGATAGGCGAGCACGATCAGGATGGCGATGGCGAGGATCAGCCAGTAGAGGCCGGATGCATTGCCGTAGCGGTTGAAGTTGACGCCGAAGATCTCGATGTCCGGCGCGATCAGGCCGTTGACGCCGCCGGTCAGCGGTTCGGCAAGAACGATGACGTCTTCCATCATGACCGAGACGGCGAGCGTGGCAATCGCCAGATAGATGCCGTGCAGTCGCGTCACGGGCAGGGCGAAGAGGCCGCCGGCAATGCCGGTTATGATCCCGCCGAGTGGCAGGGCGAGGATGAAGGGAACGCCCGCGCTTTCCAGCAGCACGCAGGAATAGGCCCCGATCGCCATGAAGGCGGCGTGGCCGAGGCTTGCCTGTCCGCTCTGGCCGACGAGGAGCATGAGCCCCATGCCGCATATGGCCCAGATGAGCACGTTGGTGGCCTCGCCGGTGAGGAAGTCGCCGAGGAGGAAGGGCGCGGCGACCGCGACGATCAGCAGGAGCGCATACCAGAAGGCCTGCGCGCCATGCTTGAAGAGGCGGATATCGGCCTCGTAGGTGGTCTTGAAAACGATCCGCATCGGCTCACACCTTCTTTGCACGGACCTGCGACAGCAGGCCGTGGGGGCGAACGATGAGGACGATGAGCAGGATCAGATAGGGCATGATCTGCGAGACGCCGGCAGCGACATAGCGCGAGGACAGCGGCTCGACGAGGCCGATGATCAGGCCGCCGAGCAGCGCGCCGGGCAGCGAGCCAAAACCGCCGATAATGGCGGCAGCGGACGCCTTGATGCCGAGAAGGCCGGTCGAGGGGTCGATCGTGCCCTTGGCGGCAAAGAGGATGCCGGCAATTGCAGCCACCCCGCCGGCGAGCGCCCAGACGAGCGCGTGAACGCGCTTCACCGGAATGCCCATGTAATAGGCGGCGAGCTGGTTCTGCGAGGCGGCCTGCATGGCGAGGCCGATTTTCGTCTTGGCGAAGAAGAGGTAGAGGCCGGCGGTCAGCAGGATCGTGACGATGATGATGGTCATGTCGTCGAAACCGAGGACAAGACCGCCGAGGCGAACTTCGCGGCCGGCCAGCGGGCTTTCCAACGATTGCGGTTCATGGCCCCAGATGACGCCTGCGACAAAACGCAGCACGATGCCGAGCGAGATGGTCAGAATGACGATGGCGATCTGGCTCTCGCCGAACATGCGGCGGATGAGAAGCGCTTCCACAAGGTAGCCAACCACGCCCATCACGAGCACGGCCAGAATGCAGGCAAGCCAGAACGGCAGGCCGAGTTCGTTGGAATTTGCGAAAGTGAGGGTCAGAAATGCCCCCAGCATCATGAAATCGCCCTGGGCAAAATTGACGGCTTCCGTCGCCTTATAGATCAGCACGAAGCCGAGAGCGATCAGACCGTAAACGCAGCCATTTGCCAGGCCGCTGATCAGCAATTGCAATAAATCCACTTAGAGGTCCCTCCCTGAACCCTGGCCCTTTGGGCCATCGTGTTTCTTGCTTTTCGGGCAGCCCTCCACTGCCGCGTCGTCATTCTCCCTATGCGTTCAAACGGTTTGCCGTTGCGGAGTCTCCCAACCCCGCAAGAGCATAATCCGTACATTGCTGCGCGATCCGGCGACGGTCTTGCGCCGTTTCGCCGGGGCGCGGCTTGTACCAGAAGATCGGCGAGTTCAGCGCCATGAACATGAGCTGCCGCGCGATACTGGGATCTCCGTAATGTATATTGCCATCGCGGGCCGCTTCTTCCATAACCGCCTTGAAAAGAGCCGAATAACGGTCGCGGCTTTCAATCAGTGCGTTCAGACGCTCGCGCTGTTCCGGCGTCGTGGAGCCGCGAAGATGGATTTCCACGCCCTGCCAGACGGAGTGCTGGTAGGCCTGCGTTTCGATCATCGACATGCAATGGGCAAAGGCCATGTCACGCAGGCGCTCGATCGCCGGCGCCTCTCTTTTCAGGCTGGCGTCGATGGCGGCATAGTTGAACTCCATGCCGACTTCGGCGACCGCGAAGAAGAGGTCGGCCTTGGATGCGAAAAAATGATAGATACGGCCCTTGGTGGAGCCAAGCCGGCGGGCGACGTCGTCGATGCTGGTGGAGGCGAAGCCGCGGTCCATGAAGCACTGGGCGGCCATGCGCAGGATCTCGACCTGGCCTTCCTCGACCAGACTGCGCTCAAGGTTGCTTTGCGCGGACGCATTCGCGGTCATGCCGTCCCGTTCTCCCCGTCTGCCGCCACGTTCACAAGCGGGCGGTCGTTGCGGGAAGTAGACATACTACTGAGTATGTTGTCAAGCGGTCCCGTTCTGGGACACACCCTGAGGTTAAGGATTTTTTGTCCATATTCTTTAGGTCGATCTTATCCTGCCTGTGGTTCTCTTCTCCCCATCATTAGGGATGCTTTCGCACTTTGTTCTGACAAGGAGAAGAAGATGAAGGACAAGATCAGGGAACTTTTGGGCAAGCTCGGTGGCCTGCCTGTGGCGGTTGATACGCTTGCGGATGGCGCGGATCTCTACGCGGCCGGTCTTTCCTCCTTCGCGTCGGTCCAGCTCATGCTCGGCATCGAAGACGCCTTCGACATCGAATTTCCGGACCATCTCCTGAACCGCAAGTCGTTCGCCTCGATCGACGCGATTGCCGAAACGGTGTCGGCCATCGTCGAAGGCCGGGAGGCTGCGTGATGAACATGATGTCTGAAATTCGCGGCGCCGGGCTCGTTGAGCGCGCCCGCGAAGTCGCCGCCGTTGCCGGCAAACATGCCGATGCCGTCGACAAGGAAGGCCGCTTCCCGCACGAAGCCGTGGCCGCCATGAAGTCGGCGCGCCTCTTCGGCATCCAGGTTCCGATCCTTCTGGGGGGCGAGGGCGCCACCATCGCCGAAATCGCCGAAGTCTGCTCGATCATCGCGCAGGAATGCGCCTCGTCGGCCATGATCTTCGCCATGCATCACATCAAGCTGTCGAGCTGCGTTTCGCACGGCATGGGCGACGAATGGCACGAGGCCTTCATGCACCGCATCGTGCGCGAACAGCTCCTGCTCGGCTCGGCCACCACTGAAGCCGGTATCGGCGGCAATCTGCGCAATTCGATCTGCGCCATCGAGGTCGACGGCGACATCTGCCGCCTGACCAAGGAAGCGACCGTCATTTCCTACGGCAAGCAGGCCGACGCGATCCTCATCACGTCCCGTTCGCACAAGGAAGCGGCCTCGACCGACCAGGTCATGACCGTGTTCCTCAAGGACCAGTACACGCTCGAACAGACCCATGTCTGGGATACGATGGGCATGCGCGGCACTTGCTCCGACGGGTTCCTCTTCAAGGCGGAAGCGCCGGCGGTTCAAATCCTGCCGAAGCCTTTCGCGGAAATCGCGGCTGAATCCATGCTGGCGACCTGCCACCTTCTCTGGTCGGCCACCTGGTATGGCATTGCGCTCAACGCGGTCACCCGCGCGCAGGCCTTCGTTCGCGCCGCCGCCCGCGCCAACCCCGGCACGACGCCTCCCGGCGCGCTGCGTCTGGCGGAAGCCACGGCAGAACTGCATCTGATCAAGTCCAACGTCATTGCCGGGATCGAGCGCTTCGAAGCGGCCAAGGAAGATCCGGCGCAGCTCTCCTCCTTGGGCTTTGCCGTGGCGATGAACAACGTCAAGATCGCGACCTCGCAGATGATCCTTTCGGTCATCAACCAGGCGATGATCATCTGCGGCATTGCCGGCTACAAGAACGGCACGCCCTACAGCATTGGCCGCCACCTGCGCGACGCGCATTCGGCCCAGCTGATGATTTCCAACGAACGCATCCTGTCGAACACCGCGACGATGCTGACCGTCCACAAACTCGACACGAGCCTGATGGGATAACGCCATGGATATGCAAGTGACTTTCCTCGACCGCCTGTTTGACAGCGGTCTCCTGATCGACACCGGCGTCGAAGGGCTCTATGCGCGCTCCGGCACGTTCGAAGATGTCATCACCGGCTTCGAGCGCCTGATCGACAAGTTTTCCGGCGAAACCGGTGCCGAAGTCATCCGCTTCCCTCCCGGCATGAACCGCAGCTATTTCGAAGGCTCCGGCTACATGAAGAACTTCCCGCAGCTGGCGGGCACGGTTCACTGCTTCTGCGGCGACGATCTGGCCCATGCCGATCTGATCCAGTGCATGGCAGCTGGCGAAGACTGGACCGGCGGTCAGAAGGCCTCCGACATCGTTCTGACACCTGCGGCCTGCTATCCGCTCTATCCGATCGTCGCCAAGCGCGGCAATCTGCAGGCGGGCGGCGGTCTCTTCAACATCCAGTCCTACTGCTTCCGTCATGAGCCCTCGATGGACCCGGCCCGCATGCAGCTCTTCCGCATGCGCGAGTTCGTCCGCATGGGCAAGCCGGCCGACGTCATGGCCTTCCGCCAGGAATGGATGGAAAAGGGCAAGGAACTGATGGCGCAGGTGGCGCTGCCGGTCGATATCGACGTCGCCAACGACCCCTTCTTCGGCCGCGCCGGCCGTCTGATGAAGAACAACCAGCGCGACCAGAACCTGAAGTTCGAACTGCTCATCCCGATCACCTCGGTTTCCAAGCCGACGGCCTGCATGAGCTTCAACTATCATCAGGATCATTTCGGCAAGACCTGGGACCTGAAGACCGTGGACGGCGAAACCGCCCACACGGCCTGCGTCGGCTTCGGCCTGGAGCGCATTGCGCTCGCGCTCTTCCATCACCACGGGCTCGATCCCAAGCTGTGGCCTCAGCAGGTCCGCGACGCCCTCTTCGGGTGATCCGATGACGGGCATTTTGAACGTCACGCCCAACGGTTATCAGCCGCATGCGCTCCATTCCCCGGAGCGCATGTGGCCTGAAACCAATTGCTATACCGATCTCTGGATCGAGCTTCTGGCAGCCCAGGGCCTTGCGCCGCAATCCATGCTGGCCTTCACGCTGACCCAGGATTTCGAAGGCGACCAGATGACCTTTTTCAAGGTTCCGCTGGAAGACCTTGAAACGCTTTACGGAATTGTCGTCACCGAGCTGGCGATCTACGACAAGGTCGAAGCCCATGTCGCCGAACAGGCGGCGCGTGGCCGTATCTGCCTCGTGGAGATGGACTCATTCTACATGCCCGACACGCAGGGCGTGGCTTACAAGCTCGAGCACGGAAAGACCACGGTTGCGATCAACCGGATGGATATTGAGGGACGAGAGCTCGACTATTTCCACAATGCCGGTTTCTTCCATCTTTCCGGCGAGGATTTCGACGGGCTGTTCCAGATGAATGCGCCGGAAGGATCTCTGCCTTTCCTGCCCTATACCGAATTCGTCAAGCTGCCGGATCTCTATCCCGACGAGCAGGTACTCCGCGAGGAGGCGCTGTCGCTTGGCCAGTATCACTACGACCGTCGGCCAGCCGAAAACCCGATTGCCGCCTTTTCCGCGATCTTCCCGGAAGCGGCAGCGAAAGTCGCCGAACGTCCCTTTGGTTTCTTCCACAAATATGCGTTCAATACGCTGCGGCAGGCGGGCGCGAATTTCGAGCTCTGCGGCAGCTATTTCGAATGGCTGGGGCCGGAGTTTGCCGAGCCTGCGAGCTACGCGATGCGGATTTCGGAAGTGATGAAATCGGCACAATTCCAGCTGGCGCGGGCAGTCACACGCAAGAAGTTCGAGCCGCTGAACGGCGCACTGGAACCGGCGGCGGAGGCCTGGGAAAAGCTGATGGAGAGTGGGGGCAGGGCGCTGGGGTGATCTTGTTCTCCCCTCTTGTGGGGAGAAGGGTAGAGCGGGGTGCCACAAACTGTCCGTCATGCCGGACTTGATCCGGCATCCAGCCAGCCCGCGTCTGCGGGCTGAAAGGACTCTAAGGAAAGAGTCTTCTGCGCGAAGGACTTCGCGCGCTGGATCCCGGATCAAGTCCGGGATGACGACGGTAATGGTGATCGCGATGACGTCCCCATTCGCTGTCGCTGCGCGACTATATACCGAGAAAGACGATGACCAACCACGCCACCGCATCCGCCCAGCCCACAATCCGCCGTCTAGATGACGGCTGGGTGATGGAATTGACGCGGGCGGGGGCTTGCGCGAGCCCGGACGAAATCGTCGGGATCGAGGACTTCATCCGCGCCTTCGTGCCCGGCACGGTAGCGCAGGCATTGGAAGCCGTCGAACGGTTTGATCGCGCCAACCCAATGCCGCTTGATGACCGCGACGCGTGGTATGTGCTGCGTCTGGACGAAGAGCCGGGCGATGCCGTCTTGCGCTTCGAAGGCCTGGCGACGGTGGCCGAGGTCTGGCTCAACGGCGATCGGATTCTTTCGAGTCAAAGCATGTATTTAAGCCACGACGTGAATGTCCACCTTCAGGGGGGCGACCGTCTGGCGATCTGCTTTCGGGCGCTGGGGCCGCTTCTCGGAAAGAAGGGGCCACGGGCGCGCTGGCGGCCGCAGATGATCACGCCGGCAGGCGTTCGGCTTTTCCGAACGACGACGCTGGGGCGCATGCCGGGCTGGTGCCCGGAGGTTCATGCGGTCGGGCCTTGGCGGCCTGTTTCGGTCATTCGACAGGCCAAGGATCGGCCGGGCGAGGCGCGGATTTCAGCGTGTCGCGATGCGCAGGGTTGCGGGCATCTGAGGGTCCGGATTGAGAATGCCGAGGGCGCGACGGTCTCTTGTGCCGGGGCAAGCGCCAAGGTGATTGACGGTTCGGCCGTTCTTGTGCTGCCGGATGTTGAGCCCTGGTGGCCGCGCACCCATGGCAACCCGGTTCTGCATGACGTAACGCTCGAATGGGGCGGCGAGACGGTGCTGCTTGGCCGCACGGGCTTCCGCCATATCGAAGTGGATCGCGACGCGGACGGGCAGGGCTTCGGCCTCAAGGTCAACGGCGTGCCGGTCTTCTGCCGCGGGGCGGTCTGGACGACCGCCGATATCGTCAGCCTGCCGGGCGGGCGGGAGGACTATCGTCCGTGGATCGAGAAGGCCGCGCAGGCGAACATGAACATGATCCGCATCGGCGGAACCATGGCCTATGAGAGTGCCGACTTCTTCCAGCTCTGCGACGAACTCGGCCTGATGGTCTGGCAGGAGCTGATGCTCGCCAATTTCGACTATCCTGCAGGCGATGCAGCGTGGCTGGCCGACTTGAAGCAGGAGGTCGCGCAACTGCTCGACTGGACGTCCGCCTCGCCGTCGCTCGCCGTCGTCTGCGGCGGCTCGGAGGTTTACCAGCAGGCGGCCATGCTCGGCCTGCCGGAGAGCACCTACAAGTCCGACCTGACGGAAAGCATACTTCCCGAACTTGTGTCGGCGCACCGGCCCGATTGCGTCTGGGTTCCCAATTCGCCGTCGGGCGGTGCCATGCCGTTTTCGCCCAATGCCGGCGTGACTCACTATTATGGCGTTGGAGCCTATATGCGCCCGCTCGAAGATGCCCGGCGCGCCAATGTCCGCTTTGCCGCCGAAAGCCTTGCCTTCGCCCATGTGCCCGAGCAGGCGACGCTCGATAGGCATCTGGCGGTAGCCCCCGTTCACGATCCGCGCTGGAAGGCCCGCGTGCCGCGCGACCGGGGCGCCTCCTGGGATTTCGAGGATGTGCGGGACTTCTATCTAAAGCTCCTTTACGACGTCGAGCCGGAACGGCTGCGGCGTGAAAATCCTGGGCTCTATCTCGATCTTTCCCGTGCCGTGACGGGCGAGGTGATCGAGGCGACCTTTGCCGAATGGCGTCGCGCGGGATCGTCCTGCCGGGGTGCGCTTACCTGGACCTTTCAGGATCTGCTGCCCAGTCCCGGTTGGGGCCTCATCGATTCGACGGGCACGCCCAAGCCCGTGTGGCACGCCGTTCGTCGCGCCTTCCAACCGCTTCAGGTCATGCTGACGGATGAGGGGACGAATGGTGTCGATGTCCATGTCATCAACGATCTGGGCGAGGGCAGAGATGTGACGGTGGAACTGGTCTGCCTGCGCGATGGCGCGGTGCCGGTGGTTTCGGGCCGGCGCGAACTGACGCTTGAACCGCATTCCGCTTCAAGATTTGCGGCCACCGATCTCTTCGGGGCCTTTTTCGACACGGCTTACGCCTTCCGCTTCGGTCCGCCATCGCATGACGTGACCGTGGCGCGGCTTGTCGACAAGACCAGCGGCGAGGAGATTTCGAGCGCTTGCCACTTCCCGCTCGGACGTTCGGTGGCGCGGCGCGATGTGACGTTCGCGCTGGAACTTGTCGAGTCGGATCAGGGCTTTGCTCTGGACATCGCGACCGATCGGTTTGCTCAGAATATTCAGATCGACGCTGCGGGTTTCGAGACCTCGGACAATTGGTTCCACCTCGCGCCCGGCCACACCCGCCGCATCACCTTCACCGGAGAGGGCAAGCCGTCCGGCGAGGTTCGCCTTGCCGGCGGACGTTGCGTCTCAAGGTTTTGAGAGAATGAGTCCGAACTTCGGGTCAAACCGTTCTTTTTAAATCGAAAACGAGGTCAGACCCGCTTCAGGAACCCGTCCGGTGAAGCAGTGATGGCGAGCTTGTTCTCGATCACCTTGTCGATCTCCAGATGGAGCGGCTGGCCGTCGCGGGCTGTCCGGCCTTCCTCTTCCAGCGCCTTTCTGTAGGCCCAGACGGCGGTCTTGGGATTGTCGCCCTTGCCCCAGGGGCGGTCGGCGCACATGAAGTCGGGCAGGCCTTCGACGCCAGTGTCCCAGACGACGCAATAGCAGCCCTTCGTGGTCAGCGGCGCGTAGAGTTCGAGTTCGGCCAGTACATGCTCGTGCGTGTGGTTGGAGTCGAGAAAGATCATGATACGTTCATGGCCTTCCGTGTGTTTCAGAACCTCGGCGAAGACGTCCTCCGCCACCGACGAGCCCTGAATGAGTTCGATCTTGTGGCGCATGGGGTGGGCGTCGAGGGCGGCGCGGTTATGGGCGCGGATGTCGATATCGACGCCGACGACCTTGCGGCGGCTGGCCTTCGGGTCGAGCGTCTTGCCGGCCTGCACGGCATCGCAATAGTCGAGCATGGCGAGCATGGAGGCGCTCATCACCAGCGAGCCGCCATGGGCAATGCCGGTCTCGATCACGAGATCCGGACGGCAGGACCAGATGAGTTCCTGGATCGCATAGGTGTCCTGCGGCACCTGGATGATCGGCCGGCCGAGCCAGGTGAAGTTCTGCGCATAGCGGTGGTGGATGGATTCGCGCACCCAGATATTGCTCAACCCCAGGAAGTCCGGGTCGTTGCCGATATCCTCGATGTTCTTGGCGACATATTGCGCGAAATGGGTGACGGGATCCATGCGTGCTCCTTTGCCAGACCGGTCAGTCGATCCAGGCGTACAAGACGGTTTCGAGTTGCCGCGGCGCGTGATGCCGCAGGGCGAATTGATAGTCGGGGCAGATAGCGCGGATCGCGCCCATGATGTCCGGAATGTCCGACGGGTAGTGATAGGCGCAAATGGCCAGACGTGGCCGGAAGGTCGCGATTGTCTGGCGCGCGCCGGCCAGCAGCGCCATCTCCATGCCCTCGACATCGGCCTTGATGAAACTTGCCGGGCCGCCCTGCAGGTAGTCGTCCAGCGAGACGACAGGGATGCCCGGCTGGTCGGCAGACGCCGCCGTCAGCGCATAGCTTTGCGCCTGGCCGCTCTGGCTTGCGCCGGCCAGTGTGGCGCGGGATGCGCCGAGCGCCATGTGGTTGATTTGTAGTTTGCCGGGCTGGATCGCCCATTCGTCCGTCAGCCGCTCGCAGCGTTTCGTCAGGGCGGCGAATTGGCGCCCGGCTGGCTCGAAGGCGTGGATGGCCTTGAAGTTTCCGGCATGCGCCCAGAGGAAGCGCTCGACGCTGTCGCCGACATAGGCGCCGGCGTCGATGTAGATTTCCTCCTCGACGCCGCAGAAGGGCGGCAGGCAGAAATACTGGTCCTTCTCGTAGATCGTCTCGCAGAGCCGGGCATCACCGGTGAGCATCGTGTTGACGACAACGCGCAGCACCTCGCGCGAGCGGTCGTCAGTCAGCGTTTCGTATTCGCGGGCGAAATCCTCGAAACGCAGTGCGACAAAGAAGGCCTCGAAGGGCATGTGCTTCATGCCGGCTTCTGCCAATCGCGCGGAAACCGGCTTCACCGCATGGCGGGCGGTGATCAGCGTCAGATCGACCGGCTCGACGCCGGCTGCGAAGGGATCGCGGATCGGGAGGCCATCGAAATCGCCTCCGATGCGGGCCGGGTTGGAATCGAAGCAGGTCGTGAGCGTGTAGCCATTTTCGGGCAGCCAATGTCGGGACCAGCGACCAAGGAAACCCGCGCCATAGATGGCGAGTTTCCGGCTGTGGAGGTCACCGAGTTCGGCGCGCAGGCGACGGGCTTCGACGCCGAGATCTTCAAAGGAAAGACCGGTCATGGTCGGCGCTCCTGGGGGATGGCGTAGATGACTGCGCCGGTGCCGCACCAGCTATGGAGGCGGAAGAGGAAACGGTAGTTTGCAAGCGTCTGCATCAGCCATTGCGCGGTCGCGTAGAGGCCGTCCGCGTTGTGGTAGACGGTGGCCATGACGATGGGGCGGTTTGCTGCCAGCGTTGCCGCCGCTCCCTTGAGCACGGGGAGTTCATGGCCTTCCAGGTGAAGCTTGACGATGCTGGGCTTCAGGCCGAGTGCGTCGACAGTCGTTGTCTGGTGGACCGATTGGCCGGTCGTGGCAATCTGCGAAGCATAGCCGAGACCGGCGTGGAAGTGTCGTTGCTGCGGCGCGTCGTCGAGCGCGGCGTCGATGACAGTGACTTTCTCAGCCTGGTCGGCGGGCAGCGTGGCGATCGTCTGCGTGAGCGTCGCCAGGCTTTGCGGGTCCGGCTCGATGGCGGCGACGGAGGCGAAACGGCCCTGCCGCTCCTCTATGAATCGTCGCGTCACCTGCCCAAAATAGGCCCCGGCATCGACAAAATGCTCGTCCTCGCGGAGGACGGAGAGGATTTCAGGGATGAAGAAACGGTCCCCGAGCGTCACGGGTGCGTCGTTGAAGTTCCATTCCTGCCGAAGGCGACGCCAGGCGAGAAATTGCAGATGGTGGGCGCGGGAGCAGTCGTCGGACCAGCCTTCCAGCACTTCGGAGAGGCCCGCGAGGTCTTGGCTCGAAAAGGGGTCGGCGATCCAGCCGTTCGAGAGCGGGTGGCGTTCGCGGAAGCTCTCGGCGATGTCGTAGTAGGGGACAATGTTCGCCCATCCGGCTGCGTGCAGCGAGGCTTGAAGGGGCGCAAACGGACTGGTGGCGATGCTGACGGCGAGCATGACTTCGCGCTTGAAGGCGGGATCGACCTCGTCGGGATGCAGCACCGGAATGTTGGCCCAGCCCGGATCGGCGGCCATGGCCTCCGCGTTGCGGTCGATGACTGCGGCGATCGGGATGTCGAGATATTTCAGGTGATCGCGTGCCAACCGGCCGAGGTCGCCTGCGCCGTAAAGGGCCAGCGGCTGCTTGGGGGCGAGGGGACGGGCAGTCGACCGGGCGGCGGCGATTTCGGCGAGAAGCTCACGCGCTGTGGCGGAAGAAGGCGCGGCCTCGAACGCGCGCGCGGTCACGCCCGCGGAAGCCGGATCGTCTTGCGTTTTCTGCCGTGCTGCGGTCGCAGCGTCCCCGAGGCCGTTCAACATGGATTTCTCTTAGCAGCGACAGGCTTTCCCGTGGCTTGTCATGGGCAGGTATAACTCCGGATTAGCAGAGTTAGCGATGGCTTTCTGTCCGTGATAGGCTGCAAAGGCAAGTTTGGCGCAATCGCGATCTGCTTATGCTCGGCCTATATCTGGCGCGACAGGCCTTGACCCTGTTTACTGCCGTTTGGAGAAATACATGAAAGCCCAGTTGAAGCCGCGCATCAACCTCGATGGGCGCACCGCGCTAGAGACGGTGATTCCGATCGAAACGCCCTTCATCGTCTTCATCGATCCGGCCAGCTCCTGCAATTTCAAATGCACCTTCTGTCCGACCGGCCATCGCGAACTGATCGCCGAGACCGGCCGTTTCCAGGGTGCGATGAAGTATGACGTCTTCACCAAGGCGATCGACGATCTGGCGGGCTTCGGCAAGCCGATCAAGGTGCTGCGCATGTACAAGGATGGCGAGCCCTTCCTGAACCGGCGGCTCGCCGACATGGTCGCCTATGCCAAGAAGAGCGGTTATGTCGACTATATCGACACGACGACCAACGGCACGTTCCTGACACCGGAGCGGCTGGGACCGGTCATCGAGGCCGGTCTCGACAAGATCAACATTTCCGTCGACGGCATGACGCGCGAGACCTATCGCGAGTTCACCGGCTTCGACTTCGATTTCGACAAGTTCGTCGCGGGCGTGAAGTGGCTCTACGAGAACAAGGGCGAGATGGAAATCTCCATCAAGATCCCCGGCGAACTCATCACTGAGCCGCAGCGGCAGGAATTCTTCGACACGTTCGGCGATCACTGCGACCGCATCTTCATCGAAAATTTCGCGCCCTGCTGGCCGGAATTCAATGTCGAGGAGCGTTCTGGCATCAAGATCGGTGATGTGGGGATCTATCAGCAGGAGCTTCGTCCGACCGATACCTGCCCTTATATCTTCTACGCCATGAGCGTGAACGCGGACGGTCTTGTTTCGTCCTGCTTCCTCGACTGGGGCCGCAAGCTGATCATCGGTGACGTCCGCAAGGAAACGCTCGTCCAGATCTGGAACTCCGACAAGATGAATGCGCTGCGCCTCCAGCATCTGGAAGGGCGGCGCTGCGAGAACCAGGTCTGCGGCAATTGCGGCCAGCTGACACATTGCCTGCCCGACAATATCGACGATCACCGTCCGATGCTGCTCGAGCGTTTCCGCGAGAAGGTGAAGATTGCGGATGGCGTGGTCGCACCGGGCGGCGTGCGCAAGATTGTGCCGGTGGCGGCGGAGTAGGCGCGGGCTTATCTGCCGTTTGCGGCCGCTTCCAGCGCTACTTTTGCAATCTGATCCACAACGGTCTTCTGTGCTTCAGGGACGGTCACGTTGTGATCGCTGTCGCCAAGCGAAACGAAGCTTGTGTTGGCGTAGCGGCTGAGGCCTGAAAGGTCGCCGCCGAAAACCATCCGGCTCTGTTCAAGGCCCGGATCGTGCTTGCCATAGGCGAGCACGACGGGGAGCTTCCGATCGGCGAACGTGCGGAAGGCGGCGTGGATTTGCGCCTTGAGGCGGTTGCCCGCCGAGAGATTGCCGAGTGCCGGCTCGATCTTGTTGTAGAGCCTGGCGGTGATGGCCCGGACGATGGCAAGGCCTGCGGCCTTCAGGTTCACTTCGCCGCGCAGGATGCGGCGGAAGGTCTCCGGGTTCATGGCGCGCTTGGAATAGTCGCCGAGGGGCCGGGCGACATTCTTCAGGGCGTCCTCCACCGTGTTCGATGGATCCCACACGAAGGCGTAGGAATTGACGACGACGATGCCGGCGGTCGCGTCGGCGTTCGCTAGGCCCGCCTGGAAGGCGTGGTAGCCGCCGCTGCAGCGGCCGACCAGAACCGCCGGCTTGCCGGTCAGCGTCTTCAGTTCATTCAGCGCAATCCGGACGTCTCGATCGAGGCTCGCCGAATAGAGCATCTGTGCCGGATCGTCGGAAACGGCGGGGCTGTCGGCAATGCCCGCGGCGTCGAAACGCAGGCTTGCAATGCCGCGCCGCGCCAGTTCGCGGGCCGTCGCCGCGCCGGAATTGGCCCAGGCGGAGGCGCGGTCGTAGCTGGTGCTGACGAGCAGGACGGGCGCACCTCGCGCTTCGCCCTCGGGCTGGCAGAAGGTGCCGACAAGGCGGCCAGCGTCTGCGAAGCGATGGCCGGTCTCGCGATAGCTGGCGCCCGCCAGTGGCGCATCGGAGGCGGGATCCGATGCTCGGGCGGGCATTTCGACGGGCGCAATATCACGCGCCCAGTCCGCCAGGCCGGTAACGATCTGGCCGGGAATTCTGGAGATCAGTGGGTTGACGACCAGGCCGTCGAACCCGTCATAGGGCATGCGCATGACCTTGGCGCCGGCGCCCGCAAGTGCATCCGCCAAAGCCCCGTCGCTGTCGCGGCCCTGACGGCAGACAGCGAGCACGGGAAGCGGGCGGGAGAGGGGGAGGTCGGTGTCGCGCAGCTTCCTGATCTCGGTGGCGATCGCGTCGGGCATGATCATGCCGGCAATCGTCAGCGCGCCGGTTTCGGTGTAGTCCGGGCCGAGGCCGAGGTCGGCGGCAATCATCTTCCACCAGAGCCCGGTTTCGCGCGCATAGACGCGGCCGGAGGTGACCGGCGCCAGAAGCGCCATCCCGGTCAAATTTGGAATGCGGCTTTCGGCCAGGAGCGCGAGCGTCGCGCCAAGGCCATGGCCGAGAAGGACGATCTTCGATGTGCCTGAAAGCCTTCCGGTTTCATGGGCGGCCTGGGTGATTGCGGTGAGCCAGTGGTCGAGAGTGATATCGGCGGCAGCTTCAAGGGAATCACCCGTGCCGGGGAGGTCGAAGCGAAGGCTTGCGATGCCCCGCGCCGCAAGCGCCTGCGCAATCTCGCGATAGAAGCCGCGCACCGACATGTCCTCGAAGCCCCAGGGGCTGACGAGCAGGACCGCCGTGTCCGACGGTGCCGTGAGCGGGACGGGCGCGGTGAAAATCCCGGCCATTCCCTCAAACCGAATGGGTTCGCCGGCGCGGAGTGCTGCGGTCTTCAAGATGCCGTGAGGCATGGCGTGTGCGTTCATGAGGGGTCAGCCTCGCTCTTCATGGGTGCTGCAATATCGATCAGTCGAATATAAAGGCTGCGCAGGCGGGCAGGGACGCGCACGGAAAGGCCGGCAAGGGTGGTCCGGTCGGCCGGGTCGACCGCCCGCATGAGGCGAAGCGCCGGGACATAGGCCAGCATGCCGGCGACAATGCCAGCCACCACGCCCACGATGCCCGGCAGGACCAGGGTCGCGGCAAAGGCCAGCGCCGCGGTGACCATGGCTGCGGCGGCGATACGCAGGATACGGAACACGATGCCGTGGTTGTGGCCGGATCTGGGGATGTAGCGCATGATGAAGGCACCCATGACGACGAGTGTCAGATTGCGCATGACGGCAGCGCCTTCGCCGCCGAAGAGTGGAACGGCGGCGAAAAGGCCGATCGACATCACGACCGCGCCGACGACCGTGGTGCGAAGCCGCAGGTCCTGGCGGTCCATCGAGAAGACATATTGGGTGCAAAGCTGCAGGAAAACGGCAGCCGGCACGCCGGCGGCAATGATGCTGACGATGATGCCGGCCTCGCGATAGGCGGGCCCGTAGATCCCGGTGACCAGCGGTTCGGCGACGGCGGAAAGGCCGAAGCTCATCGGCAGGGTCAGATAGGCGAAATTGCGGATGACGGTGACGAGAAGATCTGACGAGAGGCTGCCGTTCTTCTCCGAATGGGCCGCATAGTAGGGGACGAGGCTGCCGGTGAGCTGCATGGGCAGTTGCAGCGCCAGATTGGCAAGCGATGTGGCAACCGCGTAGTAGCCGACCGCTTCCGAGGTGCGGAATTCCTGCAGGAAGACGATCTCGGGGCGGGTGAGGAAAACCGCTGCGACGATGAATTCGATGATGATCAGGAAGGAGGTGCTGGCGATCTGCTTCGGCTGCATGCCGCAACTGTCGGGCTTGGTGCCAAGAACCCTGAGCGTCGTCAGTAGCAGCGGGATCTGGCCGAGCGCGTAGCCGGCGAGCGCGCCTTCCACGCCCCAATACCATCCCCCCACTGCAACACCCGCCACCTGCAGGATCGCACTCACCGTCGATACCCGGAGGAAGTAGCCAAGTTGCTGTTCGCCGATCAGGTAGTTCTTGGCGAAAGAGCCGAGCGACTGGACGATGAAAAGGCCGCCGGTCAGGAGGGCGATCGCAGGCGTGGACGCCAGTCCGTGATCCGGACCCTCATAGTAAAGCCACAAGGTGGCGGCGACGGCCAGCCAAAGCGTGGCCGCAGTGACGGGCCATGCAAGAAAAGCGCCGAAGCCGCGCCGGGCCTCGCCGTCATGGCCACGGGCGGCAAGCTGTGGCAGGATGCGGAGCATGGAGATGCCAGTCCCGAGTTCGGCAATCAGCGAGCCGGTGACGACCATCCACAGCGAGAACGCGATCATGCCGTTTGCCTCGGGTCCCAGGAAGCGGGCGACCAGGACGGATGAGACGAATCCGGTGAGCAGCAGCGCCAGTCCGGCCGCTGCATTGAGAACCGAGTTCTTCACGATGCCGCTATTTGCAGGTTTCATCACATGTCCATCAGGGGCACGAACTGTGCCATTTCGAGACCGGAGCCTAGCGGCGAAAGCTTAAGACATCCGAATTGGTACCCGCTGTGCAGCGGTGACTTCGGGCCATGGTTTATCGCGGCTTAAAATTGCGCCAGCCATAGAGCCTGCCCTTGAGGATGGCACGGGACCGGCGGGCGAGCGTGGGTTTCATGGTCAGGGTGTAGATTATGAAACCGGCTGCGGGGCGCAGAAGCTCGGGCAGGAATTCCAGGATCGAATATCCGTGCCGGCGCATCACGAAGCCCTTGCCGCGGCTATAGCCGTGCATCTTGGCGATATGCGCATCAGGGTTGGCATTCGGCTGTTCTTCGGGATGAAAACCATAGAGCGCGCGGCGGAAGAGACCCTTTGCGCCCTGTGACAGGCAGCGAAGCACGAGGTCCTGGCCTTCGCCGGAGTTCCAGGGCGTGCCGGAGCCTGCGCCAAGGTCCTCGTCGAAGCCGCCAGCCTTTCGATAGGTCTCGGCGCGGAAGACGATCACCCACTCGATCAGCACATGCCAGATGTTGGCGCGAGAAATCTCCGCATCTTGGGGCAGGAAGGAGACCATGATCTCCTTGCCGTCCTTGTTGAGCGAGCGGCCGGAATAGATGTCGGCCGGCTCGGTCGCGATCAGGCGGCGCAGTGTCTTGAGGAAATCTGCAGGATACCAGCTGT
Source organism: Hyphomicrobiales bacterium (assembly GCA_900467685.1). Classification (GTDB taxonomy): domain Bacteria; phylum Pseudomonadota; class Alphaproteobacteria; order Rhizobiales; family Rhizobiaceae; genus Ensifer_A. Next base: position 83,989 of record UBQX01000021.1, read on the forward strand.
CATCGTCGGGGAAGAGCAGCCAGTCGCCCGTCGCATGGCGTGCGCCAAGGTTGCGGCCGCGGTCGAGGCCCTTTTCGGCCGACTTGATGTGCTGGATCGGAAAGCGCCCCCGATATTCGGAGAGGATCGGCACGAGCCGGTCGTCGGCATTCTGGTCGACCACGATCAGCTCGAAACGGTCGTCATCCTGCGCGCTCAACGTGTCCAGCAGCAGCCGCATTTCAACATCGCGCCCCAGCGTGGATGCGACCATGGAGATGAGGGCAGGGGAGGAATTCTGGGCAGGCTCTTGCGGCATTGTCGGGTCCGGTTCGACGTCATGGGCGTTAACCTAGCGGATGGGCGTTAAAGATTGGCTGCGACCCACCTGCAAACGAAATGCAACCGGAAAACATGGTGAATCGCGTTTCACACCGATTGACCGATTGTTAATCATACTCTGGCAGTTTCGACGTCCGAAGCCTTTTATTGTTTGGCCAGTTATCGGGATCGTATTGCGTATGGATATCGACATTTTTCAACTGCCGGGCATCTTGCGTCGCCGTTGGATTTATCCGGCCGCTTCGACTGCATTGTGCGGCGTTCTGGCTTTGGGCGTTGCCTTTGTGCAGACGCCGACCTATCGCGCCACTACGTCGCTGATCGTCGATCCCGCCGCCCTGCAAGCACCGGCGAGCGATCCGGCTGCCGCGGGTGCGGCCAGTTCCGTCGCGCAGGCCACCACCGACAGCCAGCTTTACGTGATGCAGTCGGCGGAAGTTCTTGGTGCCGTTGTCGACAAGCTCAATCTGCAGAACGACCCATGGCTTGCACCCCAGCGATCAGGCCTGCTTGCTCATCTCTTCGGCGCCAAGGCTTTGACAGATGCGGAGCGCCGGCGCGAAGCCATGGATGCGCTGGCTGAAGATCTTCTGGTGCAGCGCGCCGATCAGTCGCTGGTCTTCAACATCACCGCGAAGCATCCGAATGCGAAGGCTGCCGCAGATATCGCCAATGCGACGGCCGATGCCTATCTGATGCAGACCGACAAGAGCCGCACCGGAAGCACGAAACGCATCGGCAGCACCCTCAAGGAGCAGGCGGAAGCGCTCTCGGCCAAGCTTCAGAAGGCCCAGGCCGAGGTCGAGGCCTACAAGGCCGCCCATGGTCTCTATTCCACGCCGACCGGGGGTCTCGTCGCAGATCAGCAACTGGAAGCGCTGAACCAGCAGCTTGCCGCCGCCAAGACGCGTGTCGAGCAGCAGAAGACCATCTACGATCAGGCGCAGAAGATCACCATGGCCGATATCGAGGTCGGAGCGATCCCGGAGGCGCTGCAGTCGAACGCACTGGTCAGCCTGCGCACGCGCTATGCCCAGCTTCTCGATTCGCAGGCGCAGCTTTCGGCCAATCTCGGCGAGCAGCATCCGCAGCTGAAGGCAGCCCGCGCCCAGGCCGCCAGCATGCGCGCCTCGATTACGGCGGAACTCGATCGCATTCGAGCCTCGCTGAAGAACAACTACCAGCGCGCGGTCAGCGACCGCGACGCGCTGCAGGCCCGCTATGCCGACATGCAGAAGTCGATGGCGCAGACCAGCGACGCCCGCACGACGCTCGCCCAGTTGCAGAATGAGGCGCAGGCGCTGAAGGATACCTATCAGACGACGCTCGCACGTGCCGAAGCGCTGGGCGGCAGGGCTGCGGCCGATCCGACCACCGCGCGCGTCATCTCTGACGCTGTCGCGCCGGTCAAGCCGTCCGGCGCGCCGAAGATCCTGATCCTGATCGCCGGTTTGCTGTTCGGCGCGGCTGCGGGTTCGGCGCTTGCCGTGCTGCGCGAACTGATGAGCCAGGCCGGCACGCCGGGTGGCCCCGGCCGCCGGCGCATGCAGACCGAAGAGGTGGCCAACACGTCTGAGCCGCCGGCCACGCCGAGCGAGATTGTTCCGCCGAGCCCCGTCACCAAGGCCCGTGCCAACGGTCCGGTCATCCGCACTTCTCCCGCCGCGCAGGCTGCGCAGACGGAAGTTCAGCGCGCTGCCGAGATGATCCGCCAGAGCTTCGGCTCCAGCGGCGCTGCAAAGGCCGAAATCCTCTTCTATCCCGCAAGCGGCATCGACAATGTAGAAGAGGTCATCCGCGAGGTTGCCGCGATCCTGGTCGACATGGGCTCCATCGTTCTCCTGTCCGACGGGATGGAGGCGGTTGCCGAAGCGCGCTCCCGGCTCGTCCGCCGCGGTCCGCGTGTTGCGCTCGCAGCACCGGCCGATCCGCAAGATGGTTCCCTGCGTTACCGCGCCGCGCCCGGCACGTCGCTGATCCGCCAGCAGGATGGTGGGCCGATCCTGCACCTCGCCAACGGTGCAGGCGATGCGGCCATTGCCATGCTGCCCGGCATCATTGACCGCGCGGACGCGACCTTCATGGTCATTGGTGCCGACACCCCGACGGACGAAATCGAAAGCCTGATGGACAGCCTTACCCAATGGGACGGCAAGTTCCTTGACGCGATCGTTACGGAAGGTCGGGGCTGAGGATGGCGAGCCTGACGGGGACAGTTCCGCCGCTGCCGGTTGGCGGGCGTGCGCCCGTCACGGCGGAAGAGCGGGGAACGAACCTTGCACGCTCGCTCTACATGCTGGCCATCATTGCCGTCGTCGGCAGCCTGCTCAACAACACGTTCCTGTGCTTCGTGAATACGCGACTGTTCGCCGTGCGCGACAGCCACGTCATGCTGGGCGAACTGATCTGCATCGCCTGCGCGCTCATCGTGGCGCTGGACCGCAAGGTCGGGCTCTATCTCAGCTTCGGCGTGTTTTTCGGCTATATGCTGATCCTGTTCGTGTTTCGCCAGGTCTTCGACCCCAAGCCGGTGCGCGACATTCTGGTGCCGTTCGCCTTCTACTTTGCCGGACTGCGCATCGCGAGCCCGCGTCTGGCGGACTTTCTCGTCGCGGCTGCCGCGATCTTCGTCGTTGTCTTCGGAATGTTCGAGTATTTCGCCGTCGATACGTATCTGAATTATTTCAACGTGCTCGGCTATTATCTGGCCCGTGGCTCGCTGACGCTGACCGACACATTCGGGCATACCAAGGGTCTGTTCATCAGCGGCGTGCGCGCCGAGCCCAGGACGATCCTGCCGTTCCTCGGTCTGCACCGGGTGTCGTCGATCTTCCTCGAGCCGGTTTCCACGGGCAATTTCGGCGTGATCGTCTATGCCTGGGCGCTGTTTCGCAAGGAGATGCGGCTTCGCTGGGTGACCTTTGCCTGCGCGCTGACGACGATCGTGTTCGCGGACGCCCGTTTCGGGCTTTATTCCTGCATCGTGATGACGATGCTGCGGCCCTTCTTCCAGATCATCCCCCGCACCGTCTGGCTCGTCCTGCCCTTCCTGTTCCTGACGCTCCTGACGATCTACGGTCTCGTCAGCGGCACCCATGGCGGCCCGAATGACATCAGCGGCCGCATCAATGTGACGGCGCATCTGATCACGCAACTCGGGCTTCCGGTCGTCCTGGGCATGCAGGTCACTGACCAGTTCACGGCCGATTCGGGTCTTGCCTACTCTCTGACGCAGTTCGGGATCGTGGGGTTTGTCGGACTGTGGGCGCTCTTCGTGTTTGCGCCGGGCAAGACGGCGAGGGCCTGGAACTTCCATTCCATGGCGATCATCTACTTTCTGCTACTGATGCTGATCTCGAACTCCGGCTTCTCGCTGAAAACCGCAGGCCTCCTCTGGTTTATCCTCGGTGTGGCCAATGGCGTCACATCCTGGGACGAGGCCGATCAGAAGCCGGCGCAGGACTTGTCTTCAAGTCCCGGGCCGAGAAGGCTGGCGAGCTGAGGCCGGTCACCGTCCTTCGTGGGGGTGATGTTGTTGATCTCGGTCGCCGGCCACCAGTCGCCTGCCACCCAATAGGTCCAGCCGATCCAGACATCCTTGGCCGTATTCATCTTGCCGACCATATCGGCAATGCCCTTCAGGCATTCCGGCGCGCGGCTGCCTCCGAATTCGCCAAGGAAGCCGCGACGCTTGTTCGTGCGCATCCAGTCGGTCACATCGTCTAGCGCCTTCAGCGCATCGCCGGCGCGAGGGCAGGTGGCATGCGTGCCGGAAAAGTCGCTGTCGAGATACTGGTGGAATTCGTAGGCATAATTGTCGCCCGGATCGGTGATCTTGATCATCTCCGCAGCACTCGCCCGCGCCCATTCGCGTGCTGAGGTCCATTCAACGCCCGGCACGAGGATGAGGTTCTTCGCACCCGTCTCGCGAATGGCATCGATGGCGGCCTGGGCGCCCGGCAGCCATTGCGTGGCCGGCATGTGGAACGGTTCGTTCATGAGGCCGAAATAGATGCCTTCGCGATTGCCGAACTCGATTGCCACGCGTCGCCAGAAATCGGCGAAATCGGCAGTCGAGACGACCCGCGTGCCGATCTGGATGTCATTGTAAGTCGCGAAGTTGTGCGGGTCGATGATGACACCAAGGCCGGCCTTGCGCATCTGGTCCACGGAAGTTTTCAGAAGCGCAAGCTCGCTCGGATCGAGCGGCTGGTTGAGCACGGGTTGCAGGCGCTCCCACAGGATTGGGAGGCGCACGGTGTTCAGCTTCTTGGAGGCGAAATAGTCGATGATCTTTTGCGAGGGGTAAGTGTAATCGGTGTTCACCTTGGCGCCGCGTCCGTTGAATTCCGCGCCGGAGAGATTGATCCCGCGGAAGCAGGTCGCGCCCGCCGGCGTTGCGATGGCGGCGGAGACCAGAAGGGCCAGGAGATGTTTCATCATGATCGGGATCCCCCGTCAGCGTTTCAGGATGCTATCGTAGAGATCGGCATAGCGGCGGGCGACAGCCGGCCAAGCGTAGTCGGCTGCCGAAGCGATGGCCGTGCTGCGCGCCGCCGGGTTGGCAATCAGCGCGTCGAAGCTTGTCCGGATTTTCGCTGCCGCTGCCTCCGGTCTGGCGAAATCGGCAAGGGCGATCGTCTCATGACGCGCGGCGAGCGCCTTGTAGGCGTCGTTGGGCTGTAGAACCGGGACAAGGCCCGAACTCATCGCCTCGATGGCGACGAGGCCGAAGCCTTCGTAGTCGGACGCCGAAACGAAAAGGCTCGTCTGTTCCATCAGTCGGGCTATGTACTCGTTGGATGCGCCCACGACGAGATTGACGGTGTTCTCAAGCCCATGCCCGGAAATGACCTGCCGGAGATCGCCTTCCATCAGATCTGAAGGCACACCTGCAATGGTGAGCCGCCAGGCCGGATCCTGATCGACCAGTGCGCGCATCGTGGCGAGGAGCTGCGGCAACTGCTTGTTGGTCGAGAAACGGCCAATGGTGATCAGGCCCTTGATGGGCGTGCGGCTCGCGCGGTCGGCGAATTTGTCGGTGTCGGCGCCGTTTTCAATGAGCGTTGCATGGCGTGCAATCGGCTTGAAGGTTTCCAGATCCGAAAGACTGCAGCAGACGAGATCGCGATAGGCAGACGCGGAGACGCGGGTCAGCGTGTTGAACCAGATCTTCTTGATGGCGGCGAATTTCTGCGTGTGGAAGAAGCCGCCATGGGTGGTCGCGATCATCGGCTTGCCGTGCAGAGGCCTGCCCCAGGCGAGTGCATCGAAGAAGAAATCGACCGCATGGACGTGGACGATATCGGCATCCGCCAGATGCCGGAAAACCTGCGGCGCGATCGGGTAGCGGTTCGAGCCTCTCCAGGGGATGCGGACGACATCAATGCCGGCAATCGTCTCATGCTCGGGAAGCAGCTTGTCGGGCTCCACGAAGAGCCGGTCCAGCGTGATGACGCGGGCGCGGTATCCAAACGAGGGCAATTGCTTGCTGAGATTGGCCACGACGTCCTCCAGCCCGCCCCGATTGGGCAGGAACTGCCTGACGACATGTGTGACGAGGGGCAGCGAATTGGGCATGCGGGGCAGGGTCTCCGGACTTTGCGCCGGATCATGGCCGCCAAGCGTGTCTATTCCTTTAAACGCAGGCGGCCGGTGCGGACAAACGTACCGGAATGGTGAATATCGGCTTTACCCAAGCCCTCAATCGATTAAAAGCAATAGTAAGGCTGCCTTGGGAGGTATCCGGAGGAGATTTGGGGTGGAACTGCTGCATAATCCGGCCTTTCTGGTCGCTGCCTTTTTTGCCGTCGGCATCGCCGGCCTGTCCAAGGGCGGGTTTGCCGGGGCCGGGATCATCGCGACGCCGATCCTGGCGCTGGTCATGCCTCCGGTCGAAGCCGCCGCCCTCATGCTGCCGATCCTGCTCATTCAGGACGCCTACAGCCTGTGGACCTATCGCGGCACGATCGACCGGCGCAATATCGTGATCCTGCTGCCGGCAGCGGTGGTCGGCATTGCCGCCGGTTATTTCCTGGCGGCCTATATGTCGGAATTCGTCATCAGTGCCATCATCGGCGTCAGTTCGACCGTGTTTGCGCTCCGCAGCCTGTTCTTCGCCAAAGCCGAACTGGCGCCGGCGAAGAAGGCCGATGTGCCGGCAGGGATTTTCTGGGGTGCGATTGCAGGCTTCACCAGCATGATCCTGCATGCCGGTGGCCCGCCGTTCCAGATTTACGTCCAGCCGCAGAAGCTGGAGCGCGATCTCTTCATCGGCACGAGCACCCTGTTTTTCGCTGCGGTCAACTGGATCAAGGTGCCGCCCTATCTGATGCTGGGCGAGTTGAACGTCGATATCCTGAAAGTATCGCTGGTGCTGGCGCCGCTCGCGCTCATCACCACCTATTTTGGCGTGAAGCTCGTCCGTCGCTTCTCGACGGAGAGCTTCTACAAGATCATCAACGTCCTGCTTCTGCTGGTCGGCCTGAAGATGATGTGGACGGCGGGCGCTGAGATCGTCCGCTTCTACGCCTGAGGTCTTCGGTCAAAGCAGGCGCAGGCTGAGTTCGTAGGTCGAGGGGCCCGTTTGCAGAGAGAGCGGACCACCGGCGATCAGCGCGATTGCGTCGCCTGCCGCAAGTGGCAGGATGCCGGTTACGGCCACGGTGGCAATGGGCGATGTGGCGCCACTTGCACTCCAGCGGAGATTGGAGGCTGCGCCGTTGATGGCCACGGCAAGAGAGGCTGCGGCTGTCGCCTGCAGATTGGCGCGCATCCCGAGCATGTAGAGCCCGGCGGCGGGCACGATGAGCGGCTTGCCGCGCCCGCCCGAAAGTGTCGAGCCCAGCGCAAAACCGCCTTGCATCACGCTCATCGCATCGAAGCCCACAAGGTTGCCGGCGGCGAGCGTATAGCTTGCGCTTGCGAGTGTCGCTGAAACAACCGGTTGGGCCGGCATGCGGGCGATGCCGTCGCCGCCGATTTCCAGGCCGACGGTCCAAGAGCTGCCGTCGGCACTTGCCTTGAGCTGCAAAGCATCGTTGCCGAGAAGGCCGATTTCGGCGCGGCCGGACCAGTTGGACTGGAAGAGCAAAGAGGCTGTCTCGGCGGTCGCCTGCTTGTTGAGTTTCATGCGGTGGCTGTGGCCGGCGTGGTTGAACAGGGTCGCTTCCGAGGAGACGGAAAGCCGGTTGGTGGCGTCGGGCGTTGCGGAAATGCCGAGACGGTCAACGACGGGTGTGGCCAGCGGATCGTTCCAGGCTGATCCGTCAAAGACGCGCGTGCGACCGTCGGCCGCAAACCAGGCCCGCCAGCCGGCGCGGGGCACGAGGAAAATCCAGACACCATCAATGAAGAAGGCAAGCCGCCCGTCCTTGCCGGCGAAGGCCCCTGTGGCGGACGGGCCGACCAGATAGAGCGCACCTTCCGCGGGCGTTGCGGGCGGCGCGGTCAGCGTGGCGGCGATCACGGCATTGGTTGCGGCATCGAGGATCTGCAGGGCCTCGTTATGCGTGATGTGCTTCATGGCCTGCGAGGGCAGGATATAGGGCAGGTCCAGGTTCGGTGTCTTCTCGGTCATGGGGAGCCTCGTCAGCGAGTTGAGCGCACAAGGCTAGAACCGATGGGCGGAGAGGGGATTGTTGCGGGCAGACGGATTGAAAAGACCAGAGTTTCTGGAGCCGTCATCCACCGCTTACGTCGTTTAACGTAACCGCTCCTTGGGCCCTGCGCTTGAACGGCCTTGCTGGGCGTGCTTTTGATATCGCATGCCAGTGAAGCGACCCACATGACAGCCAGACAGCGCATCATACCCGTTCGGCGGGATTATAACCGCTGGGCGGCGAACCAGACGCTGGAAGATTATGCGCTGCGCTTCACGGCCAAGAGCGCGCGGCAATATTCCTCGGCGCGCATTTCGCAAACGGCCATCGGGGCGATTTCGTTTCTGGCGCTGGAGGCGGTCGGCGGGGCCATCACGCTCTCCTACGGCACCACGAATGCGATCTTCGCCACGGTTACAGCCTGCCTGCTTCTGCTTCTGATCGGCATTCCGATCAGCCGCTATGCTATCCGTCACGGCGTCGATATCGATCTGCTGACGCGCGGTGCGGGCTTTGGCTATATCGGCTCGACGCTGACCTCGCTCATCTATGCGAGCTTCACCTTCATGCTCTTCGCCATCGAGGCGTCGATCATGACCGGCGCGCTGGAGCTTGCCTTTGGAATTCCTCTCTGGCTCGGCTATGTGATTTCGGCGCTGGTGGTCATTCCGCTGGTGACGCATGGCGTGCGGCTCATTTCCCGCTTCCAGTTGCTCACGCAGCCGGTCTGGATCGTGCTCAACATCCTGCCCTTCATCTTCATCGCCTTTGCCGACTGGCAGAAGGTGATCCTGTGGATCGGCTTTTCCGGGCTGGGCCATCAGCAGGCAGCCCTGGGACAGACGGCGTCCTTCAATCTCGCCGAGTTCGGTGCGGCTTCTGCCGTGATCCTGGGTCTGATGTCGCAGATCGGCGAGCAGGTGGACTTCCTGCGCTTCCTGCCGGCCGACCACAAGCCGGCGACGCTCTGGCAGCGTTTCATGCGGTTTCTCGCCGGACCCGGCTGGGTGATTGTCGGCGCGCCGAAGCTGCTTGCGGGGTCGTTTCTTGCGGTGCTGGCGCTCTCGTCGGGCGTACCTGCCGGTTCGGCCGCCGATCCGGCCCATATGTATGTCACGGCCTTTGGCTGCATGGTGCCGAACCACACGGCGGCGCTCGGGCTCACGGCGGCCTTCGTCGTCGTTTCGCAGCTCAAGATCAATGTCATGAACGCCTATGCCGGGTCGCTCGCCTGGTCGAACTTCTTCTCGCGGCTGACGCACAGCCATCCGGGGCGCGTCGTGTGGCTGTTCTTCAATGTTGCCATTGCGCTCCTGCTGATGGAACTGGGCATCTACCGCCTGCTGGAGGAGACGCTCGGCGTCTTCTCGATCATCGCTGCTGCCTGGCTCTGCACGATCTCGGCCGATCTCTTCATCAACAAGCCGCTGGGTCTGGCGCCTCCCGGCATCGAATTCAAGCGGGCGCATCTCTACGACATCAACCCGGTCGGCACGGGTTCCATGTTGATCACGGCGGCGATTGCGCTGGCCGCCCATTTCGGCGCCTTTGGCGATCTTGCTGCATCGCTGGCGATCTATATCGCACCCGTCGTCGCCTTCATTGCCACGCCTGCCATCGCCTGGGCGACGAAGGGCAAATATTATCTGGCGCGCAAGCCGAGGGCGCAGTGGAAGAACCTTTCCACCATCACCTGTTCCATCTGCGAACATCCGTTCGAGCCGGAGGACATGGCATGGTGCCCGGCCTATTCCGCACCAATCTGTTCGCTCTGCTGCTCGCTTGACAGCCGTTGTCACGATCTCTGCAAGCCGAGGGCGCGGCTGAAATATCAGGTGGCGGAAGCGGCAGCCGTTGTCTTGCCCGAACCAGTGGTGGCGAAGCTTTCGACCCGTCTCGGCCGCTATCTGATGACGGCGACGGTGGCCATTGCGGCCATCGGCGGTATCCTCTGGATGATTGCGGCACGGGCCAGCCGCGGAGCGCCGGATACAGCGCATGTGGTCAACGACATTGCCATGGCCGTCTTCTTCGTGTTTTCGATCCTTGCCGGCATTGCGGCCTGGTTCTTCGTGCTGGCGCATGACAGCCGGGTGGTGGCCGAAGAGGAATCCTCGCGGCAGACGACGCTTCTCCTGCGGGAAATCTCCGCCCACCGGAAGACCGACGCCGCGCTCCAGGAGGCCAAGGAGGCGGCCGAAGCGGCCAACCGGGCGAAGAGCCGGTACGTCGTGGGGCTCAGCCACGAATTGCGCACCCCGCTCAATGCCGTGCTGGGCTACGCGCAGATCCTTGAGCGCGACGCCACGATCCCGCAGCCGCGGCAATCCGCAATCAAGGTGATCAAGCGGTCGGCGGAACATCTCTCGGGACTGATCGATGGGCTGCTGGACATTTCCAAGATCGAGGCGGGGCGGTTGCAGGTCTATCAGGGGGAGGTCAACATGCATGACTTTCTCGACCAGATCGTCGACATGTTCCGGCCGCAGGCGCAGGCCAAGGGGTTGGAGTTCCTGTTCGAACTTCAGCCATCGCTGCCGCGCCATGTGCGCACCGACGAAAAGCGCCTCAGGCAGATCCTTGTCAATGTCATTTCAAATGCCATCAAGTTCACAGACGAGGGCCGCGTCAGCGTGCGGGCGGAGTATCGCAGCCAGGTCGCGACCTTCACGATTTCCGATACGGGGCGCGGCATATCGGAAGCGAACCTGCCGCATATCTTCGAGCCCTTCCAGCGGGGTGACGCCGACAGTATCCGGCCGATGCCGGGCCTGGGGCTGGGACTGACGATCACGCGGCTGCTGACCCACATGCTCGGCGGCGAGATCGCCGTGACAAGCCGGCCGGAGGAGGGCACGACCTTCTCGATCCGCCTCGGCCTGCCGCCGGTCAGCCGGGCAGGGGTAGGCGAAATCGCGGAGCGCTCGATCCAGGGCTATGCTGGCGAGCGCCGCACCATAGTCGTGGTAGATGACAATGCCGATCATCGCGATCTCATGCTGGAAATCCTGCAGCCGCTGGGCTTCACCGTGTTGACGGCTGAGGGTGGGGGAGAGTGTCTGGCGCTGGTCTCGGCTTGTGCGCCAGACCTGTTCTTTGTCGATATCTCCATGCCCGGCATGAATGGCTGGGAGCTGGTGCGGCGGCTTCGCGAAGGCGGAACGCGCGCGCCGATCCTGATGCTGTCGGCCAATATTGGCGACGGCGCAAGTGCTGCGGGCGAGACGGGCCATGACGACACGATTGCCAAGCCCTTCGACATCAAGCAGCTCTACGCCAAGCTGCAATTGCATCTGAAACTGACCTGGGTCTACGACGACGAGTTGGACGATGCGCCACAGGAGGCCGTGGCAGAGGCGTCGCCGATGCGCTCGCCATCGGCATCCCAGTTGCGCGAACTGGTGCAGCTCGGCGAAATCGGCTACATCCGCGGCATCGAGAGCAAGCTTGCGGAGATGGGGGAGGATCCAGCCCTCCGGCCGTTCGCCGATGCGCTGGGGCAATATGTGAAGGCATTCGACATGGCAGGCTATGCGCGTTTTCTCGAAGGCATGAAGACGGAGACGCTGGATGGCTGAGCCGCGCGATATCGTGCTGATCGTGGATGACAGCCCCGAGGCGCTGGGTTTTCTCACCGACGCACTGGAGCAGACGGGCTTTTCCGTCCTGATCGCAACATCAGGGCAGGCCAGCATCAATATTGCCGAGAAGATCACGCCGGATATCATTCTCATGGATGCGGTCATGCCGGGTCTGGATGGTTTCGAGACCTGCCGGCGGTTGAAGGCCAACGCTGCGATCGCGCCGGTGCCCGTCATCTTCATGACAGGGCTGACCGAGACCGAGCACGTCGTCCATGCGCTGGAATCCGGTGGCGTCGATTACCTGACGAAACCGATCAATATCGATGAACTGAGGGCCCGCATCCGGGTGCATCTCGCGAATGCGCGCTCGGCGCAGCACGCGCGGGTGGCGCTGGATGCGGCGGGGCGGCATCTGATGGCGGTCACGGCGAATGGCGAGCTGAAATGGACCACCCCGCAGGCCTCGCGTCTTTTGAATCTCGCCTCCGGCAGTGAGGCGGGGCATGCCGCAATCACACATGAAATCGCCCGCTGGCTGGGCGCGCGGGGCCATCCCGGATTTTCCACGGAAACGCCGCTCGCCATCGGGCTCGGCGACCGGGCAAGCCTGCATCTCAACTATCTGGGCGAAGTCGGCGCCAACGAAATCCTCTTCCGCATCACGTCGGCCAACAAGGAGGCGGACGACGACATCCTGAAACGCCAGTTCGGGCTGACGGCGCGCGAGGCGGAGGTGCTGTTGTGGATTTCCAAGGGCAAGGCGAACCGGGACATAGGCGAGATCCTGGGGCTCTCCTCTCGCACGGTGAACAAGCATCTGGAGCAGATCTATGTGAAGCTGGGGGTCGAGAACCGGGCTTCGGCTGCGGTGAAGGCGGCGGCGGTCTTGCATGAGGGGTGAGTGCGCATGCTTCCCCATTGTGCAAGTCGCATAGAATACGTATTTTAGGTGAAATACGTATTTGAGGTTTGCGATGAAAAAGTTCACCTTCTCCGACATGAACCGGGCTTCAGGAGAAATTCTGGAAGCAGCATTGATAGAGCCGGTCGCGCTGACCAAGCGCGGCAAGGAGAAACTCGTGATCCTGAATGCGGCGACCTACGAGCGGCTGAAAGGGCAGGGCCACACGAAGGCCTACTGTCTCGACGATGCGCCTGACGCCGTGCATGCGGAATTGATGGCCGGGCTGGAGGCCATCCTTGATGAAGATAGTCCTGATGCTTGAACGGGGGCAGATCGTTCGCTTCTTCTATCTTTGGAAGAGGCAAGCCGATGCCGGTGAGGAAACTGGCCGTAAAGCGCGCCCTGCCTGCACGCAGCCCATAGGAAGTGTCAGCCCCGCATTTCTGGCTAGCATCGCCGCGACCGTGAAAGAGGCAGCGCGGATGCGCCGCCTCTCTGGCGTTGCGCGTTCGTAGCGCCGCTCACAACCCCTTCGCCTGCTCCCGCAAAATGAACTTCTGGATTTTCCCCGTAGATGTCTTCGGCAGCGAGCCGAAGACGATGGTTTTGGGGGCCTTGAAGTGGGCCATGTTGGCGCGGCAAAACGCGATGAGGTCGGCTTCGGTGACGCTGGCGCCGTCTTTCAGGCCGACGAAGGCGCAGGGGGTTTCGCCCCATTTGTCGTCGGGCTTCGCCACGACGGCGGCTTCCATGACGGCGGGATGGCGATAGAGGACACCTTCGACTTCGATGGAGGAGATGTTCTCGCCACCGGAGATGATAATGTCCTTGGAGCGATCCTTGATCTGGATATAGCCGTCCGGATGCATGACCGCGAGGTCGCCGGAATGGAACCAGCCGCCTTGGAAGGCCTTGTCGGAAGAGGAGGGGTTCTTGAGATAGCCGCGCATGACATTGTTGCCGCGGAAGAAGATCTCGCCCATTGTCTCGCCGTCGGCCGGAACTGGCTCCAGCGTTTCGGGATCGGCGACCATGAGGCCATCGAGCACCGTGTAGCGCACGCCCTGTCTGGCCTTCAGTCGCGCCTTTTCGGAAATATCGAGGTCGTTCCATTCGTCATGCCAGGCGCAGACGACGGCGGGGCCGTAGGTCTCCGTCAGGCCATAGGCGTGGGTCACGTCGAAGCCGAGCTTTTCCATCGCTTCAATGACGGCGGCAGGTGGCGCGGCGCCGGCGGTCATGATGGAGACCTTGTGGTCGATGCCCTGCTTGAGGGCATCCGGCGCGTGGGCCAGCAGGTTCAGGACGATCGGCGCGCCGCAGAAATGGGTGACCTTTTCCCGCTTGATGAGGTCGTAGATCGGCTCGACGCGGACGGCGCGCAGGCAGACGGAGGTGCCGGCGGCGGCGGCCATCGTCCAGGGGAAGCACCAGCCGTTGCAGTGGAACATCGGCAGGGTCCAGAGATAGACCGGATGCTTGCCCATGCCCCAATCGAGCATGTTGCCGAGCGCGTTTATATAGGCGCCGCGGTGGTGATAGACGACGCCCTTCGGGTCGCCCGTGGTCCCGGACGTGTAGTTGAGGCTGATGGCGTTCCACTCGTCGGAGGGCCAGACCCAGGCGTCGTTCTCGTCGCCTTCGGCCAGCAGCTTGTCATAGGTGTCTGAGCCGATCATGTGGCTGTCCGGCCAGGTCGCATCCTCGATATTGATGACCGGGATGTCGCGACCCGCGATGTGGATCGCCTGCTCTGCCACGCCGGCAAATTCCGGGTCGACCATCACCATCTTGGCTTCGGCATGGTTTAGGATGAAGGCTATTGCCGCCGCATCAAGGCGCGTGTTGATCGTGTTGAGCACGCCGCCGGTCATGGGCACGGCGAAATGCGCCTCGAACATTTCGGGGATGTTGCCAGCGATCACCGAAACCGTGTCGCCAAGCCCGATACCGCGGCGCTTCAGGGCGCTCGCGGCCTTGCGCACGCGGACCCATGTTTCCGCCCAGGAGCGGCGGATGTCGCCGTAAACGACGGCAGTCTTTGTCGGGTAGATCGCGGCGGTGCGCTGTATGAACCCCAGCGGCGTCATGGCGCTGTAATTGGCGTCGTTCTTGTCGAGGTCGTGGTCGTAAATGCTGTGTGCAGCGTGAATATTCATTTCGTCCTCCCAAACAGTCTTCGCATCGCAGTGTCGCCAGAACGCGTTCCTGCCTCCGCGCCGATGCACCTCATCCATGGCTCGCATCTTCTATCGTGTGCGCGCTCAGGTGCAATTCAGACTTTGGGATGGATTTTGACAAAAGAAAAGGCCCGATGCGATCCGCATCGGGCCCCTTGTTCAGTCCGTCAGGACTTAAAGGATCGGCTTAGAGGCCGGTTTCCTTGTAGGTGTACTTGCCGTCGGAGCCCTTGCCCCAGGTGTACATCGTGTAGTCCGGACGGGTGATGTCGCCCTTGGCGTCGAAGCCGATGTCGCCGATCACGGTCTTGAACGGACCCTTGGCCTTGGCAGCTTCTGCTACAGCGGTCGGATCGTTCGTGCCGGCAGCCTTGGCAGCAGCAGCGAAGATCTGAACGGCAGCATACGAGTAGAGCGTGTAGGCTTCCGGCTCGAAGCCAGCCTTACGGAACTTCTCGACGGCGTCCTTGGCGTTCGGGTTGTTACGCGGATCCGGCGGGAAGGTCATCAGCGTGCCGTTGACGGCGTCGCCGGCGATCGAGGCCAGTTCGTTCGAGGTGATGCCGTCGCCCGACATCATGGTTGCCTTGACGCCCTGGTCAGCCATCTGACGCAGGATGAGGCCGGCTTCGGTGTGCAGACCGCCGAAGTAAACCATGGTGACGCCTGCGCCCTTCATCTTGGCGATGAGTGCGGAGTAGTCCTTTTCACCCGGCTGAATGCCTTCGTACATCACTTCGCTGATGCCGGCAGCGTTGAGAGCCTTCTTGGTTTCGTCAGCGAGGCCCTGGCCGTAAGGCGTCTTGTCGTGAACGACAGCAACCTTGGCGTCCTTGGCATGCTTTGCGATGTAAGCGCCGGCAACGGCGCCCTGCTGGTCGTCACGGCCGCAGGTACGGAACGTGTTCCACAGGCCGCGTTCGGTGAACTTCGGGTTGGTCGAAGCAGGCGTGATCTGCATGATGCCGTTTTCGGCATAAACTTCAGATGCCGGGATCGAAACGCCCGAGTTGAAGTGACCGACAACGAACTTGACGCCGTCAGCAACGAACTTGTTGGCAACCGAGATGCCCTGCTTCGGGTCGGAAACGTCGTCGCCGAGTTCGATGACGACCTTCTCGCCGTTGATGCCGCCAGCAGCGTTGATGTCTGCGACAGCCTGTTCGGCACCCTTCTGAAGCTGCGCGCCGAATGCGGCGTTCGGGCCAGTCAGGGGGCCAGCAACGCCGATGAGCAGGTCAGCCCGTGCAGCGCCGCTGTAGGCAACCATTGCGATCAGCGCAACGGCGGACAGAAGTGACTTTTTCATTCTGTAACTCCCAAATTCAAGCGGGTCAGTTTATTGATTCGCCGATGCAATACCCACCAAAGATCGCACCGGCTATTTAAGAGGCGAGGGCGCAACACCCTGCCTCCGTCCCTCTGGTCAGGCCTTGTCCTTCCAAGAGAAAGGCGAGGCCTTTTCATAAAGCCAGTAGTAGGCGTTCACCATCTGATTGGTCCGCGTGTAGCGGTAGCCAGCGGTAGAGAACACCAAAAGTACAACGAAGTCCATGACATAAAACAAGAGCGCGTTGCCATAGAACATCGGCCCGTTGAACAATGCGTGATGGATGAAACGCACTGCGCAGGCGAGCAGCGCCGTGTAGATCACGACGGCCGAATAATTCTTCCAGCTCTGCGATGCACCCTTGCCGGTCATCCATGCCGTCCAGAAGCAGAGCAGCATGACGATGAAGCGGATGACCATGTGGACGGTATCGTCGGTTTCGAAAAACAACCCTTGCATGATTACTCTCCCTTGCCCGACATCAATGCGCCCCGCCTTCCAGATAGGCCGCGCGGACCTCCGGATTGGCGAGAAGTTCAGCGCCCGAACCGCTCATCGTGATCGAGCCGTTCACCAGAACGTAGGCACGGTGTGACAGCTTCAGCGCCGCAAAGGCATTCTGCTCGACGAGGAAGACGGTGAGGCCCTGCTGCTCGTTGAGCAGCTTGATCGCCGCGAAGATCTGCTTCGACACCAGCGGGGCCAGGCCGAGCGACGGTTCGTCCAGCATGAGGAGCTTCGGACGGGCCATCAGCGCGCGGGCAATTGCCAGCATCTGCTGTTCGCCGCCCGAGAGCGTGCCGCCGCGCTGGAACTGGCGTTCCTTCAGGCGCGGGAAGAGGGTGAACATCTTCTCCACGTCTTCCTGGAAGTATTTCTGGTTATCCAGGCTCGCGCCCATCTGCAGGTTTTCATAAACCGTCATGCGCGGGAAGATGCGGCGACCTTCCGGCGACTGGGCGATTCTGAGCCGTGCAATGTGATGCGTCGGCATGCGGGTGATGTCCTGGCCGTCGAAGGTGACGGTGCCGGTGCGCGCCTGCGGGCTGCCGCAGATGGTCATCATCAGCGTGGACTTGCCGGCGCCGTTTGCGCCGATGAGGCTGACGATTTCGCCCTTCTTCACCTCGACATCGACGCCTGCGAGCGCGCGGATGTTTCCGTAGAAGGTCTCGACGCCTTCGACCTTGAGCAATGTTTCAGCGGTCATCAGTTCGCGCCCTCTTCGACTTCATGACGGACCGTCTCTACTTCATCGTCGTCGACGCCGAGATAGGCTGCGATGACGCGAGGGTCGTTCTTCACATGGGCGGGGTCGCCGTCGGAGATCTTCTGGCCGTATTCCAGAACGACGACGTGGTCGGAGATTTCCATGACGACGGACATGTCGTGCTCGATGAGGAGCAGCGACGTGCCGTTATCCGCGCGGATCGATCGCAGAAGCTTGTTGAGTTCCTGCGACTCGCGCGGGTTGAGGCCGGCAGCGGGTTCGTCGAGGCACAGCAGTTCCGGGCCGGTGCACATGGCGCGGGCAATTTCCAGACGGCGCTGTGCGCCGTAGGGGAGGTCGCCGGCCGGGTCGTCGGCGCGGTCGATCAGGCTCGCCTTCTCCAGCCAGTAACGCGCCTTCTCAGTCGCTTCCTTGCTGGCGTCCTTGTAGGACTTGAAGCCGAGGAGGCCGAGGACCGTGTAGCCGGATGCCTTCATCAGGGCGTTGTGCTGGGCGACGAGCAGGTTTTCCAGAAGCGTCAGGCCCGAGAAGAGGCGGATGTTCTGGAATGTGCGGGCTACCTTGGCGTCGCGCGTCACTTCAAAATCGGCCATGCGCTCAAGATAGAAGGACTTTCCGCCCTCCTGGTGCATGGAGATCATGCCCATCGTCGGCTTGTAGAAGCCGGTGATGCAGTTGAACACGGTCGTTTTGCCGGCGCCGTTCGGGCCGATAAGGGCCGTGATCTCGCCGCGGCGGACTTCGAAGGACAGGTCGTTGATGGCCATAAGGCCACCAAAGCGCATCGAAAGATGCTCGACCTTCAGGATTGCGTCATTGTTCATGGGTTTTGCCACTGCGCTCATCAGCCGTGTCCTTCCTTGGTGAAGGCGCCGGATACGGCCTTGCGCTCGAAGAGGAAGGCTGTGGGTTCGCGTGTGCCGACAAAGCCGCGCGGACGGACCAGCATCATGAAGACCATGGCAAGGCCGAAGATCAGCATGCGGTAGAGTTCCGGCGTGAAGTCGGGCCCGAAGACGTGCTTCAGGAAGTCCATCTCACGCAACAGCTCGGTGCCGCCCACCATGGCGATCGCGGCGATGGCGATGCCGGTGAGCGAACCCATGCCGCCCAGAACCACCATGGACAGGATGACGGCCGACTCGAGGAAGACGAAGGATTCCGGCGAGACGAAGCCCTGGCGTGCGGCGAAGAACGAGCCGGCGAAGCCGCCGAACATCGCGCCGATGGCAAAGGCCGTCAGCTTGGTCGTCACCGTGTTGATGCCGAGCGAGCGGCAGGCGATTTCGTCTTCACGCAGCGCTTCCCAGGCACGGCCGATCGGCAGGCGACGCAGACGAATGGTCACGAATGCCGTCAGCAGGCAGAGCAGCAGAATGAGATAGAAAAGGAAGACCTTGTAGTAGGCCGAGGAGGGCGCGAGATGGAACATCTTCGCGAAGCCGTTCGGCGAGGCGTCGAAGGGGATGCCGAAGAGGGTGATCTTCGGAATGCCTGAGATGCCGAACGTGCCCTTGGTCACATCCTGCCAGTTGATGAGGACGAGGCGGATGATTTCCCCGAAGGCAAGGGTCACGATGGCGAGGTAGTCGCCCTTGAGACGCAGCACGGGGAAGCCGAGAATGATGCCCCAGAAGGCCGAGAGGATGCCGGCAAGCGGCAGCAGGATCCAGAACGAGAAGCCGAAATTGATCGACAGCAGCGCGTAGGAATAGGCGCCCACTGCATAGAAGGCGACATAGCCGAGGTCGAGCAGACCGGCGAGGCCGACGACGATGTTCAGACCCCAGGCGAGCATCACGTAGATGAGGATCTGGATGCCGAAGTTGTCGATATATTTCAACGAGCCCTGGACACCGAAGATCCACAGGATGATCGGCGGGTAGAGGACGAGGGCGAGGATGGCGAGCTTCGAGAAGTTGCGCTTCACGAAACCGGCGTCTTCATCCACCGTCGGCGCGGCTGACTTTGCGGCCTTGCTGGCGGTGCGCCACGGCTGCAGCCAGGCGACCATGGCGAAGCGGCCGACGAAGGCGATCACGACGAGGATGGCCAGCATGCCCCAGCGTGGCACCAGGATCAGCTCGTTGCGCATGTTCTGGTCGGTCTTGAGGCCGATGAACAGGGCGAACATGAGGAAGGTCATGACGGCGGTGAAGGTTGCTTCACGCAAAGCCTTCGCCGTCAGCGAGCCGGTCGAAGCGGCGGACGGATTGGTCACAGTTGCCATCGGATCAAACCTTTTCCACTTCCGGTCGGCCCAGAAGACCGGACGGCTTGAAGATCAGCACGAAGGCCAGGATCGCGAAGGTTGCGACGTCCTTGTAGGCGATCGTGAAATAGGCCGACCAGAGCGATTCGATGAGGCCGATCAGGAGCCCGCCGATCACTGCGCCCGGCAGCGAGCCGATGCCGCCGAGAACGGCTGCGGTGAAGGCCTTGACGCCCGGCACGAAGCCGTCGGTGAAGACGATCACGCCGTAATACATCAGGAACATCGTGCCGGCGACGGCGGCCAGCGCTGCGCCCATGACGAAGGTGATGGAGATCGTGCGGTCGACGTCGATGCCCAGGAGGGCGGCCATCTTGCGGTCCTGCTCGGTGGCGCGCTGGGCGCGGCCAAGCGGCGTCTTTTCAACGATGTACCAGAAGGAGGCGAGCAGAACGACCGTGATGATCACGATGAGGATCTGCTTCAGCGAAACCGAGATGCCTTCGATCGTGTAGACGGAGTTGACCATCTGCGGGATCGGCTTGTTGCGCGGGCCCTGTGACACCTGGATGAAGTTGGACAGTGCGATCGAGACGCCGATGGCGGTGATCAGCGGCGCGAGGCGGAAGGAACCGCGCAAGGGGCGGTAGGCCACGCGCTCGATCGACCAGTTCCAAAGGCTGGTAACGACCATGGCAACGACAAGCATGCAAAGCAGCGCGACCGCGATGGGAGCACCGCCGAAAACTGTCATGATGAGGAGGTAAACGATCAGGCCGGCGAAGCCGCCGAGCATGAAGATGTCGCCATGGGCGAAATTGATCATGCCGATGATGCCATAAACCATCGTATAGCCGATTGCGATCAGGCCATAGATGGAGCCAAGAGTCAGCCCGTTGATGAGCTGCTGGATAAAATACTCCATATTTTTCCCCTAGATGCCTGTTGTTCCATGCATCTTTTTCTTGCGTGCCTTATTTTTGGGCTTTGGCACATACCCCATTCCATACCGCTTTCGATCCAAAAGGGAAGCAAAAACTTCCGGTTTTTCCCCTTGCCGACGATACCCTCCGGTACGGTTCGCCTTTTTGCTCTGCAGCATGAAGGTGCAGGGCTCGAGTCGACGCGCTACGGAAGCATCTTTCATTTCGTCAAGGTCGACAAAAAGCGCTTTGGACTTCTGGTGCAGCAATTTCATACGTGTGAAACCGGTTCCGCCGTCGCATGCGACAAAATCTGTCTGAATTGCGACGGTCCCCAAGCATATGCCCATTTCCTCAATTGCCCCTTGTCCTACGTCAATTGACGTATGTCGCGCTGCACAATCCCGTCCGATAGTGCCCAGGCCTTGCGGCAACCCGCCGCCAACACAAATTCCAGAGGGGTTTCGGATCATGAATTTCAAGACCAAACTGATGGGTCTGGCGCTTGCCGCCGCCATGTCTTCCACCGCGATTTCCGGCGCCTTCGCCGAAGACACGATCAAGGTCGGCGTTCTGCATTCGCTCTCGGGCACGATGGCCATTTCCGAGACTACGTTGAAGGACGTCATGCTCATGCTCATCGACGAGCAGAACAAGAAGGGCGGGGTTCTTGGCAAGAAGCTCGAGGCGGTTGTCGTTGATCCGGCCTCCAACTGGCCGCTGTTTGCCGAAAAGGCGCGTGAGCTGATCTCGAAGGACAAGGTTGCCGCCGTGTTCGGCTGCTGGACCTCGTCTTCGCGCAAGTCGGTCCTGCCTGTCTTCGAAGAGCTGAACTCGATCCTCTTCTATCCGGTCCAGTACGAAGGCGAAGAATCGTCGCGCAACATCTTCTACACGGGTGCAGCTCCGAACCAGCAGGCCATCCCGGCCGTCGATTACCTGATGGAGAAGGAAGGCGTGAAGCGCTTCGTTCTCGAAGGCACGGACTATGTTTATCCACAGACGACCAACAAGATCCTGAAGGCCTACCTGATCTCCAAGGGCGTCAAGGAAGAAGACATCAAGATCAACTACACGCCATTCGGCTTCTCCGACTGGCAGTCCGAAGTCGCTGCGATCAAGAAGTTCGGCTCGGAAGGCAAGAAGACGGCCGTCGTATCGACCGTCAACGGCGACGCCAACGTTCCGTTCTACAAGGAACTCGGCAACCAGGGCATCAAGGCTGAAGACATTCCGGTCGTCGCCTTCTCGGTCGGCGAAGAAGAACTCTCCGGCATGGACACGAAGCCGCTCGTCGGCCATCTCGCCGCCTGGAACTACTTCCAGTCGGTCGACACCCCGATCAATGCCGAATTCATCAAGGAATGGCATGCCTTTACCAAGAACGACAAGCGCACGACCAACGACCCGATGGAAGCCGCCTATATCGGCTTCAATGCCTGGGTGAAGGCCGTCGAGGCTGCCGGCACGACAGACACCGACAAGGTGCTCGATTCGATCATCGGCGTCAGCGTCCCGAACCTGTCGGGCGGCTACTCGACCGTCATGCCGAACCACCACATCACCAAGCCGGTCCTTATCGGCGAAATCCAGGACAACGGCCAGTTCGACATCGTGCAGCAGACGCCTGCCGTGGTCGGCGACGAATGGTCCGACTATCTCCCGGACTCCAAGGACCTGATCTCGGATTGGCGCAAGCCGCTGTCTTGCGGCAACTTCAACGTCAAGACCGGCAAGTGCGGCGGCAAGGGCGCCTGATCAGCTACCAAACGGGAGGCGGGCGCTTCATGCGCCCGTCTCTTTCCTCGTGACACGACCTGAAATCGATTGAGGCCCATGTTCAAAGCGATCCAGACATTCCTCGGCGCTCTCATCCTGGCCTTGTTCGTCGCCATGCCGGGCGCCATGACCGCGGCCCGCGCCGCCGAAGCGACCAGCGCGATGGTCAACGCGCTCGCCTCCGACAATTTCAAGACCATTGAAGATGCCGTCAACGCACTCGCCGCAACCGGCGATGCCGCAGTCGTTCCCGCGCTTCAGGCGCTGGGAGACGGCGAACTCTATTTCCGCAAGGCCGACAAACAGGTCTTCATCGTCGAGAAATCCGGCTCCAAGTTCAAGCTCATCGATCCGCTGACGCAGAAGCCCGTCGGCGAAGAGCAGAAGGCCGCCATCGACAAGATCAAGGTCAACAACAGCCTGCGCCGCGCTATCCGCGATGCGCTGGGCGGGTTGACGCTGCAGTCGAATGACCGCGCCGTGCGGCTCACCGCTGCGCAGACCATTCTCAAATCCCCCAATGGCGAAGCTGTTCCCGCGCTCGACGCCGCACTTGCCAAGGAAACCGATGGCGAAGTGAAGAAGGCAATGACGCAGGCGCGCGCTGCCTCCGTGCTGCTTTCCAATCTCGGTCCCGATGAAAAGTCGAAGGCGATTGCCGAGATCCGTGCGATCGGCGGGCAGGATTCGCTGTCGCTTCTCTCCTCGATTGCCGGCACCGTGGATGACAGCCTGAAGCCACAGGTCACATCGGCCATTGCCTCCATCAACAGTTCGCTCGAACTCTGGAACGCTACGCAATATGTCTGGTACGGCATTTCGTTGAGCTCGGTCCTGCTTCTCGCGGCCATCGGGCTTGCCATCACTTTCGGCGTCATGGGCATCATCAACATGGCGCATGGCGAAATGGTCATGCTGGGCGCCTATTCGACCTATGTCGTGCAGGAGGTCATTCGCCAGAATGCGCCGGGGCTGTTCGACTGGTCGCTGGCGATTGCGCTGCCGATCGCCTTCCTCGTTGCGGCCCTCGTCGGGCTTGCCATCGAGCGCCTCGTGATCCGCCATCTCTATGGTCGTCCGCTCGAAACGCTGCTGGCCACATGGGGCATTTCGCTGATCCTGCAACAGGCTGTCCGCTCCATCTTCGGTGCGAACAACCGTGAAGTCGGCAATCCGTCCTGGATGTCCGGCGCCTTCGAACTCGGCGGACTGACGATCACCTGGAACCGCATGTGGATCGTCATCTTCACGCTCGGCGTCTTCTTCGCCCTGCTCACGCTGCTCAAGCGGTCGCCGATCGGCCTGCAGATGCGCGCCGTCACGCAGAACCGCCGCATGGCCTCCTCCATGGGCATTCGCACCCCTTGGGTCGACGCCATGACCTTTGCGCTCGGCTCCGGCATTGCGGGCATCGCCGGTGTGGCGCTTTCGCAGATCGACAACGTCTCACCGAACCTCGGCCAGGGCTACATCATCGACAGCTTCATGGTCGTGGTGTTCGGCGGCGTCGGCAATCTGTGGGGGACGCTGGTGGGCGCGCTGTCCCTCGGCATCGTCAACAAGTTCCTTGAACCTTACGCGGGCGCAGTGCTCGGAAAGATCATCGTTCTCGTGCTCATCATTCTCTTCATCCAGAAAAGACCGCGCGGCCTCTTCGCGCTCAAGGGAAGGGCGGTGGAAGCATGATCACCTCCTTCCTCCTCAAGTCGCTCGACCGTCGCGTCTCTTTCGCGATCCTCGCGCTGCTGGCCATAGCCGTCATCGTTCCGGTGCTGAACCTGTCGCTCTCGGCGTCGAACCCGCTGCAGATCCCGACCTATGTCATGCAGCTCTTCGGCAAGTATCTGAACTATGCCCTGCTGGCGCTGGCGCTCGATCTCGTCTGGGGCTTCTGCGGCATCCTTTCGCTCGGCCACGGCGCCTTTTTCGCGCTGGGGGGCTATGCGATGGGCATGTATCTCATGCGCCAGATCGGCTCGCGCGGGTCCTATGGCGACCCGGTCCTGCCCGACTTCATGGTGTTCCTGAACTGGAAGTCTCTGCCCTGGTTCTGGCATGGCTTCGACATGTTCTGGTTTGCCTGCATCATGGTGCTCTTCGTGCCCGGTCTGCTCGCCTTCATCTTCGGCTGGTTTGCCTTCCGCTCGCGCGTGAACGGCGTGTACCTCTCCATCATCACCCAGGCCATGACCTATGCGCTGATGCTCGCCTTCTTCCGCAACGACATGGGCTTCGGCGGCAATAACGGTCTGACCGACTTCAAGGACATCATCGGCTTCGAAGTGCAGGCCGACTCGACCCGCGCCGTTCTCTTCGCGGCCTCGGCCATTGCGCTGGCGCTGGCGCTGCTGATTGCCTCGGGCATCGTGCGCTCCAAGGCCGGCAAGGTGTTGGTTGGTATTCGCGATGCGGAAAGCCGGACGCGCTTCCTCGGCTATCGCGTCGAAAACTACAAGCTGTTCACCTTCGTCGTTTCGGCGATGATGGCGGGCGTGGCCGGCGCGCTTTACGTGCCGCAGGTCGGCATCATCAATCCGGGCGAATTCGCGCCGGGCAACTCCATCGAAGTCGTCATCTGGACGGCGGTCGGCGGGCGCGGCACGCTGATCGGGCCGATCCTGGGCGCCATCCTCGTCAATGGCGGCAAGACGATCTTCACGGGCATATGGCCGGAGTTCTGGCTCTTCGCGCTCGGCGCACTCTTCGTCGCCGTTACGCTCTTCCTGCCCAAGGGGATCGTCGGCACGGTTGCGGAGTTTATGGCCAAGCGCAAAGCGAAGGCTGCAGGCGCAGACAAGCCCGCTGAAGCCACGGGCGCGGAACAGGCGGAGGCCGCCCAATGAGCGACATGAAGACCTACAAGCCGAACAGCCTTCTCTATCTCGACGGCGTCTCGGTGTCCTTCGACGGGTTCAAGGCTTTGAACTCGC
Organism: Hyphomicrobiales bacterium; assembly: GCA_900467685.1. Lineage (GTDB taxonomy): Bacteria > Pseudomonadota > Alphaproteobacteria > Rhizobiales > Rhizobiaceae > Ensifer_A. The sequence goes on from UBQX01000021.1 coordinate 108,984, forward strand.
TGTCCTTCGTGGTCGAACCCGGCGAGCTTCGCGCCATCATCGGCCCGAACGGGGCGGGCAAGACGACGATGATGGACATCATCACCGGCAAGACCCGGCCCGACAGTGGCGAAGTCTTCTTCAACGGTACGGTGGACCTGACGACGAAGGACGAGGCGGATATCGCGCAGCTAGGCATTGGCCGCAAATTCCAGAAGCCGACCGTATTCGAGAGCCACACGGTCTGGGACAATCTGGAACTGGCGCTGAACCGCAAGCGCGGCGTTTTCGGCACGCTGTTCTACAACCTTTCGGGCGAAGACAAGGACCGCATCGAGGAAATTCTTGCGACCGTCCGGCTCACGCATCGCAAGGACGATTTCGGTGCCAACCTCTCGCATGGACAGAAGCAGTGGCTCGAGATCGGCATGTTGCTGGCGCAGGAGCCGCAGCTGCTTCTCGTCGACGAGCCGGTGGCCGGCATGACGGATGCAGAGACGGCGGAAACCGCCATCCTGCTGCGCGAAATCGCCAAGACCCGCTCGGTCGTCGTGGTCGAACACGACATGGGCTTCATCCGTGACCTCGGCGTCAAGGTGACGTGTCTGGCCGAAGGGTCGGTGCTGGCCGAAGGGTCGATCGATTTCGTGTCGAACGATCCGAAGGTGATCGAGAATTATCTGGGGCGATGACATGCTGACCGTTGAAAACGCAAACCTTCATTATGGCGCAGCTCAAGCGCTTCGCGGCGTGTCGCTCAAGGCCGAGATGGGGAAGATCACCTGCGTGCTCGGGCGCAACGGGGTGGGCAAGTCGTCTCTGCTTCGCGCCGTGACCGGGCAACATCCGCTGTCGGGCGGCGAGATCGCCTTTCAGGGCAAGGTGCTGAACGGGTTGCCACCTTATCAGCGCGCCAAGACCGGCATCGGCTATGTGCCGCAGGGGCGCGAGATCTTTCCGCTGCTCACCGTGAAGGAAAACCTCGAGACCGGCTATGCGCCGCTCAAGCGGGCCGATCGGAATATTCCGGACGACATTTTCAGCCTGTTTCCGGTGCTGCAATCCATGCTGTCGCGGCGCGGCGGCGACCTTTCGGGCGGGCAGCAGCAGCAGCTCGCCATCGGGCGGGCGCTGGTGACACGGCCGAAGATCATCGTGCTGGACGAGCCGACCGAGGGCATCCAGCCTTCGATCATCAAGGATATCGGCCGGGCGCTGAAATACCTGCGCGATTCCACCGGCATGGCCATTCTGCTTGTGGAACAGTATCTCGATTTCTGCCGCGAACTGGCGGACTATGTGTATATCATGGATCGCGGCGAGATCGTTCACGAGGGGCTGGCCGAAACGCTCGACACGCAGGAGGCGCGGCGGCACCTGACGGTGTGATCACTCGCGAAATATAGTGAGTTGCGCATGCCTTTCTGCTGTCTGGTCCGGTTCTTGCTTTTTCGTGGGCGAGGCCCGGAGAGATGCTCCGGCCGATCGGAAATGAGCAGCAGGAAGTATCGGAAATGAGCGTGCAGGAAGCGGTGATTGGCCGGCCGCAAAGAGCCAAGGGAAGCGGTAGGCTTTCCGTCAAGCGCTCGGGCGGCAAGAGCCGGATCGAGACGCTGTTTCAGGAAGGCTGCGCAAAAATCAGGCTTCCCGATACGTTCGACGACACGCTGGAAGCGGTGCTGATCAACACGTCCGGTGGCTTGACCGGCGGCGATCGTATTTCCTGGGCCGTCGAGGCGGAAGCCAATACCGACGTGACCGTCACCACGCAGGCCTGCGAGAAGGTCTACAAGGCAAGCGAAGGGGCGGCCGAAGTGGAGGCCGTACTCAGGGCAGGCGAGGGGGCGCGGCTCTCCTGGTTGCCGCAGGAAACGATCCTGTTCGACTATGGCCATCTGAACCGCCGGCTCGACGTGGATCTGGCAGGTGACGCCGAATTTGTAGGCGTGGAAGCGGTGATCCTTGGCCGCACGGCCATGGGCGAACTGGTCAATACCGGCCTCTTTCGCGACCGCTGGCGCATTCGCCGTGCGGGGCGTCTGATTCATGCGGAAGACGCGCGGCTTGATGGCGCGGTGAATGACATTGCTGGTCTCGCGCCGGTGCTCGCGGGCAATCTCGCTTTCGCGACGCTGCTTTATTGCGGCCCTGCGGGTGAGGCGCTCCTGCCTAAAATTAGGGCAGTTCTTGGCGAGGCCGATGCTGGTGCGAGTCAATGGGATGGCAAGTTGATCGTGCGGGTTGCTGCCGCCGACGGACAGCATCTTAGAAAAATTCTGACCCCGGTCATTTCGCTCTTGCGCAATGGCGCGGCCTTGCCGAAAGTCTGGAATACTTGAGTTTCTTCAATACAGCGGATTCCCCATGAACCTGACCCCACGAGAAAAAGACAAGCTGCTGATTTCCATGGCCGCCATGGTCGCGCGCCGCCGGCTGGAACGGGGCGTGAAGCTCAACCATCCAGAGGCGATCGCGCTCATCACCGACTTTGTCGTCGAAGGAGCGCGCGATGGTCGTCCCGTGTCCGAGCTGATGGAAGCCGGCGCGCATGTGATCAGCCGCGAGCAGGTCATGGAAGGCGTGGCCGAGATGATCCACGACGTGCAGATCGAGGCGACGTTCCCCGATGGGACGAAGCTTGTGACCGTGCATGAACCGATCCGTTAAGAGATTTTTTGTTTACGCAATTCCGGACGCATAACCGCGCTGCACTTTTGCTGGAACTGCTTTGGAGAGAGATTCATGATTCCGGGCGAAATCATTGCCGCCAAAGGCGAAATCGAACTCAATGCCGGTCTTCCGGTGATCACCATTGACGTGTCCAACGCCGGTGACCGGCCCGTGCAGGTTGGTTCGCATTATCATTTTTACGAGACCAATCCGGGCCTGAAATTCGACCGCGAGAAGGCACGCGGCCTGCGTCTCGATATTCCGGCAGGCACCGCCGTTCGCTTCGAGCCGGGGCAGACGCGCAGCGTCAATCTGATCCCGATGGAAGGCAACCGCGAGATTTATGGCTTCCGGCAGGACGTCATGGGCAAGCTGTGATCATGTGCATGAGAAAGTTGCTTCCGGTTCTCGCGCCGCTGATGCTTCTGTGGGCCACGTCGGCGCTGGCCGATGACGAGATCGAATGCAATCCCGACGGCACGCAGATGGAGATAAACGCGTGCTCGTCAGATGATCTGCAGAAGGCCGATGACGAGTTGAATGCCGTCTACCGCGAGGCCATGGCCTTTGCGAGGTCCGAGGATTCCAAGACCGATCCACAGTCGGATGATGAAAGCGCCGTTGCCATCCTGAAGAAGGCGCAGCGGGAGTGGATCAGGAAGCGTGACCGTAAGTGCGGTGAACCGACAGCTGACGGCGGTTCCATGCAATCAGCCGAGATTGCCAGCTGCCGGGCCGAGCTCACCCAGCAACGGACCGAGGAGCTGCGTTCTCTGCTCGAAGACGGACGTGCAGCAGCTGCAGATGCGGAATCGGAAGGATCGAATTGATCATGAAACCGCTTGCACTGTGCCTTGCTCCTTTCGCCCTTCTTCTGGCGTCGTCCGCCTTTGCCGACGACGAGATGAAGTGCAATCCGGAAGGGACGCAGGCCGAAATGAATATCTGCGCCTGGGACGATTTCCAGAAGGCGGATGACGAGTTGAACGCCATCTACAAGAAGGCCGTTGCCTATACGAAGAAGCAGGACGACAGTTACGCCGACCAGCCCAATCTGAAGGGCGCGGTGGCGGCGCTCAAGAAGGCTCAGCGCGCGTGGATCGATTACCGCGACGGCCATTGCGAAGGCATCGGCTTCGGCGCCCGGGGCGGGTCCATGGAACCGATGCTGGTCGCCGGTTGCCAGGAAGAGCTGACGAAGAAGCGGATCGCTGATCTGAAGTCGCTGATGGAAGAGGGCGATCAGTAAGATGGGGCGCCTCTTCATGGTGGTCGGCAATGGCGATATCGGACCGCAGGCGCGGGCGGCGATTTCCGACGCGCATGCGGTGATGCGCTTCAACGACTGCCGCTCTGCAGGCGAGGACGCCGCGCGCACGGATATCGTCGTGGTCTGCAACACCGGCCGGCCGGGGAAGAAGATGCTGGAAGAGCCGCAATGGCGCGAGCACCCTTCGGTGAGAGCGGCACAGGCGATCTGGTGCGTGCGCGATCCGGCGAAATTTACCGAGATGCGCGTGCCTCTCTCCATCGGCCATCCGGAGCTTGACGATTTCTGCGACGATTATACCGGCGGTTTCCGGGTCTTTGCAGAGAATGAAGACAAGGCTTTTCGGGTCATTCCGCGCGAGGTTCATGATCGGCTGGATAGGGCGCTTTCCGCTTTTTCTCCGGCCCCTTACGTCGTGCCCTCGACCGGGCTGGTGGCAATTGCCGATCTGATAGAGGACCACCTCGGCCCCGGCGACCAGATCGGCCTTGCCGGCTTCTCGCATCAGGGTTGGGACGGGCATCCCTGGGATGCCGAACGACAATATCTCGAACCGCTGGAGGCGAGCGGCCTCGTCAAGCGGATCACAGAAACGAAACTCGCATAACCGGATCAGGAGTTTACGGCTCATGTCTTACAAAATGTCCCGCGCGGCCTATGCCGGCATGTTTGGCCCGACCACCGGCGACAAGGTACGCCTTGCCGACACGGAACTCTTCATCGAGGTGGAGAAGGATTTCACCACTTATGGCTCCGAAGTGAAGTTCGGCGGCGGCAAGGTCATCCGCGACGGCATGGGGCAAAGCCAGGTCACGCGCGCGGCGGGTGCGGTCGATACCGTCATCACCAATGCGCTGATTGTCGACCATTCCGGCATCTACAAGGCCGATATCGGCCTGAAGGATGGCCGCATTGCTGCCATCGGCAAGGCCGGCAACCCGGATACGCAGCCGGGTGTCAACATCATCGTTGGTCCCGGCACGGAAGCGATTGCCGGCGAGGGCAAGATCATCACCGCCGGCGGCATGGATAGCCACATTCACTTCATCTGCCCGCAGCAGATCGAAGAGGCGCTGATGAGCGGCCTCACCTGCATGCTCGGCGGCGGCACGGGGCCGGCGCATGGCACGCTTGCCACCACCTGCACGCCCGGCCCGTGGCACATCGCCCGCATGATCGAGGCGGCCGATGCCTTCCCGATGAACCTTGCCTTTGCCGGCAAGGGCAATGCTTCGCTGCCCGGCGCACTTGAGGAAATGGTGCTCGCCGGCGCCTCGTCGCTCAAGCTGCATGAGGACTGGGGCACGACGCCGGGCGCTATCGATTGCTGCCTGTCGGTGGCCGACGAATATGACGTGCAGGTGATGATCCACACGGATACGCTCAACGAGTCCGGCTTCGTGGAAGACACGATTTCGGCGATCAAGGGCCGCACCATCCATGCCTTCCACACGGAAGGCGCGGGCGGCGGCCATGCGCCCGACATCATCAAGATATGCGGCCAACCGAACGTCATCCCGTCCTCGACCAACCCGACGCGGCCCTACACGGTCAACACGATTGCCGAGCATCTCGACATGCTAATGGTCTGCCATCACCTGTCGGCCTCGATCCCGGAAGACATTGCCTTCGCCGAAAGCCGCATCCGCAAGGAAACAATCGCGGCGGAAGATATCCTGCACGATATCGGCGCGTTTTCGATCATTTCCTCCGACAGCCAGGCCATGGGCCGCGTCGGCGAAGTCGCCATCCGCACCTGGCAGACGGCCGACAAGATGAAGCGTCAGCGCGGAGCCCTGCCGGAAGAGACCGGCGACAACGACAATTTCCGCGTCAAGCGCTACATCGCCAAATACACGATCAACCCGGCACTCGCCCATGGTCTGGCGCATGAGATCGGCTCCATCGAGATCGGCAAGCGCGCCGACCTCGTGATCTGGAACCCGGCCTTCTTCGGCGTGAAGCCGGACATGGTCCTCATCGGCGGCATGATTGCTGCAGCCCCGATGGGCGATCCGAACGCCTCGATCCCGACGCCGCAACCGGTGCATTACCGCCCGATGTTCGGCGCCTATGGCAAGGCGCTGACGAACTCCTCCGTTACCTTTGTTTCGCAGGCAGCGCTGGATGGTGGCCTGAAGAACAAGCTCGGCACGGCCAAGAACATGATCGCGGTGAAGAACACCCGCGGCGGGCTCACCAAGGCCTCGATGATCCACAATGCAGCCATGCCGCATATCGAGGTGGATCCGGAGACCTATGAAGTGCGGGCCGACGGCGTTCTGCTGACATGTGAGCCGGCGACGGTTCTGCCGATGGCGCAGCGGTACTTCCTGTTTTGAGCTTCACGAAGATTCCCGCCGAGACTTTTCAAGGTGTCGGCGGGCATTTCGGTTCCGTGCTATGCGTTCAACGAATAGCTCCCATGCGTGGCTGTGAAAATCCGTCTTCCATGCTGCACTGCACCCTAAAAGATGATTATCTATAATAATTATCGCTCTGCCGGGACTTTGGCGGGGCGCGATCATTTTTGAAGGAGACGATCCATGCTCACTAGCCGCAAGGTGCCTGACGTTACTTTCCGCACGCGCGTTCGCGATGAATCGATCGGCGGTCCCAATCCCTTCCGTTGGCAGGATGTCACCTCCGCAGACTATTTCGGCGGCAAGCGCGTCGTCCTCTTCTCGCTGCCGGGCGCTTTCACCCCGACCTGCTCGACCTACCAGCTGCCGGATTTCGAAAAGCTCTATTCCGAATTCCAGGCAGAGGGCATCGACGAGATCTACTGCATCTCCGTCAACGACGCCTTTGTGATGAATGCCTGGGGCAAGTCGCAGGGCCTCACAAATGTCAAGCTCATTCCGGATGGTTCGGGCGAGTTCACCCGCAAGATGGGCATGCTGGTGCGCAAGGACAATCTCGGCTTCGGCCTGCGCTCCTGGCGCTATGCTGCCGTGATCAACAATGGCGTGGTGGAACAGTGGTTCGAAGAAGAAGGCTTCTCGGACAATTGCGAAACCGATCCCTATGGCGTTTCCTCGCCGCAGAACATCCTGGAAGCGCTGCGTCGCAAGCAGGCTGCCTGATTACCTGCGGGCGGGTGCGAGGCCGCCGAGCCTTCTCGAGGGAGGTTTGTGGGGACCTGCTATCTGACGAACGTTATGCAAGGGCCGGTACATCAAGGGGTGTGTCGGCCTTTGCCGTTTCCGGGCCGATCTGCCGATAAGGCTGCGGGGTTCCGTGTTTTCATGGGGCTTTTGGGGCGGGCAAGCCGTGTGCTATGATCTGTTCATGAGCGCAAAGGAACACCTAGCCATCGACCGCGAATTGACCGAGCGTCTTTCCGTCATTGCGGAACGCGATGGCTCAACCGTGTCCGAATTGGCGGAGACCGTTCTTCGGCAACATGCCGAGGAGGCCGAGCGCTTGGCCGAGGAATTTGCCGAGGATGACCGGCGGTGGGCCAGGTATCTTGAGACGGGTGAATCGATCTCGCTTGAGGATATGAGCGCCAAGCTGCAAGCGCTTGCTGACGAGGCAGGGCGAAAGGCCGGTTCTTCGTGAGGGTACGGTTCCTGCCAGAGGCCGATCACGATGTTGATCGACTTTACAGTTTTTTGGTGGGAAGCAACAAGTTGGCCGCGCAGAAGGCGATTTTAGCGATCGATCAGGCGCTGGTTCGACTTCAGGAAAATCCTTACATCGGCGTTGTAGTGCGTGAACGCGCCGGAGACCGTCAATTGTCGATTCCTTTCGGAAGCGGTTCGTATGTCTTGCGTTACCGGCTGGACGAGGCAAAGGATTTGTTGATCGTCGTCAGGATTTGGCATGGTCGCGAACAGCGGCAGTAATGGATCATTCGAGGGGAATTTCATGATCGCCTGGGCACTTTTCATTCCCGCCTGTTTTGCGTTGAACTGCGCGCCGGGGCCGAACAACATGCTCGCCTTTTCCAATGCCGCGCGGCTGGGTTTCGGCACCGCCTGTCTTGGCGGACTCGGGCGTATCCCGGCTTTCGCGGCATTGATTGGTGTCACAGTGTTGGGGCTGGGCGCTGTGCTGGCAGCCTCGGCCGAGGCGTTTCTGATCATCAAGATCGCCGGCGCCATCTATCTCGTCTATACCGGATTTCAGTTGCTGCTGAAGGCAAGACAGTTTGCCGAGATGCAGTCCGCTGATCTCGCGCTCAAGGCGCTGATGCGACGGGACTTCACGATGGCGATTGCCAATCCGAAGGCGATTGCGATCTTCACAGCATTCTTCCCGCAATTTCTCGATCCCGCGATGCCAGCCTGGTCGCAGCTTCTGCAGATGGGCGGTGCCTTCCTCGTGCTGGAAGTTCTGGCGGTTGCGCTTTATGCGGCGGCGGGTGCTGTGCTGGGCCGGTTCATCAAGTCCACCCGCGTCTTCGTGAACCTCAACCGCCTCGTCGGTGGTGCGCTGATCGCGGCCGGCGGCTCCATGGCGTTGACGCGCCACTGATCTCCTACCACTGAAGCTTTCGAGGATGAAACCGAGGAGCTGCCATGATTTACGTAATTGCGACCGTCACCCTGAAGCCCGGCACTGTAGAGGCATTTGTCGCTGCGGCTGCGCCCTGCCTGATCGGTACGCGCGCCGAACAGGGCAACATTTCCTACGATCTTCACCGGCGGGAAGGGGAGCCTGATACGCTGGTTTTTGTCGAGCGTTGGGAAAGCCGCGACCATTTGAAAGTGCACTTTTCTGCCCCGCACATGCTCGTCTACCGCGAGGCGACCAAGGATATGGTGGCGGATCGGAAGATCGAAATCATAGAACCGGCCAAGGTGGACATTTTGTAATCCGCCGATATGCGTGCAGTGCAACATTTTTGTCATGTTGCGGCTTGAGACGGCTTGCCTTTCGGCAAGGAAACGGATTTGATTTCACGCGTTTGCGGAAGGGTTTCCATGTTACGCGCGATCTCGGTTCTGGCTCCTGGCGAGCCGCATTCTGAGCCATTTGATACGGTGGTGCTGCCCCATGACGGGCGGCATTTGCGGCGCAAGCTGCTGCATCCGCAAGCCGGCGGCATGGTCATGCTGGATCTGAAGGAAACGGTCATGCTGGCCGATGGCGACCTGCTGTCGCTGGATGACGGGACCTGTCTCAGAATCGTTGCTGCGCAAGAGGATCTCATCGAAATCGTCGCGCGCGACCGGCTCCATCTGATCGAACTTGCCTGGCATCTGGGCAATCGACATCTCGCCGCGCAAGTGGAGGAGGGACGCATCCTCATCCTGCGCGATCACGTTATCGAGGACATGCTGAACGGGTTGGGTGCGACGGTCCGCCATGTCCGCGAGCCTTTCCAGCCGGTGCGCGGCGCCTATCATTCCGGAGGGCATGGACATGCACATGGCCATCACCACCACTGAACGCCGTCACACGACGGCGCTGATCCGCCTGATGACGTGGCTGTCGCCGGCTTTCCCGATCGGGGCCTTTGCCTATTCCGGCGGGCTCGAGCGGGCGATTGCCGACGGCCGTATCCGGGACCGGGCGAGCCTGCATGCCTGGCTCGACGGACTGATGACCCATGGCGCGATGAAGACGGATGCGATCTTCTTTTCGCTGAGCTATCGCGCCTGTGGCGAGGCCGGGCTTGCCGAGATCAACGATCTGGCGCTGGCGCTTGCCGGCTCCGCCGAACGGCTTTCCGAGACCGTGTCGCTGGGCACCGCTTTTGTCGATGCCGCGCGCGACTGGCCGCATCCGGTGCTCACGGAAGTGCGCGCGCGCGCCGATGGACGAGTTGCCTATCCCGTGGCGGCCGGTGCGATTGCGGGCGCGCATGAGACAGGGCTGGAAGCTGGTCTTGCCGCCTATCTTCACGCCAATCTCAGCCAGCTTGTCTCGGTTGCCATTCGCTGCGGCGTGATCGGGCAGCGGGAGGGTGTCGGGCTGCTCGCCTCGTTCGAGGATCAGGTCGCTTCGCTCGCCGCCGAGCTCATCGATTGCACGGAAGACGACCTTGGCTCGGCCGCCTTCATGGCCGAAATTTCCTCGTTGAAACATGAGACGCAGACGACGCGGCTTTTCCGCTCCTGATCGCGTTGGATAACTGGAGATACATCCCATGAAATCGCAGAACGGCCCCTTGAGAGTGGGCATTGGCGGCCCTGTCGGGTCCGGCAAGACGGCGCTGACGGCGGAGCTTTGCAAGGCGATGCGCGGGGACTATTCCGTCGCCGTGGTCACCAACGACATCTACACGCGCGAAGATGCCGATGCGCTGGTGCGGATGCAGGCTCTGACATCTGACCGTATCGTCGGGGTCGAGACGGGCGGCTGTCCGCATACGGCGATCCGCGAGGACGCGTCCATCAATCTGCAGGCGATTTCGGGGCTGAACCAGCGCTTCCCCGATCTTGATGTCGTGTTCATCGAATCGGGCGGCGATAATCTCGCGGCGACCTTTTCCCCGGATCTGGCCGATATCACGATCTATGTCATTTCCGTCTGCCAGGGCGAAGAGATCCCGCGCAAGGGCGGGCCGGGAATCACGCGTTCGGATCTGCTGGTCATCAACAAGGCTGATCTTGCGCCGCATGTCGATGTCGATCTCGGCGTGATGGAGCGCGATGCGACGAAGCAGCGGGCAGGACGCCCCTTCGTGTTCTCCAACATGAAGCGGGGCGAGGGGGTCGGTGCCATCGTTGATTTTCTGAAGGTTCAGGGCGGGCTCTGAACTGCGCACGCAGGCCAGGGACTCTCGAAAAGAATTGGGGCGGCTCGCTCTTTCTTTCGAAAGAATCGAACCGCCCCGTCCACCCCCGTGGAAACTTTGAGACTTAGAAATTCCTCAGAGCGTTGACGTCGCCGATCTCGATGATGCGGCCGTGGACGCTGACGCCTGCCGACTTTAGCGCCGAGAAGGCGCGTGACAGGGCTTCGGGCGCAAGGCCCAGCTTGCCAGCGAGCAGGCTCTTCTGGAATGGCAGCCGGAAGCGGGCGGAGCTCGCATTCTCCGGGCAGTTCTGCAGGATGAAGTTGGCGACGCGCTGCGGTGCGGTGTGCAGCCGGTCATCGGCGACGCATTCCAGAGCCTGGTCGAGATTGCGTGACAGCGAAGCCATCAGCGCGATCCCGATCGCCGGGTCCTGGGAGGCAAACTGCTTGAGCTTGTCGACCTCGTAGCGCGCCAGCGTCACTGCCTCGGCCGTCTGTGCGCAAAAGCGATGCGTGCCGCCATTAAACATCACACCCTCGGCGAAGGTTTCGCCCGGCCCGTAGATGCCGATATCAGCCTCGCGGCCGTCCTTGCTCAACCTGAAGACGCGGACGAAGCCGGTCAGAACGGTATAGAAGTAATCCGCCTTTTCGCCCTGCTTGAAGATCGGATCACGCGCCTCGTGGCTTGCCACGGTCACATGGTCGACAATCTTCAGGGCCGTAGCGGACGGAAGTTCGCTCAGGAAATAGGATCGCAGAAGAATCTCTTTTTCGCGAACGTTCAATTTCAAGACCTTGATCACAGTTCAATCCCCCGGCCTGATGGGACGTCACATTCATCGTCCCTCAGGACAGCCATCGGGGGTTGATGCAACAACTCGTGTCTCTTCAACCCGGCCACCGAAAGCTGCCTTGGAGGTTTCATACAGCTTTCTGCATCTGCCCTGTTTGATTTCGATCAACTCCAAAACGACAATGGCCGGATTTTCATCCGGCCATTTTGCAATCTTCTCATAAAGCGGCGGCTACTCAGCCGCCAGGTTCGGCAGCGCCCGTATGTTGCTCGCCGCACGGCTGGAGGCTTCCTTGTCGGCCTTGTTTTCCAGTGCCGCAAGCCGCTCATCGAGCGTCTGCACGGCGCGACCGTTCTCCGCAACGGCGGCGCCGAGCTCCTCGGCGCTCATCGGCTCCGGCTCGTCTTCCTTCTTGCCGATGACGCGGCTGAAGATGCGGCCGAGAAGGCGCGACAGGTCGTCCATGATGAGGAAGAAGGACGGCACGACGACCAGCGACAGCACGGTCGACACGATGATGCCGCCGATCACCGCAATCGCCATCGGCGAACGGAACGAGCCGCCTTCGCCGACGCCAAGTGCCGAGGGCAGCATGCCGGCCGACATGGCAATCGAGGTCATGACAATGGGCCTTGCACGCTTGCGGCCGGCCTCGATCATGGCCTCGATGCGGTTCTTGCCCTGATGCATCATCTCGATCGCGAAATCGACGAGCAGGATCGCGTTCTTCGTCACAATGCCCATCAGCATGAGAATGCCGATGAGAACGGGCATGGAAAGCGAATTGCCGGTGATGATCAGGCCAGCTGCCACGCCGCCGATGGCGAGCGGCAGCGAGAACAGGATCGTGAAGGGCTGGATGACATCCTTGAAGAGCAGGATCAGGACCATCAGGACGAGGAGAAGGCCGAGCAGCATCGCGTTGCCGAAGCCCTTGACCATCTCCGCCTGCACCTTGGCGTCACCGCTTTCGAGGAACTGGACGCTTGCCGGCAGCTTGACCTCGGCAGCCGCCGCCTTGAAGCGGGCCGTTGCGGTGTCGAGCGCGACGCCCTTCGGCAGGTCAGCGCCGATGGTGACGACGCGGCTGCGGTCTTGCCGCTTGATCGAGCTCGGGCCTTCCGAGAAGATCACGTCGGCAACGCTGGCCAGCGGCACCGTCGCGCCGGACGCCGTGCGCAGCCGCACCGCCTTGATCGCCGCGAGATCATGCCGCATGTCGAGATTGAACATGACGCGGATCGGTATCTGGCGGTTATCGAGCGATATCTTCGGCAGCGCTGCATCCGCATCGCCGATCGTTGCAACACGGACGGCTTCAGCGATCTGCTGCACGGTGATACCGAGACGGGCGATCTGGTCGGAATGCGGCATGATGCGCAACTCGGTGCGCGGCAGGGCGCCTTCCGAGCTGACGTTGGCCAGAACCGATTCCTGGCGCAGGCGCGATTCCAGCATTGCGACCGCCTTGTTCAGATCGGCCTCGTTGGAGGAGAGGATGTTGAAAGAAAGGTCGCGATCGCCGCGGTCGTTGAGGCGAAGCAGGCGCACGTCCGGAATGTCCGCCAGCTTGGCGAAGACTTCCTTTTCGATGTCCCATTGCGGGCGAACGCGACCCTTCGGCGTCACCTTCGGCAGGTAGGGGCCGATGATCGGCAGCTTGCCGCCAAGGTCGTTGACCAGAGCCGTTACCAGTGAGGCTTCCTTGTGCTTCAGAAGCAGCGTCACGGTTGCTTTGGTGATCGAAAGATCGCCCTTGGGGGAGGACCCGCCCAGGATGAAAACGTCCTGAACACCTTCGATGTCCTTGACCCTATCATAGATCGCCTTGGTCGACCGGTTCGTCTCGTTCAGCGAGGTGCTGGGCGGCAGCTCGACAGAGAGCGTTACGCGGCCGGAATCTTCCGGCGGCAGGAAGCTGCCCGGAACCTGCATCAGCAGGTAGACCGAACCGACGAGGAAGCCGATCGCCGCCAGAAGCGTCGTGTAACGCCAGCGGGTCGTCACGCGGATGAGGCCGGTGTAGCCGTTCATGATCGTGCCATCGTGGTCGTGATCATGATCCGGCACGCTGTCCTTGGAGCGCATCAGATAGGCGGCCATCATCGGGGTGATGAGGCGTGCCACCATCAGCGAGAAGAACACCGAGAAGGCGACCGTCAGGCCGAACTGGATGAAGTACTGGCCCGGGATACCCGGCATGAAGGAAACCGGGACGAAGACGGCGATGATCGTGAAGGTCGTCGCGATCACGGCGAGGCCGATTTCGTCCGCTGCCTCGATGGCCGCGCGATAGGGAGTCTTGCCCATACGGATGTGCCGGGCAATGTTCTCGATTTCCACGATGGCGTCGTCAACGAGAATGCCGGTCGCGAGCGTCAGCGCGAGGAAGCTGACGAGGTTCAGCGAGAAGCCCATCAGGTCCATGATCCAGAAGGTCGGGATCGCGGAAAGCGGAAGCGCCACGGCCGAAATCAGGGTCGCGCGCCAGTTCCGCAGGAAGAGGAACACGACGATAATGGCAAGGGCTGCGCCCTCGATCAGCGTGTCGATGGCTGCTTCGTAATTGCCATAGGTGAAGTAGACGCTGTCATTGACCAGCTCGATCTTCACATTGGGGTTCTTTGCCTTGACCTTGTCGAGTGCCTTTTGCACCTCGTCGGCGACCGTCACTTCGCTGGCGCCTTTGGCGCGGAACACGGCGAAGGTGACAACCGGGTTTCCGTCGAAATTCGAGAAGGAGACCGGCTCCTTGTAGGTGTCCGTGATCGTGCCGAGATCGGAGAGCTTGACGAAGCGGCCATTCGGAAGCGCAATCGTCTTCTGTTCGAGTGCCGCAACCGAACGTGCGTCGCCGAGCGTCCGGATCGTCTGCTCGCCCCCGGCGATCTGACCGCGGCCCGCGCCGAGATCGGCGTTAGTCAGGCGAAGCTGGGTGTTCACGTCGGACGCCGAAACGCCGAAGGACTTCATCTTCAGCGGGTCGAGCTGGATACGCACCTCGCGGTCCGCGCCGCCGAAGCGGTCGATACGGCCAACGCCCTTGGAGCCCTGAAGCGCGCGCTTGACGGTATCGTCAACGAACCACGAGAGCTCTTCCAGCGTCATGTTGGGCGAGGAGACCGCATAGGTCTGGATCGCCTGGCCCTCCACGTCGATCTTCGAGACCTTGGGGTCGTCGATGGAGGCGGGCAAGGTGCTGCGGATACGGTCTACCGCATCCTTGACGTCCTGGAGCGCCTGGTTGGTCTTCACATCGATGTTGAAGATGACGGCTGTGCTGGAGAGGCCATCGGTGATGTTCGACTGGATGTAGTCGATACCGGCAATGCCGGCGACGGCATCTTCGATGATCTTGGTGACCTGGCTTTCAAGCTCCGAGGGCGCAGCGCCGCTCTGGCTCACCGCCACCGAGATCACCGGCACGTCGATATTCGGGAAACGCGTGATGGGCAGCTTGTTGAAAGCCTGAATGCCCATGAACATGAGCAGGAAGAAGGCCAGAAGCGGCGCGACAGGATTGCGGATCGACCAGGCTGAAAAGTTCATCTTTGCCTCAAGCCCCTCAATTCGTCGCGGAAGGAAGCGTGTCGACCGGCTTCACGCGGTCGCCATCGCGCACATAGGCGCCAGCCTTGGCAACGACCTTGTCGCCCGGCTGCAGCCCCTTGCGGATTTCGATATATTGTCCGTCCTGAATGCCGGTTTCGACCTGCACGATGCTGACGATTTCGTCCTTCACCATGCGGGCGGTCGTTGCCTCGCTGTTCGTGGTCACGGCCGTGATCGGAAGCGACGGCGCGGTACGCTCGGCGACAATGATGTCGGCCTGGGCATACATGCCGGAACGCACGGCATCCGGATTGTCGATCTTCACCTCGACCGAGCCGAGGCGCGTCGTGGCATTGACGGTCGGATCGACCTTCAACACGGTGCCTGCAATCTTGGTGCCCGAGCCGGCGAGCGAAATCGTTACCTTCTGGTCCTTTGCGACCTTGAGCACGTCTTCTTCGGCAAGATCGGCCTTCAGTTCCAGCGCGTTGTCGCGAATGAGCGTGAAGAGCGGCTGGCCGGCGCCGCTGGCAATGGCACCCACCTTGGCGGTGCGGGCGGAGATCACGCCATCGACCGGAGCCTTCACCTCGGTGCGGGAGAGCTTCAGGTCGATATCGGCGATCTGTGCCTCGATGACCTTCATGTCGGCGGCATTCGCCTTGATGGACTGGTCGGCGGAGTTCAGCGAGGCTGCGGCGGAGGTCGCTGCTGCCTGCAACTGGTCGAGCTTGGAAGCTGCTATCGTGCCCGTCTTGGCGAGCGCCTGTCCGCGGTCGAGCTGGCGGTTGGCCTCGTCCAGATTGGTCTTGACCGAAAGGCGCTGGGCTTCTGCCTGTGCGCCTGCCGCGATCACCTTCGCCCTGTTGGCTTCCAGCTGGCTCTTCTGGAGGATCAGCGTGTCATCCATCAGCGTGGCGAGCACGTCGCCCGCCTTCACCTTGTCGCCGACATTGGCCTTCAGCGTCTTGATGGACAAGCCCTCGACCAGCGGCTGGACATAGACTTCCTCGACCGGCTGGATGGTGCCGGAGGTCAGGACGCGATCAGTCAGCTTGCGCTCGGTGACGGCGGTGACAACGATGGAGGGCGCGTTGATGACCGGCTTTGCATCCGTGTTCGCAGGCGCATCTTCCGCAAGGGCGGGTGCAGCCATCAGGATTGCCACTGTTGCAAGCAGCCAGTTTGCTTTCGAAATCTTCGTCGTCATGTCTTTTTCGAACCCTCTGCCGGTGCGCATTCGAGCGCACGCCTGCGACATCGTTTTGTGTTGTCCGCTGCAACGCTTACAGACAACAAGCCCCTCATTTGCAAGTTGAATAACGTATAGTGGTTAAGTTTGTAAGCATTGAAAAAACGAGATAACCAATCAAATTATGCTATGTTTCCATCACGGTCGGACAGCGTCCGGAAAAGGCTGGAAATCCATCTCGCGGCATGTGGGTATCAACTGCTCTCATAACAAGAGAGTCGGCCCGTTGGATATTAATCCTAATACAACATAACCCGTCGCGATATTCCAGTCTTTTGCGGCAGTGCAATAACCACACTACGTCTGGCCTCTTGTCCGTTACGCGTTCGCGAAGCAAACGGTTTTGAACGAAATGCAGC
Organism: Hyphomicrobiales bacterium; assembly: GCA_900467685.1. Classification (GTDB taxonomy): domain Bacteria; phylum Pseudomonadota; class Alphaproteobacteria; order Rhizobiales; family Rhizobiaceae; genus Ensifer_A. The sequence continues at coordinate 125,556 of UBQX01000021.1, forward strand.
TTGTCATTCGTCAGGTGCGGCCTGCCTGCATTTCACGAAGCGCCAGATGCGTTCGCTTGATCCTTCATCCCGCAACGGGTTGACGAGGAGATTGGTATCGCGAGGCGGGTTTGACCTCAATCGTCCGCAATGTTGAATACTGCCAGAAGGTGGCAGCAGCGCACGTTGCGACCCGGAAACGTCAATGCGCGGGCCTTTCAGCCCGCGCACCAATTTTCGAGCTTCGCGCCGCTTACTTCTTCAGGGCTGCGTCGGTGATCTCATGCGTCCAGGCGCCTTCCGGCTTCTTGGTGATGATCTTCTGGGCCAGAACGGCGGCTTCCGTGCGCTCATAGGCGGCCTTGTCCAGAACGCCGGTGGAATCGCCGAGGAGCTTGGCCACTTCGCCCATCATGTAGACCTGGTGTTCCTTGGTCTGCGCGCCGGTGGAATCGTTGTCGAGAACGATGCCGGCTGCTTCTTCCGGATGCGCCTTGGCGTAGGCCCAGCCCTTCATCGAGGCGCGGACGAACTTGACCATGCTGGCCTTGAACTTCTCGTCCTTCAGCTTGTCGCCGAGAACGTAGAGGCCGTCTTCGAGCAGGTTGGCGCCCATTTCCGTGTAGTTGAACACGGTCAGCTTATCGAGCGTGAAGCCGGCGTCGATGGCCTGGCCGAGTTCGTTATAGGTCATGACGTGGATGCAGTCGGCCTGCTTCTGGATGAGCGGCTGCACGTCGAAGCTCTGCTGCAGAACCTTGACGCCGTTCGGGCCGCCTTCGGTGGAGATGCCTTCCTTGTTCATGAGCGCGAAGAAGGGGACTTCGTTGCCGAAGAACCAGACGCCGACCGTGTGGCCCTTGAAGTCGGAGATCTTCTTGATCGGACCATCCTTCGGGCAGACGATTTCGAGACCGGCGTTCTGGTAGGGCTGGGCGATGTTGACGAGCGGAACGCCCTTTTCACGGGCAGCAAGAGCAGCACCCATCCAGTCGACGATCACGTCTGCACCGCCGCCAGCGATCACCTGTTCCGGCGCGATGTTCGGGCCGCCCGGCTTGATGTCGACGTCGATGCCTTCTTCCTTGTAGAAGCCCTTGTCCTTGGCGACGAAATAGCCGGCAAACTGGGCCTGCGTGACCCATTTCAGCTGCAGCGTGACCTTATCGGCAGCGTGAGCGGCAACGCCGGAAAGGGCGAGCGCCGTGCCGAGCATGAGCGAAGCAATTGTCTTTTTCATTGTTCAACCCTCTTTTTGTGTCTCCCGTCCACCACGGACGGAACCTTGATTGAGGCAGGTGAGCCTGCCTTTTACCTCTGCCCCCCACGGACAGAGGGATGCCAGAACGTGACCTTGCGCTCGATCAGCGCGACGATCCCGTAGAAAAGCGAGCCCGCGATGGCCGCGGCGAGAATTTCCGCCCAGACCATGGCCGTGTTCATGCGGCCCATTTCGGTCGAGATGCGGAACCCCATGCCGACCGACGGCGAGCCGAAGAATTCGGCTACGATCGCGCCGATCATGGCGAGCGTCGAGTTGATCTTCAGCGCGTTGAAGATGAAGGGCCAGGCGGCGGGCAGGCGCAGCTTCAGAAGGGTCTGCGGCCAGGACGCCGCATAGGTGCGCATCAGGTCGCGTTCCATTTGGCCGGAGGCGGCAAGGCCAGTGATCGTGTTGATCAGCATCGGGAAGAAGATCATCGTGACGATGATTGCTGCCTTCGAAGGCCATTCGAAGCCGAACCACATGATCATGATCGGCGCGAGACCGACGATGGGCAGCGCCGAGACCAGATTTCCGAGCGGCAAGAGACCTGCCTTGAGGAAAGGCGAACGGTCGATCAGGAATGCGGCGAGAAGACCGGCGCCGCAGCCGATGGCATAGCCGGGCAGAACTTCCTTGAAAACCGTCTGCCAGACATCGACGCCGATGATCGGCAGGGCGTTGAGCGCTGCTTCGATGATGATGCTCGGCGCGGGAAGCAGGATTTCCGGGATGGCGAGGCCGCGCGTGAGCAGTTCCCAAAGCGCCAGGAGACAAATGCCGAAGATGGCCGGCACGATGAAACCGATCTGCCGCTCGGCAGCGGGGCCGGCGGGTTTGAGGCGGACGAGATATTCGTTGAGCGCCCAGCTTCCGAGCCAGATCGCGAGGGCGAGGATGACGACGACAAGTGCGCTCATGCCGTGGCCTCCGGTCTTGCGCCCATCATGCGGTAGACGAGACGCTCGATGCCGCCGACGATGAAGACGAGGAGGCCGGCCACGATGGAGGAGACGAAGAGCGCCGCCCAGATCTGGATCGTCTGGCCGTAATAGGAGCCGGAGAGCAGTCGTGCGCCGAGCCCCGCGACCGCGCCCGTCGGCAATTCACCGACGATGGCCCCGATGAGCGAAATGGCGATGCCGACCTTCAACGAGGCGAAGAGGAAGGGAATGGCGGCGGGGAAGCGGAGCTTCCAGAAGAGCTGTGTGCGGCTGGCGTAATAGGTGTGCATGAGATCCAGCTGGATGATTTCCGGTGACCGCAACCCCTTCACCATGCCCACGACGACGGGGAAGAAGGAGAGGTAAGTGGAAATCAGCGCCTTGGGCAGGAGCCCTGAAATGCCGATGGCGTTCAGCACCACGATCAGCATGGGCGCAATCGCCATGATCGGGATCGTCTGGCTGGCGATGACCCAGGGCATCATGGATTTGTCCATGGCGAGGTTGTGCACGATGCCGACCGCCAGCGCGATGCCAAGCACGGTACCGAGCCCAAAGCCGAGCAGCGTGGCCGAAAGCGTGATCCAGGCGTGGTAAACCAGCGAGCGCTTCGATGTGATGCTCATCGTGGCCGTGGAGTTCCAGATTTCGGTGACGATCTGGTGCGGGGCGGGCAGCAGCGGCTTGTCCATCGCGTAGGATTTCAGCCACATCGCGCCAGAGGTCAAAACCTCGCCCTTTCGGGCTGCTTCTTCGACGGCGAGCGTGTGGTTCATGACGAGGGCGGCGGCGTACCATGCCGCGATGATGACGGCGAGGACGGCGAGAACGGGCCAGACTTTGGAAGAAAACGCGGACCGTCCCACGAACGTATTCTCAAGAATCTTTGCTATGTCCTCTTGCTTGGGATTTTCTTGCCGAGTTCTCATTCCGGCGGACCTCATGTTAAACGCCGCCAAATGCTTCCTGAAAAATATGTAAGAAATAAAAGAAAGTATCTGCACCCAAAAGAAAATCTCAAGGAACAAGGCTTGTGAAAGCCCCAGCGACTGAGCCAGTTGGTATGCGAATCCAGAAATGATCAAAATGATCCCGACGATGGTGTCATTTCTCTGTGTAATTTGATCGAAAGAAAGGTCTTTGTTTAGGCCGAAATGGGCCGCGGAGTTTTTTATTATTGCTGAGGCGCGCGTGTTCAGAACCACCAAAGCGATCAGAACGGCACCCATGATGTCAAGGATAAGTCCCATTGCTCCTAACGTCATGGCCTATTCCTCATAGCTATGCCCCGCCTTCAGCCCCTCGCGGACGCGGTGGGCAATGGCCAGAAATTCCGGCGTTTCGCGGATGTCGAGCGGGCGTTCCTTTGGCAGCGTCGATTCGATGACATCGGTGACACGGCCGGGGCGGGGGCTCATGACGACGATCTTGGTCGAGAGATAGACGGCCTCGGGGATCGAGTGGGTGACGAAACAGATCGTCTTGTTGGTGCGGGCCCAGAGTTCCAGAAGCTGCTGGTTCAGGTGGTCGCGGACGATTTCGTCGAGCGCGCCGAAGGGCTCGTCCATGAGGAGGAGGTCGGCATCGAAGGCGAGAGCGCGGGCAATCGAGGCGCGCTGCTGCATGCCGCCAGAGAGCTGCCAGGGATATTTTTTGCCGAAGCCGGAGAGGTTGACGAGCGACAGTGTATGCTCGATGCGCTTCTTCTGTTCGTCCTTGGAATAGCCCATGATTTCAAGGGGAAGGGCGATGTTCTTTTCGATGGTCCGCCACGGATAGAGGGCTGCCGCCTGGAAAACATAACCGTAGGAGCGGTTCTTGCGCGCATCTTCCGGCGTGGTGCCATTGACGAGGATCTGCCCTTCTGTTGCGCGTTCGAGATCGGCAATGACGCGCAGGAAGGTTGTCTTGCCGCAGCCGGACGGGCCGATGAAGGACACGAAGTCGCCCTTGCGCACATCGAGATTGACCCCGGTCAGCGCGTTGACGGGGCCGTCATTCGTCTGAAAGGTCAGGCCCAGATTTTTTGCCGAAACGACGGAAGACTGATTTTCTGCCATGTTCACCCAGTGTATTTTATGAGGCGCTGCGCTGGCGATTGTCGCTCTTTTGTACGTCGCGCCGATGATATTCCCCGGACTTCTCGGTCCTTCTTCTTGGTCTTTTAGAGGTTACTCCTATGTCATCCGGCAATGACCCCGAATGCAAGCTCATTCGTCCCGCGGAGGCCTATGAAGGCAAGCAGGGCTTTTCCTATATTGAGGGCATTTCGGCCGAGACGACCGGCTCGACCGGCATCGCGATGATGCTGCTCACCGTTCCGCCCGGCGGCCGCGCCAAGGCGCATCTGCACGAGGCGCACGAGACGGCGATCTATGTGCTTTCCGGCGAGGCGACGACCTATTGGGGCGCGAACCTCGAAAACGCCACCGTCACGAAGGCCGGCGACATGTTCTACATCCCCGCCGGCGTCCCGCACCTGCCGGTCAATACCGGGACAGAGCCGTGCTCGGCCATCATCGCGCGGACAGACCCGCGCGAGCAGGAGAGTGTGGTGTTGTTGCCGGAGCTGGATGGGGTGGTGCCGAGGTGAGGTTGGCTTTGCGCTTTCTGGCGTGGCACCCCCCTCTGTCCTGCCGGACATCTCCCCCTCAAGGGGGGAGATTGGCTGGAGGCGCTGGCTTCTCGCCTCTTTGAACATGAGGCGTTTCGCTAACGCTGAACTGATGAAATTGGTGGGCAGCTGCAATTGTGGCGAGGCGCTTGCGACACGTCGATCTCCCCCCTTGAGGGGGAGATGCCCGGCAGGGCAGAGGGGGGTACGCCACGGCAATCGCGCTTGCGAGATACCGTGGAGAATACCAACCGTCCTGTCCTGCGCGCGCAAGCCGTCCATCCGTTGAATCACACCCCGCTCGCCGGTATCCCCGTCCGCTGCACCTTGCGCGGCGCGGTCACTTCCTTCCAGGTCGACAGCGCTGACGACACCGCCGGGAACGGTTCACGCGTGACGAACTGGCCGTGGCCTTCGCGGGTCTTGATGCTGGATTCCTCGACGGCGACATAGCCGCGCGTCAGCGTGAAGCGGGGCAGGCCCTTGACCGTCTTGCCCTCGAAGACGTTGTAGTCGATGGCCGATTGCTGGCTGGCGGCGGTGATCGTCTTTTCGCGGTTCGGGTCCCAGACGACGATGTCAGCATCGGCGCCGACGAGGATCGCGCCCTTCTTCGGGTAGACGTTGAGGATCTTGGCGATGTTCGTCGAGGTGACGGCGACGAATTCGTTCATGGTGATGCGGCCGGTCGCCACGCCATAGGTCCAGAGCATGGGCAGGCGGTCTTCAAGCCCGCCGGTGCCGTTCGGGATCTTGGTGAAATCGTTGATCCCGTAGCGCTTCTGCTCGGTGGTGAAGGCGCAGTGGTCGGTCGCAACCACCTGCAGCGAGCCGGAGGCGAGGCCGGCCCAGAGGCTGTCCTGATGCTTCTTGTCGCGGAAGGGGGGCGACATGACGCGGCGGGCGGCATGGTCCCAATCGGCGTTCGCGTATTCGCTCTCGTCGAGCGTCAGGTGCTGGATCAGCGGCTCACCATACACACGCATGCCGTTCTGGCGGGCGCGGCGGATGGCTTCATGGGCCTGTTCGCAGGATGTGTGCACGACATAGAGGGGCACGCCCGCCATGTCGGCGATGATGATGGCGCGGTTGGTCGCTTCGCCCTCGACGGAGGCGGGGCGGGAATAGGCGTGGGCCTCGGGGCCGTTATTGCCTTCGCCGAGCAATTTCTGCTGCATCTGCGCGACGATGTCGCCGTTCTCGGCATGGACCAGCGGCAGGGCGCCGAGGGCTGCGCAGCGCTGGAAGGAGGAGAACATCTCGTCGTCATCCACCATCAGCGCGCCCTTGTAGGCCATGAAGTGCTTGAACGTGTTGATGCCCTTCTCCTTGACGATGGTCTCCATCTCGTTGAAGACCTGCTCGCCCCACCAGGTGATCGACATGTGGAAAGAATAGTCGGCATTGGCGCGGGTCGACTTGTTGTCCCAGCGCTTCAGCGCGTCAAGCAGCGACTGATTGGGATCGGGCAGGCAGAAATCCACCACCATGGTCGTACCGCCGGCGAGGCCGGCGCGCGTGCCGCTTTCGAAGTCGTCCGAGGAATAGGTGCCCATGAAGGGCATTTCGAGGTGGACGTGTGGATCGATGCCGCCCGGCATGACATAGCAGCCGGTCGCGTCGAGCACTTCGGTACCGGAGAGGTTCGGGCCGATCTCGACGATCACCCCATGCTCGATCTTCACATCTGCCTTGTAGGTCAGGTCAGCCGTAACGATTGTGCCGTTCTTGATGACTGTGCTGCTCATGATGCTGTTCCCTTGGTGTTTTTATCAGACGCAGATGCTTAGCCGCGCACGTTGAGCGCGCAGCGGAATTCATGAAAAACGATATATTTGTTCAGGCTTCGATGAGCCCCAGCCTGCGTTCAACGCGGTCCAGCCGTTCGTCGATTCGATCAACGCGGCGCGAAATACTGGCGTATTGTTGCTCGACAAACCCGATACGCTCCTTGATCTCAAGGAGGTCGTGAGAGTGTTTTTCCTGTGTTGCGCGGATCGCGCGCAGCATTTCAAGAACGAGATTGTCTGTCGATGTCGACATGGCTCACTCTCCGGGGTTTTATTCTCCACCAAAGATAATGCGAACCCGCTCACTCCACAATCCCCGCCGTCTCCACCACGGCCCGCAGCAACACGTCGCAGCCCGCGCCCGCCCACTCCTTTGAAATCTCCTCCGCCTCGTTGTGCGAAAGCCCGCCGACGCAGGGGCACATGACCATGGTGGCGGGGGCGACCTTGGCGGCCCAGCAGGCGTCGTGGCCGGCGCCCGAGATGAGGTTCATGTGGCTGTAGCCAAGATCGTCTGCCGCCTTGCGGACGGCGGAGACGAGGGTGGGGTCGAAGGTGACGGGGTCGAAATGGCCGACGGCCTCGACCGAGCAGCCGACGCCGAGCGCTTGCGCGATGGCTGCTGCTTCTTTCTCGATGCGGGCGCGCATGCCGTCGAGCTTGGCCTGGTCGGGCGAGCGGAGGTCGACCGTGAATACGACCGTGCCGGGAAGGACGTTGCGGGAATTGGGCGAGAACTTCACTTGGCCGACGCCGGCGACGCAGCCGGGCTGGTTTTCCATGGCTACCGTCTGCACCATCTCCATGATGCGGGCCATGGCAAGCCCTGCGTTGACGCGCATGTTCATCGGCGTCGAGCCCGTATGAGCTTCTCGGCCGGTCAGCGTGAATTCGAGCCACCAGAGGCCCTGACAGTGGGTGACGACGCCAATCTGCTTGTTCTCTGCTTCGAGAATGGGGCCCTGTTCGATGTGATATTCGAAGTAAGCGTGCATCTGCCTAGCGCCCACTTCCTCGTCGCCGATCCAGCCGATGCGGGCGAGTTCGTCGCCGAAGCGCAGGCCTTCCATGTCCTTGCGGTCATAAGCGTAGTCGAGCGAGTGGATGCCGGCGAAGACGCCGGAGGCGAGCATGGCAGGGGCAAAGCGCGCGCCTTCCTCGTTCGTCCAGTTGACGACGACGATGGGGTGCTTCGTCTTGATGTTCAGGTCGTTCATCGAGCGGATGACTTCGAGGCCGGCCAGAACACCGAGCACGCCATCATACTTGCCGCCTGTCGGCTGGGTGTCGAGATGCGAGCCGACATAGATCGGCAGGGCATCCGGGTCCGTGCCAGGGCGCGTCATGAACATGTTGCCGATCTTGTCGACGCCCATCGTGAGACCGGCCGCCTCGCACCATGACTGGAAGAGCTTGCGGCCTTCGCCATCCGCGTCCGTCAATGTCTGGCGATTGTTGCCGCCGGCAATGCCGGGGCCGATTTTCGCCATGTCCATGAGGCTGTCCCACAGACGATCGGCATTGACGCGCATGTTCTGGCCCGGTGCAGCCATGAAAATTCTCCTCAGTTTACAAGTCGAGACGCGCCGCAGAGCGCGGCTTCAGCCTCTTGGTTCCCACCGGTTTGCTTTTCTTGTTTTTTCGCAAAATCCGCGTTGCGTTTGCAAATTGCATGACGGATAATTTGACCGGTTGGTAAACATTACAGCTTCCGTTGCTGCACTCAAGACGAAAAAAGCGGTCACATCAGAGAAAATCGTCGATAAGTGCATATTATGTTCGCAGTGCCTTTTCAAAAGGCAATTCTGCCGATCCGGCAGACGATGAGGGGTGACATGGCGATACCGAGAGCGGCAAAGACCCAGCGCAGGACACGCATTCAGGAAGAGAAGGAAGAGGTCATCCTGGAGGCTGCTCTGGACGTCTTCTCCATGCATGGCTTCAAGGGCGCAACGATCGACCAGATCGCCGAAGTCGCCGGCATGTCGAAACCCAATCTGCTCTATTACTTCCGAACCAAGGAAGCGATGCACCGCGCTCTGATCGATCGGGTGCTGGATACATGGCTCGATCCCTTGCGTGAATTCGACGCGGAAGGAAATCCGGAAGTCGAGATAAAGAGCTATATCCGCCGAAAGCTGGAGATGGCGCGTGATTTCCCGCGCGAGAGCCGACTTTTCGCCAACGAGATCCTCCGCGGCGCGCCCTTGATCGTGGAGGAACTGGACGACCTTCGAAAGCTGGTCGACGAGAAGGCGGAGGTCATCCGGGCTTGGGTGAAGGCCGGCAAGATCGGTCGTTGCGATCCCTATCACCTGATCTTCTCCATCTGGGCTACGACGCAGCACTATGCCGACTTCGATGTTCAGGTGAAGGCAGTTCTGGGGCCGACCAGGAGCGGCGACGGCCGCTTTGAAGATGCCGCGCGGTTTCTCGAACAGCTATACATGAACGGCCTGCAGATCAGAAGTTGAGATACGTCCCTGCGGCGCTTTAATAGCCTCTTCTAAAGTTAAGATGCGCTGTTCCGTCTGGGTACAAGTTTAAATTTTTACTGCACGTTAATCTGGACTCAGTGTAATCATGCAAGGTGTACGAATATCTTGTAGTGTCACAGAATGAGATTTCTGTCGGTCAAACTCGTTTTGGTGCGGCTGGATGCGAGTTCGGAAGAGGCCTGTTCCGATGGCTGCGTGGCCATCAGAGGCCGGAGGGTTGGTGCACTTGAAGGGGCTGAAGTCCTATCTGGAGATTGAGCGAGTTCTGCGCGCTCACGCTGATCTTGATGAAGGACAGCGTTCAAGGCTTATTGACGCACTCGCCACGCTCAAAGACGGGGCGTCCAGGTTCGAGCTTCTTTCCGCTGCGCTCAATCAGTTGCCCGATGAATTTTTTCTCAAGGATCGTGACGGCCAGTATGTTCTGGCCAATCGGGAGGCCGAGTTTGCGCTGGGGTTGCCGCCGGGCGGCATGAACGGCAAGTACGATCTGGAGCTTTACGGCGAAGACTATTCGAAGCGCTTTCTGGCTGAGGACGCAGAGATCTTCGCCAGGGCCAAACCGCTTTATTTCGAACCCCAGCTTTGGAAATTGCCGCAGGGCGGGTCCCGCTGGAATCAGGCGACGAAATATCCCGTCTTCGATGAGGATGGCGAGGTCGTGGCTGTTTGCGGCCAGATCAGGCAGTCGACCGAAGCGATGCAATCGCGGGTGCTTCTCGAAGCGCAGATCGACGTGCTGGAAATGCTGGCGGCGGATCGCCCGATTCACGAGGTCTTCGGGCGCATCATCGCTCTTTGCGAAGGGCTGCTTGAGGGCTTCTGGGGTTCCCTCATCGTGTTGAGCGAGGATGGGGCCAATTTTGCGGAGGTCATTGCGCCCTCCATGGCGAAAGAATACGCGCAGGCGCTGATCGGTCTGAATGTGGCGGACAATGTCGGGACTTGCGGGACCGCCTGTTTTCGCGGCGTTCCCGTTCACACCGAAGACATTCAGACGGACCCGAACTGGGACGCCTTCAAGGAACTCGCGGAACCCTTCGGTTTGCGTTCCTGCTGGTCCATGCCATATTTCAACGCCGACGAAACGGTCCACGGCACGTTCGCGCTCTATTCGCGTCAGCCGCGCCTGCCGAGCGAATTCGAATCGCGCTGTCTGGCACTTGGCGCCCGTCTTGCGGAACTCGCGGTCGAGCGCGAGCGCCTTGCCGCGCAACTGCGGATCATGGCCGAGCGCGACAGCCTGACCGGCCTGCCCAACAGGTCTGCCTTTTCCGAGATCTTCGCGAGGGAATTGGCGTCCGCCCAGGCGGAGGGTCGCGCCATTGGCGTTGCAGTTCTGGATATCGACGATTTCAAGCTGGTCAACGATCGTTATGGACATGCCGTCGGCGATGCTTTCCTGAGTGCGGTCAGCGCACGGATGGTCAAGGCGTGCCGTCCGGGAGAGGTGGTGGCGCGGCTCGGCGCGGATGAATTCGTGTTTCTGTTGCGCAAGACCGAGGGCCGAGACGGGAAGACTGCGCTGCAGGAGTTTCTCGCTGAGGTGCGCGGTACGGTCGAGGTCGAGCGGTGGAGGCTTGGCGTTTCGGTAACGGCCGGGCTCGCCGTCTTTCCCCGCCACGGTACGGATGTGCAGGAACTGCTGACCCACGCCACGGCGGCCATGCACCGTGCCAAGCAGGTCGGGCGCGACCGTGTGGAAATCTACGATCCCGAGTTCTCGCGCCTGCAGGAGCAGCGCCGGCAGCGGATTGAAACCTTGCGGGAATCGATTGCCACCGGACGCATCGATCTCGATTTCCAGCCGCTGATGAGTCTTGAGGACGGTCGGGTTTATGGCTTCGAGGCGCTTGCCCGTTGGCAGCATCCGAAAGAAGGCCGGCTGGGGCCGGGGGCGTTCATTCCGCTTGCCGAGCAGGAGGGCCTGATCGTTGAACTCGGCGGCGCCGTTCTGACGCGCGCCTGCAAAGATGCAGCGCGCTGGAACAGCGAGTTCGGCGTCCGGCTGGGCGTCTCCGTGAACGTCTCGGCCCAGCAGTTTTCAGGTGGCGAGATTCGCAACCAGGTCCGGCATGCGCTCTCCGAAAGCGGGCTCGATCCGGCGCTCCTCGAATTGGAGCTCACCGAATCGATGCTTCTCGATGATGAGTGCACCGCCATTGCAATCATGAGCGAATTGAAGGCGCTCGGCATTTCCATCGCCATCGACGATTTCGGAACCGGATTTTCCAATCTGGGAGCGTTGGCGCGCCTGCCTGTCGACCGCCTCAAGATCGATCGTTCGATCATCCGCGATATCGAAACCAACGAGGCCGCCGCCTCGATTGCTTCCGCCATCATTGCCATGGGGCAGAGGCTCGGACTTCGCGTTCTGGCCGAGGGGGTCGAAACGCAGGGTCAGATGGAGTTCTTTCGCGTTAATCACTGCGACGATTTGCAGGGCTTCCTGCTCGGGCGGCCCGTTCCTTCCGCCGATATGCCGGAGCTTCTCGGGAAAGGCGCGGCGCGGACTGGTGGCACCCCGCAAGACTCGGTCCCCTTGCGCCGAGCGGCCGGAGCCCGCCGCAACTGACGCGCCAAATCGTCACCTTGCCACTGTCGCTCACCCGTGCTTAAGCAGGCCGGACGACGGGCAGGGAAACGGGCATGAGCGAAGAAGAAACCATCACCCTTTACGAGGCGATCGGCGGCGAGGCGACAATCCGCAAGCTGGTTGCGCGTTTCTACGACCTCATGGACACGCTGCCGGAAGCGAAGAATTGCCGCGCCATTCATCCGCCGAGCCTCGATGGATCCCGCGACAAGCTCTATGACTATCTGACCGGCTACATGGGCGGGCCGCAGCTCTATATCGAGAAATACGGTCATCCCCGTCTGCGTGCGCGCCATTTCGCGGCGCCTATCGGCATTGCCGAGCGCGACGAATGGCTGCTCTGCTTCCACATGGCCATGGACGAGACGATCGAGCATCCGAAACTGCGCGAGATCATCTGGCGCCCTGTCGAGCAGTTGGCTCACCACATGCAGAACAGGGAAGAGGGCGAGCCCCATGCGTGATGATGTTCGTATCCGGATCATGGGCATTTTCGCCGGGCTCTTCGGCATGTGCGGGATCGGACTCGCGGCCGCTGCCTCGCATATGGACGATCAGAGGCTGCTCGGTGGAGCCTCCCTGATGTGTCTCATTCACGCGCCGGCCCTGATCGGGTTGATCGCTGCTGGCGGGCGCATCCGCTTCACGTCGGCTGCGGGCGGTCTTTTCATTCTCGGCGTCCTGCTTTTCGCCGGCGATCTGGTCAGGCGCCATTTCACCGGCTTTGGCCTTTTCCCGATGTCCGCGCCGTCTGGCGGCATGATCATGATGGCCGGCTGGCTTCTGGTCGGAATTGGTGCGCTTTTTCCGCCGTCATCAAGGGGCTGAACCCGCCGCCGGTCTTGATCGACGAGCGGCAGGCTTTGCGAGACGCGTTGAGCGCCCAGAAGCGAGGCCGGATACGACCGGCCATCCCCTGCTGGCACCTTTCTGGGCATCAGGCCAGAAGAAGCATGTCCTTGCTGAGATCTGACACGTGGGCGTGCGCCACCAGCAGGTCGGCGTTTCCGAAATCGAAGAGAACGCCATCCGCCGTCTGTGTCGCGTGGTTCAGCAATTCGGCGGCGCTGGCGTAGCCGCTGTTTCTCACGACGATCATATCCAGTTCGTCATCGCCGAGGCGGAAGTCCTCGATGGTGACGAGGCCGGCAATTTTGGCGTCGAAGACAAACTGGTCGCTGCCAAGTCCGCCGTTCAGCAGGTCTTTGCCGCCGCCGCCCGTCAACGTGTCGTTGCTTTCGCCGCCATAGACGAAGTCATTGCCTGCACCGCCGTTCAGCTTGTCATTGCCCATGCCACCGTAGAGGACGTCCGCGCCGCTTGTCCCGTTGATGATGTCGTTGCCGGCCAGACCGAAAACGAGTTTGCCGGAGAGGGTGTCGTTACCGGCGGTGCCCTGGGTGCTCTTCACGAAGGCGACGTCCTGATCGAGCCAGTCGAATGCACCGCTATATGTCAGGTCTTCGAGCTTGTCGGACATGATGTCGTAATTGCGCGGGATGTGCAGGGGACCGGTGTCGAGGAAGGTCACCTGTTCCGTGCCCGACACGATGTTCATGCCGTAAGACTTGGAGAAGAAGGCGAGCGTTCCGTCGGCGAGCTTGGTGACGGTCCAGTCGTTCATCGTGCCCTGGAGTTGCAGAGTATCCCTGCCAGCGCCGCCCTCGATCCGGTTTGCGCCTGTTCCGCCGCGGATGATGTCGTTGCCGCCCATCCCGTCGATATAGTCGTTGCCGCGATTGCCGGCGATCTTGTCGTCATAGGAGGTTCCCACGAGGAAGGCGGAATCGCCGACATGGCCGTAGCGGTCGGATGGCCGGTCAAGATCCTGGACCCATGTCGTTTCGCGCGAGAGGGCGATGAGATTGGAAACGATGACGAGGCTGTCGCGGGTGGTGAAGTCGTAGAAATGGGACGACATGATGCGCTGCAGGCCATCGGTGGTTATGCCGGCAACATGGGCGCTCCAGCCGCCGACAATGTTGTAGAGCGCGAAGGGGCCGAGAGGCCAGACAGCGCTGGCATAGTCGTCGCTGAACAGGATGAGGTTGTCGGTCGACGAGTGAAGCTTGTAGTCCTGGCCGATGAGACCGGGAGCGGCGGCCACTGCATCGGCGAAGCTGGCCCAATCGCCGGCGGCGCGGTGCACGACGTCGTTTTCGTAGCCGATGTTGAGGACACGCCCCTTCTGGTCGAAGATATAGGGCACTTCATAGGCGACATAGTTGCTGTTGGCGAAGAAGCCGCCCGACAGTCCGTCCGCAAAGCGGGCCATGACATTCGTGTAGGCCGCGCCGAGCGAATAACCCGTCACGGTGACGTCCTCAGCCCCCAGGTGATGCACAAGAGCATAGTCGCGCACGGCGTTGAGAAGCGGCTCCATGTTGGGCGCGATTTCCCCGCTGTTGAGCTGCAGGTAGTCCAGCACGTCGACCGGCGAGTTGGTGCCGACAAAGGCGACCGATAGGCCTATGACGTGGCCATTGCCGTCACGCTGTTCGAGGACCTGCGCCTGCGGGCCCGAATAGGTGGTGCCGGTGAGGGGACTTCTGATGATGTAATAGCCATCGGAATCGACCGAGTTGGAGCTGAGCCCGAGCGCGCCCGGGCCGACTTTCGACCAGCCGGGCGGGAGTTCGATATGCATCTTGTTCGCCATCAGCCCGTCGGGAAGCGCGTTGCCGATGGTGTTGATGGCGCCGGCGACGTTGATGCCGTAAATCTTGTCCATCTGCGCGAAGGTCGCGAGCTTGAAGGCCGTATCAACGAGTTGCGCCGACTCTGCGGTCGAGTAATCCTTGTAGCCAAAAATTCCGGTCAAGGGCGCGGGCGGCTGCTGAGTGCTCGCTGAGATGGCCGGCGTCGGTGCCGGCAGCAATGCGCGCGCCACGGTTCCGTCAAAGAGACTGAAGCTGGATCCCGAATTGCTGGCGCCGAGCTTTGCCAGCCAGTCTGGCGCGGTGAAGCTGAAGACCTGGCCGCCGAACGTGTCGGGCAATAGCCGGTCGAAAATGCCGGAGAGGCCACCGAAGCCGGCCCATGCATTTGACTGTAGGCCCAGAAGGCCGTTTGTCGACAGGCCGAACGCTTGCAGATAGCCGAGCTGCGACGCCGTGTAGTAAGCCATGATCGTTTTCCCTCCCTGATCCCGTTCAAGCTCCGTCCTTGAGCGGTCTGCCCGTCCCGCAAGGCGGTTCCAGCAGACGATTCCCAAGTGCCGCTCCTCAACGGCATTGACGAATTGATAACTATCATTTCTGACGTTTACGTGCTCGTCAATTTGAAATTCACATTTCCGTATGTGTCGGTTAAAATACGATTCTTCGTATGTGTTCGTTTTTGTTTCGGAAAATTGCGTTTGGCGTGCGGTTTTGACTTGTGCGTAAGCGTAAACAGGTCTTTCTTGTCGCTGTCCTGTGTAGACACAGGGGCATAGGGAGAGATTCACCATGAAAAAATGGACACTTGTGCTGGTCGGCTTCGTGCTGATCCTGGCAGGGGCAGTCGTCGCGCACATGACGCGCACGGATGGCGGGATCAAGGTGAAGGACGTTCGTTTCGCGACGCCGTCCGGGACTGTGATGAGCGCCTTCCTCTACATTCCGCCGAATGCGACGGCCAAGACGCCGGCGCCCGGCATTCTGGCCGTCCACGGCTATGTCAACTCACGCGAGACGCAGGATGGCTTTGCCATCGAATTCGCGCGCCGCGGCTATGTCGTGCTGGAAATGGACCAGCGCGGCCATGGCTATAGCGAGGGACCTGCCTTCGCCGAAGGGTTCGGCGGACCGGCAGGCCTTGCCTATTTGAGAACGTTCGACTTTGTCGACAAGGCGAATATCGGGCTTGAGGGTCATTCGATGGGTGGCTGGACGGTGCTGGCCGCGGCTGCGGCCATGCCGAACGACTACAAAGCGATCGTGCTCGAAGGCTCTTCCACCGGTGCGCCGTTTGCCAAGGAAGGCACGCCCGAGTGGCCGCGCAATCTCGGCCTCGTTTTCAGCAAGTATGACGAGTTCTCGCAGTTCATGTGGGGCGTTCATCGCCCTGCCGATATCGTGACGGGTCCGAAGCTTCAGGGCCTGTTCGGCAGCACCGACATCAAGGTTGGCCAGCTCTACGGCGACATCGCTGCCGGGACGGGGCGCATGCTCTACCAGCCGGCAACAACCCATGCCGGAGACCACATGTCGACGGCTGCCATCGGCGATGCCATCGACTGGTTCTCCAAGACGCTGGTTGGCGGCACGCCGAAGCCTGTGGACGATCAGATCTGGTACAACAAGGAGTTCGCGACGCTGGCGATCCTGCTTGGCCTGATGGTCCTGTCGCTCGGCATCTTCGACGTGGCTCTTGGTCTGCCGGCCTTCGCCTCGCTGAAGGCAGAACCGCTGGCGGCGCGGCCGGTGCGCGATGGCGGCTGGTGGGTTGCGTTTCTTGTCTCCACCATAGTACCCGCGATTGCCTATTTCCCGCTGACGGGCGTCGGCTATACCAGCGTCGGCGCGATGCCGTGGCTGCCTCAGCAATTGACCAACGCCTTCATGATCTGGGCGCTCGGCGTGGCGGTCGTGTCGCTGATCCTGCAGCTTGTGCTGAAGGGTAAAGGCGCGGAGTTCAACAACCGCATCTGGGCCTCGCTCGGCATTGCGGTCCTGACCGTTCTCGGCGTCTACGGCGCGCTTGCCATGGTCGGCGCGGCCTATGGCGTCGATGCCCGCTTCTGGATCATCGCGCTGAAGCTGATGTCGGCGACGCAGATGAAGATCTTCGCGATCTATCTGATCCCGTTCACGGTCTTCTTCCTGATCGCGCTGCGCTCCATGCATGCAACGCTGTCGATCCGCGAGCAGAGCGCCTTCGGGCAGTACGCCTGGAATGCGCTGTCCTTCGTGCTCGGCCTCGCCGTGCTGCTGGCGGGCTTCTATATCGCGATCTGGATCACGGGCGGCCTGCCGATCCCGGATCTCGCGCTGTTCCTGATCGTCGGCATTCCGTTCGTGCCGGTTCTGGCCTTTGTCGCGATCTTCTCGACATTCGCCTGGCGGCGCACGAATTCCTATCTGCCCGGCGCGCTGTTTGCCGGTCTCTTCGTCACCTGGTTCGTGGTGGCCGGGCAGGCGACGCAGGCGCCGTTCTGAAAAAAACAAACGGGCGGCAGAAATGCCGCCCGTTTCCAATTTCTGCAGCTAGAGAGTTTCGCCGTTTCGTAGAAACATTGAAATGCTCTATCTATTTGTTTTTACGCAATTTCGGACGGAAAACCGGTTTCCACTTTTCCTGAAATTGCTCCAGGAAAGCGGTGGCGTCTTTAGCGAGCAGGGGAGACTTCGGCCATGATAATCCGAACATCAACTCGATCCCAACCAGACGGTTAAGGCGACGCCACCACCGATACGACGTTATCAACGAAACGGGTTATCTTTGCGGGCAGGGACTTTACCGTCGAACATACGAAACAACGTCCACTCTTCGACAATTTTTTTGCCTGGAAGCACGCAGAGAACGATGGTGTCACCTGATTTCACTTTCGCCTCTTCTGATCGACCTCCCATCTCCTCACAGAAAGCCGAAGCGGGGTTTCCCATGGCGAATGTCATGGTGGAGCTATATGTGAAGGCAGCCAAAGCAGACACACTGATAACAAGGAGACGTTGGCGCATTATTTTCCTATCTTCTAAAAAGTTGCTTAATAATATTCCAATGCAATTACGGCATTACGAAGGCATTCCTATCTATGCTAAAATATAATAGATAAAATACTTGCTCTACGGTCGAGACTCAATCATCTTGCCCACCAGATGATGATTGCAGCGATAGCGACGGCGGATGAGAAGTTGGCGGCGAGTTTGTCGTATCGTGTGGAGATGCGCCGCCAATCCTTGAGCCGGCAGAGCATTCTCTCAATGATGTTTCTGGCTTTGTAGGCAAGCTTGTCAAAAGGGTGGAAGCGTCGCCGTGTGGGGTTGTTCGGGATGACCGGCAAGGTCCCGCGTTCGGTGAGAAACTGGCGCAATCCGTTGCTGTCATAGGCCGTGTCTGCGGCCAGATGCTTTGCTGGCGGCAAGGGTGCAATCAATGCCAGAGCTGCTCGCACATCGCCCAACTGGTCAGGCGTGATCTCTAAAGCCAGCGGTCGACCTTTTGCATCGACTACCGCGTGGATTTTAGAGCAATTTCAGGAAAAGTGGAAACCGGTTTCCACTTTTCCTGAAATTGCTATAATCACACGACGGTCGTCAACGCGACGCGCACCAGCAGCATTCCTCGGCAGCAAAGGCTCAATCACCGACCACTGCTCATCATTCAGCCAAAACCCGCTCTTCATCATCAAAGCCTCCGTTCACGACTTTGAATCTGAAATATCAAAATACTTCAATCGGCTGATTGAGTTTTCATCCTAGACCTTTCAACCATCCACGACCGACGTGTAGCCCTCGAACACCGGCGGCCCGAGATAGATGCTGCGATTGTCGCCGGCATTTTTGTGGGCGGCGCGGAAATTTTCCGATTTCGTCCAGCCGATGAAGGCCTCTTCGCTTTCCCAGGTGGAATGCGAGACGAACTGCGTGAAGCCTTCCTCCTCATGCGTCTTGCCGCGCAGGAGATGGAATTCCACAAAGCCGGGATTTTCCTTCAGCTTCGAATCACGATTGCGCCAGATGTCTTCGAACTGGCTCTCAGAGCCTTTGGCGATCTTGAAGCGGTTCATGGCGATGTACATGTGCGTCTCCGGATATCAGTTTTTCGAGCGTGCGGCCGCATCATCATGTGGCAGATCTTCACGCCCGTTCAAGGGCTTCTCGTGGCGAGACGGGAAGGCCACCACATTGCCGGCGATCTCGACCGGCGGCGCAGGGCGGACCAGAAGATCATAAAGCTCCGGGATCAATCCGTCGCCATAGGCGGCAGCGATGTCGTGCAGGCGCATCATGCCGGCGAGGCCGTTTCCGTCTCGGTCACGCATGTTTCAGCCGTCCGTCCTTGATGTCTTGAAGGGCGCGTTCGAGGCTCGACTTGGAGCCGTTGCGCAGCGGGATGAAGCGCTTGCCGTGCTTCTTGCAGCCCGTCTTCACTCGCAGGCAGGCGTCGTGGCTGATGCAATCGATGGGGCAGAAGACGCAATCGACGGAGGGGAGCACCGTGTCGATGCGGCTCACCGCTTCGCGCAGGCCTCCATCATGGTGGATGAGTTCCGCGCCATGGGCCGAGGCGATCTGGCGGAGATGCGCCACCTGGCAATCACGCCCGCCGACATAGAGAAAGCTCTTCAGATCTGCACTGCTCTGCGCGGTGCTACAGTCGCCGCCATTCTTGCGCGAGTCCTGCTTGCTCGCATTTTTCGAAGTCTTTTTCGCCACTTGCGTCCTCCAGAGGATATCTCAGTGACGGCACCATACAAAACATGATAATTTTGGTAAAGATTAAAGTGGATGAAAAGAGTCATCTTTTTTGACAAAAGAAAAAGGCGGTTCCTTTCGGAACCGCCAGGCCCTGGGAGGCTTGTCTTAATGCGTCAGTAGGGCAGGCCTACATAGTTCTCTGCCATGGCAAGCTGCGGAGCCTTCGAGCTGGTGAGGTAGGCAAATTCCGACTGCTGCATGCGCAGGCCGAATTCACCTTCGGCTTCGAATGTGTGCATCAGCATGGTCATCGACCAGGAGAAGCGCTCGGCCTTCCAGATGCGGGACAGCGCACGGCGGGAATAGTCGTTGAGCGCGGCCATCGACTTGTCGCCGTAGAATTCCTGCAGGCCTGTGAAGAGATAGTGGATGTCGGAGGCCGCGAGGTTGAGGCCCTTGGCGCCCGTCGGCGGCACGATATGGCCGGCATCGCCTGCCAGGAACATGCGGCCGAAGCGCAGCGGTTCGGCGACGAAGGAGCGCAGCGGCGCAATGGACTTTTCGATCGACGGACCGGTCTTCAAGGCTTCGGCCTTGTCGGCCGGAATGCGGCGACGCAATTCGTCCCAGAAGGCGTCGTCGGACCATTCTTCCGCCTTGTCGGTCAGCGGCACCTGAACATAATAGCGGCTACGCACCAGCGAACGCTGCGAGCAGAGCGCGAAGCCACGGGAATGGTGGGCGTAGATCAGTTCATGATCGACAGGCGGCACATCGGCGAGAACGCCGAGCCAGCCGAAGGGATAGACCTTCTCGAAATTCTTCACACCCTTGTCCTGGACGGATGCGCGGCAGGCGCCATGGAAGCCGTCGCAGCCGGCGATAAAATCGGCATCGATACGGTGTGTGACGCCATCCTTTTCATAGGTGACGTAAGGATGGTCGGTGTCGAAATCGTGCGGCGTGACATTGCCGGCATTGTAGATCGTCATGCCGCCGGTCTCGATGCGCTTGTCCATCAGGTCGCGCGTCAGCTCCGTCTGGCCATAGACCATGACGGAGGTGCCGGTCAGGCCCTTGAGGTCGATGCGGTGCTGGACGCCGTCGAAGGAGAGGCTGAAGCCGTCATGGACGAGGCCTTCCGCATGCATGCGGTCGCCGGCCTTGGCCTTGTCGAGCATGCCGACCATGCCGACTTCCAGCACGCCGGCGCGGATGCGGCCGAGGATATAGTCGCGATCGACGCGGTCCAGAATGATGTTGTCGATGCCGGCATTGGTGAGAAGCTGGCCAAGCAGAAGGCCGGACGGGCCGCAGCCTACGATGACGACTTGAGTGCGCATTCTTGTTCCTCCCGAATAGGGCCTCTCCCAGCCCCCGCGTTCAATCTTGCCGAATGATAAATCCGGGGTGCTTGCGAACAATGGAGAAACCGGTCAAAATATTGTACTTTTGAAACATCTGGAGATGCTGCAATGCGGCAAGCAATACCGACCTATGCGCTCTATGGCGAGGACCGCTCGGCGGTGGGCGATTTCTGGATTCATTCCGAATCCATTCCCTCGCGCAGCAGCGTGAACCATTGGGAAATCCGGCCGCACACGCATGAGGCCTTCTTTCAGTTTCTCGATATCCGCGGCGGGCAGGGGGAGTTGGTTCTGCCCGACCGGGCCATTGCTCTGACGCGCGGCGCGCTCGTCACGGTGCCGCCGGAGCGGGTTCATGGCTTCCGATTTTCGCCGGATATTGACGGGAACGTGCTGACCTTTGTGCTCTCGCGGCTTCCGGTCGTGCCAGCGGCGGCGCTGATGGAGAGCCCGCTTGCGCATGCGCTGGACGAGCGGGAAGAGGATGCGCGGCTGGTGCGCGACCTCATCGGGCGGATCAATACGGAGGTCGCTGCCGGCTTCGGCATCGACGGGGAGTTTGTTCGCGCCTGTCTCTCGGCGGCCATGATTCTTATTGGGCGGATCGGGGCGGCAGGTCAGCGAATGACGGGCGAGGCTGAGCGCGACCGTATGCGCATCGAGAAACTGAAGACGTTGATTGCGCTCCATTTTCGCCAGCAGCAGCCGGTGGAGTACTATGCCGAGAAGCTCAAGCTGACGCCGGTTCATCTCAACCGGGTCTGTCGCAAGATCACGGGCCAATCGGTTGGGCAGCTGATCGCCGAACGCGTCATCGAGGAGGCGCGGCGCGATCTCGTCTTCACCTCCATGACCGTGCAGCAGATCGCCTTCGATCTCGGTTTTTCCGATCCGGCCTATTTCAACCGGCTCTTCTCTCGCCAGACCGGCATCACCCCGAAAGCCTATCGAAACCGCGAGCAGCAAAGGCTTGTCGACGAAAATTGATCGTTGCAAAGCGGCAAAAATGCCCAAGCTTTGGGCAGGCCAAAAAAAACGTCGCGAGCATATTTTTACCGTTTGATAAAATTTTTGAACTGAGTTAGCGTTCCTCCACTAGCCGTTACACATAGGGGAACAACATGGGACGACTGGAACCTGGGATCCATTCCGGCCGGCTTTCGCCTGCTGAATACGACAAGAATTTTTCCGAACTGCATCCGGTCTTTTCGGACCACGAAGCGCTGGTTGCCTCGGACCGCTGTTATTTTTGTTATGACGCGCCGTGCATGACGGCCTGTCCCACCTCCATCGATGTGCCTTTGTTCATCCGTCAGATTTCGACGGGGAACGCCATCGGTGCTGCCAAGACGATTTTCGACCAGAACATCATGGGCGGCATGTGCGCCCGCGTCTGTCCCACCGAAACGCTGTGCGAGCAGGCCTGTGTGCGCAACACGGCCGAGGAGCGCCCGGTCGAGATCGGCCGCCTGCAGCGCTTCGCCACCGACAAGGCGATGAACGCCGGCAAGCAGTTCTACACCCGGCTGAATTCCAACGGGAAATCCGTTGGCGTCGTTGGGGCAGGGCCTGCGGGTCTTGCCGCCGCGCATCGCCTTGCCATGCATGGCTTCAACGTCATGGTCTATGACCATCGCGAAAAGGCCGGCGGCCTCAACGAATATGGCATCGCCACCTACAAGGCGACCGACGAGATTGCGCAGAAGGAAGTGGATTATATCCTCTCCATCGGCGGCATCGATGTGCTGGACGGCGAGATGCTGGGCCGCGACTTCACGCTCGCCGACCTCAAGTCGCGTCATGACGCCGTTTTCCTCGGCATTGGTCTCGGTGGCGTCAACGCGCTCACCGTCCAAGGCACGCATGAATATGGCGTGGTCGATGCGGTCGAATTCATCGCCAATCTGCGTCAGGCGGATGCCAAGGGCGATGTGCCGGTGGGCCGCCGCGTCGTCGTCATCGGCGGCGGGATGACGGCGGTGGATGCCGCCGTGCAGGCCAAGCTGCTGGGTGCCGAAGAGGTGACGATGTGCTACCGCCGTGGGCAGGAGCATATGAACGCCTCGCTCTATGAGCAGGAACTGGCAGCCTCCAAGGGCGTGCTGATCCGCCACTGGCTGGCCCCGAAAGCCGTGCTCAGCCATGGAGGCCATGTCACCGGTATCACCATGGCCTATACCCATCTCGAAAACGGGCTCCTCAAGGAAACCGGTCACACGATCGATATCGCCTGCGACCAGATCCTGACCGCCATCGGCCAGACGCTGGACATTGCGGGCCTCGACACGATCAAGGTCGAGAAGGGCAAGATCGTCATCGACGAAGAGGGCAAGACCTCCGTTGCCGGTGTCTGGGCCGGCGGCGACTGCGCAACCGGTGGCGAGGACCTGACCGTCTCCGCCGTCGCCATGGGCCGCGATGCGGCCATGTCCATCATCAAATCTTTGGCTTAAGCGCGGGAAGGGGAATTCGACATGGCTGATATCCGCAACAATTTCGTCGGCATCAAATCGCCCAACCCGTTCTGGCTCGCCTCCGCGCCGCCGACCGACAAGGCTTACAATGTCGAGCGCGCCTATGCCGCCGGCTGGGGCGGCGTCGTCTGGAAGACGCTGGGCGAGGAAGGCCCGCCGGTCGTCAACGTCAACGGTCCGCGCTATGGCGCGATCTGGGGCGCCGACCGCCGTCTTCTCGGCCTCAACAATATCGAGCTGATCACCGACCGCCCGCTTCAGATCAACCTTCAGGAAATGAAGGCCGTGAAGAAGAAGTGGCGCGACCGGGCGCTGATCGCGTCGATCATGGTGCCCTGCGAGGAGGAGGCCTGGAAGGCAATCCTGCCGCTGGTCGAAGAGACCGAGGCCGATGGCATCGAACTCAATTTCGGCTGTCCGCACGGCATGTCCGAGCGCGGTATGGGTGCCGCCGTCGGCCAGGTGCCGGAATATGTCGAGATGGTCGTGCGCTGGTGCAAGCAATATACGCGCATGCCGGTCATCACCAAGCTGACGCCGAATGTTACCGATGTCCGCCGTCCGGCGCGCGCGGCGAAGAATGGCGGCACGGATGCCGTCTCGCTGATCAACACGATCAACTCCATCACCGGCGTCGATCTCGACACCTGTTCGCCGACGCCGTCCATCGACGGCAAGGGCACGCATGGCGGCTATTGCGGCCCGGCGGTGAAGCCGATCGCGCTCAACATGGTCGCCGAAATCGCCCGCGATCCAGAGACCTACGGTCTGCCGATCTCCGGCATTGGCGGCGTCACGACCTGGCGCGATGCGGCCGAATTCCTGATGCTCGGTGCCGGCAATGTGCAGGTCTGCACGGCGGCCATGACCTATGGCTTCAAGATCGTGCAGGAAATGATCACCGGTCTCGAAGCCTGGATGGACGAGAAGGGTTATGCCACGCTCGACGACTTCCGCGGCAAAGCCGTTCCGAACGTCACCGACTGGCAGTATCTCAACCTCAACTACATCGCCAAGGCGCATATCGACCAGGACGCCTGCATCAAGTGCGGCCGCTGCCACATCGCCTGCGAGGACACCTCGCATCAGGCGATCACCAACATGGTCAACGGCGTGCGCCACTTCGAGGTCATCGAAGAGGAATGCGTCGCCTGCAACCTCTGCATCGATGTCTGCCCGGTCGAGAACTGCATCACGATGGTCGAGAAGCAGCCCGGCGAGATCGACAAGCGCACCGGCAAGGTCGTCTCGGCCGATTATGCCAACTGGACCACACATCCGAACAACCCGATGGCGAAGGTCGCCGCGGAGTAATGAAAAGGGCAGTGCCTCCGGAGACGGGGGCCTTGTCGTTTGTAGACGTAGGGCAGGCTGCTGCTCCATCCGTCTCCCCCCTTGTGGGGGAGATGGCGGCAGCCAGAGGTGCATTTACCGCAGACACTGAGCAAGCGGATAGAAAGACCCCTCCCCACAAAGGGGAGGCAGAGCGACCGTCGGGTTTGGGCCATCAACAATTGTGCGTCCGCCTCACCAATATCTGTTGGTAATAGGCGTCTCCTCGTGAAAAGCTTTCGCTTCAGGCAAGACGAATACGAGTCCCTCCGCATGTCCCAGCGCAAAACCGCCCATAACGCCCATGCCCAAGGTCGCGAAAAACTCATGGCGCATCTGGCGATGCTGTCTTTCGCGCTTCTTATCTCCGGATCATTTTCGCTCGGCGGCATTGCGGCGAAATATGCGCCGTCGGCGGCGATCAATGCGTTGCGTTATATCCTGTCGGTCGGCGTCATGTGGGTTTTTGCCACGCAGGTCATGAAGGTGAAGCTCACCATCCCCAGGGAGCCCTGGCGCTATGTCATCCTCGGGTTGCTGATGGCGGTCTACATGTTCACCATGTTCACGGCGCTGGAGTTCACCTCGCCCGTGGCCACGGGGGCGGTGTTCACGCTCATGCCGCTGATTTCCGCAGGCTTTGCGTGGTTTCTGATGCGCCAGCATACTAAGCCGGCGGTGCTGTTGAGCCTCGTCGTCGCGGCGATCGGCTCGGTCTGGGTCATCTTTCGCGGCGATATCAATGCCATTCTCGGCTTCGATGTCGGGCGGGGCGAGGCAATCTACTTCATCGGTGTCGTCTGCCACGCTGCCTACGCGCCGTTGATCCGGCTGTTCAGCCGGGGCGAGCCGCCGATCTTTGTCGGCTTCTGGGCGGTGACGGCGACGGCTGCGTGGCTGATGGTGCCCGGCATCCCGGCGCTCATCCATACCGATCTGACCGCATTTCCTGCCGAGGTCTGGTTCGCGATTCTGTATCTGGCGGTGGCGACAACGGCCGTCACCTTCATGCTGCTGCAATATGCTTCCATGCGGCTTCCAGCATCGAAAACACTTTCCTATGGCTATCTCACGCCGTCCTTCATCATCCTTCTGGAAGGCCTGATCGGTCATGGCTGGGTCAGCCTGACGATCTGGGTCGGCGCGCTGGTGACGGCGCTGGGGCTGGTCATCTCGGGCCTGCTGCCGGACTGAGCGAGTTGCTCAGGGGATTGCGGGCGCGGGATTCGGTTCTGAGGCAGGCTCGCCGTCATCGGGTTGCGGCGGGGCGATATCGTGACGCCAGAGCAGGAACACGATCACGGCGATGAAGGCGATGCCGCCATGGAACCAGTAGGCAAGCCGGTAACCGCCGAGGTCGGTCAGCCAGCCGGCGACGATATTGCTCGATGATGCGCCGATGCCCTGGATCGTGCCGACGACGGCGAGGCCCACATTGAAGCGGCCGGTGCCGGACAGGATGCGTTCGACCGCAATTGCGGTGGCAATCCCGATCAGGCCCGCGCCCACGCCATCCAGGATCTGTACCGGATAGATCGAGCCGAAGGAGGTGAAGGCGCCGGCAATCGCGCCGCGGATCGGCAGCGCGACGAGGCCGATGAGGATGACGGTCGCAAGCCCGAAGCGGCGGATCAGGAAGGGGGCGGCAAGTGCCACGAAGATCATCGCCACCTGCGACACGCCTGTGGTGATCGCTGTCGTCCGGAAGGGCGTTCCGAGCTGGATCGAGAAGCTCTGCGCGATCAGCCGGCTGATCGGCGCGTTACCGAAATGGAAGATCATCAACACGACCGCGAGGGCCAGCAGACCCTTGCGTTCGAAGAGCACGCCGAAGCCCGACGGGCCGGGCTGGCCCTCGTCATGGGCGAGCCCGCGCGCCACCTTGTTGTCGATCCGGTCCGGGTTGATGGCCAGAACGGCAACGATAGTGGCGATGGCGGTTGCAATCATCAGGTAGACGATGCCGGCCATGCCGAAATAGACGGTTCCCACGAAGATCGCGGCGAGCGAAAAGACATTGCCCGCATGGTTCCAGAACTCGTTGCGCGCCACCTGGTGCGAGAAGCGCTTTTCGCCGACGAGGCCGAGGGTGAGACCCATCAAAGCGGGCCCGACGACTGCACCGACAATTGCCGTAGCCGATTGTCCGCCGAAGACGGAATAATTGTCGGGGCTGGCAAGCGTCCAGAGCGCCGCCGCGGTGACAAAGACGACCGGGATGATGATCAATGTCCGCTTGTAGGGCGAGGCGTCGACCAGCGCGCCGAAGAGCGGCGTGGCAATCATCCCCAGCACCCCGCCGATCGTGGCGATCATGCCGAGCGTGAACGGGTTCCAGCCATTGGTGGCGAGAAAGCCGTCGAGGAATGGGCCCAGGCCGTCGCGGGCATCGGCGAGAAAGAAATTGAGGGCGGCTAGGGCAAATATAGATCGATCGACGGGGCGGGCGGGTTCCGTTGCGGCAGCCATGGAATATACTTTCGCCATAAAAATCGGCTGAGAAATGGCCGTCTGGGCAGTTTTGTTCCACGAGCTTGAGAATTTCCGGGCCCATGCAAATCGGCTTATTTATCAAGGATCCCTAAAATAGAATGGAGCTGCCTTAATTGCTTCGGGAGGCGATCTGTTTCATTTCGATCCGCAGCAAAGAAACAATAGAATCCGGAATTGAACTTGCAGATTGTTGCAAGACGTTCGGGCTTGTGCCAACAAGTGAGACTTCAGACCGGCAACATATAGTTGCCAGCCGGTGCAAGGCGACGTCGGGGAAACATGGACCAGATAGAACGTCGATCACTGACAGGCCGCCTGCAGCTCATCGTAGCGCGGGAGCGATCGGAAGTTTTTCGCTGGGCATTCGCACTGGTCCTGTTTGCGGTCGCTTTTGAGGTGCGCCGTTCCCTAGATGACCGGCTTCCCGCAGGTTTTCCCTTTCTGACATTCTTCCCGTCCGTCATCGTTGCGACCCTGGTCAGCGGGCTTTGGCCGGGCATTGTTTGCGCCGTGCTGGGAGGATTGGCGTCCTGGTATTTCTTTATCCCTCCGGTCAATTCCCTGGAGTTGACGCCTGGCACATCACTGGCGATGGGGTTCTACATTTTCATCGTGGCGGTCGATATCCTGATCATTCACACGATCAGCGTCACGACGCGGACGCTGGTTCGCCAGCGGCAGGAACTGGCACGTCTGGCGGCCTCCAAGGAAAAGGAGAATATCCAGCTTCTCGAGCAGGATGTCCTGCAGAAACAGGTGAGCGCCGAGCTCGTGCATCGGCTGAAGAACCAGTTGACCCTCGTGCAGGCCATCGTGAACCAGACGACGCGGTCCGGAGGCGAGCCCGATGCGGTTTTTGAAAACCTGAGGGGGCGGATCGGCGTGCTGGCGGGTGCGCATGAATTGCTCGTGCATGGAACCGCCGGCCTTGCCTGCGTCGGCGATGTCGTGAAGAAGACGATCTCCATGTACGATGCCTCCCAGTTCGAGTGGGGTGGGCCTGATGTGCAGCTTGCGGAGCGGGCAGCCGTCTATCTCAGCCTGATGCTTCACGAACTCGGCACCAATGCCGCCAAATATGGAGCTCTGTCCCTGCCGTCGGGGCGTGTTCGCGTCGAGTGGGCCGTTACTACCGGCGAACAGCCGAACTTCGTCCTGACCTGGCGCGAAGAGGGTGGGCCGCCGGTCGTACAGCCGCAGCGGCGTGGCGCCGGCTCGCGGCTGATCTCGGTGGGGATCGGGTCCGGCAGCGACGTTTCCATGGCCTATGAGACGACAGGTCTCGTCTGCCGGCTCTGCGTTCCGGTTAACCAGCTCGATATGTAAAGGGGCGTGATCCCGCATCATGGGGCGTTGAGCGCCGCCCGCGCGACGACGTAACCATTGAGGGATCGGTGGAGGTCACGGAAACGGCGTCGGATCAATCGCCGGCGGCGCCCAACGGCGGAACAACTCGCCGGCTTCCGCATTGTTCCGCGGCTGGTATACCTTCTCGCCCGTGAAGCGCTATGCTAGAGACCGCCGCCATTGCCTTGAAACGCTTTGCGTACCCCTCCCGTCGGAACCAAGCCATCCATGAATCTGAACGATGCATCTTCCCTTGCCGTCGTGGTGATCGCCGCCCTGACAGCGCTTGGCCTTCTCGTGCGGCCGTTCCGCTGGCCGGAGGCCGTATGGGCGGTTCTGGCAGCGGTGGTTCTGGTTGTTTCCGGTCTCCTTGCGTGGCGCGGTGCGCTGGCTGGTGTGGCCAAGGGGCTCGATGTCTATCTCTTTCTGATCGGGATGATGCTGATCTCCGATATCGCGCGGAAAGAGGGGCTGTTCGACTGGCTGGCGGCCATTGCGACGGGGCATGCCCAGGGCTCGCCACGCCGGCTCTTCGTGCTGATCTATCTCGTGGGCGTGCTCGTCACGGTGTTCATGTCGAACGATGCGACGGCCGTCGTGCTCACGCCCGCCGTCTATGCGGCCTGCAAGGCGGCGAAGGTGCGCGACCCGTTTCCCTATATGCTGATCTGCGCCTTCATCGCCAATGCGGCGAGCTTCGTGCTGCCGATCTCGAACCCGGCGAACCTCGTCATCTTCAGCGGCGGGCACATGCCGGCGCTCGGAACATGGTTCTCGATGTTCGCGCTGCCGTCCGTCGTTTCGATCGTCGTCACCTTTGCAGCGCTCTATCTGACGCAGCGGCGGGTGATCGCCGAGGACAGCATTTCGACCGAGGTGGAGCCTGTTTCGCTGAGCCGTGGCGCGAAGATCGCCGGCCTTGGCCTGATCGTGACGGCGATTGCGCTGCTGGTTGCCTCTGCGCTCGATTTCGATCTCGGCTGGCCGACCTTCATTGCCGGTTTTGCGACGCTGGCGCTGGTCAGCCTGTTCAACCGCGAGAACCCGGTCGGCTACATGAAGGAGATTTCGTGGAGCGTGCTGCCGCTGGTCGCCGGCCTTTTTGTCGTGGTCGAGGCACTGGGGCAGACGGGGATGATCCAGTTGCTCGCCGCCACGCTCAACGCCTATGCCGCAAGCGATCCGAAGGCGACCGTGATGGGCGCAGGGATTGCGACCGGGCTCGTGGCGAACATCGTCAACAACCTGCCTGCCGGGCTTGTAGCCGGAAGCGTCGTCAATACGGCGCATGCGTCGCCGGCGATCTCGGCGGCGGTACTGATCGGCATCGACCTCGGGCCGAACCTGTCTATCACCGGCTCGCTCGCCACCATCCTCTGGATCAACGCGCTGCGGCGCGAAGGCATCGATGTCGGCTTCTGGCGCTTCCTGAAGATCGGCTTTGTCGTGATGGTTCCGGCGTTGATGGCGGCGCTGGCCAGCGTCGCGTTTGTTGCAGGTTGAGGCAACGTGGCTCCGAGATACATGTCGGCCTTGACTTGAGTCACGATTTCGCTGTCCTTGAAGGATACAGTGGATGCGGTCGCGCCGCGCGGCCTTGCCAGTGCATCGAGAAGGGAAGGGATCGTCATGACGCTGTTTTCGGAGGTTTCCGGGGATCCCAGTGCAAAGCCTCCCGTGGTGCTCATCCACGGCTTCGGCGGCAGTGCCGCAGCCTGGGACGCGGTGGTCGCCCTGCTGCCGGAAGACCTGCCCGTGATTGCCTATGACCTGCCCGGGCATAACCGCTCGCTTCATACGGAAGAGCGCGGTGGGGCGGGCAAGATGGCGAAGGCCATTCTCGCCGACCTTGATACACAGGGCATCTCGGCCTTCCACCTCGCCGGTCACTCCATGGGCGGGGCAGTGGCAGCCCTTATTGCCATGCGGGCGGCGGCGAAGGTCAGGTCACTGACGCTGGTGGCACCGGGCGGCATGGGGCCGGAAATCAATGCGCACGCGCTGGAGCGTTTCGCGCGGGCCGCAACGGCGGAAGAGCTTGCCGATGCGCTGCGCATCATGACGGCGCCGGGCGTTGAAATCCCGCCGGACGTGATCGAGAGCATGGCGATGGATCGCGACCGCCCTGGTGCCATCGAGGCGCTGGAGGAGATCTATGACGCGATGTTCACCGAGCAGTCCTCGCCGGTGAAGGCGCAAGGCGTGCTGCCGCTCGAGCTTCTGGAAACGCTGAAAATGCCGGTGGCCGTCATCTGGGGTGACGACGACGCGATCCTGCCGTCGCACCAGATGGATCGCCTGCCGGAGCATTTCACAAAGCTTCGTATTCCCGGCATGGGTCACATGCTGCTCGATGAATGCCCGGGCAAGGTTGCCGAACTGATCGTCACGCAGACCGCCTGAGCCGGGTCAGGCGAGGCGGGACGGGCTCGCGCACCAGCGCCGCGAAGAGGTCGAGGCCGAGCGCCTTGCCGGTCTCAAGCTCCTCCAGCAGCGCCCGCAGCGCCGGTTCTGCGGCAATCCGCGCATCCATGATTTCGCGCAGCGGCTCGCTCAGTTCGCCATCCAGATAGGTCGTGAGCGTCTGGGCGAGGGACGTCGCTTGAGGAAGGTCTTCCTGTTCGACTGTGGATCTTGCTTCGTTTTCAGGCTGCATATCTCTCCGTTCCCAACATGGCCGCCAGTCTGAGGCGCGCCGTCGATAGCCGGCTCATCACCGTGCCGATCGGTATCTGCAGAATGTCGGCGGCCTCGCGATAGCTGTGGCCTTCGACATTGACCAGCAGGAAGACCGAGGCGAGGCCTTCCGGCAGGCGGGCGATCATGGCGCGGGCCTGTTTCACATAGACTGCGTCCTCGCCCGCCGGGCCGATCTTCAGCTCCGCGTCTTCCGCTGCATCGACGACACCGCGACCGAGCCGGACCTTGCGCTTCCTCACCTCGTCGATCCACATGTTGCGCATCAGCGTGTAGAGCCAGCTTTCAAGCTTCGCGCCTTCCGGCTTCATCGCCCGCTTGGCCAGCGCTTTGTGGCAGGTGTCCTGCACGAGGTCGTCGGCGTCAGCGGCATTGCGCGTCAGCGTGAGCGCGAAGCGGCGAAGCCGGGGCAGCGTGCGGATCAGTTCCAGTTCCTCATGTGTGGCAATCGTCGACATCGGTGTTTCCGTGGGGCTGACGTTTCGGTTGCCTCCTTTATTCGGCAGTTCTCGCGCCTCGGCTGTTTCCCCGGGAACAGGGCGGGGTTGTGGGCGAAACAAAAAAGGCGGGAGCGCCGAGCGCTACCGCCTAAAGGATCGAGTGGGCCAAAGCTCTGGCCCTAGGTTTTTCAGTAACGCGTCTTGGAGGCGATCGTCTGCTTCAGCGCCGTGTAGGCCCAGGTGTTGCGGCCGCCGCGCTCGCGGATTTCGTGGAGCTGCTTGTTGGCTTCCTTCATGTTGCCCTGTTCGACATAGGCCATGCCCATGTAGGAGCGGGCGAGGATGAAGTTCGGATCCTTGGCGAGCGCCTGCTGGTAGTAGTTCATGCCGAGCTTCACATTGCCGGCCTTTCGATTGGCATAGCCCTTGTAGTTCAAGACGCGCGCTTCATTCTGGTTCTTCATGGCGGAGAGAACCTTGAGCGCGCTGTTATACTGGCCGACATAGGCAAGCTCGCGGGCTGCCTGATAGAGCGTGTCGTCGTCGAGGCTCGACTTCTTCGGGTTGACGCACTTCTTCTTGTCCTTGTCCCAGACCTCGCCATCCTTGCACTTGGTCGACGTTTCGGTCTTCGCCGGCGGCTGGGTCTGGTCGGTTTCAGAGCCGACGGCGAAGGCTGCGGCCGGCATGGCAACGGCGAGCGCAAGCGCTGCCGCAACGGCCTTGATATTGAGCATGATCATGATTTTCTCTCCGGATTGATCAGTGCAGCGTCGTTTTGGGCGACCGCTTTCCCAGCCAAATCAGCATGTTCCTTGAACGGAGGATATTCACTCGTGATCAAATGTTCGGGAGCTTGATTTTAATCAATCGATTGATTAAAAATTTATGGCAGGAGATCCTCATGATGAAGCAGGCAAAATCAGGCGGCGAGGCAACACGGCTGGCGTTGATCGACGCGGGGCTGAAGCTTTTCGGCGCGCATGGTTATGACGCGGTCTCGACGCGACAGCTCGCCGATGCAGCCGAAGCGAATATCGGCTCGATTGCCTATCACTTCGGCGGCAAGCCGGGCCTTAGGCTCGCCTGTGCGCAATTCGTGGCGGAGCGGATCGCAACGCTTGCAGCGCCCGCCATGGCTCAGCCGCTTCCCGCCGATCCGGCTCTCGCGGTCGCCATCATGGAAGGCGCGATCGAGCGGTTCTCGCGCTTTCTCGTCTCCTCCCGGGAGGCCGGCACCTATGCGGCCTTCATGTTGCGCGAGATCATGCAGCCCGGCGACGTGGTCGACTACATTTACGACACGCTGATTTCGCGGGCGCATATGCGGCTTTGCGGGCTCTTCGGGGTGGCGACGGGCCACGATCCGGAAAGCAGCCTCGTCAAGGCGGCGGTGTTCTCGCTGCTGGGGCAGGTTCTCTATTTCCGCATCGCGCGGCCCATCGTGCTGAAGCGCATGGACTGGGACGATATCGGGCAGGCGGAGGCGGACGAACTCGTTGTCGTCTTCAAGACCAATCTCAAAGGGCTGATTGCAGCCCATCGAAAGGTGTGATGTCATGGCAGGTTTTCTCTGCGCGCTGCCGCTCATCAGCGGCCTGATCGCCTCCTGCGGCGCGGGCGCGCCGCTCGCTACCGGCTATGCCGAGGGCGATTATGTCCTGATGGCGCCGCTGGATGTGGCGCGTGTCGAGACGATCTCCGTCCGCCGTGGCGACCGAGTGAAGGCGGGGGCAGGGCTTGCCGCCATGGAAACGCAGGATGCCGAGATTGCCGTGCAGCTTGCGACGGCAGCGCTGGGCCAAGCCCGCGCGCAGCTTGCCAATCTCCAGCAGGGCCGGCGGCCGGAAGAAGTGGCGGTCATTCATGCCAATCTCGTCTCCGCGCAGGCGCAGGCCGAAGATGCGCAGCGCACTTTCGAGCGGCAATCCGACCTCCTGAAGCGCGGGATCGCGCCGCAATCGGATTACGACAAGGCGAAGACCGCGCTCGATCTGGCAACGGCCGCTGTCGCGCAGGCCAATGCCAATCTGGCCGTGGCGCAACTGCCGGCGCGCATCCAGGAAATCGATGCGGCGAAGGATGCTGTGAAACAGGCAGAAGCCTCCCTCGATCAGGCGCAGTGGAAGCTTGGCAAGCGCAAGCTCGTCGCGCCAGCCGATGGCATCGT
This sequence comes from Hyphomicrobiales bacterium, assembly GCA_900467685.1. Taxonomy (GTDB): domain Bacteria; phylum Pseudomonadota; class Alphaproteobacteria; order Rhizobiales; family Rhizobiaceae; genus Ensifer_A. The sequence continues at coordinate 158,904 of UBQX01000021.1, forward strand.
GCAGGATATCATCCGCCGGGCCGGTGAGGTGGCGGGGCCCTCGCAGCCGGTTCTCTCGGTGCTGCCGGACGGGGCGGTGAAGCTGCGCATCTATATCCCGGAAAAGGATGTATCGCGGCTCAAGGTCGGGTCGGAGCTAGCCGTCAACTGCGATGGCTGCGCGGCGGGCATCAAGGCGCGGGTGAGCTATATCGCCGATGGTCCTGAGTTCACCCCGCCTGTCATCTACTCGCTCGAGAACCGGCAGAAGCTCGTCTACATGATCGAGGCGCAGCCGGAGGGCTCGGCGGATGGGCTGAAGCCGGGGCAGATCGTCGATGTGCGTCTGGCGGACGATCAGGGGGCTGGCGCATCATGACCAACGCGATCGAAGTCTCCGGCCTCACCAAGACCTATAGCGGGAAAACCGTCGTCAACAATGTGACGATGAGCGTGGCGCAGGGCGAGATCGTCGGCTTTCTGGGGCCGAACGGCTCGGGCAAGACGACGACGATCCGCATCATGTGCGGGCTGCTCACGCCGGATAGCGGCTCGGGCCGGGTGCTGGGCTATGACCTCAACACCGAGAGCCTGAAGATCAAGAACGAAGTCGGCTACATGACGCAGAAGTTCTCGTTCTACGAAGACCTGTCGATCGAAGAGAACCTGATGTTCGTGGCCCGGCTCTACAAGTTGAGCCCGCCGGGTGAGCATGTAGCGAAGACGCTGGAAGACCTCGGACTGACGGCGCGCCGCAAGCAGTTGGCAGGCACGCTGTCGGGCGGCTGGAAGCAGCGCCTCGCACTTGCCGCCTGCATCATGCACGATCCGAAGCTTTTGCTCCTGGACGAGCCGACGGCGGGCGTCGATCCCAAGGCGCGGCGCGAGTTCTGGGATGAGATCCACCGGCTCGCCGCGCGCGGGCTGACCGTGCTCGTTTCCACCCACTACATGGACGAGGCCGAGCGCTGCCATCGCATCCATTACATATCCTATGGGTCGCTGATTGCCAGCGGGACGGTCGCCGAGGTGGTGCGGAATGCCGGGCTTTCGACCTTCGTGGTCGAGGGGCCAGAGATCGGCGAGCTGGCGGACGAGTTGCGCAAGAACCCCGACATCGACCAGGTGGCCCCGTTTGGTGCGGCGCTGCATGTGGTGAGCAGTGACAAGGCGCGGTTGAGTGCGGCGCTGGAGCCGCTGCGGCATCGGCCGGGCATCACGGTCAGCGAAGGCGAGACGAGCCTTGAAGATGTGTTCATCCAGTTCATGTCGAGTTCGAAGGACAATATGGCATGATGGCCTCGCTCTTCTCCTTCCGCCGGCTTCTGGCGCTGCTGATCAAGGAATTCATCCAGATGCGACGCGACCGCATCACCTTCGGCATGATGCTGGGGGTGCCGCTGATGCAGCTCGTGCTGTTCGGCTATGCGATCAACAGCGACCCGAAATATCTACCCGCCGTGCTCGTGAGTTCGGGCACAGACCAGTATGTGCGCGCGATGGTGTCGGCGCTGGAACTCACGAACTACTATCGCTTCGTGAAAGTCGGAGCGACAGCCGACGAGGCGGAGGCGATGATCGCCTCGGGCAAAGTTTCCTTCGTCGTGACTATTCCTTCGGATTTCGCAACGCGGGTGGAGCGCAACGACAATCCGCAGATCCTCATCGAGGCGGATGCGACGGACCCGTCTGTTGCGTCCGGCGCGATCTCGACCTTGTCGACCGTGACCGCGCAGGCCCTTCTCAGAGAGCAGGGCAAGCAGGCCGAAGCCACGGAGGCTGCCGACAATGCTCTGCAGGTGATCGTTCACAAGCGCTACAATCCCGAGGGTATCACGCAATACAACATCGTGCCCGGCCTGCTCGGCGTCATCCTGCAGATGACGATGATGATGATGACGGCCATGGCGCTGACGCGGGAGATCGAGCGGGGCACGATGGAGAACCTGCTCGCCATGCCGGCCAGCCCCATCGAGATCATGCTGGGCAAGGTGCTGCCCTATCTCGGCGTCGGCTCGGTGCAGGTGGTTGTGGTGCTGACGGCGGCGAAGCTGCTCTTCGGCGTGCCTTTCGTCGGATCTCTGACGCTGCTGCTTTTCGCAATCCTCATTTTCGTCTTCGCGCTGGTCATTCTCGGCTACACATTCTCGACCATTGCGCGGACGCAGATGCAGGCCATGCAGCTCACCTTTTTCTTCTTCCTGCCGTCGATTCTGTTGTCCGGGTTCATGTTCCCCTTCGGTGGCATGCCGGTCTGGGCGCAATATCTCGGCGAAATCTTCCCGATCACGCATTTCCTTCGCATCGTGCGCGCCATCATGCTGAAGGGGGCGGATTGGAACGCCGTCTCCTTCGAAATCTCCATCCTGGCCGGCTTTATCCTGCTCTACATGGCGCTGGCGCTGATGCGCTTCCGGCGAACGCTGGATTGAGGTCGCTTTATAGAACATCATCCACGCTTAGCCCGAACGTCCTTGCATCGTCGTTCAGCGCAAAGCGCTTGTGTTGGATGGTCCAGCGTCCCGGCTCGCCGTCTATATCGAACAGGTTGAACCCGGCAGGGGGCTTCTTGCCGCCCGGCGATTGCGAGGCGGAGGCGATGCAGATGACGGGCACGGGTCCGTCGCGGCCAGCCAGCGTATAGCGCGTGTTGAGATGGGTGTGACCGTGGAGCACGAGCTCGGCGCCGGCCTCGTGCATCACGGCTGCAAAGCGGCGGATGCCCACCATGCGCTTGTGATTGGCGGCTGCACCCCGTATCGGCGGATGGTGGATGAGGACGACGCGCGCAAGGCCTTCATCGCCGAGCTGGCGCAGGAGTTCGAGCGTACGCCGCGCCTGACCGCCGCTGAAATAGCCGTTGGCAGAAAAGGGGGGCGTCGCGACTGCCGTCGAGCAGCCGACAATGGCCACCTGTCCGCGTCGGCGCACATAGGGGAACTGGCGGGCCTGCGAAAGTACATCTCCATCGCCGGCCATGTAATCGTTCCAGGCGGCGGCCGCGCGGCCGGCTGCACCGGGAACATAGGCATCGTGATTGCCCGGCACGACCGAGACATCAGGAGGTATGCCCACGCCCGAGAGCCATACGGCGGCGTTGCGAATTTCGACCTCGGTTGCCAGATTGACCAGATCGCCGGTAACGGCAACATGGTCCGGCGCGTGGGTCTGCATCTGCTCCAGCAATAATTCCAGCGTATTGCCGAAGAGATGCTTGCGTCTGTTGCGATGCCAGTTCACATAGCCGGTGATCCGTTTCGACAAGAGATCGCGGATCGGCACATCCGGCAATGGGCCTAGATGGATGTCGGAAATATGGGCAAGCCTGAACATAGGCCTTGGTTAGCAGGTCGTTGCGCTATCGTCAAAATCGGTTCGCGCTATGGATTCGGAGAGTGATCAGATGAAACAACCTCGCGATCCCGGTGCGCTCGGTCCCATCCGCAAGCCGCTGCTCTATGTCGTGCATCTTTGGTTCCGCATGAAGCGCGGGCTGACGCTCGGTGTACGCGCCGCCGCTTTCGACGACAAAGGCCGCGTCTTCCTGGTCCGCCACACCTATGTGCCCGGCTGGCAATTTCCCGGCGGTGGCGTCGAGGTGGATGAGACGGCGCTGGAAGCCATGGAGCGCGAATTGTTCGAAGAGGGCAATGTGACGCTGGGCGCGGCGCCGCAACTCTTTGGCGTCTATTTCAATACCCGCGTGACCAATCGCGACCATGTGCTTCTTTATGTGTGCCGCGACGTGCGGTGTCAGGTTCCGAAGGTGCCAGACAAGGAGATCGCCGAGAGCGGCTTCTTCGCGCTCGACGCCCTGCCGGAGAACACGACGCAGGCCACCCGCCAGCGCCTCAAGGAGATCGCCGCCGAGGACGAGGTGCAGCCGCTCTGGTGAGTTGCCTCACCCCCGCCCGTGCGGGCTTTCCAGATCCATCATCGGGCCGCTCGGCACGATGCCGGTCGGGTTGATCATGCGGTGGCTGCCGTAATAGTGGTGCTTGATGTGATAGAAATCGACCGTGTCGGCGATGCCGGGGGTCTGGTAGAGGTCTTTCAGGTAGCCCCACAGGTTCGGGTAGTCGGCGATGCGGCGGATGTTGCATTTGAAATGGCCGACATAGACCGGGTCGAAGCGGACGAGCGTGGTGAAGAGGCGCCAGTCGGCCTCGGTCATGCGGTCGCCGAAGAGGTAGCGGCCCTTTGAAAGCCGCGCTTCCAGCGTGTCCAGCATGTCGAAGAGCGGGCCGACATGGCTTTCATAGGCGTCCTGCGTGGTGGCGAAGCCGCATTTGTAGACGCCGTTATTCACCTTGTCGTAGATTTCGGCGTTCAGAGCGTCGATGTCCTTGCGCAGGTCTTCCGGGTAGAAATCGTCCGTTGAACCTGTCAGGCCGTTGAAGGCCGTGTTGAACATGCGGATGATTTCCGCGCTCTCGTTGGAGACGATCGTGTTCTTCTGCTTGTCCCAGAGGACGGGCACGGTGACGCGGCCGGAGTAGTTGGGGTCCGCGCGGGTATAGACCTGCCAGAGGTAGTCAGAGCCGAAGAGGTCGTCCTTCGTTCCGCCGTTGCGGTCTTTGAATTCCCAGCCGTTTTCCAGCATGTAGGGATCGACGATGGAAACGGAGATCAGGTCTTCCAGCTTCTTCAGCTTGCGGAAGATCAGCGTGCGATGCGCCCAGGGGCAGGCGAGGGAGACATAGAGATGATAGCGCCCGGCTTCGGCCTTGAAGCCACCTTCGCCGCTCGGGCCGGCGCTGCCGTCGGCGGTCACGTAATTGCGGAAGCGCGATTCCTGCCGCTTGAAGTGGCCGCGCGTTTCCTTCGTGTCGTACCAGACATCGTGCCAGACGCCGTCGATCAGCATGCCCATGATTGTTCTCCTTTGCCAACAAGATAGCTGTCGATGCGTGACAGGAGTACCGCGAAATCGATGAACAGTGTGTTTTTCGGTTTGCGTTTTGAAAATTTCCTGCTATCGGCATTTTTCACAACAGGAAGAGCAACATGTTCGGAAGAAACCCGCGACGACGCTGAAGATCGAGATAAACGTGCCGAAGAGGCGCGAGCGATTTTCCATGTCTGTTCCGTTGCGGTTGATTCTATCCCATGAAAAAGCATGACTTCCTGTATCTCACCGAAGATGCAACGCATGATAACGTCATCGAGTTCATCAATGACGAGGCTTTCGGTCCCGGCCGTTACACGAAATCGTCGCACCGCATTCGCGAGCAGGGGCCGCACGACCGGTCGCTCTCCTATGTCGCCATCGACAATGGCGAAGTGATTGCCTCTGTGCGGATGACGCCTGTTCTGGCAGGGCAGTTGAAAGGCCATCTTCTCGGACCGCTGGCCGTCAGGCCGTCGCACAAGAATATCGGCATCGGGCGGGAGCTCGTGCGCATCGCCATCGATGCCGCGCGGCGGAAGGGCTCCGAAGGTGTGATCCTCGTCGGAGATCCGCCCTATTACATGCCGCTCGGCTTCGAGAAGGTCGCCTATAACGCGCTGCAGTTCCCGGCCCCCACCGATCCGGGCCGCATCCTCGTCGTGCCGCTGATGGAAGGCGCGCACGATCTCCTCAAGGGCGAGATGCGCTGGCGGGCAGAGTAAATCACTCAGCCGCCGCGAGCGCTTCCTTCGGCGCCCTGGCGGCATAGCGCTGGGCCAGCACCGCGCAGGTCATCAGCTGGATCTGGTGAAAAATCATGATGGGCAGAACGATGGCGCCGACTGGTTGGCCGGCGAAAATGGCGTTCGCCATGGGCACCCCGGAGGCGAGGCTCTTCTTCGACCCGCAGAAGGTGATGGTGATTTCGTCCTCGCGCGAAAAGCCGAGCTTGCGGCTGCCGAACATGGTGATGGTCAGCATGATGGCGAGCAGAACCGCGTCGAGGACGACGATCAGGCCGATATCTGCAAGGTCGTAATTGTGCCAGATGCCCTCGATCATAGCCTCGCTGAAGGCGCCGTAGACGACCATCAGGATAGAGCCGCGGTCGATGGGCATGAGGATTTTCTTGTGCGCGCGGACCCAGTTGCCGATCCAGGGCTGGAGCAATTGGCCGGCGATGAAGGGCAGCAGGAGCTGGGTGAAGATCTGCAGCATGGCGTCGAGTGACACGCCACCATGGCCGCCGACCGAGAGGATGAGGCCGCAGAGAATGGGCGTCAGGAACATGCCGAAAATGTTGGAGGCCGAGGCGGCGCAGATCGCCGCCGGCACGTTGCCGCCGGCCATCGAGGTGAAGGCGATGGACGATTGCACGGTCGAGGGCAGGGTGCAGAGATAGAGCACGCCGATGAAGAGCGTCGGCGAGAGCACGCCCTTCAGGGCATAGCTCAGGCCGAAGCCGACCAGCGGGAAGAAGCCGAAGGTGACCAGCACGATCATCAGATGCAGCCGCCAGTGCAAGAGACCGGCAAGCACCACATCCCGCGACAGGCGCGCGCCGTGGAGGAAGAAGAGCGCGGCAATCGCCACCTTCGTTGCCATAGAAAACCATTCCGCCGGCGCGCCGTAGATCGGCACCTGCGAGGCGAAGGCGACGGTGCAGACAAGGAGGATGGTGAAGGTGTCGGGCAGGAAGCGTTTCATGGTGCAGATCCGGGCAATACAAGGACTTGCAGTGTATGATTTCACGGATCATAATGAAAACGCTAACAGTTATTGGGTTTTACAATAAATGCTCAATCTCCATCATGTCGCGACCTTCGTCGCGCTTCAGCAGGCCGGGAGCTTTACCGGCGCGGCGACGCGGCTGGGCTTGAGTCAATCGACGGTCAGTCAGCATATTCAAAGGCTTGAGGAGCACCTCGGCCGCAAGCTCATCTGGCGAACGACCCATGCGGTGCGCCTCACGCCGGATGGCGAGGCGCTGATCAGCCATGCCCGCGACATGCTGGAAATCAACGGCAAGGTGTCGGCGCTGTTTAACCAGACGCGGCTGCGCGGCCGGCTGCGGCTCGGCATTTCGGAGGATTTCGTCACCTCGCGGTTGACGGCGGTGCTGGAAAGCTTCATCCGCCAGCATCCGCTGGTCGATCTGGAGCTGACAGTGGACCTCAGCGGCGTGCTCTATGAAGCCCAGGCGAAAGGCGATCTCGATCTGGTGCTGGCCAAGCGGCTGAAGGACGAGGCCAGGGGCCGCTTCCTGCAGCGGGAGCCGCTCACCTGGCTCGGCCGCGACCGGCACCTGCAGCTCGACAGTGGTGCCGCCATTCCGCTGATCACCTATCCGCAACCCAGCATCACGCGGCGCATCGCCATCGAGGCGCTGCAAAAGGCCGGCTTTGCCTGGCGGATCGTCTGTACCTGCAACAGCCTGAGCGGGCTGATTGCGGCAGCAGCGGCAGGGATGGGTGTTCTCGTCCAGCCGGTCGCCATGGCGCCCGCAGGTCTGGTGGAAGTCGAAGTGCCGCAGCTTCCCGCATTGGAAGCCGTCGAATTCGTCCTCGTGCCCTCGCGCGGGGTCGATCCGAAGATCGTCGAGGCGCTGTGGCGCGAGGTTGAGGCACGGATCGGCAGTCCGGCGCTCTAAACTACCGCCCCTCGCGCCACCACATGGCAGACGCCGCGAAGAGCAGGGCGACGAGGCCGATCAGGCCGTTGAAGAGCGGCAGCGTGTCAATGCCCTTGAGCACGGATTCGCTGGTCAGGCGGAAAGCCATGCGGTCATTGCCTTCGATGCGGACATTGCCGTTGACGGTGAGGATCTGCGGCAGCGGTTCTGCGCTGCCGTCGGCCTTGGTAAGGCGCGCCACCACACCATGCGTGGCCTCAGCCATCGGCTGCAGCGTTGCCGTGGTCGAGATCTCGGACTTGAACTCGGGTGCATCCAACGCGCCGACATGGGCGAGCGCCGAGAGATCGCCATCGGTGACCTTGAAGAGACCGGTTTCGCCGACCGCGACCGAGACCTTGTAGAGGCCCGGTTCCGAAGGCGCCAGCTTGACCTTCTCGGTCTTGCCGGAAGGGTAGGTGACCGTCGCTTCACCCGGTGCGTCACCGATGGTCTGGCGGGTGATTTCGAGGTTGCGGCCGGCGGCGCGGGCGGTCAGTGCTTCTTCCTCCAGCGCCGGCTCCTTCATCAGCCAGTAGGCGATGCGGCGATAGAGCGAGGCGTGGGGACCGCCGCCTTCGAAGCCGCGCGACCAGAGCCAGCCTTCATCGGAGAGCAGCATGGCCACCCGCCCCTCGCCGGCGCGATTGAGCACCAGAAGCGGATCGTCATTGGCGCCCTTCATCACGGCGCTGCCCTGGACATCCGAAGCCCCGATCGTACGGAACCAGCGCCCCCATTTCGGCGGCTCGCTCTCCGAGCCTTCCAAGCCTCGCGTGACGGGATGCTTCTTGCCGAGGTCGGTCAGGCGCGGATAGAAGCCCTTTTCATCCAGTTGCCCCGTCGGCTGGGCCGGAAGGATATCGGCAAGCGGCGTGTCGGCGATGGAGTTGGGGCTCGAATATTCCGGGCCCGCCGCGATCAGCAGCGCGCCGCCCTTGCGCACATATTCGGCGATGTTGTCGTAATAGAGGATCGGCAGCACGCCGCGGTTCTGGTAGCGGTCGAAGACGATCAGGTCGAAATCCTTGATCTTGTCGACGAAAAGCTCGCGCGTCGGAAAGGCGATCAGCGACAGCTCGTTGATCGGCGTGCCGTCCTGTTTTTCCGGCGGGCGCAGAATGGTGAAATGCACGAGATCGACCAGCGCATCGGACTTGAGCAGGTTGCGCCAGGCGCGCTCGCCCGCGTGCGGTTCGCCGGAAACGAGGAGCACGCGCAGCTTCTGCCTGATGCCGTCGATCAGCTGGACCGCCTGATTGTTCGTGGTGGTCACTTCGCCCGGAACGGATGCAACTTCGAAATCGACCACGTTCGTGCCGGCGCGGTTGAGCTTGAAATCGAAGCGCGTGTCCTTGCCGGGCTCTGCCTGCAGCGAACCCATTTCTTCGCCATTGATGCGGATCGTGACGGTGGCGGGCGTGTTGATCGGCGGACCCTCGTCAATCACGCGGAAGGTGAGTTCCTGTTGCGCGTTCACGAGGCTGAAGCGCGGCGCGCGCACAACCTCGATGCGGCGGTCGAATTCGTTGGGCCGGCCGGTGATCAACGCATGAACGGGTGCGTTGAAGCCCGGAAGCTTGCCGGCTTCGGGAATATCATGGATCTGCCCGTCGGTGATGAAGACGGCGCCGCCGACCCGGCCCGGCGACACATCGGAAAGCGCCGAATTCAGCGCGGTGAACGCCTTGGTCGAGGGGGACTCTTCCTCGCCGTTGTCGCGAACCTCGACGATGCGCGGCTCGATGCGGGGGAACTTCGAGAGCCGGTCTGTCAGTTCCTTCAGCGCCGCATCCGTCTGCATCACGCGCTCGGGCAGCAACTGGCTCTGGCTGCGGTCGACGACGATGGCGACGATGGTCGGCAGCGGCTCCCGGTTTTCGGAAACGAAGGAGGGGTTGGCGAGTGCCAGCACGAGAAGCGCCAGCGCCAGCGCGCGCGGCCATGCCCCGCGCATCTGCCGGAAGAGGCCAAAGCCGGCGAGCAGCGCCGCGACGATGCCGATCGTGATCATGGCCCAGAGGGGCAAGAGGGGAGCAATGGTGATCATGTCATTGCCCCAGCCGTTCCAGCAGGGCCGGAATATGGACCTGATCCGCCTTGTAGTTGCCGGTCAGCATGTACATCACGATGTTGACGCCGGCGCGGAAGGCCATTTCGCGCTGCCTCTCGTCGGGCGGCACGGTCGGCAGCAGCGGGTTGCCGGAGCGGTCGGTCGCCCAGGCACCGGCGAAGTCATTGCCTGTGATCAGGATCGGCGACACGCCGTCACCGCTTTGCACGGGGCGGGCGGAATCGCGCTTGGAATCGCCGCTGGATTCGATCCAGAGCGGGCTACCCGCGTAGCGGCCGGCAAAGTTCTGCAGCAGATAGAAGGATTTCGTCAGAACATGGTTGTGCGGTACGGGCTCGAGTGCGGGAATGTCGAGGCTGCCAAGGATCGCCTGCAGGCGCTGCGTATTGGCGCTGGTGCCTGCGCCTTCGAGACTGGTGTCCTGGTCGCGCGTGTCGAAGACGACGGTGCCGCCGGCGCGCATATAGGCGTCTATCCGGTTGATCGCATCCTGTGTCGGCATCGGCGCTGTTGCGGTGACCGGCCAATAGATGAAGGGATAGAAGGCAAGCTCGTCGGTCGCGATATCGAGGCCGACCGGATCGCCCGGTTCAAGCGAGGTACGGTAGCGGATGAAGTCGGAGAGACCCATGAGCCCGGCCTGCGAGATGCGATCGACATCCGCCTCGCCGGTGCGGACATAGGCAAAATGGGTGGTGTCGAGGGCGGCCACGATTTTCTGGTCGCCGGGCTTTGCATCGTCTGCCGCGCGCAGGTCGTGCGGCATCAGCGCAAGTGCGGTTCCGAGCGCTAACACGAGTGCGGCAGCCGCGCCGGCGCGGCGGCGGGGCAGGAGCCCGGACAGCGCGCCGCCAAGGACGAGGACAATGATGGAATCGGCCGCCAGCAGCAGGAAGGCCATGAGCAGCAGCGCCGGACGCAGTTCGGTCATGCCGGAATCGGCCAGTCGCTCCGTCTTCACGGCCACGCCCTGCGGCGCGAAATCGATGGGCGCGAGCTGGTCGCCGGGACGGAACAGGTTGAGCGCGGTGAACCCTTCTTCCGAACCATAGAGACCGGGCGGATTTTCAAAGCCGGGAACCGGCGTCTTGCCGGCAACGAGCGTCAGTGGCTTGGCGCGGGCGGTATCGTCTGTCAGCGCGCCATGGGCGTTGAGGAGCCGGAAGGGGCTCAGCGTCTGTGTCTTGTCGGCGGCCGTCTCGCCGTGCGCCCGCGACAGCTGGGTGATGCGGCGGAGCATCTCGACGAAATTGCCGGAAAGCGCGAGGTTCGACCAGCTCGTGTCGGCGCTGGTGTGGAAGAGCACGATCTGGCCGGCCTCCAGCTTCTTGGCGGTTACCAGCGGCGTGCCGTCAGCCAGGCTTGCCCATGTGTGTTCGGCGAGCGTCGGGGAGGGGTTGGCCAGAACCTGCCGCGTCACCGTCACGCCGTCCGGTTTCGGCAGTCCGGCAAAGGGGCTCTTGTCCGAGAAGGGAGCAAGCGGCTGCGGCTCGCTCCAGGAGAGCGCGCCGCCGAGCGCGCGTTCGCCCTGGCGCAGGTCCACCGGCACGAGCGGGTCGCCGGCGGGGGCTGCGGCAAGGCGGGGGCCTGCGAAACGCACGAGCATGCCCCCGGTCTTGATCCAGTCCAGCATCGGCTGGTAGGCCGATTCCGGCAGCTTGCCGATATCGGCGAGAATGATGATCGAGGGCTTTTCGGCAATCAGCGCGGGGATGGCCTTGGCGAGATCGGCTTCATCCGGCTCGGTGATGTCCGCATAGGGCGAGAGTGCGCGCTTGATATAATAGAGCGGCGACAGAAGCGGCTGCGACAGGAAGCGCGTGTCGCCGCTCAGCAGGCCGATGCGCCGGCGCTTGAAGTTGTTGTCGAGCATGTAGGTACCGCCCGCCTGCGGGCTCACCGACAAAGCGACGCGGGCGAAATCGTTGCGCAGCTCGATCGGCGCATCGATGGTTCCCGTCGCGACCGTCTCGCCGTCCTTGAAATCCGCCTTGCCGGTTAGGAGAACACGGCCTTTTTCGTCCATCGCGTCCATGACCATCGTCTCCGCGCCCCTGGAAAAGGGCCGCGTGACAGTAACCTTGGTGGCGTCGATGTCGTTCCGGACGTCGGTGATCGCGGCAATCGCCTGCCTTGAAGTGTAAAGCCGCGCTTCAGCAGGTTTCAGACCTCCGGCGAGTGTGGCGAAGTCGCCGTCCTTGCCGGCCTTGATGCCGCTAGAGATGAAGGCGAGCGTTCCCGGCGTTGTCTCGATGGCGGTCGCGAGGCTGGCGAAGGCCGCCTTGCGGTCGGCCTCGAGCGGGCGCGGTTCTGCGGCCTTCAGCCGTGTCAGAGCGGCATCAGGGGAGGTCGGCACCGGGTCGTTGACCGGCTCGGCCGTGAATGTGAGGGACACGGGCACGTCGTTGCGGGCGGCCTGCTCGATCAGGCTTTCGGCGGTGGCGATCCGGTCCGGCCAGTCGGGCGCGGAGGCCCAGTCATTGTCGATGACCAGTGCCAGAGGACCCGCCTTCGAAAGCGAGCTGTGATGCGGGTCGAGCACCGGCCCGGAGAGCGCCAGAATGACGAGGGCCGCAAGCAGCATGCGCAGCGCGGTCAGCCACCACGGGCTCTTCGCGGGCGTTTCCTCGCGTTTGGCAATGCGGGCGAGAATGGCGAGCGGCGGGAAGATCTCGCGGGCAGGGCGCGGCGGCGTGACGCGCAGCAGCCACCAGATCGCGGGAAGGGCCGCGAGCGCGACCAGCAGGATCGGATTGGCGAAGCTTAGAGCACCCATCAGCGCGGGCTCCCCTGTCCGGAGAGATAGATATGCGCGGAGACCAGCGCTTCGGAGGCCGGGCGGTCGGTCGAATGGCGGATCAGCGACCAGCCGATATGGCGCAGCTCCGCGCCCAGAGCGTCGCGGCTCGCCGCATAGGCTCGGCGATAGTCCTCGGCCAGAACCTCGGCGCGGCCGGCTGTGAACTTCTCGCCGGTTTCCGGATCGGTGAATTCGGTGCGGCCGGCATAGGGGAAGTCGGCCTCCGCCGGGTCCGCCACCATGATCAGCGTGCCGCGCAGCCCGCGGCTCGCCAGCGGCGCGATGCGCGCCATGATCTGTTCCAGCGGGTCGAGGAAATCGCCGATCAGCACGATCTCGCTCGAACCCCGGATCATCGATGTGTCCGGCAGGCCGCTGACATTGTCCGCGAAGGCGAGGGCGGTGGCCAGCCGTTCGGCGGCGTTGCGGGCCGCAATCGGCTCCATGAGACCCGGCGACCCGATGCGTTCGCCGGAGCGGGCGAGCACTTCGGCCAGTGCCAGCATCAGAACGAGCGCACGGCTTTCCTTCGACACCTGACCGAGGCGGGAGCGGTACATCATGGAGCCCGAAAGATCAGCCCAGAGCCAGACCGTGTGCGCGGCCTGCCATTCCTTGTCGCGGACGTAGGTATGATCGTCGCGGGCCGATCGGCGCCAGTCGATGCGGGCCATGTCTTCGCCCGGCGAATAGGGGCGGAACTGCCAGAAATTCTCGCCGATGCCGCGCCGTCTACGTCCGTGCCAACCGGCGCTTACCGTATTGGCGATGCGGCGGGCTTCGACAAGGCAGTCGGGCACTAGCGCTGCGCGCGCCTTCGCACGGGCGAGGATTTCCGCTCCGCCCGTACGCTCGACTGACTGGCCGATTGGCGCCATTCCTATTCCTTACTTCCCGCCAACGATGCCGGCGATGACAGACTTCACGGTCATGCCTTCCGCACGCGCTGCGAATGTCAGCGCCATACGATGCTGCAATACGGCTTCGGCAATGGCGTGGACGTCATCGACGGAGGGCGCAAGCCGACCTTCGTAGAGCGCGCGGGCGCGGGTGGCGAGCATCAGCGCCTGGCCGGCACGCGGGCCGGGGCCCCAGGAGACGTTGCGATTGGTGATCTCGTTGCCGTGGCCGGGACGGGCAGCGCGCACGAGGTTGAGGATCGCCTCGACCACGGTTTCGCCAACCGGCATTTTGCGGATGAGGCCCTGGATCTCGGCAAGACGATTGGCGTCGATGACGCGGCCGGCGGTGCGCTCGGCAACGCCGGTGGTTTCCAGCAGGATTTGCCGTTCGGCCGCGAGTTCCGGATAGGGCACGTCGACCTGCATGAGGAAACGGTCGAGCTGCGCTTCGGGCAGCGGATAGGTGCCTTCCTGTTCCAGCGGGTTCTGGGTCGCGAGCACATGGAAGGGGCGGGGCAGGTCGAGCCGCTTGCCGGCGACCGAGACGTGATATTCCTGCATGGCCTGCAACAGCGCCGACTGCGTGCGCGGCGAGGCGCGGTTGATTTCGTCCGCCATCAGAAGCTGCGTAAAGATCGGACCCTGAATGAAGCGGAAGGAGCGCTTGCCAGCCTCGTCCTGGTCCATGACTTCGGAGCCGAGAATATCGGCGGGCATCAGGTCAGGCGTGAACTGCACGCGGGCGGCGTCCAAGCCCAGCACGGAGCCGAGGGTCGTCACGAGCTTGGTCTTGGCCAGACCCGGCACGCCGACGAGCAGCGCATGGCCGCCGGAGAGCACGGCGAGCAAAGTCTGCTCGACAACGGCTTCCTGACCGAAGATGACCTTGGCGACTTCCTGGCGGATCGCGGCAATATCGGCGAGCGCGCTTTCGGCGGCGGCCACCATGGCGGCTTCGTCGATGGGTTCGCTGGTTGTCACGGCCGTCATGCGGCTTTCTCCTCAAGGTCTTGGCTGCTTCAGTTCGAATCGAACCGAAACAGTGGTCTGATCGTTTCCTCCTAACTTATAGCGCGCAGGCGGGCTGACAAGCGCAGGCGGAGTGACTATTTGACTTCTGACGGTAAACCGGGACCAAACAATGGCGGATGACAGGCTGGACAAGGCGGGCGATGCGGCGGGGCTGGCGGCGATGATTTCGCGGGCGGCGGATCCGAAACGCGGGCTTCCGCCCGTGGATCGCTGGAATCCGCCCTTTTGCGGCGATATCGACATGGAAATCCGCGCCGACGGCACCTGGTTCTATATGGGAACGCCGATTGGTCGCGAGGCGCTGGTGCGGCTCTTCTCTACGGTTCTGCGCCGGGACGAGGACGGCAAGACCTATCTCGTCACGCCTGTGGAAAAGGTCGGCATCCGCGTCGAGGACGCACCGTTTTTGGGCGTGGAGATGACGCGGACGGAGCGCGATGGCGAACAGGTGCTTACGTTCCGGACCAATGTCGGCGATATTGCCGAGGCGGGACTGGAGCATGTGTTGCGCTTCGAGATTGCCGGGGAGCGGTGCGAGCTGAAGCCTTATCTCCATGTTCGCGGGCGTCTGGAGGCGCTGGTGTCGCGCGCCGTGATGTACGATCTGGTCGAGCTGGGCGAGGTCGTGGAGATCGAAGGCAAGGCCATGTTTGCGGTTCGCTCCGGCGGGGTCGTCTTCCCCGTCATGCCGGCCGACGAGCTGGAGAGGCTCTCGCAATGAGCCTCTATTCGGCCGAAGAATTCCGCCGCCGGGCATTGCGTCAGGTCGGCGAGCCGGAGGGGCTCGATTGGGCCGATCACAGCGATATTCTCTTGAATCCCGATATTGTCGGTCAGTTGCAGCAACTCAGGCTGCGCGATGCGGCCGTTCTGGTGCCGGTGATCGATGACGGTCCGGATGCGCGGATGATCCTGACGCAACGGACCTCGAAACTGCGCAAGCATTCGGGGCAGGTCGCCTTCCCAGGCGGGGCCATCGATCCGGAGGATGTGTCTGCCGAGGCTGCAGCGCTGCGCGAGGCGGAGGAGGAAATCGGGCTCCAGCCGGATTTCGTCGAGACCATCGCGCGCCTGCCGGACTACAAGACCTTTACCGGTTTTTCGATCACGCCGGTCATGGCCGTGGTGAAGCCCGGCTTTCAATTGAGGATCAACCCGGATGAGGTCGATCATGTGTTCGAAGTGCCGCTGTCGTTTCTGATGAATGACGAGAACCACATTCTCGACAGCCGCACCTGGGACGGCGGCGAGCGCTTCTTCTATCGAATGCCCTATCAGGACTGGAACATCTGGGGTGTCACTGCAGGGATCCTGCACACCGCCTGGGAAAGATTATACGCATGGTGAATGTCGCAAACGAGGCTTGGTTCAACGCGCCGGACCTGAAGAAGGCCATGGCGCTTCTGAACGCCGATGGCGGGGAAGGGCGGATTGCCGGCGGCGCGGTGCGTAACAGTCTCATGGGGATTGCGATTGCCGATGTCGACCTTGCCACCACGCTCAAGCCCGAAGCGGTGATCGAGCGGGCGAAGGCGGCGGGCATCAAGGCTATTCCGACGGGCATCGATCATGGCACGGTGACGCTCGTCATCGACCGCCGTCCCTTCGAGATCACGACGCTGCGTCGCGATGTGACGACCGACGGACGTCGCGCTGAAGTCGCCTTCACCGATGACTGGCATGAGGATGCCAGCCGCCGGGACCTGACAATCAACGGGCTCTATGCGGATGCGAAGGGCGAGGTCATCGATCTGGTCGACGGGCTTGCCGATATCGAGACGCGCACCGTCCGCTTCATCGGCGACGCGGAAACGCGCATCCGCGAGGATTATCTGCGCATCCTGCGCTATTTCCGCTTCTTCGCCTTCTACGGTTCCGGCCGGCCGGACGCGGCGGCACTGCGCGCCATGGCGCGGGAGAAAGAGGGGCTGAAGAAGCTGTCGGCGGAACGTGTCTGGTCGGAGCTGAAGAAGCTGCTCTCGGCGGAAGATCCGGGCCGGGCGCTGTTGTGGATGCGCACTGCAGGCATTCTGACGATGATCCTTCCCGAGACGGAAAAGTGGGGTATCGATGAGGTGCCGGGGCTGATCGCGGCCGAGCGGGCATTCGGCTGGACGCCCGATCCGCTCCTGCGGCTCGCCGCCATGGTCCCGCCGGATGTCGAAAGGCTTGCGGCCATGGCCGAGCGTCTGAGGCTTTCGAAGCAGGAATCCGCCTTCTTTGCCGAATGGGCGGCTTCGCCGAAAATCCCGGAGAAAATTGCGGCGACCGCGTTTCGCCGGATGCTTTACCGCTCCGGCAAGGGCGGCGTGATCGTGCGTCTGAAGCTGCAGCTCGCCATCGTCCGGGCAAAGGCGGAAGGTGATACCGCGCTGATGCCGGAGGTTGCTCGGTTGAGCGCCTTGCTGTGTGAAGCGGCAAGCTGGGTGAAGCCGCTCTTCCCGCTTTCGGGCGCCGATGTGCTGGCCAAGGGCGTATCGCCCGGCCCTCGGGTCGGAGAGCTTCTCGGCAAGCTGGAAGAAGAATGGCTGGCCGGCGATTTCAATACCGAAAAGCCGGCGCTGCTTGCAAGGCTTGACGCCTTATTGTGAGGCTGTCTTCATGGCCGTGTGAACGCGCGTGACGCGGCGGCTGACCCGCTGTTCGGCAAGCCCGATGCGCTTTTCGCCGTCCTGCTCCAGAACTTTCAGGAGACGCATCGCGGGGCTGAACATCGTCACCCGGTTGCGGCCTTCTTCCTTGGCGGCATAGAGCGCGCAGTCGGCGGCGGCGACGAGATTGTCGAAGTTCAGGCCGGCCTTGGCGATGGTCGCCGCGCCGATGCTGACCGTCAGGCGCAGCGGACGCCCCTGGCTCTGGATATGTGCGTTCTCGACAGCGCTGCGCAAATCGTCGAGCAGACGGAGGGGATTGCGCCCGGCGGCTTCCGGAATGAAGACCGCGAATTCTTCGCCACCGATGCGACCGAAAAGCGTGTCATTCGGGAGGCGGCTTTTAATGGTTCGTGCGAATTCCACGAGCGCCTTGTCGCCCGCCTGATGGCCGAACTGGTCATTGATGGACTTGAAGTGGTCAAGATCGATGATGGCAAGCACCGCATCCTCGCCCGTGATCTTGAGGGCAAGCTCGGTGCGTTGCACGAAGGCGCGGCGATTGGCGACGCCGGTCAGCATGTCTGTCTCGGACGCCCTGCGGTGCCGCTGCTCGGATCGCTCCTTGATCAGCATCAACGCCCCGGTGGCGATGACGACGACGTTGAGGAATGCTTCCAGCATGAACAGCTTGAACCACACGGACGCCACGCGTCCTGCAACAATCGGGGCGGGGTTCACGTAGCTGACGATCATGTTCGCCGCATGGAAAAGGGCATGCAGGCAGAGAAAGCCCACCAGCAGCTTTGTCATGGAGAGTTCCGAATTACCCTCGCCGGTATGGAGCGTGTAGGCGTTGAGCATGGTCATCAGCGTGACGATTGCCGATTGCAGAACGATCGTGTTGCCCGGGTCCTGCCGTAACGCCGGGAACAACAGGTGGATGAGAAGCAGTGTTGTCGGGATGCCAACGATGAAGGACGGGAAGACCTTCTTCTTACCGAAGGCGCGGAAGGCAGACCAGGAAAGCGCAAAGGAAAAGGCATTTATGCATGTCGCCATGATCAGCGCGCCTTCGGACCCAGCGCCCATGATCGCGACGATCAGGCCCGATGAAGAGCCCACGACGAAGCTCAACGCCCAAAGACCTGCAGCGGTCTCGTTGCGATCATTACGCCATATCACACCCATCGCCGAGGCGGTTGCCCCCATGGCGATGATGATGCAGATCATGATCGTGGGTACGCTTATAAAATCCATGACTTGTCTCCGAGGCTTCAGCCTATGAGGACAAGCTTAAAGAAACGGCTAACGGGGCGAGGCCTGAGCCGGAAATATAGAAAATTTTAGTGGTAAAAAATCAGGCTGCGTGGTTCTCGTGCCGGATGCGGGCCTTGATGTTATCCACCATGTTTTCGCGGATGATGGTTTCGCCGTGTACCTCGCGCAGATGCTCCACCGCACGGCGCACGACTTCCGCTTCTTCCTCGGCGCGCGTGTGCCACTGGCAGCCGGGCACGAGCGTGGCGCATTCGAACTGTCGCATGATCCTTCTCCCGTTTGGTGATCCGTTCCGAACCGGCAAACGGCGGAGAAGTTCCAGCGAGCGATCATTGCGCATGTTTGAAGCAGGATATTGTTGATCCTCGCTTCACCAAGGCCGGGCTACGCTCAGGGCCAGCGGACCATGGGCGGGAGCGAGGAGAGGATCGATTCGACATTGCCGCCCGTCTTCAGGCCGAAGATCGTGCCGCGGTCGTAGAGAAGGTTGAACTCGACATAGCGCCCGCGCCGGATCAGCTGTTCCTCGCGATCCTGCTCCGTCCAGGGGTTGTTGAAGTTCGATTCCACGATCTTGGGATAGACCATGGCAAAGGTTCGCCCGACATCACGGGTGAAGGCGAAGTCCGCTTCCCAGCCGCCCTTGTCTTCAGGGGAGTGCAGCCAATCATAGAAGATGCCGCCGATGCCGCGCGGTTCGTTGCGATGCTTGAGATAGAAATAGTCGTCGCACCAGGCCTTGAACTTCTCGTAATCCGCAACCGCCTCGTTGTGGCGGCAGGCGAGTTCCATGGCGCGGTGGAAGAGCTTGGTGTCCGGATCGTACTGCGTACGGCGCCGGTCGAGCACGGGCGTCAGGTCTGCGCCACCGCCGAACCAGTGCGAGGTGGTGACCACCATGCGGGTGTTCATGTGCACGGTCGGCACATTGGGGTTCACCGGATGCGCGATCAGCGAGATGCCGGACGCCCAGAAGCGCGGGTCTTCCTCGGCACCCGGAATGGTCGAACGGAACTCGGGGGAGAACTCGCCATGGACGGTCGAGGTGTGGACGCCGACCTTCTCGAAGACGCGGCCGGTCATGACCGACATGCGACCGCCGCCGCCGCGACCTTCTTCGCGGTGCCAGTCCTTGGGCACGAAACGGCCGGGCTCGCGATCCGATAGCGGCCCGGTCAACCGGTCTTCCAGAGCTTCGAAGGACTGGCAGATCTGGTCGCGCAGGCTTTCGAACCACTGGCGAGCCGCGCCTTTCCTGGCCTCGATATCGGGCGGCAGGCCCTTCGGTAAGCTCGGTCTCTGCATTCAGGCTATTCCGATTCCGATCAACATCTTGAGCCCGACTTTTCGAGCATTGAGTCATCTAACAGCAGCGCGACGCCGCATCCAGCCCGCGAATTGACTCTCCCCCGGGAAATGGCCATCTTGAGGCCATATATCGCAGTTTCTGGAAGGCGAGGCAGCATGGCGCGGGTTCCCGGACCTCCTCCCATGAACGGGCTGAGGCGCAAGATTGCAGAAGGCCGGCAGGCGAGGGCCGGCGCGGGCGAAGGTCGCTTCGTGCGGGAGACCTTTATGCTGCCGCGTGAGGATGCGCGTGCGAAGGCGCGGGAATGGTTCGACAATTTCCCAAAGGCCGCCTACTGGACAGAGGTCGAGAGCTGGCGCCAGCTTCCCGATGGCGCCATCGAGTTCACGATGCGCCGGCTCCCATCCGCCGATTGATCATCTCGGCGATCTCCTTCGCCGTCCAGGCCTTGCGCCCGCCGGCTTCGGCCTGTTTCACCAGTTCCACCATGGTCTCGTTGGCCGGGCACGGTACGCCATGGCGGCGTCCATGCTCCGCGACCGTGCCGTTGAGGAAGTCGATCTCGGAGCGACGGCCGGCGGCGAAGTCGTCTGCCATGGACGAGCGGGCGTCGCGGGCAATCTTCTGCAGCTTGAGACCCGTGCGGTTGAAGAACCAGTCGGGCGTTGCAAGGAAGTAGGGAATGAACCACGGTGGTAGAGGTCCGAGTTTCGCCGGCTCGATCTCCTCTGCGTTCATGACTTCCAGGCATTCGCTCTGCAGCGTCGCCAGAAGCCGCCGCCAGGCGCAGTCGGAAAGCTGTTCATGGAGCGTGAGGCCCGACAGCGCGTTCAGCGGATTGTTGAGATTGAGGAGAAGCTTGCTCCATTTCACGGCCCGCATGTCGTCAACGAATTCGACTGGCGAGGCGCTGCCCTTCAGCGGCGAAAGCGCCGTTTCAAGCATGGCATTTCGCCCGACAATGATGTTGCCGGCGCTGGTCTTGCGGACAAGGGTCGGCGTCGGGCGCACCACGTTGTAGGGCACCATGCCTTCGATGATCGTCATGTCCGGCAGGAGTGCCTGCAGGCGGACGGCATTGTCCACGCTATTCTGCAGCGAGAGGATGATCGTGCCGGAGCGGGCATGGGCCGCGATTTCCGCTGCAGCTTGCCTGTCGTCCGTCGTCTTGACACAGAGCGCGATGATGTCGGCATCGGCGAGTGCATCCGGCGCGTCCGAGAAGGTGAGGTCCTTCGGTGCAAACAGATGGCTCTTGCCATCGCCTTCGACGCAGCCGCCCTCTTCCGCGGCAGCCTGTACGACCGAGGGGCGGCCCACAAATCGGATGTCGAGGCCGGCGGCAAGCCAGGTCAGGCCGACATGACAGCCGATCGAGCCTGCGCCGAAGATGACGATCCGGGTGTTGGCGTTCATGATGCCTCAACCGCCTTTCTCTGTTCGGGGCGGTTCAGCAGTTCGGCAATGGCGATCGGCAGCGTCAGCAGGAAACCGACAACGGCAATCGCGGGCCAGCCGAAATGCGCATAGAGCACGGGACCCAGCGCCGACGTGATCGAACCGCCGATGAAGATGGCGGTGATATAGGCGGAGTTGATGCGGCCGCGCTCCTCTTCCGACAGCGCATAAATGATGCGCTGTCCGATCACTTGGTTTCCCTGCACGCAGGCATCGAACAAAGCCGCGGCGATCATGAGGGTGACGATGGCTCCCCAATAGACGAGGTAGTCGGTGCAGGCGAGGATGATGGCGGCACCGAGGCCAGCTGTGATGGTTGCGGCCCGCGAGAGGCCGCGGTCTGCTACGCGACCGGCGAGCGGTGCCGCCAAGGCGCCGCCGGCGCCGGCGAGCGCGAAGAGGGCGATCTCCTGCTGGTCATAGCCGAACCGGTCGGCTAGCATGAGCGGCACGGTCGTCCAGAAGCCCGTGAACATCCCGAAGAGCGACATCTGGTAGGCCATGCGGCGGCGAAGCACGCCGTAGCGCATCACGGTGGCGGCAGTGGAGCGTAGCGTCTTCAGATAGCTTTCCTTGAGCGCCGGCTGGCGGACTGGAAGGAGCGCGCGCAGCAGCAGGCCGATCACCAGAGTGATGGCGGCGGCGGTGAAGAAGACGCCGCGCCAGCCGACCACGCTGGCGAGAAAGCTCGAAAAGGGGCGGGCAAGCATGATACCGGTGACGAGGCCCGCCATGACCGTGCCGATGACGCGGCCGCGCCGGGCCGTCGAGGCCATGCCGGCAATCATCGGGATCAGAACCTGCGCGCCGACGCAGGCCGCACCCGCAATCACTGCGGAGGCGAGGAATGTCACCTCGTTGCCGGAAAGCCCGATGGCGGCAAGCGCCAGCGCGGTCACGACAAGGCTCACCGTTACCATCATGCGGTTCTCGTAGCGGTCGGCGAGCGGCACTATGAGGGCAAGGCCGAGGCCGTAGCCGATCTGCATGGCGGTGACGATCAGGCCTGCCGCCTGCCGCGACAATCCGATATCGCGGCTGATCGGGTCTATGAGCGGCTGGGCATAATAGATCGTGGCGACGAGCACGCCGGAGCCTATCGCCGCAAGCCAGACCATGAGGGCGGTCGGTTCGGGCGTGGCATCGGGACGGACTTCAGACATTGCGGCACTCGCTGACGGCATGGTGGGAGCGTCGACGCGTGTCGCGGCCGGCTGGCTCCGAAGGCGGATCGGATGGTGGGAACCTTGGCAGACGCGGGTGTAAGAGCCTCGCGAAGCACCGGTATCTTAGACCGGAAATTTGCACATGAACAACCCGGTTTGAGGAGCCGAATTCATTCAATTCCAATCTTTCAAGGAAACGTGATGTCAATACGTCCCTGTTAGTGTGATTGTCGAAGAGGTGCGCGAAACCGCAGCTCGCAAACGCAATTCTGCGCGGAATTGCTCGACGGAACGGGAGACGGCGATGGCCGGGGTCTCATACAATGGCAGTGCAGCGGGCGCGTTAGCGCTGCTGACCGGATCGACGCAGGCGCTGGAAGACCAGCAGCGGGTCATGGCGACCGGCCGCAAGGTCGATCAGGCCTCCGACAATGCCGCCTATTGGTCGATTTCCAAGGCGATGAAATCGACGGGCATGTCGATGACGGCCGCAGCCGATGCCTCCGAACTGGGTGCCGCGACGGCAGACGCCGCAAGCCTCGGCATGAACAAGGCGACCGAGCTGGTCCAGGACATCCAGACCAAGCTGATCATGGCCAAGGCCAAGGGCGCGGACAAGAGCGCGCTGAACAATGAAATCACCCAGCTCAAGGAACAGCTTGGCACGGTCATGAAGTCGGCCGGCTTTTCCGGCCAGAACTGGCTGTCGAGCGGTCCGGCCAAGCCCGGCACGACATCGCTTGTCGCCTCCATTTCCACCAACAAGGACGGAGCAACGGTCGTCAACGGCCTCGACTTTGACACGTCCAAGGTCAATCTCGCCTCCACCGGCAATGCCGCAGACGGCCTCCTGACCAAGGACTATGCAGTCACCAACAAGGGTGGCGGCAGCTACAATTATCATCTCCTCAACGTCGGCTCAGCGACACCCGCCGGCGGCAGCGAGATCGCTTTGACGAACGCGACCAGCGATGACGAAATCAATGGCATGATTTCGGCAGTCGGCGGCATGCTGAACAACATGTGGGCCGGCGCGTCGGAGCTGGGTTCGGTCTCCGGTCATCTTCAGGGCACGTCTGCCGTGATGCAGCGCCTGCAGGATACGCTCGATATCGCGACCGGGCGGCTGGTGGATGCCAACATGTCGAAGGTCGCTGCCAACATGGCCGCGGCGAAGGCGGCCGCGCAGTTCAGCATGGTCGGGCTCAACATCGCCAACCAGCAGGGCGCCAATTCCTTCGCGCTGTTCCGCTAATCAGGGCAGGGGCGCAAAACCGCCCGTCTGCCTCAGCGCTTCTCCCGCAATCATCGCCGCTGACAGTGCGACGTTGATCGAGCGCTGTCCCGGCGCCATCGGGATCAGGATACGGGCGTCCGCGCTCTCATGGACATGATCCGGCACGCCGGCGCTCTCGCGGCCGAAGAGCAGGATATCGTCCGGCCTGAATTCGAAATCCACATAGGAGACCGCGGCCTTGGTGCTCGCCAGCACCACGCGCCGACTGCTCGCCTTGCGCCATGCCTCGAAGGCCTCGAAATTCACATGCCGGGTCATCGTCACCGATGCGATATAGTCCATGCCGGCGCGTTTCAGGTTCTTGTCGGAGAGCACGAAGCCGGCCGGCTCGATGATGTCGACGGTCATCCCCATGCAGGCGGCAAAGCGCAGGATCGTGCCGGTATTGCCCGGAATATCGGGCTGGTAGAGGGCGATTTTCAAGGCAGGCATGGATTTGGACTTCTTCGAATTCTGATTCAACAACTTCAAGACCTGATTCCATTAGGTCGGGCAGGGTGTTGAATACAAATGATTTTGTAGAGCAGGTTTTATATCTGTGGCGATGCTGCCACAGATTGTCAGCAATGACCTCTATTGTTCTTTCGGGGTGGTCAAGCGGGTTGAACGCGTTTATGTTCGTCACCACTTTCAACCCGATCAAGGAGGAGGCATTGATGGATCACATTGCGGTCTGGCGCATTCGCCTCCTTGTAAATATCTGGGCCGACATCCGGCTGTCCTGACGGGTTTTTAAATTTCCAGTTCTGTCTCGGAAGTTTCGTTCGGACCTCGCTCCGAACTTTGCCTGTCTCCGTCCGGATTCCCTGTTTCAGTCATTTGCCCGCCTCTGAAGACGGGCTTCAATAGGAGAGAACCGCCATGTTCGGCTGGTTTGAAAAACGTATCAATCCGTTCCCGCCGGAAGCTCCGGAAACGCCTCCGGCGCGGTTCCTGGCCTTCTGCCTGCATTATTCGAAAGGCGTCATCGGCTGGCTCTTGCTGATGGCGGTGCTGACCGCGATGATCTCGGTCGGCGAAGTCATGCTGTTCAGCTTTCTCGGCAATATCGTCGACTGGCTGACGCATGCCAATCGCGAGACGTTCCTTCGGGACGAAGGCATGAAGCTGGCCTTCATGGGCGGCTTCGTGCTGATCGGTCTGCCGCTCATCGTACTGGCGCAGTCGACGATCATGCATCAGGTGCTGCTCGGCAATTATCCGATGATCGCGCGCTGGCAGATGCATCGCTACCTGCTGCGCCAGACCGTTTCGTTCTTCGCGAACGAGTTTGCCGGCCGGGTTTCGACCAAGGTCATGCAGACCTCGCTTGCGGTGCGCGAAGTGATGATGAAGGTGCTCGACGTTCTCGTTTACGTCGTCGTCTACTTCATCTCCATGCTCGCGGTCGTGGCGGCTGCGGACTGGCGGCTCGCCATGCCGCTGGTCTTCTGGCTCTGCGTCTATATCGGTCTGCTCGTCTATTTCATCCCGAAGCTTCGGAAGATTTCCGAAGCACAGGCCGATGCGCGTTCGATGATGACGGGCCGCATTGTGGACAGCTACACGAATATCTCGACCGTGAAGCTTTTCTCGCATGCGGGCCGGGAGGAGTCCTACGCGAAGGAGGGGATGCAGGTCTTCCTCGATACGGTGCATGGGCAGATGCGGTATGTGACGCTCTACCATTGCCTTGTCTATTTCAACAACGCGGTGGCGCTCTTCCTCGTCGGCGGTCTCGGCCTGTGGTTCTGGCAGTCGGGCGTCGTTGCCATCGGTGCGCTCGCCGTCTCCATGTCGCTGACGATGCGCATCAACGGCATGTCGCAATGGATCATGTGGGAAATCTCGGCGCTGTTCGAGAATGTCGGCACGGTCTATGACGGCATGGCCATGCTGTCCAAGAAGGTGGACGTCACAGACCGGGCAGGGGCCAAGGCCGTCTCCGCGTCGAAGGGCGAAATCCGCTTCGAGGGTGCGCGCTTCCACTACGGCAAGAACAAGGGTGTCATTGAGCATCTCGACCTGGCGATTGCGCCGGGTGAGAAGATCGGTCTGGTCGGCCGCTCCGGCGCCGGCAAGACGACGCTGATGAACCTGCTGTTGCGCTTCTATGATCTGGAGGCGGGGCGCATCACGCTCGACGGTGTGGATATTGCCACGCTCGAGCAGGATTCGCTGCGTTCGCAGATCGGTGTCGTCACGCAGGATACCTCGCTCTTGCATCGCTCCATTCGCGAGAACATCGCCTATGGCCGGCCGGATGCCTCGGACGAGGAGATCATCGCGGCGGCGAAGCGGGCCAATGCCTGGGAGTTCATCGACACGCTGGAGGACCAGAAGGGCCGTCGCGGTCTCGACGCGCAGGTCGGCGAGCGCGGCGTCAAGCTCTCCGGCGGCCAGCGCCAGCGTATCGCCATTGCCCGCGTCTTCCTCAAGGACGCGCCGGTGCTGATCCTCGACGAGGCGACCTCGGCGCTTGACTCGGAAGTCGAAGCCGCGATCCAGGAAAACCTCTTCGCCCTCATGGAAGGCAAGACGGTGATCGCGATTGCCCACCGGCTCTCGACGCTGACCGAAATGGACCGCCTCGTCGTGCTCGAACAGGGTGCGATTGCGGAGACCGGATCGCATGGCGAGCTGCTGCAACAGGGCGGTCTCTATGCCAGCCTCTGGGCCCGGCAGTCCGGCGGGTTCCTGGCGGATGAGGATGGAGACGTGGAGCAGGCGGCGGAGTAACGTGCTATCTCCCACTTGGTGGGGAGATAGCAAAATCGCGATTTCGGATGCCGGCCAAGTCGAAGACGATGGAGGGGGGCGCGGCGGTCGTGGCCGACCATGCGCATTCGGTGGACTTCCGTGCCCCCTCTTATTAGCATTCTCCTCGGTTCCGGTTCGAGTCGGGATCTCCCATCGAAGCCAGGCGACCTCCGCTGACGTTTGCAGCGATTGGAAAGCAACGCGGCGATGCGAGGATTTTTTGATAAGGGTGGTCCAGCTTGTATACTGATGAATTGCAATCTCTTGTCACGAAGTTTGCCGCCGCATTTGCCGACATCGACGATAAGGCGCGATTGGACGCAGCAGGCAACGCATTTATCGACAAGCTTCCGCCCGAGCGGATGATGGACGCGGCAGCCCAACTCTACAGCAAGAACCCCTTTTTTCTGCCAAGGATCGACCCGAACGAGGCGCAGAACCTGGGGATCACCACGGACATTCTTGCGCAGGTCCTGATGCGGGCGTCGCTGACGGCAAGGCATGCCAGGCAGGCCAACATCCTCGTTGCATGCGCGCCGAAGTCCGCCTCCACATTTATCGCCGGCGCTCTGGCGAAGGCTGGCGGGCTGCCGGTCGTGCCGCTGATCCACACCATGGCCTCAGCCGCCACCGCGACGCTTTTCGGGATCAATAATCGCGAGCAGGAAATCGACCAGCTTGCGCTGCTGCGCGCCGGTCTCAACGGGCGAGGCTATGTGACGCAACACCACACCCGTTGCACGCCCTATCTCTGCCATATGCTCGATACCCTCAATGTTCGGCCTGTGGTCACGTATCGGAACATCTTCGACAGTCTGATTTCCCTTGATGACATGATCACAGAGGCTCACATGTCGGTGCCCGAAGAGCGGGATATCTATGCATTCACCGGCCTGCCGAAGAGCTTCCGCACCATGGAGCGAGCGGAGCGGCTTTACCTGCTCGCGGTCAGGATGACCTATTGGTATCTGAGCTTCTATATAAGCTGGCGCAAATGCGAGGCCGAAGGGCTCGTGGCTCCCTTGTGGATTTCCTACGACGAGGACTTTCTCGGCGATCGAGAGGCGCTGGCGAGCCGCGTGAGCTCATTCATAGGCTCCGAATATCTCGACCCCGACATTCTTGCCGCACACCTGAAGAACAATCGTGCCGAGGGGATGCGTCTCAATGTCGGTCGCGCCGGACGCGGCAAGGATGTTCCCGATGACGTGCGCGACATGGTCATGCGCATCGCAACCAGCTTTCGCAGCGAAGGGATCGACATGGCACCGCTCGTCGGCGAGTAGATGAGCAGGTTTCATAGGATGGTGAGCCTACTGGCAAAGCGGGTTGGCGCGCAATCCTGCTGGTGATAGCCCCCTCCAGCTCCGGATCTGCTTTATAATTTGGCCGTTTTGCCCTCGTAGACATACTGGCCGAAGCCAGGGCGCGGATTGGAATTGCAGTTCTCCTCCTGTCACAACGAGACGCGGGAATCGCATAAGCTCTTATCCGAACACATTGAGAGACAAGAAAGCAGCCATCCTTGAAGCGCATATTCGAACTGTTCGAGAGCTGGATCCCGCCGTTCGACCGGCGTGATGATCTCACCCCGCCGGAAAATGTGTGGGGGTTCATCTGGTTCTATGTGGGGCAGGCGAAGTGGCCGTTCCTGCTGATGATGATCATGGGCGCCATGGTCGGCGCGCTGGAGGCGGCGCTGTTCTGGTTCGTTGGGCGGCTCATCGATATCTTCGCCAGCATTCCGAAGGATGCCGGCTGGAGCGGGCTGATTGCGGCGCATGGCTATGAACTGGCGGCGATGGTCGTCGTGGTGCTTGTCGTGCGCTTCCTCGTGACGGCGATCGGGGCGCTGGTGGAGGAGCAGGCGATCGTCGTCGGCTTCTTCAACATGGTGCGCTGGCAGTCCTATCTGCATGTGTCGCGCCAGCCGCTCGCCTTCTTCCAGAACGATTTCTCCGGCCGCATCGTCACCAAGGTCTGGGCGGCGGGGCAGGCGACGGGGGACTTTGTCACCTCGATCCTGCAAGTCGCGTGGTTCGTCGTCATCTATACCGTCTCGACCATGGCGCTGGTGGCCCGGCTCGACTGGCGGCTTGCTGCACTCGTTGCCGTGTGGATCGTCGCCTTTGCGGGACTGGCGCGCTATTTCGTGCCACGCATCCGCGTTCATTCCCGCGATACGGCCGAGGCCGGCTCGATGCTGAATGGGCGGGTGGTGGATGCCTATTCCAACATCCAGACGCTGAAGCTCTTCGGCCGCTCGGAGGATCACGACGCCTTCATCCTCTCGGGCTTCCACACATTCCAGAAGACGGTCACGCGCTTTGCCCGCTTCATCACCGGCGTGCGCTCGTCTCTGGCGCTGCTCTCCGGCATCATGATCTCGACCTTCGGGGCGCTCTGCGTCGACCTCTATCTGGCGGGCCAGATTTCGGCGGGTGGCGTCGCCTTCTCGCTGGGCCTCGTGCTTCGGCTCAACTTCCTGCTCGGTCGGCTGATGACGCAGCTCAACGGCATCATGCGCAGCCTCGGCTCCATCCAGAATTCGGCGGAGCTGATTTCCAAGCCCATCGAGCTACTCGACAAGCCGGACGCCGGCGAATTGGACGCGAAAGAGCCGGAGGTTCGCTTCGAGAACATCCGTTTTCACTATGGCAAGGGCGGCGGTGTCATCGAGAACCTGTCGCTCTCCATCCGTCCGGGCGAGAAGGTCGGCATTGTCGGGCGTTCCGGCGCGGGCAAGACCACGCTCGTGAACCTGTTGCTGCGCTTCTATGATCTGGAGGGCGGGCGCATCCTGATCGGCGGGCAGGATATTGCCACCGTCACACAGGAATCGCTGCGGTCAAAGATCGGCATGGTGACGCAGGATACGGCGCTCCTGCATCGCTCCATCCGTGACAATATCATGATCGGCCGCTGGAATGCTTCCGAAGTCGAACTGATCGCCGCGGCGGAAGAGGCCGAGGCCCATGATTTTATCAAGGGGCTGAAGGATCAGCGCGGCCGCCTGGGCTTCGACGCCCATGTCGGCGAACGCGGCGTGAAGCTCTCCGGCGGCCAGCGCCAGCGCATCGCCATTGCCCGCGTCATGCTCAAGAACGCGCCGATCCTGGTCCTCGATGAGGCGACCTCGGCGCTCGATTCGGAAGTCGAGGCGGCGATCCAGGACAATCTGACCCGGCTCATGCAGGGCAAGACCGTGCTGGCGATCGCGCATCGGCTGTCGACGATTGCCGCGCTCGACCGGCTGGTCGTCATGGACAAGGGCGCAGTGGTGGAGGAGGGGACGCATGCGGAGCTCATCGAGCGCGGCGGGCTCTATGCACAGTTGTGGGCGCGCCAGTCGGGAGGCTTCCTGGGTGGTGATGAAACTGACAAAACCGAATCGCCAAGTCCTCGCGCCGCCGAATGATTTCCGTTCAGACTTGACGAAGCTCAATCCTGTCCATTTTCCCGCGACATTGTGCCATCCCATACTTGTCACGTCTGGACATGACGTCTGATCAAGCTTAGAACCTCGGTCGGATCGAGGGGAATCTGTGGCAATTGTTTGTCTCAGACATCGAATCATGGGACGAGTATCGCAATCTTTTGCGTAGGGGATGATGAAGCCGTGAGCGACCACGACATGAACAGCCAAACCATGGGCGAGCCTACTCGCCGCGACTTTCTGTATCTGGCCACTGGCATGGCCGGCGCTGTAGGCGCGGTGTCTGTTGCCTGGCCCTTCATCGACCAGATGCGGCCGGACGCTTCGACACTGGCACTCGCATCGATCGAAGTTGACGTCTCGGCGCTGACGCCGGGCATGTCGCTGACGGTCAAGTGGCGCGGCAAGCCGGTGTTCATCCGTAACCGGACGGACAAGGAAGTGCAGGAGGCCGCTGCGGTCAAGCTGGAGGAACTGAAGGATCCGAAGGCTCGCAACCAGAACCTTCCGGCCGATGCCCCGGCAACCGGTGCAGACCGCTCCGCCGGCAAGGGCAAGGAAAACTGGATCGTCATGATTGGTTCGTGCACGCATCTCGGTTGCGTGCCGCTCGGTCAGGCGGGTGAATACGGTGGCTGGTTCTGTCCCTGCCACGGCTCGGTCTACGATACGGCTGGCCGTATCCGTAAGGGCCCCGCACCGGAAAACCTGCTGATGCCGATTTTCTCGTTTACAAAAGATACCGTCATCAAGATCGGTTGACGGGAGGGGACCTGATAATGAGTGGTGGACATTCTTCTTACGAGCCGACAACCGGTCTTGGGAAATGGGTCGATTCCCGTCTCCCGCTGCCGCGCATGGTCTACGATAGCTTCATTGCCTATCCCGTGCCGCGCAATCTGAACTATGCCTACACGTTCGGCGCCATGCTCGCCGTCATGCTGGTAGTTCAGATCCTGACGGGAGTCGTGCTGGCCATGCACTATGTGGCCAATATCAATCTTGCCTTCGGCTCGGTCGAAGGAATCATGCGCGACGTGAACCATGGCTGGCTGCTGCGCTACCTGCACGCCAACGGCGCATCCTTCTTCTTCATTGCCGTTTACCTGCATATCGCACGTGGTCTCTACTACGGCTCCTACAAGGCGCCGCGCGAAATCCTCTGGATTCTCGGCGTGCTCATCTACCTGCTGATGATGGCAACGGGCTTCATGGGCTACGTTCTGCCCTGGGGTCAGATGTCCTTCTGGGGTGCGACGGTTATCACCGGCTTCTTCTCGGCTTTCCCGCTGGTTGGCGAATGGATCCAGCAGTTCCTGCTCGGCGGCTTTGCCGTCGGTCAGCCGACGCTGAACCGCTTCTTCTCGCTGCACTATCTGCTGCCTTTCGTCATCGCCGGCGTCGTCATCCTGCACGTCTGGGCGCTGCATGTGACGGGCCAGACGAACCCGACGGGCGTCGAAGTGAAGTCGAAGACCGACACCGTGCCCTTCACGCCCTATGCGACGCTGAAGGATGCTTTGGGCGTCGTGATCTTCCTGCTCGCCTACTGCTGGTTCGTCTTCTACATGCCGAACTACCTGGGTCACCCGGACAACTACACGATGGCCAACGCGCTGAAGACGCCGGCTCATATCGTTCCGGAATGGTATTACCTGCCGTTCTACGCGATGCTGCGCGCCATCACGTTCAATGTCGGCCCGATCGACTCCAAGCTTGGCGGCGTGCTCGTGATGTTCGGCTCGATCATCATCCTGTTCTTCCTGCCCTGGCTCGATACGTCGAAGGTTCGCTCCGCCGTCTATCGTCCGTGGTACAAGCTGTTCTTCTGGCTCTTCGTTGCCGACTGCATCCTGCTCGGCTGGCTGGGTTCGCGTCAGCCGACCGATACCTACACGCTGATGGCACAGTTCGGTACGCTCTACTACTTCGGCTTCTTCCTCGTCATCATGCCGGTTCTCGGCCTGATCGAGACGCCGAGGCGGTTGCCCAATTCGATCACGGAAGCCGTGCTCGAAAAGAGCGCCAAGGCCTGATGCGAGCGGTGGAGAGGAATAGTACAATGAAAAAGCTTGTTGCAAGCATCGCCATCGCCGCATCGCTCGTCGGCTTCGCGGGGGTCTCCTCCGCTGCCGAAGAGCATGACCTGAAGGCACTGACCGAACATGCCATCGAGGGCGGGCACTTCCCGATCCTGAAGCCGAAGAACGAGGACTGGTCCTTTGCCGGTCCGTTTGGCAAGTATGACAAGGCCCAGCTTCAGCGTGGCCTCAAGGTGTACAAGGAAGTCTGCTCGGCCTGTCACTCGATGCATATGGTCGCCTTCCGTAGCCTGGAAGAGCTTGGCTACAACGAGGCGCAGGTGAAGGCCTTCGCCGCGCAGTATGACGTTCAGGATGGCCCGAACGGGGACGGTGAAATGTACACCCGCAAGGGCGTTCCGTCGGATTACTTCCCGTCGCCCTTCGCGAACGAGGAAGCAGCCGCTGCCGCCAATGGCGGGGCTGCTCCGCCGGACTTCTCGCTGCTCGCCAAGGCACGCGGCGTGGAACGCGGCTTCCCGACCTTCATCTTCGACATCTTCACGCAGTATCAGGAAGGCGGTCCGGATTACATCCATTCGCTGCTGACCGGCTACACCAACCCGCCGGAAGGCATCAAGGTGGCTGAAGGAACACACTTCAACCCTTATTTCTCGGGCGCTGCATCGCTCAAGATGCCGCCGCCGCTGTCCGACGGTCAGGTGACTTATGACGATGGCGCACCGGCGACGCTCGATCAGTATGCCCGCGACGTTTCCGCCTTCATGATGTGGGCCGCCGAGCCGCATCTCGAAGAACGCAAGCGCACCGGCTTCATGGTCATGGTCTTCCTCGTCATCTTCGCCGGCCTCGTGTACCTCACGAAGAAGTCGGTCTATGCGAACAAGGAACACTGAGGCCTAGATTGCCGATGTGAATTTGGAGAGGCGGTCCGAGAGGGCCGCCTTTTTTGTTTCAGGAGAAGATCGTGTTGAGGCGGGTGCGACATGTGGATTCATCCGTAATCGAAAGCTTGCCAAGGCGGCGCAGGATCGCGGAATTAGGAAGCGTCATCACCTTCCAACGGATCACACAATTGGCAACAAGGCCCGCACTTTCGATGTCACTGATCGAAATGTCACTTGGCCACGCGCTATCCTTTGCAGTGGTGATCATTGCCATAATTGTTTGGCCGCTCTCTTCGTTGAATTCGCGGCTGGACAGAACCAAAGCGGGACGGCGCTTCTGGACAGGCAGATCGCTGAAGGGGAAGGGGACGACTGCAGTCTCGAAACGGTCAAAGATCACGGAAGGCCTCGTCGTCTTCCGGCGAGTTCCATTCATCCATCGTCTTCGACAGGGAGGTCAGGTAGCTTTCGGCGGTCGTCACTTCGCGGATTGGTACGCTGGTGCCTCTTCGGTTGCGATACCACTCACTCCAAACTTTCTTCATGGGGCCGTATGGCTTAATGGCCTCAGTCGGGCGGCCGTCGCGTCCCGTCTTCATTCGCGACCAGTTGCCAACCACCCCGTCAATTTCTAGCGTCAACGAGGCCTCGTCCGGCAAGTTGCGGAGCCGTTCACGCAGAGCTGCATGATCTATATGCTTGAGCCAGATGGCAACATCGGAGATTTCCACGTAAGACATCATCTTCACACTCCCTTTACCTGAAAAGATAGCGCAAACGGCGTAGCTGTAAAGACCCCCTCGGGACCCCCTCCTGCCTAAGCTGCTATTGATGACTTTGTGCTGATTCAAAATACGCGTTGCAACCTTCCCCTCGCGCTGTCAGAACAGGCCGAAAGGAATCCCATCCCATGACGCTGACTGAAGAACTCATCGCCGCCATCCGCAACATTCCGGACTATCCCAAGCCTGGTATCATGTTCCGGGATATCACGACGCTGCTCGGCAATCCGCGCGCTTTCCGCCGGTCGGTGGACGAGCTGGTGCATCCCTTTGCCGGCACGAAGATCGAGAAGGTGGCGGGCATGGAAGCGCGCGGCTTCATCATTGGCGGAGCCGTCGCACATCAGCTGTCCGCCGGTTTCGTGCCGATCCGCAAGAAGGGCAAGCTGCCGCATGACACGGTACGCGTTGCCTACAGCCTCGAATACGGCGTGGACGAGATGGAGATGCATCGCGATGCGGTGCAGCCGGGCGAGAAGGTGATCCTTGTCGATGACCTGATCGCCACCGGTGGTACGGCCGAAGGCGCAGTGAAGCTGCTCAAGCAGATGGGTGCCGATATCGTTGCCGCCTGCTTCATCATCGACCTGCCGGCGCTCGGCGGGCGCAAGAAGCTCGAGGCGCTGGGCGTCGAGGTTCGTACGCTTGTCGAGTTCGACGGGCACTGAGCGGAACCCATAGAGAGGCCGGAGGCTCGGACACGCATGGCAGAAACATTGCGGGAGAGCCTGACGGCAGCCGCCGAAGCAGGGATTATTACAGCGTCTCAGGTTGAGCCGCTGGCAAGTTTCGTTGAGGTGAGGGCAGCTTCGCCGGCAAACGTAGCGGCGGATGTTCCCAATCAGGAAGAAGACAGCGAAATCCCGCGCTTCATCCGCGGCTATCACGATATCCTGATCACGATCGGCATCGTCGTGGTGCTGATTGGTCTCGGCGGGCTCGCGACCATCTATGCGGCTGTTGCTGCGATTGTCGTCCTGGCGGAGATCTTCGTCTATAGGCAGCGTCTGGCGTTGCCATCTTTCGCGCTGACCATCGCCTTCGCCATCTGCACGGGCTGGATGATCGTCAATCTGGATCGCGACTACATATCCGGCGAGATGAGCGCGCTTTCGGCTTCTTCTCCGCATCTGGCGGCGCTGGCGGCGGCTGAATGCGTGGCGCTCGCGCTGTTCTACTGGCGCTATCGCGTGCCGGTCGCCTTTGCCGCGCTGACGATTGCGGGTGTGGTGACGGTGACGGGGCTCGCGTTGTCTGGCCTCTATGGCGGCGGCGACTTCTCGCTTTATGGCAACACGCTGCTCCTGATCTCCGGCGTCGTCTTGGTCGGGATCGCCATTCGCTTCGACATCCTCGACCCGAAGCGCATCTATGCCCGCTCGGATATCGCCTTCTGGCTTTATCTGGTCGCCGTACCGGCGATCCTCAAAGGCATCTTCGGCAGCGTGCAGCCGCAGACCACGAACGGAGCGGCACTTGTCATTGCTGTTGTCGCCCTGATGATGATCCTCGGCCTGCTGCTCGACCGGCGCGCCTTCGTGACGGCCGGTCTTGTCTATCTCGGCTATGCCTTTGCAGCACTGATCGGCAAGAATACGGGCCTTCTCGGCGGGATCGCAACGAGCAATACGGTGCTGTGGATCCTCGTCGCCATCGGCCTCATCGTGTTGACGGTCGGCTTCGGCTGGCGCTTCTTCCGCCAGCATCTCCTCAGCGGACTGCCGGTGCCGCTTCGGGCGAGATTGCCTATCCTGCGCTAAGGTCTCGCAGTCAGCCCTTGACCAATGCTTCGATATCGCCCTCGATCTCTTCCGGCGTCGTGGTCGGCGCATAGCGCTTCACCGGCTCTCCGTCGCGACCGATGAGGAACTTGGTGAAGTTCCACTTGATCGCTTCCGTACCAAGAATGCCCGGCTTTTCATGGACGAGGTACTTGTAGAGCGGATGCGCGCCGTCGCCGTTCACCTCGATCTTCTCGAAGAGCGGGAACTTGATGTTGAAGCGCAGGTCGCAGAAAGTCTTGATCTCCTCGCTGTCGCCCTTTTCCTGTTCGCCGAACTGGTTGCAGGGGAAGCCGAGGACGACCAGTTCCCCATTATACTTTTCGTAGAGCGATTGCAGGCCGGCATATTGCGGTGTGAGACCGCAGGCGCTTGCCGTGTTGACGATCAGGAGCACCTTGCCCTTGAACTCCTCAAGCTTGCGCTCCTTGCCGTTGATGTCATTCGCGGTGAAGCCGTAGACGCTCATGGTACTCTCTCAAAGCTTGATGGGGTCAAATGAATTCGATGACGGTGGGCGTGAAGCTTGTGACGATCTTGCCATCCTGGTTCCTGCCTTCGCAATAGATCTCGTGCAGCAGCCGGTCGGCATGGTTCGGAGCCTTCACCGTGCGGGTCAGGGTGTTTGAATAGGTGACGGTGTCGCCGGCAAAGACCGGAACACGCCAGCGCAGTTCTCGAAAGCCGAGGGCAGGCCCGAGTTTCGGGGGCTGATGGCCGTCCTTTGCCATGCGCTTGAATTCCCGGAACATATACGCGACGTTGAGGCCCATCCAGGCCGAGCAGACATGCCAGCCGGAGGCGCAGAGGCCGCCCAGAACGGAATCTTTGGCGCGCTCCGCGTCGAGATGGAAATATTGCGGATCGAATTTCGAGGCGAATTCGATGATCTTCTCGGGCGTGAAGTGGTAGCTGCCGATCTCGGCGGCCGTGTCGCGCGGCCAGACGTCTTCAAATCTCATTGGCCTGCCTCCACAGGGAGCCGATCGCGCATGCGCATGATGACGGGCGCCTCCATGCGCATGATCCGCTCACCCTTCTGGTTCATCATTGTGTGTTCCATGGTGACGAGGCCGATGCCGGGGCGGGAGGCGAGCGCCCGGCGCGCCTTCACCCTGATCGAGAGGCGCACCGTATCGCCGGCAATCAGCGGCTTGCGCCATTCCATGACGTCGATGCCCGGTCCGCCTTCGCCGGCGCTGCGGGAGATCACCGCGTCATAAAACAGGCGCATGGCAATCGAACTCATATGCCAGCCGGAACCCGACAGGCCCCCAAGAATGCTTGCCTTGCCTGCCGCTTCGTCCAGGTGCATGGGCTGCGGATCGAATTCCGAGGCGAAGGCTACGATCTCCTCGGCGGAAACGGTCCGCTCGGGGGACTCGAAGGTGCGGCCTTCCTCGAAGTCTTCGTAATACAGCGTCTCATCCGTCATGCATGTCCATCCCTGATTCAACCGATCAAGGTTGAACAATGGCGATATGGAAAGCTGAGTTCAAGGCCGCTGTTGCATTCATGCGTTCAGTGTAGTGCAATTTCGATCTCGTTGGCGGGGACCAGGATGCCCTTCAGCACCTCGAAGAGATCTCCCGGTGTTTGCGCCTCAGCTGCATTCTCGGCGAAGTGGAGGTTGGCTTCGCTGTCGACACCGGACCAGATTACACGGGCGGGCGGGGGTGACGCCGGCGCTGGTGTGAATTGCGGCTGAAAGAGCGGCAGGTAGCGACCACCGTGCCATTGCGCGAGCGAGGCGCGATAGCGCGCGACAAGTGTGTCGAAGCTCTCTCGGTCTCTGTAGTTCTGGCAATTGATGACCATGGACCGGACGAGGTTTTCCTCGTAGCCGGAATGCGGGAAGCCGTATTTTCCGCAGAGCCAGTGCTGGATGACGAAAATGGTTGCCGTGACGCCATGGCCGGCGCGGAAGGGGGTGTCCGCGAGCAACGGGTCGTCATTGATGTCGCGGCCCAGATCCTGATTGAAGCGGATGACGGCGGCGTCCTCACTGGCGACCGTCTTCGTGGCAGCAGAATTGCTCAAGGGGCAGACGCCAGGGACGGAGAAGGGGCGGGAGACGTGATAGAAGGCCTGACCGGTGAGGATCACCTTGAAGGCATTCTCGTAGTCGATGGTCGGGAACTCGAAGAAGCGTCCGCCGAAATGGTCGCGGATTTTCAGGAGCAGCGCTCGTGAGATCGCGCCATGATAGACCGAGTTGCCACAAAGCGGCACATGCAGTGCCCCTTCCCAGCGGAAGGCACGGGCGACGAGGTCACGCTTGTCGAAGCGGGTGACTTTGGCGTTGAGATCCAGCTTCAGGGGCAGGGCGGGCTCTCCCTCCACCGGCCAGTTGTAATTGAAGCCGCTCCAGGTCAGGGCGTCGATCTGTCCGACGTGAGCCTCAAGGTTGAGGAGGAAGGCGGCGAGGTCGGCATCGACATAGTCGTCGTCGCCGATGACGGTCACGTAGCGGCCGGTCGCTGCCGCCACGGCACGCTCCCAGTTCGCCATCATCGAATGAATATGCTCGCCGGTTGGGAGGTAGACGATGCGGGGATCATCCGTCTTCCCAGCCATGTACATATTCATGATCGACGGATCGTCGGAATTGTCGACGAAGACGAACTGCACGTCATCCCGCTCGCTGCGAAGGAGTGCGTCGATCGTCTGGCGAAAATAGAGCTGGCGGTTGCGCGAAGGCACGCAGATCGAAAGCACCGGTTCGGCCGCCATGGAAATCTCCTTTGGCGGCACGCTAGTTCCGATCGCTTATGCGAAACTGTACCTCCGCACCCGGATCAGGTGTTGAACTTGAACATCAGCACGTCGCCGTCCTGCACCACATATTCCTTGCCTTCGTCGCGGGCCTTGCCGGCTTCCTTGGCGCCGACTTCGCCGCCGAGCGCGATGTAGTCTTCATAGGCGATCGTCTGGGCGCGGATGAAGCCGCGTTCGAAGTCCGAGTGGATGACGCCGGCGGCGGCCGGTGCCTTGGTGCCGCGCTTGATGGTCCAGGCGCGGGTTTCCTTCGGGCCTACGGTGAAATAGGTGATGAGGTCGAGCAGGTGGTAGCCGGCGCGGATGAGGCGGTCGAGACCGGCTTCTTCCAGGCCGAGCGCGGCGAGGAATTCCTGCGACTCGTCATCGGGAAGCTGGGCGACCTCGGCTTCGATGGCGGCGGAGATGATGACGCATTCGGCGCCCTGTTCCTTCGCCATCTTTTCGACCTGAGCCGTGAAGCTATTGCCGGTTGCCGCATCGCCTTCGGCGACGTTGCAGACATAGAGGACCGGGTGCGAGGTAAGGAGGTTCAGGCCCTTCAGGATGGCGATCTCTTCCGGGGCAAGGGTCTTGAGAAGCAGGCGGGCGGGCTTACCGTCCTGAAGCAGCTTCACGACCTCTTCCATGACGGGAAGAACGGTCAGCGATTCCTTGTCCTTGCTGGCGGCGCGCTTGCGGGTCTGCTCCAGCCGGCGCTCGATGCTTTCGAGGTCGGCGAGCATGAGTTCCGTCTCGATCGTGTCGGCATCGCCAACCGGGTCAATGCGACCTTCGACATGGGTGATGTCGGAATCTTCGAAGCAGCGCAGAACGTGAACGACGGCATCGACTTCGCGGATGTTGGCCAGGAACTTGTTGCCGAGGCCTTCGCCCTTCGAAGCGCCGCGCACGAGGCCGGCGATGTCGACGAAGGAGATGCGCGTCGGGATGATTTCCTTCGACTTACCGGCCTGCGCCAAAAGCTTCATGCGCGGATCGGGAACGGCCACTTCACCCGTGTTCGGCTCGATCGTGCAGAACGGATAGTTCGCCGCCTGTGCCGCCGCCGTGCGGGTCAGTGCATTGAAGAGGGTGGACTTGCCCACATTGGGAAGCCCGACGATGCCGCATTTGAAGCCCATGATGGAAGTCCGATATCTGTCAGAATGTTTGAGCGAGCGTATGGGGCATCCTGTGCCTCAAGGTCAAGGGGCAGGGGCCGAAGCGGCTGCCCTTCTTGCAATTTCGCGGTTTCATCGCCACAATATAGGTGTTCGCGCAATATTGCTGCGAACCAACCACCCGAAAATCCGCGTCGCTTCCTTGAAGGAGGTCTTCTCATGGCCGAGAACGATGTCGTGCTTGCTCCGCGCGTGAAAACCACGCCGAAGGTCGAGAAGCCGAAGCTCTACAAGGTGCTGCTGTTCAACGACGACTACACACCGCGTGAATTCGTCGTTATGGTACTGACCTATGTCTTCCGCGCAGACAATTCATCTGCCGAGAAGATCATGCTGACGGCCCATATGAAGGGGTCGTCGGTGGTTGCGGTCTATACGAAGGACATTGCCGAGACGAAGGTCAAGGAGGCGATGGATCTGGCCAAGGAGGCCGGCTTCCCGCTGATGTTTACCGCAGAGCCGGAGGAATAGCCCGGCTCAGTCCTTCTTCCCGAACATCCGCTTGAGCATATCGGCCATAGGTCCGGTCGCCGGCAGGTCCGGCTTGTGGTTGCGGGCCTGGTGGATGTGGGATTGGGCCTTGGGTATGGAGGCCTTCGGAGCCGACGCACTTGCCGCTGTCGCGCCCTTCTTCTCTGCCTTCGGAGGTGGCGGGGCGAGCTTGTTCATGAACTTGGACCCGTCGCCATCGAAGAGAAGTTCGGCGTTGATGGCGATGTCATCCATCAGTTCGTCGAGCCAGCCCTGGTCGACCTTGGCGAAGTCGCCCAGCACATGGTTGTGAACGAGCTCCTTGGCGCCCGGATGGCCGATGCCGAGGCGCAGGCGCTTGTAGTCGCGGCCGCAATGGGCGTCTAGCGACTTCAGACCGTTATGGCCGCCATGGCCGCCGCCGACCTTGAGCTTCACCTTGCCCGCCGGCAGATCGAGTTCGTCGTGGATGGCGATGATGTCGCCGGGGCCAAGCTTGTAGAAGCGCATGGCCTCGCCCACGGATTCGCCGGAGAGGTTCATGAAGGTCTGCGGCTTCATCAGCAGCACCTTCTCACCGGCGATTTCGCCTTCTGAAATCTGCGCCTTGAATTTCTTGGACCATGGACCGAACGGGTGCTTGCGATGCAGCGCATCGACGGCCATGAAGCCGATGTTATGGCGGTTCGCCGCATATTGCGGGCCGGGATTGCCGAGGCCGACGATGATCTTCATGGCATTGATCCGCGCATGTTGAAATGATGCCGCTGTGAAATGCGAAAGGTGGGCGCGTGTCAAGCGCTCAGGGCTTCGCGGGGGATAGCAGCCCACCTTCAATGAATTTGTAGCGCTGGAAAATGCCGGCCCGTGTGCCGTCGGCGATGAGTTTCTTCAGGCTCGCCCGCATTTTCTCAAGCGTCTCCTGTGGCGTCTTGGTGTTGCAGGCCAGAGAGTCGGTGCTTCTGGTGAAAACCACGGCGGGCTCGACCGGAATGGCTTTCTTCTGCAGGTCCGTCACCATGGAGGCAGCCATGGGCATCAGGTCGATGCGGCCTGCAATCAGCTTCTTGAGACTGAGATCGATCTCGGAAGTCAGGTCCACGCGCGTGAAGCCGCCCTGTTTCAGCAGCCCTTCAGTATAGTCGCCGAGTTGCGTGCCCACGAGATAGCGCTTGGCGTCTTCGAGATTGGCGGGATTGACGTTCGAGCCGGTCCTGCGCACGAGGTACAGTTCAGTGCTGAAAAGGGGTTCAACCCATTCAAACAGCCGGTCACGCTCCGGCGTGTGAACGGTGGAAAACACGCAGTTGCCAGGTGTATTCAAGGCAAGGCCGTAGGCGCGCGCCCATGGCTGTATCTTCATCTCGTATTCGATGCTTG
This sequence comes from Hyphomicrobiales bacterium, assembly GCA_900467685.1. Classification (GTDB taxonomy): domain Bacteria; phylum Pseudomonadota; class Alphaproteobacteria; order Rhizobiales; family Rhizobiaceae; genus Ensifer_A. The sequence continues at coordinate 199,814 of UBQX01000021.1, forward strand.
CATCGGCCATGACCGCCTTGACGAGGTCGACAGCGATGCCTTTCAGTTCGCCATTCTCCTGGTAATTATAAGGCGGGTAGGACTCCGTCAGCAAATGCAGCGGTTCCGCCGACACGGGTGCAACCGCGGCGGAGCAGAGCACGGCCGAGAAGATCAATGACGCAAGCCTTGCGGCTCTTGCTTGTCGGGTTGGTGTGAGGTGCGCTTTCATCATGCTTGACCTCATGGTGTTCGCATCGATCCGCTGGTCAGTTCGACGCGCTTTCGCCCGCGTTGACGCCGTACGTGCTGAAAATCCGCTGTTGCGTGCCGTCTGCAATCAGCTTGTCCAGCTCCTGCTGCATGCTGGCGATCGTGCTATCTGAAACACTCGGGTTGCAGGCGATCGCGTAAGCACTCTGCGCCAATGTCAACACAGTTTCAATCTGAGCGCCATCGCGTTTCAATCTTTCGTAGTATTTTTCCGACACCGGCATCAGGTCGATGCGCCCGCTCATCAGCTTCTTCAGGCTCAGATCCAGATCGGTCGCCAGGTCGATCTTCGGGAAGTTATTGGCCTTCAGAATGTCATGCGTGAAGTCGCCGCGCTGGGTACCGATGATATAGGCTTTGGCCTGATCCAGCGTGGTCGGTGCAACCTTGGCACCCTGCTTGCGGATCAGCATCGTGCGGCTCTTCATCAGCGGCCCGACCCATTTGAACCTTGCTTCGCGTTCGGCATTGCGCACGGCAGTGAAGACGCAGAAGTAGGGTTCGATTTCCGCCAGTGCCAGCGCGCGTGCCCATGGCATGATCTCGACGGAGTAGGGGATATTTGCTTCCTTCATGATCAGCGCAATCTGATCCATGGAAGAACCCTTGATCTGCCCGTTTTCCAGATAGTTCAGAGGCGGGTAGGTCTCGGTTACCAGTCTCAGCGTTTCGGCTGAGGCGGAGAAGGGCGCAAAGGTCATCGCAAGAGCGAGCCCCAGGATGGCGCCGCAGGCAGACTTCATCGTGATATCCATTTCATTCAGGCGCCGGCGGACAGGCGTTCGCCGGTGGGATTGTAGAGTTGCTCGATATCAACGATGCTCAGCGGACGGGAGAAGAGATAACCCTGGCCGTAATGGATGCCCATGTCCTTGAGGATTTCCCGCTGGCTCGGCGTCTCTATGCCTTCAGCGACAACCTTGCAGTTGAGATGCTGGGCAATCGTGTTGATGCCCTGCACGAGGAGGTAGGCCTTGTCGCGTTCGGCTGCGCTGTCGGGATGCAGGGCCGCGACGAAGGAGCGATCGACCTTCACGATATTGACCGGGAAGCGATGCAGATAGCTGAGCGACGAGTAGCCGGTGCCGAAGTCGTCGAGCGCGATCGACATCCCGCAATCGCGCAGCCCGCGCAGCACCATGTTGATCTCCGGATTGTTCCGCATCAGCACGGCTTCGGTAATCTCCAGCACGATCCGGGACGGCTGGATTCCGGATTTCATGAGGATGTCGGACATGCGCGCCAGGAGATCGGCGTTCAACTGCAGAGGCGAGAAGTTGATCGACATGCGGACATTCTCGAAACCTGGAATGTCGCTGATGCGAGCGAGATATTCGACGGCCTTTCTGAGGATGACGTTGCCGATGGCTTCGATCGTGCCGTTCTCTTCGGCGACTGCAATGATCTTCGCAGGCGGCAGGATGCCACGCTCGGGGTGCCGAAGCCGCATCAATGCCTCGAAGTTGGAAGGGCGCCCGGTCTTCAGGTCGCAGATCGGCTGCAGCCAGGCGTCGAACCAGTCGTTTTCGAGCGCATCGCTGATAAAGCGCTCCAGTTCGGCGCGTTCGCGAGCGTTGTCCGCCATCGAGTCGTCGAAGACTTCCGTGCCGTTCTTGCCGTTGCGCTTGCGCGCGTACATGGCGAGATCCGATTTCTGCAGAAGCTCGGCGGCTGAGGCGGCATGATGCGGATAGAGCGCGATGCCGATGCTGGCGCTCAGCGTCACGCTGGTGGATTCGGGCGTGAAGGGTGTCGAGAAGATGGACTTGATCCGGTCGGAAATGCCGCGGGCGACGGCTTCTGCGTCCGGAGCCGAAACGAGAATGGCGAATTCGTCACCCCCAAGCCGGGCAATCACGTCGGAGGGGCGCAACTGTGCAGTTGCGCGGTTCACGACTTCTCTCAGCACCTCGTCACCGGCGGCGTGGCCGAGATTGTCGTTGATCCATTTGAAGCGGTCGAGGTCGACGAAGAGGCAGGCGAGCTCGTGGCCGCGTCTGTCCGCCTCTATGATCTTGCCGTCGAGTGCGGCTTCGAAGCCCTGGCGATTGAGAAGTCCGGTAAGATGATCGGTGATGGCCTGAATGTGGTTGCGGGTTTCCGCTTCCTTGAGTTCGGTCACGTCGGTCATGACGCACAGCGCGCTTGTGCCACCGGCGTCGTCGCTCATGGGGGTCTCGCGGATCAGCACGTCGATGATGCGGCCGTCGGCGCATTGAAACTTGACGGTGCAATTGGTCGTTTCGGATGACGGCTCTTCCACCTTACCGGGGATCGGCGGCCACGTTTCGCTGCGGGTCAGGAAATCGCTGAGGTGGCGTCCAGTCACTTCCTCGCGGGCATAGCCGGTGGCCAGCAGCCAGTAATCGGACACCGCGGCGATCCTGTCGTCCGCATCGACCATGTAGAGCATGGCCGGGGTCTTGTTGTAGACCGCCTGAACCATGGCGTGCGCCGCCTTGAGCGCGCTTTCCTCATGCGCCAGCTCGCTCTGCATCTCGTTGAAGTTTTCGGCCAGCAGGCCCATCTCGTCACGCGAGCGCCAGTCGACACGCTGCCGGTATCCGCTGCGGCGGGTTCGGATGACGGCGTCGATCAGGCGCAGAAGCGGGCGGATGACGATGACGCGATTGGCGATGACGGAGGCGAGGAAGACGATGGTCACCGCGAATACGAAGATGAACATGAAGCTCACGTCGCGCGGGCTGATTGTCGAGAGAAATCCGCCATTGGCGACTTCGATTTCCAGCGTTCCGACATATTTCTCCCCATCGACAGATGAGAACTTGATGGGGGTCGAGAAGCTGCGCGTGGCAACGTGATGCTTTGTCCCTGCGGCGGGGATGCTGATCGTGATCGAGCCGGAGCTGTCCTTGACGTGGACGGCCTCGATTTCGCTGCTGGCCGCGATCGCCGCAGCGACCTTGTTTGCGCTGTCGATGTCGAAGTCCCAGAGCGGCTTGCCCAGCGCCTGAGCATTGGTCGACATCGTGAGGTCGAACCGTTCCATCCGTTCATTGAGCGTGCGTTCGGCGGAAAGATAGAAAAACAGCGCGAACAGCGGCATCACGAATGTGAAGACCGCAGCACAGATGATCAGAAGAAATCGCTTTTCGACGGAGTGGGTGTGCATGGGCCCCTGGTTCGGACGCGTTGAGCAGCTGGTTCAGACAGTCAATCTTGCATGCCGGCCTTAACCGACCTTGAACGTCGGCTTGATACTTTTTGCGCTGCGCAAAAAAGGAAAGGCCCGCTCACACCTTTGTGGAGCGGGCCTTGCCTGTAGCTTACCTGCAGTAGCGAATCGTCAAGCGATCAGGCTTCTGCGCTTTCTTCCTGGACGCCGCCGGCCGGGGTCGCGATCGTGGCGATCGTGAAGTCGCGGTCGGTGATGACGGGCGTAACGCCTGCCGGAAGCTTGATGTGCGAGATGTGAACGCCTTCGCCGATCTTGAAGCCGGTCAGGTCAGCCGTGATGGCTTCCGGAATGGCGTTCGCAGGGCAATGGAATTCAACTTCGTGACGGACGACGTTCAGCGTGCCGCCGATCTTGAGGCCCGGGGACTTCTCATGGTTGATGAAGTGAACCGGAACGGCAACCGTGACCTGGGTGTTGCCCGAGACGCGGAGGAAGTCGACATGCATGGTGAAGTCGCGGACCGGGTCAAGCTGGTAATCCTTCGGGAGAACCGAGATCTTTTCGCCGTCGACGTCGATCGTTGCGATGGTGGTCATGAAACCGCCAGCGTGGATCTTCTTCGTGACTTCATTGGTCGACAGAGCGATCGAAATCGGGGCCTGCTTGTCGCCATAGATAACTGCCGGGATAAGACCGTTGCGGCGCAGTTCGCGGGAGGACCCCTTACCAACCCGTTCGCGCTTTTCGGCCTTGAGCTCGTACGAAGCGTGGCTCATGGTATTTCCTTTCAACGTTGCGGAGAGCCGCGCACCTGGCCATCTCTGACCGATGCGAAGCTGAAGCTTGTTGCTGTTTCGCTAAAAGCCTCATCCGCCTTGCCTCCAAGGGTGTCTAGGCGGACGGCGCTCCTTACTCCAAAGGGGTTTCGATTGCAAGGCCGGGCGGAAAACTGTTCTTCCAGACCGGTTGATGAAGATCAATGCAGGACGGCGGCAGGTGGCGCAATATTGAGACACTGCCCGTCAATGCATACGAATGTCCTGATGCATTCGCACGGGAACCGTGCCATTCTCCCCAGCGATTTCGTGTAATCGGCACGGACCCGCAATGCCTCGCTTCTTTCCTCAGGAAGGACTGACGCATGAGGTATTTTCGGGAGCTTTGGGAGGAGCTGAGCTGATCATGACCCAACATGCAGAGAAAGTTTATTCGCTTGCACGCAAGTCTTCACAGGCTGCGAGTTCGCCTGTTGCCGCCTCTTGGCTCCGGTGCATGAACGTGCACAAGCTCAGCCCCGACCAGAACCTGTCGCCGGCGCGTCTCACGGACCAGGAATTTCGCGATGCCACGGAGCGGTCGCGGGTGATGGTTGAAGAGGCGCGGGACGAGCTCGACCGGTTGTTCATGATGGCCGGCCGCTCGGGCCATGCGCTGCTGCTGACGGATGGCAACGGCGTTGTGCTCGACCGCCGCGGCACGGCGGGCGATGAAAAGGATTTTCGCGGCGTCGGGCTCTGGTCCGGCACGGTCTGGAGCGAAGCGAGCGTCGGCACCAACGGCATCGGCACCGCACTGGCTGATCAACGAGCCGCTACCGTGAGCCGCGACCAGCATTTCCTGTCGTCGAATACGGGCCTGAGCTGTACCGCAGCCCCCATTCGCGACCATACGGCGCGCATCTCCGGTGTGCTGGATTTCTCGACCTGTCGCGACGATGCCAACGAGCTGACGATGACGATGCTGTCGCATGCCGTGCGGGATGCGGCGCTGAGGATCGAAGGCAATCTCTTCCGACGCGCCTTCCCGATGGCGCGGATCGTGATGGTGGGCAGCGGCTACGGCGCGCTTCTGGCGGTCGACCGTGACGATATCGTGCTCGGTGCCACGCGCGGCGCACGCCAGGCGCTGGGCATTGACGACGGGCGGATTGCGGCTGGCGTCCCGGCAGCGGACCTGCTCAACGAAAGCGAGCCGACCAGTTCGGCCGATCTTCTGGAAGCCGAGCGTGCAGCCCTTCGGCGCGCGATCAACCGCAACAACGGCAACATGTCGCGCACGGCGGAAGCGCTCGGCATCAGCCGTGCCACGCTGCATCGCAAGGTCAAGCGGCTGGGCATCAGCTGATAGATCCGGTCGAGCGCGGCTCCTGTGTCAGGCCGCGCGGGCAGATGATGCTGGCGCCTTTGAAGTAGAGAAGGCGCTGATCTGCTCGATGAGCGACACGGCTTCCTGATCAAGGCCGAAGGCTGCAGCCGTCGTCTCTTCGACCATGGCGGCATTCTGCTGGGTCACATGATCGAGGTCATTTACGCTTCCGTTGATTTCCTGGAGACGCGTCGACTGGTCTCGTGTGGCCGAAACGATGTGGCCGATATGTTCGTGGATCGCCTGGACGCTCTCCTCGATCGCCGCAAGGCTCGTACCTGTTTTCAAAACCAGCGCCACACCGTTGCCGACGTCCTGAGCGGACGTTCCGATCAGCCCGTTGATGTCCCGGGCAGCGGCGGCAGTCTTCTGGGCCAGTTCGCGAACCTCCTGAGCGACGACCGCAAATCCCTTGCCGGCTTCGCCTGCGCGTGCGGCCTCGACACCGGCGTTGAGCGCCAGCAGGTTCGTTTGGAACGCAATTTGGTCGATGACCTCGATGATCGAGCGGATTTGCTGCGAGGACTGTTCGATACGCTCCATTGCGGAGATTGCGTCCTTGACGACGGCACCGGAGACCAGCGTCTGGTCAAGCGCGGAGGAGGCGACGGTATCAGCAGTTTCGCAGCGGGTGCGCGTCGCGTTGATCGTATCCGTCATTTCGCCGAGTGCGGCTGCAGCTTCTTCGAGCGAGGCTGCCTGGCGTTCGGTGCGGTGCGCAAGATCGCCGGAGGCGTTCTTCAGGTTGGCGGCGCCCGCCTGAATTGTGTCGGCGCTTGCGCCGATCGCGGAGATGGTTTCCTCCAGACGCGCGACGGATTCGTTGAAATCGAGGCGCAGCTGGTCGAGAGCGGCGACAAAGGGGCGGTCGATCCGGGTTTCAAGCTGGCCCTGCGAAAGTGCGCGCAGCGCAGAGGCGAGGGCGGAAACTGTGGCCTGAAGCTCTTCGGTGCTGCGCGCCTTTTCCATCTCGCGCTCGCCGCGCTCCCGTTCTGCGCGCCGGTCGCGTTCGGCGATTTCTGTCTCGACGCGATCTTTTTCCAATGCGTTTTGCCTGAAGGATTCGAGCGCGCGTGCCATCGTTCCGATTTCGTCGCCACGGTCTGTAAAGCCGACGCTGATGGCTTTTTCGCCGCCATTCAGGCGGTTCATCAACTGCGCGAGCATCACAAGCGGGCCCGTCAGACGGGCGGAAACCAGAATTCCGATGGTTCCCATCACCGCCAGAACGCCGAGCGTGCAGAGGAAGGCGAGGAAGGCGAGGCGGTCAGCGGAGGCGAGGATCACCGACTTCGGCTTGCCGACCACCATAAGGTGCGGCTGCCCGTCGACGTCGACGGGCTTGTAGGCGTAGAAAATTTCGCCCTTTTCCGTTTGCCCGAAGCCCGCTCCCGTTGCACCGTCCTGAGCCGCCTTGACCAGCGTCTCGGGCACCTTGCCACCCGTGGCCGGTGTCACGTCGCCGGCGCGCAAGATTCCGTCGGCGGCGAGAAGGAAGGAGTCTGTCACATTTTCATCGCGGTCTCGGGGAGCGACAAGCGCGCCGAGTGCCGGCGCATCGACACGGATCGCCACAACGCCCTTGAGCTTCGTCGTGCCCCAGACATCGACGGCCAGTGGCCGGATGTAGTAGGCCGAGGTGCTGCCGTCAGTGTTCTTCACGAAGCCGCTCTTGTAGACGGCGTCAAGCGGGCCCTGGACGGCCTTGTCGAAGAGGGGCTGCAGGGGCGCGTTGCCCTGATCTTTCATCGATGTCAGAAACTCGGGACCCTTGGTCACCGTGTAATAGACCACGCCATCAAGCCCGATCATGTAGATTTCCGAAACCTGAGAGTTCTTCCAGGCGGAGGCGATGGTGGGGTGAATCTTGGCGTGCTGGATGCCGTACAGAAGCTTGGTGTTTGCCCCCGTGGTCGCGACACGCGCCTCGCGGGTTGCGCCCTCCGGCTGGAAGGCGGCACGAATCTCCTTTCCTTCGATTGAAAGCGTATTGGGTACGGTATCAAGAGCCTCGGCTATTGCGGAGTTTGAGGACAGTTCACCCAGCGTCTGCGTGACGCGGCGGTCAAAGCCGGAAATTTCCTTCTGCTGTGCGTCGACGATAGATTGCAGTCCGAACTTGCTGGCCTCAATCAATCCGCTGCTGCCTAGAACGTAGCTCAGGGCGCCTACAGAAACGCAGGATGCCAGTGTCGCCCCGATGACCAATGCGGCAAACTTAAACTTGATCGTGCCGAGCGTCTTCCTCGGCACAATTACACCTGTTGTCATGAATGCCCCCAGTCCGTCGCACAGCACGTAATGCAACGCTAATGTGAGCCGGGAACGTTAATGACTTCTCAAAACGAGTACCGAATATTAACCATGCTTCATGCACGATGTATTCATACATTTGCGCTGCGGCTGAGCAGCTCGACGGTCAGTCGAACAGGCTCGAGACCGACGCTTCCATGCTGGTGCGGCTGATCGCTTCGCCGAGCAGGGGAGCGGAGGTGATGACGCGGATATTGTGCGCGGACTGCACGGCTGTCGTCGGCTGGATCGTGTCGGTGATCACCAGTTCCTTGAGCTTCGAGGAGCTGACGCGGGCCACGGCGCCGCCGGAGAGGACGCCATGGGTGATATAGGCGGTGACGCTGGTCGCGCCGTTCTTGAGCAGCGCCTCGGCGGCATTGCAGAGCGTGCCGCCCGAGTCGACGATGTCGTCGATCAGGATGCAATCCTTGCCGGTGACGTCTCCGATGATGTTCATGACTTCGGATTCGCCCGGACGGTCGCGACGCTTGTCGACGATGGCCAGCAGACAGTCGAGGCGCTTGGCGAGCGCTCTGGCGCGCACCACGCCGCCGACGTCAGGAGAGACGACCATGACGTTCTGCAGGTCGTAGTGGTCCTTGATGTCGCGGGCGAGGATCGGGGCGGCAAACAGGTTGTCCGTCGGGATGTCGAAGAAGCCCTGGATCTGGCCGGCATGCAGGTCGAGCGTCAGAACGCGATCCGCACCGGCTTCGGTGATCAGGTTGGAGACAAGCTTGGCGGAGATCGGCGTGCGGCCCGAGGCGCGGCGGTCCTGGCGGGCATAGCCGAAATAGGGAAGCACGGCGGTGATGCGGCGGGCAGAAGAGCGGCGGAACGCGTCGATCATGATCAACAGTTCCATCAGGTGGTCATTCGCCGGGAAGGAGGTGGACTGGACGACAAAGATGTCTTCGCCGCGTACGTTTTCCTGAAGTTCGACGAAAATTTCCTGGTCCGCAAAACGACGAACCGTGGCCTTTCCCATGGGAACTTTGAGATAGTTGCAGATCGCTTCGGCCAAAAGCCGGTTCGAGTTCCCTGCGAAAACCTTCATGATGGTCCGCCCTGATGATGCTGAATGGCGGCCTTTTAGCGCGCTTGGTCATGAATGCAAGCGGGAAACGCCGATTCTCCGAGTTTTCCCGTAAATTGGCGGATTTGCGGGCGAATTGGCCACATCAGCCGCGCCGGGAGGATTTCCAGGCAATGTACTGGTTGATCGTGTCCGAGGCGATCTTCGACATGACGTTCGGCGAAACGTTGGCCCAGGGGTCGGCGGATTTGCCGGCCAGCTTCTCCTGGCCCTGCAGGCGGGTGAGGCGGGCACCGGAGGCGTCGAGCACGTCCCAGACATAGGTGATCGTCGTGCCGCCGCCGTCATCGAAGGCGGAGAAATAGCCCTTGAGCATGTGCTCGGCGGAATTGTCGGATGAAGGCTTGATGGAAATGCCGCGCGACGATGCATTGGCGGCGAGATCGCGCGAAAGCGGCGTCACGGCGGAAATGGGCGCGCCGATGATCGGCAGGAAGCGGATCGACCCACCCGCGACGCTGTTTTCGCCGGCCGGCAGAGTGCCGAGCACGCCGGGCGCCTGGGGCTGGCCGGAGGCCTGATAGATCGACTTCTGAGTCGCGGAAACGCCGCCGGGCGTGCCGAGCATGGGGCTTCGCGGACCCGTCTGCTCCGGCATGGGCTGCTGGTCGCTGTTCGCGGTCGTCGCTGTCTGTGGAAACTGCGTCTGCTGGCTGCCTATGTTGCGGTTCTCTTCCGCTGCCAGGCTCGTCTGCTCCGGCGAGTCGAGGGCAGGCGGTGAGGCCTGTGTCGTCGCCGTCTTCGAACCGGGATCACCGACAGGCTCCGGCGGTGTGAGGCTCGGCGTGGTACAGGCGCACAGGAACAGTAGCGCGGCGGTCGCCAGCACTGATGCGAGAAGCTGCCGCATCCTGTTCCGTCCTCCTGTGGGTTCAGGTCGAGTCCAGGCAACATTAGCGGTTGCCCGAAACAGCATGTCAATGATTCGAAGGCGGTCCGGCCCGGTTCTCAACCACTCAGGCCGTCAGAAGCGTGAGCGGATGGCGCGACAGCGGCTTCGGTGCGTCTTCCGTCGTGAGATAGGTCTGGCCGAGCGTCATGGCAAAGCCCGACTCGGAATCCATGATCACCATATGCACGAAGAGCGTCATGCCGGGCGCGATCTCCTGCGGATTGCCGGCATGGAACATCTGGTGCTCCATCCATGACGGGGAGAAGCGGGCGCCGAGTGAATAGCCGCAGGCGTTCAGCCTGTGTCGCGCCAGGCCGCGCTCGTCCATGATGCGGGCATGGACATCGAAGACGGTCCCGAAGGTGTTGCCGGGTCGAAGCACGAGTTCGATGGCCTCGATCGCCTCGCGGCAGGCTTCGAAGAGTTCAATCTGCCGCGGCTCCGGCGCGCCGATGACGATCGTGCGCATCATGGCGGCATGATAGTGCGCGGACACGCCGGCCCATTCCAGAGTCAGCTGGTCGCGCTCGGTAAGCGTGCGGCGGCCCGACTTGTAGCGGACCAGCAATGCGTCGGCCCCAGAGCCGATGATGAACTCGTTGGCGGGATAGTCGCCGCCGCCGGCGAGGATCGCGCCCTGCATGGCGGCGAGAATCTCGGCCTCGTTCGCGCCTGCCTTCGTGAGGCGGATGGCCTCGTCCAGCGCGAGGTCCGCCAGGCGGGCGGCTTCTGTCGTGCAGGCGATTTCCGCCTCGCTCTTGATGAGCCTCAGCGTGCTGACCAGCAGCGAGGCATCGATGATCTCGCAGAAGTTCATTAGCTGCCGGTCGATGAGATGGGCCGTCCGGCCCGTCATGCCGTGCGTATCGTATTCGACGCCGACGCGGGCGCCGAGGAGATCAAGCTCGTTGAGCAGTTCCTTGAGATCGACGGACGGATCGGCATTGGCGCGGTCCACCCAGATGCGGATGTCGGAAATGTTGGAGGTGTGGCGGGCCTGGCGCAGGTCGGCCGAGCGCGTCAGCAAAACCTTCGTTCCGTCCGCCTTCACGACGAGGGTCTGGAAGAAGCAGTAGCCGAACGTGTCGTAGCCTGTGAGCCAGTACATGCTTTCCTGCGCGAAGAGCAGGACGGCGTCGAGCTTTTCCTCGCGCAGACGGGCCGTCAGGCGGTCCATCCTCTGGATGTATTCCCGTTCGGAAAAATGCATCGCCATGGTCTTGTCCTCCCGTTTGGTGTCGGTGGTTCAGGCCGCTCGGTTGAGCATGATCGCGGAAATCTGACGACCGTAATCCGGCTCCTTGCGGTGCGTCGTTCGCCGGTAGGAATAGAAGCGTTCCTCGTCGGGATAGGTGCAATGGCCAGTCATGGCGGCGTTGACGCCGGCGGATTGAAGGCGTGCGACGGTCATGCCCTGCAAGTCGAACATGGAATGATCCACATTGACCGACGGCGTGAAATGACGGGCGTAACCCTCGTCAACGGCCAGGAAACGTTCGACGAATTCGGGACCGACCTCGTAGTTGGCGGCGCTGATCGACGGGCCGAGAACCGCGGTGATGCTCTCCCGCTTGGCGCCGAGTGCGATCATCGCGTCGATCGTGCTTTCGAGAACGCCATAGAGCGCACCCTTCCAGCCGGCATGGGCAGCGCCGATCACTCGGTTCGAGGCATCTGCGAAGAGGATGGGGCCGCAATCGGCAGCTAGAACGCCCAGTACGATGCCGGGGGTCGCGGTGACGAGCGCGTCGGCTTCAGGTCGCTCACCGTGATACGGTTCCGTCACCGTGAAGACGTTGGGGGAGTGGATCTGGTGGACGGTCGCCAGCTTCTCGATGGACGCACCGAACCATGAAGCGACGCGGGCACGATTCTCGATCACACGCTGCGGCGTATCGCGTGAGCCGAGGCCGACATTGAGGCCGGCATAAATGCCTTCCGAGACGCCACCCTGTCGGGTGAAGTAGCCGTGGCGGATCACGTCGCCGGAGGCCTTCTCCAGCACATCGCTCACAATCGGGCTCAGGCCTGCGGGGATGTCCATGGTCTTGTCTCCCGTTGTCGCGCCCTTGGTCAAAGGCATCCGCGCGTCAACGCGGAACGCCTGATCGAGGCGGATGTTGCAAACTGCGGATGGGTCTGTCAATCGCCTGACGGGTCGCTGGCACTGGGCCGGCGGGCGATGAAGGGTTCGAGTTCTACATGGCTGGAGGAAACGGCCAGAACCTTGAAGAGTTCCCCCATCTTGCCAGCACCTGCGCCTACAAGGCGATCGACCGCGATGGCGATCTCCTCTGCGGCAAGGGCTTCCTTGCCACGCGAAAGCGCTTCGGCACGCTCGTAGATGCCAAGTCCTGCCAGGAAATCGCCCTGGTGCATGACGCCGTTGACATGCAGGCCGGAGAGATGCGCCGTCTTTGCCAAGGCCTCGAAATCGACATGACTTGTGAGATCGGCTTCGCCCGGATGGGCAAGCGGCGGATCGAACTGGTGGGCGCGGATTGCCTGCAGCGTGTCGCCATAGCCCGATGCGACATGGCCGTAATCGATGATCAGCGCCGAGCCGCCGCCGTCGAGAAGGCGCTGGCAGAGCGCCTGCATGACCGCAAGGCGGGCAGGGGCAAATTCGGCTATCGCACCCATGGGCTGGAGGCCCGGCGGGCCGGGCAGAAGGGCAGGGTCGACACCAGCAATGCCGGCCGCGAAGGTGAGGTTGCCATCGACATCGAGGCCGACCATCCGTTCGCGAAAACCGGTCGGCGTCTTCACAAACTGGCGGATCGGGATCGCGTCGAAGAGTTCGTTGGCGGCCAGCAGCAGAGGACCGGGCGGGATGCCGTCGAAACCGTCATGCCAGGTGATCTTCCACTTGTCGGCTACCAGCGTTTGCGCCTGCACCTTGCGCAGCCGCTCGCTCGTTTCGATCAGGTGGATCTGTGCTGCCTCGAACATGTCGGGGGCGAGCTTCTTCACGACGCGCACGATGTCGGCCATCATCGTGCCGCGGCCTGGGCCGATCTCAGCGAGGTGGAATTCCGGCGGTGCGCCATGCGCCTTCCAGGCCTGGACGAGGAAGATGCCGACCATTTCGCCGAAGAGCTGGCTGATCTCCGGTGCTGTGGTGAAATCGCCCGCGGCGCCAAAGGGCTCGCGCGTCTTGTAATAGCCGTGTTCGGGATCGGCGAGGCAGAGCGCGAAATAATCCGTCACGCTGATCGGCCCGTTGGCCCGGATGAAGGTCCTGATCTTTTCCGCAAGCGGCGTGGTCATGGCGCGGCAGTTTCCGGGTTGGGCAGACGCGTGGCGGCGCGGCGCGCGCGCCACATGGCCCAAAGGCCGGCAGCAACCATCGGCAGCGAGAGCAGCATGCCCATGGTCAGCCAGCCGCCAAGAAGATAGCCAAGCTGTGCATCCGGCTCGCGGAAGAATTCAGCCGTGATGCGGCTCAAGCCATAGCCGCAGACGAAGACGCCGGTGATGAAGCCGGGGACTTTGAGCAGCTTCGGGCCATAGGCCAACAGGCTCAACACGGAGACCAGCACGATACCTTCAAGGCCCGCTTCGTAAAGCTGGCTCGGATGGCGCGCGAAGGGGCCTCCTGTCGGGAAAACAACGGCCCATGGCACGTCGGTGATGCGGCCCCAGAGTTCGCCGTTGATGAAATTGGCGACACGCACGATACCGAGCCCGATCGGGGCGACGATGGAGACGATGTCGAACAGGCTCCAGACGGCAATCTTGTGCGCGCGCGCAAAGAGGATCATGGCGATCGTCGTGCCGAGAAAGCCGCCATGGAAAGACATGCCGCCGTCATAGACGCGGAAGAAGCGCAGCGGATCGGCGATGATGTTCGGCAGGTCGTAGAAGAGCGCATAGCCCACGCGCCCGCCGACAACGATGCCGATGGCGGCATAGAGGACGAAGTCGTCGAGCTGCTGGGCGTTGAGCGGAGCCTGGCCGCCGCGCCACAGGCTGCCATTGGCGATCAGCCGGCGGGCATAGAACCAGCCGAGCATGATGGAAACGACATAGCCGATGCCATACCAATGCACCTTCAGCGGCCCGATTTCGAAGGCAACCGGGTTGAAGCCGGGAAAGGCGATGGCCGCCATGGTGATGAGTTCGCTATGCAATCTGGTGCTGCCCCACTGTTTCGCGCCGGAAAATGAAGGGTGAAAGGGGCAGGGTCAAGGCGATTTTTCTTCCCCTTGGTAAACCCGGCAGCACTTCGCCAAACGTGTGCCGAAGTCCGTCGCGATTGTGCTTGCATAAGACCGCGCGACGACCTACCTCAGTTTCAGAATGTTCATGTCCGAAAGGCAAGGGAGACGATCATGTCCACGGGACCGAACCGCATTTTTGACGATTTCGCCAAGCTGATGACGGACGCCGCAGGCGCTGCGCAGGGCTTGCGGCAGGAAGCCGAGACCGCGTTTCGCGCCCAGGCCGAGCGTTTCATGAACACGATGGACCTCGTCAAGCGCGAAGAGTTCGAGGCCGTCCGCGAGATGGCGGTGAAGGCGCGGGAAGAAAACGATGCGCTGGCCGCACGGATCGCCGAGCTTGAGGCAAAGCTGGCGGCGAAGAAGGGCTGATCGCTCCCTTCGGTCTTTATGTTGATTCTCAATGAGTACAGGGGTCTCGTCTGGCGAGGCCCCTTTTGTTTTTTCCCCTGTTGCGAGTCCTGCCCTGTGCATGAATCACCGGCTTTTCGCAGGTGCATTCATCGCCCTCCCGTTCAACCGAATTTTTTCGGAAATTTTCTCCACCTGTGGATTCGACCGAAAAATCATTGTCGCAGAGTCGGTTATGCCTTTGCGATCAAGCGGCTCCTAAAGCAGGCTGGCGCTTTCTGCTGTCGAAAGCCGTTGCGGCGGGGGTGGCGGGAGCGGGCCGTCGCTATAGACTGATTTTCAACGACGATTCGAAGCGGCGCAAGTTTCGGGCAGGACGACGCGCCTAGCCTTTTTACCGCATAGGATCGTTTCATCTTTGTATCTGGCGTGTGGAGCGAGTTTGGCGAGTGTGTGCTTGTCGCCGAACCGTTTGCGGGTCCGATGGAGAACATGCCGAATGAGCCTTATAGACGTGCAGATCGCGCGCCAGTCGAACCCGGTCGACATGATCGAGTTTGTTGCCGCCAACAATGACTGGACCTTCGAACGGTCCGGCGAGGACGAGATTTCGATGTCCGTGGGCGGCCGCTGGGCCGACTACAATGTGTCCTTCTCCTGGATGGAGGATTTCGAGGCGCTGCATCTGGCCTGTGCCTTCGATCTGAGGGTGCCGCAGAGCCGCGTCAACGAAGTGATCCGGCTGCTGTCCATCGTCAATGGACAGGTCCTGATGGGTCATTTCGACATCTGGCGCCATGAAGATGCGATCATCTTCCGCCAGTCGCTGCTGCTTGCCGGCGGGGCCGAGCCGACCGACCGTCAGGTCGAGGTTCTCCTGTCGAATGCGCTTGATAGCTGCGAGGCCTATTTCCAGGCCTTCCAGTTTGTCGTCTGGTCCGGCATGGATGCGCAGGAGGCGGTCGACGCCGTCCTGTTCGAAACGGCCGGAGAAGCCTGAGACATGGCCTCTACAAAAAAGATCGTTCTTCTCGGTGCGGGCAATATGGGCGGGGCTATGCTCGCCGGCTGGCTGAAAAGCGGTATTGCCGGTTCGTCGATCCTCATCCTCGATCCGAAAGTCTCCGATGCGATGGCCGCTCAGGCTGCCGAGCATGGCGTCGAGATTGCCGCTGCGCCGCCTGAAGGCATGAAGGCGGAGATCATCTTCCTTGCTGTCAAGCCGCAGATCATGGATGTGGCTTTGCCGCCGGTGAAGAGCCTTGTCGGGCCTGACACGGTTGTCGTGTCGATTGCTGCGGGCAAGACGCTTTCCTTTATCGAAGGCCATCTTGGCGCCGGCGCCTTCGTGCGCGCCATGCCGAACACGCCGGCCATGGTCGGCCGTGGCGTGACTGGCGCTTTTGCGAATGCGGCTGTCACGGCTGCGCAAAAGGCTGCGGTGCACGAACTGCTGAAGGTCAGCGGTCCGGTCGAATGGGTTTCATCGGAAGCGGATATCGATGCCGTCACGGCGCTGTCGGGCAGCGGCCCGGCCTATGTTTTCTATCTCGTCGAGTGCATGGCTGAGGCAGGCCGAAAACTCGGTCTGCCGGCGGACCTCGCCATGCGTCTTGCTCGAGAAACAGTCTCGGGGGCTGGTGAACTCCTACACCAGTCCCCCGAGGATGCTTCGCGACTGCGCATCAATGTGACGTCACCGGGCGGCACGACGGCGGCGGCCCTTTCGGTGTTGATGGCGGACGACGGCATGCAGCCGCTGTTTGATGCAGCGATTGCCGCGGCGCGCAAGCGGGCGCAGGAATTGGCGAATTGAGCGGACCTGCCATGACCGATACGATCACCTATGCCGATTTCGAGAAGGTCGATATCCGTCTCGGCACGATCGTCGAAGCTGAGCCGTTTCCACAGGCGCGCAAACCGGCGATCAAGCTGGTAATCGACTTCGGCCCGGAAATCGGACTGAAAAAGTCGTCGGCGCAGATCACGGTGCATTACGCGCCCGAGACGCTTCTCGGTCGGCGCGTGCTTGGCGTCGTCAACTTTCCGCCGCGCCAGATCGGACCCTTCATGTCGGAAGTGCTGACACTCGGCTTTGCAGACGCAGAGGGTGCGATCGTCCTGGCCGGCGTTGAACTTCCCGTGCCCGACGGGGCAAAGCTCTGCTGATCACATTTCTACGGCTGTGCACGGCACGCCGTTTTTTGCCCCAATCGGGGCGTAGGCCTGATTCCATGTCTTGAGGGGAACAGCCATGGTACTCGATCAGAATTTCCGCGTGAGCTGCCTGCCGCGCGCCCGCGAGGTGGCGGAGGCCTGGCGCGCGACGCATGTCGTATCGCTGATCGACCCGGAACTGCCGGACCATCTGGTGCCCGTCATCGGACGCGGCGAGCATATCGTGGCGCGGCTGCGAGACCAGGAGACGGCGGCCTTCACCACGCATTTTCCCGATCTCGTCATAAGCCTGTTCGAGACCGTCCGGCCCGCGGTCGAATTGCCCGACAGCCGCATTCTCGTCCACTGCCATGCCGGCGTCAGCCGCTCGACAGCCTTTGCCTTCTGCCTCATGGCGCACCGCGCAGGTGCAGGGCAGGAGGCGAAGGCCTTTGACGCCTTTCTCAAGATCGTCAACAAGCCTTGGCCCAACCGCCGAATCGTCGAAATCATCGACGCCCATCTCGGTCGTGGCGGCGCGCTGCTTGAGCCGCTTGATACGCTCCGTGCGCAGTATCCGAAGCGGATCGATGCCTGGCACCGCTACAATCTGCGCCGTCCCTATCCTGAACTGATGGGCGGCTACGGGCGGTAAGCGTTTACGCCGGGATGCGGATGATGGCTCTCAGGCCTCCCATGGGGCTGTCATCCAGTGTGACATTGCCGCCGTGGGCCCGTGCCACGTCCCGGGCGATCGAGAGCCCTAAGCCCGTTCCGGACGCGTTGAGATTGCGGGCTTCGTCCAGCCGAAAGAAGGGTTTGAACACCTCGTCGCGCATCGCAACCGGAATGCCGGGACCGTCGTCGTCCACGATGACGGTCAGCCATTTGGGGCCGTGATCGGCCCTGACGCGCACGTTTTCGGCATGGCGCCAGGCATTGGAAATGAGGTTCGAAAGCAGCCGGTTGAAGGCATTGGGCCGGACGCGGATTTCGTCGCGGCCTTCGATCTTGAAGGTGAAACCCTTGTTCTCCAGCTCGGCATGCATCTCGAGCCGCCGCATGACTTCGCTCAAATAGACCGTCCCGACATCCTCCTCGGCTTCCGAGCGGGCGAAGGCTAGGTAGCCTTCGAGCATCGACTGCATGTCGCTGACGTCCTGGTGCAGCGGCTCCAGTTCCTTGTCGTCGCCGAGAAGGGCAAGCTGCAGCTTGAAGCGTGTGAGGATCGTGCGCAGGTCGTGGCTGACGCCCGAGAGCATGGCTGTGCGCTGTTCGACATGGCGCTCGATGCGTTCGCGCATGAGGATGAAGGCGAGGCTGGCCTTGCGGATTTCGTCCGCGCCGCGCGGCGCGAAATTTTCGGGCATCTTCTGGCCCTTGCCGAAGCTTTCCGCCGCCTTTGCAAGCGCCGTGATGGGGCGGATCTGACCACGGATGAAGAGGACCGAAATGCCGATGAGGATCACCGAGGTGACTACCATCCAGACGATGAAGATGTGGGTGTTGGAGGCATAGGCGGAGGCGCGGGGGGCGAAGATGCGCAGCACGTCCTTGCCGACAAGAATACGGATCTCGATGATGCGGGAGTTGCCGACCGTGTCTATCCAGAAGGGACGCGCGACACGGCGCGCAATCTCCTGGCTCAGGAAGTCGTCCAGCAGCGAGAAGAAGGGCTTCGGTCGCGGCGGCGGCAGCGTTCCGTTCTTTTCAATGGAGATGTCGAGTTCCAGTCGCTGGCTGGCGATGCGTTTCAGTTGGGCGAAATCGTCGTTCTGCGGATAGGTCTCCATGATGTCGATGATAGCGGAGATATCGCGCGTGACGGCGCTCGAAAGGCGCTCGGTCACCATATGCCAATGTCGTTCCATGAAGAGATAGGTCACCACACCCTGCAGGATGAACATGGGCAGGATGATGATCAGCAGCGAGCGGGCGAAGAGACCCGTCGGCAATTGCCGGCGCAGCCAGCGGATCGAGCGCTTCCAGCCGGACGAGGGCGCGCGATCGCGTTCCGGACGGATTGCGTCGAAACTACTCGGCTTTGCCTCCGTTTCTGCCATGGGTCGCTATTCCGTGTTCAGGCGATAACCGATGCCGCGCACCGTCTGCAGCCAGACCGGGTTCGACGGGTCGTCCTCGATCTTGCGGCGCAGGCGATTGATCTGGACGTCGATGGTGCGCTCCCCGGTCTCCGCGTCGTTGCCCACCAGTTCGTGACGGGGAACCGTATCTCCCGGTCGAAGGGCAAAAATGCGCATGATCTCCTGCTCGCGGTCCGTCAGATGCACCAGATCGCCGCCCCGGCGAAGCTCCGCCTTCGTGATGGAGAAGGTGAAGGGTCCGAACATCATCTGCTCGATCGCCGGCGGCCGCTCGGCCGCGCTGCGGCGCAGGATGTTGTTGATGCGCAGCACGAGTTCACGCGGATCGAAGGGCTTGCCGAGATAGTCGTCGGCACCAGCCTCAAGACCCTCTATCCGGGATTCCGGTTCACTCAGCGCGGTCAGCACGATGATTGGAAACTTGCGGTCCTTGCGCAGCGACTTCGTGAGCGCGATGCCGTTCTCGCCGGGCATCATGACATCGGCAATCAGGAGGTCGAAGTCGAGCCCCTCGAGCTTGCGGCGCGCTTCCTGGCTATCGGCGGCGGCTGTGACGCGGAAACCCTTCTCCTGCAGAAAGCGCTGCAGGAGATCGCGGATACGCTTGTCGTCATCGACGATCAGCAGATGAGGGGCGTCGTCCGCAATAGGCTCTGGCCTGGGGCTCGTGATCATTCCTTGGCTCCATCGCTTTCTTCGGACATGCGGGTGAGAAAGCGCACGACCTCCGCGCGTTCCTGCGGGGTTGCGGTTGCCAGTGCCCGGGCTATGCGTCCATGCTGCGGAGCGGCCAGTTCCAAGGCCAGTTCGCGACCGGCGCGCGTTGGGTAAAGGCAGCGCTGGCGGCGATCTTCCGGGCCGGCTATCTGGCAGATATAGCCCTTGTCGATCAACTGCTTGAGCACGCGGGCCAGCGACTGTTTGGTGATCTTCAGCGTATCCAGGAGTGCGGCGACCGTCATGCCGGGCTCGCGGTTGACGAAATGGAGGACACGATGGTGGGCGCGGCCCATGTCGCCCTTTTCGAGGATCGCGTCCGGATCGGACGTGAAGGCACGATAGGCGAAGAAGAACAGTTCGATGATTTCGAAATCAACGCCGTCTGCTGCCGTCATCGGCTCCATGATCGGTTCCGGCCGGCTCGCCTTGCCGCTCCGCGTGCGTTGAACCTGGGGCATGCGCAGTCCTCGTGTCATCCTGTATGCGGACCGCCGCCTGCGGCCCCTGTTTCGCGATAGACCGTAAATGTCCATCCGAGCAACAGCAAGACATGAGTTCTGTTTGCCCCCGGCAGCATCAACCCTCGAAGGTCCATTGCTTTGCGGCAGAAGCGCGAGGTGGATTGCTCAATGACGGTGCCGCAGCATGCCCGTGGTCAGCGCTCCGACGATCGGCGTCAGGATCGCACCGCCGAAGCCGCCCGTGTAGATATCCACGAGGGCACCGGAAATCGCGCCGTCACCGGCGGTCAGATGAAAGACGATCCCGCCCAGGAGACCACCGACCGCGCCGACGGCGGTTCTGGGCCATGTGCTGAGCGCTGGCTGCTTCATCGCCGCGCACACTGCGTTGCCCGCGATGACGCCTGCGATGACCTGTATTGCAATGCTGGCATAGTCCATGAAATGCCTCCCGTCAGTTCATGATCATGGCTGAAGCTTCATGCGAATTCCCGATGATGTCAACGACTTAATGACGCAGATTGATCCAGATCAAGGTCAGGCCAGGGGAAATATGCGCGGCGTTTGACAAAAGGCAAAACCTGGCTGTTTCGCAAGGAACACTTCTTTCTCGACTGGCGTTGTAAAACCGAATCCGATAGCAGCAGCCAATGAACGGGGGGCACGTTTCATGTCTTCGAGCCAGATTTCCAGCGATGAGTCGCCGCGTACAATGCGGCCGGTTGCCATTCTATTCTTCACGGCGGCGCTCAGCGTCGCAGCACTTCTTGCCGCCACGGCATCCTTCGCCGTTTCGCCGCTCGCCCCGCCGGACGCCGAAATATCCGGACGGTGAATTTGCGGCCCCTGCGGTTTCCAACCTTGCCGAGTTGCTCTATCTCCTAAGCGCAAAGACAACGGAGGTGCGACATGGCGAAGCTTCAGGCGGGGATCATCCCGGTAACGGCGTTCCAGCAGAACTGCACGGTTCTCTTCGACAGCGAGACGAAGGAAGGCGTGGTCGTCGATCCGGGCGGCGACGTGGAGACGATCCTTGAGGTGTTGAAATCGAACGGGATCGACGTCAAGGCGATCTGGCTGACGCATGGCCATCTTGATCATGCCGGCGGCGCGATGGAACTCAAGGAAGCGCTCGGCGTCGACATCATCGGGCCGCACAAGAACGACGAGACTTTTCTGAAAGGTCTTGAGGCACAGGCCAAGATGTATGGCCTCGACACGCCGATGCGCAATTGCACGCCCGACCGTTACCTCGAAGACGGCGACACGGTCGGTTTCGGCAGCCACGTGTTCGAGGTCTATCACACGCCGGGCCACGCGCCGGGTCACGTCATCTTTTTCCACCGCGAGGAGGGGATCGCCCATCTGGGCGATGTTCTCTTCAACGGCTCGATCGGACGCACGGATCTGCCGGGCGGCGATCACGCCACGCTTCTGAACTCAATCAAGACCAAGGTGTTTCCGCTCGGCGATCATGTCGGCTTCATTTGCGGACATGGGCCGGGTAGCCGCATCGGCGATGAACGGCGGACCAATCCGTTTCTGGTTGGGCTCTGAGAATTCAGGATCATAAAAAATGCCGGGCAATGAAACCCGGCATTATGAATTCTGAACCGAGCGATCGCTTAGCCAGCGCAAAAATGCTGGCGGCCGTCATACCCGGTGAAGGTGCCGCTCCGCGGGTCGAAAGACCGATAGCGGTTCGAGCAGTAGTTATACCAGCTGCGCGACCATGGCTGCAGCGCCGGGCGATACACCGGAGCAGGCTGCTCATAGACATAGGCGGGGCGATAATAGACCCGGCGCGGCGGCGGTGGCGGCGCGTAATAGCCGTCATCATAGTAGTACCGGCGCGGCGGGGGCGGGGGGCTGGCAAGTGCTGCGCCGGCAATCACGCCGACCGCGAGACCGGCAACGCCGGCGGCAAGTGCGTCACCGCCACCATGGTGGTAGTGTCGGCGATGCCATTCCTGAGCAGAGGCGCTGCCGGCGACAGCAAAAGCTGCAACCGTTGCGGCGCACGAAATCGCTACAAATTTCGAAAGCTTGTTCATGGCCTTTCCTTTCGTCCATGCGCGCGATCAGATCGCGACGTTATGACGAAAATTAGGTCGTCGAAGCTGAACGCAGTCTGAACAAAGGTTAAAATTCTGCCAAGGGACAAAAGTTCCCGTTAAAACAGAAAACCGCAGCCTGGGGCGCCAAGTAACGCCCGCAAGCCGCGGTCTGCAATCTGCAACCGTTCAAACAGTCAGGCTTAGCCGGTAACCGTGAGGTTGACCGCCTTCGGGCCCTTGCCGCGACGATCGGGCTCGGTGTCGAAGGAAACCTTCTGGTTTTCGGTCAGGCCATTGAGGCCGGATGCCTGGACGGCGGAGATGTGGACGAAGATGTCCGCGCCGCCCTTGTCGGGCTTGATGAAGCCGAAGCCCTTGTCGGTATTGAAGAATTTTACAGTGCCAGTCTCGGCCATGTGTCTCAGGTCCTTTTCTCACGCCCGTGCCGCTACGGGCTCATGCTGCGCCTCCAAGGGAGGCTATCGGCAGGCAGTCGAGGTCATGCGGAGGAAAGGTCCTGTTTTGTTACCGCGGTGCATATGGAAGTCGGACCTGCCTTGCCCAACCCCCAAATTGACCGCCCGGAACTTGTCGCGTCTCCGGAGCGCAGAAATTATAAGGTCTTCCCGTTCATCCACAGATTTCTGTGAACGAGGCGCAGAGTGATGTAGTTCTGAAAAATTGGCAAGCGAAACTTTTGCGCGTTTTTGAAAACTTCTAGGCGCTACTTTAGAGTTTTTCAAAAGTTTAATTGCCTTGCAACTAGGCAAGATTTGCAAGTGCTTGAAAATCAAGCAGGAACGAATTGGTACAAAACGGGCGGCTCAGGCGATTGACCGTTGCCGGCGGGAGAGGATTTCCGGAACGATTTCAACGAGGAGCATGGCGAGAAAGATGATCGCGCAGCCGACATAGCCGATCGGGGTGATTGTTTCGCCGAGAATAAGTGCGCCGAAGGTTGCTGCAAACAATGCTTCGGACGACAAGAATATCGCCGCCTGGGGTGCCGTCGTGTAGCGCTGGCCGATGACCTGCAGGCTGAAGGCGAGGCCGGAGGAGAAGACGCCGGCATAGGCGATCTCGAAGCCTGCTCTTGCGATCGCGTCCCATGAAATGGGTTCCAGCACGATGGCACACACGGTGGCGCAGATGCCGGTCACGGCGAACTGCCAGGCGGAGAGCATCAGGGGGCGTCCACTCTGGCTCGCGAAGATGCCGATGAGGAACACCTGGACCGACCAGAAGAAGGCGCAGACGATCGTCATGCCATCGCCGTAGGAGAGTCGGGTCAACGACCCGCCGCTGAGGAGAAAGATGCCAACAAGAGCGAGAAGCGCGCCCGGCCAGACGACCCAGTGTGGCGCACGGCGCAGCACGACCACCGTCAGGATCGGCACCATGATGACGTAGAGCCCGGTCAGGAAGCCGGAATTGGTGACGGTGGTGGTCAATAGCCCGATCTGCTGGGTGACAGCGCCTGCGAAGAGGGCCAGCCCGATGGAGGTGAAGGCGGCATAGGTGCGATGCGTTACCGGTGTTGCGGCGCGCTTGGCTTCGCGCCAGGCGAAGGGGGCGACGGCGGCGGTTGCCACGAGGAACCTCAGACCAATGAACCAGAGCGGCCCTAGCGACTTCATCGCGCTCGATTGCACCACGAAGCCGCCGCCCCAGATTGCTCCGGCAAGAAGAAGGCAAAGATTGGCTTGCAGGCGGGTCATCGGTTCGGCCTTGTTGCGGGGGAGGTGCGCAGCTTGCGCGTGCTGCGGCGGCTTCTAGCAGCCGCTTACCAATGGCTCAAGGGGAGGCATGTGAAAAGCCAGCCAACTGGACGCAACATGGAGCGCCAGTTCGTGTCAGATATCGGAAGCGCGGTCCAGGCCTGCTGCATCTATCACGCGGAAGTCCGCGAGATGGCGTTGGACGGGGTGTCTCTCAGATGCCCTTGAGAACTCTGCTTTCGCCATGATGTAAAGACCGTTTCCGATCATGACGATGCCGAAGAGCGCCACCATCGCCATCAGGGCAATGGCCAGACGGATGGCCCATGGCTGGCGTGGCTCGGGTTCCGTCTCAGAGGGCATCAATCATGTCCTCGTCCTCGCGCTTGCCTCCGCGGGGCCCGCCAAAGGTGAGCATGACGAAGCTTCCGCCGATGAGGGCGAGGGAGAGGAGAAGGGCGCCTGTCTTGATGTCGTGATCGGCAAGCGTCGCGATGGAGGCATGAGCAGCCCCAGTGTAGTCTTCGGGCGTCGCGATTGCCAGCGTCTGTGCGTCTGCGCGGTTTGCCGAAGCGACAAGCATTGCAGCCGGAGCGGCGGGCGCGTCATTGAGCGCCACGACGATCATGGTCTTGTCGACCGCCCTCGCTGTCGCCGCAGGGCTGGCCTGCACCGGAGCGGTAAAGGTCGCTTCGACGCGATGGGCGGGGGCGGAACTGGAGCCGGTCGCCGAAGCCGAATTCATGATGCCCGCGAACATGAACACGAGTGCGGCGACGAACACGATCGCCAGCCAGCCCATGATGTTGTCGTTGCGCTTCAGTCTTACGTATTCCAGCTCATCTTCCAGAAACATGATCTTCCCCAATCGCTCTGCCGGCCGTTGGACTGGCCTGCAATGTCTCTATCGATCCATTTCTCGGCATGCTGTTTCCTCGGGTACAGGTAGCCGTCGATCGATGTCGTATTTTAAAACGTCTCATCGTGGCCTGAGACGGGTCAAATTGTGACGCAGAGCCAGAAATATCGTGACCAATTCAAGGCACGCGCGAAACTTGTGTGACAGGATCGAGCTACGGGTGCCGGCACGGGGCGCGAGTGTTAAGTTTTGTAACACGGACGTGAAGCCGTGTTGCGCGGAGGAAAATTATTTTAATACGGTTTTACAATGGCTTGTATCAGGATTAGTCCGTTTTCCGGACAGAGCAAAATGCTGCAAGGAGAACAGAGATGAAAGACGCCTTATTCCGCTATGCCACACCCTCCATGACATCACTTTTCGTGATCTCGCTGATATCTGGCGTGATCATTTTCTTCCATATCGGGCCTGTCTGGTTGCATGGCGTGCATGAGTGGCTGAGCCTGCTTCTGATCGTGCCTTTTGTCCTCCACATGTGGAGAAACTGGCGACCCTTCGTTAACTATTTTAAACGCGCCGCGATGCCGATCAGTCTGGCTGTCGGCATTGCCGCCGTCGCCGCTTTTGCGATCGTACCTGCGGGTGCGGAAGGCGAAAGAAGCGGACCGCCGCAATTCGCGCTCGCCGCCACCATGGTGGCCTCGACACCGGCTGTGGTGGCACCGGTGCTGGGTGTGAGCGCGGATGTGCTGGTCGAAAAGCTGAAGGCTGCAGGCTTCGACACTGCCGATGCTTCCACGCCGATGAAGACAATGGCTGACGCGGCCGGCAAGAAGTCGGCGGATGTCTATAATGTACTGAATTCAGTCGGGAAGTGAGTGCTTCCGCGCGGGAAGGGGCGGTTACGCCCCTCGCTTGCCGAAGGACGATGCCTTGCGACCAGCCCCGAAGGAGGGCATGGAGGCGCGGGCAGGGGCTGCCTGCGGACGTACATGCTCGAAGGGCTCCGGATAGGTCCGGTTGAAGCTCGTCGGTGCAATTTCGGGGCGGGCGAGCACGTAACCCTGCATGAGCGGCACGCCGAGTTCCTGGCAGAGTTCGACCTGGGTGAGTTCTTCCAGGCCTTCGAAGATCGGCTGAATGCCGCGCTCGATGAACTGCTCGACCATGACTTTCAAGAGCGCGAAGCCTGTCGGATCCTGCATGAATTCGAGAACCCAGCTGGTTTCGAACTTGACGAATTCGGGCTTGAGGATTGCCACGCGCTCGGCGTCGCTGTCCTGCGCGCCATATTCGTCGACGGCCGTCTTGAAACCGAGTTCGCGCAGGCTGTTGGCGAAATGGGTGATCGCCTTCAGGTCTTCGTTCTTCTTGCGGGTGATTTCGCAGACGATCTGCTCCGGCTTCATGCCTGCCTCGCGGGTGGCGAGCGCAATGCGATCCACTTCGTGGCGGATTGCCTGCAACGTCAGGAACATGCCGGGATGGAAGTTGACGAAGAGCTTGACCGAGCGGCGGTTCAGCAGACCGGTATTGAGGATATGCAGCGTGCGCAGAAGGCTGTCGACTTCCGGCAGGTCGGCCGGGTTGACCTGCGGGAAGAATTGCGACGGTGCAACGGGCTCGTTGCCACGCTTGGCGCGCACGAGGCCTTCGAAGGCGGCCAGCAGCAGGTCACCATTGGCATCCTCGCCGAAGATCGGCTGAAGCGCTGTCTGGAGCACGAATGCGCCATAGGTGGCGACATAGGTGCCGTCTTCCAGACGCTGCAAACGTGAGAAAATACTGGTCGAAGTCATCGGGTGAATCCGGTCACAGATTGGTACAATCAACCCTCGGGATAACACGAATTCCTTACTTGCAGATTAAACGCGCCTGATCCGGCCCGAGACGATCTCCAAAATTGAAGCATGCATTGCCCGAATTGACTTGAAATGCGGGGTTTGTTTCGACATAACCCAACGCGGCTCAAGGCCGGGCCTTTTGCAGGCTTTTGCGGGGTTTCGGTCGGCCTTTTTCGTCAGTTCTCAAAGGTTCGAAAATCATGGCTTTTATCGCCGACGCGCTTTCCCGAGTGAAGCCCTCCGCCACCATCGCAATGGCCCAGAAGGCCCGCGAGCTCAAGGCCAAGGGTGTAGACGTCATCAGCCTCAGCGCGGGCGAGCCCGATTTCGATACGCCCGACAATATCAAGAAAGCCGCCATCGACGCGATCAACCGCGGTGAGACGAAGTACACGGCTGTCGCCGGTATCCAGGAACTGCGCGAGGCGATTGCCAGGAAGTACAAGCGCGAAAACGGTCTCGACTACACGGCCGCCCAGGTCATCGTCGGCACCGGCGGCAAGCAGATCCTGTTCAACGCGCTGATGGCGACGCTGAACCCGGGCGATGAAGTCATCATCCCGGCGCCGTACTGGGTGTCCTATCCGGAAATGGTCGCGATCTGCGGTGGTACGTCGGTGTTCGTGAACGCCACGATCGACAACGGCTTCAAGCTGCAGCCGGAAGATCTGGAAAAGGCGATCACGCCGAAGACCAAGTGGTTCATCTTCAACTCGCCGTCCAACCCCTCGGGTGCCGCCTATACGCATGACGAGCTGAAGAAGCTGACGGACGTTCTGCTGCGCCATCCGCATGTCTGGGTTCTGACCGACGACATGTATGAACACCTGACCTTCGACGGCTTCAAGTTTGCAACGCCGGCTGAGGTCGAGCCCGGCCTCTATAGCCGTACGCTGACCATGAACGGTGTTTCCAAGGCCTATGCGATGACCGGCTGGCGTATCGGCTATGCGGCCGGTCCGGTCGAACTCATCAAGGCGATGGACATGATCCAGGGCCAGCAGACCTCCGGCACCAACACGATTGCCCAGTGGGCTGCCGTCGAGGCGCTCAATGGTCCGCAGGACTTCATCGAGAAGAACAAGGCGATCTTCCAGTCGCGCCGCGATCTGGTCGTTTCCATGCTCAACCAGGCCAAGGGCATTTCCTGCCCGGTTCCGGAAGGCGCGTTCTACGTCTACCCGTCCTGCGCGGGCCTGATCGGCAAGACGGCTCCTTCGGGCCGCGTGATCAACACGGACCAGGATTTCGTGATGGAACTGCTCGAATCGGAAGGTGTTGCCGTGGTTCACGGGACCGCCTTCGGCATGGGCCCGAACTTCCGCATTTCCTATGCGACTTCGGAAGCCATGCTGGAAGAGGCTTGCCGCCGCATTCAGCGCTTCTGCGGCGCCTGCAAGTAAGCAGATACAGCCTTTCAGGATGTTTCAGACCGCCGGGCGCAAGTCCGGCGGTTTTTTTCGTATGCGGGCCTTATAAAGCGCAATGCTGGCTCAAGCTTCCGGGAGCCTATTGATGCCGCTTCTCAACGCGCGGGGACAGCGGCGAGTGGTGACTTCAACTGCAATCTCATGAAGGAGATGCGCATGACTTCAATAATGTCATCACCTGGCGGCAGTGCCGTCTATTCCAGTCAATTGTCCCAATTGCTCGCGGCGAACCAGGCGGCGGACAACGACGATCCATCCACCAGCAGTTCCACTGTTCCTGCCTCCCAGATGGTGCCATCGCTGGCGAGCGTGCTCAGCAACGACGACACGACAGGGGTGGGCGCGCAGGCGACCTCCACCATCAATTCGCTGATGATGCAAATTCAGGCTCTGAAGGCCGGAGGGACCTCAGATCCTTCTTCAACGACCGGTGCGACATCTGCCACGGACGGCACACAGCCGGCTGGCCAGCAGCAGACCGGCGCGGTGCATGGCCATCGCCATCATCATGGGGGCGGCGGCGCCGAAGCGGCAGAAAAGGCCTACTCGAAGATCGATACCGACCAGAGCGGTTCCGTGTCTCTTGCGGAATTCGTCGCCGGGCGCCCGAAGGACATGTCCGAGGACGATGCAACCAAGATCTTCAAGTCCATCGATACGGGAGGGACGGGTTCGATCACCGAGGATCAGTTCGCTGCAAACCTGAAGGCGGAGCATGAGAAAGCTGGCGGCGTGCATCGCGCAAAGGACGCCGGCGGAGCGGATTCGACGCCCGACATGAGGGCGCTTGCCGAGGATCTCGTGACGCAGTTGAAAGAGGTCATCCAGACTTTCAACAATGGTTATGTTGACGGCGGCGATACCAGTGCACCGGCGGATACCGTGGCCCTCGGATAAGGGCGCCCCCAGCGTCGACCGAGCGTGGCGGAGCACGCCGCGCTCGCTTTACCTGCTGACACCGAAGCATTCTTTCAAGCAAAAAAAATGGGCCGCAAGATTTCTCTCGGGCCCGTATAGTTGTGAAGGTAAAAACCTCCAGAGGGGAACAGTTGTTGCAGCGGCACTGGGAGGAAAACCGCTAAGCTCAACAACTGAGCTTGATATGGTGCCAAATTGGGCAGTAAACAAGGACGCCGCTTGCATGTCTGGCATGCTTTTGGTGCATGGCTCTTTGAGGTCTTCGCTTAAGTCCCTGTATTTGCTTTATTATTTAATTTACCGGCTGGTCAAAACTTGCGTTTCTTATCACGCAAGTTTTTTGACGCGCGTCTTGAATTCACGAGAGGTGATGGATTGGTGCTTAAAATATAGACGTTAACCATGCCTGCCTCCGATATGGGCGGCGTGATTCCGGTCTATCGGCTATGCTTCAGAAGTTCCAGTTGCGCGCCTTGGCGACGATAAAATCGCGGAAGACCTTCAGCTTTGCTGCGTTCTTCATCTCGTCCGGATAGCAGAAATAGGTATCGAAGGACGGCACGTCGGCGTTGGTGACGAGCTGCACAAGGCCCGGATCTCGGCCGACGATATAGTCGGGTAGCATGGCGATGCCGATGCCCTTCAGGGCTGCCTGCTTGATGGCACTCAGCGAGTTGATTTGCAGGTGCGACGCGCGCGGATTGTCCGACGAACGACCGGCGATTTCCAGCCAGTTGACGTCCAGCAGGTAGCTGGGCGCAGGCTCACCGAAGGAGATGATCCTGTGCTTGTCGAAGTCTTCGATCGACTGCGGCTCGCCGTGGCGGCTCAGATAGGAGGGTGCGGCATAGACATGCATATGCACGGTGAAAAGCTTGCGCTGGATGAGGTCCGACTGCTGCGGCTGGCGCAGACGGATGGCGCAGTCGGCATGGCGCATGTTCACGTCCAGCTCCTCGTTATCGAGGATGAGCTGGACCTGCATGTCGGGATAGAGGTTGAGGAATTCCTGGATCTTGTCGGTGAGCCAGCCCTGGCCGAGGCCGACGGTCGTCGTGACCTTCAGCTTGCCGCTCGGCTTCTCGGTGGTTTCGGTGAGCTGGATCTTCACCGTTTCCAGCTTCATCAGCACGTCATGCGCCGTGCGATAGAGCAATTCGCCCTGTTCGGTGAGGATCAGGCCGCGGGCGTGGCGGTGGAAGAGCTTGCAGCCGACATCGCTTTCCAGCGCGCTGACCTGACGGCTGATCGCAGACTGCGACAGGTGCAGGCTCTCGGCGGCATGCGTGAAAGAGCCTGCCTCCGCAGCGGCATGAAAGATTCTCAGCTTGTCCCAGTCCAGCGGTCCGCCCATGCCGATCCCCTTGAGGTCATGAACTTCTAGTTACTCGGCGGCGACAGCAGGTGCAGCAAGATGACCGGCCAGATAGCGCTCGGCTTCGAGCGCTGCCATGCAGCCCATGCCAGCGGCCGTGATGGCCTGCCGGAATGTGTCGTCGGTCACGTCGCCTGCTGCGAATACCCCCTCGACATTTGTGGCAGTCGAATCGGGAGCTGTCCACAGGTAACCGTTGGGCTTCTGACGCAGCTGGCCCTCGAAGAGCTCGACCGCCGGTGCATGGCCGATGGCGACGAAGACGCCGTTGGTGGCATGTTCGGTGATCTCGCCGGTCTTGGTGTTGCGCAGCTTTACGCCGGTAACGGAAACCGGGGAGGCGTCGCCGACGATCTCGGCGATCTCGGCATTCCACACGACCTTGACGTTGTCCTTGGCGAAGAGGCGTTCCTGCAGGATCTTTTCCGAACGGAACGAGTCACGGCGGTGAACGACGGTGACCGACTTCGCAATGTTGGAGAGATAGAGGGCTTCCTCGACGGCGGAATTGCCGCCGCCGACCACGATCACATCCTTGTTGCGGTAGAAGAAACCGTCGCAGGTGGCGCAGGCCGAGACGCCGAAGCCCTGGAAGGTCTTCTCGGAATCGATGCCGAGCCACTTGGCCTTGGCGCCCGTGCAGATGATCAACGTTTCGGCAGTCCAGGTCGCACCGCTGTCTGTGACGACGGTGAAGGGGCGGCGGGAGGTGTCGACCTTGGCCACGATGTCATTGACGATTTCCGCGCCGACATGGGTTGCCTGGTTCAGCATCTGCTCCATCAGGAACGGACCCTGGATCGGATCGGCATAGCCCGGATAGTTCTCGACATCCGTCGTGATCATCAGCTGGCCGCCCTGGTCGAGGCCAGCAATGAGGACCGGCTGCAGCATGGCGCGCGCGGCATAGATGGCGGCCGTGTAGCCGGCGGGGCCCGAGCCGATGATGAGAACCTTGACGTGACGGTTGGACATGGACTTGATCCTTTCGCGCGGCCCATTGGAGGCGCAATACAACATGCGCGCCGCGACCATGAAACTTGACCGTTATTTATGAGGCAGGCGGGGGTAGTTTCAAGGGAGAGCGGTGCTTACCAACAGAAAGCCGCGCCCGCTTGTGCGCAATCTCGCGTCCTGTCATAGCTAAAGCACACATTTCAGCCGATTCCCAAGCTTTTGGACCCTTCATGTTCCGTGCCGAACTCGACGCGATCGACATCAGAATCCTTCGGGAGCTGCAGGCGGACGGGCGCATTACCAATGTGGAACTCGCCAGCCGTGCCGGCATTTCGGCTCCGCCCTGTCTTCGCCGGGTACGTCGGCTGGAGGATACGGGCATCATCGAGGGCTACCGCGCCATCCTGAACGGCCCGAAGCTCGGCATGGACCTGACGGCTTTCTGCATGGTCGGCCTGAAGCACCAGTCGGAAGCCAATCTGAAAAGCTTCTCTGCAGCGACCGCCAAATGGCCGCTTGTGCGGCAGGCCTGGATGGTGTCGGGCGAAAGCGATTTTCTCCTCCATTGCGTGGCGGAGAATCTGACCGTGTTTCAGGATTTCGTCATCGAGCAACTGGCGGCGGACGAGAATGTCGACACCGTGCGCACCATGCTGACGATCCGGCAGGTGAAGAAGGTCGGGTTGATCGAGATTTGATGGCAGGCGTTAGCTGTTGGCCAGCTTCTCGTAGATCGCGCCCAGCGCCGCGGCCTCGCCTTTCAGGTCGAACCGGGAGCGAACATCTGCCAATGCAGCCTCACCATGCGCTTCCGCCATCACCGGATCGGCCAGATATTTCGCAATCGCATCCCGCAGCGTCTCATAGTCGCCGGCTGGCGCGATTTCGCCGGTCTTGCCCGGAACGATCATGCCGGCATAGGCGCCCGCGTCGCTGGCCACCACGGCCGTTTTCGACGCCATGGCTTCGAGCGGGGTGAGCCCGAAACCCTCGTTGCGGGAGGGAGCGACATAGAGGGTGAGGCGGCGATACCAGGGCTTGATGTCATCGACTTCGCCCAGGAGCCGAATGCGTTCACCGAGACCAGCGGCCCTGATGTCTGCTTCAAGCTTTGCCGCGAAAGATCTGTTGTCGGGGGTGACGCGGCCGGTGACGATGGCCGTCCAGTCGGGGTATTTCGGCAGCAGTTCGATCATGGCCCGGACGAAGAGGTCGGTGCCCTTGCTGTGGCGGACACGTCCGAAACAGCCGACCAGAAATTTGCCGGGCAGGTCCGTCGCAGCGAGCGTGTCGCTGTCATTCTCCGGCGGGTGGAACAGTGCGAGGTCGACGCCGTGCGAGACGACCGTATGAGGCACCTTGAGAAACGAGCCTGAGCGGGCGCTGGTCGCTACGACCGCATCCATCTTCGAAATGAGCCAGCGTGTGTAGCGGCTATGGTTGCGCTGGGCGGCAGAGGTGAAGAGCAGCCTGATCGGCATGCGCAGCACATCGCGCAGGACAAGGCCGAAGAGCATTTCGTTGTTACGGCGCGCATGCCAGATACGCTTGCCGCCGCCTGCCGGCCTTTGCCAGAGCTTCAGAAGGTCGAGCCAGCCGAGATGTGGCAGATGCGCGGGCAGGCCGGGGCCCAGCACGGCAACGTGCTGGGCCTGGCGGTTCTGCTCGGGCACAAGCTGGACGATCGTGGACGTTACGCCCGAGAGCCGCCGCTTGAAATTCGGCGCAATGACGCGTGTTTCTGCGGCGGTCGCGGACTGGGGCACGATGTCGGATTTCCGGGCTTATCAGCCCCAGGAGATGTTCAGGATTTCGTAGGCCTTGGAGCCGCCAGGGGCGTTGACCTCGATCGAGTCGCCCTTTTCCTTGCCGATGAGCGCACGGGCGATCGGCGAGGAGATCGAGATGCGACCGGACTTCACGTCGGCTTCCTGGTCGCCGACGATCTGGTAGGTCTTTTCTTCTTCCGTGTCCTCGTCGACGAGCTTCACGGTGGCGCCGAACTTGATCGTGCTGCCGGACATCTTGGAAAGATCGATGACTTCGGCGCGGCCGATCAGATCCTCAAGCTCGCTGATGCGGCCTTCGTTGTGGCTCTGCGCTTCCTTGGCAGCGTGATATTCGGCGTTTTCCGACAGGTCGCCATGGGCGCGCGCTTCGGCGATCGCCTCGATGATGCGGGGGCGTTCTTCCTGCTGGCGCCAGCGCAGCTCTTCGTTGAGCTTCGCAAAGCCGGACTGGGTCATCGGAACTTTTTCGACCATTTCCATTTCCTTCCCGTCGCTGACGCATGGGGGAGACCCATGCGGCCGCATGTCTTGTGGTTTCCACGTCTTTTGGATGGGCGTGGCACAAAAATAAAACGGTCCCCGGAGCTTCACGCAACGGAACCGTTCAAAACGGAAAACAATATAACAGAAAGCTTTTTGAAAAAGCGAGGAAAATCTGTCGCGCGGTTTTCCGGGTGTTCAAAGGCGCTGTGAGAACAAGCGGTTGCAGGGAGCGGGCCGGCGATCATTGCCCAATGGGATGCAGGTGCGCTTCTGTTCAGGCGACGCTGCTCACGGGCGCGACCGTTTCTGCAAAGCCGCGATGCCGGTCCCGGTAGCTGACGACGACGCGATTTCGACCGCTATGCTTGGCCTCGTAGAGACTTGTATCGGCCTCGCGATAAAGCTGCTCGTAGGTGGTTGATGTGTCGCTGAAGGCGACGCCGATGCTCACCGTGAGCCCGCAGGCGCCGAGTTGACGGCCGAAATCCGAGGCAGCAACTGCCGCCCGCAGCTGTTCGGCCTTGAGCGCGGCGAGGCCGGGCGTGGCGCAGTGCGTGAAGACGGCGAATTCCTCTCCGCCGATTCGGCCCAACACGTCGTCCGCGCCAAGCGATGTCCTGATGGCATCGCTCACGGCAACCAGAGCCTCGTCGCCGGTGTGATGGCCGAAGGTGTCGTTGACCTTCTTGAAGTGATCGACATCGATCACCATCATCGCTGCAGCGACCGGCCGTTCGGAAAGCAGGACCGGCTCGACGGCGTTGTGGAAGGCACGGCGGTTGAAAATGCCGGTCAGGCTGTCGGTGAAAGCCAGGCGCTCCAGCGCCTGCCGGGTGAGGGCAAGCTGGCGGAGTTTGGAAAACAGGTAGAAGAATGTGGGGCCACCGATCAGCAGGGGACCGAGAATGTCGTTGCGGATGCTAAGCCAAATCAGTTCGTCCGGTTGAACCGTGAGGTTGCCGTAGTCGAGTGCAAAGACCAGAAGCAGGGTGACGATCGTGAAGCCGGTCGTCGCGGCAACGATCAGGCTGTAATCCCGCATGCTCAATGTGACTGACTTCACCGCGGTGTCCTCGCATCCGCGCGGCAAGTGGTTCCCTGCCGTCACCGGACCCTTCGGGCTCATGCGGTATCGCGTTATTGCGATGACACATGATCCATCCCTGACTTGTTATAAGTCAATTTTGCTGAAGAACCGTCTAAGCGCGGGCTAAAGTCTGCGGCTCTCTGTTAACGTCGACGTAACAAAGAGCCGCCTTTCGCGTCATTGTGGAACGAGAGCTTAGTAAAGCTTCGGAACATACATGCTGTCGGGCACCGGCTTGCGGTAGTAATCGTCGTGGTGCACGCGCTCCGGCAGTTCGATGGTAGGACGCGGCACTTCCTCGTAGGGGATCTGCTTGAGGAGATGGGCGATGCAGTTGAGACGGGCGCGCTTCTTGTCCACCGCCTCTACCACCCACCACGGTGCCTCGGGCGTGTGCGTGCGGTCGAGCATCTCTTCCTTGGCCTTGGTATAGTCTTCCCAGTGGACGCGGCTTTCGAGGTCCATGGGGGAGAGCTTCCACTGCTTGAGCGGATCGTGGATACGCATCTTGAAGCGGAATTCCTGTTCCTCGTCGGTGATCGAGAACCAGTATTTGATGAGGATGATGCCGGAGCGGACGAGCATGCGCTCGAATTCCGGAACGGAGCGGAAAAATTCTTCCAGCTCGTCCTTGTTGCAGAAGCCCATCACACGCTCGACGCCGGCGCGGTTGTACCAGGAGCGGTCGAAGAGAACCATTTCGCCGGCGCTCGGCAGGTGTGGCACATAGCGCTGGAAATACCACTGGTGACGCTCGCGCTCGGTCGGGGCAGGGAGTGCGACGATCCGGCAGACGCGCGGGTTGAGGCGCTGTGTCACGCGCTTGATCGCGCCGCCCTTGCCGGCGGAATCGCGGCCTTCGAAGATCACCACGACCTTCAGCTTCTTGTGCTGGATCCAGTCCTGAAGGCGCACCAGCTCATGCTGGAGGCGAAAGAGTTCGCGGAAATAGATCTTCCGCTCAAGGCTCGGCTCGGCCTCATGCGTCATGCCCTCGACGACAAGCTCATCGAGCTGATCCTCGTCCATCTGCAGCTCCAGCTCCTCATCGAAGCTGTCCGCGATCTCAGTCTTGATGCGTTCGAGGTCATATTGCATTCGTCAAATCCTTCCGTCGAATTGGCCGGAGAGAAGCAGGGTTTTGTGAAGGACTTGTGACGGTTGGGTGACGATTGGGTTCCACGCCGGCATGCGGTTTACCAATCGACTACTTTGTCGATTGAAAGCTGCCGTGTGCCTGAATTTAATTCGAAAATGTCATGCCGTCGTGGACGTATGTGCCTGCAAGAGATAAACCAAAGAATGAACACTTTTAAGTAGTGGAGGAATTCAATGCTTGCGGATGTAATTACACGCGAGGGCGTCTTGAAAGCAATCGCAGAGTTCGACGAAATAGGCGAAGTCGCTTTCCTCAGGCGCTACGGCTTCGGCAAGGCCCGACACCACTTTGTTCGCCACAATGGAAAATTTTATCCGTCTAAAGCGATTTTGGGCGTTGGTCAGAAATACTCAGTGCCAGATTACAACGGCGCAGAGAAACTCAATAGGTTTTACGGCGGAAAACCCACTATTGATCGTCTCACTGAACTTGGCTTTTGGGTCGTACCATCGCAAGTTAAATCCAATCTCGATTTTGAAGAAGGCGAGAGATATAGCGCTGAAGCTCAGTTTTTTGTTCGGAGTCCTGAGCTTGTAAAAACAGCAAAGTTGACGCACGGATACTTATGCCAAGCTTGCGGTTTTGATTTTGAGGATTTTTACGGCAGTTTAGGGGCGCAATATATTGAATGTCATCACATTGATCCTCTCTCAGAGCGTCGTTCCTCCGCTAATACCTCAGTCGAGAATGTCGCTGTGCTCTGCAGCAATTGCCATCGAATGGTCCACCGGGAGAGACCAGCGCTTTCAGTGAAAGAACTACAAGATCGGATCGCTGTTGCTAGAGCAAAAAAGATAAATTTGTGAGCGCTGAAATTATTTGAATTTTTAGGATTCATTTAATGCGGCCGCAAAATACTGAATACTTTCGCGGCCGCCTATTCTCGGGATTGGTGGATCGGTCAGAAATAGCTCTGCAGCGGGCGCACTTCCAGCTGGCCCTGCTTCAGCGCGCGGATGGCTTCCGCGGCTGCGAGCGCGCCGGACATGGTCGTGTAGTAGGGCACTTTCTGCATGAGGGCGGCGCGGCGGAGCGACTTGGAGTCGGAGATCGCCTTGTTGCCGTCGGTCGTGTTGAAGACCAGCTGGACCTGGCGGTTGCGGATGGCGTCCTCGATATGGGGGCGGCCTTCCAGAACCTTGTTGATCTTGATCGCCTCGATGCCGTTTTCGGCGAGGAAGCGCTGCGTGCCGCCGGTGGCCAGAACCCTGAAGCCGATATCGGCGAGGATCCGGATGGCGGGCAGGATGCGGTCCTTGTCGCCGTCGCGGACGGAGACGAACACGGTGCCTTCACGCGGCAGGTCGACGCCGGCACCGAGCTGCGACTTGGCAAAGGCCAGCGCGTAATCGGTGTCCAGACCCATGACTTCGCCGGTGGAGCGCATTTCCGGGCCGAGCAGCGTGTCGACGCCGGGGAAGCGTGCAAACGGGAAGACGGCTTCCTTGACCGCGATGTGCTTCAGCGCACGCGGATCGGGCTTCTTGCCATAGGCGGCGATGGCTTCGTCCAGCTTTTCGCCGGCCATGATGCGGGCGGCGATCTTGGCGATCGGCGCGCCGATGGTCTTGGCGACGAAGGGCACCGTGCGCGAGGCGCGCGGGTTCACTTCGAGAATGTAGATCGTGCCGTCCTTGACCGCGAACTGCACGTTCATCAGGCCGCCAACGTTCAGCGCCTTGGCGAGGATCTTGGTCTGGCGCTCCAGTTCGTCGACCATTTCGGTCGGCAGCGTGTGGACGGGCAGCGAGCAGGCGCTATCGCCCGAATGGATGCCGGCCTCTTCGATATGCTCCATGATGCCGGAGACGAAAACGTCCTTGCCGTCGCAGAGGCAGTCGACGTCGACTTCGATGGCATTGGTCAGGTAGCTGTCGAAGAGAAGCGGATTCTTGCCGAGCAGCGTGTTGATCTGGCCGGTCTTGTCGTTCGGATAGCGCGCCTTGATGTCTTCCGGCACGAGTTCCGGAACGGTGTCCAGCAGGTAGGACTGGAGCTGGCCTTCCGAATGGATGATCTGCATGGCGCGGCCGCCGAGAACATAGGACGGACGCACGACCAGCGGGAAGCCGATCTCGCCGGCGACGAGGCGGGCCTGTTCGACCGAGTAGGCGATGCCATTGTTCGGCTGCGTCAGGTCGAGCTTCTGCAGAAGCTTCTGGAAGCGGTCGCGGTCTTCGGCAAGGTCGATCATGTCCGGCGCGGTGCCGAGGATCGGAATGCCGTTCTTTTCAAGTGCCTCTGCGAGCTTCAGCGGGGTCTGGCCGCCGAACTGCACGATGACGCCGACAAGCTCGCCGCTTTCCTGTTCGGCGCGCAGGATCTCGATCACGTCTTCGGCCGTCAGCGGCTCGAAATAGAGACGGTCGGAGGTGTCGTAGTCGGTCGAGACGGTTTCCGGGTTGCAGTTGACCATGATGGCTTCAAAGCCGGCATCCTTCAGGGCGAAGGCAGCGTGGCAGCAGCAATAGTCGAATTCGATGCCCTGGCCGATGCGGTTCGGGCCGCCGCCGAGGATGACGACCTTCTTGCGCGTCGAAACCTGCGCTTCGGAGCGCGTGCTGCCTGCAAAGGGCGTCTCGTAGGTCGAGTACATGTAGGCGGTCGGCGAGGCGAATTCGGCCGCGCAGGTGTCGATGCGCTTATAGACCGGGCGGACGTTGAGGCGGTTGCGCAGATGCGCGACTTCCTTGGCGGTCTTGCCCGTCAGCGAGGCGAGGCGGGCGTCGGAGAAGCCCATAGCCTTCAGCATGCGGAGGTTCTGCTCGTCTTCCGGGACGCCGTGCTCGCGCACGCGGGCTTCCATGTCGACGATCTTCTTGAGCTGGGCGATGAACCACGGGTCGATCTTGCAGCCCTGATGCACTTCCTCTTCGGTCATGCCGAGGCGCAGCGCCTGGGCGACGTGGCGCAGGCGGTTCGGCGTCGGGGTGCCGATGGCGGCGCGGATGGCGTTCTTGTCGTCGCCATCGCCGAGGCCGGGGATTTCGATCTCGTCGAGGCCGGTGAGGCCGGTTTCAAGGCCGCGAAGGGCCTTCTGCAGCGATTCCGCGAAGGTGCGGCCAATCGCCATGACTTCGCCGACCGACTTCATGGCCGTGGTCAGAACCGGCGATGCGCCCGGGAACTTCTCGAAGGCGAAGCGCGGGATCTTGGTGACGACGTAGTCGATGGACGGCTCGAACGAGGCGGGCGTTGCGCCGCCGGTGATGTCGTTTTCCAGTTCGTCCAGCGTGTAGCCGACGGCGAGCTTGGCGGCGATCTTGGCGATCGGGAAGCCGGTCGCCTTCGAGGCCAGCGCCGAGGAGCGCGACACGCGCGGGTTCATCTCGATGACGACGAGGCGGCCGTTTTCCGGATTGACGGCGAACTGCACGTTCGAGCCGCCGGTCTCGACGCCGATCTCGCGCAGCACGGCAATCGAGGCGTTGCGCATGATCTGGTATTCTTTATCGGTGAGCGTCAGGGCAGGGGCTACTGTGATACTATCGCCCGTGTGGACGCCCATCGGGTCGATGTTTTCGATCGAGCAGATGATGATGCAATTGTCCGCCTTGTCGCGGACGACTTCCATCTCGTATTCCTTCCAGCCGAGTACGCTTTCTTCGATCAGCACTTCGGTCGTCGGCGAGGCGTCGAGGCCGTAGCCGATGATGTCGAAGAATTCCGAGCGGTTGTAGGCAATGCCGCCGCCGGTGCCGCCCATGGTGAAGGACGGGCGGATGATGGCGGGCAGGCCGACGACGTCGAGCGCCTGCGCGGCAATCGCCATGGCATGGCTGATATAGCGCTGCTTGCGGTCGCTCTCGCCGAGGTTCCACTGGTTTTCGAGGTCGTCGAGCGCCTTGTCGAGCGCGTCGCCGGAAAGCTCGGCGCGCAGCTTCGCGCGTGCGGCCTCATGCGTCTTGCGGTCGGCATTCTTGATGTCGGTGGCGTTGGCCAGCATCGACTTCGGCGTTTCAAGGCCGATCTTTTCCATCGCTTCGCGGAAGAGGGCGCGGTCTTCGGCCTTGTCGATGGCTTCGGGCTTGGCGCCGATCATCTCGACATTGTAGCGGTCGAGCACGCCCATGCGCTTCAGGGAAAGCGCCGTGTTGAGGGCCGTCTGGCCGCCCATGGTGGGGAGCAGCGCGTCGGGGCGCTCCTTGGCGATGATCTTGGCGACGACTTCAGGGGTGATCGGCTCGATATAGGTCGCATCCGCGAGGCCCGGATCGGTCATGATCGTGGCCGGGTTGGAGTTGACGAGGATGACGCGGTATCCCTCTTCCTTCAGGGCCTTGCAGGCCTGAGTGCCGGAATAGTCGAATTCGCAAGCCTGACCGATGACAATCGGCCCCGCGCCGATGATGAGGATCGATTTGATATCTTGGCGCTTCGGCATGGCGTCATTCCAACTTTCTTGTTTCCGCAAACTCTTGTCCGAAAGGCGTTTTCGGGAGCGTGCATGGGGCCTGCATGAAAAACCGGCGACGGTTCGGGACCGGGCCGGGTGCGGGCTTTCTGACTTAAAGGCTAGGTGGGCCTTATAGGGAATGTCTTGAAGGAAACCAACCCCGAAAATCGCGGTTTCCGGGGGAAAGTTTGAGTCATTTCGGGGCTCGAACCTCTCGGTCCTCGCGCGCAAGTTGGGCCTATAACGAAAACCAGGTATTGAGGCTGGCCAGGCGCCTCAATCCTTCTTCACCGGCAGCTGTATATTCTTCAGGCTCAGAGCGCAAACAAGTGAGACTAGCCCGATCGCTGCGCTGGCAAGGAAGAGCGGGTGGAAGGCGCTGTGGTAGACGCTGGCAATTGCCTGGCGCGTCGCATCAGGGAGGCCCGAGACGTCCTTCGGGGTGAGTTTCTCGATATCATCCACGCCGGGGATCGGCACGGTCAGATGGGCCACGCTGGCAGCAAGAATCGCCCCGTAGACCGAGATGCCGATGGATGCGCCGCCCATGCGCGTGAGTGTCACGACGCCGGTTGCGGCACCCGTGTCGCGCCTGTCGGCGGCGTTCTGGACACCCAGAACCGGAACCTGCTGGGCGACGCCGATGCCAAGACCGTTGACGAGCAGCAGCGGTGCGATTGCCCATAACGGTGCGGACAGCGGCAGGAAGGCGATGGCCGTCAGCGCCAGCACGGCG
Source organism: Hyphomicrobiales bacterium (assembly GCA_900467685.1). GTDB lineage: Bacteria > Pseudomonadota > Alphaproteobacteria > Rhizobiales > Rhizobiaceae > Ensifer_A. The sequence goes on from UBQX01000021.1 coordinate 240,459, forward strand.
GAAACGCCCGAGATCACAGCGAAGATCTTGTAACGGCCGGTGCGCGACATGATGCGGCCGGCGGTCAGCGAGCCGATGGCGATGCCGCCGGTGAGCGGGATGAAGAAGAGGCCTGCATTGGTGGGCGTCAGGCCCACTGCCGATTGAAGATAGAGTGCAAAATACGTCGACAGGCCGATCCCGATCGCGCCGCTGGCCATTGAGTAGACGAGCAGCAGGTTGACGGTCGATTTCGAGAAGAGGCTGAGCGGTACGACGGGTTCCGCGACCCGCTTTTCTACCTGTATCCAGATGACGATGCAGAGTGCGCCGATGCCGAGGATGGCGAGGCTTTGCGGGGCGAAGAGACCGCCGAAGAGTTCCGAGCTATCGGCCCAGAGCACGAAGCTGGCGATCGCTGCAGCGATCAGGATCGCGCCCAGATAGTCGATCTTCGGCTTGCGGTTCGGGCGCTTGTAGGGGAGCATCGCGCCGATACCGAGAAGCACGACTAGGCCGATGGGCAGGTTGATGAGGAAGATCGAGCGCCAGCCGAAAAGGTCGCTCATCACGCCGCCGAGAGCCGGTCCGACCGCGCCGGAGAGCATGAGCATCAGGCTTGAGTAGCTCTGATATTTGGCCCTTTCGCGCGGCTCGAAGAGATCGGCATTGATCGAGAAGATGGAGACCATGATGCCGCCGCCACCGAGTGCCTGCAGCACCCTAGCCGCAATCAGCGTATCCATCGAAACCGCCAGTCCGCAGGTGGCCGAACCGAGCGTGAAGATGAAGACGGCGGCCATCATGACGTATTTGCGGCCGAACAGATCGCCGAGCTTTCCATAAAGCGGCATGACCGCGCTCGATGCCAGCAGATAGGCCGAGCCCACCCAGCCGAAGCGTTCAAGCTGACCGAACTCGCCAACGATGGTAGGCAGAGCCGTTGCGACGATCTGGTTGTCGAGCGTTGCCATGAAGACGCCCGTGAGCAGGAAGGCGAAGACGATCAGCCGCCGTCGCTGGTCAAGTTCCATCGGTGCGTCGGGATGGATCTGGGCGGATGCCGGGGCGGGCTTGATACGGTTATGCATGACAAGGCAATCTCGATAGGATAGCTCAAGAACGAGTGGCGCATTTATGTGCCTATGGCAAACAGATGTCAAATTCATATACGTGACAAACGCAATTAAATCTGTTATGCCCGAGTGAGATCAAGGGGACCTGCATCGTCCATGAGTGCACATGCCGAACACGCGCGTGACCGCGCAAAGCCAGAAACGGCTGCCGATATCGCTCTGATCGGACAGGCGATGTCGCGCATGCGGCTGATGATTGGCCGTCGGATCATCGGGCGGATGGCCATGAAGCGCGCAGCGCCGACATTGGAACTCTCGCATCTCGACGTGATCGAGGCGGTGCGCCGGATCTCGGAGACGGGGGAGGTGACGGTGGGTGCCGTTGCCGACATGATGCATGTCGATCCCTCGCGCAGCAGCCGGTTGATTTCGGAACTCGTGCAGGGTGAGTTTCTTGTCCGCTCGGTCTCGCAAGCCGATGCGCGGCGTGCGGTCGTTGAACTGACCGAGAAGGCACGCGCCTATTTCCGCGAGGCGCAGAGCGTGAAGCGCGATATCATCGAGTCCATCGTTGCCGACTGGAGTCCGGAGGATATCGCGCATTTCGGCCGGCTCTATCTCAAGTTCGTCGATGAGTTCGAGCAGCGGGCGAAGTCGTCCGAAGTCTGATGTCGCATCTGCGCAGGAAGCGGCTCAAAAAGACGTTCCCTTGATCGCGCGATTCTGTCAGAAGGCGGGGATCATTTTCCCGGAAAGCCCGCCCCCATGACCGCATCCGCGTCGCCGAAGCCCGAGACTCCAGCTATTGCAACCGTTTCCGGGCGACCGGCGGGCTTTGCGCTCGGTCTCGTCGCCATGATTGCGGCAGCGCTTGCCATGAGCATTTCGCCGTCGCTGGTCCGGCTTGCCGATGTCGGCCCCTATGCCAGCGCCTTCTGGCGCGTCTTTCTTGCTTTGCCGGTGTTGTGGTTCTGGATGCTGCAGGAAGAGCGGCAGAGGCCGGATGCGCCGCGTGCGCGGTTTCCGCTGGCGACCATTCTCGCCGGTCTCGCCTTCACCGGCGATCTGTTCTTCTGGCATCTGACGGTGATGCACACGAGCATCGCCAACGGCACGTTCTTCGCCACGATGGCACCGCTTTGGGTCGTCATCTTCGGCTGGCTTCTGCTCCGGCAGCGCGTGAGCCGGATGACGCTTGCGGGGCTAGGCCTTTGCCTCGTCGGCGGTGCGGCCCTGGTGGCCGAAAGTCTTGCCTTCAACCCGGCCCATGCGCTGGGCGATGCCATGGGCATCGTCACCGGTGTCTTCTTCGGCCTCTATTTCCTGTGCGTCGGCGCGGCGCGGCTGAAGAGCGGCGCGGCGCGCGTGACCTTCGAGATGAGCCTGATCACGGCGGCACTTCTCTTCGTCGTCGCCTATGTGATGGAGCCGCATATCCTGCCGAAGAGCGGTTATGGCTGGGGCATCCTTCTGACGCTGGCCTTCGTCAGCCACGCGGGCGGGCAGGGGCTGCTTTCGATTGCACTCGGGCGGTTGCCGACGGTGTTCTCATCGCTGGTTATCTTCCTGGAGGCGATCGCTGCGGCCATCATCGCCTGGATCCTACTCGACGAGCCGGTGTCCCTGCTTCAGGCGGCGGGCGGCATGGTCATCCTGGCCGGCATCTGGATCGCCCGGCCGAAATCGGCCTGATAGAGCGGGTCAATCGACAGACCATTTGGCGACCTTGGCCTTGACCTCGCCTGCAAAGCTGCGGCTGACGGGAAGTTCCGTCCCGTCCTTCAGCCGCGCGAGCAGCTTGCCATCCTTTGTCATAAGCGTCTCGAAGGCAGCGCGCGCGATCCAGTGCGAGCGGTGGATCTGGGTGCCGATGGTGTCGCCGATCTCGGACAGCGCATCGGAAAAGCGGATCAGGATAAGTTCGCGTCCGCGGCTGGTGACGGTCAGTGTATAATGATCCTCGGCGGAAAGGCGCAGGACCGGTCCGCGGTTTTCCGGTTTGAGGCGGGAGAGTATAGGCGGCGGTTCAGGAGCCGGGGGCGGCACGGGCGTTGGCTGCACGACTTGCGCCTCGGGCGCAACCGGCAACGAAACGCCAAGCGCGCCGGCCTCCGTCGCGAGCCTCACCTGCTTCTCATGCCTCATCGACGCCCAGAAAATCAGCGTGAAGACGAGTGCGATCGGGAGCGATTGAGCGGTATTTTCAGCATAGCGCGGCCATGATGGTTCCGGCCCGCGCCAGGAGTAAACCACCAGCATCGTGGAAAGCCCGATGACAGGGCAGCTCAGCAGCGAACCGACGAGCATGCGCAGGAATGGCCGGGCGATGAGACGGTCCAGATAGAGTTCGGCGAACACGACGAAGACGATCGCGATCCATGTGCCGAGGAACATGTTCACCAGCCAGAAACCGAAGCGTGGCAGCACGCCCATGAATTGGTCGGTTCCAAACGGACCGATGGCCGTAAACAGGACAACGATGGCCGCAAGCACGATCCAGAAATTTCTGGAACCTGCAAACTCCTGCAGTTCGCGAAGCGCGGAATGCCATTTGCCACCGTTCACGTATAGGCCTCTTCAACGTGCGTAGACGGATTTGATCGGCGGAAACAATTGGACGAAGCCGAGGTCAGTTGCAATCCCCCGGAGCCAGTCAAATGAACCTGCAGCCCTTTCTAGACGCATCTTTTGCCGTACAGTTTCACGTCCTCACCGTCATTCCGGCGGCTTTTCTCGGTGCCTATGTTCTTTTGACCCGAAAGGGCACACGACGGCACAAGCTGCTCGGCCGGATCTGGATGATCCTGATGGTGCTGACGGCGGTTTCCACCTTTTTCATCCACCAGATCCGCGTGTGGGGCGATTTCAGTCCGATCCATATCCTCTCCGTTGTCGTAATCACCTCCTGCGGCATGGCGATCTGGCAGATTCGGCGCGGCAATGTCCGGGCGCATAAAACCGCCCTGATCAGTGCCTATATCGGCGGTATCTTCGGGGCAGGCATCTTTACCTTCTGGCCGGGCCGGATGATGAACGCGATCTTCATCGGCGGTTCTGATGCTGCGACCCCGCAATCGACAATGCACGCGATCGTCGCTGCGGCAGTGGTTGTCGGGCTCGGATATGCTTATACGATGTACGTGACGCGGTTCCGGTCCGTGCCGCGCCGCAATGCCCGATCAATTAAAAATGCCTGACGGAGAAACATGTGCTGATCGTCCATTACCTCAACAATTCCCGAGCCCACCGTCTCATCTGGCTGCTTGAGGAGCTTGGCCTCGAATACCAGATCAAGTTCTACAAGCGAGGCCCCGATTATCGGGCGCCTGCGGAATTGAAGAAGGTGCATCCGCTCGGCAAGTCGCCGGTGCTGGAGGACGACGGCCTTGTGATAGCCGAGAGCGGGGCGATCTTCGAATATCTTCTGGAGAAATATGATCCCAAGGGCCTCGTGCCGGCAAGGGGCACGCCCGAGCGCATGGCCTACACCTATTGGCTCCACTATGCCGAAGGCTCCGCCATGCCGCTTCTGGTCATGAAGCTGATTTTCGGGATGATCCCGAAGCAGGTTCCCTTCTTCATGAAGCCGTTTGCCAAGGCGATCAGCGGCAGCGTCATGCAACGCATGCTCGATCCGCAGCTGAAGGACAATGCCGATCTGTGGGAAGCCGAGCTTTCCGAAAACGGCTGGTTTGCCGGCTCACAATTCTCCGCCGCGGATATCATCATGAGCTTCCCGGTCGAGGCGGCCATCACGCGGGCGGGTCTCGGGTCCAATTACCGCGCCATCAATTCCTGGCTCCACGCGATCAAGACCCGGCCCGCCTATCAGCGGGCGGCCGAAAAGGTCAGTTGATCTTGCTGCCATGCATTTGCCGCGCCGCTGAATTCGGATAAAACGTTGTCTTTAAACGTGCGGGATTTCCCAAAGGCTGCCACTGAAAACAAAGATCTGACGCATTCGCGCGGAACTGAAAGATCGTGGCACGCTTTAGAGGTAAATTCAGCGATCGAGAGAGGGGCACGCCATGGATCTGAACGGACGCCGGGAATCCGACAATATCGAGGACGTGCGCGGCCAGTCTGGCGGCGGCCCCATCGGGCGCGGGGGAGGCTTCAACATCCCCGGCGGTATTCCGCTCGGCGGATTTTCCTTCCGCACGATCATCATCTTTGCGGTCATCTATTTCGTTCTCAAGCTCTTCTTTGGGGTCGATCTTCTGCAGATCCTCTCCGGCGAGCCGGGCGGGCAGGTGGGCTCCAGCTACAGTCAGTCTCAATCGAGTAATGGCACGGCCCAGAACGACGACATGAAGAGGTTTGTCTCCCAGGTTCTCGCCGATACGGAAGACACCTGGACCGGCATTTTCGAGAGCATGGGCAAGACCTATGAGCGGCCCAAGCTGGTCATGTATTCGGGCCAATGGCGGTCGGCCTGCGGCGAGGCCAATTCCGCTGTCGGACCGTTTTATTGTCCCTCCGATCACAAGGTCTATCTGGACACGGATTTCTTCCGCGAGATGCAGCAGAAGTTCAAGGCGGGCGGCGATTTTGCCGATGCCTATGTGATCGCGCATGAAGTCGGCCATCACGTCCAGAACCTGCTCGGCATCCTGCCGAAGTTCAACCAAGCGCGCGCCAAGATGAGCGAGACGCAGGCCAATGCCATGTCGGTGCGGGTCGAGCTTCAGGCCGACTGCTTTGCCGGCATCTGGGGCAAGTTCACGCAGCAGAAGGGCATCCTGCAGTCGGGCGATCTCGAAGAGGCGTTGAACGCAGCGCACCAGATCGGCGACGACGCGCTGCAGAAGCAGGGGCAGGGCTATGTCGTGCCCGACAGCTTCACGCATGGCTCCTCGGCGCAGCGCATGAAATGGTTCCAGCGCGGTTTTGACACCGGCAAGCTTTCGGCCTGCGATACGTTCAGCGGCGCGATCTGAGCATTCTGGAAGCGGGCGGATGGTCTCTCCCATTCGCCCGCGTTTGCGCTCCATCAAGAAATTTCATCAACGCGGTACTTTTCCGGGGTGCCATTTGCCGCTTTTTTAGGCTAGGTTCCCGCGCAAATTGAGACTGCCGGGATGCTTTTGGTGCTTTCCTGACCGGCGGCGAGGATAAAGCGCCAGAGAATCGTTATGGAACAGGCATTGAAAACAGGCGGCTCCTGGAGCCGGCATCTGGCGGATACGGCGTTGCTCGGTGCTCCGCTGATCGGCGCGCAAATCGCGCAGCTCGCAATCAACACGACGGACGTACTCATCATCAGCCAGCTGGGAACCACTGAGCTCGCCGCCATCGTGCTGGCGTCGCAGTTCTTCTTCACCATTTTTATCCTTGGCAGCGGCTTTTCGACGGCGGCCATCCCGCTCGCGACGCATGCGCTGGCGGTGGGCGACGAGCGCGGCGTGCGCCGTGCGATCCGCATGGGCATGTGGGCGTCGCTCGCGTTCTCCATCCTGTGCATGCCGCTCTTCCTCTATTCGGAGCCGATCCTGCTCGCGCTCGGGCAGAAGCCGGATGTGGCGGCCTATGCTGCGTCTTACCTTCATATTGCGGGTTTCGGGATCATTCCTGCGCTGCAGTTCATGGTGCTGCGGTCATTCCTCAGTGCGCTCAAACGTGCGGGCATCATTCTCTACGTGACCGTCGCGGTCCTCGTGCTCAACGCCGTCTTTGCCTACGCCTTCGTCCTCGGGCATTTCGGCATGCCCGCCTTCGGGATGCATGCGGCGGCCTATGTGGCGGCCGGCGTCAACCTTTTCGGCTTCGTGGCGGCGGTCATCTATATCGAGCGGGTGCCTATGCTTGCGGCCTATGGCCTCTTCACCCGGTTCTGGCGGCCGGACTGGCAGGCGCTTGGCGAGGTGGTCCGTCTCGGTATTCCGGTCGGCCTGATGGTTCTGGCGGAAGTCAGCCTGTTCACGGTTGCCTCTCTCATGATGGGCTGGATCGGTACAGTGGAACTTGCCGCCCATGGCATAGCGCTGCAATTCGCATCCATGTCCTTCATGGTGCCGCTCGGGCTCGCTCAGGCCGCGACCGTTCGGGTCGGCCTTGCGGCGGGTGCTGGCGAGCGTGTCGAGGTGATGCGGGCAGGGGGGGCGGCCGTGCTGCTGGCCACCGGCTTTGCGCTGGCGAGCTGCATCCTCTTTATCGTGGAGAGAGAATCGCTTGCGCGGCTTTTCGTCGATCCGACTTCAAGCAATGCGGCCGAACTCATTGCTACGGCGGGTCCATTCATCATCGTGGCCGGCGCCTTCCAGCTTTTCGACGGTCTGCAGGCGATCGGAGCAGGCCTTGCACGCGGCCTCAAGGATTCGACCGTACCGATGGTGCTGGCCATCGTCAGCTATTGGGGCATCGGCTTCACCAGTGCCTATGTGTTCGCGTTCCCGCTCGGCTTTGGCGGGATCGGCATCTGGTATGGCTTCATGCTGGGACTGGCGGCGGCGTCGATCGCGCTCAATGGGCGCTTCTATTATCTCGCGAGCCGCAACCGGCTGGCCTGAGAGAGCCGGTCGTCTTTCCATTTAATGTCAAAGAAAAGGGCCGTGCATCGCGATGATGCACGGCCCTTTTTGTAATTTCACTGCCTCAAGCGGCGCTGCGTTCGCTCAGTGCAGGTTCGCCCTTGCGCTCGCGCACGAGGTTGATGAAGCGGCGGAAGAGGTAGTGGCTGTCCTGCGGGCCGGGCGAGGCTTCCGGGTGGTGCTGGACCGAGAAGACCGGCTTGCCGACGACGCGGATGCCGCAATTGGTGCCGTCAAAGAGCGAAACGTGAGTCTCCTCAACGCCTTCCGGCAGCGACTTCGAGGCGACTGCGAAGCCGTGGTTCATCGAGACGATTTCCACCTTGCCGGTCGTGTAGTCCTTGACCGGATGGTTCGCGCCGTGATGGCCCTGATGCATCTTCTCGGTCTCAGCGCCCAGCGCCAGCGCCAGCATCTGGTGGCCGAGGCAGATGCCGAAGAGCGGGATGCCGCTGTCGATCAGCTTGCGGATGACTGGCACCGAATAGACGCCTGTTGCAGCCGGGTCGCCGGGGCCGTTGGACAGGAAGATGCCGTCCGGGTTCAGCGCGAGAATGTCTTCGGCCGAGGTCTTGGCCGGAACGATGGTGACGCGGCAGTCGAGGCCGGCGAAGAGGCGCAGGATGTTGCGCTTCACGCCATAGTCGATGGCAACGATGTGGTAGCGGGCGTCCTGTTCCCCAAGTTCGCTCGTACCTTCGTTCCACGCCCAGGGGCGCTCGCTCCAGCGCGAGGACTGGCCGGAGGTCGCTTCTATGGCGAGGTCGAGGTCGAGCAGGCCGCTCCAGGCCTTGGCATCCTTCTTCAGGGCTTCGATGTCGAAGTTGCCCGAGGGATCGTTGGCGATCACGGCATTCGGCGCGCCGTTCTCACGGATCCAGGCGGTCAGTGCGCGCGTGTCGATGCCGCAAAGACCGATGACGCCACGGGCCTTCAGCCACTGGTCGAGATGCTTGGCGGCGCGGTAGTTCGACGGGTCGGTGATGTCGGCCTTGAAGATGACACCAACGGCGCCCTTGCGGGCTGCGGGCGTCAGGTCTTCGATATCTTCCTCATTCGTGCCGACATTGCCGATATGCGGGAAGGTGAAGGTGACGATCTGGCCGAGATAGGAGGGGTCGGTCAGGATTTCCTCGTAACCGGTGAGCGCCGTGTTGAAGACGACTTCGGCCTGGACATGGCCGGTCGCGCCGATGCCCTTGCCTTCAATGACCGTTCCGTCGGCGAGAACCAGAAGGGCGGTGGGCTTTTCAGTCGTCCAGGGGGCGGTGGCCATGGCTTGTCTCCAGCGGCTTGACGGGGTTCGCGGCAAAGGCGCGGCTCGCAGTTGCCTGCGCCGCGGATGCGTCTTCCGTCCTGTTTCGTGCTAAGGCCGGGAAAATAGTGCGGGCATCCCTTGGGGTCAACCTTTGGCGGGACGATTCCACGTTTTAAAAGAGCAATCTTTTCAATCGATTATTCATTTTGTTTGATCGGCGGCTGGCGAGAGCCTAAGTACGGCGCACTGAAATCCGAAAAATGCCGGGATTGAAAGAGCCGCCGCAGGCTGTAGAGCCTGCAGGAAAATCTTCCATTGGCCGGCGACTGACAAGGAAAAATTCGATGCGCGACACGCTTTCTCAAGCCATGAAGGATGCCATGAAGGCCAAAGACACGCGGCGGCTCGCCACCGTTCGCCTGATCCTCGCCGCCATCAAGGATCGCGATATCGCGACGCGCGCTCCGGGCCACGAGCAGATCAGCGACGAGGACATCCTGCAGGTGCTCGCCAAGATGATCAAGCAGCGCGAGGAGTCGACGAAGATCTATGCGGAGAACGGCCGCGCCGATCTCGCCGATCAGGAACGCGAAGAAATGGAAATTATCCGCAGCTTCATGCCGGAGCAGCTGTCGGACGAGAAGGTTCGGGAGATTTGCGCCGGCGTGATTGCCGAGACGGGCGCTACTGGCCTGCGCGACATGGGCAAGTGCGTTGCGCTGCTTAAGGAGCGCTATCCGGGCCAGATGGATTTTGCGAAGGCTTCGGCGATCCTGAAGGATCTGTTGAAGTAACTGGCCTCAACAGGCTGTCGGGGAAGCGGGTTGCCGCTCTCCGGCGACCCAGCCTGCAGGTCGTCACTTTGCCATGGCGGCGCTGAGGATAGCCTGTTCCTGCGGCTTGGGGCCGCCGACGAAGCGAAGCGTCTTGCCCTCCTTCAGAAGGGCGTAAGCATGCCTGCGATGCGGCGTCACCAGGACCGAGATGCGCGCGCCGCTGCAGTTATGCGCTTCGCAGGCGTTGTACACATCCGTGCCCGGAAGCGGCGAAATCGTCGTCAGAACGGGCTGTGCCGTGTAGTTGCGGTTCTTGATGATGCCCTTGGCCCAATGGGGCAATTCCTCGCGGGTAATGAGGGCAACGATGGGCGCGCGAATGGATTTGTCCTTCAGCGCTTCCATCAGATACGGCTTCTTGGCGTCGGTGGGCGCAAACTTGACGTCCTCCGCCTGGGCTTGGAATGCTGACAGGGCAACGGCAGCGGCGATCAGAGCGAGACGCATCAAGCGGAGTTCTCCGTTGGACTTTGATTCAACGTCACTTTATCCCACCGGTCTTGATTACCCGCAAGCGGTTTTCGCTTGCGGGGTGACTTTCAAATCATGGCTGCTCAAACGCCGGGGATAAACCGTATTGGCGTGTTCCACGGGTCGAGTGCCACGAGCGTGCTGCCTTCTTCCTTTGTGTCAGTTCCGTGGCTTTTCAGCCGCGAACGAAGCCCCTCCATCAGGTCGGGTGCAACCGTGAAGGCCGCCGTTTCGAGGCCCGACATGTTGTCCGGGCGCTTGCCTGCGCCGCGCGACTGCCAGACGTTGGAACCGATATGGTGGTGATAGCGACCATTCGAGAAGAAGGCAGCGCTTTCGTTCGCAATCAGCGCCGTCATGTCGAGCCCGGTTGCCTTGACATAAAAGTCGCGCGCCAGCGCCGTGTCGCCGACCCGCATATGCACGTGGCCGATGCGGAAGCCACTCGGGGCGGTATAGGGCAGCTTGCTGTCTCGCGGCAGGCCGGCAACGAGGTCATCGACATTGAGTTCGTCGGTTCCCATCTTGACCTGGCCGTCGGGATTCCACGTCCAGCCTTCATGCGGCCGGTCGGCATAGACCTCGACGCCGTTTCCTTCGGGGTCATCGAGATAGAGCGCCTCCGAAACCGAGTGGTCGGCAAAGCCGGTAAAGGGGACGCCGTTGACATAGGCCGTGATCAGCCAGCGGCCCAGTTCCTTGCGGTCCGGCATGAGGAATGCCGTATGGTAAAGGCCCGCCGTCGACTGGTCATCCGGTGCGTCGTTCGGCTTGTTGAGGAGCGTGACAAGCGGCATGCCGTCGGCGCCCAGCACCGTGCGGTCGGCATCGGACGCCAGAATGGCTAGGCCCAGAACCTGATTGTAAAATGCCGTCATGACGGTCATGTCGCGCACGCGCAGCGTCACCGAGTTGATATGGATCGGCGTTGTGACGGCAAAGGATTGCTTCAGGGGTGCGGCAAGGGAGGGAGCCGCTGCGCCGAGGAGGATCGGGGCGGCACCCAGAACATGGAGGGCAGCGCGGCGGGTGATGTCAAGGGAGGAGGCCATGGGGGTGATCCTGCGGTTTCGGTGGGCACTTTATGCGCCACCTCAGGCCGCCGGCATAGATCGCGCCGAATGGATGAATCGTTCTTTATTATTGAACAACGCTGTCGGCACTGTTCAATTTGTTGCTCAGCCCTGCTTGCGTCCCTGTTCCTTCATGTAATGGCGGAGCACCGCGTTGATACGCGTCTGATATCCCTTGCCGCTCGCCTTGAAGAAATCGATGACATCTTCATCGAGCCTGATCGAGATCGATTTCTTCGTGACAGGGATCACCCATTGCGCATTCGACCAGTCGACATCGATGAACTCCGCCCAGTCGGGATCATCCCGCATGGCGCGCTCGATGTCCTCGTCCGTCATGGCGTCGACGCGGGCCCAATCGGTTCGATCTCCGCCGCTGGCGATCTTGGCGCGGATTTCATCCGCGGTGTAGCTGACGATACTGTTCTTGCTCATTTTTACGTGCCGCTCTGGCTGAGATGATCCGGCAAACCTCGCCCCGCATCGTGTAAACGACTGCAATCAAGCGGTGTGTCTCCGGACAAATAGCCAATGTTCGGGCCTCTCCGTTCTTGTCGGATGCCTTTTCAAGATGCGGTTGTTCCAAAGCAGCGGCCGCCCTCGGAAAGTCAATTCCATGCTTCTTGATGTTCTGCTGTCTCTTGTTTTCGTCCCACTCGAAGCGAACGAACTGAATTGAAACGAACTTCATCTTTTACCGCTCTCGTCTTAGTCAGACCCGACAAGGCCATCGAGGTTCAGTGGCGGCCCAATTCAGGAAGTCATAAGAGCGATGAAAGATAGAAAACCCGGGCCATCCCAAATTTGTATATACAAATGCCTTTACAGTCAAGCCTGTGGATCATGGGCATGACCTTCGCTACCGCCGGCCCGGTGCTGGTGTTCACCGGCGATCCTCTCTATATGCAACAGACTGACCAGAGGTTTTCCATGCGCTTTTCCCAGGGCTTTCTCGACGAGATACGCGATCGCGTGCCGATTTCGGCGGTGATCGGACGTCGTGTTGCGTGGGATCGCAAGAAGACGAATGCGGCGCGGGGCGACTATTGGGGCTGCTGCCCGTTCCATGGGGAGAAGACGCCGAGCTTTCATTGCGAGGATCGCAAGGGGCGCTACCATTGCTTTGGTTGCGGGGTGACGGGGGATCATTTCCGCTTTCTGACGGACCTTGAAGGCATCAGCTTCCCGGAAGCTGTCGAGCAGATCGCGGGGCTTGCCGGCGTGCCGATGCCGCAGCCGGATGCCGAGGCCGCTCGGCGCGACGAGCAGCGCACGACGCTGATGGATGTCATGGAGCTGGCCACCGCCTTTTTCCAGGATCAGCTGCAGAGCGCCAATGGCGCCAAGGCGCGGGCGTATCTGCGTGATCGCGGGCTGACCGGGCGGACGATCGAGACGTTTCGGCTCGGTTATGCGCCGGAAAGCCGCAATGCGCTGAAGGAGCATCTGGCGGGGAAGGGCATACCGAAGGAGCAGATCGAGGCCTGCGGGCTCGTTGTGCACGGGCCGGACATTCCGGTTTCCTACGACCGGTTCCGCGACCGTATCATGTTCCCGATCCTGAGTTCCCGCGAACGGGTAATTGCGTTTGGCGGGCGCGCCATGTCGCCGGATGCCATGGCGAAATATCTCAACTCGAACGACACGGAGCTCTTCCACAAGGGCGATGTGCTTTATAATTTCTCGCGCGCGCGCAAGGCGATGCAAGGGGCTAACGGGGCATCGACCGTGATTGCGGTCGAAGGCTACATGGATGTCATCGCGCTGCATCAGGCGGGCATCGAGAATGCCGTTGCGCCGCTGGGCACCGCTCTCACAGAAAATCAGCTCGGACTGCTCTGGAAGATGACGCCGGAGCCGGTGCTCTGCTTCGATGGCGACGGCGCCGGTCTGCGCGCAGCCTATCGCGCGGCCGATCTGGCGCTGCCACTGATCGGACCAGGCAAGTCCGTCTCCTTCGCGCTGCTCCCGGATGGCAAGGACCCGGACGATCTCGTCAAGCATGACGGTCGTGCGCCATTCGATCGCGTCATGGCGCAGGCCAAGCCGCTCGCCGAAATGATCTGGACGCGGGAATCCCAGTCAGGAAGTTTCGCGACGCCGGAAAAGCGGGCGGAACTCGAGGCCCGCTTGAGGCAGATCACCAACGTGATTGCTGATGAGACCGTGCGCCGGCATTATCAGCAGGCGATGCGGGAGAAGCTGAATGCCTTCTTCCAGCCGCAGCAGCGCGATGGCGGCAATTGGCGTTCCGGCAATGGGGGCGGGCGCAATGGGGGCGGCG
>UBQX01000019.1 GCA_900467685.1 Hyphomicrobiales bacterium
ACGGGTTTGTCAGCCGTCTGGAGGCGGTCTCGACCGCCTTCACCTCATCGCTGGAGACGATGCGGCCAATGCGGCGCACCCATGACTTCTGTGCGGTCTGGATCGTCCGCTCGCGACCGAGGTCGGAAAGTCCCCATCGCGGCACGGGAACGGCCGGGTCGATACGGACTTGCGGATGAGTCAGATAGACTGCGAACATGAGACCGCTCAGGCGGTCTTCGTATAGGTCCAGAGTTGCGCCGGCGGAATGTTGCGGACAACAAAGTCCAGATGCTTGATCGTGTAGCTTTCCGGCTTCGCCGCAACCGGCGAAATGGGGCCATAGGAAATCTGCACGATCGGCCGGCCGGCGGGAATGCGCTCAAGCAGGCTCTCAACGAGCGAAATGCGCCCGCTCATCGGGAAATTGAGGAGCGGGATTGCCGAGATCACGCAGTCAAACGTCTCGTTTCGCAAGTCACCCAGCGACGAGTCGAGATCAAAGGCGTCTCCATTGATGAAATGCACATCCGGGAAGCTTGCCGTCAGATGATTGTAAAACGGCGTCGAATATTCTACCGAGACGAGGCGCTGCGGCGGAATGCGGTTGAGGATCGCCTTGGTGATGGCGCCGGTTCCCGGACCAAGCTCAAGGACTTTCAGGCCGGAGGCCGGATTGATCACGCGCGCCATGACCCGAGCGGTCACGGAGGAGGTCGGCAGGATCGCCCCAACCTGCTTGGGGCCTTCGATCATGCCGCGCACGAAGCGCAGCTCACCATCGAAATGCTTGCCGATTTTCTTGCGTACCAGCCCGACAACCATGTTCTCTCCATTCGCGACGCAACCAAAACTCAATTTCACTATCGCGGCGCGTTAAGACAAAAACAAGGCGCAAATGGACACGCACACCGAAATGTCGCAGTCAGTAGCAGCCTGACGAAGATCAAGCACCTAGACGCGCATCGGCATGAGTACGTAGAGCGCATCATCTCCGGCAATGTCGCGCACGACGGTCGGTGAGCCCGGATCGGCCAGCAGGAAGACGGCCTCGCCGCCGGAAAGCTGCTGGGTGATATCGAGCAGGTATTTGGCGTTGAAGCCTATTTCCAGCGGATCGTTGTCATAGCCGACCGGCACTTCGTCGGTGGCCGAGCCCGAATCCGGGTTGTTGACCGTCAGCGTCAGCTGGCCGTCCGAAATTGCGAGCTTCACCGCGCGGCCGCGCTCGGACGAAATGGTCGACACGCGGTCAACGGCCGCCTGGAAAGTGGCGCAATCGACGCGCATTTCCTTGTCGTTGCCGGACGGAATGACACGCTGGTAATCCGGGAAGGTGCCGTCGATGAGCTTCGACGTCATGACGATCGGGCCGGTGGTGACGCGAATCTTGGCGTCGGAAATCTCGACCGAGACATCGCCATCGACGCCATCGACCAGCTTCTGCAATTCGCCGACCGTCTTGCGCGGAATGATGATGCCCGGCATGCCTTCAGAGCCCGAAGGCGCGACAACGTCGGCGCGGGCAAGACGGTGACCGTCGGTCGCAACGGCACGCAGCTTCAGATCGCCGCCGGCCTCGACCGTGTGCATGAAGATGCCGTTTAGATAATAGCGGGTCTCTTCCGTCGAAATCGCAAACTGCGTGCGGTCGATCAGCATCTTCAGGTCCGAACCATTGACCTTGAAGGAATGGCTGAACGTGCCGGCATTGAGATCCGGGAAGTCCGAGACCGGCAGGCATTGCAACGAGAACTTGGAGCGGCCCGAGGCGACCGTCATGGCGCTGCCATCGGTTGTCGTGGCCAGCAGAACTTCGGCGCCGTCGGGCAGCTTGCGGACGATGTCATAGAGAAGATGCGCCGGAACGGTCGTGCCGCCGGCCTGCTCGACCTGGGCAGGCGTCGATTCCGTGATTTCGAGATCAAGGTCGGTCGCCTTCATTTCAAGGCTCTGGCCTTCGCCGCGCAACAGCACGTTGGACAGGATCGGGATCGTGTTCCGTCTTTCGACCACGCGGTGCACATGGTTCAACGACTTCAGAAGATTGGAACGCTCGATCGTAATGCGCATGGAACTGTTACCGTCTCTGTGGCTGTCGCGTCTTTGCTGGAAGGCGCGGCTCGGGTCTCGATCCCTGTTGGGTCCGGATGATGTGGAGCGGCAAAATGGCAGAAACAACCCCTGCAAAGCAAGCGTCTCGGCCGAAGTCGCACAATTTATCTCTGTCCCGCTTGCGACCATGCTTGCATTCGCGCGAAACTGCCCACAAAAGGCGAGCATGATGACGGAAACAAGCGCAAGAGAACGGACTTACCGTATTGCCAATACCGAAGTGCCGGCACGGCCGCTCGCGCCTGGCCTCTATCTGGTGGCAACGCCGATCGGCAATCTCGGTGACATTACATTGCGTGCATTGGAAACGTTGGCCGGCGCCGATGTGTTGGCCTGCGAGGACACGCGCGTGACCCGTGTGCTGCTCGACCGCTATGGCATCCGCAACCGGCCCTTTGCCTATCACGAGCACAATGCCGATGAAGCGGGACCCCGGCTATTGGCCTTTCTGGAACAGGGAAAGACGGTCGCTCTGGTCTCCGATGCCGGCACGCCCCTAGTCTCGGATCCCGGCTACCGGCTTGGACAGCTGGCTATGGAATCCGGCTATCCTGTCATCCCGATTCCCGGCGCCTCCGCCCCCTTGGCTGCCCTTGTCGGTTCCGGCCTACCCAATGACGCCTTCCTCTTCGCCGGCTTCCTGCCCGCCAAGGACAAGGCGCGGCGCGACCGCCTCGCGGAATGGAAGGATGTTCCGGCAACGCTGATCTTCTTCGAATCCCCGCATCGTATCGGTGACACACTTGCCGCCGCCGCCGATGTGCTGGGGAGCGAACGCGCCGCCTCCGTCTGTCGCGAACTGACAAAGACCTTCGAAGAGTTCCGCCGTGGCACGCTTGCCGAACTTGCACAGGCCTATGCGGACGCGACGGTGAAGGGCGAGATTGTCCTCGTCATCGGCCCGCCGGGCGAAAAGCAAGCGGAAGAGATCGATATCGACGCGCTGTTGCTGAGGCTCGCAAACGACATGCCGGCAAGCAAGGCCGCGCAGGAGGCCGCCAAACAGACCGGCCTTGCCCGCAGCGATCTTTACGAGCGGCTGATGGCGTTGAAGGGCTGAGCGAATGACGGAAAAGCCGCAGGACAGGAAGCTTGCGGCCTATCGGCGAGGATTTTTCGCCGAGTATATCGCTGCCCTCTTTCTCCTTCTCAAGGGATATCAAATTGCCGCCATGCGATTTCGCACCAAGGGCGGGGAGATCGACATCGTAGCCCGACGCGGCGACCTCGTCGTCTTCGTTGAGGTCAAGGCGCGCGCCACCGTGCGTTCCGGCGTTGACGCTGTCGGACATGAAACGCAGCGGCGCATTCGCGCGGCCTCGGAGCAGTGGCTCGCGAGGCAAAAGGATTTCGCCCGGCTATCCTGGCGTTACGACATCATTGTCGTGTCCCCATCCCATCTTCCGAAACACATTACCGACGCGTTCTGACAATTCCCATGGGTCCTCGCGTGCGCGCCCTCCTCTGCGGAATTTGTCATTCAGCTGTCACTGATATGTCGCATGACCTTCATGAAACTTGCATAGGCAACTGAAAGTCAAATGAAAGTCGCCGGCGGAAGATCGAAGCAAAGCGAAATCGGTCCGCTTGACCATCCATCCGAACTCGCTAAAGTAATTACTCTTCTGAGGAGGAGAGGAAACATGTTCAAAAAAATCGCTTTGGCCGCTTTGGCCCTCGGCCTGTCGTCGTCCGCATCCTTTGCAGCCACCCAGATCACCTGGTGGCACGCCATGGGTGGCGAGCTCGGCAAGAAGCTCGATGAAATCGTCGCCAACTACAACAAGTCGCAGGACAAGTATCAGGTCGTCGCGAGCTACAAGGGAACCTATGCCGAGACGATGACGGCCGCGATTGCCGCCTTCCGCGCCAAGCAGCAGCCCGACATTGTGCAGGTCTTCGAAGTGGGCACCGGCACGATGATGGCCGCCAAGGGCGCAGTCTATCCGGTCTACCAGCTGATGAAGGACGCGGGCGCCCAGTTCGACCCCAAGGCCTATCTGCCGGCCGTCGTGGGCTATTACACGGACACGCAGGGCAACATGCTTTCCATGCCCTTCAACTCGTCCACCCCGATCCTCTATTACAACAAGAACGTCTTCAAGAAGGCCGGCCTCGACCCGAATACGCCGCCGAAGACCTGGGAAGATGTCGAAACCTTCTCCAAGAAGATCATGTCCTCGGGCGCTGCCAAGTGCGGCTTCACCACGGGCTGGATTTCCTGGGTTCAGCTTGAGAACTTCTCGGCCTGGCATAACCTGCCGATCGGCACCAACGAGAACGGTTTCGGCAGCGTCGATTCGAAGCTCTCCTTCAACGGTCCGACGCAGGTCAAGCACTGGGACAATCTGAAGAAGTGGCAGACCGAGGGTATATTCCAGTATGGCGGTCCGGAAGGCGGGAATGACGCGCCGCCGAAGTTCTACAGCCAGGAATGCGCGATGTACATGAACTCGTCGTCGTCCCGCGCCGGCGTCGTCAACAACGCCAAGGACTTCGAAGTCGGCTACGGCATGCTGCCTTACTATGCCGACGTGAAGGGGGCTCCGCAGAACACCATCATCGGTGGCGCGACGCTTTGGGTTCTGAAGGGTCACGACGCCGAGGAATACAAGGGCGTTGCCGACTTCTTCCGCTACCTTTCCACGCCGGAAGTCCAGGCTGACTGGCACCAGTTCTCCGGCTACCTGCCGATCACGCAGGCCGCTTACGATCTCGGCAAGACGCAGGGCTACTATGAAAAGAACCCGGGCACCGATGTCGGTATCAAGGAAATCACGCTGAACACGCCGACCCCGAACTCCAAGGGCCTGCGCTTCGGCAACTACGTCCAGATCCGCAAGGTCATCGACGAGGAATTCCAGGCTCTGCTCGGTGGAAAGAAGTCCGCCAAGGAAGCGCTCGATGCCGTCGTCGAGCGTGGCGACAAGCTGATCGCCGACTTCGCAGCCGCCAACAAGTAAGCCGACACACCTTCGGGTTCCAATCGGGCGCGTTCGCCTTGCCGCGAGCGCGCCTTCCCAATCCAGGCATTCGCCCCGGAGACGGCCATGCAGACAAAACGCACCATCTTCAACAGCAAGATCCTGCCCTATTGGCTCATCCTGCCCCAGCTTGCCGTGACGCTGATCTTTTTCGTCTGGCCCGCCTGCCAGGCGGTCTGGCAGTCTTTTCTTCGTGAAGACGCCTTCGGCACCAGCACACAGTTTGTCGGCTTCGACAACTACGTCGCTATCACGCAGGATTCAAGCTATCTCAACGCGCTCATTGTCACAGTTATCTTTTCGGTCGCCGTAGCGACCGTATCCATTGTGCTCGCGCTCGTTCTGGCGGTTGCCGCCAATTCGCTGTTGAAGAGCCGCAGCCTGTACACGACGCTTCTCGTCTGGCCCTATGCCGTTGCCCCGGCAGTTGCCGGCGTGCTCTTCTGGTTCATGTTCAACCCGACCATCGGCCTCATTCCCTATCTTCTGAAGGGTCTGGGCTATCATTGGGACGACCGGTTGAACGGAACGGACGCGATGATACTGGTGGTCCTCGCCGCCAGCTGGAAGCAGATTTCCTATAATTTCCTGTTCTTCCTTGCAGGCCTGCAATCCATCCCCAAGGCTCTGATCGAGGCCGCTGCCATCGATGGTGCGGGTCCGGTCAAGCGTTTCCGCGATATCGTCTTCCCGCTTCTGTCGCCCACGACCTTTTTCCTGCTCGTCGTCAACGTCGTTTACACGATGTTTGACACGTTCGCGGTGATCCATGCCACCACCCAGGGCGGGCCGAACCAGGCGACCAACATTCTCGTCTACAAGGTCTTCACGGACGGCTTCATCGGGCTCGATCTCGGCTCATCGGCGGCGCAATCGGTAGTCCTGATGGTCATCGTCATCGCCCTTACCTTCATCCAGTTCCGCTTCGTCGAGCGCAACGTGCAATATTGAGGATGACATGGTCGAAAATCGCCCGTTCCTGAAGCTTCTCTCCCATCTGGTCCTCATCCTCGGCGTCGTCATTGTCGCCTTCCCGGTCTACGTCGCCTTCATCGCCTCGACCCACAAGACGACGGATTTTATCACCGGCGTCATGCCGGTCCTGCCGGGATCGGATTTCCTGGCCACCTACAAGACGGTGCTCTTCAGCGGTCTCGCCGCCGCCGGCGCACCGCCCATCGGCATGATGCTGGGCAACAGCCTGATCATGGCGCTCGCCATTTCCATCGGGAAGATCGTCATTTCGATCCTCTCGGCCTATGCCATCGTCTATTTCCGCTTTCCCTTCCGCCAGCTCGCCTTCTGGATCATCTTCGTCACGCTGATGCTGCCGGTGGAAGTGCGCATCGTGCCCACCTTCAAGGTCGTGGCGGATCTCGGGATGCTGAATTCCTATGCCGGTCTCTCGATCCCGCTGATCGCCTCGGCAACCGCGACCTTCCTCTTCCGTCAGTTCTTCCTGACCGTGCCGGACGAATTGCTGGAGGCCGCTCGCGTGGACGGAGCCGGACCGCTGAAGTTCTTCAAGGATATCCTGCTGCCGCTGTCGCGCACCAATATCGCAGCGCTTTTCGTCATCCTCTTCATCTACGGCTGGAACCAGTATCTCTGGCCGCTGATCGTCACCACGGATAGCGAACACTACACCATCGTCATGGGCATCAAGCGCATGTCGGACGTCACCGATGCCGAGCCGCAATGGAACCTCGTCATGGCGGTTGCGATCCTCGCCATGCTGCCGCCCGTCCTCGTCGTCATTTTCATGCAGCGCCTTTTCGTCAAGGGCCTGGTCGAAACGGAGAAGTAAGAACATGGCTGCCATCGACATCAAGGGCGTCGGCAAGACCTATGTGGGCAATGTGAACGCCGTCAGCGACATCTCGATCGCCATTGCAGACGGCGAGTTCATCGTTCTCGTCGGCCCGTCCGGCTGCGGAAAATCGACGCTTTTGCGCATGGTTGCCGGCCTGGAGAGGATTACTGACGGCACGGTCTCCATCGGCGGCCGCGTGGTCAACGAGATCGAGCCCGCCGAACGCGACATCGCCATGGTCTTCCAGAATTATGCGCTCTATCCGCATATGAGCGTCTACGACAATCTCGCCTACGGCCTGAAGAACCGTGGCACGCCAAAGGCCGAGATCGACGCCCGCGTCGCGGAAGCTGCCCGCATGCTGGAGCTTCAGCCCTATCTGGAACGCAAGCCGCGCGCGCTTTCCGGCGGCCAGCGCCAGCGCGTCGCCATGGGCCGCGCCATCGTCCGCAAGCCCGCCGCCTTCCTGTTCGACGAGCCGCTCTCCAATCTCGATGCAAAACTCCGCGTGACCATGCGCGGCGAGATCAAGCAGCTGCAGAAGCGTCTCGGCACGACCTCGATCTACGTCACCCACGACCAGCTGGAAGCCATGACGCTGGCCGACCGGTTGGTCGTTTTGAATGGCGGGCGTATCGAGCAGATCGGCGCGCCGCTGCAGGTCTATCACCATCCTGCCTCGACCTTTGTTGCAAGTTTCATCGGCTCGCCGGCCATGAACCTGCTCAAGGCGAACGTTGCCAATGGTGTTATCTCGATTGGTGATGGGGAAACGGGGCTTCGAGCGGGCCTGCCGGATGGTCCGGTCACCCTCGGCGCGCGCGCGGAGGATCTTCGGCTGTCCGACAGCGGCGTCGGCATGCCGTTTACCCTCGCCTTTGTCGAGGACCTCGGTGCCCAGCGTCTGCTTCACGGCCATTGCGCCGGGCAATCTGTCGTCGTGGCGGTGTCTCCGGATCTGCCGCTGCCGAGCGAGCTGCGCCTGGCGATTGCCTCCGACCGTCTGCATTTCTTCACCGCGGACACCGGCAAGCGCATCGAGGCTGCTTCACTCTGAACCGGGAATGTGCCGATCCGGCACACTCATCCCCGTCTCCTTGCCGAAATTGCGCATCTTTCCTAAAATGCAATCTTTCGATGTAGGAATTTTGTGAGACTTTTCCGGCAATGTGCCCCAGAGTTTTCTGACAAGGGGGCCCTATGGCACTTCATCTTCTGCCGTTTCAGGCATTCATGGCGCTGGTCGCCGGCGCGAGGCCGCTTCTGGATCTGAAGGATGTGCCGCCGCTGGTGGCAGCCTCTTCTGCCGCCATGGAGATGAAAGCCGCTCCGATCGATCCAGATTGGGTGATTTCCGGCAAGCCTGACGCCCGCATTGCGGAACATTCCTATAGCGCCGACAGGGCCTCCATGACCGCGCTGTGGGATTGCACCGCCGGGACGTTCCGCTGGTATTTCGCCTGGGACGAGACGGTGATGATCCTCGAGGGCGAAGTGCGCGTGACAGATGCAAACGGTGCGGTTCGCGTATTGAAGGCCGGCGACATCGCCTACTTCGCCGGCAACACCTGGGCCACCTGGCAGATCGACAATTATGTCCGCAAGATCGCCTTCTTGCGCCAGCCTTTCCCGCTGCCTGTGGCACTCGCCATGAAGGTCAAGGGCAGGATCGAGCGGCTCTTCAAACGCCCGTTGCGCTCGGCGCTTTGAAAGCCTAGATAACCTGGGCGCAATAGTGCCCGAGGATTTCAAATGGCAAAGATCAGGAATGTCGCGGTCCAGATGGACCATGTTTCGTCCATCAATATCGCGGGCGATTCCACCTTCGCCATGAGCCTGGAAGCGCAGGCACGCGGCTACAAGCTTTTCCACTACACGCCCGAGAAACTGTCTCTTCGCGACGGCAAGGTCTATGCGACGGCAGAGCCGATGGAACTGCGCGACATCAAGGGCGACCATTTTACGCTGGGCGCGCCGGAGCGCATCGACCTGTCGACCATGGATGTCGTCCTGCTCCGTCAGGACCCGCCCTTCGACATGGCCTATATCACTTCGACCCATATGCTGGAGCGAATCCACCCGAAGACGCTGGTCGTCAACGATCCGGCCTGGGTGCGTAACTCGCCGGAGAAGATCTTCGTCACCGAGTTTCCGGACCTGATGCCGGCCACGCTGATCACGCGAGACGCTGCGGAAATCCGCGCCTTTCGCGAGGAGATGGGCGACATCATCATCAAGCCGCTTTATGGCAATGGCGGCGCCGGCGTCTTCCATCTCAAGAAGGACGACCGCAACCTTTCCTCGCTGCTCGAAACCTTCGGCCTGATGTTCCGCGAACCCTTCATCGCGCAGCAATATCTGCCGGATGTGCGCAAGGGCGACAAGCGTATCATCCTGATCGACGGCAAGCCCGTCGGCGCGATCAATCGCGTGCCGGCCGAACACGACAGCCGCTCCAACATGCATGTCGGCGGTCGCGCCGAGCATTCGGAACTGACGAAGCGCGAGCAGGAAATCTGCGATCGCATCGGTCCGGCTTTGCGTGAACGCGGCTTCCTTCTCGTCGGAATCGACGTCATCGGCGATTATCTCACCGAGATCAATGTGACCTCCCCGACCGGCATCCGCGAGGTCAAGCGCTTCAGCGGAACGGACATCGCGGCGCTTCTCTGGGATGCGATCGAAGCCAAACGCTGAGCTCCCCTGTTCTGATTTGTTCTGCTCATACAACCTAATGCAACCATCCGGGGTAAAAATCGCACGTTTGTTTCATTTTTGTTCTTGTTTGATTCCGAAATCCATGCCAGTCTTCCTGCAACCGATGGCTTTGGGGACGGGCGATGGTATCTCGGGTTGCAACAGTCGCATTTCATGGCATTGAAGGTCTGCCTGTCGATGTGCAGGTGATGATCTCCCCCGGGAAGCTCGCGATGCAGATTGTCGGGCTGCCGGACAAGGCGGTGGCCGAAAGTCGCGAGCGCGTTCACGCGGCGCTTCACGCCTCCGGCCTCTCGCTGCCGCCGAAGCGTATCACCGTCAATCTTGCGCCCGCAGACCTGCCGAAAGAAGGGTCGCACTTTGATCTTGCGATTGCGCTCGGCCTCATGGCGGCGCTGGGGGCCATTCCCGCGGATGCCTTGGCGGACTATGCGGTGGTCGGCGAACTCAATCTCGATGGCACGATTGCGCCCGTTGCCGGCGCGCTGCCGGCGGCGATTGCCGCCAATGCCATGGGCAAGGGCCTGATCTGCCCGGCGGCCAGCGGACCGGAAGCGGCCTGGGCGGGGCCCGATATCGACATTCTCGCGCCGCGCAGCCTGATCGGCCTTGCCAACCACTTCCGTGGCACGCAGGTGCTGACGCGCCCGGAACCAGCGGTGAGGGCGCTACCGGCCAATCTTCCCGATCTTGCGGACATTCGCGGCCAGGAAAGCGCCAAGCGCGCATTGGAGGTCGTCGCGGCCGGTGGACATAACCTCCTGATGATAGGCCCTCCCGGTTCCGGCAAGTCGATGCTGGCGCAGCGCCTGCCGTCGATCCTGCCGCCGTTGTCTGCGGCAGAGCTTCTGGAAGTGTCGATGATCCACTCCGTGGCTGGGCAGCTTTCCGGCGGCAAGCTGTCCGACCGGAGGCCGTTCCGCGCACCGCACCATTCTGCCACTATGGCATCGCTGATCGGTGGTGGGCTACGCGCCAAGCCGGGAGAAGTCTCGCTCTCTCATCACGGCGTGCTGTTCCTCGACGAGCTGCCGGAATTCTCCGCTCAGGCGCTGGATGCGCTGCGCCAGCCGCTGGAAACGGGCGAATGCGTCATTGCGCGGGCCAACCATCGCGTCTCCTATCCGGCTAATATCCAGCTGGTCGCGGCCATGAACCCCTGCCGTTGCGGCATGGCTGGCGAACCCGGTCACACCTGCGCGCGCGGGCCGCGATGCGCTGCCGACTATCAGGCCCGCGTCTCGGGGCCACTCATGGATCGTATCGACATCCGCATCGACGTCCCGGCCGTGAGCGCCGCCGATCTTCTGATTCCGGCAGCCTCCGAGCGCAGCGCCGATGTTGCCCGTCGCGTGGCTGCGGCGCGCGAAATGCAGCGCGAGCGCTTTCTCGAATTTGGTGCCGCACATATCCGCACCAACGCCCAATGCTCGACTGCGATTATCGAGAAGATCGCCGAGCCCGATCGGGGAGGGCTCACGCTGTTGCAGGACGCTGCCGAGAAACTGAAGTTTTCTGCGCGCGGCTATCACCGGATTTTGAAAGTGGCGCGCACGATTGCCGATCTCGATGGACAGAGGGCGATCGGGCGCATCCATATCGCCGAAGCAATTTCCTACAGGCTTGCGGGCCAGCGGCTGATCGCGGCAGCTTGAGGTTGGAGGCCTATCGGGGACTGCGGAGCGTCGCATGAAGGGCGGCCGCGATCTCCTCCTCGACGGCACGGCTGACGGCCTTCCGGTTGCTGGAACTCGAAAACGGGATGGGTTCACAGAAGGTGACCTCCGCCTCCAGCGAACCCATTTTGAGAATGCCCGAGAGGTGCGGGAGAAGTTCGGTGTCACCAGGCCATGCAGCCAGCGCGCGGTGGAACCGTCCGAGGGGCAGGCCGTGGGCCCTTGTATAGGCCACTGCGACGGGCTGAATGAGCACTATGCCTTCAGGCGCTGCAGGAAGAGCGGCGGAGGCGGCGCCGAAGAGCGAGGTCTTGACCGGTAGAAGACGGTTGCCGTCGGAGGTCGTGCCCTCGGGAAAGAGCACGACGATCTCGCCGGCAGCGAGGCGCGCGCCAATTTCGTTGACCTGCTCGCCAGTCTTGCGGCGCTCCTCGCGCTCTATGAAGATCGTAGCCTGCAGCCGCGCCAGCGTATTGAACACCGGCCAGGTCTTGACCTCCGACTTGGCGATGAAGACGACGTCGGCGACGGCGCTGAGGACAAGAATATCGAGCCAGGATGCATGATTGGCCGCGATCATCAGCGGACGTCCCGCCGCTGCAGCGCCGTTGACATGAATCTTCAGGCCGAGCATGCGGCAGGCAAACCTGTGCCATATGCCGGGCAGTCGTCTTCGCAATTTCCAGTCGAAGCGGAGCCCGAGAATCTGGAGTGGGGCCATGAAGAGCGTCACGATCACGACGAGGGTCAGAAGCGCCGCAATCCGAAGCCTGGCGATCACGGCTTGGCGCTCCTCGCGCTTCGCGAAACGTCGAGGTCGAGACGCATCACATGGGCGGCCGTCTTCTTGCCGTCCGGTCCCGCATAATAGGCAGGACGCTCGGCAACCTTCTGGAATCCCAGTTTCGAATAGAGCCCGCGTGCGGCCGTGTTGGTTTCGTCGACTTCGAGAAAGACCGTGGCAGCATCGCGGGCAACGATGTCGGCGATTGCCGCGCGCATAAGCCTCCAGCCCAGTCCCTGGCGTGCAACTTTCGGGGTCACGCCGATAGAGAGGATTTCGGCCTCGCCAGCGGCGGCGCGCGAGAGGACGAAACCGGCAACACCATCATGCGAGGATAGCCCAGACTGGAAGGCCACGAAGCCGCCCACAGTTTCCTGACCCAGCAGTTCGTGGAATTCGCCGTCGCTCCAGCCGCGTGAGAAACGCTCGCCATGAATGACGGAAGCGGCGCGGCAATGCGCATTTTCCATCGGCAGAATATCGAATTCCAGTTTTCGAGAGAAGAACTTCTCCAGCATGCCCTTACGCTCTGCGCTCAATCGCAAAGCCCATTTGCGGCTTTGCATCCGGTCCGCGCAAATATAGCGGCGCGGGCTTGCCCGTACCCTTCGGCTGCCGTGCGGCAATGCGCGCGACGGCTTCGATGTCGAAATGGTCAGGCTCCGCTGACGCATCGCAGAGTACAGCCGCACCCGAACCTACGACCTCCGCGCCCGCAGAGCCGATGACATCGCGTGCGTCGTCCAGCAGCATCGCCTGAGCATCGGCAGCGGGTCGCCCGGCGTCGTCAAATGGCTGGAGATAGACCTCGCCGCGTTTCGCATCGATGGCGGCAAAGATGGCGCCTGTTTTGCCGGACCGCCTTGCGGTCTCGGCCAGAACAGCCAGCGTCGTTACTCCCACTGCGGGGACGCCAAGCGCCAGTGCCAGCCCGCGCGCGGCAGCGACACCGACACGGATGCCCGTAAACGACCCCGGCCCGACCGTCACGCCTATGAGACCCAGATCAGCCGGCGCCAAGGCGGCCTGCCGCATGACCTCATCGATCATCCCGGAGAGCCGTTCCGCATGCCCCTTGCCGAGCGTCTCGCACGCGGATGCCACAACAGCGTCTGCCGCGGCGTCATAGACGGCCACGGAGCAATCAACGCCGGCGGTATCGATGGCAAGAACGATCATGCGAGGCCTCAGACGGCCTCGACTTCCTGCACTTCCGGAATGAAATGGCGCAGCAGGTTCTGCACGCCATGCTTCAGCGTGGCGGTCGACGACGGGCAGCCGGCGCAGGAACCCTTCATGTTGAGGAAGACCTTGCCGTCGCGGAAGCCGCGGAAGGTGATGTCGCCGCCATCCTGGGCAACAGCCGGGCGGACGCGCGTTTCCAGGAGTTCCTTGATCGTCTTGACGATGATTTCGTCGCCTTCGTTGTAGAACTCGCCCGAAGGATCGGTTGCTTCAGCGGTGCTCGTACCGCCCATGACCGGCGCGCCGGACATGAAGTGCTCCATGATCGAGCCGAGGATCGCAGGCTTCAGATGCGCCCATTCCTGGTCTTCCTTGGTCACGGTCACGAAATCATAGCCGAAGAATACACCGGTGACGCCGGGAATGCCGAACAGGCGCGCGGCGAGCGGAGAGGCGGCTGCCTCGTCAGCGCTGCGGAAATCTGCCGTGCCTTCCTGAAGAACCACCTTGCCGGGCAGGAACTTCAGCGTTGCAGGGTTCGGGGTTGCTTCGGTCTGGATAAACATGCCGGTCTCCGTCGCCGCTCTTCAAGCGGCACTAACTTTTTAGAATGCTTCCAAAATAGGCCCATCGCGAAAGGCGATCAAGCCCGCGAAGCCGTCAAAAGCCCTTATAGCGGAAAAAACTTTTCTCAGAAACTCAAGAAAGCGCTTCGATCTCTTCGTCGCTCAGCGCGTCGGGGATCACGGTGACCGGAATCGGGAACGCCGCAGAGCGTCCTGCGACGGAAGAGACGAGCGGACCCGGCCCTTCCTTGGTCGAACCGGAGGCGAGAACCAGGATCGCAATGTCCCTGTCTTCCTCGATCAGGGCATGGATCTGCTCCACCGGCTGGCCCTCGCGGATCACCAGTTCCGGCTCGATGCCGACCTTCTCGCGGATGAACTGCGCGGTCTTCGCCAGCGCGGCATTGGCCTCCTGCATCGCCTCTTCGCGCATGATGTCGCCGACCCCCAGCCATTGCTGGAAATCCTGCTGCGGAACGATGAAGGTCAGAACGACGCCCCCGCCGGTGTTGCGGGCGCGATAGCCTGCATAGAGCACGGCCCGGCTGCATTCGGGCGTCTGGTCCACCACGGCCATGAACTTGCGGCGGTGACCTTCGAGGCGAGATAGGCGTCTTGAAACCATGGGCGGACAATGCCACTTGCGCGTCTGCCCCGCAAGCCATCAAAACTGCGGGGCGGACGGTGCGTTGAACTGCCGGCTCTCAGAGGAAGCCGACGATGTCGCGGACTTCCGCCATGGTGACGGCAGCGCGAGCTCCGGCGCGTTCGCCGCCGTCCTTCAGGATCGCGTCTATATGATCGGTCGCAGCCATCAGGCGGCGCATCTCGGCGTTTATCGGCGACAGAACCGCGACGGCAAGATCCGCAAGCGCCGGCTTGAACGTCGAAAACTGCTGCCCGCCGAAATCGCGCAACACATCGGCCTTGGACATGTCCGAAAGGGCCGCGTAGATGCCAACGAGATTGTCGGCCTCGGGACGTCCGGCAAGACCGTCCGTTTCGCTCGGCAAGCCCTCTGGATCGGTCTTGGCCTTCTTGATCTTCTTCGCGATCGTCTCCGAATCGTCCATCAGGTTGATGCGCGAGAGGTCGGAGGGATCGGATTTCGACATTTTCTTGGTGCCGTCGCGAAGGCTCATGACGCGGGGCGCCGGACCATCGATCAAAGGCTCGACCATCGGGAAATAGGCATGAACCGGTTCATCGCCCACCTTGATGTCGATGCCCTTGCCGGTCTTGCGGATCTGCGCCGTGAAATCGATGTTGAACTTCTGCGCGATGTCGCGCGTCAGCTCCAGATGCTGCTTCTGGTCGTCGCCGACAGGCACATGGGTGGCGCGATAGAGGAGAATGTCGGCGGCCATCAGGCTCGGATAGGCAAGCAGCCCAAGCGAAGCCTTTTCCGCGTCCTTGCCGGCCTTGTCCTTGAACTGCGTCATGCGGTTCATCCAGCCCATGCGCGCCACGCAGTTGAAGATCCAGGCCAGTTCCGCGTGCGCGGCAACCTTGGACTGGTTGAAGACGATATGCTTCTTCGGGTCGATGCCGGAGGCGATGAAGGCGGCGGCAATCGAACGCGTCTGCTCCTTCAGGTCATCGTGGACGAGCTGCGCGGTCAGCGCATGCATGTCGACGACGCAATAGATGCAGTCGTTCTTCTCCTGCAGCGCCACGAACTTGCGGATCGCGCCGAGATAATTGCCGAGATGCAGGTTGCCGGTGGGCTGGACGCCGGAAAAGACGAGCGGCTGGAACTGGTTCATGATTGTCCTCTTGTGCGTGCGGTTGGAAGGCCCGCGTCTGACCAAAATTCTTGAAATCGGCGGAGCGCCTGTTCAAGGCCGCGCAATAGCCTGCGCGGCCTGCGCGATCAAGCCGGATCGCCGGGATTTGCCGGTGCCGCCTTGCCGCGGCGCTTCATGTTGCGCCGGATCATGCCGATATCCGCCCCGCCGATGGCAAAGACGATGACGATATAGAGCGCAAACGACCCGAAGACGATCGGCAGCAGCACGGCGGCCTGAACCAGCGACGAGACCCCGGAATGAAGATAGCCGGAGAAATAGACGGCCGCGTAATGCGCTGCGACGGCCATGATCACGGAGGCAATCAGCATGCGGATGGCACGACTGACCAGCGCCCGTTCGATGTTCAGGTGCCCGCGGCGACGCAGTGTCACGAAGAGCATGATCGTCGAAAGCCAGCCGGCAATCGATTCCGCTGCCGCAATGCCGCGCTCGGCAAAGAAGGGGAAGAGCGAAATCGCAACGATGCTGTTGATCGCCACCGAGATCATCGTGAAGCGCATGGGCGTCTTCGTGTCCTCGCGGGCGAAGAATCCGGGGGTCAGCGCCTTGTTGAGAACGAATCCGGGCAGGCCGAAGCCGAAGAGCGTCAGCACGGCCGCGACCGTGGTCGTCGCATCGGCGTGGAATGCGCCGCGCTCGTAGACAAGACGGATGATCTCGTCGGAGAGCGCGAAGATGCCGGCGGCGGCAGGAAGCGTCAGGAAGAGCACGAATTCGATGGAGCGGTTCTGCAGGCTTTCCGCTTCGACCATGTGGTTGCTTTTCAGCGCCCGCGCCAGTTCCGGCAGAAGGACGACCCCCACGGCCACGCCGACGACGCCGAGCGGCAGCTGGTAGATGCGGTCGGCATATTGCAGGGAGGCGATCGCGCCGTCCTTCATCGAGGCCACAGCCTGGCCGATGATGAGATTGATCTGCTGCACGCCGCCGATCGCCGCGGCAGGCAGTGCCAGCGCCAGCAGCCGCTTGACCTTCGGCGTCAGGTGCGGCCGGCGAAAGCCGATCGACATGCCGGCGTGACGAACGCCCACATAGAGAACCAGCATCTGCAGGATGCCCGCAACCAGAACCGCATAGGACAGATAGTAGGCGATGGAAACGGCATCTGCCTTGATCCACATGCCATAGGCGAGCGCCGCGATCATCGCGACGTTGAAGAAGATCGGCGCGATGGCGGCGGCCAGATAATGATGCAGTGAATTCAGCATGCCCGACAGCATCGCGGTCAGCGACATGCAGGCGAGATAGGGGAACATGATCACCGCGAGCCGCACGGTGATGTCATACTTGTCGCCCTCGAAGCCCGGCGCGATGATCGTGCGCATCAGGAGCGGCATGGACAGTTCCATGATGATAGTGAGGACCAGCAGGACCGTGAAGAGAACGCCGAACACCTCTTCCGAGAACCGCTTCGCCCCATCGATGCCGTCGGACTCGATCTCCTTGGCAAAGAGCGGAACGAAGGCGGCATTGAATGCGCCCTCGGCAAAGAGCCGGCGGAAGAGGTTCGGCAGTTTGAAGGCGGCGTAGAAGGCCTCGGCCATCGGGCCGGTGCCGAGTGCCGCAGCCATCAGCGTTTCGCGGGCAAAGCCCATCAGCCGGCTGCCGAGCGTGCCACCGCCCACCGTCACGAATTTCTTGAACAGGCTCATGCGCCGGGTCTCGTCTTCTTCACGCCACGGATCGGGGCGGGCGCGATGATGCCGGAGGGCATGCCGCTGCGCGCCTCGTCCTCGACTTCTGCCAGAACCGCCTTGACGCGGGCCGTGATGTTGGCCTGCCGGTTCTCGTTGGTGATCTTCTGCCCGACAAGGTCGGTCACGTAGAACGTGTCGATCACCTTCTCGCCGAATGTCGTGATGTGAGCCGATGCGATGTCGAGCGAAAGGTCGGAGAGAACGGAGGTGATCTCGTAGAGCAGGCCGGGCCGGTCAAGGCATTCCAGTTCCAGCACCGTGAACTTGTTGGACAGCGTGTTGGAAACGGTCACTCCCGGCGCGATGGTGAAGGTCGTGTTGCGCTTCTTGCCCTTCGTGCGAATGGCAATGACTTCCGGAACGCGCTTCTGGCCGGCCAGAACGTCCTCGATCAGCTTGCCGATCGAGGTGGCGCGGCGGATCTCGTCCTCGTCATTCTTGAACTCGCGGTTGATCATGATCGTATCAAGCGCGCGTCCGTCTGCGGTGGTGAAGATGTTGGCGTCGGCAATGTTTGCGCCGGCCGCCGCACAGGACCCGGTGATGATGGCGAGAAGGCGCGGATGGTCGGGCGCCAGAACCGTGATCTCGGTGATCGAATGGAAGGAGCGCGTTCGCACCATGGTGGCCAGCGCCTTGCCGGCCTTGTCGGCATCTCGGATGAAGCCGGCATGCCGGATCTGGTCTTCCAGCGACACGCTGAGCAGATAAGGCTCGTAATGCAGCTTGGAATAGGTCTTGCGATCCTTCTGGCTCCAGCCTTCCAGCGCCTCGGAAAGACGCGTCCGGGCAGCGGCGGCACGTTCCTTTCGGGAGACTTCCGAGAAGCCGCCGGTCAGCTGCAACTCGGTCTCGTAATAGAGCGTCCGCAGCAACTGACCCTTCCAGCCGTTCCACACGCCTGGACCGACAGCGCGGATATCGGCGACGGTCAGTATCAGCAGAAGGCGCAGACGCTCCAGCGACTGAACGCGCTCGGCAAAGTCCATGATGGTCTTGCGGTCGTTGAGGTCGCGGGTCTGCGCGACCATCGACATGGTCAGATGTTCCTCGATCAGCCAGGCGACCAGATCTGTCTGCTTGGCCGACATGCCGAGACGCGGGCAGAGTTTGCGGGCGACCTTGGCGCCCGCGGTCGAATGGTCTTCCGGACGACCCTTGGCCACGTCGTGGAGAAGCGCGGCGACATAGATGACCTGCCGATCTTCGATCGACGGGAACAGCGACACCGCGAGCGGATTGATATCCTTGTCGCGGCCAGCCTCTATCGAAGCAATGACTTCCACCGTGCGCAGCAGATGCTCGTCCACCGTATAGTGGTGATACATGTTGAACTGCATCATCGAGACGATCTTGCCGAATTCAGGCAGGAACCGGCCGAGCACGCCCGCCTCGTTCATGCGCCGAAGCGTCATGGCCGGGTTCTTGTGCGAGGTCAGGATAGACAGGAAGATGGCGTTGGCGGCCTCGTTGTCGCGCAGACCGTTATCGATCAGGGCCAGCGAGCGGGTAATGCGGCTCAGCGCATCCGGGTGATATTCCAGCTCCTTCATTTCCGCGACATGGAAGAAGCGGATGAGGTTGACCGGATCTTCCTTGAAGACATCGGGGCTTGAAAGCGCGATGCGGCCACGATCCTCGACGAATTGCGGCGAGCCGGCGATCTTGCGCGGCCGGTTGGCGAAGCGGCTGATCACATTCGTCAGGCCCGGCGCATCCTTGGCCTGCTGCTCTTCCAGCGTGGCGCAGAGAATGCGCGTCAGGTCGCCGACATTCTTCGCCATCCAGAAATAATGCTTCATGAAGCGCTCGACGGCCGTCAGGCCGGGGCGGTCATGATAATCGAGGCGGCGCGCGATGTCCGGCTGGATATCGAAGGACAGACGCTCCTCGCTCTTGCCGGTGAGGAAATGCATGTGGCAGCGCACGGCCCAGAGGAAATCGTCGCATTTCTCGAACAGCCGGAATTCCGAGCGGGAAAGCACGCCGAGCTTGACCAGATCCTCGGTGTTGCGGACGCGGTAATAGTATTTCGAGATCCAGAACAGCGTGTGCAGGTCGCGAAGCCCGCCCTTGCCTTCCTTCACATTGGGCTCGACCAGATAGCGCGTATCGCCGCTCTTGCGGTGGCGCTCGTCGCGCTCGGCGAGCTTTGCCGCAATGAATTGCGGGCCGGAATTGCGCACCACTTCGTTGTCGAAGCGCGTTTCGAGTTCCGACAGCAATGCACGCTGGCCGCAGATATAGCGCGCCTCGAGGATGGCGGTGCGGATCGTCATGTCCGTCTTCGACAGACGGACGCATTCCTCGACGGTGCGCGTGGCATGACCAACCTTCAGGCCCATATCCCAGAGGATATAGAGAATGAACTCGATGGCCGGCTCCACCCAGGCGGGCTTCTTCGCGGGCAGCAGGAAGAGAAGGTCGATATCCGAACCCGGCGCCAGCGTGCCGCGTCCGTAGCCGCCCACGGCGGCGACGCCGAGGCGCGAGGCTTCCGGCGTGTTGGCGGCGTTGAACACGTGGTTCAGCGCGAAATCATGCAGGATGGTGATGATATGGTCCTGCAGGCGCGAGATCCGCATGGCGCAGGCAAGCCCGCCGCCATCGGCCCTCAGCAATTCTTCGGCGCGCGCGCGGCCCTTTGCATTGGCCTCCTTGATGACGCTCAGAAGTGCGGTGCGGGTGGCGGCCGCGTTTTCGGCCTGGCGGCTCGCGATGAAATCGCATTGCGACTTCAGGGCCTTCCAGTCGAGAAGGTCGGCATGTTCCGGATTGCGGACATCCATTGCGGCGTTGATTCCTTGGTTTTCGCGAAGCAACTGACGATGAAGCGGCTCTATAGGCGCTTTTATGACTAAAGCACAGGGATATCGCTCAAGCCTTGCGAAGTTCTTTCTTCAACGCGTACAAGGCCTCGAGCGCCTCGCGCGGGGTCATATCATCGAGGTCAAGCGAGGCCAGTGCCTCTTCGACCTTGGAAGGACCCGCATGGCGGCTTTCCTCGACCTGCTTGGCCGCGACCTTGAAGAGCGGCAGGTCGTCGATCAGTTGGCTGGCTGGCGACTTGCGCGCGGTATCTTCGAGCCGCGCCAGCACATCCTTGGCGCGGGCAACCACGGCGGCGGGCAGGCCGGCGAGACGCGCGACCTGGATGCCATAGGAGCGATCGGCCGCGCCCGGTCCCGCCTCATGCAGGAAGATGACCTCGCCCTTCCATTCGCGCACCTTCATCGTCGCGTTGGAAAGACGTCCGAGCTTTTCGGAGAGAACCGTCAGTTCGTGGAAATGGGTGGCGAAGAGGCCGCGGCAGCGATTGACCTCATGCAGATGCTCGACGGCAGCCCAGGCAATGGAAAGACCGTCGAAAGTCGCCGTGCCACGGCCGATTTCATCGAGGATGACCAGCGAGCGTTCGGTCGCCTGATTGAGGATCGCCGCCGTCTCCACCATCTCGACCATGAAGGTAGAGCGGCCGCGCGCCAGATCGTCGGAGGCCCCGACGCGGGAGAAAAGCCGGTCCACAACGCCGATTCGCGCCGAGCCTGCGGGCACAAAGGAGCCCATCTGCGCCATGATGGCAATGAGTGCCGCCTGCCGGAGGAAGGTCGACTTACCGCCCATGTTGGGGCCGGTCAGCAGCCAGATCGCACCGTCCTTCGCGCCCTTCGGCGGCGAGAGGTCGCAATCGTTGGCGACGAACGGTTCCGCCGATTGCCGGCGCAGCGCCTGCTCTACCACCGGATGGCGGCCGGCGACGATGGAAAAGGCATTGCTGTCATCGACCATCGGCCTGCAATAGCCCTGTTCGCCGGCGAGCGTCGCGAGACCGGTGGAAACGTCGATGATCGAGAGCGCCCGCGCCGCCGCCTTGATCGCTTCGGCATGCGAGACGACGAGGGTCGTCAACTTGTCGAAAGCCTCAAGCTCCATGGTGAGCGCCCGGTCGCCGGCATTGGCGATCTTGGTTTCGAGTTCGGCAAGCTCGGTCGTAGTGAAGCGCATCGCATTCGCCATGGTCTGGCGGTGGATGAAGCGGGCGCGGCCCTCGTTCGTATCGGTCATCGCGCCGGCATTGCCGGCCGTCACCTCGATGAAATAGCCAAGAACATTGTTGTACTTGATCTTCAGCGACTTGATGCCGGTTTCCTCGATATAGTCGAGCTGCAGACCGGCAATCACCTGTCGCGACTGGTCGCGCAGCGCCCGCACCTCATCGAGTTCGGTAATGGCACCTGCGCGTACGAAACCGCCATCGCGTTTCAGAAGCGGGAGTTCGTCACCGAGCACGGCTTCGAGTTCGGCGGCGAGATCGTGGGGAAGCTCCTGAAGCGCGTTCTGCGCATCCAGCAGCTCCGGCGGCAGGATTTCGCGTTCCAGCCGGGCGGCGATCATGCGCGAGGCCTGCAAGCCTTGCCTCAGCGCACCGAGATCGCGCGGGCCGCCGCGTCCGAGCGCCAGGCGCGATAGCGCGCGCGTCATGTCGGGTGCATGCTTGAGATCGTCACGCAGATCGTCCGTCAGCACCGTGGCATCCATTAGCCAGGCGACACTGTCGAGCCGCATGTTGATCGCATCCGGATCGGTCAGCGGCGACATCAGCCGTTCGGCCAGCAGCCGCGCGCCGCCGCCTGTGACGGTGCGGTCGATGGCTTTCAGCAGCGAGCCATCGCGGCTGCCTGAGAGTGTACGGGCAAGCTCCAGATTGGCGCGGGTCGCCGGATCGATGAAGAGCGTAGAAGCGGTGCTTTCGCGCTCCGGTCGGCCAAGCGGTGGCCGCGCATCGATCTGCGTCTTTTCGACATAGGCAACGGCTGCTGCCGCCGCGGCGATCTCGGCGCGGGTAAACGTGCCGAACCCGTCGAGCGTGCCGACATCGAAATAGCGGGCCAGCCGGTTTTCCGCCGTCGCGCTGTCGAACAGGACCTGCGGCTGCGGAACGGCGGTGCGGCCGAGCACATCCATGACCGGGCGAAGGTCCGGATCGTGGAAGACCTGATCGGCGAGAATGAGTTCCTTGGGATCGATGCGCAGGATATCGGCCAGCATCCGCTCGCGCGCCGTTTCGGCCAGACGGAATACGCCGGTCGAAATGTCTATCCAGGCAATCGCGTAAGCCGGCTCTGACCCACCCTTGATACGGGCGAGCGCCATCAGGTAGTTGGACTCGGTGGGCGAGAGCAGCTTTTCCTCGGTCAGCGTACCGGGCGTCACGAGGCGGATGACATCGCGACGCACGACGGATTTCGAGCCGCGCTTCTTCGCCTCCGCCGGGTCTTCGACCTGCTCGCAGACGGCGACGCGGAAGCCGAGCGAGATGAGCTTCTGCAGGTAATCGTCGGCCGCGTGGATCGGCACGCCGCACATCGGAATGTCGAGCCCCATATGCTGGCCGCGCTTGGTGAGCGTGATGCCGAGCGCGCGCGACGCATCCACGGCATCCTCGAAAAACAGTTCGTAGAAATCGCCCATCCGGTAGAACAGGAGCGAGCCCGGATTGTTGGCCTTGATCTCGATATATTGCTCCATCATCGGCGTGGCCGATTGACGGCTCTCCTCCGATGCCAGTAATTCTGCGGTGAGCACGGTTTGGCGATGATCGGAAATGGTGGCCACCATGGTCTGGAGGGTTGGTCATTCTGGGGCTGAAGCCGGGTCGGCGAACTATAAATGATAATGGAGAGGTGGCCACAAGGCCGCTAGCGTAAAAAGGTGAGGAAACATGGCCGGCAACGATAAGAGCAAGGATAAGGGCACGCGCAATCTCGCGTCCGTAACGGAGCAGGAAGCGCTCGATTTTCACGCTCGCGGACGCCCCGGCAAGCTCGAAATCGCTCCGACCAAGCCCATGGCCACCCAGCGCGATCTCTCGCTTGCCTATTCGCCGGGCGTTGCCGTGCCGGTCAAGGCCATCGCCGACGATCCGTCGCGCGCCTATGATTACACGACGCGCGGCAACATGGTCGCCGTCATTTCCAACGGCACGGCCATTCTGGGTCTCGGCAATCTCGGCGCGCTGGCCTCCAAGCCGGTCATGGAAGGCAAGTCCGTCCTCTTCAAGCGCTTTGCCGATGTCGATTCCATCGATCTCGAAGTCGACACCGAAGACCCGGACGAGTTCATCAACTGCGTGCGCTTCCTCGGCCCCTCCTTCGGCGGCATCAATCTCGAAGACATC
Source organism: Hyphomicrobiales bacterium (assembly GCA_900467685.1). GTDB lineage: Bacteria > Pseudomonadota > Alphaproteobacteria > Rhizobiales > Rhizobiaceae > Ensifer_A. The sequence goes on from UBQX01000019.1 coordinate 23,507, forward strand.
AAGGCGCCGGAATGCTTCATCATCGAGCAGCGGCTGCGCGAGATCATGGATATTCCGGTTTTCCATGACGACCAGCACGGCACGGCCATCATCGCCGCCGCCGGCCTCATCAACGCTCTCGCGCTGACGGGACGCGATTTCAAGACGACGAAGCTCGTCTGCAACGGCGCAGGCGCGGCCGCGATTGCCTGCATCGAACTCATCAAGTCGATGGGCTTTGCGCCGGAAAACGTCACCCTTTGCGACACCAAGGGCGTCATCTATCAGGGTCGCACCGAAGGCATGAACCAGTGGAAGTCGGCCCACGCGGTCAAGACCGACCGCCGCTCGCTGAAGGAAGCGATGGTCGGCGCCGACGTCTTTTTCGGCCTCTCCAGCAAGGGCGCGCTGACGGACGAGATGGTTCTCTCCATGGCGCCCAACCCGATCATCTTCGCCATGGCCAACCCCGATCCGGAGGTTGCGCCGGAAGATGTGGCGCGCCTGCGCGGCGATGCCATCGTGGCGACGGGTCGCTCCGACTATCCGAACCAGGTCAACAACGTTCTGGGTTTCCCCTACATCTTCCGCGGTGCACTCGACGTGCGCGCCTCCACCATCAACGACGACATGAAGATCGCGGCAGCCAATGCGCTCGCCGATCTCGCCCGCGCCGATGTGCCGGATGATGTGGCGGCCGCCTATCAGGGCAACCGTCCGCGTTTCGGGCCGCAATATATCATCCCCGTGCCCTTCGACCCGCGCCTCATCTCGGCAATCCCGGTCGCGGTCGCCAGGGCCGCGATGGAATCCGGCGTCGCGCGCAAGCCGATCCTCGATCTGGAAGCCTATGCCCGCGAACTGAACGCCCGGCGCGACCCCATCGCCTCCACCCTGCAGCGGCTCTATCAATATGTCCGCCGCAACCCCAAGCGTGTTGTCTTCGCTGAGGGCGAGGAAGAGCAGGTCATGCGCGCCGCCCTGTCCTATGTGAACCAGCAGCTCGGCACGGCCATCCTGCTCGGCCGCGAGGAACAGATGCGCGAGACGGCAGAGAAGGCAGGCGTCGATCTCAACCGTCCGGGCATCGAAATCGTCAATGCGCGGCTCTCCACCCGGAACGAGGCCTATACGGACTATCTCTACGCGCGCCTCCAGCGGCAGGGTTATCTCTATCGCGACGTCCAGCGCCTGATCAACAATGACCGCAACCACTTCGCCGCCTGCATGGTGGCGCTGGGGGATGCCGACGGCATGGTCTCGGGCACGACGCGCAACTATTCGACCGTGCTCGAAGACGTGAAGCGCTGCATCGACGTCAGAAGCGGCCATCGCATGATCGGCGTCTCCATCGTGCTCGCCCGTGGTCGCACGGTTCTCGTGGCCGACACCGCCGTCCATGACATGCCGAACTCGGAACAGTTGGCCGATATCGCGGAAGAAGCAGCAGGTCTGGCGCGACGCCTCGGCTATGAGCCCCGTGTGGCAATGCTCGCCTATTCCACCTTCGGTCATCCCTCGGGCGAGCGTTCGGATCGTGTCATCGAGGCGGTGAAAATCCTCGACCGCCGTCGCGTCGATTTCGAGTATGACGGCGAGATGGCTGCCGATGTGGCACTCAATCCGAAGGTGATGGAGCAATATCCGTTCTGCCGTCTGTCGGGCACGGCAAACGTCCTCGTGATGCCGGCGTTCCACTCCGCGTCGATCTCGACCAAGATGCTGCAGGAACTCGGCGGCTCGACTGTGATCGGTCCGATCCTCGTCGGTCTTGAGAAGTCGGTCCAGATTGTCCCGATCGGAGCCAAGGACAGCGACATCGTCAACATGGCTGCGATTGCTGCCTATAGCGCGGGCGCCTGACCGCAGGCGCATCGATCCGGGTGCGGGCTGCCGTACCCGGAACATTTTAGTGTCTCGTAACGTTAGAGCCCCGCAAGGAAGAAGGCCTTCTTCTTCCCGCGGAAGGCTCGCCAGCGAACACTCGTTCTCCTTCCGCCAAAAGTTACGGAGAGGAGTTTCGAGATGGGTACAATCCTGCTGATCGTCCTGATACTGCTGTTGCTCGGTGCTATTCCGAGCTGGCCCTATTCGCGCGGCTGGGGCTATGGCCCCTCGGGCGGTATCGGCCTGATCGTGGTGATCGTCATCATCCTGCTGTTGATGGGACGAATCTGATCTCTGGACTTCCCAATCAGAAGAGTGAGCCCTGCTCCGGCTTTTTCGCCGGGGCGGGCTTTTCGCTTTTCCTGGGCCGCGCAGCAATATGTCCGCCTTCGCCGGCGGTGGCCGAGACGCGACCATCGGCAAACTCGATGGAAAGCGCCTGACCCTCGGCAATAGCGCCGGAAGAAGACAGAACCGCATCCGCCTCGTCGCGGATCACTGCATAACCGCGCTTCAGCACATTCTTGTAGGACAGCGAAAGCAGCATGCGCTCATGGGCCGCAAGGGCTGAACGCTCGCGCGAAAGCCGGGTGGCAAGTGCTGTATCGGCTCTTAGCGCCAGTCCTTTCAGCCGATCGCCGGACCGGCCGATTTCATGGGCGAGCCTACCCGGAAGACCTGCCAATGCTGCGTCTGCACGGTTAATCCGCGACCGGCTGCGATCGACAAGCCGCTCAACCGAGCGCTCGGCCCGTACCATGCGCTGGTCCAGCATCTGCCGGCGCTCGGCGATGCGGCTTGCCAGCATATCCGGACGCAACTTGCCCGCGGCTGTGTCGAAGGCGCGGCGCTTGTTGAGCGTATTGAGTTCGAGCCCCCGGCCGAGGCTGGAAGCGGCGCGGTCGAGCCGCTGCTGCGGCAGCGCCAGCAATTGATCGAGTGAGGGAAGCGCGCGAACGAGCGCCCGCACCGACTGACGGTTGGCCTCCATCTGACGGGTTACGGCCGCCTTCAGGCGTGCCGACAGCGTTGCGACCTGGGCCTCAAGATCGGCCTTCACCGGCACTGCCATTTCGGCAGCGCCCGTCGGCGTCGGTGCGCGAACGTCGGCGGCGTAGTCGATGAGCGTCCAGTCGGTCTCGTGGCCGACGGCGGAAATCAGCGGGATTTCGCTCTCGGCGGCGGCGCGCACCACCGCCTCGTCGTTGAAACTCCACAGGTCTTCCAGCGAACCGCCGCCACGCGCGACAATCAGAAGATCGGGCCGCGCGATCGGGCCGCCGTCTTCCAGTGCGTTGAAGCCGCGAATGGCATTCGCCACCTCGTCGCCCGAGCCCTCACCCTGAACCTTCACCGGCCAGACGATGACATGAACCGGAAAGCGATCCGAAATGCGGTGCAGGATATCACGGATGACCGCCCCTGTCGGCGAGGTCACGACACCGATGACTTTCGGCATGAAGGGCAGCAACTGCTTGCGACCCTCGTCGAACAGCCCTTCGGCGGCGAGCTTGCGCTTCCGCTCCTCGATCAACGCCATCAGCGCGCCGGCGCCGGCCGGCTCGAGATTTTCGATGACGATCTGGTATTTCGACGAGCCGGGAAAGGTCGTGACCTTGCCGGTCGCGATCACTTCCATGCCCTCTTCAGGCCGGAAGCGCAGCTTCGAGAAGCTTCCCTTCCAGATCACGGCATCGATGCGGGCGCGATCGTCCTTCAGGCTGAAATAGGCGTGACCGGACGAATGTGGGCCCCGATAGCCGGAAATCTCGCCGCGCAGGCGCACATGGTCGAAGGCGTTCTCGACCGTGCGCTTGATTGATCCGGAGAGTTCCGAGACCGAGTATTCGTAGAGATTTGTCGTCGAATCGGGATCGAAGAGATTGGTCATGAAACGAGGAAATACACCCTCGCACGCGGCTCGAAAAGCGCAGGCCCCGCGATTGTTCGGGGAAAGCGCGACGACAGGAAAAAGCGTCAGGGCACCTGTCATGGCCGGTTGATCCGGGAATTCCCATGTGTTTTCAAAGTGCTGCCCTGCCTCCTCCTCACGAGAACGTTTTATTCTTCACCCATTCTTTTCCACGTCTTTACGCGTGGATGCACACTAGGGGCCTTTCAAGCCGAACAGGAAAGGTTCCAACATGGAAGATCGGTTTTCAGATAATGCACCCTCCATCTCAGGCCCCGCGACCCATGCATTCCCCATCACGCCGAGCGATACGGCGAGTTTCGCCGATGCGACGCGGGCCATCTATTGCGGCGTTGCAGGCGATATCGCTGCGATCATGCTCTCCGGCGCGGTCGTGACTTTCGCCAATGTTGCCGCCGGAACGCTGCTTCCGCTTCGCGCCACGAGGATCGCGGCGGCGGGGACAACGGCAGGTGGACTGATCGGGCTTTTGTAAATTGGGAATGGCATGCGCAAGCGTGATGTGTCAGAATCGTGGCTGGGAGTGGTCACGTCTTGCGCTGTGCCACATTGCAACAACGCAAGGATGCGAACCAAAGGAGACGTTAGGCATTTCTTCAAGGCTAGGCGCTATGGTCTCGCCTTGAAAGAAAGTTCCGCTTGAGAGGAGAAGGCAGTGATTACTGCGACATCCATCGCTTTGGGTATCATTGCCGTACAATTGCGCTCGGCTCTGGCCTACGCGCTGATTTCTACCTTCATTTTCCTCGCATTTGGCGCTGCGGTCGTGATGTCCGGCGGTGTCGCAAAATGGCTGCTCCTGGGGCAGTCGGTGCTGCTCTTCAACTTAGGAATTGCTGCCGACGTCATAGTGATGACACTTTTTGAGGTGGTCCGCCGTCGCCGTCAGGCGCGGGGCTGATTGAATTCGTCAATCCAGCGTATAAAGTGCCAGCAATCCGTAATCCCTGATCTCATGCATGCCAATGCCGCGCAGGCCCGTGGGAGAACGCGCGCCCGCCTGTGGCCCGATCAGAATCGCAGTCTGGTGCCGCTTGTTGGCTTCCTGCAGGCGTGCAGCCAGGTTTACGGCTTCGCCGTGGGCCGTATAGTCCAGCTTTCCCCCGATCCCCACCTCGCCCAGGATTGCAGGACCGGTTTCGACGCCGATCCGCGTCCTGCCGAATTCGACCGCAAGGAAAGCCGGGCGGCTCCGCATCTCTTCGGTTAGGGCGCGGATCTCGCCTGCGCAGGCAATGGCAATGTCGACGTGATTTTCGAGGTCCTCCGGCGCATTGAAGAGGGCGTGCACGGCATCCCCCACCACCTTGTCAATCATCCCGCCGCGCTGCTCGATCAGTCCGTTCACCTCGGAGAAATAGGTATCGAGAAGCCCGACCAGCGTTTTCGGATCGATACGGCGGGCGAGCGCCGAAAAGCCCTCGATGTCGGTAAAGAGGGCCGTGACCTCTCGTGCCTCGCCCGCCATGCGCGCCGTCTCCGGCGCATCGAGATAACGGTCGACCACGCTTTTCGGCAGATATTGCCCAAACCGTGCGCGTGCCCGTCGTTCTGCCTCGCGCACGCGGGAATATTGCGAGGTCGTCACGACCGTCAGGATCGCCGCCAAAGCAAGGGAGGTCGAGAAGCCGTCGAGAAGCAGTCCGCTTGCCGCATAGACTGCGATCGTCAGGGCGCAGGTAACGCCTATGATCGCAAATCCCGCGGCAGCAAGGCCCACCGGGCGAAGGCGCGCTGCCGCGAGTGACAGGAGAACTCCCGCAAGGAGGACATAAAGCGCTTCGTAGCGCACCGTCCACGAGGCGCGCTGAGGCATTTGTCCCGTCAGGAGGCCGCGCGCCAGGTCGGCATGAATGTGAAGGCTCGGCTCCAGCGGCATCGAAGCTGTGGCCCTGAGCCCGCCGAAACTCGGCAGGCTGCTTCCCACGAAGACGATGCGACCGGAAATGCGGCCTGCCGCGACCGTTCCGCCCAGCACGTCCGCCGCCGAAACGGTTCGCGCCGATTGAATGTCGTGCTTCGACGCGATGAAGCGCAGATTGCCATCCTCTGTCAAGTCGAACGCCGAAGCCCCGACACGCAGCCGAGGTGGCTTTTCCTCAAGAATGGGTGGCATGGCCTTCAGCATGGCCAGCTGGATTGCGGCAAGGGCGAGCGTCGCATGGGCGCTGCCGCCGACAATGGCATAGGGCTGGACGCGTCTCACGCGCGCATCCCCGTCGCCGATCAGGAATGTCCCGGCGGAGGCGCGGGCTTGTTCCAGAAAAGCCGGGCACGCGACCTCGACGCCATCCACGAACCAGCCGGCTGGTAACGCGGCACCTCGCGCTGCAACAAGCGGCAGGCTCGGACCGCCGCCTATCCCCGGACGGTCGGAAACGAGGAAGCCCAAGGCCGTCGGCGCGCTACCGACTGCCTTTGCGAGATCGGCATTGGCGTTGCCGGACGAGCCGCAATCGGCGCTAAAGACGAGGTCGAAGGCGACTGCGGCGGGTTTCTGCGCGGCAATGGCGGTTGCAAGCCTTGCCGTCTCCGCCCTTGTCCAGGGCTTCCCATTGAGCGGCGCAAGCGCTGAACGATCGATATCGATGACGAGGATCCGCTCATCAGCGGTAATGCGCACCGCTTGTGTCACCGCGTCGAAGTAAAGCTCGCGCGGACCTTCCAGCAGGCTTTGCGGTACGAAGAAGACACCAAGCGCCACGACCACGGTTGTCCAGACCCCGAATCGGATCGGTTTCAAGGTCTTTTCTGCCCAGAAGCCCCGCAAGCCCGTTCAGTCCTCATCCGGTTCTGCAATGACGAGAAGTCGTTCCGTGTCGCAGTCGATCACGCTGCCCTTGCGGCGGATCGCACCCCGTTCCTCAAGGCTTACGATGGCGCGGTTGATCTTTGGCCGGCTGGCGCCAAGGATGCCGGCGATGTCGGTCTGGCTTAATGCCAGTTGCAGGCTGGCATTGTCGGGCAGTTCTTCGCCGTGGATCTGGCGCAACGTCGCCAGCAGGAAGCGCGCCACCCGCGCCTCCAGATCGTAGAGCGCAATCGTTTCAAGCTGATCGGTGGTCTCACGCAAGCGGCGGGTCAGATAGCGGATCACGGCGCGCGCCGCCTCCGGATGCGCGTCCATCATGCCGAGAAAGTCGCGCTTCGAAATGACGTAGCCTTCGCTGGCGACGGCGGCGGTCGCATCGGCTGAACGCGTTTCTCCGTCCAGCAGTGCCATTTCGCCGAGGATCGTTCCCGGTTCCACATGGCGCAGAACAAGTTCCTTTCCCTGTTGTGTCACGAGCGAGATGCGGATGCGGCCTGTCGCGAGCGCGATCATGAAGCCGCCTTCGTCGCCGCGCTGGAAAATGGAGCTGCCGGCGGGCCAGCTTCGGGCCACGGCAATATCGCCGACCAGTCCGATCAGGCTGTCGCCGAAATCCTCGAAAATCGGAAACGAGCGCCAGAATGCGGCGTGTTTCGGTGCCCCCGCCATGTCCATGCCACCGTATAACTTCCCCGCTGCAAGTGTGGCCGAGCCACGCGGTGCTTGCAACAGAAAAGACACAAATGCGCTGGATGTCACGCCGGCGCCGGGCAATCCTATCCGCGGGGTCCAAAGCTACCGGGAACCGGCGTGTTGCATGTGGATTTTGCGGATGAGGCGCAGGCTTCACGCAAGCGCAGTTGCCCCGGCGAGGGCTTCACGCCGATGGGCGCAAGGCTGCGTGTCTTTAAGGGGGCGGGCTGGAATGCAGATCCCGTTTCCTTCAGGGGGGCAAGACCAATCATGCCAGCGACGATGATCGAAAGAACAATAAGGGACATTCTTGTCATGGCGCATCCAATCTTGAGCGCGTCCAGCAAAAGTGCGTCGGCGGTTTTGCGTTCGGACTGCGAAAGAACAATCAGACGGAGCAAAGGTGACCCGGTTTTTACCGGAGATGCTTTCGGCTCTTGTCGGTCCCAAAATGCACGACACCGGCGCGGATAGCTGTTCCTTCGGGAACCGCTTCGTTGGGACAATTCCGCTGGAATTCGCAGGTAACCTTAACAGATCGCTTACTGCTTCACCGTACTGTCCCATATCACGACACGCCCCCATTTTAGTGGACACTGCCAATGAATATTGACGGCCTTCTCTCGCGCTTTCGAATCCAGACGAAGATATTCCTGATGGTTATCCCGTTTGTCCTCAGCATCCTGCTGGTAGGGGTCGTCAGTTTCTATTCCAACCAGATCCTGCGCGGACGTATTGAAATCTCCAATGTCGTCCTGCAGTCGATGAACGGTTACAAGCAGGTCTTCGCCAGCATCAGCGGCTTCCTGCGCGAGCCGGTGAAGGCGAATTTCGAAAAGGCAGCTTCAGACGTCGCGCAGCAGAAGGCGCGTCTCGCAGACGTCGTCGAGACCCTCAAGGGGCAGGCGGATGTGACGCTGCTCGATCAGGCGCTGGTCCAGACGGGCAAGATCGCTGAAAACAACGACAAGCTCTGGAAGCTCGAGCAGCAGCGCACGGGCGTTCTTGCAGACATTACCAAGACGCTGGCTGCGATGACCGACGTCCAGTCCTCGGCCGGTAAGACCGTCTTCAAGATGGTGGCTGACGCAACGCGCGTGCAGAATGCCCAGAAGACGGCACTCAAGGCGAGCGTCGATCTCGACACGCAGGGCCGCAAGCTTTCCGACCTCCTTACCAAGCTTAACAACACGACCGATCAGACAGAGCGCCTGGCAGCCATCGATGCTGTCCGCGCCGATCCTGATCTCAACAGGCTTGCCGCCTCGCTGCCGGAAGATCAGAAGGATCTGGCCGTGAAGCTGAACGCGACCCTGAAGAAGCTGAAGGAAGACAATCAGGCGGGTCAGGGTGCAGCCAGCACCGCCGGCGCGGACCTTCTCTATTCGGCCGCCAAGCTTAACAAGATGGCCAGCAGCATGATGCGCACTGCCGTGATCGAGCTGACCAATGCCGACAAGAGCATCACGCTCGCCAACACGATGAGCCGCAAGATCACCGGGCTGACCACCACGCGCAGCACCATCGAGATCGGCATCGCCAAGCTGGCCGCAGCTCCGACGCAGGAGCAGGTTGCCGCTACGCGAGGCGACATCTACCTCTTCGGCAAGACGCTGGACGACATCGGCGCGACGGCAGTCGACGATGCGACGCTGAAGAGCCTCGCCGACGGGATCAAGCCCGCGCTCGACTCGTTCTCGGACAACGCCCAGGCGCTTCTCGACATCTATAACCGCAAGAACAGCGAGTTCTCCGATGCCGCCAACCAGATCGACCAGACCTGGGGCCTCCTGTCGCAGTTTGCCGATCAGCAGAAGGATGCGGCGAAGCAGGAGAGCGCTTCGGCCAACAGCATCGCCATCGGCGTCGTCATTGCCGGCATCGGCATTGCCATCGTTGCCGGCTTCGGTCTCATCCTGATCTTCCGCCGCCCGATCAGCCAGATCACCGCTGCGATGCGGCGCCTGGCCGAAGGTGTGCTCGACACGGCGATCCACGGCGACAAACGCAGCGACGAGATCGGCGACATGGCCCGCGCTCTGGGTATCTTCAAGGCCAACGCCCTCGAAAAGCTGCGCGTGGAAAACCTCAGCGAAGAGCAGCGCCTCGCCGCAGAAGCCGAACGCTTGCGCAACGATGCGGAAAAGCAGGCCAATCAGGAGCAGATCGACTTCGCCGTCCGTCAGCTCGCCCAGTCGCTGCGCCAGCTTTCCGATGGCGACCTGACTTGCGCCATCTCGACCCCCTTCAGCGGTGGCCTTGACCAGCTGCGCCAGGATTTCAACGGTTCGCTGGAACGTTTGAACGAAACCCTCGCGCAGATCAGGCAGGATGCCTACAATATCCAGGCCAATGGCAACGCCATGCGCGCTTCCGCCGACGAACTGTCGCGCCGGACTGAAACGCAGGCCGCTTCGCTCGAACAGACGGCCGCCGCCGTCGACGAAATCACCGTCACGGTTCGCCAGACGGCGAGCCGGGCAGGGGAAGCCAACGCGATCGTCAGCGATACCCGCAAGAACGCCGAAGCGTCGTCTGAAATCGTCGCGGACGCTGTCGATTCGATGACCCGGATCGAGGACGCCTCGCGCAAGATCGAGCAGATCATCGACGTGATCGAAGACATCGCCTTCCAGACCAACCTTCTGGCGCTCAATGCCGGCATTGAGGCCGCGCGTGCCGGCGAGGCAGGCAAGGGCTTTGCCGTTGTCGCGCAGGAGGTGCGCGAGCTGGCGCAGCGTTCCGCCGGCGCGGCCAACGAGATCAAGAGTCTGATCGATACCGCGACGCGCGAAGTTTCGACGGGTGTGCATCATGTGCAGCGCACCGGCGAGGCGCTTGGAACCATCTCCGAACGCATTGCCCAGCTCTACGAGCATGTCCAGATGATCGCCCAGGCCGCGCAGGATCAGTCGGCAGGTCTGCAGGAGGTCAATACGGCGGTCAACCAGATGGACCAGATGACCCAGGCCAATGCCGCGATGGTCGAGGAAGCCAATGCCATGTCGCAGCAGCTCGCCCACGAAGGCGATCACCTGATGCAGCTGGTCAGCCAGTTCCGCCTGAACCACGAAGAGCGTCGCGCCTACGCAGCGTAAGGCTCACTGCCCACGCCGAAATGCAAAATGCCCGGGTCAGCCCGGGCATTTCCGTTTCCAGTTTCGGCAAAATCCCCGATCAGGGATAGATGACGCCCTTGCGCAGGATGATGTTGCCGTAGAGGCGCGGTTCGCTGGTCTGCACGACGGTGTGGGCGGCGCGCACGCGGTTGTAGAAATCGGCCGGCGCCAGCGGCACGACTTGCCGCTTCGGCACGTGGCGGGCGCAGCAGGCAACCATCTCTTCATGCACGGGATCGAGGGCGCTCATGTCCCCGCGCGGAATGGCCCGGAAGATCGCCTCGGGCACGAAATCATCCACCGGCATCACGGAGAGAATGGCGTTCAACACCGGAATGACGCCATGACCATCCGTCCGCACCAGTCGGCGCGCATGCTCCAGTCCCGGGTAGTTGCCATCGACGATGGCGATTTCATCCGTGTGGCCCATCGCGCGCAGCGTGAACAGCAATTCCGGACTCAGGATGGGATCAATCCCCTTCAGCACTGGATAACTCCTTGAACAAAACAGTCTGGTCGGTGAGGTAGCGGGCAAAGAGTGGCAGGCTGGCAGCACCTATGGCGCGCGCCTGATCGCCGACCTTGCCCTCGATGATATCGGGCACGATGATGCCCTGCAGGTCGTAGCGCTGAAGGGCCGTGCGCGTCGCCGCCACCAGCCGGGTGCGCACCCAGTCGGGGAAGCCGCCGTCGATAATGGCGGCGGGGAAGTCGATGATCGAGGCGGCCGCAATGATGGCCTGGGCAAGTGCTTCGGCGCTCATCGAAATCCAGCGTTCCAGCGGCTCACCCCAATCGGACCACCCGGCCGCCGAATACCAGAGCGCACGCGCGTCGATGCCGCGCTCCTTGAGCAGGCTCTCGAGCACGAAAATGGAGGCAACATCGATGAGCTGGCGCGGCCTGCCATGCTCGTCGCGCACGGGCAGCGGACCGATTGCGCCAGCGGTTCCCGTGCGTCCCGTAAACACGGAGGAATTCAGAACAACGCCGCCGCCGATGAAGGTGCCAATGAAGTAGTAGACATAATCCGGATAGGCCTTGCCCTGTCCGAACATCAGCTCCGCGCCGCAGGCGCTGGTCGCATCATTCTGCAAATAGACCGGATATTGCGTGAGCGACTGAATTTCGGCGCGCAGGTCGAAATCGCGCCAGGCATCCATCTCGCCCTGCGGAGCACCCACGTTGTCAGCCCAGTTCCAGAGTTCGAACGGGGTAGCGACACCGATACCCGCCAGCCGCGACAATTGCTGCGGGGTCATCGAAGCCTCGAGCGCGGCAACGCTCTCCTGAACGAAAGCCAGGATTTCGCCTGGCGTCGGGTAGGCATAGATCCGGCGAAGCTTCGCCCGCACATTGCCCACGAAGTCCATGAGGATCATGTCGGCGCTACGGCGGCCGATCTTGAGACCGAAGGCAAAGACACCCTCTGCATTGAGCGACATGGGTACGGACGGCTGGCCGACCTTGCCGCGAACCGGCTCTCCCTTGATGAGCAGGCCGTCTTTCTCAAGCGCGCGCATGATGACTGACACGGTCTGGGCCGACAGGCCCGAGGCGCGTGCGATATCGGCCTTGGACAGGGCCTCGTGACTTCGCACGAGTGACAGCACAAGCCTTTCGTTATAGGCTCTCACGCGCACCTGGTTTGCGCCCCCGGAAGGAATCACAATCCGCGCGGCTTCGGTATCGCCCTGTTCTGGTGCTCTTTGGTTCGACATGCCGATGCCTCCTCCCGTGGGCAAAATCAGCTTTCTCTAACGTGCCAGAGATTTTTTAATAATTCAATTCGATTTATTTATTGACAACCGCTTTTTTTAGCGTTTTGATGGTCACCATCCCGCCCATGGATCGGCCAGGCCTCCTGCGGGACCAGATTATGGCGGGGAGGCCATTCAACTGCCGTAAGGCACTTTGTTCTCGGGAGGAACAATATGAAAAAGCTCACGATTTCTGCTGCCGTTGGCGCACTTGCGCTCGGCGTTGCCTTCAGCGCACCGGCCATGGCTGCCGGCACGTCCGCCTGCCTCATCACCAAGACCGACACGAACCCCTTCTTCGTCAAGATGAAGGAAGGCGCGACGGCCAAGGCAAAGGAACTCGGCGTCAACCTCAAGACCTATGCCGGCAAGATCGACGGCGACAGCGAAAGCCAGGTTGCAGCTATCGAATCCTGCATTGCCGATGGCGCCAAGGGTATCCTGATCACCGCATCCGACACCAAGGCCATTGTTCCTTCGGTCAAGAAGGCCCGCGACGCCGGTCTCCTCGTTATCGCGCTCGACACGCCTCTTGAGCCGATCGACGCTGCCGACATGACGTTTGCCACCGACAACCTGCAGGCCGGCAAGCTCATCGGCCAGTGGGCCAAGGCAACGCTCGGCGACAAGGCTGCTTCGGCCAAGGTTGGCTTCCTCGACCTGACCCCGTCCCAGCCGTCCGTGGACGTCCTGCGCGACCAGGGCTTCATGATCGGCTTCGGCATCGACCCGAAGGACCCGAACAAGATCGGCGACGAAGACGACAAGCGCATCGTCGGCCATGACGTCACCAACGGTAACGAAGAAGGCGGCCGCACCGCCATGGAAAACCTTCTCCAGAAGGATCCGGACATCAACGTGATCCACACGATCAACGAGCCGGCTGCTGTCGGCGCCTTCCAGGCCCTCAAGGCTGTTGGCAAGGAAAAGGACGTTCTGATCGTGTCGGTTGACGGCGGTTGCCCGGGCGTCAAGGCTGTACAGGACGGCCAGATCGGCGCGACCTCGCAGCAGTACCCGCTCCTGATGGCCTCCAAGGGCATCGAAGCCATTGCAGCCTTTGCCAAGGACGGCACCAAGCCGAAGGCAACGGACGGCAAGAACTTCTTCGACACCGGCGTGAACCTCGTTACCGACAAGGCTGCCAAGGACGTTCCTTCGATCAGCGTCAAGGACGGTCTGGCCAAGTGCTGGGGCTGATGCCCGGCATTTGACGGCAAAGCAACGAAATGAAGAAAGGGCGGTTCCGGCCGCCCTTTTTATTAGAGCGGACCCAGCGGAGGCGCCCACCGTGGCTGCAGCCGGTGCCGCTCAAAAACAGATCAAGCAATTTTCCCGGAAGTGTGGCACGTTTTCATTTCCGGAATTGCTGATGAAAAGAGAGGGCGCGCATCCGTCTTGCCTGGCAAACGTGGTGCATTCCCATAACAAGCGAAGACAGCTCCGGACAAAAAGGGGAGGATAATTCGCCATGGCTGCGATGCAGGAATTCGAAAAAGTCATCGAGCAGAGCGACAAGAATGTCGCCAGCTTCAAACAACACACACCCATCCAGCGCCTGCAGCATTTCCTGCATTCGACGCCGGCTGCGGTTCCCGCCATCGTTCTGGTGGCGGCCATCATCATCTTCGGTGTGCTGAAGGGCGAGCGCTTCTTCTCCACCTACACGATGACACTCATTCTCCAGCAGATCGCCATCGTCGGCATCCTGGGTGCAGGCCAGACGCTCGTCGTCCTGGTCGCCGGCATCGACCTGTCGATCGGCGTGGTCATGGTGATCTCGACCGTGGTCATGGGCAATTGTGCCGTGGTCTACGGATTGCCGGCACCTATCGCGATCGCCATCGGCTTTGCCGTTGGCGCGATTGCGGGTCTGCTCAACGGCTTCCTGGTCGCATACATGCGATTGCCGCCCTTCATCGTGACGCTCGGTACATGGTACATCGTCATGGCGACCAACTTCATCTATTCCGAAAATGCCACGATCCGTGACGCCGACATTTCGGCCAATGCGGAATTCCTGCATTTCTTCGGGTTGAGCTTCAAGCTCGGCGGTGCCGTCTTCACGCTCGGCGTGGTCATGATGGTCTTGCTGGTCCTTGTCCTCTGGATCGCGCTGAACCACACGGCCTGGGGCCGCCACCTTTACGCTGTCGGCGACGACAAGGATGCGGCCGAACTCGCCGGTATCCGTACCAAGCGCGTTCTTATGTCGACCTACATGCTCGCTGGCATCATTGCAGCGCTCGCCGCCTGGGTGTCGATTGGCCGTAACGGCTCGATCTCGCCCTCCTCGGCTGTGACCGAATATAACCTGCAATCCATCACCGCAGCCGTGATCGGCGGCATCTCGCTCTTCGGCGGGCGCGGCTCCATCCTCGGCACGCTGATCGGCGCCATGATCGTCGGCGTCGTCTCGATGGGCCTGAACATGATGGGTGCAGACCCGCAGTGGAAGGTCTTCCTGACCGGTGTTCTCATCATCACGGCTGTTGCCGTGGACCAGTGGATCAGAAAGGTGGCTGGCTAATGTCTCAGGAACCCATTCTCAAGGCCCGCGGTCTCGTCAAGCGCTACGGTCGCGTGACTGCTCTCGACCAGGCTGATTTCGACCTCTATCCGGGCGAAATCCTCGCGGTCATCGGCGATAACGGCGCCGGCAAGTCGTCGCTCATCAAGGCGCTTTCGGGCGCCGTGACCCCGGACGAGGGCGAAATCGAACTCGATGGCAAGAAGGTGCAGTTCACCTCGCCGATGCAGGCTCGAGAAGCCGGCATCGAAACGGTGTACCAGAACCTCGCGCTCTCGCCGGCGCTCTCGATTGCCGACAACATGTTCCTCGGCCGCGAAATCCGCCGCAAGGGTCCGCTCGGCGACATCTTCCGCCTGCTCGACCACAAGGAAATGCAGCGCGTCGCCCGCGAAAAGCTCTCCGAGCTTGGCCTGATGACGATCCAGAACATCAACCAGGCGGTGGAAACGCTCTCGGGCGGCCAGCGTCAGGGCGTGGCCGTGGCCCGTGCCGCAGCCTTCGGCTCCAAGGTCGTCATCATGGACGAACCGACTGCCGCTCTGGGTGTGAAGGAATCGCGCCGCGTTCTCGAGCTTATCCTCGACGTCCGCTCGCGCGGCCTGCCGATCGTGCTCATCTCGCACAACATGCCGCATGTGTTCGAAGTGGCCGACCGCATCCACATCCATCGGCTGGGCAAGCGCCTCACGGTGATCAATCCGAAGGAATACACGATGTCGGATGCCGTGGCGCTGATGACGGGCGCGATGGCCCCGAAGGAAGCGGCATAAGCCGACGTTCAGTCGTGACAAACAAAAACCGCCCGGTTCGCGTCGGGCGGTTTTTTGTCATCTCTCCGTGTGGGAGAGGAAGAAAAATCAGCATTTTAGCTTTAGCTAAGTGCTAAGTTTTCCAGGTAAGGGGCTCGCTTTTGGGGACACATTAATCCCCCTCACCAAGCCTGCCTAGCCAATCGCCTGCGGCTCTTGGGGCAGGCTATCCTCTCCCACAAGGGGAGAGGACCGGGTGCCTCACGCGAAAACCGCGCCTTCCTTGATGAACTGCCCGGTCTGCAATTCCTCGAACGCCTTCATCAACTCCTCGCGGCTGTTCATGACGATCGGACCATGCCAGGCGACCGGCTCCTCAATCGGCTTACCCGAGACGAGCAGGAAGCGGATACCGTGCTCTCCCGCCTGAACGGTCACTTCATCGCCAGTGTCGAAGACGACAAGCGTTCGGTTGCCGCTCATGTCGCGGATGTTCAGTTCCTCGCCGTTGAACTCCTTCTCCACCTTCACGCCAATCGGCGTCGAAGCGTCGCGGAACGTACCTGAACCGGCGAAAATGTAGGCGAAGGCCTTGCGGTAGGTGTCGACCTTGAAGGTCTTGCGCTTGCCCGGCGGTACGGAAATGTCGAGATAGACGGGTTCGGCGGCGATGCCGTCGACGGGACCCTTCTTGCCCCAGAACTCGCCGGTGATGATGCGCGCTGCCGTGCCGTCGTCATCGACGACGACCGGGATATCGGCCGATTTCACATCCTGATAGCGCGGGCTTGTCATCTTCATCGAGGAGGGCAGGTTGGCCCAGAGCTGGAAGCCATGCATCTTGCCGGCGAAATCCCCGCGCGGCATTTCCTGGTGCATGATGCCGGAGCCCGCCGTCATCCACTGGACGTCACCCGCACCCAGCGTGCCGTGATTGCCGAGGCTGTCGCCATGCTCGACGGAGCCGGCGAGAACATAGGTGATCGTCTCGATGCCGCGATGCGGATGCCACGGAAAGCCCTTGAGATATTTTGCCGGGTCGTCGTTGCGGAAATCGTCCATCATCAGGAACGGGTCGGTCAGCGACGGATCGCCGAAACCGAAAACGCGATGGAGATGAACGCCGGCCCCTTCGCGGGCCGGAACGGCAATGCTTTCATGCTTGACGGGACGTATGGACATGTCTCGATCCTTTCCCAGGCCGAAGGCTTGCTGCGCTTCGGCGCTCGATTTCGAGGTCGTTCAAGAAAACTGAACGAGTGCTCCTGTTCGTGCAGAATATGGCGAGGCAGAGCCTTTGGCAAAAGGGCTGGCCGGGAACTCAGTGTTCACAAAATTCCGCTTTGTGCCTCATCCAGTCTTTCGCTCGGAAACCATTTGTGACTGTATTGTTAACACAATTTTAACCATGTTTGGGGATCATCAGTGCTTCTGTCGGTCACAAGGTCCGACGCGTTGTTTTAGTGGACTTCCTTCATGTGTCGTTGGGCTGCCTATAGCGGTGAACCGATCTATCTCGAGCATATCGTTTCCTCCCAGACCCATTCGCTGATCGAGCAATCGCATCATGCGACCGAGGCCAAGACCTCGACGAATGGCGACGGCTTCGGCATCGCCTGGTATGGCGACCGCTCCGAACCCGGCCTCTTCCGCGACATCCTGCCCGCCTGGTCCGACTGCAATCTGAAATCGCTGGCCCGGCAAATCCGCTCAAGCCTGTTTCTCGCCCATGTGCGTGCGGCGACCGGCGGCGGCACGCGGCGCGACAATTGCCACCCCTTCGTCCACGGCCGCTGGTCCTTCATGCATAACGGCCAGGTCTCCGGCTTCGAGCGCCTGCGCCGCCCGCTGGAGGCGCTGCTCTGCGACCGGCTCTATTCGGCCCGCGTCGGCACCACCGATTCCGAACTGCTCTTCCTGCTGGCACTGCATTTCGGTCTCGACCGTGATCCCGTCGGCGCCATCGAGACCATGCTGAAGCATGTCGAAAGCGAGGCCGACCGGCTCGGCTTCGAGACCGTGATCCGCTTCACGGCTGCCTTCTCTGATGGCGCACGCCTCTATGCCGTGCGCTATGCGTCCGACCGCAAGGCGCCGACGCTCTATTCGGCCCCGCTGGGGCGCGGCCATTGCCTCGTCTCCGAGCCGCTCAACGACGACCGCGACGCCTGGGTGGCAATCCCGGACGGCAGCGTCGTTGTCATTGAGGGTCACGAGATTGCCGTCCAGCCCTTCGGTGGCTGGGAACTCGCGCGCCGCGTGCCGGAGCTTCAGCTGGTCGCGAAGTAAGACGCGATCTTTTCGGCCAGCTTCTCGGCGACTTCGCCCTTGGGCATGTCCGGCCAGACATCGACGCCGTCGTGGCTGATGACACGCACGGAATTGCGCTCGCCGCCCATGATGCCCGTCTCCGCGCTCACGTCATTGGCGACGATCATGTCCGCGCCCTTCGTCTCCAGCTTCTTGCGGGCGTTTTCAATGACGCTCTGCGTTTCGGCCGCAAAACCACAGACCAGTTTGGGCCGCAGGGCGTGGTGGCCGACCGTCTTCAGGATATCGGGGTTCTCGATGAGATGCAGAGGTGCCGGCGGCTCGCCCGGCTGCTTCTTGATCTTCTCGCCGGCCGAGGAGGCAACGCGCCAGTCGGCCACAGCCGCGACCATCACGGCGATATCGGCGGGGAGAGCGGCCAGAACCGCATCCCGCATCTCCTCGGCGCGCTCGACATGGATCGTGCGCACGCCGAGCGGATCGGGAATGGTCACAGGGCCGGAAACCAGCGTGACCTCTGCGCCAAGCGCCGCAAGCGCTGCCGCAATGGCGTGCCCCTGTTTGCCGGACGAGCGATTGGCGATATAGCGCACCGGATCGATCGGCTCATGGGTAGGACCGGAGGTGACAATCGCCTTGCGACCCAGCAGCGGCTTGGGATTGCCATCGAGCAGCAGCGTCGCGGCCTGCAGGATCTGCATCGGCTCGCTCATGCGGCCAAGGCCGGCCTCGCCGCTTTCGGCCATTTCGCCGCGCTCCGGGCCGATGAAATGGATGCCGTCGGCCTTCAGCGTCGCGACATTGCGCTGCGTCGCCTTGGCCGACCACATTTTAGGGTTCATGGCAGGGGCGACGAGAACCGGCTTGTCGGTGGCGAGCAGCACGGTCGAGGCGAGATCATCCGCCAACCCGTTCGCCATCTTCGCCATCAGATCGGCGGTAGC
Organism: Hyphomicrobiales bacterium; assembly: GCA_900467685.1. Taxonomy (GTDB): domain Bacteria; phylum Pseudomonadota; class Alphaproteobacteria; order Rhizobiales; family Rhizobiaceae; genus Ensifer_A. The sequence continues at coordinate 42,187 of UBQX01000019.1, forward strand.
AGGTGCGACGACGATCAGGTCGCAATCGCGCGCCAGTCTTATGTGGCCGACATCCTGCTCGTCCTCGCGGGAGAAGAGATCGGTATAGACATGGGAAGCCGAGAGGGCACCGACAGCGAGCGGCGTCACGAATTCCTGCGCCCCCGCCGTCATGATCGGCCGCACGCTTGCCCCCTGCTCGCGGAAGCGCCGGATGAGATCGAGGCTCTTATAGGCGGCGATCCCGCCGGCAACGATCAGCAGAATTCGCTTATTCTTCAATATCATTGAACGCTCCCAACTCAACTCTCGCGGCAAGCTATCGTATAAAGTCAAAAACAGAAATCGGCGAGATGGCTTAATCTCTCTACAGCACGGCCCGTGAAATGACGCAGGCTGGGTTTTAAGGATCGAAAGTCTGTTGAGCAACGATCTGGAGTGGGCAGCCTATGCGTGAAGCCGAATTGACGATTAGACGGGTTTCGAAAGCAGATTTCGAAGCCTTCAAGCAGATCCGACTTGAAGCGCTTCGTCTTGAGCCGGCCAATTTTGCCAGCAGTTTTGAAGACTGGGTTCACTTGCCCGACGAGGAATGGGTTCAACGCATGTCCGAACCAGTCCTCATGGCTTTCGACAAAAACGGACCAGTTGGCATCATGGGCTTGATGCGTCAGACCTCCAGCAGGATGCGGCATCGCGCAAGTGTCGTCATGGTCTATGTTCGCGAGAGCATGCGCGGAACGACGACGGCGAGAGATCTTCTCAAGGCTCTCTGCGCAGAGGCATGGGCGGAAGGCATCAAGCAGCTCGAGTTGAATGTCAGCAGCGAGAACCCCGCCGCAATCAGGTTTTACGAACGCGAGGGCTTCTCCCAGATCGGGCGCATTCCCTTCGGGTTCTTCTACGAAGGAAGAGAAATCGACGACCTGATCATGGCACGGCGGCTCACCGGGCCGCCGTTCTGAATTAACGCGCCTGCGTCATCAGGATCTTGACCGCAAAGGCTGAGAAAACCCCACCGAACGTATAGTCCAGCCCGCGCAGTACCTTCCTGTTCGCCTTCAGCCAGCCCGCCAGACCATGCGCGCCGAAGACGACGCCGAAGGCGACGGGGAGGCCGATGAGGATGAAATAGAAGCCGAGGAAGAAGAGCTTGCCCGTCACATGCGGGTCGGAGGCCTTCACGAACTGCGGCAGGAAGGTCATGAAGAAGATGATGACCTTGGGGTTGAGCATGTTGACCCAGAGGCCGTTAAGCAGCCCGGAGGTAAACGAACCGCGCTTGGGTGCTTCCCGGTTATCGTCGAGCTGGAAGGTCGAGCCCTTGAAGATCGCCTGCACGGCGAGCCACAGCAGATAGGCAGCTCCGCCCACCTTCAGCACCAGAAAGGCCATGGGCGAGGCGACGATGAGGGCCGAGACGCCGAGCGCCACCAGCGTCGTATGGACGCAAAGCCCGATATTCGTGCCGACGATGACGCCGAGCGCTGCGACCGGTCCATCGCGCAGCGAGCGGCTGATCTGCAGGGTCATGTCCGGGCCGGGCGTGAGGCTCAAGAGCAGGCCGGCGAGTGTGAAGGTGATCAGCGTATCGAGATCAGGAATGAAGGTCATGGGCGTCAAAGTCCGTGCGACTTGAGGAAGGTGGCAAAGGCGGGCGCATGGTCCTTGTGCCAGCGTGACAGCGGCGGACGGTTGTCGATGATATCATGCGCCGCCCATTCGATGCGCTTCTCGTCGAGCTTGCGGCTGACATCGTTATCGGGGCAGAGAATGTAGAAATCGCCGCGCGCCAGGCTTTCCATCATGAACTCGACCGTCTGCTCGGGCGTCCATGCAGCCGCCGGCTTTCCGGTGCGGCCGTTGGCCGTCAGCGCTGTGTAGACAAAACCGGGGATCAGCAGGTGCGCGCTGACCTTGCCGCCTTCGGTGTTGCGAAGCTCATGCTCCAGCGCCTCCGTCAACGCCTTAACGCCCGCTTTAGCGACATTATAGGCCGGATCGCCGGGCGGCGTGGTAATGCCCTGCTTGGAGCCGGTGTTGATGATGATTGCCGGCTCGCCATGCGAAAGCAGCGCCTTGCCGAAGACGCGCGAACCATGAATCACGCCGCCGAGATTGGTATCGAGCACGCGCTGCCAGTTTTCGAACGGGCCGAAGAGCGACGATCCCGGCTGGATGCCGGCATTGTTCATCGCCACATGGATCGGGCCGAAGCGCTTCGTCGCGGTCTCCGCCAGCGCCTCGACATCTTCAAGCCGGCTGACATCGGTCGCGACGGCCAGCACCGCGTCGGCGCCACGCGGCGATGCTGCGGCAACGTCCGATGCGGCACGCTCCAATCGCTCGCCCGCCAAGTCCGCAAGGACGACATTCAGCCCCAGCGCTGCAAACGTCTTTGCGGCGGCCAGACCAATGCCCGAGGCGGCGCCCGTGATGACGGCGGTGTTTCCGGATTTGAAGACGGGGTGGAGGTTTGACATCGGCGACCGGACTCCGGGCAGTTTCATTGAATGCTTGAGGCGCATGCGGTATCATCCGCCATCGGCTCGACAGGAATAGACCATGAGCAAATCCGTTTCCATCCGTCTCGACGCAAAAGAAGACGCCTTCATCGAACGCCAGATCGCCACCGGGCGGTTTGGCTCGACCGACGAGGTGGTCAAAGCGGCACTCGAGCTCCTGCAGGACGAAGAGGCTGAACTCGACGCCATTCGGCAGGCGCTGATCGAGGGCGAGGAGTCTGGGTTTGCTGAGGAGTTCGACTTTGAGGAATTCCTGAAACGGAAGCATAAAGAGCGGGAGCAAGGTCAGCTTTCCTGACCCTCCTGGTCGGCGGAACCTCAGTCCCACTTGCAGTTTTGCCCAATCCGTCTAAAAGACCCGCAACTGAAATTCTCACATTTCCACGGGTTTTATCATGGCGCTTCCCAAAGACGTGAAAAAGGTCGTTCTCGCCTATTCCGGCGGTCTCGACACCTCCATCATCCTGAAATGGCTGCAGACCGAGCTTGGTGCTGAAGTCGTGACCTTCACGGCCGATCTCGGCCAGGGCGAGGAGCTGGAGCCGGCGCGCAAGAAGGCCGAGATGCTCGGCATCAAGGAAATCTTCATCGAAGACGTGCGCGAGGAATTCGTGCGCGATTTCGTCTTCCCGATGTTCCGTGCCAATGCCGTCTATGAAGGCGTCTATCTGCTCGGTACGTCGATTGCCCGCCCGCTGATCTCCAAGCATCTCATCGAGATCGCCAAGAAAACCGGTGCCGACGCCATCGCGCATGGCGCGACCGGCAAGGGCAACGACCAGGTTCGCTTCGAGCTGTCGGCCTATGCGCTGAACCCCGACATCAAGATCATCGCGCCGTGGCGCGACTGGTCGTTCAAGAGCCGCACGGACCTCCTGAACTTCGCCGAACAGCACCAGATCCCGGTTGCCAAGGACAAGAAGGGCGAAGCACCGTTCTCGGTCGACGCCAACCTTCTGCACTCCTCCTCCGAAGGCAAGGTTCTGGAAGACCCGGCGCAGGAAGCACCTGAATATGTGCATATGCGCACGATTTCGCCGGAAGCCGCCCCCGACAAGGCGACCGTCATCAAGGTCGGCTTCCGCAAGGGCGATGCCTGCTCGATCAACGGCGTCGAAATGAGCCCGGCCACGCTGCTCGCCGAGCTTAACAACTATGGCCGCGACAACGGCATCGGCCGTCTCGACCTCGTCGAAAACCGTTTCGTCGGCATGAAGTCGCGCGGCGTCTATGAAACGCCCGGCGGCACGATCCTTCTGGCTGCACACCGTGCGATGGAATCCATCACGCTTGACCGGGGCGCTGCCCACCTCAAGGACGAGATCATGCCGCGTTACGCCGAGCTGATCTATTACGGCTTCTGGTTCTCGCCGGAACGCGAAATGCTCCAGGCGCTCATCGACAAGAGCCAGGAACATGTCGAAGGCGAAGTGACGCTCAAGCTCTACAAGGGCAATGTCATGGTCACCGGCCGCGAGAGCGACAAGTCGCTCTATTCCGACAAGCTCGTGACCTTCGAGGACGACCAGGGCGCCTACGACCAGAAGGACGCCGCCGGTTTCATCAAGCTCAATGCGCTGCGCCTGCGCACGCTCGCCAAGCGCAACCAGAAGGGCTGAGGCCGGGCTATAGTCCGGTTCGTCAGTCTACCGACAGATTGAAAGCGGTTCGCCTCCGGGCGGGTCGCTTTTTGCTTGGCCAGTGCCCTTAGAACTGGCAGCCCAGCATAAGCTTTCCTTAACTACATTCGTATAATTATATATTAGATAATATTGAATTATTAAATCGCGGAGACACCGTGGTGTTTTTATTGATTGTCTCGCGACGATAAGATTGGGCTTTGGAATGAAGAACCTCAAGATCTCTGTACAGCTGTTCATTCTGGTGGGTGGCCTGATCGCTGCCTTTGCTGTGGCGACTTATTTCGAAATCACCTCGGCCACGGCCACGATCTACAACGAGCGGAACCAGACGCTCCGCGCCCAGACGGAAACAGCCTTGTCGATCATGAAGGATTTCGACGAACGCGCCAAGGCGGGCGAGTTTCCGGTCGAGGAGGCCATGAAGCGTGCCTTCGCGCTGCTGACGAAGACGCGTTACGAGCCGGATGGCTATTTCTTCGGCTATGACTACGACGTCAACCTGCTCTTCCACTTCAACCCGAAGATTGTCGGCCAGAACTTCAAGGGCAAGGCTGACCAGAACGGCTTTGCCTATCGCGACGAGATCGTGAAGGTCGGCAGAGAGGGCGGCGGCTACGTGACCTTCATCGGGCCGAAGCCGGGCAAGGACCCGAATGATTACAGCTATCCGAAGTCCGTTTACGCCAAGGTCTTCGAGCCTTGGAAAGTCGTCATTGCGACGGGTCTTTATGTCGATGACCTGAGAAATCAGGTTCGCCAGCAGATCATCGAGATCGTTGCAGTGTCGGCGGTCATCTTCGCTTTGGCCCTGGCCGCAGCCTACGCTCTGATCCGCGGCATTACCCGCCCCCTCAATGCTATCCGCGAAACGCTGCACCGCGTCGCCGAAGGCGACATCGATGCGCCGGTGCCGCATCGCGACATGTCCAACGAAGTCGGCATGATGGCGAAGGCGACCGCAGAGCTGCAGGACAAGGTGCGCGAACGCCGCGCCATGGCCGAGCGCGAAACCGAACACAAGCGCCAGATCGATACCGAGCGCCAGCAGAATGCCGACATGCAGGCGGCAGAGGCCGAAACGCAGGCGAAGGTGGTCCGCACCATCGGCCAGGCGCTGGAACAGCTCGCGCATGGCGATCTGACAGTCCGTTGTAACGATCTCGGCACCCGCTATGCGGAACTGCGCGACAACTTCAACAATGCCATCGGCCAGCTTGAGCGGACGATGACGCTGGTCAAGGAACGCGGCACCGATATCGGCGTCAGCAAGGAAGAAATCCGCCGCGCCTCCAACGAACTGGCGCAGCGCACCGAGCGGCAGGCGGCGAGCCTTGAGGAAACTTCTGCGGCGCTCGACGAGCTGACCGTGGCCGTGCGCCAGACGGCGGATGGTGCCCGCGAAGCCGCAAGCCGCGTCGGCGAAGTTCGCTCCGAGGCCGAAAAGAACGACCGCGTGGTCGAAAAGGCGATCACCGCCATGAGTGGCATCGAGCAGTCGTCGCAAGAGATTGGCAACATCATCGGCGTAATTGACGAGATCGCCTTCCAGACCAACCTTCTGGCGCTCAACGCCGGCGTTGAAGCCGCACGTGCCGGCGAAAGCGGCAAGGGCTTTGCGGTCGTCGCGCAGGAAGTTCGTGAACTGGCGCAGCGCTCAGCCGCTGCCGCCAAGCAGATCAAGGAACAGATCAACAAGTCGTCGGCACAGGTCGGCGATGGTGTTCAGCTCGTCGGCGAGGCCGGTGAAGCGCTGAAGCGGATTTCCGCCCAGGTCGAGAGCGCCAACGAGATCGTCATCCAGATCGCGCATCGCGCCAACGAGCAGGACACCACGCTTCGCTCCATCTCGTCTTCGATGAACGAACTCGATCTTGCCACGCAGAAAAATGCGGCGATGGCCGAAGAAACCACCGCGTCGGCCGAAATGCTCGCCAACGACACCGGCACGCTGCTGGAGCTGATCGAGCGGTTCAGGGTTTCCGGCGGCGCATCCGCCGCGCAGAGCCAGGCGCAATCCTATCGTCGGGCAAGCTGAGCCGCGAAAAGAACGGACATACAAAAAACGGGGCGGTTTATCCGCCCCGTATTCGTTTCAGCGATGCGGCAAGGCTCAGCCGCGGATCAGAACCTTGCCCTTGCGGCCCGGCTCCATGCTGGCGGAGGCCGCCTTCGCACCGTCTTCCAGACCATAGATATCCTCGACGGGAAGGTTGAGCTGGCCATTGGAGGCAAGCGTGATGAGTTCTCCAATCATGCGGACGAAATCGGCGGGGCTGGTCTTGCCGGAGCGCTTGGCGCCCCAGAAACCCACGACCTTCGCCTGCTTGAAGATGAGGTCGCCGGAGGAGATTTCCATATTGCCGCCGCTCATCGTGCCGAAGGACATGAGCGTTGCGCCTTCGCCGAGCAGGCTCATCAGCTGGCCGCTTTCCTTGGCCCCGACGCTGTCGATGGCATAGAGGATAGGATCGGAGCCGGGGAACATCTTGACCTTGTCCATCCAGCCCGGATCCTGCGTCGAGACATTGTTGGAAATCCCCAGCGCCTCCAGTTCGCCGACACCGGCATCGCGGCGCACGACGTTGATGACATTGATGCCGCGCGCCTGGCAGATCATGGCGATCGTCTTGCCGACGGCACCCGTCGCGGCATTCTGGATCAGCCACTCACCCGGCTTCACGCCGAGATCGTCCAGCGCCATCAGCGCGCTGATCGGCATGGCAATGAGCTGGCAGCCAAGCTCGTCCGGCACGGAATCCGGAAGCGGAATGGCGCGCTGCGCGTTCATGAGGAAATATTCGGCCCATGTGTCGGTAAGCCCTGCCGCCATGACACGCTGGCCGACGGAAACATTGGTGACACCATCGCCCACCGCATCGACCACGCCGGCCGCTTCCGTGCCGCCGATGGCGGGAAGTGGCGGCTTGACGCCATAGCTTCCGCGAATGGTCCACAGATCGTGATTGTGGATCGGCGACAGCGTCATGCGGACGCGGATTTCGCCGGGCCCCGGCTCGGGCATGGGACGTTCGCCCGAAACCAGAACCTCGGCCGGATCGCCGAATGCCTTGTATTCGATCACGCGCATATGTCTCTCCCTCTGCTCTTCAACCATTGATGCAACAAAAACCTACTTAAGGGCTTATGCTGTCAATTATAAGAAGGTGCAAGCATGGGCGCTGTCCGCACCTGGCCGCAAGAGGAGCGAAAGCCATGCAGATCAATGGACAATGTCATTGTGGGTCAATCACTTACGAAGCGGAAATTGACCCCGATGACGTCAGCATATGCCATTGCACGGATTGCCAGCGCCTGACCGGTACGGCCTTCCGCGTAACCGTCTCGACAGCTGCCACCCAGTTCACGATGACCGGAAATCCGCCCCGGCGCTACGAGAAACGCGCCGACAACGGCGCGCTGCGCCTGCAATTCTTCTGCGGCGATTGCGGCTCGCCGATCTATACGACAGGCGAGGGCAAGGATGCCGAGGTGGTCGGGATCCGCTGGGGCTCGATCAACCAGCGCAGCCAATTGAAGCCGCGGCACCAGATCTGGTGCCGCTCTTCCATGGGCTGGCTGGACGAGATCCCGGGCCTGCCCGGCCGGCCCGGAGATTGAGCCGCAATATCACGCCGCCTTCTGGACGTGATATTCCTTGATGGCCACCATCTTGATCCCCGGCGCGCGCTCGGCCTCGTAGCGCAGCGAGAAGCTGTCCTGCGCGAGGAAGACCGGATCGCCATCGAGGTCGCGGCAGATATCGCCGCGCTTCGTGGTGATGAACTTGTCCAGATCGGCGGGATTGTCGGCGGAGATCCAGCGGCAGACGGAGAAGCGCGACATTTCGAACGAGACCGGCAGGCCGTATTCCTGCTGCAGGCGCTCCTTCAGAACGTCGAGCTGCAGCGCGCCGACCACGCCAACGATGGCCGGGGAGCCATCTTCCGGCGAGAAGAGCTGCACCACGCCCTCTTCTGCCATCTGCTGGAGCGCTTCCTTCAGCTTCTTCGCCTTCATCGCATCTTCGAGACGCACGCGGCGGAGAATTTCCGGTGAGAAGTTCGGAACGCCCTGGAAGACCAGCGCCTCGCCCTCGGTCAGCGTATCGCCGATGCGCAAGGTTCCATGGTTCGGAATGCCCACCACATCGCCGGCGTAAGCTGTGTCGGCGAGCTGGCGCTGCGAGGCGAAGAAGAATTGCGGCGCCGTCAGCCCCATCTGCTTGCCGGTGCGGGCAAGCCGGGCCTTCATGCCGCGCTCGAGCTTGCCGGAGCAGATGCGCGCAAAGGCGATGCGGTCGCGATGGTTCGGGTCCATGTTGGCCTGGATCTTGAAGACGAAAGCGGTCATCTTGTCTTCCGCCGCATGAACCGTGCGCGTATCGGCCACCTGGTCGCGCGGCGGCGGCGCAAAGGCGCCGAGCGCATTGATGAGATCGCGAACGCCGAAGTTGCGCAGCGCCGAGCCGAAGAAGACCGGCGTCATGTGGCCTTCGAGGAAGCTGGCGCGATCGAACGGGCGGCAGGCCTCGCGGGCCAGTTCCAACTCGTCGATGAAGGCGGCGCGCTCGTTTTCCGGCAGGCGGTCGGCAATGCTTTCCGGACCGTTGACCGCCAGCGGTTCGACCTGCGTGTCGCTGCCGCGGAAGGTAGAGTTGGCGAGATTGAACGAGCCGCAGAAGGTCTTGGACCGGCCGACCGGCCAGGTCACCGGCGCCGTGTCCAGCGCCAGCTTTTCTTCCACTTCATCCAGGATTTCAAAGGGATCGCGGCTTTCGCGGTCCATCTTGTTGATGAAGGTGATGATCGGGATGTCGCGCATGCGGCAGACTTCGAAGAGCTTCAGCGTGCGCGGCTCGATACCCTTGGCCGCATCGATGACCATGACGGCGGCGTCGACTGCTGTCAGCGTGCGATAGGTGTCGTCCGCAAAGTCTTCGTGACCGGGCGTGTCGAGAATGTTGAAGACATTGCCTTCATACTCAAACGTCATCACCGAGGTGACGACCGAGATGCCGCGCTCGCGCTCGATCTTCATCCAGTCGGATCGTGTCTGGATGCGGTCCTTCTTCGCCTTGACTTCACCCGCAAGCTGGATCGCGCCGCCGAACAGCAGCAGCTTTTCCGTCAGCGTGGTCTTGCCGGCGTCCGGGTGGGCGATGATGGCGAAGGTGCGGCGGCGGGAAACCGCCTCGGCCAAAGTCTCGGTCATATGACATCAAATCCTGTGAATTGGCCGCCTTCTACCGGCTTCGGCGGCAAAGTTCAATTGACCCGTCACGTCTGCGCGCTAGACACTCGTCATTGATCCTGAACAGCGAGCGGAGCGAGGCCGATGAACATGCATCCTCATGCCACCCAGACGCTTGAGCCGACCTTAGGTCTTGTCCGCCTCCCCCACGCCGACGGTCTCGAGCTACCGGCTTACGAAACGGCAGGTGCTGCTGGCATGGATCTGCGCGCCGCCGTGTCGGAAGACCGGCCGCTGATGCTCATGCCCGGCAAGCGCGCCCTGGTGCCCACCGGCCTCGTCCTGGAAATTCCTTGCGGTTACGAGGCACAGATCCGCCCCCGCTCCGGCCTCGCGCTGAAACATGGGCTGACCTGCCTCAACACGCCCGGCACCATCGACAGCGATTATCGCGGCGAAGTGAAGGTGCTGCTCATCAATCTCGGGGAAGAGGAGTTCCTGATCGAGCGCGGCATGCGCATCGCCCAGATGGTGATTGCGCCGGTCACGCAGGTTCGGGTGGTCGAGTTGAAGGAAGCCTCCGACACCGCGCGCGGCAGCGGCGGGTTTGGCTCGACGGGCGTGTGATCGGGATACCCTGTCGCCTCCCGTGAACCGGATTCCGGATTGCCTCCTCCCGGCAACTGAGTCATGAAGCATTCGGGAGACAAATCATGACCGCCGCCAATCTTCTCACCTACGCTTTCGCACTTTTCGTTGCTGCCGTCATTCCGGGACCGGGGATCACGGCGATTGTCGCCCGCGCGCTCGGCTCCGGCTTCAGGCCGACTTTCTTCATGGGGCTGGGCCTCATCCTCGGCGACGTGGCGTATCTCACGGCGGTCGTTTTGGGTCTTGCCTATGTGGCGCAAACCTTTACGACCGCGTTCATGGTGCTGAAATTCGCGGGCGCGCTCTATCTCGGCTACATCGCCTGGAAGCTCTGGACGGCAGGGCTCCTGGGCCAGAAGATCGAGGCGAAACGGGCAGGGAGCCTCTGGTCTTCATTCCTCTCCGGCCTCCTGGTCACGGCCGGCAACCCCAAGACCATGTTGTTTTATGTGGCGCTCGTGCCGACTCTGATCCCGCTCACTGAGATCGGGAAGGAGGATTATGCGGCGCTGGTCGTCGTGACGGCAATCGTGCTCCTCATCGTGCTCGTTCCCTATATTCTGCTGGCGGCCAAGGCGCGCGAGTTCCTGAAGGAACCCTCGGCTTTGAAACTGCTCAACCGCACGGCGGGCGGAATTCTCGCTGGAACCGCAGTCTATATTGCCGCTCGCGCTGCCTGAATGGCGCGAGCGTCTGATTTCGGCAGCGGACTCATTATGGCATTGATTTTAAGCAACTTTCCAAGCCGCGAGACAAAGTGGCTCCCCGAGTTTTGCTCCAAACGACGTCCCATTTAGAAGAATTTTCTCTTGCGTTCTCTGTGCCCGATCAATCGGTTCTGGCGAGGCTCCCTTTTTGTCCCTATCTTGAAACCTGAGAGGTTCAATCAGGGAGAAACATCATGGCTGACAAGAAGCCCGGCCGCGGCCGCGTCTACGGTTCGATCATCGAGACGATCGGGGACACGCCGATTGTTCGGCTCGACAAGCTGGCCAAGGAAAAGGGCGTGAAGGCGAACCTTCTCGCAAAGCTCGAATTCTTCAACCCTATCGCTTCCGTCAAGGACCGTATCGGTGTTGCCATGATCGAGAGCCTGGAAGCACAGGGAAAGATCACCCCAGGCAAGACCACGCTCGTCGAGCCCACCTCGGGCAATACCGGCATCGCACTCGCCTTCGCCGCCGCCGCCAAGGGTTACAAGCTGATCCTCACCATGCCGGAAACCATGTCGGTCGAGCGCCGCAAGATGCTGGCGCTGCTGGGTGCAGAACTCGTTCTGACCGAAGGGCCCAAGGGCATGAAGGGCGCGATTGCCAAGGCTGAGGAACTGGCCGCAACGCTGCCTGACGCGATCATCCCGCAGCAGTTCGAAAACCCAGCCAATCCGGAAATCCACCGCAAGACGACGGCCGAGGAAATCTGGAATGACACCGATGGCGGCGTCGATATCTTCGTGTCCGGCATCGGCACGGGCGGCACGATCACCGGTACGGGTCAGGTCCTGAAGGCAAAGAAGCCTTCGGTGAAGGTCATCGCGGTCGAGCCGGCCGACAGCCCGGTTCTCTCCGGCGGCAATCCGGGTCCGCACAAGATCCAGGGCATCGGCGCCGGCTTTGCGCCGAAGATCCTCGACACGTCCGTCTACGATGAAGTCGTCACGGTGACCAATGACGAGGCTTTCGAGATTGCCCGTCTCGTCGCGCGACTGGAAGGCGTGCCGGTCGGCATTTCCTCGGGCGCAGCGCTCAGCGCTGCCATCAAGGTGGGTGCTCGCGAGGAAAATGCCGGCAAGACGATCGTCGTGATCATTCCGTCCTTTGCCGAGCGTTATCTGTCGACGGCGCTGTTCGACGGTCTGGCGTAAGATAAGTTAGCCCGGAACGGCCGGCACTTCGCGCCGCAAATCGGGCTCGTTGTGAATGAAAGTGACATTGAGGCTTGTCGGGAGTTCTTCCGGCAGGCCTTTTTCTTTGGCAATCAGATCGGCGAGAGCGGCTTCGCTCTCCTCATCCAAATGAACACCGGCCTTCAAGACAAGCTCGTGGAACCGCGCAAGTCCGGCGGGGGCCAGCACCATGCGGAAATTCGTGGCGATGTTGGAAAAGAAGGTGTGGTCGGTCACCCAGCCGCCCGAGGAGACAACAGCATCGTTGACGTCGGCGGTGACCTGATGGCGGTTGGCGTGAGTGACGCCTGTCAGCATGATGATCCGAGGGCGCATTGGCCGTCTCCAATCCTGTCGCGCTGCTATCTGGTCGAAGCTCCCGGCAGCGCCGGGAACTTCCTATTTCGTTTGAGGACGAACGTCCTTGATCTCAGGCAACCCAGCCGAGGCCGAGCATGCCGAACAGCGCAACACCGAGAATGATGCGGTAGATCGCAAAGGCGGTAAAACGGTTCGAGCGGATATAGCCGAGCAGCCACTTCACGGACACGAAGGCCGTGATCATCGAGACGACGAAAGCGATGCCGAGCAGCGTCCAGTTCTCCGGCGGTGCGTTTTCGAGCTTTGCGGCCTTCAGGTTCTTCAGGATTTCATAGCCGCTCGCCGCATACATGGTCGGAATGCCGACCAGGAAGGCGAATTCCGTGGCAGCGGCGCGATTGCCGGTGCCGAAAAGCATGGCCGCAAAAATGGTTGCGCCAGACCGCGACGTGCCGGGGAAGATGCCTGCAACGATCTGCGCGAGGCCAACGATGATGGCGACGGGCCAGGTAATAATGGAGCTTTCCGGACGCCGCGACGCAATCTGTTCGGCCACGATCATCCAGATGCCGCCGATGATCAGCGCCCAGGCGATCGGCACAACGCTTTCAGGCAGCTTGAAACCGAGCTTGGTGGCGACGAGGCCGAGAACGGCCGTGATGACGAAGGCGGCGATCAGCTTCAGCAGATAGTCGCGGTTCTTCGGATCCCGAAAGCCGAGAAGAAGCGACATGATGCGTTGCCAGTAGATGAAGGTCACGGCAAGGATCGCGCCGGCCTGGATGACGATGTTGAACATGTCGGAGCGCGCGCCGAGCCACTGTTCCGCGATCAGCAGGTGACCGGTCGAGGAGATCGGGAGAAACTCCGTGATCCCTTCGATGATGCCGAGAAGAATTGCATTGATATAGTCCATCGATGTCTCCGTGGGACCATGATTGCAGTTGGGCAGCCGCTGAAAGGTGATCTGGGAATGCAAATCCCGGCCGGGGAGGAGGGCGCAAGGATGCTGCCTGCCGGATCATTCAGAGCGGACTGTCATGAAATGACCTCTTTGTGAGATTTGAAGATGCCAAAGGATGGGCGAATCGTGGATTTGGCAAAAGCTATAGCTTTTCTTAAACCCTGGGCGCTAGGATTTTGTAAACGAATGCGGGCGAGCCACCCCAGGAGCGCCGAAGCCGGACCGAAACGGGACCAATGCCAGTACTTTATCATCACACCATGTCATCCGCCTCGCGGTTTATCCGCCTGGTGCTCGGGGAATATGGTTTGCCCGTCGAGCTGACGGAAGAACAGCCGTGGGAGATGCGCAAGGATTTCATCAGGCTCAATCCGGCAGGCACCCTGCCGGTGCTGGTGGACGACAACATGCGCGTACTGTGCGGCGCCTCGGTCATTTCCGAATTCCTCGACGAGACCTCCGGCATTCTCAAGCGCGACAAGCGGCTGCTCGCCGAAGATCCGTTCCAGCGCGCCGAAATTCGCCGGCTTGTCGAGTGGTTCCTCGTCAAGATGGAAGCGGATGTCACGAAGCCGCTGGTGCGCGAGCGTATCTTCAAGCTGCAGATGCCGCCGACACTCGGCGGCGGCGCGCCGGACTCGAAAATTCTCCGCATGGCGCGCGGCAATATCCGCCAGCATCTCAAATATATCTCCTGGCTCGCCGGCTCGCGCAGCTATCTTGCCGGAAGCCGGTTGAGCTATGCCGACCTCGCCGCCGCTGCCGCACTCTCCGAACTCGATTATCTCGGTGAAATCACCTGGGCCGAAGCCCCGCAGGCGCGCGACTGGTATCAGCGCATCAAGTCGCGCCCCTCGTTCCGCCCGCTGCTGACCGAGCGCGTCCGTGGCGTCACCCCCGTCTCGCATTATGCCGATCTCGATTTCTGATCTCGCGGGACCGGCCCCGAACCGGTAAAGTCCGGTCATGGCCGAAGCAGAAGACAAGCTGAAAACGTTCATCAAGGCCGAGGCGATCCGTCTCGGCTTTTCTGCTGCGTGTATCGCGCCCGCCTATGCATCGGAGCAATTGGCAGAACATCTCGCCGGCTTTGTCGGCGCCGGCTATCATGGCAGCATGGACTGGATGGTCGAGACGGCCGAACGCCGCGCCGATCCGAAAGCGCTGTGGCCTGACGTGAAGAGCGTCATCGTTCTGGCGATGAACTACGGGCCGGACAGCGATCCGCTGACTACGACCCGCATGCCGGATCGCGGCAACATCTCCGTCTATGCCCGCAATCGCGACTATCACGACATTATAAAGGGCAAGCTCAAGGAACTCGCCGGCAAGATCGCGAGCCGCTCGGGCGCTGACGTGAAAGTCTTCGTCGACACCGCGCCGGTGATGGAAAAACCGCTGGCGATGCAAGCCGGGCTGGGCTGGCAGGGCAAGCACACCAATCTCGTCAGCCGCCATCTTGGCTCCTGGTTCTTTCTCGGTTCCATCTTCACGACAGCGGAGATCGCGCCCGACGAACCCGAGCGCGATCATTGCGGCTCCTGCCGCGCCTGCCTCGATGCCTGCCCGACCCAAGCCTTTCCCGCTCCCGGCCGGATCGACGCGCGGCGCTGCATTTCCTATCTCACCATCGAGCACAAGGGCATGATCGATGCTGAATTCCGCACGGCGATGGGGAACCGCATCTATGGATGCGACGACTGTCTCGCCGCCTGTCCATGGAACAAGTTTGCGCGAGCCGCGAGCGAGATGAAACTGCAGGCGCGGGCGGACCTTGAAGCGCCGAGGCTCGACTTTCTGCTCACGTTGGACGACTCGGCCTTCCGCGGCCTCTTCACCGGCTCTCCGATCAAGCGCATCGGGCGAAATCGCTTCATCCGCAATTGCCTGATCGCCGCCGGCAACTCCGGTGATGCGCGCCTCACGACGCTCTGTCGCGACCTTATGGCGGACGAAGACCCGGTGGTGCGCGCGACCGCGCTTTGGGCGATCGCTCGCCTTGAAGGCGGGGAGGTGGGCCGCAATGCTCTTCCCAAGGACGAAAGCGACCCTATAGTGCTCGGCGAGTTAGAATCGCTGGGATAACAAGATGACATTGACGATTTTCGGCTGCGGCTATTCGGGCAAGGCGATTGCCGAGGCCTGTGGCGGACCCTTCGGCGCCCCTGCCGGAACGACGCGCTCGCCCGAGAAGGCGCTGCGTCTGAAATCGATCGGCATTCACTCATATATATACGGTGGTGGCGAACCGGATGTGGCACTGGCCGACCGGCTCGCTGAGACCACGCATCTCGTCCAATCCATCGCGCCGGGCGCGGAAGGCGATCCGCTCTTGCAATTGGGGGCGGAGCGGCTCTGCGCCCTGATGCCGAAGCTCGAATGGGTCGGCTATCTCTCGACCGTCGGCGTCTATGGCGACCATGATGGGGCCTGGGTCGATGAGGAGACGCCCTGCAAGCCGGTGTCGCGTCGCTCGGTCGAACGTGTCGAGGCGGAGGAGGGGTGGCAGGCCTTTTCGCAAACCACGGGTCGTCCGGTCGCCATCCTGCGCCTCTCCGGTATCTATGGCCCTGGCCGCAATGGCTTCGTCAACCTCGCCGAAGGTACTGCCAAGCGGATCGTCAAGAAGGACCAGGTCTTCAATCGTATCCGGGTCGAGGATATCGCCGCGGCCACCCGCTTTCTGGCGGAGCGGAAACTCGGCGGCATCTATAATGTGACGGACAACGAGCCCGCCCCGCCGCAGGACGTTGTCGCCTATGCCGCAGAACTCATGGGTGTGGCGCCGCCGCCGGAAACCGACTTCGAAACGGCTGAGCTGAGCCCCATGGCACGCTCCTTCTATGGCGAGAACAAGCGTGTCTCGAACGCCAGAATCCGGTCGCTCGGCTTCGATTTTGCCTATCCGGACTACCGAACCTCGCTCGAAAACCTCTGGAAATGTGGCAGTTGGCGGCCTTAATCTAGTTTGTGAACCACTTTCACGCGAAATTATAAGTTCTTTAACCCTGAATTTATTCCCATTGTGCATTTTGAGCAAGGAATTGCGGGTTTCTTCGTGAATGTGGGTGGAATTGGAATTTTCGTCTCTTTCTTCACGAAGGACGCATAGTAAACATTGAATCTTCTGCGAAAAATCTCGCAAGGCATTTGTGCGCCATCTTTTGTTCCCGCAATTCGATTGCGCAAAATATTTCAGTCTGTAACTTTCCGTGAACGGTTGTGGCACTTTTCGGCCATTTTTGACCCGTTGAAGCTCCTCCCAGAGAAAAGTTTTCCTCATCTGGAGAGTTACAGAAATGGTATTCCGATTTCGCACTTTGGCCACGGGCCTTCTCATGGGTCTTGGCCTGGTGTCTGCAACCGGAGAGGCATATGCCCGCGGCTGCGGTGGCGCTTCCTGGTATGCGCTACATTCCAAGACGGCTTCCGGCGAACGCATGAACCCCTCCCGACTGACGGCAGCGCATCGCTCTCTCGCCTTCGGAACCAAACTCAAGGTCACCAACATGCGCAACGGCTCGAGTGTCGTCGTTCGCGTCAACGATCGCGGCCCCTTCATCCGCGGCCGGGTTCTGGATCTCTCGAAGGGCGCGGCCAGCTCGCTCAACATGGTCAGCAGCGGCACGGCCAAGGTCTGCTACGAAGTCATCGGCTGAGCCTTGCCGATCGGCCGAGCTTGCTCTTGCGCCATTTCACCGCTAACGAAGCGCTGACATGGCCCCGAAGGGCAAAGACGGAGACAGGCAATCATGCGACTTGGCGGGCGGCTCGCAGGAGCGATCGAGGTTCTTGAGGATATCGAGACGAGACGACGCCCCGTTGCCGACGCCTTGAAGGACTGGGGCCTGTCCCACCGCTTCGCCGGTTCCGGCGACCGCGCCGCGATCGGCAACATCGTCTATGATGCGCTGCGGATGAAATTGTCCCATGCCTGGCTTCTCGACGATGACAGCGCGCTGACGCTCGGTTACGCGGTGATGTTCCGCCAGTGGGGCTTCAGCCCGGAGACGCTTTCTGCCGAACTTGAGGGCGACCGCTTTGCGCCGGCCCCGCTCCCCGAAGAGCAGATCAAGGCACTCGGCGATCGGCAGATTGCAGACGCACCACTCCACGTCCAGGGCGATATCCCCGAATGGGTCGTTTCCTCCTTCGAACGCAATTTCGGTGACAACTGGTTGGCCGAAGCCAGGGCGCTCACCGCGCGGCCCTCGCTCGATCTGCGCGCCAATGCGCTCAAGGCGGATCGCGACAAGGTGGTGAAGGCGCTGGAGCGGGCGGGCGCCGAAGCCTGTAGCCTTGCGCCGCAGGGCGTGCGCGTTGCCGCCGGCAAGCTCTCCGACCGGCTCCCCAATGTGACGGCCGAACTTTCCTTCGCCAAGGGCTGGTTCGAGGTGCAGGACGAGGGCTCGCAGCTTGTCGCCGGCCTTGTCATGGCCGAAGGAGGCGAACAGGTCCTGGACTATTGCGCGGGCGGCGGTGGCAAGACCCTGGCGCTTTCGGCCATCATGCACAACAAGGGCCAGATCCACGCCTATGATGCCGACCGCAAGCGGCTTTCCCCGATCATCGAGCGCCTGAAGCGCGCCGGAACGCGCAACGTCCAGGTTCATGACGGTCTGGGCGCGTTGAAGCCACTCGTTGGAAAACTCGACCGCGTGCTGATCGACGCGCCCTGCACCGGGACGGGCACCTGGCGCCGGCGTCCGGACACCAAGTGGCGGCTGACGGAAAAGAACCTTGGCGAGCGCGTTGCCCAGCAACGCGAGGTGCTCGAGGCCGCATCCGCCTATGTGCGCCCCGGCGGACATCTGGCTTACGTCACCTGTTCGCTTCTGCCGCAGGAAAACCAGGAACAGGTGAGAGCCTTCCTCGCCGATCATCCGGGGTTTGAACTGCGTTCGTCGCAGGACGATTTCGCAAAGCTCACGGGGCAGACTGCCGTCGCGCCGCTGAACGCAGGCGGAGCCGGCATCACGCTTTCGCCCGCCACGAGCGACACGGACGGGTTCTATTTCTGCATGCTCCAGCGCCGGTCCTGATCGCGGACGAAGAGTCTGGAATCGTTCAAAACAAGAGTATTTGACACAAGTTTATTTGTGAGTCATGAAAGCGCCGTACGAACGAGGCCGTCCGGCCCTCGCAAGGAGCTTTCACGATGAGACAATTCTTGGCTGGCGCGGTCATGGTCGCCGCTGCCGCGACGCAACCCCTTGCCGCTCAGGCAGCCGGCGCAGATCCTGCAGCCGTTGTCGCACATTACCGCGACATCGCTCATGCCGATTACGAGGACGCGCTGAACGGTGCCAAGGCGCTCGACAAGGCGATCAATGCCTTTCTCGCAGCTCCGTCCGAAGCCGGCCTCAAGGCTGCGCGCGCCGCCTGGATTGCCGCCCGTCCGGCCTATATGCAGACCGAGCACTATCGCTTCGGCAATCCGGTGGTCGATGAATGGGAAGGCAAGGTCAATGCCTGGCCGCTCGACGAAGGCCTGATCGACTATGTCGATACCGCCTCCTACGGCACCGAACGCGACGAGAACCCGCTCTACACGGCCAACGTCATTGCCAACAAGACGATCACCATCAACGGCAAGCCGGTCGATGCCTCGCATCTCACGCCGGACTTCCTGGCAAACACGCTCCATTCGGCCGACGGCATCGATGCCAACGTGGCGACCGGATATCACGCTATCGAATTCCTGCTCTGGGGCCAGGACCTGAACGGCACCGGTCCGGGCGCCGGAAATCGTCCCTTCACCGACTACGACCTGAAGAATTGCACGCACGGCAATTGCGATCGCCGCGCGGAATATCTGCGTTCGGCCTCGTCGCTTCTGGTCTCCGACCTTGCCGACATGGTCAAGAACTTCGAGCCGGATGGTGATGCCGCCAAGGTGCTGACGGAGAATCCGAAGGCGGGTCTCACCGCGCTGCTGACCGGCATGGGCTCGCTCTCCTATGGCGAGCTTGCCGGCGAGCGCATGAAGCTCGGCCTGCTGCTGCACGATCCGGAAGAGGAGCAGGACTGCTTCTCCGACAACACCTTCAACTCGCACTATTACGATATGGTCGGCATCATGACCGGCTATACCGGCGAATATACCCGCCTCGACGGGAAGAAGATGACCGGTCCGTCTATCCGCGACCTGCTCCAGGCCAAGGATCCGGCCGTTGCCAAGGAACTGCAGGGCAAGCTCGACGTCACCATGGCCGCCATGGAAGCGCTGAAGAAGCGCGGCGAGACGGTCGAGGCCTATGACCAGATGATTGCCGAAGGCAACAAGGAAGGCAACGCCACCGTTCAGAAGGCCATCGACGGCCTCATCGACCAGACGAAGTCGATCCAGCGCACTGTCACCGCGCTTGGCCTCGACGAAATCAAGGTCGGCACGTCGAAGAGCCTCGACGACCCGAACGCGGTCTTCAAGTGAGATCGGGAGAGCCGGTCTCTCGCAGGCCGGCTGTATACGCGATGTCCAAAACCGCTTCGCCCAAGGCCTTCCGGCCCCCCCGCCTCAGTCTTTGGGCGCAAGTCACGGCCCTCTGCCTCACAGCAGGGGCCGTCGGCGTTTTTGCAAGCGGCATCGCGCCGTCCCTGGCCGCCGAGAGCGGATATTCCGCAGCCGATGCCGCGCGCGTGCGCGCCGTCACGGCTCCGACGACCGATTTCAGCCGGCCGGAACCGCATGAAAATCTCTCGGGCGGCGCCGGCACCTTTCCCGGCAAGGCCGACGCCAAGGCGATGAGCCATCCCGATCCGACACTGGACGACGCGGGCGTCGAACGCTTCCGGCTCGGTTTTGCCCTGTTCAAGAAGATGTGGGCGCAGGCCCCATCCTCCACGCAGGCCTCAGACGGGCTCGGCCCGCTCTTCAACGCGCGCTCCTGCCAGAGCTGCCATCTTCGCGACGGGCGAGGTCGCCCGCCGGAAGGTGGGGCGGAGAGTCAGTCCTTTATGTTTCGCCTGGCGAAGACCCCGGCCAACGATGCCGAGCGTGCCGCACTTGCCGCACATGAGCATCTGAACTTTCCCGATCCGGTCTATGGCCAGCAATTGCAGGACCAGGGCGTCACCGGCCTGAAAGGCGAGGGCCGCGCGGTCATCTCCTACAAGGACAGGATCGTCACGCTCGCCGGGGGCGAGACGGTGACATTGCGCGCGCCGAGCTACGCGGTTGCCGATCATGCCTATGGCCCGCTCGACCCGCAAACCACGCTTTCGCCGCGCATCGCCCAGAGCCTTGCCGGCATGGGGCTCTTGGAAGCCATTCCGGAGGCAGAAATTCTGGCAGGCGCAGAGCGCCAGGCAAAGGCCGGCGGCGGTATCCACGGCCGGCCCAATCTCGTCCGCGACCCCAAGAGCGGCGAGATCGTGATAGGCCGCTTCGGCTGGAAGGCGCAGAACCCGACGGTGCGCGCGCAGGCCGCTGCCGCCCTTTCGAGCGATATCGGCATTTCCTCTCCCGACGCGCCCGACCCCTATGGCGATTGCACGGAGGCCGAAACCGCCTGCCGCAAGATGCCCACCGGCGTGCAGAAGCGCCTCGGCGACACGGAAGCGCCTGATCCGATCCTCGACCTTTTGACAGCCTACACCGCCAACCTCGCCGTGCCGGCGCGGCGCGATGTCGACCAGCCGGATGTGCTGGCCGGCAAGGCGCTGTTCTATCAGGCCGGCTGCGCCAGCTGCCACACACCGAAATTCGTCACGGCCCGCACCGCGGCCGAAACACAGCATGCATTCCAGTTGATCTGGCCCTATAGCGATCTTCTCCTGCATGACATGGGCGAGGAACTGGCCGATGGACAACAGGTGGGCGAAGCGACAGGTCGGGATTGGCGCACCGTCCCGCTCTGGGGTATAGGTCTCGCGCAAACCGTCAACGGCTATCAGGCGTATCTGCATGATGGCCGGGCGCGCACGCTGGAAGAAGCCATTCTCTGGCATGGCGGCGAGGGTGCGCGCGCCCGCAATGCTTATGCCGGCATGGAGAAATCCGACCGGCAGAAACTGCTGCAATTTCTGGGATCACTGTAATGAAAACTATCGCCGTTCTCTTCACTGCCGCTGTCGTGACGGCGTTTGCACCGGGCGCGAAGGCGGCCTTTGTCAGCGATGCGGAGATCCAGCCGGTCATGCAGCGGGCGGTCGATGAGGTCATCATTCCCGGCTACAGCAGCTTCCGCAATGCCGCCGAGGCCTCTGGTGCGGCGATGAACAGGCTTTGCATAGCCAACGATGCAGCCTCCTATGAGGGTGCAAGGAAGGCCTTTGCCGACCTCGTTTCCGCCTGGTCGCGCATCGAGGTCCTGCGAGACGGACCGGTGCTCGACAACAACATGTTCGAGCGCATCCTTTTCTTCCCCGATCGCAAGGGCCTGGCGCTGAAGCAGGTGCAGGCACTTCTGGCCTCCAAGGACGAGAACGAGATTGCCGGCGCCTCGATGAAGGCCAAGAGTGTCGCCGTCCAGGGCCTGACGGGGCTGGAATATGTTCTGGCCGGTACTGGCAGCGAAGAGCTGTCCGCCGGCAAGGACAATTTCCGCTGCCACGCCGGACGCGCGATTGCGTCCAACATTGCGCTTCTGGCAGGCGAGCTTTCCGACGCCTGGAACGCGCCGGACGGCATTGCCGACAAGTGGCGCAAACCGGGCGCCGACAATCCGGTCTTCCGCAACGGCGAGGAGGCTCTGATTGCCCTGCTTGGCATTCTCGTGCGCGGGCTCGAAACGACGAACGAGAAGCGCCTGATGATCTTTTCGTCCGGAGAGGGCGGCGCGAACCCGAAAAGGGCGCTCTTCTGGCGCTCGGGCCTTACGCTGACGTCTGTCGAGGACAATCTCAAGGGCCTGCAGGCCTTCTGGGACCTGAGCGGCATGCAATACATCATTCGTGGCGAAGGCTCTGCCATTACGACGAACATCAACTTCGAGTTCAAGACCGCGATCTCGACGGCCGCCAAGCTCGATATGCCGGTGGACAAGATGCTGGCGGACGAGAAGACACATTCGCGGCTTGAATTCCTTATCATGACGGTCGCCGACCTGCAGGCCCGGCTGAATAATGATTACGGCCGGGCGATGGGCCTTGCCGCCGGTTTCACCTTCTCCGACGGAGACTGATCCATGCGCAGCCCGCTTCTCAGCCGGCGCAGCTTCATCCGGGCCGCCGGCAGCGCCTTTCTCGCAGGCCTTGCGCCACGGCAGCTTCTTGCGCTGGAGCGGACTGATGCCGTCTTTGCTGCCGCCTTCATGGATGAGCGCGGAAGTTTCGGGCTCGCCACGCTGGCCGAGGATGGCACGATCATCGACCGGTCGCCGCTGCCCAAGCGCGCGCACGGCCTGGCCTTCGACCGTAACTACAACCGCGTCGTTGCCTTTGCCCGCCGGCCCGGCACGTTCGCGGCGATCTTCGACCTGAATGGCCGCTCGGCCCCCGTCGTGATCGTCTCGCCGGAAGGGCGCCACTTTTATGGTCATGGCACGTTCTCCCGCGACGGGCGGGTGCTCTATGCCAGCGAGAACGACTTCGACAATGCGCGCGGCGTCATCGGCATCTACGACGCGACCAGCGACTTCACCCGCATCGGTGAATATCCGACCTATGGCGTGGGTCCGCACGATCTGTCCATCAGCCTCGACGGCGAGGTGCTGATCGCCGCCAATGGCGGTATCGAGACCCACCCGGATTTCGGTCGCACCAAGCTCAACCTTGGTCATATGGAGCCTTCGTTGGCTCTGATCGACACGGCAACCGGCTCGCTCATCGAGAAACACGAACTGCCGGCCGAGCTCAGGCAGCTCTCCACCCGCCACATCGCGCTTTCGGGTAATGAAGAGGTGTGGTTTGCCTGCCAGTATGAGGGGGCTCACGATGACACGCCCCCGCTGATTGGCCGATTCAGCCGTGGCGAGCCCATTGAGTTCATCTACCTGCCTGAACAGACGGCGCGGAATATGGCGAACTATGTCGGCGCCATTGCGGTCAACCGCAAGGAAGGCCTCGTCGCCGCGACATCGCCGCGCGGCGGTTCCTACGTGGTGCTCGATGTGGCGACGGGCTCGCTGGTCCGCGAAGAGAAGCTCGCTGGCGCATCTGGTGTTGCCTCAGGTCCGCACGGTTTCGGCATTTCCACGGAGAGCGGTCTCTTCAACGGGCGTCAGTCGCCGGTCAACTGGGACCAGCACGTCGTCCGGATCGGCTGATCTTGCCCCTGTCACCTTGCCTGCTTTACGATGACGTGGCACCGTCCGCGCGATTTCAACAGGCGGCATGATCCATGGATTTCGAACTCAAGACCGTTGCGGGCAAGCGCATCCTCTATGTCATGGCGGTGGATGCCGAATATGGCACGCATCTGCGTGGTCATATCGATCCGCTGATGACCGGCGTCGGCCCGGTCGAGGCGGCGGTGGTGCTGACGGCGGCGCTGGCGCGGCTGGACGCGACCGGACACAAGCCGGAACTCATCGTCTCCCTCGGTTCGGCCGGTTCTGCAACGCTCGAGCAGACCGAAGTCTATCAGGCCTCCTCGGTCAGCTATCGCGACATGGATGCCTCGGCGCTGGGCTTCGAGAAGGAGCTGACGCCGTTCCTCGATCTACCGAAGGAAGTTCCGCTGCCGCTTCAGGTCGCGGGCATCCCGTCCGCCCGGCTCTCCACCGGGGCCAACATTGTCTCCGGCGCTGCCTATGACGCAATCGACGCGGAGATGGTCGACATGGAGAGCTTTGCAGTCATGCGCGCCGCCCAGCATTTCGGCATCCCGCTGATCGGGCTTCGCGGAATTTCCGACGGCAAGGAAGAGCTGAAACATGTCGGCGACTGGACGGAATATCTCCATGTCATCGACGAAAAACTGGCAAAAGCGGTCCGCCTGATCGAAGAGGCCTTGGACAACGGGAGCCTGATGCTGTAAGGGCGGGTTTTGGAGCCCCTGCCCGGTGGCATCGACCTCCGGGCCTTCTAGCAAAGGCTGTTCATGTCACACGACGCCCACTCTGAATCCATCCTCATCATCGATTTCGGCAGCCAGGTCACGCAGCTGATTGCCCGGCGCATTCGCGAGACCGGCGTCTATTGCGAAATCTGGCCGTACCAGAAGGCGGGCGAAGGATTTCAGAAGCTGAAGCCGAAGGGCGTGATCTTCTCCGGCGGTCCGGATTCCGTCACCCGCGAGGGCAGCCCGCGCGCGCCTCAGGAAGTCTTCGATGCCGGCATCCCGATCATGGCAATCTGCTATGGCCAGCAGACCATGGCCGTGCAACTCGGCGGCGTCGTTGAAGGCGGCCATGCGGCCGAATTCGGCCGCGCGGACGTGAAGATCCTCAAGAGCTCTCCGCTCTTTGACGGTCTCTGGGAAGTGGGCGGCGAATATCCGGTCTGGATGAGCCATGGCGACCGCGTCACGCAGGCGCCGGAAGGCTTCGAGATCATCGGCGTTTCGGAAAACGCGCCGTTTGCCATCTGCGTCAACGAGGCGAAGCGCTATTACACGACCATGTTCCACCCGGAAGTGGTGCACACGCCCGATGGCGGCAAGCTGATTGCCAATTTCGTGCACAAGATCGTCGGCCTCCATGCCGACTGGACCATGTCCGCCTATCGCGCCGAAATGGTGCAGAAGATCCGCGATCAGGTCGGCAAGGAACGCGTCATCTGCGGCCTGTCCGGCGGTGTCGACTCGTCCGTGGCCGCCGTGCTGATCCATGAAGCCATCGGCGACCAGCTGACCTGCATCTATGTCGATCACGGCCTCATGCGTCAGGGTGAGACCGAGCAGGTGGTCGGCATGTTCCGCGACCATTACAACATTCCGCTCGTCCATGTGGACGCATCGGACCTCTTCATCGGCCAGCTCGAAGGCGAGGCCGATCCGGAAACCAAGCGCAAGACCATCGGCCGCCTCTTCATCGAGGTCTTCGAGGAAGAAGCCCGCAAGATCGCCACCGACGGCAAGGGTCCGGTGCGTTTCCTCGCGCAGGGCACGCTCTATCCAGACGTCATCGAAAGCGTTTCCTTCTCGGGCGGCCCCTCGGTCACCATCAAGAGCCACCACAATGTCGGCGGCCTGCCGGACCGCATGAACATGAAGCTCGTTGAGCCGCTGCGCGAACTCTTCAAGGACGAGGTCCGTGCGCTCGGTCGCGAGCTTGGCCTGCCGGAAAGCTTCATCGGCCGTCACCCGTTCCCGGGCCCGGGCCTTGCCATCCGCCTGCCGGGCGGCGTGACCCGGGAAAAGCTCGACATCCTGCGCAAGGCGGATGCGATCTATATCGAGGAAATCCGCAAGGCCGGCCTCTACGACAAGATCTGGCAGGCCTTCTCGGTCCTGCTCCCTGTCCAGACCGTCGGCGTCATGGGCGACGGCCGCACCTATGATCGCGTTCTGGCACTGCGCGCCGTCACCTCTGTCGACGGCATGACCGCCGACTTCTTCCCCTACGACATGGCTTTCCTGGGTCGCACGGCCACCCGCATCATCAACGAGGTCAAGGGCGTCAACCGCGTGGTCTACGACGTGACGTCGAAGCCGCCGGGCACGATCGAGTGGGAGTGAGAACGGACGCTTGACAGACACGAGGACCGCGAAAGCGGTCCTTTCTGTTTTGCCGCCCGGCGATCGTTTTTCCCGCCTCGGTGTTCACTCCGGCAAGTTCAGGCTGACATCCTGATGCTGGTGGAGAATGCGGATGATTTCCAGAGTGCTGCCCAGATCGCGAAAATAGAGCATGTGTGATCCCGTGGCATATTTCAGATAGCCGCTGCGGACATCGACGGGGCGACCTCGTTTCTGTCCTGATG
Source organism: Hyphomicrobiales bacterium (assembly GCA_900467685.1). Lineage (GTDB taxonomy): Bacteria > Pseudomonadota > Alphaproteobacteria > Rhizobiales > Rhizobiaceae > Ensifer_A. Next base: position 68,152 of record UBQX01000019.1, read on the forward strand.
CGAGCTGCTCACAGGTCTCTTCGATCTCGTCCGTGTATCGGTCCGCCTGATCCGGACCCCAGGTCGCCGCGCTGTAGTCCCAGATGTCCGCCAGATCGATTTCGGCCGCGGGCGAGAAGACGAGCGCTTTCATCGGCCTTCGAAGTCGGCGCGCTTGCGCGCTTTAAAGGCAGCGAAGTCAAAGGGCTTCGGTTCGCCCGACTGCTCGCCGACAATCAACGCCTGCTGCAGGGCCCGAACTTTCGCTTCATGTTCTTCGAGAAGGCGTAGTCCAGCGCGAACAACCTCGCTGGTCGAGCCATAGCGGCCAGCCTGGACTTGCTCATCGATAAACTCGGAGAAATGTTCTCCCAGCGTAACAGAGGTATTGCGAGCCATTACGCGTCTCCACTCGATCTCGAAGCCATCTGTACCAAAATGTATTACAATTTTGGTGCCGGTTCAATCGAGAGAGGAAGCGCCGCCGCTCTCTTACGAGGCGGCGGCGTTATCTCTATCAGCCCCTGAGTTCCTTGCGGAGGATCTTGCCGACGTTCGACTTCGGCAGGCTGTCGCGGAATTCGATGTAGCGCGGGCGCTTGTAGTTGGTCAGCCCTTCAGCGCAATGGGCCTTCACGTCGGCTTCGGTGAGGTTCGGGTCCTTCTTGACGATGAAGAGCTTCACGGTCTCGCCCGAATGCGGGTCCGGCACGCCGATGGCGGCGCATTCCAGCACGCCCGGCATGGTTACGACGAATTCTTCGATCTCGTTCGGATAGACGTTGAAGCCGGAGACGAGGATCATGTCCTTCTTGCGGTCGACGATCTTCACATAGCCGTCGGCGTTCATGAAGCCGATGTCGCCCGAGCGGAAGAAGCCGTCCGGCGTCATCACCTTGGCTGTCTCTTCCGGCCGGTTCCAGTAGCCCGCCATGACCTGCGGCCCGCGGATGCAGATTTCGCCCGCTTCACCCAGCGGCAGGCTGTTGCCATCATCGTCGCGGATGTCGATATCGGTCGACGGAACCGGCAGGCCGATCGTGCCGGTATATTCGGTGCCGTCAGCGCGGTTGGTTGTGGCAACCGGCGAGGTCTCCGAAAGCCCATAGCCTTCAGCAATGAAGCAACCTGTCGCCTTCTGCCAGAGATCGGCTACGGGGCGCTGCACGGCCATGCCGCCGCCCAGCGTCAGGATGAGGCCGGAGAAGTCGAGCTTCTTGAAGTCCTCGTTGTTCGCCAATGCGTTGAAGAGCGTGTTGAGGCCCGGCAGGACGTTGAACCTGTAGCGGCTGATCTCCTTGACGAAGCCCGGAATGTCGCGCGGATTGGCAATCAGGATGTTCAGCCCGCCCTGTTCCATCGCCATGAACATGTTCACGGTCAGCGCGAAGATGTGGTAGAGCGGCAATGCGCAGACATAGACGAGCTGGTCGGGAAATGCCTTGCGGCCCTCCGCCGGCTTCATCCACATGACGTTTTGCGTGATATTGGCGAGCAGGTTCGAGTGCAGCAGCGTTGCGCCCTTCGAGACGCCCGTGGTGCCGCCCGTATACTGCAGGAAGGCGATGTCGCTGGGGGAAATATCGACCGCCGAAAGCGTCTTGCCGGCAGAGATGACCGACTTGAACGGAATATGGCCGGGGATCGACCAGGCCGGAACCAGCTTCTTCACGCGGCGGACGACGAAATTGACGATATGGCCCTTCAGGCCCATCAGGTCGCCCATCGAGGCAACGACGACCTTCTTCACGCCGGTCCGCGCGACGACAGCCGAAACCGTGGTGGCAAAGTTTTCCAAAACGAAGATGGCGCTGGCGCCGGAGTCGTTGAGCTGGTGCTCAAGCTCGCGCGGCGTATAGAGCGGATTGACGTTGACCACGACCATGCCGGCGCGAAGGATGGCGCTGACAACCACCGGATACTGCAGAATGTTCGGCATCATGACGGCGACGCGGTCGCCCTTCTTCAGCCCCTGCGCCTGCAGCCATCCCGCAACCTTCGCCGAAAGCTTTTCCAGCTCTGCAAATGTCAGCGTCTTGCCCATGCCGTCATAGGCCACGCGGCTCGCATAGCGCCGGCAATTCTGCTCGATCATGTCGGCGAGTGAACGATAGGGCGGGGGGGCGATCGTTTCGGGCATGCCCGGCGGATAGGACTTCAACCAGGGCCGGGACATTTCCGAACCTTGAACATTGGTGACAGCCTGTGTCATTTCAACTCCCGTATGGCTTGCCTCGCCTTTTGGGCGCGGCGTTTCCTCCCGCCTACAACTAAAATAGACGCTACTCGCGCCTATTCAAGCCTCTTCCCAGTTACATAACCTTGACGTAAACGTCAATTGGATTTCGTGAGCGTCATCCAGACGGAGCAAGCCTCGTCGCGTGTGTCAGATACGCGCCGGCAGCACACGATCCGGGGGCCTGTGGCCGTCGCAGAAGGTGCGGATATTGATGATCACCTTGTCGCCCATGTCGATGCGGCCTTCGAGCGTCGCAGAGCCCATATGCGGCAGCAGAACGACCTTACCCTGTTCGGCAAGCTTCAAAAGCTTCGGATTGACGCTTGGCTCCTTCTCGAACACGTCGAGGCCGGCCCCAGCGATCTTGCCGGAGCGAATGCTCTTGATCAGCGCGTCCTCGTCGATCACGTCGCCGCGCGCCGTGTTGACGATAAAGCTCGTCGGTTGCATCAGTTCCAGCCGCCGCGCCGACATGAGGTGGAAGGTCGCGGGCGTCGAGGGGCAGTTGACGGAGACGATGTCGACGCGGGCCAGCATCTGGTCGAGGCTGTCCCAATAGGTCGCGTTCAGCTCCTCTTCGGTCTGCGGGCTCACGCGCTTGCGATTGTGGTAATGGATCGAGAGCCCGAAGGCCTTGGCGCGCCGGGCCACGGCCGTGCCGATGCGGCCCATGCCGATAATGCCGATGCGCTTGCCGAAGATGCGTCGCCCCAGCATCCAGGTCGGCGACCAGCCGGCCCATTCGCCGTGATTGTCGGTGAGAACGCGCGCGCCCTCCGTCAGTCGGCGGGGAACGGCGAGGATCAGCGCCATCGTCATGTCGGCCGTATCTTCCGTCAGCGCATTCGGCGTGTTCGTCACCGTGATACCCTTGCGGGCTGCCGCCTCGACATCGATATTGTCGACGCCGTTGGAAAAGCTTGCAATCAGCTTGAGCTGCGGCCCGGCCTGCTCGATCAGCGCCGCATCGATCCGGTCCGTCACCGTCGGCACCAGAACGTCCGCGCTCTTCACCGCTGCCACGAGTTCGGGCTGCGTGCGGGGGCGGTCATCCAGATTGAGCTCGGCGTCGAAAAGCTCGCGCATGCGCGTCTCGATCGCCTCGGGCAGCTTGCGCGTGATGTAGACCTTGGGCTTTTTTCTTGTTGTCATCGGCTTTCATCGCCTTGTTCAGAGGTCTTTAACCAAGTTGTCGCAACCTTAAGAGCGGAGCGCGGCTCAGCCGCAGTCCGGACCGTTGGTGTCGTCCCGATTTTTATCAGACCCGTCAGCGAAGACAAACCTTTCTCGCACCTGAAGGTGATGATGGGCGTCTTCACACAGGTCTTTCGGTCACACCCTTGTCAAATGTCAGAACACATCGAATTCGAAACACAGGCAATTCAGCGCAATGGCTTTCAATCGCGTATCCCGGCAGATTTTCGCAACGGTTCTCGTTCTTGCTGCCGGATGGAGTGTGGTTCAGGCCGCAGATGCCAGCGCCCAGACAGCCTCGAAAACGGCGACCGGCCTTCCGCTGCCGCGCTTTGCCAGCCTGAAGGCTAGCCGCGTCAACATGCGCGTCGGTCCCGGCACCCAATATGCAGCCTCCTGGCTCTATACGCGCCCCGGCCTGCCGGTGGAAATCATCGCGGAATTTGAGAACTGGCGGCGCATCCGCGATGCCGAGGGCACGGAAGGCTGGGTTTACCATTCCATGCTCTCCGGCCAGCGCACGGCCGTTGCCGCCCCGTGGATGCGGGAAAAGGGTGACAACATCTATGTCAACCTGCGCCGTACCGCCGTCAAGGACGCCAACGTCATCGCCAAGTTGCAGCCGGGCGTGCTCGTCAAGCTCAAGGAATGCACCGGCGACTGGTGCGAGGCCGAGGTCGATGGAGCCGAAGGCTGGCTCCATCAGGGCGAAGTCTGGGGCGCCTATCCGGGCGAAGCCTTCAAATAAGGCCGATCTTCTTCGCTTCGTCCTTCAGCGAGATGCGCGGGCGCGGCCCGATCTGCTGGATGACGATGCCGGCGGCCAGGCTGCCGAGCGCGCCGCAGGTCGCGAAATCACGGCCGGTCGTATAGCCGAACAGGAATCCCGACGCGTAAAGATCGCCGGCACCCGTCGTATCCACCACCTTCTCGACCGGGATGGCGGGAACATAGACCCGCTCGTCACCCTTGACGATCACGGAGCCTTCCTCGCTCATGGTAACGGCGGCCAGCTTGCAATCGCGGGCAATGGCGTTGAGCGCCGCTTCGAAGTCTTCGGTTTCATAAAGCGCCAGTGCCTCGGCGCGGTTGGCAAACACGATATCGACCGTGCCGGTCCGCATGAGGTCGAGGAACTCGTCGCGATAGCGCCCGACGCAGAAACTGTCGGACAGCGTCATCGAGACTTCCCGGCCGTTTTCATGCGCGATGCGGGCGCATTCGCGGATCGCATCCTTGGCGCGCGGAGGATCCCAGAGGTAGCCCTCGAAATAGGTCACTTTGGACTGCGCCACCACGTTGGCGTCGACATCTTCGGGGCCTAGCTCGACACAGGCGCCGAGATAGGTGTTCATGGAGCGCTCGCCATCCGGCGTCACGAAGATCATCGAGCGCGCCGTCGGCTGCGCACCTTCCAGAGGCTTCGTCTCGAAATGCACGCCTTGCGCATGAATGTCGTGGGCGAAGATGTCGCCGAGCTGATCGCGCGCGACCTTGCCGAAATAGGCGGCCTTGCCGCCGAGATTGGCGATGCCCGCGGCTGTATTGCCGGCGCTGCCGCCGGAGGCTTCCAGTGCCGGACCCATCTTCTTGTAGAGAAGCTGGGCGCGGTCCGCGTCAACGAGGTTCATCGCTCCCTTCACGATCCCGTTCTCTTCGATGAAGCTTTCCGGGCAGGAGGAAATGATATCGACAATCGCATTGCCGACTGTCAGCACGTCAAACGTGGTCATGGGATGCCTTTGTTGAAACGAAGATGGTTTTTGTCATAAGCATTTTTTGCCGCTTGGGAAGTCTCCCATGTGCCGGACCGCTGAAATACCGACCGATTCGAAAGGCCGCCCGATGACCGACAAGCCCCGCGTGACAATCCTCTACTGCACCCAGTGTAACTGGCTTCTGCGCGCCGGCTGGATGGCGCAGGAACTGCTCTCCACCTTCGGTCAGGATCTGGGCGAAGTCGCTCTCATACCGGGCACAGGCGGCAATTTCGAAATCCGCGTCAACGACAAACTCCTCTGGGAGCGCAAGCGCGACGGCGGCTTTCCCGGCCCGAAGGAACTCAAGCAACGCATTCGCGATGTCATCGACCCCGACCGCGATCTCGGCCACACCGACCGTCATTCGGCTGGTTCAGAAGAGAGCTGAGCACGTTTCCTCACTTTGTCGCACAAATTTCAAAAACGCTGTTGACAGACCAAGCCTGCCCAACTACATCGCACTCCGTCGCCCAGATGGCGGAATTGGTAGACGCGCCAGCTTCAGGTGCTGGTACTCGCAAGGGTGTGGAGGTTCGAGTCCTCTTCTGGGCACCAATTCCCGTTTCACGCTTGATGAAACAGCCCAAAAGACCCCGCTTCGGCGGGGTTTTTTATGCAATAAGTAAA